>CAVVYT010000006.1:0-341924 GCA_963752535.1 uncultured Chloroflexia bacterium
AAATGGTTGTTGACATTTTAAAAACAGACGATGGAAAAAAAGCTATTAAAGATATTCTTACTGATGAAAGTGTAAAAAGTGAACTCATCATGAATGATACAACCTTAACCAAAACGGTTGAAAGCACGTTAGTCTCAGATAAAGGGAAAGACTTTTGGAAAAAAGCCTTTGAGACAAGAAGTTTACAGCTGCATATGCCAAGGCGTTAAAAGATGAACACGAACGATTAATGAAAGACTTAACAAAGGAATTTTCATTATCGAACGATGATTATGGAGATTATGAAAGAACCAGATCTCCAAAAGGAATTCACAAAATTGCTAAAAACAAATGAAATGCGGAAATTATATAAAGATGTAATCATTGAAACAGGAGAAAGCCCACTTGTACAAGCTAAAATGGAGGAACTTCTAATGAAGCGCTCAGAGGCCGTTAAAAAACAAGATAAAGAGAGTGAGAAAAAACAATAAGTCCATAGACAATGAAAAGGCTGATTCTTTATCATTAAGAATCAGCCTTTTTCTACTTTTTCTAGCTCCCGGTGCCCAGTGATTATATCGGACTTCCCGCTCTTCCTTACGATAAGTCAACCTCAAATCGCTAAACGGGCATATCCACTTTTCTTATTGCAATTTATTAATAACTTTCGTAGCAATTTCCTCAAAAATCTTCCCGATACAGTAATAAAGCCGTAAATGGATGGAGCAAAGTCTTCTTCAATGCAGGGTGCAATTTTCCCCTGCGCTCGAACATTACGCCCACACCCAATATCACCCAGGCCTACGAGACGATCATCGCACAGATGAGTACGATGCAAGCTTCCGGGACTGGAATTCCGGTCGAGACACTCGCACCCGGCATGACGGCCACCACTAATCCTGGCCCGGGTTTTCCCACCCAACCCATCAACACAGCGCCACCCACCACCCAGATTGTGCCCACCCAGGTCTGCGACCGGGTTTTACCCGGCAATCCCATCGATGTAACCATCCCGGACAATTCGATAATCGTGGCGGGAGAAGGGTTCACCAAAACCTGGCGCTTGCAGAATGGCGGCGCCTGCTCCTGGACGCGGGATTACCAGCTTGTCTGGGTATCCGGTGAGAGGATGGCAGATGTGGATGTTTATCCGCTGCCCCAGGCCGTTCCACCCGGACAGACCACCGATCTCAGCCTGGATATGACCGCGCCATCCACCAGCGGAACATTTCAATCCAATTGGATGCTCCAAAATGATAAGGGAATTCTGTTTGGCATCGGACCGACTGGAAAGTCACCCTTCTGGGTGAAGATTATCGTCCAACCACGTGGCACACCCACTCCACAGCCTTCCGCGACGGCAATCCAACCCGGAATAGTCTACTCGGGCGTGGTTGTCCTGACGAACGGACAATCAGTGAACCTCTCCAACGGAAGCACATCCGATGATTACAACCTGGATGTCTCTTTCAACGGCGCTGAAGTCTCCGCGACGAATTCTGCCTCCTTCTCACCTATCCTGAGCAATCCGCCGGATTACTACACCTGTAAGAATCAGACATTCACAGGTAATGGTTTTACCCTGACAGACAGCAACCTCTACGCCTATTTTTGCGCCCGAAACAGTCGCAACCAGATCAGTACGATCCAATTCCTCGGCTTCAATACGAACTCTTCCCTTACTTTGGAGATCCAAACCTGGGGCGCTGAGTAATGGGAACCCTGTATCTGGTCGCCACCCCCATTGGAAACCTGGAAGACATAACCCTGCGGGCGATCAAGATACTCCAACAAGTGGACCTGATTGCCGCTGAAGATACCCGAACCACCCGCGCGCTCCTCACCCACTTTGATATCCACACCCGTTTGATCAGCAATCACAATATTAACGAAAAGAAAAACGTCCAGCATCTGCTGGATTTGCTGGAAGAAAAGAATATCGCGATCGTATCTGATGCAGGAACTCCTGTCATCAACGACCCTGGATTTCACCTGGTCAAAGCCGCAATTGAAGCAGGCATAAAAGTGGTGCCCATCCCAGGCCCATCATCTCCGATCACCGCACTGAGTGTGTCTGGCCTTCCGGCAGATGAATTCACGTACCTGGGCTACCTTCCTCACAAATCGTCTGAAAGGCGATTGTTTCTTGAAAAGCACCGGGATATCCGCTCGACCATCATCCTGTTGGAGACCCCCATCGGATCATCTCCGCGTTGGAAGACCTGCTCACTGTCTGGGGAAATCGCGATATCGCCGTATGCCGGGAATTGACCAAACTCTTTGAGGAGGTCATCCGTTTACCATTGCTAGAAGCCCTGCAACATTTCAAAAACAACCCGCCTATGGGAGAATTTACCCTGGTGATCGAGGGTAATCACGAACCAATAGCATGGTCAATAGAAAGTATTCTGGCATGCAATCAAGGCAGGATTGGCGGAAGGCGAAAAGCCATCCACCCTGGCCGGAAAGATCGCCCAGGCATCCGGTCATCCTAAGAAAGAAATATACCGGCTCATCGAGTCGCAAAAGCCATAATCCACGGGAGGACATATGAATTTAGACGATGTATCCAATTATCTTCAATTTGATCCGGCTGACATGCTCCACGACATCACCACATTGCCTGATCAATTGGAAACCGGCTGGCGGGACGCTTCCCGCCAGGTTCAGCAATTCCAACCCTTTCCGGAAATCCGACAGGTTTTGATCACCGGAATGGGTGGATCCGCCATCGCGGGTGACCTGGCTGCCGCTTATGTTCAACCCTTCTGCAAGGTACCGGTCCAGGTTCTGCGGGAATACGATCTGCCCGGATGGGTGGATGCCCGTCATACCCTTGTGATCGCTTCCTCGCACTCGGGTGGCACGGAAGAAACGCTTTCGGTGGTATCGCAGGTGAGGAAGATCGGTGCGCACCTGATCGGTGTGACCACAGGCGGGCAGCTCAAGCAAATTTGTCTGGAGTCATGGTGCGCCGGTACTCACCTTCGTGCACAAAGGTCAACCCCGCGCGGCGGTCGGTTTCTCCTTCGCGAATGTGTTGGCAATCCTCGCCCATCATCACCTGATTCCAGACCAGAGCAAAGAAATTAATACCGCTGTCGAATCGATGCGCGCTCAGCAGGCATTCCTGGCGCCGAGTGTACCTGTCCACCAGAACCCGGCTAAGAGACTGGCAGGGCAGATGGTTGGCCGGAGCGTGACCATTATGGGTTCAGGATATCTCGCGCCGCTCTCACGCAGGTGGAAGGGGCAATTAAATGAATTGGCCAAGGTTTGGGCTGCCTATGATGTCCTGCCCGAAGCTTGCCATAACACTATTGCCGGCTCGCAATTTCCGGATGCTTCGATCTGCTCGACATTCGTCCTCTTCCTGAGTTCAAAATTGGATCATCCCCGTAACCAGAAACGTTCCCAGCTCCTGCAAAAACACTTGATGGTCCAGGGTTTTGTGACCGATTCCCTCTCCATAAGAGGCGAGACTCCCATCGAGGTGATCTGGAATGGACTGAATTTCGGCGACTACGCTTCCTATTATCTGGCGCTGTCCTACGAAGTGGATCCGACACCGATCGAAGCCATTCAGGGATTCAAAAAAGAACTGGGCGAATTTCATTTAACTTGATCCACTGAAACAAGGTTATGGTATAATAGCCCGCGCAACAAGAAGGAGAGGTCGCATAGTCTGGCCGAGTGCGCTCGCTTGGAAAGCGGGTATATCGCAAGGTATCGTGGGTTCGAATCCCACCCTCTCCGCTAACGGACGACCCAAACAGAACCGATCAAATCGGTTCTGTTTTTCATTAACCAATACCGGTTTTGCATTGGCTTGTACTCATCGCTAATTCACCTTATTCTGATTAATAAAGACATCCAATATATAGGGGTTGGTAAAAAATGAAAAATCCTTTCCTCCATGAATTAATATTGCAACCAGAAATCTCCAATGATCAAGCCCAGGCGTATCCTGTACTCTTTCCGGAGGCAATTGGGAATTATTATCGGCAACAAGATCGGGAAGAAGTGGAAGCCAAACGCAGACGCCAATCGGGTGATGGGAGGCCTGTATCCCCGCGGAGAGCAGAAGCGCCTTCCCGAGGAAGGGATGACCAGGATCGCGGTGGTGGATCCTCTTTCGGGGGAGGAGACTCTTCCTCTGGCGGTGGAAATTATCAGATGCCTAGCGGAGGAGGTTCAGGCCGGGGGATGCGGTTGCCGATCTGGGGAGTGATAGCAATTATCATCCTGTATTTCATATTCCGGATGTTCACCGGGGGCGAACCCTCCACCGAAACACCGGGTTTCATCCAGGGTGAACCCACCCAGGAATCGTTCAACCAGGCGCCTTCAACTGATTTTCAGGTACAACCTACCCTCAAACCGGCTGCCACAAAAAGACCTTCCACCAACGTTTCCGGGCAAAAATGGCTGATCATGCTCTATCAGGATGCGGACGACAAGATCCTGGAGCAGGATATCATGATGGATCTCAACGAGGTGGAGAAAGTTGGCTCGACCGACCAGGTGCAGATCGTCAGCCAAACAGATCGGTATGATGGTGGATATTCAGGAGATGGAAACTGGTCGACTGCGCGCCGGTATTTTATCGAAAGAGATAATGACCTTCTGAGACTTACCTCCCCCGTCCTCGATGACCTGGGTGAGGTCAACATGGCAGATGGCAACACCCTGGTGGATTTCGTCAGTTGGGCGGTGGATCAATACCCTGCGGATAAATATGTGCTGATCCTTTCCGATCACGGGTTGGGTTGGCCGGGCGGATGGAGTGATTCATCCGTTCGGGCAAAAGATTCGGCGAATGTCCCGATCGCTTCGGCCATCGGTGACAATATCTTCCTCATGGAATTGGACAAAGCGCTTAATAGTATTGTGAAAGAAACCGGTATCGGCAAATTTGAAATGATCGGGTTGGATGCATGCCTGATGAGCGATTTGGAGGTCTTGACCGCTCTGGAACCCTACGCACACTATGCCGTGGCCTCACAGGAAACGGAGCCTGGTATCGGCTGGGCTTACACCAGCTTCCTGGAGAACCTGGTAACCAATCCGGGTATTGACGGCTCCGAGTTGGGTAGATTGATCGTGGATAGCTATGTCAGCGAGGATCAACGCCTGTTGGATGACCGGGCCAGAGCGGACTTTCTCGGACAAAGCTCCCCGATGAGCAGTATATTCGGAGGCGGGGTGGTCATGTCTGCCGCGCAAATTCGCGAACAACTCGAGCGCGACATCACCCTCACGGCGGTGGATCTATCTCAGGTTCCCGACCTCAATCAGCAGGTTAATCAACTGGCGTACGAACTTCAGGGAGAACAACAGAACTTTGTGGCACGCGCCAGGAATTATGCCCAATCGTATACCAGCGTTTGGGGAAGCGAAGTTCCACCCTCCTACATCGATCTGGGGAATTTTGCCCAATTATTGATCAATGAGAATTCGAACCAGGCGGTCATCAACGCAGCGGATCGGGTCATTCAGGCGATCAACAATAGTGTGGTTGTGGAGAAACACGGCCGGCGCAAGCCAGGGTCGACCGGTATCTCGATCTACTTCCCGAATTCCGCGTTGTATGGAAATAAGATCGCCGGCGCTGCCTCGTATACGAAAGTCGCTAATCGATTCTCCCAAATTTCCGTCTGGGATGATTTTCTGGCTTTCCACTATACAAATCGCCAGTTTGAGATGACCGATATGGTTCCGGTGGAACCATCCTCAGGGTTGACTGTAAGGGGACCTGGATCTGGCGCCATAGAAATATCTCCCATCACATTATCATCCAACGAGACTTCGATGGATTTACCCGTGAAATTGACCGCTACGATACTGGGGGATCAAATCGGATATGTATATCTCTACGTTGCGTTTTACGATCAGAACAGTAATTCGATCCTCGCCCTGGATACAGACTATCTGGAGAGCGAGGATACTCGGGAAGCCAATGGCGTCTTCTATCCGATCTGGCCGCAGGGATCTGCTTTTGACCTTTCTGTCATCTGGGAACCAACCGTATTTGAGATCAGCGACGGCACCACATCTGAAGCAGTGCTGTTGAACCCAGTATCGTATGGGGCAACCAGTAAGGAAGCCGTCTATACCCTGGATGGGATGTATACATTTGCGGATAGCGGGGAACAACGACACGCCAGGTTGTACTTTAGTGAGGGTAGCTTGAGGCAGGTATTTGGCTTTACAGACCAGAATGGTCAAGGCGCACCCGCTGAGATCTATCCATCGCAGGGTGATGCATTCACCATTCAACAAAAGTGGACCGATATTGATCCGAGTGGAAATTTACAGGATCCAGTCACGGAGGAAGGGAGTACTTTCGTCTTCGGTCAGGCTATGTTCACATGGGAAGAAGTGCCTGCGGCGCCTGGCGAATATGTGATCGGTTTCTTGGTCAGGGATATGGATGGACAATCCAGCCAGTCGCTGACCCAGATCACCGTCCGATAGCCATTTGTTTTTTGCACAATCTAGGTGACTATTCATAGATGTAAGCCTAGGGACCATTCTTAGAGCTCTTGATCAGCATTTTGCGTCAGAACCTTGTTGCCATCTTGAAAATGGAGTTTGCCCAAATCCAGGATCACATCCAGGCTTATACGCGTTGAGCCGTTATCAGCGCGTACGTTGCACCGGGTAAGATCCACTTCAATGACATTCCTCAATGGGTGCACCATCATGACGGAATTCACCGACAGAATTTAACCCGACAGGTTTATAATGAGCGGTATTCTTTTTCCTGAAGATCTATAAACAAACGTACGACCTCTACCGTTAGCTGAACACCAGTCCACATCACTAGCCAGGGAGTCAACGATGGAAGCCAACAAGATACGGTTATATGGATACCGCTGGGTTGTTCTTAGTGTTTTCATGTTCATCAACCTTACGATCCAGATTCTCTGGATCTCGTACGCACCCATTACCGGTGTAGCAGCTAAATATTATGGTGTGAGTGATTTACAGATCGGATTTTCTGTCGATGCTGTTCATGATCGCATTCGTCCCACTCGCCATACCTGTCTCCTGGGCGATCGATAGTTTTGGTTTTCACAAGACCGTAAGTCTGGGCGCCATCCTGATGGGCATATTCGGGATCCTGCGCGGAATTGCCGGCTCTGATTACACGCTGGTCATGATCAGCACCATCGGATTGGCCATCGCTCAGCCATTTTTGCTCAATTCGTGGACGACGGTGCCTGCCAAATGGTTTGGCGTACAGGAGCGGGCTACTGCGGTAGGTCTTGTTACTTTATCCAGCCTGGTGGGAACAGCCATCGGTATGGTGCTGACGCCCATTCTGATCGAAACATACACCATTCCACAGGTGCAGCTGGTCTATGGATGTGTCGCTGCGTTCTCCGCCGTTCTTTTCATTTTCTTGTCCAGAGAAAAACCGGCCACTCCACCCTGCCCTCCGGGGATGGAAGTCCGCGCATTAATGCTGGCGGGGCTCAAGCATGCATTTCAGATCCGGGATTTCTGGTTATTCCTGGGAGTTATTTTTATCGGACTTGGATTATTCAATGGAATCACCACCTGGGTGGAAAATATCATTCGTCCGCGTGGATTTTCTCCGACCGAGGCGGGTACTCTCGGCGCGGTATTGTTGGTGGGTGGGATATTAGGCGCGGTGATCCTACCGCCATTCTCGGACAAGCAGAAAAAACGGGTCAAATTCCTGATGCTGGGCATTTCCCTCTCCATCCCGGGTTTGATCGGCCTGACCTTCGCGAAAGAGTTCTGGCTGTTGTTACTTTCCGGATTTACGTTGGGATTCTTCCTGGTCAGCACCAGTCCCATCGGTATGCAGTATGCGGCGGAGATCACCCATCCCACCCCGGAAGGCACATCCAACGGGATATTACAGATGTTCGGTCAGATCGCGGTGGTCTTCGTATTCATCATGGAAGCGCTTAAAACAAAAGACGGCTCGTTTACCCCATCCCTGCTATTAGGGGTTGGGTTGCTAATTGTGTGTATTCTCATCATTACCCGTTTGAAAGATCCTGTGGAAATTAAACAAGTTTCGTAAAGTCAATATTGAATAGTCGAGTGTCTTTGCAAGTAAGGTGAGCCAGATAATTTGTGATCAGCCATGTCGAATAATTAACCGCAGAGGAGGTCGAAGGGATTAACCCTACGACCTCCTCTTATACATTGTATTATGCCTTATTTTTGACCTGATTCCAAAGGCATATATAAATATTAACCATTGACTAACTGGCAGGGATCATCTCTCCGGCAGGGTTAAGCAGATACCAGACAGTTCCCACGCCCTGGCCAACCACATCACCAGCTTTCGTATCTTTGATGTAGTAGTAGAGCGGCCAGCCATTGAATGTGACCTGCTTGGTACCGTCAGTTCTGGTTGTGGTTCCCAGTTTTGCAGCGTCAATACCTTCACCAACTGCAGGTGTTCCCTCGGTCAACAAAGGCGGCCAGGCGGTAGCACACTTATCATAACAAACACTGGTGTTCGGGGTGTCCTTGGTATACAGGTATAGGGACATCCCCTTGGCATCGACCAGGAAATCACCCAATTTGGCATCCTTACCGATCATAATCGTCGCAGTAGACTTCAACCGGCATCGGAGCCGCCTGAGGCATGACCTGCTCGCCTGATGGGGAAATGACATACCAGACCTGACCGACATCCTGACCGATGACATCACCAGCCTTCATATCTTTCACGTAGTAATAGAGCGGCCAGCCATTGTAGGTTACCTGCATGGTTCCATCCGTCCGCTTGGTTGTGCCAAGCTTGGATGAATCCACATCCTTTCCCGCAACCGGCTTACCAGTGGTGAGTAATGGCGGCCAGGCAGTGGCACATTTTTCATAACAATTGCTGACATTGGGGGTGTCCTTCGTAAAGAGATACAAACTCATCCCTTTCGAATCGACGAGGAAGGAGCCCAAATTCGCATCCATACCGACCATGACCTGAGTATCGACGGAAACCCCTGTCACCGGAACTTTGGCAGCCACCGTCGGAGGGACTATGCTCGGTTTGACAACTGGAGCGGAATACGGGTTGCAAGCCGCAGCAATCAACACGATTGCCGTTACCAGTGATACCAATAAACTTATCTTTTTCATTTTTTCTCCTTTGAAGGGATTGTCTCGCCCTTCATTAGTAGGTACGCCCTGAAGGAAACACTTGGATTTGTTTTCAGATTAAGACTGGATTAGAAAAATCCCGCCATCTGGCGGGACTTAATTTGGTTAGCTGAGGTTAGAAATCTATTTTGAAAACTCGATCCCCGGTTGGTTGCGGACTTCCTCCAGCCGGTTCAATGGTGACACCCAGCCCAGAATATTGGGCTAAACTATCCGGTACGATACAGGTGATGATGTAAATGGAGAGACCGGATCCGCATTAAAGATTCCGCCGCTGGTCCGCTTTCCATCTGGAGTAATCAGCCAGATCTGATATGTCTGAGTGGGATCAAGTTTCGGCATATCCCAGGTGAGGATCACAGCTGCATTCCGGTCTTTGTCCACAAGGATCGATCCGGCGATCCTGGCATCAGTGATCGGAATTGTATTGGTTTCCGGATAGGAAAGCATGGCAAGCACCAGCTTGCCGTTTTCAAGTTGGGTTCGCATGGTCTCCTGGTCCTGCTTTAGGGATTGGATCTGTAATAATGATAAGAGATTCAATCCCAACAACAGGACAACCAGCAAGCCGAAGGCGAATTTTGGAATTGAGAAATTTAATCTGAATGGCCCTGGTTTAGACACACCAGATAGTTGCTTTTGCAGATTTCGACGCAACTGATGCGGTGGCGCAACCGGAGGCAAGGCGGTCAATAAGTCGTTGCTGACGGAATGATACGCGGCCAACTCGCTCTGACAGAGCTCGCAAGTATTTATATGCGATTCGAGCAAATTCTGCGTATCCGCATCCAATGCTCCGATTGCATAAGCCGGTAATATCATCCAGGTAATGTTGTTCTGATTCCATATACATTTTCTCTATTGATACCTACGTCAAAAACCGGGCAATCGGATTTACCGATCTTCCCAGATACGTCGTAATTGTTCAAGCGCCGAGCGCAGCCGGGTCTTGACCGTGCCTAAAGGCCAACCCAGGGTGGTGGCGATCTCGCTCTAACTCATCCCCTGGTAATACGCCAGGTCTATGACCTGTCGTTGGTCGGATGGCAGCCCCTCGACGGTCATATACATCGTCCGCCACCTGCTCTCATCCGATGTGGATCCGGCCTCAGGAAGGGACTGCCATGCTTCGTTTGGATCGGTCGGACCGGAGAGGGTAGGCCGTCTCCCTTCCATGCGGATGCGGTCAAGCGCAGTCCGACGGGCGATGGTCAGTAACCACACCAGTAAGGTTCCGCGTTCTGATACGTACTGTTTTGAATGATCCCAGAGTTTTAAAAAGGTATCCTGGGTGACCTCTTCCGCAAGGTTGGCGTCATGCAATATCCGTAAGGTCAGCGCATACACATGACTCGCGTGGCGATCATATAGCATCAGAAATGCCTGCTGATCGCCCCGGACAATATTTGAAACCAATCCCACATCATCCAATTCCGCCACTATTCTTATTGTAGCGGGTTTCAATATTTTAGATACACCTGTATATCATCCAATGTTGTCTGTCTATCGGAACAATCCGTATATAATGGAACCATTCAGGAAAGGGACATCCATGACCGAAAAGATCCTTGTAACGTATGCCAGCCGGACTGGCGCTACCGCCGGTGTGGCGGAAGCCATCGCAAAAACTTTGACCAAGGGTGGAGCAGCCGTAGACCTCCTCCCCATGTCTGATGTCAAAGACCTCAACCAGTATTCGGCTGTGGTGGCTGGCAGTGCGATCCAGGGCGGACAATGGCTGCCCGAGGCGCTGAAATTCGTTCAGACTAATAAGTCCAATCTATCACAGAAGCCATTCGCGGCCTTCCTGGTCTGCATGACCCTGGCGATGGCGAAGGGGAATTATCGCGATCATGTCGCCACCTGGATGGCGCCGGTCAGAAGCATTGTACGCCCGGTCAGCGAAGGCCTCTTTGCCGGATCGATGGATATTGGCAAGATGAAATCATTTGGCGACCGGATCAAGTTCAAGATGAGTGTCGCCATGGGCGTCTGGGCGGAAGGCGATCACCGTAATTGGGATGCCATCCACCAGTGGGCTGAAAGCATCCGCCCGAAGTTGATGCACTAAGAGCATTATAAGATGATAGTTAATAATGCCATCCAGTGATTGGATGGCATTATGTTTTATCCGTACTTGATTGTTTTTGCAGTTATTCTTCGCTCGTCACATTCGAGAGGACGGCACGTACAACCCACCGGTATAGATAAGCTTTACTCTTTTCATCAAACTGGTGGCAGGTGATCAAAGTCACCCAATCCTTCTCTTCGTGCTTGTTCAGCAGACTGGTATCAGTGGCTTTCACCAATGATTTGCTTTGGACGGTGTAAGTATATGCCTGACCGTCCAGATGGATCAAGAAGGTATCCCCATAAGATAGGTCCTTGAGTTGGGCAAACGGTCCCGGCAAACCATCCGATGTGTAAGCATGGGCGGTCAATACAGTATTGCCATTCCAGGTGGGAAACGCGGTACCTTCCAGCCAGCCCACATGTCGGTTTAGCCAGGTAAGGTCCCAGCCTTGCGTCAGGAGAGGCACGCCGGTGATGTCAAATTCGACACCCAATGAGGGTATTTCCATCCACAGACTGTCTTGTTGTGTGTAAGCTTTCTCAGCGGGTTGCTCAGGAAGCGCCGTAATGACCCCGGCTTTAAAACCGGTGGCAGGATTTGCTTTTCCGCTTCTCAGCAGGACAGTGAAAGTAAGCTGATGGTCAGCTCCTCCATTGAGATGATTGCCGGCCAAATCTGTGATCGAAGTCGTCCCACAAATGAAAAGCTTATAGGTACCGTTCGGAAGATTGGCACCATTATTGAATCGGATTTTGGCTATAAACGGGCCGGCGCCTCCTCCATTTTCATAGGTTACCGGACCGGTTGGCACCATCACATCATCTCCACCAGGCCCGGCCTGGCAGGATGATGATTTAAACTGGGCATTCACACCAGGGCGAACCAGGAGGTAATTGGCCGGGTTGGTCACATCGTCCAGAGTAGAGTCGTCGGCAGGATCAGCGGCGTCTTCGTTAAATCTCACCCAGATCTCTGAGAATGTCTGATAGATCGTGCCGGTTCCGGATAGGGTGTCCTGGCTGTCTGTGGTTACGATCGACACCACCGGTGCGAGGGTGTCGATATTAAAATTCCTGACGAATTCCGTACCGATCGGCACACCGAGCGTGTCTTCGATTTTGCCATTCACCGTTAATGTATACCTGCCATTTGGTAATGCCACGCTATCATTGACAGTCAAATCAAAACTGGCAGGGGTTGATGACGAAATAATTGTTTAAGGTGACTAAAACCGTTCCATCCCTCATCAGGCTGTAATTCAATGGATTTGTAGCATCGCCCAGATCTGAGGCGGTATCTGCATTCATGGTCTTATTGAATACCACCCTGAGTTGAGTGATCGCAGCCAGAGTGTACTCGTCCTCAAGAATTTGACCGTCGCCAGTATCTGCATTACTGTCGATCATGGTTACACTCGGAGGACCTTCCACGACCTGTGTAATGCCAGGTGCTGTGCTGCCATCAAAATTGGCATCCCCGACATACGTCGCCGAGATCGTGTGTGCGCCGGTGGAGAGTAAGGTAGTTGTGAGGGTTGCCTGTCCACCAACACCCAATGACCCTGTTCCCAGATTGACTCCCCCATCGCTAAATTCCACATTACCTGTCGGAGTCCCGACCCCGGGTAAGATCACTACTACTGTGGCGGTAAAGGTAACCGGAGTTCCCCACGCTTGATGGTGAGGCGCTGGTGACCAGCGTGGTGGCTGTATTGGCTTTTTGGATTTGTTGGGATATTGGCGAAGAATTACTTGGATCATCATAGCCGCTTCCAAGAAAGAATGCAGTGATGTCATGTGTACCCAATCCGAGGGCAGAAGTACTGAAAGACGCTGATCCACTCAACAATGACACCGAGCCGAGAACAACGGCGCCCTCGCGAAATTCCACATCACCGGAGGGAATTCCACCGTCCGATGTTACCGTGGCTGTAAAGGTCACAGTCTGGCCCAGGATGGCAGGATTAAATATCTGAAGTCAATCCTGTTACCGTATCTAAAGTAAATGTGACCGTATTATCATAGCTCGTGGAAGCCATGTTCGCATTAGCGGCGACATCGTTCGCGACACCCCCGCCAACGGCTGCAGTCACGGTTCCTCCCTGTGTCATACCGCTGACTTCGACCTTGTAGGTAGTGCGATCCATCGGCGAGATCTCGGTCACTATGCTGGTTGTTGGAAGGGCGGTGCCGCCCAGGGTGACTTCACCGGATGTAAAACCGTCCACGGGTTCGCTGAAAACCACCGTAAAGTTGACCGGGCTGACATTGGTGGGATCGGCTTGTGTCATCGCCTGGCTGATCGTTACTGTTGGACCGACCGAATCGAATGTACGACTAAATGTTGACGAACCGGTATTCCCATTGCCGGCCAGATCCTCTGCCACGCCGGCTGCGATCTCCGCCGTTACGACGCCCTGCCCAATTGGGTTCAGATCAAAGATGTAGGTATCACCGTCCACACTAATAAAGTTACTGATCATGCCATTACTTGACGTGATATCTGCTTCAATGAATTCAATCACAGATTTGCTGAATTGGACAGTTACCGACAGCGGCGAAGTGTTGGTCGGGTTTGGCGCTGCTGAGCTCATGTGCACAGTCGGGTTGACCATGGTCCACAGTCCAGGTATAGGACGCGGGAGTGGGGTCTTCGTTACTGGTCAAATCCACCGAACGTACTTCGAATGTATGAGCGTCATCATCCAATCCGGTGTAAGATTTCGGGCTGGAGCAGGCTGCGAAGCCGCTGCCATCCACGATATTCGAATCCCGTCACGCCTGTGCCGCCCGAATCACTTCCTGTGAAATCAAAAACGGCGCTGGTCAATGAAGATGGATCGGACGGGTAATTTGTAATAGAGGTATCGGGCGCAACCGTATCCACTACCCAGGTGTAGGATGAAGGAGTTGGATCAACATTCCCAACCGCGTCAACTGCACTGATCTGGACGGTATGAGATCCTTCGGCAAGGCCGGTGTAGGATTGTGGGCTGGTGCAATCTGAGTAACCTCCTCCGTCCAACTGACAATCGAAAGCCGCCAAACCAGAACCACCGAGGTCATCTCCTAAAAAGGAAAAGCTGGCGCTGTTTGATGAAATTGGATTGGTCGGAAAGCTGGTGATCGTTGTATCCGGCGGCATCAGATCCACGTTCCAGGTGTAGGCTGCCGGGAAGCATCGACATTTCCGGCTTCATCCACCGCTTGCACATGGAAAAATATGGCTGCCCCCGGAAAGTCCGCTGAAGGATTTTGGACTGGTACAGGCAGCAAAGTCATCGTCGCCCAACTTGCATTCGAATCCGGCCACCCCCGATCCCCCAATATCGCTGCCGGAGAAGGTGAAGTCAGCGCTGGTGCTGATGACCTGGCTTTCGGTGCGGTTGTGAATCGATCTGACTTTCTGGGGCGGTGGTATCAATCACAATCGTTTTGTTATATCCAAGTGATCCTACTTCTCCTGGTTCAGGCAAAGTCAAGATCGCATCATTGCTGGTCGCATCCTGGATAGTCCCACCATTGAGGGCCAGCGAATTTGTGGCCGCGTAATCGAGGTCTGCAGAGGTGTCTCCATTCTGAACTGTGTAAATAAATATCAAGATGCTTGTATCACTGCCGCTGGTATAGTCAGCCAATCTGTCTGGTGGACCCGGTTTCCGAGAGTTAATTTCGGCATGCCGGTGATGTGCACCGGTTCGCTGAAAGTAACTGCCACAGGAATCTCAGTACTGACTGAGTAAGCGTCGTTCAGTATCGTCGAACTGACATTTGTTACCCTGGGTGGACCATCCACCGTATGAGACACCCCTAGTGAAGTGCTGCCGTAGAAACTGGCATCACCAGCATAAGTTGCCGTGAGGGTTCTATTTCCAGGTGTGGTCAATGTCAGGCTGCAAGAGGCATCAGGCAATGTGATGGTGCAGGAATCAATTCCATCACTCACGATGATGTTCCCGGTTGGGGCGGTTGGAGTATTCCCATAGCTGCCGGTGACACTGACCTCCACAGTCACCAAATCATCAGGCTCGGAAGGATCAGGATCATCAGACACTATCGTAGTGGATGTATTCGCCTTGAGGATGGAGATTGGATTCAGAATGTTGGAACTGGTTGGAGCAGTATTATCGTGATCCACCTGAGCATACAAGGTGAGGGTATCCGAGGAAGGATTGGTCGCCCGGAAATTTGCCGTGGCTGTCCCGTCAGACTGGATGGTGGTCTGTCCGCTGGAGAGTGACCCGAGCAAGGGTTTGGAGTTGCCCCAGGTCACCCCCTGGCCGATCACACGCGGCAAATTCGCAGCCGAGATAGTCTCGCCATCTGAATTTGTCAGGAAGCTTGCTGTCAATGTACTCGACTGGTTGGTCAACAGGGAGGTGACTGAGCTGGAGCTTAACCGAACGCGCAGCCAGGGATCGTAATCAAGCATCCCATCGACAGTAACTGCCGTATCGCAGAGACCCGTGCCCGGCCCGGTACTGCATCCCCACCAGTTATTGATCGCTGTGGTTGTCCCGGTGGTCGTCAGCCTATATATACCGGTACCTGCGGAGGCAGTATTATTGACAATACGAGAATAATCCAGTGTAAGGTTCGGACCGATGACAAAGATCCCTCCGCCTTGATAAGTGGATGCATTCCCTGTGATCGCTAACCTGGAAAGTATGGCAGTTTTGGCAGTGTCGCTTGCCAGGAACAATCCGCCACCTCTTCTGGCACTGTTGTTCCGGATTTCAGAATCTGTGATCGATGCCGCGTTATGTCCCGGTAATATGCACATAGACTGCGCCGCCATCACCGGCGGCCACATTTCCTTCAAATAAGGAGTTCGTGATTGACAGGCTGCCTCCAAATCGTGGATAGTAGTAAAGCGCCCCGCCACCGCCTTGACTGTCAGGGTTCACGCTATTGTCTATAAATGAGCAGTTGCTGATGACCACTCTGGGATAATCAGAAAGAATGTGGACGCCCGCTCCGTTGGCAAAACCTGTGGTGGTCATGGTAATGTTGTTAGCAAAGGTAGAATTGGAGATAGTGATCGTCCCGATATAATTCCCGACCGTATCCACGTTCAGGCCGCCGCCGTAACCATTGACATTGGTATTGTCGGAGACGACCACATTTTCGAGGGTGAAGTCGCCCAAACGATCGGAACAAAAATCCAATCCACCACCGGTGTGGCTGAAGTAGACCCAATCATGCGGCTGGGAATTATAGCCATAACGAATGGTGACATCCTGGATGGTCACATTGACCCCATCCATACAGGTCGGATTGACGCCAAAGACCTTGTCAATACCGTTGGTGGTATTGCTGCCTGCCTGAATAAAGGTGGATCCGGAACCTGCCCCCGTGATGGTCAGGGAATCATGAATATCCAAGTCACCGCTGGCATTGGCATCCTCATTGCTGGGGGAACCCGATCCATTGGGGATGGTCAACTGATACACGCCTGCGGGCAGTATGATCACGTCTGCTCCACTCCCCGCCGGGCAACCGCCAAACGCTGTGTTGGTGTTAGCCGCCTGAATCGCTTCGCGGAGGGAGCAGCCAGTCCCGGTGTTAAATTCATCCGCGGTGGTGTTGACCGGAATGATGGCCGGCAATGGCGCAGCCTGAACCGCCCGGGCAAATCTAAGTGTCAGACCGGTGACCATGAGAAATGAAACGACGAGAATCCTGGCAGCCCGCCAGTCGAAGTGACGCGATGAATGAGTGTTGATTTGCTGATCTGGCTTCATTGTTTTCATCCCCAACCTGATTATGTTGTTCTTCTATATCCACCCGGGAAATCAGAAATCATTTCGGATTAGATATTTGAGTAATCCGACAATCCCTGTTCAACAACTATATTATTCTAGTATTGATCCATTTTGAGCACAAGCAAATAACAGTATTAATGGAAGTACTTGCGTGAACCCATCCGTAATGTGTTGTGATGGGTTTCACGCTGCGCGTTCAACCCATCCTACGACTAAGCTGGTTGGCTGGCTCTCGCAGGTCCAGTTATGCTAAAATTAAAATGACCGTCTTTCAACCGGTCATTTTAGATGTTCACCCACGCGGTGTGCGCCTTCGGCGAGGATGGCTCCCGTAGGTCCAGTTATGCAAAATAAAAAGAGACTGTCTTTCAACCAGTCTCTCGTTTGTGCCATCGAGGATCGATTCCGCAGGTCCAGTTATGCTTAAAGCAAAATGACCGTCTTTCAACCGGTCATTTTTTTGGTGCCCCCCGCGGTGCGCGCCTTTGGCGAAGGAGACTCGAATACCATCCCCTTTCGGGGACTCTTGTTATGCTTAAAGTAAAATGACCGTCTTTCAACCGGTCATTTATTTGGTGCCCCCAAGGAGACTCGAACTCCTGTTATGGCCTTGAAAGGGCCGTGTCCTAACCGCTAGACCATGGGGGCAACGGAGAACATTCTACCATTTCCCTTCCCAACGGTCAAGGAAATTACTCGGAACAGGCTAGAACAATTTTCGGACCGGGTCGATCAGATCTGGTCGGTCAGTGCGTGGACTGTTGACCTCCGGGCTGACGGGATGATAATCCATCTGGTCTGATGGGAAAGGAATCAATAGCTGTTGCAGCGCAGGCAGGGTGTTATTCGGGTTGATCCATTCCCACATATTCTTTTTATCCAGTATCACCGGCATCCGATCGTGAAAATCTGATATGAGCGAATTAGCCGGACAGGTGATGATGGTGGTCGAATGGATGCGCTCGCCTTCCGGGGAGAGCCATTCCTCCCACAAGCCGGCGAATGCGAACGCCCGGGCATCCTTGAGATGGATGAACAAGGGTTCTTTTCCCTGCCTGTCCGCCTGGCCGATCTTCCGCCATTCATAGAAACCACTGGATAGAATCAGGTTCCTGCGCTTTGAAAACGGGCTTCGAAAAGAGGGTTTCTCCTGGAGAGTTTCCGACCTGGCGTTGATGAGTTTATTCCCGATGGCCATGTCTTTCGCCCAGGAAGGGATCAAACCCCAGCGGAACATTTCCACCTGGCGTTCTTTCGCGTCCCTGACCACCGCAACCGGCTGGGTGGGTGCGATGTTGTAGCGGGGAGCGTAATTCTCAGGGAATCCGCCCAGATCAAGTTCATCCTGTAGATCCCCAGGATCCAGTATGAGGGTAAATCGTCCGCACATTTTCCCTCCATTTGTATTCTCTAAGTCGATCAAAGACCTGATATTATTATAACTTGACAGACCAAGTTCAAATACTGATAATAGCCATATCCTTTTCCTGAGAGGTCGCCATGTCCATGCCATTGGTTGAATGCATTCCCAATTTCTCTGAAGCCCGCCGACCGGAAGTCGTGGACGCCATTCTGCAAGTCATCTCCGCGGTTCCGGGAATCCATGTCCTCGATCGTCATTCAGACATGGACCATAACCGGACCGTCGTCACATTTGTCGGACCGCCTGAAGGCGTAGAGGAAGCGGCATTTCAATCCATCGCCAAAGCAGCACAGCTCATCAATTTGGATGAGCACACCGGAGAGCATCCCCGCATTGGGGCCACCGATGTCGTCCCCTTCGTGCCCATCCGCGACATCTCGATGGTAGAGTGTGTGGAGATGGCCCGGCGACTGGGGAAAAGGGTGGCACAATCACTCGATATTCCCGTCTACCTGTACGAAGAAGCAGCGGCCAGCCCCGAACGACAAAATCTGGAAAACATTCGCCGCGGTCAATATGAAGCATTAAAGAGGAAATGGGCAAAAACCCGGAGCGCAAACCGGATTTTGGGCCTGAAAAGGTTGGGACAGCCGGCGCAACCGTGATCGGGGCGAGACAACCTTTGATCGCGTTCAACGCCTACCTGACCACTGACGATGTCAGTATCGCCCAGAAGATCGCCAAGGCGGTCAGACAATCCTCCGGCGGGTGGAGATATATCAAAGGCATGGGCGTCCTGGTGGAAGGGAAAGCCCAGGTTTCAATGAACATGACGAATTACCGCCAAACTCCTCTTGGTCGGGTGGTGGAGAGCGTCCGTCGGGAAGCGCAACGCTACGGTGTGGGCATCCATCATACTGAATTGGTCGGTCTCATCCCACAGGAAGCTCTATCGGACGCCGCCGTCTGGTATCTCCAATTGGATGGCTTTAAAATCGGATCAGGTGTTGGAAACCCGCATGTATGATGCGCTCAGAGACAAACCGGTCAATCCAATCGATAGTGACTTCCTTGACAGCCTGGCAGCCGGCACACCCACCCCGGGTGGAGGAAGTGCGTCCGCCTATGCCGCCGCGATGGGGGCTGGGCTGATCTGCATGGTCAGCCGGTTGACCATCGGTAAAAAGAAATACGCCGAGGTTGAACCGCTCATGTGGAAAATTCTGGATCAGGCAGAGCCTCTTCAGCTAGAGCTTCGAGAATTTGTTGAGAAGGACGCGCAGGCGTTCCTATCCTTAATGGAAGCCACTCGACTGCCAAAGGAGAAACCGGAAGATATCCTGAAACGAACGGAGGCCATTACCGGCGCGACCCTGCATGCGGCTGAAATTCCGCTCGAGGTCTGCCGAAAAACGATCCAGATCATGGAACTGGCGTTACAGGCAGTCCGATTTCGGCAATTTGAATGCCATCAGCGATGCAGCCAGTGGATTTGCGATGGCTCAAGCCGCCCTCCGCGGAGCCGGTTGGAACGTTCAAATCAACCTGGTTTCCATGAAAGATAATTCTGTCGCACAGGCGATGCTATCTGAACTACAGTCCATCCAATCCAGCGCAGCTCGACTGGATGGAGAATTGACCAAAGCCCTGGAAGAGCGGGGAGGAATTTCTTGAGGTTGTCGAGCTGGAACCGGGTATCATCATTACTGATACCCATCCTCTTCTTGTCTTTTGTGGTTGGTTGCTTGCCTATAAAAGATACCCGCCGCCCGGTGGAACCTCCATCGATCACGACCGATCCGGTGGTGGTTATCCCGACAAAAACCGCAACCTCAAAGCCAGATCCCACCATAACGAAGAGTCCCCTACCGCCAACCCATATCCTGCCACAGTCACTCCGCTGCCATGCGGAACAGACTGGTGCATTTACGATGGACATTTCCTGCTCGAGAGGCCAATCAAACCGGATGACAATCCTCTGGTGGAGCGGTCTTATCCCTTTGGGACAACTCAGGATGGATTGCGAAATCCCCATCACGGTGTGGAATTTACCAACCCTCAGGGCACATCCGTCCTGGCGGCGGCAAGTGGAAAAGTGGTTGTGGCCGGCACCGATCACGAGACCGATTACGGCTGGGGATTGGATTATTACGGAAATCTGGTCATCATCCAGCATGAATTCCCCGGATATGCCCTGCCTTTCTATACACTATACGCTCATCTTTCCAGGGTGCTGGTGGAAACCGGACAGTCAGTCCAGGCGGGCGAGGAGATCGGCAAGGTCGGCCTGACCGGGACCGCCCAGGGTGCTCATCTACATTTTGAAGTGCGCCAGGGAGGAAACAGTTTCCAGGATACCCGAAACCCGGAGCTCTGGTTAAAACCCTGTGAGGATTGCGGCGTCCTGGTGGGAACCATCCTCGATCCGGAAGGAAACATTCGACGCTATTCCAATATTAAAGTGGAGAAAATGGACGGTGAAAAGGCGGGCAAACCGTTCTACCTGGAATCGTACGCCGATCCGGGCTTGAAAAGCGATGACCAATACCAGGAAATATTCGCCCTGGGAGATCTCACCAGCGGGTATTATCGAATTACATTCTCTCCCAATGGCGCATCGCAGCAATTGGAAGTGCAAATCCTTCCGGACAAAGTAACAAAAATCGTCTTACACGCAAAGAATTGAGGAGAACCATGGGATTAAAACCGGACCATTGGATACGCAAAATGGCATTGGAACACAAGATGATCGAACCCTATGAGGATGGGAATTACCGGAAAGGTGTCATCTCATACGGGGTATCCTCTTACGGCTATGATATCCGGGTCGCAGACGAGTTCAAGATCTTCACGAATGTGTATTCCACCGTTGTGGATCCGAAGAATTTCGATCCAAAATCCATGGTCGATTTTAAAGGGGATGCCTGTGTCATCCCGCCGAATTCATTTGTCCTGGCCCGGACTGTGGAATACTTCCGCATACCAAGGGGAGTTCTGACCGTCTGCCTTGGGAAAAGCACATACGCCCGATGCGGGATCATTGTGAACGTCACACCGTTTGAACCCGAGTGGGAAGGGTATGTTACATTGGAGATATCCAATACCACCCCATTGCCAGCGAAGATTTACGCGAATGAGGGTATTGCCCAGGTACTCTTCTTCGAGGGCGATGAAGAATGCCAGATATCATATGCAGATAAAAAAGGGAAATACCAGAAACAGCAATCCATCGAGCTCCCTAAAATGCTCTGATATCTGCACCTGGCGCGAGATCCACAACCGGTATAAATTTTACAATCTTTCGTTACTTATCATGCCAATCCAGATCACATAATGAGACCAGAATGAAACTACTCTCTCCATCCATGCAAGCGTTTTATCAACAGGGGAAACAAGTCAAGGGATACCATTGGGTTGATTTTGTACATGGATACCTCTATACCCGTTTCGTGTATCCCTACATCGCGATCGGAACGCGAAATCATTGGCTGGGTAAAGTGTTACTCCCGGTTGTCAAACACCTTGATCATATTTTTTCCGCCAACCACGCCAACCGGAAAAATGGCTCAAAGGATGAGATCTCATTTGCCGATACCTACCACGGAAAGGTTGTTCCTCTCGATGCGGCGAAACAACTGGTGACGGTACAGGAAGATATTCACCTCGAAAATTTGGAAAAGGTGATCCCATACAAGCTCGCCCGGGATATCATCTTGCAGGAACCGCAACATCTGGGTGTGCTGGTATGTCCCTGCCGGGCAGCCAGAGAAAAACCCTGTCTGCCTATGGATGTGTGTCTCATAGTGGGGGAACCATTTGTTGGGATGATGTCGGAAAGCTCTGAGGAAAAATTCCGCCAGATCACTCAAGCGGAAGCCCTGCAGATCCTCGAAGAGGAAGACGCCAGAGGTCATGTGCATCATGCTTTCTTCAAAGATGCCATGCTCGGACGGTTCTATGCCATCTGCAATTGCTGCTCATGCTGCTGCGGTGCCATCCAATCCCAACTTAATGGCTCCAACATGCTGTCCTCATCGGGGTATCTCGCTGTGGTGGATGAGACGATCTGCGTGGGATGCGGCTCCTGTGATGGTGCCTGCCAATTCCATGCCCTCACAATCCTGGATGGTGTGAGTAAGGTTGACTTTGCTGCCTGTATGGGATGCGGGATTTGTGTTAACCAGTGCCCGCAGGGAGCGATCTCACTCAGCCGGGAGATCACAAAAGGCTTTCCGCTCGAATTGGACCGCCTGCTGCAGGAAATCCAGTAAACCTTACCGCTCACTACTTCAGGTGGCGAATATCGCCTTCCCTGATCGTGACACCGGTCTCATCCAGGTATTCCAGAAAAGCCTGGGCGTACTTCCGGCTGGTATTGAATAAATCCCTGCATTGGGCCAGTGAGATCGAGTCATGTTCCTGAATATATCGGGTGATTTTTTCAGTCATCGGCTGGATGAGTTTATCCTCAAAGAAGACCTCGCGTGAAACCTGTTTGAGTACCTTCCCGTTGATCAACGCTTGGTACAAGGGTTCCCCCATCCGCACCATTAGGTCTTTTACGGAAGGCGGCGAGTATGGATTTCGGGCTAATTCTTCCATCAATGAATCGATCATGGCTTGCTGAGGACGGGTATATTCAACAGAAAAGCCGGATAGCCTTAGAGTAGTCCCGTGTTCGACGATGATTCCTGTGCCTGACCAGCCCACCAGAAACGCCCCGAAGACCCTGGGATCGAGACCCATTTTGTTGTTAAGCTCTTCACGGGGAATCCCGGGTTTCAACGGGTATTTTTTATGGTAATTCTCCACCAGTCGAATCATTTTATCCGTCAGGGTTTGGTACCAAATCTTCTCGATCAGGAACCGGTCCTCATCGCCTTTACCACCCTCCAGCAGGATGATCTTTTCATCTATAACCAACCTCTCCAGAATCCCCATCTCGAATGGAAGATCGGTTGATCTTCGAAATTCGCAATTGAGATCGGAAAATGGGATTGGATATGTTGAAGATAGCGCTCCGCAGGATCGCCAGCCTGTTTGATCGCCAGGGATTTGAGTACAGCCGAATCGAACCGTTTGTATCTGCGATCTACCGGCGCGTTGATAATCACACCGCCACCGATCGTTTCAGGCGGGGATGGGCGGCGTAAAATAAATCGATCTCCCGGTACAGCAATGACCGCCTCCCGCAATTCCAGTTGGACAAACCCACTCGCGCCCGGTTTCAGCACTTCGCGATCCAATAGGCGAACCATCCCAATCGTCTCCATCGCCCCCAGATAGAACTTGACCTCGGTATGATGTGTCAACGGGATCGAACCATCCTTGAGCAGCCTGATCTCTGCATCCACCCGCCGGGAAGGAGTATACGTATTCGGATGAGCAAGGACATCACCCCGTTTCACTTCATCCAGATCAATACCACCAAGGTTGACGGCAGTTCGTTGACCTGCTTCTGCCTGATCCTCTTTGGTCTTGTGGGTTTGGAGACCCCTGATCTTTCCGGTCTTCGTGGAGGGCATAATCACGATCTCATCACCAGAATGGAGACTGCCATCCAATAGAGTACCTGTAACGATGGTGCCAAAACCCTGGATGGTGAACACGCGGTCTATGGGTAGCCTGGGCTTACCCAGGTCTTTCCTCTTTGGTAGGCTGGTCAATTGTTTTTCAAGCTGAGCGATAAGATCAGGTAAACCGTCACCCGATTTGGCAGACACCCGCAGGATGGGTGAATCCATCATTCGGGTTCCCATAAGGGCTTTACGGATGTCCGCTTCCACCAGATCGAGCCAATCTCGCTGATTTAACCAGATCACATTTAGTCAGCGCAATCAACCCCGTCGGGATATCCAAAAGATCCAGAATGGCAAGATGTTCCCTGGTTTGGGGCATCACCCCTTCATCAGCAGCGATGACCAGTATGGCAGCATCAATTCCACCGACTCCAGCCAGCATATTTTCGATGAAATCACGATGCCCGGGGACATCCACAATCCCAACCGGTTCACCGTTGGGTAAATTAAACCATGCAAACCCGAGATCGATCGTCATCTCTCGGGCTTGCTCTTCTTTCAAGCGGTCGGGGTGAGTTCCGGTCAAGGCCTCGACCAGGGTGGATTTCCCATGATCCACATGACCGGCAGTTCCTACCACATACATGGATTAATCCGTCTCGGTTGGTTTTCCAAACAATCGCTCGTAGGAAGATAACCAGGTGCGTGCCATATCCAGAAGAGATCTAAGCCGTTTTTGGGTATCTTCATTCATCTCTTCAAAATGATCGCTTACCTGTTGGGTCATATCTTCCAACTGCAAGAGTCGTTGATCCAGTTTGTTGAACTGGCGCAGAAAATCCTTTTGTGATTCTTCTGCCACCATATTGTAATTGGTCCAGCGTTTCTGATCGTCTGCCTTGTAAGCGGTCCACTCCTGCCTGAAATGATCTTCATTCAAGCGGTGCATTTCGGTGATCTCGTTGACGCGCCGCTCAATCCGTTGGGTGGATTTATCCAACAGATCCTTCGCTTTCCGGGTGGATCGCAATGTCTCGTCCAGAGAACTAATTTGAGATTCAAAGGTCGAGGTCGTTCGCTCCATCGTTTCAAACCTGGATTGAATCTCTTTCCAGGCACGATCCCTATCCACCTGCGCCTGGCTCTGACGTTCGATGAATGTAACCTGAGCCTGACGCCGTTCCGATTCAGATTGAGAGAGGTCGGTCAACCGGGATTCCACCTTCTTCAGGCTCTCGATCAGCAAGTCCACCCTCGATCTTTGCTCATCTATCCGCTTACGGTAGGCAGAGAATTCTGCCTGCAGATCTGAAACCCGTTTGTTGTCCACTTTTCGCGATTTTTCAGATAATTTTTGCGCCCGTTGGAACTCTTCGAAGACCCTTTCGGAGCGCATCACTTTTTCGTCTATTTCCGGAATCAGTTCTCTGATCTTCTTCTGGTCGTCTTGAACAAGTTTCAGCATCTTTTTCGATTCTGAAGTGGATTCCAATCCCTTCCGGATCTCCAGAATGGATTGATTAATTCCGTCAAACTCTTTCCGACTTTTTTCCTCTTGTTCATGTTCACTTATCAGGCGGGCTTTTTGGAAGGATTCGGACATTCGTCCAATTTCTATCCTCATCTCTCCAAGGGACTCATTCAACTGGTCCAACCGACCATTGATGGTATTAAATTGGGTGACTTCAGAGTGCAAACCTTTAATTTCTTTATTAATGCTTCTTATCCCGCCTTCAAGCCGGGTGATCTTATCTTCAAGCGTGGCGATGGTCGTTTTATCTTTCCGTCTTTCCTCGTCCAACCATTCCATTCGTTTCGTGATCTGTTCAATTTCCATTTTTTCCTCGTATTACCAATCTATGAAACTGTGAAGGTATTATAACATCCGGTAAATCGCTCAGGGTAATGCCAGCAAGCGGGGGTAAGCTTTCAACAAATCGGTCATCATCGGAGAGATCAAATGAGGAAACAATCCCAAAAGAATGAGAGCTGCCACACCCATCCCCATTAAGACGGAGAGCACCCTGTTCGGCAATCGACTTTCCATCTGATTCTCCGGCTTCAAAAGGAAAATATATAAGGAATAGATTCCGCCTGCCCAAACCCCGGCTATGCCTATGATGGTTAGCCACGCCAGTGTTGTTGATTGAAGGGACAGCTCTTCGATCAATGCGATCCGGAGGGGAAATCCCGCAAAGATCGGCAATCCGCCAATGGAAAACTGGGCAGCCAGAATGGAAATCGCCAATAAAGGTTGCCGACGAGCCAGGCCGTGCGTCTGATCCATCTGGAGACCGCCAAATGATTTCTTGACGAGGCTCAAGCTCATCGACCAGAGGCCAAAAGAGAGCATCCTGGCCAGGAGCAGGTTCGCGAATATTTCATATCCCCGCATGGTCATTAACCCCAGAGAGAGGATGGCAAAACCATTCTCCATGATCACGGCGAATCCAAACATGCGCGCCAGGTTGCGTTGAAATCCAGACCATACACCTCCGGTGATGATCATCAACACCCCGGCATATTGCAAAATCTTGGGAAGGTCGATGGAGTTCCTCAACCAGGTGTAATGGTCGAGAAAAGTTAGCAAGAAAAACATAACCCCGGTTTGGAGCATCAGGAAGAGGAATCCAGTCAGGTAGGTATCCTCTTCTTCCGCCAGCATCGGTATCCAGGAATACAGCGGAAATACCGCCAGGACAAAAGCGAAACCAACCCCCAGGAAGATGATGATCTGAATCACATCGGAAGGATCTGAGGGCGCGGCTTCGATTCCACTTAAAAGCCATCCGGTCAGGAGAAGAAATGGCATACCGATCGTCTGGAACACCAGGAAACGGACCACGCCAGGTCGGGGTTCGGTGAAGGCATGAGTAAGCATGGGAATACTGACCAGAACGACACCCTCAATGAACAGGGCGGCATATAAGAATGGTTCAACCGCAAACGTGGCCACCAGGAATGAAGTGATGAGCAAGGCTGCTGGCGGTAGTAAGTTTGTGCTCCTCGCGAACCTTCCCCCGATCAACCAGAAAGTGGTGAAGGAAAAGAGGATAACCAGGATTGTCTGATCGAATCGATCCAACACCAGGCTCCGACCCAGAACGATCAGAGATGGTTCGATTTTGACACTCATAAAGCCCAGACTGAATGGTTGCGAGATGGTCACACCGGCTGCCAGAATGGCAAGGAGACCTGCCACCGCAATTGCAATGCCATAGATCAAATTTGCGATACCTGACCAGAGCTACCAGCAAGAGACCGACCAAAAAGGGGACCAGGATCCAGACAATGGCTGAACTCATAAAGGCTGTTCCCCACTCTTAGATCCCATCCAATATGCGGCGATGAAAGCGAGCCCCAGCTTGATGCCACCCATCAATCCAATGACGAGCAAAGAAATTTCCAGGTGCAGGAAAATCGTTTCGAAACCCGCCAATAGGAGCAGCAATCCGATGATGACTTCCTGGCTATTTTTTGAAAATCCGATCAGAACAACCGCCTGAAAAATATTCACCAATCCAATCGCCGCGGCAGTATAGGTCAGGACCGGAAACCACTGGATGGCTTTATCCACCAGAACCAGTCCGGCAGCCACAGCGAAGAGATAGGTAAGAAGATGGAACACCGTCTCCGAACGATATGGCGATGGATAAGAGATGGTTCTTGCAGTACGTCCAGCACCGATGACGGCACATGCCATCCATCCCAAAATCAGCAGGATGAGGGGGAAAAGGATCGTGAACTGAAGCATCATCAAAGCGGCTTGAATCAGATACATTCCGGCCAGAATGGAAAGCTGCAGGATCAACTCCCTCCTGATCAGCAGGATGGCTCCAAGCAGGATGGTTGCCGCCAGTAATACAATCGATAAGATGTCTGTCATGGATTGGTTCCGATCTGCAAAATCGCCAGGAATAAGACAAATACCAGCGCTGCCCACAAAATCCACCGGAACCTTCCAACAAGCCGTCCAAAAAGCCAACTATTCGACCAATCACCCGGAATACATACCGGAAGAACGCAAAGATCCATTCGAGATTAAAGATGCGCCGGAGAACTCCCGGCTGGGATGATTTCTCATCCCTCAATGGTTTGACCCGAATCTTCTCGAGGAGGATATCCATCCGGGCGGTTCGATGATTCCAAAACCAAACACCTGCTGTAATCAGCATGATCGGCAACGAATAATACCAGGCGCCGATCAACCTTGATCCAGGCCAGCCAAACAATCCGGTAAGGATATAACCAATCACCAGGATGATCATCGCCAGGGGATAGGTGAGATAAATGATTTGCTCCTGATTTGGCTGTATCAGGGGTTTATCCAAAATCTTTTAAATCAACCCAAGCAGGATCAGAATAAAGGAGATCCCTCCGACAAAAATCCATAACAGATTACCACTGGCAGCCAGCTCAAATAGGCCGCTTGCGTTTGGCGTGAGAGGTAATCCGCTGAAACCCAGCAAGGCCAGGAGAGCCAATCCCTTCATCAAGGGGCTGTATGCGTCGAGGAGGAAAAGGATACTGCCCAGGTAAATCAACGACACGCCCCACGAGATGGATTGGAATGGTGACCTGATCAAAACGGAAATGATGGCGAACGCCGACAGGCTGATCAAAAGGAAAGGTCTGGAATACAGGTCATCCCTCTCCAGATACCAGCGGAATGCTGCATAGATGAGCGCTATCACCGCCAGGATGGATAACCAGGTATCGACAGCGGGAGAGATCGTGGAGGAAGGTAACCTGGAAAGCACAACCAGAGCCGAAGCGGCAGGAGCCATTCTGAGTAACGTACCCTGACCGCGTCGGATGGAAGGGTCCACAATGAACGGCAAGTGGAGGGGAAACACTCCCACCCGTAAACCTATACTGATCAGCAGGAATAAGCCAACCTGAGGCGACAGGTTATCAAAGTTGGTATTAAATCCAGCCTCCCGGCTTCCGAGGACAAATGCCCAAAATCCAATGATCAATCCCGCGATGCGGGTGGCATACACCTGCATCGTATGTTCCAATTTGACTTTATCACTGGATAGCCTGGCGAAGATGGATAACTCCACGAGATCCATGGCCGCCCACCCCAGAAGGAGGGTGGTTGGGTTGGCTGCGAAGACTGCCAATAATGATAATCCTCCCAGCGACATGCTTCCGGATAGATTGATCACTTCACTGCGCGAGCGTAGATGACCGGGCGACACCAGAACGATGCAAAAGACCAGGGAAATCAGTGCGAACGCGTAAGGCCACGAGGAATAATCCAACACCAGGGTTGGCGATGAGGAAAAAATATCAGCCCTACCCCAATTCAGAAGCGTGAAGCTGCTTGGCAGTCGGAAGCGGAGGAATGCCATCGATAACCAGGCCAGGAAACTTCCGGCCGCGGCCAGCAACCAGAGTGCGGGAAATCCAGGTCTGGTGAAACGGATGACCAGGATCAGCCCCGCGGTAAACAGAAGCAATAGAATTGGGATGATAAGAATCATCGGGTAGGCAGATTATCCATTATAGGATGGGGGCGTTCGGTGTGCGCCGTTGGAATTTTCCCTGGCCGGGAACACCCAACCAGCGATCTCCATCCACGATCAGCTTGCCGCGTAAAAAAACCTTTTCCGGCATGCCCACCAGTTCCCAACCTTCAAATAGGTTGTAGTCCGTGCGCATATGAGCCTGGGCAACCCCATAGGTGATCCGTTTTTCCGGATCCCAGATGACGATATCGGCATCAGATCCAGGTAACAAAGTACCTTTTTTCGGATATAACCCGAAAATCTTAGCCGGATTGGTGCTGGTGAGCGCCACAAATTGATTCGGGCTGATCCGACCCTGTCCCACGCCATACGTCCAGAGGACGGGCAGCCGGTCTTCGATGGCGGGCAGGCCATTCGGAATCTTCGTGAAATCACCTTCGCCTAATTCTTTGCCGGGAATGGCGATGGGCTTTCCTTCAAACAGGATAGGCCTGGTTCCATCAAAGAAAAATGGGCAGTGATCGGTGCCAATCGTCTGGATGGTTCCGCGTGCCAGTCCTTCCCAAAGGCGTGCGTTATCCGCGGGGGTTCGCAATGGCGGAGAGCAGATCCACTTGGCGCCATCCTCCCTTTCCAACAGGTCATCAGAAAAAAATAAATATTGCGGACAGGTTTCTCCCATGACCTTGACGCCATGCTGGCGGGCGTATTCGAGCTGATCCACTTCGCCGGCGGCATTCATGTGCACCACGTACAGGGGAGCCTCCGCCTGCGCTGCCAGCGCGCATGCCCTTAATACCGCTTCCACGGCACCCCAGGCCGGTCTGGTGCGGGCATGCCAGGGTGGAGAGAGATGGCCCGCCTGCAATGCCTCCTGCACAAGGATGTCGATCACATCCCCATTTTCAGCATGGAGCAGGGTCAGCATCCCTGCGTCTCTGGCTATGCGCATCACGCGGAAGATTCCCGCGTCATCCAACCGCAATCGGTTGTTGTACGCGGTGAAAACCTTCATGCTGGTGATCCCCTGCTCTACCAGTGTGGGGATTTCCTCACTCAATGCCTGGTCCAACCGGGTGATGTTGACATGAAATCCAAAATCGATCGCCGCTTTGGCGTCGGCCTTCTCGTGCCAGGCAGCCACATCTTCTGTCAATGTCCGGTGATCCTGCGAAGTGAAATCGAGCGCGGTGGTCGTCCCGCCAAAAGCCGCTGCCCTGTGTCCGGTGTAGTGGTCATCGGATGAGACGGTGCCAAACATCGGCAGCTCCAGATGGACGTGCGGATCGACCCCGCCCGGCATGATCAACTTACCGGTGGCATCGATAACCTCCGCAGACGGATGGGATAAGATCCTTTCCGATCGAGGTGATCTGTTCCCCTTCCACCAGGATGTCGCCGGTGAAAGTCTCTGATGCGGTAATGATCTTGCCGTTCTTGATGAGGAGTGCCATTCAAACCTCCCTTGTCGACGAGTTGCCTTGTTGATAGAGCATGCCCAGCCAGGCGGCCACCTGGGGATCCAGTTCAATTTCCTGGGTAGGTGTGGAATATAACCCGGTGGAATCTTGTTGTCTCTCTCGCAGCGTCTGCCAGAGTAGAGCCCGTTCCTCGGAGTGCACGACCAGGTCCTGGATGGTAGCCGCGTGGATCAGATATTCGCCCGTGGTATACAGGAAGGTGATCCGTTTCCAATGTCCGGACTTCGATCGGTTTGTCCAACGGGGTAAGCGGTCCCAATTGGATTTTGTAATACTCCTCATTCATACGTTCCGGAGGGCAGTCTTCGTGAAATAGTTCGCCCCGGGTGGTTAATTCATGGCCTTTTACCGAGGACAGATAATTGATCCGGCCGCCTTCCGGGGGGGAAATATCCCCGGTTGATAAAACGCCATAAAATCGACATCCACCACTTTGGGCGCGAACCGCAATGGAATGCGGTACCAACCCAGCAGACGCGCTATATCCAGGTCGCGCGGATTTGGCATGACAGCGATGAGGATGAGTGAGTAAGGCTGCAATCCAGGAATCATGTCATCGTTTCCAATACGCTTATTATAAGGCAAGAACAGAGGGCGAGCCTGCAGGCTCGCCCTCTACAAATGCAAAATACACGGTGGATCTAGTAGTTCTTGGCCAGTCCAACCTTGGCGTTGAATTCATTGATCAAGGTATCGATCTCTTCGACCTGTCCCTGGACCTCGGTGAAGTAATCCTTGTTGTACCACATATCCTGGATCTCTTCGTAGGTCTTGCCCTGTTGTTCCACCCAGGTGAAGTATTTCAGGTTATGAACGCGGCGTTGTTCCAGCATAGGTCAGTTCTACCAAATTGTCGGTGGATTCGCCCATGCAGATAGCGGGCGAAATCTTCCGCTGCATTACTGGCTGAGTATTCACCAAATTCAGCGTGCATTTCCGTCAGGCGGCTGCCGTACAATTCCATCGAGTCGGTCAGCACGGTCAGAACAATGTCATTTTCGGTCATTTCATTGTATTTGGCAAATTTGATCGCGGAAAGCACGTTGGAGATGCCGGAGAATCCGAGCAGGTCCAATTGGGCAATGATCGCTTCAGGCACACCCTTCTTGGCCAGATATTTGCGGCCTTCTGGTTCATTGAACAGGCGGGCAATGTTGACCACGGCATTGTCATCAATGGCAACCACCAAATCGGTATTCTTGACATTATGGATCCACGGAACATGTTTGTCGCCAATCCCTTCGATGCGGTGGGAACCAAAGCCATTTTCCAGCAGGGTGGGGCATTGCAGCGCTTCGCTGGCAATGATCTTGCTGTAAGGGAAAACCTGTTTCATATAATCGCCGCTGGCAATCGTGCCGGCAGAACCGGTGGCAGAAGCCATTCCGCGATATTCATCTTTGGGACCCATGACCTTCTTGAGGACTTCTTCCATGGCATGCCCGGTAACTTCGTAGTGCCACAGATAATTGCCGAATTCTTCGAACTGGTTGAAGATCATCAGATCTTGACCGGATTTGCGCAGTTCCCAGCATTTGTCGAAGATTTCTTTGACATTGGATTCGGTTCCGGGGGTGGCAATGACTTCGCCGGCGATCTTGGCCAACCAGTCGAAGCGTTCCTTGCTCATGCCTTCCGGAAGAATGGCGATCGAGTGGCAGCCAAGCAGAGCAGAATCATACGCACCACCACGGCAGAAATTGCCGGTGGAAGGCCAGACTGCTTTTTGGGTGGTCGGGTCAAATTGACCGGTCACCAGGCGGGGAACCAGACAGCCAAAAGCCGCGCCAACTTTGTGCGCGCCGGTTGGGAACCATTTACCGACCAATACAATCATGCGGGCATTGGTACCGGTCAGGCTGGAGGGCAATTCAAGATAATTTACACCGCCAAACGCTCCACCTTTGGCAACCGGCTCATTATGCCAGGTGATGCGGAACAGGTTGCGGGGAGCTACATCCCACAGCCCAATGTCTTTCAATTCTGTTTTCACTTTGGCCGGAATCAAGGCAGGGTTTTTCATCTGGGCGAAAGTTGGGATAGATATTCTTTTCGCTGCGCTCGTTTGACTGCACGTTCCAACGGTCGTTCATTACAGTCAAATCAATTTTTGCCATTTCTAATTAGACTCCTCTATGTTTGATTCAAAATCATACTGGTTCTTCACGCACGATATACAACGGACGGCCTTTGACTTCATCGTAAATCCGGCCAATATATTCCCCAGAATCCCCAGCGAAATCAACTGCACGCCGCCCAGAAACAGCACGGCGATCAAGGTGGTCGCCTGCCCAAAAAAGGCCTGAGATCCGGTCAGACCGCCCGATCGATCACAACCGGGATGGCCAGGATACTGATCCCGGCGACGAAAAACCCAATATAGGTTGCCAGTTGCAGCGGAAAATATGAAAAACTGGTGATGGCATTCAAGGCCAGTTTCAACATTTGCTTGAATGGATATTTGGTCTCGCCGGCAAAACGGGCTGCCCGTTTATAAGGTAAACCCACCTGCTTGAATCCGACCCAGGCAGACATGCCGCGCAAAAAACGGTGCTGTTCGCGCATCTGGTTCATCACATCGACCACTTTACGATCCATCAGGCGAAAATCGCCGGTATCCAGCGGGATTTCACATCGGTGATCCTGTAGATGATCCGGTAGAACAGGGAAGCGGTAGACTTCTTGAACCAGGTTTCGCCTTCGCGTTCGGCCCGGACAGCATAGACCACCTCATGCCTTCTCTCCATTTGTCGATCATCTCAAGAATGACTTCCGGCGGATCTTGCAGATCAGCATCGATGATCACCACCGCTTCCCCGCGGCAGTAATCCAACCCGGCTGTGACGGCGATCTGGTGCCCAAAATTGCGCGCAAAGATCACCGGGCGATATCCGGGATCATTTTTCGCCAGTTCGCGGATAATTCCTGTGGATCCATCCGTGAACCATCATCCACCAGAATCAATTCCCACGGTTCACCGGTCTTCTCCATCACTTCGGTGATCCGGCGATAAAGTTCAGGCAGACTTTCTCTTCGTTATAAACGGTGCAATGATCGAATACATTGGGTTATCTCCATCGTTTTCCTATAACACTTTCTTTCAATGCATGACAACGTCGGTTCGATCATCAGCGCTTCGTTAACCGCCTGCATCGCAGCCCGAATATCCTTCAATCCACTGCCGGTATTCATCACCAACACCTCATCGTCCGATCCAATATCACCCTTTTGACGGCTGCTTCCAAACCAGCATAGGCAGTTGACCCGGCAGGTTCTGCAAAGATGCCAACCTTTCCCGAGTTCGGCGATTGCTGCAATGATCTCCTCATCCGGCACGGTCATATATTTCCCGCCGGTCTCACGTGGCGGCCCGGACTGCCCGAACGCCATCCCGCGGCAAATCGACCGAGATGCTATCCGCGATGGTAGTTGCAGCAACCGGAATAATCTCTTCGGTTCCAGCAATAAATGCATTGGCAATCGCTGCAGATCCTTCCGATTGGATGCCAAAGATACGCGGCATCTGGTCCAGCCAGCCCAATTGATGCAAATCTTTAAACCCTTTATGGATCCCGGAGATGATATTGCCATCCCCAACCGAGACAAACACATGCAAGTGGTTTATCGTTCGGCTTGCGGTTCAGGAGCAATTTTTCCCAGATTTCAAAAGCGGCGGTCTTCTTGCCTTCAGCGGTGAATGGATTGTAGCCAGTATTGCGGCAGTACCAGCCGAATTCCTTGGCTGCCTCGATGGTCAGGTCAAAGGCGTATCATAATTCCCATCCACCAGGATCACCTGCGCGCCAAAGACCAACAGTTGGGCAACTTTCGCCTGGGGAGCTGTCTTGGGCGCAAAGATGATGGCTTTCTGACCGACGGCGGCTGCCATACAGGCCAGGGCAGCCCCGGCATTTCCGGTGGAAGCGGTCACCACGATCTCGGCTTTGATCTCCCGGGCGCGCGCCACCACCACCGCGCTGGCACGGTCTTTGAATGATGCAGTTGGATTGCTCCCTTCGTCTTTGATCCACAGTCGTTTAATCCCAATTTTTCAGCCAATGGAACCGGCTCGAAAATGGGCGTCCCACCCGCCACGAAGGGGTGTCCCTACTCCACCCGGATCACTCACCGGAAGGATGGGCAGATAGCGCCACAGAGAAGGATCAGCAGAGCCGGTGATGGATCGAGACTGATACGTCTTTCCGAATACGTTCGTAATCCAGAACGACATCCAGATTCCCACCATCCTGCGGGCAGGTATATGTCACTTCCGTGGGACCATATTCTTTTCCACAAAGCGAACAGCGATAACCGACAAACTTTTCCATATAATCCTTTCAAACAACTGAATTACAGTCCTCGTTCCCCGCGAATGTATGGGATACCCAGCGCAGCCGGAGCACCGATCCGTTTGCGCATGCGCTTCATCGGAACCGATGACCAGAACGATGATCGTAAATGCATAAGGGAGCATTTGCAGGAAAAACCCAGATATGGGTTGTAATAAAACGGATTGCGCAATCCAAGGATCAACATGGTCCCTGGATATCCAGGATCAACCGCCGCAAGGCACCAAAAGTATAGGATCCAAACGCTGCCCGAACGGATCCCACTGTGCAAAAATGACCAGACCAACGGCAATCCAGCCCTGACCGGCAGTGGTCAATTCACTGAACCAACCCGGGGAAATCGCCAGACTGATCGTCGCGCCTGCCAGACCGGCGAACAACCCACAGACAAATACATAAATATAACGTAAGCGATAAACATTGATCCCCAGTGAATCCGCCGCGGCCGGATATTCTCCGACCGCCCGCAGATGCATCCCGGGCGTGTGTGGTTGATGTAATACCAGCAGAGGGAACGAGCAAATACCCAATATAAACCAGAACATTTTGATTGGTGAAGAAGATCTGACCGATGAACGGGATTTGCGAAAAATGGGATGTGAACGCGGCAGCAGGGAAATGGCGCCTGCTTTACTCAAACTCTCACCAAAGACCAGGGCTGATTCCAGTACCCACGAAATGTGAGGGACAAGACCACTGACCACCTGATCTGCCTGCAAAGTGATGGTGATGAAGGCATGGATCTGGCTGAGAATCCCGCCGCCAACATCGCAACCAGCAAACCCAGCCATGGATTCCCGGTCTTGACGGTAACGCTGAAGGCACTCATCGCCCCAAGCAGCATCATGCCTTCCACACCCAATTCATCACGCCTGATCGTTCAGCAAAGATCTCGCCCAAAGTCGCAAATAACAAGACCGTCCCCGTGGCTACACCTGCCTGAAGAATGATGATCAAGCATCCATGATTACTCCTCCACCCGGCGGATCGATCCGCACCCGGTATCGCATGAGAAAATCACTGGCAATCAGACAAACCAGGATAATACCCTGAATCATCTTTGGCACCCCGGAAGGTTGGATTTCGCGTCCTGCCAGGATCAACGCTCCGAAGAAAACGGAAACGATAATAACCAGCAACGGATTAAATTTTGCCAGCCAGGCGACGATAATGCCGGTAAAGCCATACCCTGGAGAGATGGCTCCCTGCAGCCGGTGGACAACACCGGTAATTTCAGACATGCCAGCCAGACCGGCCAGAGCGCCCGGAGAGCATCATCACCAGGACCATATTCCGCTTCATTTGGATTCCCGCATAGGTTGCCGCTCTGGGATTGTCACCGATCAATCGGATCTCGTATCCCCATTTGCTGCGGTAAAGAATAAACCAGATGATGACCGCGGCGACAATGGCAAAAACCAATCCCAAATGGGTGGTCAACCCGCGGAAACTCGGGACTATCTTCCGCAAAATCCGTCAGCCGTGGCAGCCAGGCAGCTTTCGGGAACATCTTGGACATCTGAAACCCACCTTCAGACCAGACTGCAAAGATGAAGAAATTATTCCAGGCGACCGCGATATAGTTCATCATCAGGGTGGAAATGATTTCGTTGACATTGAATTTTGCCTTCAAAAATCCAGGGATAAATCCCCAGACTGCGCCGAATACCATGCCGGAAATCATCATCACGAGGATGAATATCCAGCGGGGAGTGGTCGCAGGTAGAACCGGCAAGAGCACGATCAAACTGGCGCCGAATGCACCCAGGAAGAATTGTCCTTCCGCACCGATATTCCAAAGCTTCATCCGGAAGGCCACCGAACAGGCCAAACCGACCAGAATCAGTGGGGTGGCTTTTACGATCGTGTCGGAGAAAACGCCCATGTCACCAAAGGAAGCCTTCGCGATGTGGGCGTATGCCCTCCATGGATCTCCACCCACCAATTTTAAGGATGACGGCGCCCATCAATAAGAGACAACACGATCGCAGACAGGGTGATCAATAGCGAGTGGTACCACTTCAATTCGGCGAGCCTGGGCTCAAACCGAATGGAATACGGAAAGAGGTATTCTTTCTTGACCGGAACTGGAGTGGTATCAGACATCTTGGTTTATCCTGGATTTCGGTGATTTCATCAGCAGGCGTACCCGTCATCATCAATCCGATCTTCTCAATATCTTTATCCATGACTTCTCCCATGATCCGTCCTTCATAGATGACATAAATTCGGTCGCTCAATGCCAGCAATTCTTCCAGTTCTTCCGAGACCAGCAGGACTCCTGCGCCGGCTTCCCGTTGCGAGCAGCAATTTCTGGACGCCCTCGATCGCGCCCACATCCAGCCCACGGGTTGGCTGCATGGCCACCATGAATGCCGGCTTACTGGATATCTCCCGGGCCAGGATCACGCGTTGCAGGTTGCCGCCGGAAAACAACCGGACAGGGGTGTTGATGGTGGGCGAGATGATCTCGTAGATCGTGCGAAGTTCGTTGGCATATTTATCTGCGGCAATCTGATTGAGAGCCCAACCTCGTCCGATGGGTTGATGCTTGTAAGCCTTCATGATCACATTATCAGTCAGGCTTAGATTTGGCGCGGTTCCCACATGGGTTCGGTCTTCGGGAACATGCGATATGCCTTTCAGTGACGCGTCACGGGGTTCCTTGTTGGTCACATTTTTGCCATTAAAGGTGACCGTGCCGTTGTGCATTTGCGCAACCCGGTGATCACTTCCGCCAGTTCGCTTTGACCGTTACCGGCCACACCTGCCAGACCGACTATTTCACCGTGCCGGACAACCAGATCCACGCCTCGCAAGGCTGGCATGCCTTTATCGTTTTCGCATTGTATGTTTTCAACGTTCAAAACCACATCGCCAGCAGTGACATCTTTCTTATCCAGGTTGAAAGATCACATCGCGTCCAACCATCAATTTCGCCAGATCATTGACGGTCAATCCTTTCGGATTCACGCCCGCGGCGGTGACCTTTCCCCTGCGCATCACAGTCACCCGGTCAGCCAGATTTAAGACTTCATTGAGCTTATGGCTGATGAAGATGATGGATTTCCCCAGCGATGTCATCCGCTGCAGGGTTTCGATAAAGGTGTCAATTTCTTTTGGCGCCAATACAGCGGTCGGCTCATCCAGGATCAGGATATCCGTCCCACGATAAAGCATCTTGATGATCTCAACTCGTTGCTGTTCACCGACCGATAATTGCCAGATTTTCGCGGTCGGGTCGATCGGTAAACCGTATTGTTCGCCCATCTCGCGGATTTTTTGATCATAATGAGATAATTGCATAAAAAAACGGGGTTCATCCAATCCAAGCAGCACATTTTCTGTCACGGTTTGGGTTGGCACCAGCATAAAATGTTGATGAACCATCCCAATGCCAGATGAGATGGCGTGTCTTGGAGATGAGAATTGAACCTGCTTACCATGTACTGTGATCGTTCCAGAATCCTGCTGATATAAACCTGCCAGGATATTCATCAAAGTGCTTTTACCCGCACCATTCTCTCCCAGCAACGCGTGGATTTCTCCTTTTTGCAACGCGAAATCCACATGGTCATTTGCCTTGACGCCGGGGAATTGTTTATTGATCCCCTTCATCACGACGATCTCTTCAATTTGTTTGGATTCCTGTTCGAGTGGGGACATAACTTCTACCAATGATTCCCGATACAATCTCTACCATGGCGTGAGCCAGACCACCGGAGTGATCTGGCTCACAAAATTTCAATGGATTATTCTGGTAATTCTGCGGTAATGCCTTCAGCCCACCACTTCATACAACGGACTGTGCAGGGTAGACCGTACTCAGGGAATGCATCCAGGTCAACCTGTTCCAGCTTCTGACCAGCAGGAACAATCACATTGCCCTTGTTATCCTTGATCGGTCCGGAGAAGACATCAAACCGGGTGAAAGTTCCGGCTTCCATTTCAGCCAGGGTTTCTTTCACGAGGGTAATGACAGCAGGATCGAGATCTGCAACACCGGGGTCAGTTCCTGACCTTCCATAAAGCCATACAGCCTAGTGCGCCGGTCTCTGCGTCAAAGTAATCCCAACCGGGTGTATAGGTGCCAGCAATGAGGCCTTCAGCAATTCCGGCATAGATCGGACCCCATACCCAGTAGGGAGCGGTCAGACAACGTTCCACTTTGCAGGAGCCGTACCAGTCATAGGTGACGCCCCATTTGCCTTTTTCCTGAGCTACATCGGCGACTGCCGGGGTGTCAGCACCGGTAAAGACTACTTGAGCACCAGCGTCAAAGAGGGAAGCAGCTGCTTCTTTTTCCTTGACAGGATCATGCCAGGTATTGATCCAGCGTACATCCATGGTGCATTCCGGGCAGGTCTTTTTCATACCCAGGGCGATCGCGTTCCCAAGGCGTAATTCTTCGGGGATCGGGAAGGTGGCCATATAGCCCAATTTGGGATTGCCATCCATCTTCGCGCGGGCGCCTGCCAGCATGCCGGCCAGATACTTCATGTCTTCCATTGCGCCCATCAGATTGCCAAAGTTGGTGGTGTTGGATTTGATACCGGTCAGATGAATGTAATAGGTGTCGGGGAATTCACCGGCAACGACTTCCATCGGATCCATGAAACCAAAGGAGGTACCAAAGATCAAATTGAAGCCCTTGCGGGAAAGGCTGCGGAAAACCTGCTCGGAGTCGGCGCCTTCCGGCACGTTCTCAATATAAGCGGTGTGTACGTTCGGGACGTTCGCCTGAACATATTCGAGGCCTTCGTAATGAGCCTGTGACCAGCCGCCATCATTGTGGGGGCCAATCAAGACCATGGCGATATTGAACTTGCCTTCCTGAATCTCAGGAATTTGGAAAGCATCGGCGGCCGGGGCTTCGGTCGCAACAGGCGCTTCCGTGGCTACGGGAGCGGCTGGAGCTTCGGTGGCGGGAGCTGGTTGGGGTTCAACCGGCAAAGGCGCTTCTGTCGCGGGTGCTGCTGGAGCGCAGGCGACTAAAACCATTGTGGCAATGAGCAGACTAGCTGCAATACGCCAAACAAGCTTGGTATTCATGTAACTCCTCCAATTAGATGCAAATTGATTTGACCGGGTAAGATGGGATTGCAAGCCAATGAAAATCGTGCCAGGATGTCACCTCCTTTCAACGATCTACTCGCGCGCAGAAGCAGGATTCTGCTGTTGATCGGTCCGGAAAATCAGACACATTAGCCTAACAAACCTATTTTACCCGAAACTAAACAAAGAGTCTCACTTAGTAGATATCAATATTCATCGGATGATTGAGATATCCCCCGCTGTAATTTACAGCGGGGGATATTCAGTGTCAGATCAGGGCACGATCCAGGTTCCAGTCTCACCACGGAGTGCGGCGCCGATATGGGCCGGGTCCGTAACGAGCGCCTGTTTCCCGCCGTTTTCCAGATACCAGATGATGGCCTGGACTTTGGGAAGCATGGAGCCTTTGGCAAAGTGACCTTCGGTAATGTATTGCTTGGCTTCAGCAACGGTCATCTTGTCGATCCACTTTTGATCCGGTTTGCCATAGTTGATGGCAATTTTTTCAACGGCGGTGGAGATGACAAACAGGTCCGCGTTGATCTCCTGTGCGAGGAGGCTGCTGGCGAAATCCTTATCAATGACGGCAGCAGTACCCACGCAGCCACCCTTGCCATTATCCACAACCGGGATACCACCACCGCCAACGGTGATGACAACCGTGCCGGATTCCAGCAATTCTTTGACCGCCACAATTTCCACGACATCCACTGGAAGCGGGGAGGCAACCACGCGGCGATAACCGCGACCGGAATCTTCTACAACATTCCAGCCCAATTCTTTTTCGCGGCGTTTTGCTTCTGCTTCTTCCATGAAACCGCCAATGGGTTTGGTCGGATTCTGGAAGGCCTTGTCCGCTTTATCCACTTTCACCTGGGTAACGATGGTCGCGACGGATTTTTTGATCCCACGCTGGACTAGTTCGTTCTGGAGAGTCTGCTGCAGGGCATAACCGATGGCGCCCTGGCTGTCTGCGCCGCAGACATCCAAAGGAACCTCATGCATGCCTTCCACTTTGGCGGCGATTTCAGAGCGGCGAAGAATAAAGCCGACCTGGGGGCCATTACCATGACCGATGGCGACATCCCAACCAGCTTCGATCATATCTGCGATATGACGAGTTGTCTCTGCGGCGGCCAAATATTGATCCTCAACGGTAACATTTTTCGGATCCAGGATCAAGGAATTACCACCTACTGCTACTACTGCTACTTTTTTTGCCATTCTAGTTCAATACCTTTCTGATATGAATTACATGGTGAGAGCCATGACGGCTTCTTGCACGTGCATGCGGTTTTCCGCTTCGTCATACACAACAGACTGGTTGCCATCGATGACGGCGTCTGTCACTTCGATATTTCGATCCGCTGGTAAGGGATGCATGTAAATGGCGTCTTTCTTTGCCAGGGTCATCCGTTTCTCGTTCGTGATCCAGCTTTCGTATTTCTTGATGATCTTGGCGCCTTCATCCGCGTCAGGGGTATGGACCATCGCGCCCCAGCTCTTGGCGTAGACGATATCCGCGTCTTTGAAACCTGCGTCCATATCATCCACAACTTCAAAACTGGTGCCGAATTTCTTGGCCTGTTCCTTGGCCTGCTGCATGATTTCTGGCATCAACTTGAACTCCGGTGGATGGGCGAGGACAACGTCCAGGCCAAAACGAGGCATCTGCAGGATCAGACTCTGGGGAACAGACATGGGCTTCTGGTAGGAAGCGGCATACGCCCAGGAGACAACCATCTTCTTCTTGCGTAGGTCTTTGCCTTTTTTCTCGACGATGGTCATCAGGTCAGCCAGACACTGGAATGGATGATAGACGTCGCATTGCATGTTCAATACAGGCACGCGAGACGCCTTGGCCACCTCATTCAAGTATTTGTTGCCGATTCCCCAATCCACATGGCGAATGGCGAGACCATCGAAATAGCGGCCGAAGATTTCGCCGATCTCTTTGGGAGTATCACCATGCGAGATCTGGGTTGTCCGTGATTTGATGAAGGCTGCGTGCCCACCCAGGTGAGCCATGCCAGCTTCAAAGGATCCGCGGGTACGAGTGCTGCTGAAGAAGAATAGCATCGCCAATACTTTATCGCGCAGATACGGGGTCAGTTCAGACAAAGCGCGTTTGCGCTTCAGGTCGAACGCCACTTCCAATACGGTTTCGACTTCCTCTTTCGAGAAATCCAAATCACCGATCAGGTCGCGTCCGTGTAGAAATGTTTGCATACGATTCCTCCAGACTTTTGGGATGGATCAGGATTTACGCCACAAATGCTGCATGCGGAAACCCTGATCCGACCACCACGATTGAATTATTCCATTCCACCCAAAACGAGGGCTAACAACGCCATGCGCATGACCACACCATTGGCGGCTTCCTGCCAGTAACGGGACCAGCGGGTGATATCCACATCGGGAGGAATTTCATCCATGCGGGGGAGTGAGTGCAGCAAAATGGCATCACTCTTGGCTTTTTTACTGAGCAATTCGCGGGTGATTTTATAGTTGGCAGGGGTCTGACCATGCTCGCCGGCTTCCTGGCGGGATTTGGTGTAATCGGGTTGGACAACCGGTTCAACCAGGATGACATCCGCTTCGGCGATCGCTTTTTCGACATGTTCGGCTTCAGCGAAATTGACCGAGTATTCCTTCAATTCCTTTTTGAATTCCGGGGTCAGAGACATATCGGGGGGAGCGACAAAGGTGATGGGGCAATCAAATTGGGACATGGCATAACCCAGGGAGTGCATGGTGCGCATGCGCATATCGCCAACTGCCAGCCATTTCAAACCATCGATCCGGCCTTTTTCGCGATAAACGGTGTACAGGTCGGTCAAGATCTGGGTAGGGTGTTCACCCCAACCGTCACCACCATTGATGATCGGCACGGAAGACCATTTGGCTGCTTCCATGGGGGCGCCCTGTTGGAAGTGGCGCATCACGATGACATCACCGTAGAATTCGAGCATCTTAACGGTATCTTTAATGCTTTCCTGGTACCAGTCTCCGGCACGGGTCATTTTGGCATCAGAGAAACCGGTCACATGACCGCCAAGGCGATGCATGGCTGCTTCATGCGCCAGACGGGTTCGGGTGGATGGCTGGTAGAACGCGGTCACCATGGTTTTTTCAGCCAGCATGTCACTGTTTCGGCGGCTGCGGACGATGGGTTCCATTTGTTCAGCAACGTTGAAAACGTGGAAGAACTCCTGTCTTTCAAATTCTTTCAACGAAAGGATATCTCTACCTAAAAAACTACGCATTTAGTGCCTCCTGAGTGATTGGTTTGGTCTTTTTGAACAATAGTAAATGCAAGTTAGATACTTCTCTTTCCTCGCGAGTTACCTCCTATCGGTATCAACCCCGATGAGTGTTTGTTGGGCTCCGCCTACATTCCGAAGGACATGGAAGCGGAAATAACCCGGCAAAAAATAGGAATACGAGTAATCGATCACTTTGCCGGAGGTGCTATAAAGACGGCGACAAATAACAACAACCCATCTCCACGTTGGATCTCCAAATCACGCGCAATTTCGGAAGTGGCATCCACTACCCGGATCTCCGTGTTTGAATATGCCAGCGGGGGGTGACCCCGCCTGTAACAGCAGATCCAGGACGGACCCGCTGAACTCAGAGGTTAATTCATCTGTCGTCAGGATATCTTCTGGCAGGATGTCAATTAAAGAAGCCACAGGACGGTTATCTGCCCTGATGATGCGCGAGACGCGCAGTAGGGGATCCCCCTCCGCGATTTCGAAAGCCTCCGCCTGATCGTCGCATCGCCTTGATTGGCTCGATCTTCAGGTCTTCCATCGAAACTTCCAGGAGAATCCGGTCGGCCAGCGTTTCGATGCTCTCCAATACTTCAAGCCCGCTCTCGATGACCTGGGTACGGCCAACCACGAATGTACCGATCCCCTGGCGGCGGCGAATCAAACCCTGGCTCTCGAAGGAGCGCATTGCTTCTCGAAGAGTGGCTCGGGAAACACCCAGTTGTTGAGCCAATAATGGCTCGGTTGGCAGACGTTCACCGGCGGCGTTTGAGCGATCAAATTCGCCAGGTTGACTTGCAGTTTTTCATACGGATGCACTTTTTTTTGCATATCACTCTACCAGATCAATGAATTTCATGGTCGTCACATCCACCAAACCCTTGTCGGAAATTCTCAATTCAGGGATGACCACCAGGGCCAGCAGGCTGAGCTGCATATTCGGGTTATTCAGATTGCAACCGCATTCCTTGAAATCCTGCCAGTACATTGGCCGCTTTTCGAGCCACCGTCTGTCCGCTCTCGTTGGACATCAATCCGGCGATCGGAAGCTCCACAAGACCTTTCTGCTCGCCATCCACAATGACCACCTGTCCGCCGCCGCAGTCCGCCAGGATATTGACCGCCTGAGCCATGCAGGCTTCGTCGGTGCCGACCACCAACAATTGGTGACTGTCATGCGCGACGGTGGATGCCACCGCGCAGGGTTTGTTGAATCCAAATCCGTGCACAAAACCCATTTGAACAGCACCGGTGCCATGATGCCGATCGATCAAAGCCACTTTGGCCAGATCTTGCTTCATATCCGAATTCAACTGAGCCATCTTCAACAGACATGGTGTACTTCAACTGGTTGGTTGGCGCCTGGTTTTCGATGATGCCGATCACGTTGACATTCACTTCCCCCACCCTTTGGGTGTGGATCGCGAAATCATCGGAGGTCAGTTTCCTTGGCAGATGGACGGATTGGGTTGCCCATTCAGGATAGGTATAGCCCTGCAATTCGACCAGCGTATGTCCTGCCTGACTGACAACCTTTCCCTGGGCGATGACCATCTCAACCGAAAAATCATTCAGATCAGGGACGATCAAAATATCCGCAGAAACGTCCCGGCGCGATCTGTCCGATCTCCTTGCTCAATCCAAAATGTTCCGCTGTATTGATGGTCGCCATCTGAATTGCTGTGATGGGGTCAAGCCCCTGGGCGATGGTATGCCGGACGACTCTGTCCATGTGACCTTCGTTAAAGAGGGTGTGGGAATGAGAATCATCGGTGCAAAGCAGAAAATTGCGTGAATCAAGCCCATGTTCAGTCACCGCTTTTACCTGGGTGACCACATCATGCCAGGCGGACCCATAACGCATCATCACTTTCATCCCCTGACGCGCACGAGCGATGGCATCTTCCGTTCGGGTGCCTTCGTGATCATCTTCGGCTCCACCGGCCACATAGCCATGGAATGGCAATCCCAGATCCGGCGAGGCGTAATGCCCGCCAATGGTTTTGCCCGCCCGATGAGTCAGTTCCATCTCGTGGAGCATTTTCGCATCAGAACGGACCACACCCGGGAAATCCATCATCTCGCCCAGGCCAATGATCCCATCCCAGGTCAAAGCCTCTTCCACTTCGCCGGGTCCGAGCGTCGCACCCGGTGTTTCAATCGCTGGCGCCGATGGAATGCAGGATGGTACCTGAACCCAGACATGGATGGGTTGATGTGCTGCTTCATCCACCATCAACCGGACTCCCGGCAGACCAAATACATTGGCGATCTCATGCGGATCAATGAAGATCCCGGTGGTCCCTGCGGGCATGATCGCCCGTACAAATTCGGTCACCGTCAGCATCCCGGATTCCACATGCATGTGGGCATCCAATAAACCCGGAACAAGGTATTTTCCACCGGCATCGATGACTCTGGTTTTAGGTCCGATGGTATGGCTGGCGTCTGATCCTACATAGGCAATTCGGCTCCGGTGTATGGCGATGGACGTAGCCTCCACCAATTCGCCGGTCTGTACGCAGACCCATCGGCCGTTGGTAATGACCAGGTCAGCCGGCAATCGCCCCATGGCCACATCGACCAGTTGTTTTCGTTCCTCGAACAGGGATTGATCGCTCACGATACAGTCCTCATTTTTCATCCTGCAACAGGCGGGATGCCGCCCGGTTATGCTTCTGGATCAAGGTTGGAACATCCACGGTCGTCACATGTCCATTCTTCACGATCTGTTTTCCATGAACGACGGTGTAATCCACATGCTGGGGGGAACAGAAAACGACGGCCGCGACTGGATCATGCAGCGCTCCGGCATAGTCCAGCCGGTTTAGATCGATGGCAAAGAAATCAGCACATTTCCCGACTTCCAGCGATCCGATATCTGTCCTGCCCAATACGGACGCGCCGCCTCGGGTTCCCAATTCCAATGCTTCCCGGGCAGTCATGATCGGCAGGTCGGGTGTGGTAGACAGAGAAGCGCCCAATATCCCTGCCCGTAAGCGTGCCATTAACATTGTCTGGCGGACTTCGCCAAGCAGATGTGACCCATCATTTGACGCCGATCCATCCACCCCCAGACCGACTTTGACGCCCGCTTTCCGGTATTCCCAGATGGGGGCAATGCCCGATGCCAACCGCATATTGGAGGATGGACAATGGGCAACGCCGCAGCCCGTCCTGGCGTAGATCTCAATTTCATCCTGATTAACATGGACCGAGTGGGCGAACCAGACATCTTCCCCCACCCAATCCACAGATTGCATGTACCCAACCGGCCGGTACCCAAACTTTTCCAGGCAGAAAGCTTCTTCATCCTGCGTTTCCGCCAGATGGGTGTGCAAATGAACGCCGTACTGGCGCGCCATCCGGGCTGATTCCTTCATGAGTTCACCCGTCACGCTGAAGGGTGAGCAGGGAGCAAGGACGATCTGTGTTTTGGCGCCTGGTTTGGGATCATGGTACTGTTGGATCAGTCTTTCGCTATCCTTCAAAATGGTTTCTTCCGAGTCCACAACACTATCCGGTGGTAAACCACCTTTGCTTTCGCCCAGACTCATCGATCCGCGCGAGGCTTGCAGTCGCAGACCTACTTCGCGAGCGGCAAGGATTTCATCATCCAGTTTGGAGCCGTTGGGGAATAGATACAGGTGATCAGATGCTGTAGTGCAACCGGAAAGCGCGAGTTCCACCAGGGCGGTTTGGGTTGAGAGGAAGATATCTTCCGGATTCATCCGAGCCCAGATCGGATAGAGCGTCTTCAGCCAGTTGAATAAATTTGCGTTCTGGGCGGCAGGAACCACGCGCGTGAGTGTCTGATAAAAATGATGGTGTGTATTGACCAAACCCGGCATGACGATGTGACCGCTTAAATCAAGCACTTCATCGGCGGTGGCAGGTAATTCGGATGTAATGCCTACCTGCTCGATGAATCCATCTCGGACAAAAAGACCACCATCCGGAATTTCCCGGTGGTGGTCGTCCATGGTGACTAGAATTTGGGCGTGCTTGACTAAAAGAGAAGTCATATGCCTCGTTTGATAATCTAATTGTATGACAACTATATCAAGGATTTCTGGAAATGTCAATTGTCAGACAAGTAAAATATAGAGTTTGGAAGGGATTGTGCAGCAAGAAAAGTGACCGTGCTAAATGCTATTCGCCGAGCGTGATACCGAAGAAACGGTCGAGGATAAGCGGAAAAACCGTCTGGGGATCAAGCTGATCATTCAGCTTTGAATAATCCTGCCCGGGAAGATAGACCGCATTGATGATAGCCCGTTTGTATTCTTCCGGATAATCGACCAAAATTGGACTGATCAAACCTTCGTAAGATCGTTCCGTATTCCTGGCCCCGTGATCTGATTGGACGATGATGATTGGCTGATTTTCAGGTGTGGCATTGCTTTGAATTTGAGCCGATATGATGATCATCTGATCCAGCAGGTATTTGTAACTGGCTGGATAATTGTTCCAATCATACATGGCGCGCGGATCTACCGGTCCCCCATCCCTATTAAAGACGAATGGCGGATGGGCAACCATCAAGTGGATATAACAAATTTTCGGCGATGAAATATCAGACAGGTCTTTTACCCGTTTGAGAATGTTGATCGAGCTTTCGCGCAATCGTCCCAGTTCTGGATCGCTTATCGCCATCCATTGGACGATCGGGCGCAGAAGGGTCTCATTGAACAGGAGCTGCGAGAAACCATCGAATGCAAAACTATAGCCTATAGCTTCTGATTTTTTATCGACGAGATCCACGTCCGCCTGAATGGGCGTCTTCAGCGGGTAGAAAAGTGGTATGGCGGTTTGGTCGAATACAACGGTGGTATATCCGTATTCATCCAGTAATCTAAAAACCCGGTTGTTGGCAATTGCATCGAACAGTACCTGGGTTTCTGTGTCTTGCGGATATTCCATTCCATTCAGTCTGCCGGCGATTTCAATGAGCGTATTCGTGGACTGACTCTGACTATCATACGCGACGAAAAATCCGAGCTCCTCTAATTGCTTTCCAAACTCCATAAATTCCGGATCATCGAAATATTCCGCGCCTTGCTTAAAGCCAATCGCTTCATCCAATACAAAATAATAAATATCCGGTAGTGAATTTCCTTTGCTGGGATTCAACGCCTGAGTTACTTGTCGGAACTGGTATCGCGGGTTGGGCGGTTAATTTCTTCTGCAAAGCAGGGATCAAAAGAAGGGTTAGGTTATAGATGACCAAACCCGAATAGATCAATATTAATCCGCTCGAAACCGGCTTCTCGATTCGGCGAACCAATCGCGGCAGATAGTAGGATGCGTACAGCAATATGGAGAGGTAGATGACAAAGATGAAGATTTGCTCGACCGGGAAGCGATCCATTTTCTTGAGCAGATCAAAAACCAGGCCATAAAGATTAAAACCAATTGAAAAGATAAACAGCGCGATGATGGATCCAGACGGTGTGAAGTGCAGCAGGTGACGAACAATCCATGCAAAAATCAGATAAATGGACCAATAGATGAGGATGGGTAATAAGATGCTCTGAAGCTGCGCGATCTGGGCGTTTTGCGCAAACAAGAAAAGAACCGGATAAATCCCGATCAAAAGTAGGAACGCGAGTACGACCCGGTTCTCCCTAAACCAACTCTTCATTCGGGGATCTTTCGGTAAACTGATTTCTGTCATTTTGGCTCAGGGAAAAACTTGCTGGAAAGAAAATCGAAGACGCGTTGCCGGGTACCTATCCCCTGGATTTTGCTCAAATTCTTGGGTTTGACAAACTGCATGGAATTGGGCGTAACATAAAACACCCTGCTTGTATGGAGGGAATAAAAACATTGATTATTTATCGAGCATAATTCCGCACCCATTTGATAAACGCCCGGAGGGATCAGGAACTCCGGGAGATGCACTCTTATACCTATTTCGGGGACTGACAAATTTTCAGCTTGAATATACCCGGCCGGATCAGTTTCGACCAGGGTGGCAATCCAAAATAGATTGTCCTGTTTATCCACCAGGAAAATTCGGAGATCCTCCCAGGTAAGCTGCGGCAAGCCAGATCGAACGATCCATCCATTCATCTCATACTGGGATTTCCCCCTGGTCATACGCACTACGGGCTGAGACAAGTTGATACTTAACTCCGCTTCCTCATTGACCGATTGATAATCGGAAAATTTCCCGTCCGGGTGGATCGATCTGGCAGCAACCACCGAAAAATAACCCAGACTGAATACAGCGATCAACAACCAGAAAACCAGGTGAGGAAGGATTTTTCTAAAGAACATGTGCTTGGGCAGCAAGTGAAGGTTTTCCTAACCGGAGAAAATCGAACCAAAAACCCTGAATGAATCTGACCAAAAGCCATCAGGGTGAACGGTCTCGATTATACCCCCTCCTATCACCGTGTTATCCTGCCATTTTCGCAGCTTTGAGCGTATTCTGGAGCAGCATGGCAATGGTCATGGGACCCACGCCGCCTGGAACCGGGGTGATCCATCCGGCCACTTCTTTCGCCTCTTCGAAGGCCACATCTCCAACTAGACGGTAACCTCTGGGTTTGCTGGCATCTTCCACCCGATTGATCCCAACATCAATGACCACAGCACCGGGTTTGATCCAGTCTCCCCTCACCATCTCTGCTTTTCCGATGGCGGCTACCAAAATATCTGCCGAGCGGACAACATCCGCCAGATTCCGGGTTCGTGAATGACAGATGGTCACTGTGGCATTCGCCCGAACCAGCAGCAATGCCACCGGCATCCCGACGATATTCGAACGACCCAACACAACCGCGTTGGCGCCTTCCAATTGGATGCCCGTTTCTTCCATCAGGACCATGCAACCAAATGGGGTGCAGGGTACAAACAGGGGTTCCCGTCCTTTTTGGGCCAGCCGGCCAATATTCATCGGGTGGAAACCATCCACGTCCTTTTCCAGTTTGATCTCGCGCAGGACTCGCTCTTCGTCCAATCCAGCAGGGAGCGGGAGCTGCACAAGGATCCCGTTGACTTTCGGATTCGCATTCAGTTCGCTTACGAGCCCTTCCACCTCTGCCTGGGTCGATGTGGCCGGCAGGTTATACCCAAAGGACTGAATTCCGGCTTCTCCGCAAGCTTTTTGTTTGGACCTCACATAAACCTGAGAAGCGGGGTTTTCGCCCACCAGAACCGTGGCCAGGCCGGGAGCGGTATGACCGCTGTTGACCCATTGCGCGGTTTCTTCTTTCACCGCAAGACGAATTTGTTCCGCTTTCTTTACCCCATCAATAATTTGAGCAGTCATCGGGACTCCTTGGCATCATATTTTCTGCAACACTACAATCATATCGGAGGAGTGCGGATTTTTCAATCAAAATGAAATATGTTATGATTAATCGCTGTATCTCATTCAGTTCATCCTAATCCTGTGGGAGATTTTCATGAGCAATATTTGTGTCATTGGTACCGGATATGTAGGACTTGTCACGGGTACCTGCTTTGCAGATCTCGGTAACAAAGTGGTATGTCTCGATATAGATAAAGACCGGATCGACAAGCTTCATCAGGGCATCATGCCCATCTACGAACCCGGTCTGGAACAACTGGTCAATCAGAATGTGAAAGCGGGACGTCTACTCTTCACAACCGATTACACAGAAGCCTTAAAAAATGTCCAGTTTGCCTTCATCGCCGTGGGAACTCCATCAGGTGTGGATGGCGAAGCGGACCTACAGTATGTCCGCCAGGCGGCAGAAGCCATTGCCAATATGGTGGAGGATTCGATCATCGTGGTGAACAAATCCACCGTTCCGGTTGGGACTGGCGATTGGGTCACCGATGTGATCCACAAGAGCCGGACAGGGACTCCGCTCAAATTCCATGTCGTCTCCAATCCGGAATTTTTACGGGAAGGGTCCGCGATCAATGACTTTATGATGCCAGATCGGGTTGTGCTCGGATCTGTGGATCCATCTGCCGCGGAAGAGTTGGCGAAACTGTATGCACCTCTGCGATGCCCGATCCTGATCACTGATCTTCGAACCGCGGAAATGATCAAATACGCATCCAACGCATTTCTCGCCACTAAAATCTCTTTCATTAATGAGATCTCGAATATCTGCGATGAATTGGGAGCCGATGTGACCATGGTCGCACGCGGCATGGGCCTGGACAAACGGATCGGACCAAGCTTCCTGGATGCAGGTCTCGGTTGGGGTGGTTCCTGCTTCCCGAAAGATGTCAAAGCCCTTGCGCATATCGCAGTGCTGCACGGAACCCATCCGCAACTTCTTCAGGCCGTAATGGATATCAACCGGAATCAGCGCCGCAGAGTTGTAGTCAAACTGCGCAAGATCCTCGGCACATTGAATGATAAAACGATTGGGATATTAGGTCTCTCATTTAAACCAAACACCGATGACATCCGCGAAGCCCCCGCTTTGGAAGTGATTCATTTGCTTGAAAATGAGGGCGCTAGAATCAAAGCATACGATCCGCAGGCGATGGACCTGATCGGAAAAGTGGATAAGCGGATCACGCTCTGTGAAACGGCCTACCAGGTCGCGGAAGATGCGGATGCACTGGTTTTGGCCACCGAATGGAATGAATTTAAACAATTGGACTTCTCCAAAATCAAGGCGACCATGAAGAATCCCGTTCTGATCGATGGGCGGAATCTGTATGATCCCAATGCCATGAAAGCCCTCGGCTTCGTTTATCACGGGGTCGGACGGGGCACTAAAATAAATCACGACTAATTGATTTTCAAACAACAGAAAACCGGCGATCAGCCGGTTTTCTGTTGTCGTTAACCGACCTATCCCGCGGTTTGACCCATCCCTGTTCTATGCTAGAATGAAATCAGATTTGATCTGGAGGGGCTGTGCATTCCCGACTAATAACGCTCATTCGAAAAGAATTCATCCAAATTCTGCGCGATCCGCGGACATTGGTTTTGACATTTTTCTTCCCCATTGTCATGTTGTTCCTGTTAGGGTATGCAGCCACCAACGACGTTCGGAATATCCCCCTCGCGGTATACGACCAGGATAAGTCCGCCGAATCGACCCGTCTTCTGGAAGCGTATCAGGCAGCCGATTATTTCAAGATCGCCTATGAGGTCAACTCCCCCGATGAACTGCGCAGACTGATGGATAACGGCTCAGTGAAAGCAGCGATCATCATCCCGCCAGATTACGCGGAAACCGTCTCGACCGGGGAGAAGACTGAAATAGCCTTTATCATCGATGGTTCCGATCCAACCCTGGCCAGTACCGCACTTTCGGCAGCCACCCTGATCGGACAGGCAAAATCCACCAATCTGGTTGCCAAACAAATGATGCTGGTCGGGCAGGGATCGGCCATGACGCTCGTGGAAGTCCGCAGTCAGGTTTGGTACAATCCTGAGCTTGTTTCCGCTAATTTCATGATCCCGGGTCTGATCGGCATGATCCTGCAATTCCTCACCACCATGCTCACCTCAACCGCCATCGTCCGCGAACGTGAATACGGCACCATCGAACAGTTGATCGTCACTCCCATTCGGCCCTGGGAATTGGTCGTCGGGAAATTGGCGCCCTATGTGCTGATCGGTTTTCTGGATACGATCGAGATACTGATCATCGGCGTATTGGTGTTCGATATCACCATCAACGGCAGTATCTTGCTCCTTCTGCTACTGTGCGCCCTTTTCCTGGTCACAACACTGGGTATTGGAATATTGATCTCGACGGTGGCCAAGACTCAGCAAGAAGCCATGCTCACCACCCTGATGACCATCATGCCTTCCGTTTTTCTCTCAGGTTTCTTTTTTCCACTGGCTGCCATGCCGGTCGTATTGCGGGCAATCAGCTATCTGGTTCCACTTCGGTATTTTTTGATTATGGTGCGCGGAGTAGTCTTAAAGGGTGTTGGACTGGAATCCATCTACATGGAAGTCCTCCTGCTGGCGCTCTACGGAACGATCATCATGACCCTGGCTGCCATTCGATTCCGTAAGAAGTTGGATTGATCTCCCCTCAAGGATTTTGATTTTGCAGTGGGTTGGGCAATGGATCGCCCCACCCACTTTTGATGCCCCAACCTTCATTCATCAAATAGAAATACTTCACCACAGGATGGGATTATCCCTTCCTGTGAACTCGACCGCTGTGATTAAGTTGTCCTGATTATTGGCTGAAGAATACGGCAGCCCATACTTCCCAGTTCTGATATACCTGCTGGGTTGCGATGGTTTCCGGGGTGGGTTGGGGAATGTAATTTTTATCCGGGAGCATTACGATGGGATGATCACCCGGGCGGGCCATGAACGCTTCTTCCCGTGCCCATTTTTCCACTGCGGCATCTGAGTTGGCAAATGCGATCTGGGTTTGAAGCGCCTGTTCCGTGTTTTTTACAACCAGAACCTGGGTGGCCATGGAATCCCGTTCTGCGGATAATCTCAACAGATCTTCCACCCGATGATTCATGTCCAGGAGGAGATATACCACAAAGATTAATCCCAAAACTGCCAGGGCTTTTTTCCCGCTGGAGATGTAATTTTGCATCATCGCCATATTACTCCGATAAATATTCTGATGCAAGTTGTTTACCAATAAAGAACCCCGTTAAAAAACGGGGTTAGTGCCGAAGGAGGGATTTGAACCCTCACGAGGATAATCCCACTACGCCCTGAACGTAGCGCGTCTGCCAGTTCCGCCACTTCGGCTTGCGTCATGTATTTTATCCCCTTTTACCCGTTTGTCAATGCCAACCGGATCAAGCTTGTTTTCCTATGCGAATTATGGCACATTACCTGCATCATTGCAAGCGACTGTTATACGCATAGAAACGGTGCCAATCCGAAGCCCTCGCACGCCAAAATGGCTGTCAGAATCGGATGCGCGGACCTTCATTCTGACACTATCCAAGGAATGATTGATCTCGCAATAACGCAATAGTCACAATTTGAAGAATAACCCTCAGCCATGATGAGATAAATGCTGACTAATTGGAGGAAGAAAATCATGAACCCAACATTTGAGACTGCCCACATTACACCAGCCACCACACTGATCCCCGCAATCAATGGCTGGAAGTATTATATGGAAGACCAGAAACGGTCCATCCATACGATCAAAGCCTTTGGAGCCGATGTTCTACTCCTCGCGGAATATCTCCCAGCCGATAAAACCCTGGGAAATATCTCCACGGAAGAGTTGAATAATTACGTCCAATGGTTGGAGAAAGGCCGCAACATTCCCTGCAGCCCAAAGAGCCTGTCCAGGCGGATCACCGCGGTGAAATCCTTCTTTGGCTGGCTTCATAAGAACGGCGTCCTGGTGATGAATCCGGCGGAGAAATTGCTGCAACAATCAGTGATCAGCCCTCTCCCTGAAGTATTGACCAAGTCAGAAGTGGACCTCCTCAATGAGGCAGGAAATCACCTGCGGAAAGCGCCGACCAAAGATGCCAGGCCATATGTCCTGTTCAGTCTAATCCTTGAAACCGGCATTAAAAAAGGCGAATGCCTTGGAATTAATATCAACCACCTCGATCTTGCGGATAAGAACGAAGCCACCCTGTATGTTCGCTATGCGAATCCGGCGAACCGCCTAAAAGAAAGAAAAATTGCCCTCTCCGCAGATTGGGTGGATGCTTACCAGGAATATCTGAATCATTACCGCTTAACAGACAAATTGTTTCCCTGGTCGCCCAGGCGGCTTGAATATATCCTCGAAGATTTGGGTGAGGCGGCTGGCGTGTCCAAGCATGTCTCTTTCGATATGTGCCGCTGGACATGCGCCCTCCAGGATTACAGATCCGGGGTTGATGCAGAGAAGATCCGCCAGAAACTGGGTATCTCCAAAATTCAATGGCGTGAAGTCTACATGAAACTGAAGGAATTGGCGGCTAAAACTGCAGAATAACGGTTCAGTGCGACAACTCAGTTTCCCCTTCAGGCAGGTTTGGTCACTCCTGAAGGAGGCCTATTCTATCATTGCTCATGTGGATTCGCAGTAACCGTTTTGTCTGTTCTGTCACCCGAAATCGATCCGCAATCTGAATTCCCGGAACCCAGATGATCCCATCTGCATCTTTGATGAGAGGATACTTTTCGCGGGCTGATGTGGGAATCTTATGATTGATGAAAAGATCCGAGATTTTGATCGAATGACCTTCTCCCCCCAGTGGAGAAAACCGCTCACCCATTACTCGAGTGGATAGCTCAACAAGTTGATTGACCTGGTCCAGATCCAGCCATGCATCCCACCTGCCGGCGGATCGGATGGTATCGAAAGACACTTGATCGATCTTCACTTCCTCCGCGCTGCAAACCCAGCCATACTGAAGCCGGACTTGCCAGGGGATGGCTAATTCCATCCGGGCTTCGAGCTGGGGATGATCAACCACCGGAATATTCGCGCCTTCCTTCAACAGGTATAACAGCCCATTTTCAATCCTTAAACGCAGACCTGAACCGATGTCCAACCGGTTGGTTTGGGATGGAAGATCAATGAAATCGGAAAATCGTTTGACGAACGCGAAATCGATATCCCGGAGATCTTTTTTAAGCCGCTGAATTGCTTTCCGGATCACCCGGAAACGGATTCCCAAATCCAACTTTTGCATTGCTTTTACATCCACGAAGAGGAATCCGTTCCCTTCCCGAATTTGCAATTCATCCCAGGCCGTTTCCACCAGATGATCAAGCACCACCAAATCCGCCTGCAGGCTTTCCGTCGAGCGCACAAGCACCTGCTGGAAGCGGGGATTGAGCTTTTCGATTTGAGGCAAGAGGTGCAGACGTAATTCGTTGCGAAAGTAGGATGGATCGTAATTGGTCGAGTCCTCAACGTACTCGAGTTGATTGACGCGGCAATACTCCAGCAGGTCCTGTTTCCAGGTGTAAAGCAATGGGCGAACCAATGGGATCGATTCGTCGAATTCAGAAAGTAAGGTTTTTGCCAGCATCCCTTTGAGACCATCCAGTCCAGAACCGCGGATGAAATGCATCATCACCGTTTCAGCCTGGTCGTTGGCATGATGCGCGGTCGCCAGGGCATCCACATCCAAACGTCTGGCAGTGGAAAACAGGAAGCGATACCGAAGGATCCGTCCAGCCTCTTCCAGGCTGAGATGCTTTGATTCTGCAAATTCGGGGACGTTTCTGGAGTGAATTTCACACTGAATGCCCCATTTATCCGCCAGGGCACGAACAAAATCCGCATCCCGATCCGCATCCGGCCGGATCTGATGATTAAAATGCAAGGCTACAACCGGGTAGCCTAACGATTTGAGGATATGAAGCAGCGCAACACTGTCGACGCCGCCGGATACTCCCACTGCAACTCGATCATCCGGATTTATTTGGCATCGTTCTTGCAAAAATGCGGAAATGCGTAATAAATTCATCAGAAAAGATTATAGCATTATCAAAATTCTTCCATATAATTAATGTTACATCACGCCATCACCATACCCTTCCGAGGATACCATGTCAGAAAAAATATTGATTGTGGATGACGATATCGAAACCCTGCGTCTGGTGGGATTAATGCTCCAGCGCCAGGGTTATAAGATCCTTGCCGCGAATAATGGCCAACAGGGTTTGGCAATGACCAAACTCGAATTGCCTGATTTAATCCTGCTCGATATTATGATGCCGGATATGGACGGGTATGAAGTTACCAAGCAGATCAGGGCGGATGAAAGCACCCAGGGAATTCCGATCATCATGTTTACCGCAAAGAGCATGGTGGATGACAAAGTGGCTGGTTTTGACGCAGGCGTGGATGATTACCTGACCAAACCAACCCACCCCGCAGAACTGATTGCCCACGTTCGGGCCTTGTTGGCCAGAAATTTGAAACGGACTGCGGAATTACCTCCCAATAAAGGTTTGGTTTGTGCCATTTTCTCGGCGAAAGGCGGGATCGGTAGTACGACCATGGCCATCAATGTTGGCGTGGCATTACGCCAAAGGACCAAGAGTGAGGTGATCGTCGCCGAAATTCGCCCTTCGCAGGGTACACTGGGAATCGATTTGGGATATACCAATGTCACTGAATTGAACCGGTTGTTAAAACACCCCGCGAACGAAATCACTCAGAACATGGTCGAGAGCGAATTAGTTCATCATTCTTCCGGTGTAAAACTTCTGCTGGCGTCGTATCAGCCTGCCGACATCCAATTTGTAAACGCCACTGATCGAATATCGGCCATCATAAAACATCTATCCAGCCTGGCCGATTATGTATTCCTCGATCTGGGGACGAATATGCTCCCCGGTATTGAAAGTATTTACGGTCTTTGCTCAGAAGGGATCCTGGTCGTGGAGCCCATGCCCAATACAATCGCCCGCAGCAAGGTATTGTTGGATGAGTTGACCGAACAAGGATTCACCAAATCCAAAGTGTTGACCCTGGTCTTGCTCAATCGTATCCGTTCAGATCTCCAAATGTCCTGGACCCAGGTGCAGGAAGCGATGGGGATACCCATCACAACCATCATCACACCTTCCCCTGAATTGGCTTACCAGGCGTGCTCGCGCAATGTCCCCATGATCCTGGCCCAACCGGATAGTCTTATCGCCCAGCAGTATGTGAAGATCGCCAGCTCAATCGCCCCTAGAGGGGCAAAAAAATAAGTGGGAAGCCATTTAATTAAAGCTTCAGACATGGATCATATTGCCAGGCTGATTCAAGATTCTCGCCTGGCAGTATTTTTTACCGGTGCAGGCATCTCCACACCATCCGGTATCCCTGATTTTCGGAGCGAACGAACCGGTATGTGGAATAAGGACGATCCAATGGAAGTAGCCTCGCTGACTTCATTCTTAACTACTCCCGATCGGTTCTTCCAATGGATCAAGCCTCTGGCAGAAAAGATCGTCCAGTCAAAACCCAATCCGGCGCATCTGGCAATTACCCAAATGGAGCGGAAGGGTTTCATTAAGGCGGTCATCACCCAAAATATCGACCATCTGCACCAGGATGCTGGCTCCAATGTGGTTTTGGAATTACATGGAAACATGCAGACCTGTTCCTGCCTTACCTGCCGCCATCATTACCAGAGCAGCACCTATCTACAGCAATTGATCGTAAATAATGAAATTCCCCACTGCCCGTCCTGCGAGGCGATCCTCAAACCGGATATCGTGTTATTCGAGGAATTGCTCCCCATGGATACCTGGGAAGAAGCAAACAAGCTAAGCCGAGAGTGTGATCTGATGATTGTTGCTGGCTCATCACTGGAGGTGATTCCGGCTGCAAGCATACCGATGACGGCAATGCGGACAGGGGCGCGATTGGTCATACTTAATCGCACGCCTACCCATCTTGACGAACAGGCATCCGTCCGTGTTCAGGGTGATCTCGTGGATGTGCTGCCACAGATTGCAGAGAGGTTGTTATGAATCAGGCACCCTCTGCCACTCTGAAATTGGAGCATTACCAGAAACTGGTTGAAATTTCGAAAGAGTTGGTGACGAATCACGATCTCGCCAGTCTCCTGTCTCACATCGTCCAGGCAGCCTGTGAACTGAGTGACGCAGGCGCTGCCTCACTCTTGTTGTATAACGAAAACACGAAGGAATTGTATTTTCAATCAGCCACCGGTTTGGATGAATCGATCCTGCGCGGGATGATCGTTCCAGTGGATGGCAGTCTGGCCGGCTGGGTGGTGAAGAGCGACGCCATGGTGAACATCCCGGATGTCCACAAGGATGAGCGGTTCTTCTCGAAAGTGGAACAGGCAAGCCAGGTTCCCACAAAATCGCTGGCAGGATTACCCCTGAAACTGAATGGCAAGGTGATCGGAGTCCTGGAAGTTATTAATAAAAAAGAAACGCATTTTTCAGGATATGACATGGAAGTGCTCTCGGTCCTGGCTACTCAGGCAGCCCTTGCCATCGAGAACACCCGCCTGTTCCAGCAATCGGATCAGATCGCTGAATTGGTGCATGAATTGCGAACGCCACTTTCATCCATCAGCACCGCCGCTTACTTGCTTCAGATGGAAAAAATCCCAGACGGGCAGCGCATATCTCTCGCCAGGACCATCTACAACGAAACCCAGCGGTTGAGCGATCTCGCATCGACGTTCCTTGACATGGCCCGACTGGAATCCGGACGGGTATCTTTTATCCCCAGTACATTCAACCTTATTGAAGTGATCCATGAAGTGATCCTCATCTTTCAATCCCGCCTTGATCACCTATCCATCCAGGTTCAGTTGAATGTTCAAGACTCCTTTCCATCCATCCTGGCTGACCGGGAAAAGATCAAACAGGTCCTGATCAATCTGCTGAGCAACGCCATTAAATACAACCGGGAAGGCGGCCAGATCGAGATAGCAGCTTCCTTTGATACCGATTCGATTTCAGTTTCAGTCAAAGATAACGGACTGGGCATCCAACCGGAAGTGCTTGGCCATCTATTTGAGAAATTCTATCGGGCCAAACCAATGGAAAACCTGATCGCAGGGACCGGACTGGGACTATCGATCTGCAAAAGCATCATCGAGAGCCATCACGGAGAAATCTCCGTGGAAAGCATTTTTGGGGAAGGATCCACTTTCCGATTCAGCTTGCCGAGAAGGGAAAACTAGCGGGCTCCCCTCCGGCCGAATTGCCGTTCCAGCAGATCCACCGATAAATGGATCATCGTCGGGCGGCCATGCGGACAGGTGCGAGGTGAAAGACAGTTTTCCAGGTCGGTCAATAACCGTTTTTGTTCTTCAGGTGTGAGTACCTGACCGGCTTTAACTGCCGCCCTCTTGCAGACCCGGGCAACCAGCTTGGCTTCCAACTCGGTTTGCATGGGGGTTTCGTCTTCCTCAAAATCTTCCACCAATACCCTGATTGCGGCTTCCACAGATAGATGGGCGAATAAGGCGGGGACCGCTCGCACCAGGAAACTATGCTGCCCGAAGGACTCCAATTCAAACCCCATATGATTGATGATGGGTAGTTGTGATTCGAGTGCCTTCGCCTGGGACGGTTGCAGCGTGATTGTTTCCGGTTCCAGTAACGATTGGGATGGGATCACATCACCCTTTTGATGGAGATACTTCTCGAACAAAACCCGTTCGTGAGCGGCATGTTGATCGATCAGGTATAACCCGTCTGGACCTTCCGCGACCAGATATGCCGCGCCCACCTGCCCGACCAGGCGCAAAAGGGGGATCAGACTGGCGCGCGGAACGGATGATCCGCCTTCAGTTGAGGGCTGAATGGATTCCGCTAGGGGAGTTGATTGAAAATCTGGCAATTGTTCCGGAGTCGTGAACACCGTATTGGATGCGGTGGAAAGGTCCACCTGACTGCCCCATGCGCCCGACACCGGGTACATCTCTGGAACAGGTGAATTCACCAGGAGGGTCTTCCGAACCGCCCTTTGCAGTAAGGAGAAGAGGCGATCGGGTGTGCGAAACCTGACCTCCGCTTTGGCCGGGTGGACATTCACATCCACCTCTTCAGGAGGCAGGTGAATAAATAACGCCGCGATGGGATACCGTCCAACCATCAGATAGGTGTGATATGCCTGCAATAGGGCAGCGGATAGTGAACTATCCTGCACCCATCTGCCATTCACAAAGAAGGTAATTTCGCGTCTATTCGAGCGGGTAAGGGAAATCGGACTGATGAATCCGTTCACCGAAAGATCGCCATCGCTGTAATCCACTTCCATCATCTGGCGGGCAAAATCGACCCCGTATACCGCGGATAAGGTTTCCTTCCGGTCCCCTGAGCCGCTGGTTCGCAACAGGATATTGGAATCCTGCTCGTAAATGAACTGTACCCCGGGGTATGCCAGAGCGTACCGAAGGATAAAAGCTTCATTATTTTGCCGTTCAGTCGCATCCCGTTTGAGGAATTTTAAACGGGCCGGGACATTGTAAAAAAGATTTTCAACTCTAACGGACGTCCCCGATACACCGGAAGTCTTGCTCTGTTGGGTGATATGCCCGCCCTCCAGGCGGAGCATGCTGCCGTTTGCTTCACCTTTTCGGCTGGATTGGATCGTCATCTGGGAGACAGACCCAATCGAAGCCAGCGCCTCGCCTCGAAAGCCCAATGTTTGGATCCGGAACAAGTCATCTGCTGAATTGAGTTTACTGGTCGCATGCCGGGCTACCGCCAACGGTAATTCATCGGTTGCGATGCCCAAACCATTGTCTGACACCTCGAGGAACGGCTGCCCTGACCCTTTGATTCTGATCTCTATCCGATCCGCGCCGGAATCCAGTGCATTTTCGACCAGCTCTTTTATCGCCGACGACGGTCTTTCAACCACTTCTCCGGCGGCGATTTGCGAGGCAACCTCATCGGGTAATATTCGGATGGACATAGTGACGATTATACTCAAGAACCAAAGACGTTATACCTAACCCCGGCTTCTACTTTTTCAGTTTCGTCTCATTAATTCAGAGTATACTCACTTCATGTCGATTCAAACCATCCTATTTGACCTTGATGAAACTTTATATTCGCCGGATAGCGGCCTATGGAAGGTACTTCGCGACCGGATGGGTGACTATATGAGCACCCGCTTGAATATTCCCGACCAACAAATTCCCGAATTGCGGAAGAATTATTTTGAGACCTATGGAACGACACTGCGGGGATTGGAGAGAGATTTCCAGGTCCAGGCAGAAGATTACTTGAACTACGTTCATGACGTCAATATCGAGGAATTTGTCTTGCCCGATCCGGTGTTGCGAAGCATCCTCGAGTCCCTTCCACAAAGGAAAGTGATCTTCACCAATGCGAACACCCGACACACCGATAATGTGTTGAAAACGCTGGGCGTGGATGGATACTTCGACCTTGTCATCGATGTCATGCAGATGGCGCCGTTCTGCAAACCGTATCCAGAAGCCTACCACAAGGCGATGTCCATCCTGGGTGATTCTGACCCGAGTCATTATCTATTATTAGATGATTCGCTGCGCAATGTTCTGACCGCTCTTCAAGTCGGCATGCAGGCAGTGTTGGTCAATCCTCGCGAAGAAGTGGAAGACCCCCTGATCCGGATCGATACCATCCATGAACTCCCTCAAATTTGGCCCGCATTATTCGGAGGATTGGATGTATAAGACCAATCCCGCCCTTTTCTACCTGATCGTCTGCGGGATGGTTTCTTTGATCATCGCGATCAATGTGTCTTTATTCTCGATGATCAAGAATCGGTCTATAGAAAAACAAGCCAAAATGATAAAAAAGGCTTTTCAAAGAGCGAAATCACCCTGGGGTGACGAAGAGAAGAATCTCGAGCAGCTGTCTGAACTCGTGAAGAAGGTATCCCCTCCACCACAATCATCCGACCAGGACAGCTCTGAAAAGAACAATCAGTAATCCTACCTGATCACGGAGAGAGAATGTCAAAAGCAGTAAAAGTGATGTTAATTCTGGCGGCCGTGCTTGTCCTATTCGTTGGATCCTTTTCCGGCGGATTTGTATCTGCGACGGTACTTCACCAACAAAACGGGTTTCCCCTGTTCGGAACGACCTATCCAATCCCGACTGAATTTGGCCAAAGTACCGGTCAACCAACGGATGAAACAAAAGAGGTTAAACCCAGCCTGGAAGTTCTTTTCGAGCCATTCTGGCGAACCTGGGAATTGGTCCATCAAATGTATGTGGATCAACCGGTCAACGACACCAATCTGATGCGGGGAGCGATCAAAGGGATGTTGGAATCCCTGGGTGATGAACACACCTCCTATATCGATCCCGATTTATTGCGCCAGAAGTCCATCCAACTATCGGGCGAGTATGAAGGTATCGGAGCCTGGGTCGATACAACCGGTGAGTTTCTGATCATCACCAGCCCAATGCCAGATTCGCCAGCGGAGAAGGCTGGCCTGAAACCGGGGGATATTGTTATAAAAATCGATGGTGAGGAAATGACCGGAAAAGACGGCAATTATGCTCTGAGCAAAATTCTCGGGCCATCTGGAACTGTGGTTACCCTGACCATCACACGCAAGGATGAACCTCTCCCCTGGAGTTCAGCATCACCAGGGCGAAGATCGATGTCGCCAGCGTGGAAAGCAAAGTACTTCCCGGCGATATTGGCTATGTGCAAATACTCACTTTCGGCGATAAAACAGGTCCAGAATTGAAACAAGCGCTTCGAAAACTTCGGGAACAAGAGATCAAAGGTTTGGTCGTTGACCTGCGATTCAACGGAGGCGGATTGCTCACTTCCGCAGTGGACGTGGGTTCACAGTTCCTGGAAGATGGCGTGCTGATGTACGAAGAATATGGTACCGGGCAGGCAAAAGAATTCCGGATCAGACCGGGCGGATTGGCAACGGATATTCCGCTGGTTGTGCTCGTTAACGAGGGTACCGCGTCGGCATCGGAGATTGTGGCAGGGGCCATTCAAGATCTGGGGCGTGGAAAACTGGTGGGTGTCACAACCTATGGCAAAGGCAGTGTACAGAATTGGATCGATCTGTCTGAAGAAGAGGGTGCTGTTCGAATTACGGTGGCTCGCTGGCTTACTCCGAACAGGCGTCAGATCAACAAGGTGGGTCTTACGCCAGATCTGGAGGTCACCATGACCGAAAGCGATTACACCAATGCGAAAGATCCGCAGTTGGATGCAGCCGTCAAACTGTTGAAAGAAACCATCCAATAAGCTGAAGGAAAAACCAAAAAAGACATTCACTATGTGAATGTCTTTTTTGTATCCAATCAAAAAGAAGGACCGATCATGGAGTGCCATTGATGATTTTCTGCCTGAAAGCATCTCAATCCGAATGGACGAGCACACACCTTTTCCTCGGAATATGACTAATCCGGTATAATCGGCGTAATGCGGAAAATTATCCTGGTGGTTGCATTTGGATTAAGCGTCTATTTCCTGATCAGCCGTTTTCATGAACTGCAATCAGTGGTTGGAACATTGCAGCGGGGGGAGATCAACTTTATCATTGCAGCGTTGCTGCTGGTGTTTGTCTGGTATGTCAATATGGCGGCCACCTATCGGGCGATCTATCAAATAGTTGGCCTGGATGAGAGCATCGGACGACTTCTCCTGCTTGCTGTTGGCGCATACTTTGCGAATATTGTTGCTCCCGTCGCTGGCATGAGCGGCATTGCGATGTTTGTAAATGACGGACGCAACCGTGGATTATCGACCGCCCGAGTTACCGTCGCAACCGCGATGTATATCCTCTTCGATTACATCGGCTTCCTGGTGGTGCTGACCCTGGGATTGGCCGTCCTGGCCAGACGAAATGAATTGGATTGGGCCGAGATATCTGCAAGCATCATCCTGGTGATCATCGCCCTTGGCATTACCGTGCTGCTCTATCTTGGAGCCAGGTCCGGTCCCACCCTTGGGAGAGTGCTTGCGCGCGTGGCCAGACTGGTGAATAAATTTGCGCGGCCATTTATCCACCGGGAATACCTGTCCATCGAACGAGCCCATTCATTTGCGCTCGAAGCATCTGAAGGGCTATCCGCCCTGCAGACGTCACCCTTGTATTGGATCAAACCGTTCATTCTGGCATTGAACAATAAGGCGATCCTGATCACCATCATGATGATGACCTTTCTGGCTTTTCACCAACCCTTCACCTCGGGAACCATCATCGCCGGATTCAGTATTGGGTATTTGTTTCTCATTGTTTCCCCCACTCCTTCAGGTATTGGCGTGGTGGAAGGGATCATGACGCTCAGTCTCACCACCCTGCGGGTACCCTTTTCCGCGGCAGCCGTCATCGTCCTGGCTTATCGGGGAATCACCTTCTGGTTTCCTCTCCTCCCCGGTCTGGTTGCCTTCCGATTTATTTCCAGAGAAAACGAACTGGCGCAGAAATCCTCCTCCTAGCCTCATTTTGAACCAAAAGCTCCTCGTTGACAGAACCCATCCGTTCAGGTATAATCTTCCTTCGCGTCAATTATATGTACCTGGGAGTGAAACGCTATGGATCAAAGCGTTAATGAATCAAACGAAGTAAAAGTAAAAACCCACTACACCGGCAAGGTGGTTAAAACATCGCTGGCAGGTGCTCTCGTCAGATATTGGTACTGGACGCCCCTGCATACTTACACGTATCCCAAATCGTGTCAGCCGACCCCACTCAACCGATCAAACGGCTTGAGGATGTCTTACAAATAGACCAGGAAGTGGAAGTCTGGGTGAAACGAATCCGTGAAGGTCGCGTTGAATTGACCATGATCAAACCGCTTGATCTGGATTGGAAAGACATCAAACCCGAGATGGTTGTAAAGGGAAAGTGGTAAAGCTGGAGAAATTTGGCGCTTTTGTTGAAATTGGCGCTGAACGCCCAGGCTTGATTCACATCAGCGAAATGGCTCACGGATACGTCCGCACAGCCAGGTGACGTGGTCAAGGAAGGCGACGAAGTAGAAGCCCAGGTATTGGATGTCAATCGCAAGAAAAAACAGATCAAACTGAGCCTGAAAGCATTGCAGGAAGCCCCGGTCAAGGAAGAAATGACAATGGTTCCGGCAGAACGACCTGAAAGCGGTAAAGACGACAGACACCCGCCGCCGCAAACCGGCCAAATCCAGCAATCGCCGCCGTGGAGAAGACCATTCGGAAGGTTCTTACACCGAATACATGGAAACATCCTCCGAACCCGAACCCACCGCCATGGAAATCCTTCTGCGTGAAGCGATGGAAAAAGCCAAAGGCAAGAAACCAGACTCGGATGATCGTCCGAAAAAGGAGAAAGAAATTCCAGCAAGGATCTTGAGGAAATCTTCTCCCGGACCCTCGAACAGAAACAAAAAACTAAGCCTTTTCCCAGCACCCGTCCTCACAGACGGGTGGCTGATTTAATGGTCCATTTTTCACATATCGTCAGGCAGGTTATGGTAAACTAGGATCAGCATTGCATCGATAGAGGTAAATGTAAATGATACATGTCCAACATCCACAATCCTGGAAAAACCAGCGGGGAGGAGCCGATCAGAGCCCTCCCCGCTTCACTTAATTTATCCTGATGATCCACGAGACGGGAGGGGCGAATGAGCGCGACGAAATATATTTTCTTTACCGGTGGGGTAGTCAGCTCGGTAGGCAAAGGGGTGACAGCCGCAGCGACAGGAAGATTGCTCAAGGAACGTGGTTATAAGGTCGCGGTTCAAAAACTGGATCCTTACATCAACGTGGATCCCGGGACGATGAGCCCCTACCAGCACGGTGAGGTATATGTACTGGATGACGGCGCAGAAACCGACCTCGATCTGGGTCACTATGAACGGTTTATCGATATCCGATTGAACAAAGCCTGCAATGTCACCACCGGGCAGGTATATGCGGAAGTGATCTCAAAGGAACGGCGGGGTGATTTTCTGGGCGGGACCATTCAAGTCATCCCGCATGTCACCAATGAAATAAAACGAAGGATTGCTGCCGTGGCAAAATCCACCGGCGCTGAGATCGTCCTGGTGGAGGTGGGTGGGACCGTTGGCGACATCGAAGGACAGCCCTTCCTGGAAGCGATCCGGCAATTGCGCAGCGATCTGGGCCGGGAAAACACGATGTACGTCCATGTAACCTGGCTGCCGTACATCGCTGCCAATGGCGAACTGAAGACCAAACCGACGCAGCATTCCGTCCGCGAATTACGTTCGATCGGGATCGCCCCTGATATGATCGTGGCCCGGAGCGATTATCCCATTGATGAAAGTCTGCTGGATAAAATATCACTCTTCTGTGATGTGGAGAAAAGAGCGGTGGTGCCTTTGGTCACTTCCAATGTATTGTACGAGGTCCCCCTTCTGCTTGAAGCAGCGAATGTTGCGGAATATATCATCGAACGATTTCGATCTTCATCCGGCTCCCAAACCGGATTGGACTGCCTGGACTTAACTGGTGGAGAAAGTCCGCGCGCCCAGGCCAACCATTCGGATTGCCCTGGTCGGAAAATATGTGGAACTACACGATGCCTATATGAGCGTATACGAAGCCTTGAAACACGCCGGAATCCCCCTTGGAGTGGAAGTGGATGTGAGACTGGATCCATTCCGCGGATCTGGAAAAAGAGAAAGGCTGGGAGCAAATCCAGAACGCGGATGGCATTCTAGTGCCAGGCGGATTTGGCAGCCGGGGGATCGAAGGCAAGATCAAGGCGATCCGGTATGCCCGGGAGAATCAAGATCCCCTTTCTGGGTTTATGCCTGGGCATGCAGCTCATGGTGGTTGAATTTGCCCGGACCGTGCTGCAGGATGAAACGGTCAATTCATCAGAATTCGACCACAACACTCCCCACCCTGTGATCGATCTGATGCTGGAACAACAGGGAAGTCACCGATATGGGCGGGACGATGCGGCTTGGGTTATATCCCTGCCACCTTCAACCAGGCAGCATTTCTGCCAAAGCCTATGGCGTAGAGATGGTGGAAGAAAGACATCGCCACCGTTTTGAATTCAATAACGCGTACCGCCAGATACTTGAATGAGAAGGGGATGATTTTTGCCGGCATGTCACCGGATGGAAAACTGGTGGAGATAGCAGAACTGAAGGACCATCCATTCATGGTCGGCACCCAATTCCACCCAGAATTCCTGTCGCGGCCAAATCGTCCGCATCCCCTGTTTTCTGGCATTTGTGAAAGCGGTCTGTGATCGAATGGGGATTCCGGTCAACTCAACAGAATAAGCCAATTTAAGACTTGCAATGGCGATCTTCTGCCGTTCAGAAAGAAAAATCGGTTATACTCATCGAATTTGACTTGTCTGAACGTCCACATTACGAATTTAATTTACCCTAATCAAAGGTGAAATATGAGCACAATCGAAGATATTGTCGGTCGCGAAGTACTTGATTCTCGCGGCAACCCCACTGTAGAAGTGGAAGTATATCTGGAAGATGGCAGCTTTGGAGCAGCCATCGTCCCATCAGGCGCCTCCACGGGTATCCATGAAGCTCTGGAACTTCGGGATGGCGATAAAAGCCGTTACAACGGTAAAGGTGTTCTCACCGCGGTGGAAAATGTCAACACAGTCATCGCCGAAGAACTGTTTGGATGGGATGCCACCGAACAGAAAGCCATCGATGAAGCCCTCATCGAGACTGGACGGCACCCCCAACAAATCCAAACTGGGCGCAAATGCCATTCTGGGAACATCCCTGGCAGTTGCCAAAGCCGCAGCCGAATTGGTCGGGTTACCCCTGTACCGCTATCTGGGTGGTGTCTATGCCCATGTCCTGCCCGTCCCTATGATGAACATCCTCAATGGCGGCGCACATACCAACTGGCAATCCACCGATGCACAGGAATTCATGGTGATGCCATTTGGCGCGCCTTCCTTCGCTGAAGGCGTGCGCTGGGGTGCCGAGATCTATCATGACCCTCAAAGCCGTCCTCAAAGCCCGCGGATATACCACCCTGGTTGGCGACGAAGGCGGTTACGCTCCTGCCCTGAAAGCCAATGTGGAAGCCATCGAAGTCATTCTCGAAGCGATCACCAAAGCCGGTTACAAACCCGGCGAACAGGTCTGCATTGCCCTTGACCCGGCCGCATCTGAACTCTATGACGAAGAAACCAAGAAGTACAATCTGCGCAAAGAAGGCAAGATGCTTTCCAGCGACGATATGGTGAAATTCTGGACCAACTGGATCGACCAGTATCCGATCGTCTCCATTGAAGACGGATTTGCTCAGGATGACTGGGAAGGCTGGAAGAACTTCACTGCCAGCGTGGGAACCGACTTCAGATCGTTGGCGACGATCTGCTGGTGACCAATCCAGCCCGTGTCCGCCGGGCCATTGCTGAAAAAGCCTGCAATGCACTACTCGTAAAACTGAACCAGATCGGTACCCTGACTGAGACCATCGAAGCCGTTGAAACCTGCCACCGCAATGGCTGGCGTGCGGTCACCTCTCATCGCTCAGGTGAGACCGAAGACTCCACCATCGCTGATCTGGCAGTTGCCTTGAATATGGGCCAGATCAAGACCGGCGCTCCCGCCCGTTCTGACCGGGTTGCCAAATACAACCAATTGATGCGCATCGAAGAACAGCTGGATGATACCGCCAACTACGCTGGTTGGGACGCCCTGGCGCAAAAGAAGTAAATCTCTCTACACCTACAAAAAAGTACCCATTCGAAGGAATGGGTACTTTTTTGATTAATCACTGATTTCAAGCTTGAACTTGTATGTCTGTCTGCCCGGACAGATCGAGATCGATCCTGTAGTGGTTGCTCGCCAGGTGCTTGATATGGCCCATTTCATTTTGGATTTTCACCAGCCTTGGTTCAAACGGCAGAAATAATTCACAGTAACCGGATAATTTCGCCTGCAACTGGATGCTAAACGACAGATCACCTTCCTGGTATTCCCACCGGGTCACTTCAAGGCCCTGTGAGATATGCAGATTGCTTCCGGCATAGATCGGTTGATCGGGTGTGAACTTGCGAGCCGCCAATAAGACAGTGCCGTGAGGTGGAACATTCACCTCAAATGAGCCTGCCTCGGAGACCAACACTTTTTCCTTCCAGAATGATCGCAGGATCCACCTGCCACTGGATGGCAACCGGAAATCGGACAGGTGCAGGGAACGTTTGATCGGCCGGTTTTCCCAATTGGTGTACCCGAGCAAATGCCAGACGCCGGTCTGGTTTTCCAAATCCAGTCGGGTCAGATGGGGATGGAGTTCATCCGCCCAATCGATTACCAGCGGCCGCTTCCCGATCAAGGGCAGTAGCACCTGAGCGATCCGCAACCGGTATCGACTGACTTCATCCATATCGTCCGAGATTAGCATCAACCCGCCGCTCATGGCGATGATGGATGCCATACTCTGAATTTCTGTCAGGGTCAGATGGCTTGATTTCGCGAATGAGCAGGCAATCCGGATCATTCTGCCACCAACGGTTGTGCATCATCGATCGGGTGAGCACATTTTGCATGGCATTTTTCGCCGAAGGGATATCCGGCTCATTCGGGAAGAGCAACTCAATTCCATAGTATTTGGGATCCCAATCCGGTGCGACATCGGTGCCGATCCGCATCCCATCCACCAGCCCGAGCAGCGGTCCCAGGGGCGCTCCGCAGCCCAATAGATAGGTCTGAGGTCCTGCCACTTCACGGATCAATTCCATCCCTCGCCGAAGTACCTGCGCGCGGGTCAATGTCGGATCAAACCTGATTCCGTCCAGAGCACCGGCGTAGAGAAAATCCAATTTGAGGTAGGAATATCCCCATTCATGCACCGCGGTATGGATGACTTGTCGGATATATTCCTGCACTTCCGGATGGGTCAGATCCAATCCTCCGCAAAAGCGGTTCCAATTCCAGCCCGCATTGGCAGGTTTGCCTTTCTTGTCTCGTAGCAGCCAATCGGGATGTTCACGGTAAATGAATGAAGATGGATGGACGATAAATGGCGCCATCCATAAACCTGGCCGGAAACCGTTTTCACTAATCTCTTCCGCGAGTAAACCCATCTGACCGTTGAATGACGGCCGGGTCTTCAACCAATCACCGACGGATTTTTGGTAGCCGTCATCGATCTGGATCAAATTCAAAGGTAGCTCATTTTTCTCTTCTGACAAGATCTCCAGATTGTTGCGAATGATCTTCGGCGAGATGCGGGTGAAATAGTGGTACCACGAGCACCAACCGGCCGGAATTTGATCTGAGACCTTTACCTGGTTTTCTTTCGCCGTCATATCCAGATAAATCTTCAACGGGTCGGGATCGTTCAGATCCAACAATTGCACCACCAGCCAGTCGGTGGAAATGGATCCACCGGGTGGGATGTCAGCCATGTCGCCGGCTGCGATGATCTGAATGACCGGTTTCTTCCCCGGCTGCATCAAGATATGACCAAAGTGGTTTTTCTGGCTTAAGAATCCAGCCAGCAACCCGACCTGATTGGATCGATCCAGCAGGACACCAAATTGATCGCTGGCGAATACCCCAGCCTTATCCATCTGGGGCGATGCAGCGTCGTATAGTTTGGGCCCCTGGAACCGTTTCAACCTGGATTGGATGACCTTTTGACCGGCGGAATATGTACCGGCGAAACTCCAGGATTGCCATCCATTGACATAACATCCGATATCCGACCCGGTAGTCCCGTTTTCATTCGTGATGAAGGAACTCGATGGCGGCAACCTCAATCGTCTCCTGCCGGATCACCCCGCCGGAATGGTTCACGATATCAAGCTGAATACCCACCATGGGTACGGTGTGGCTGAAGGCAATCCGCCCCTTCATCTGAATCAGATCGGAAGGAAGGCTTGTGAATTGCATGACATCCGCTTCACCAAAAACCGGGATCTGGATGTTTCTGTCAACGTCAGTGAAATCATATTTAACCGCCAATTCCATCGTCGCACCTTGGATCCGATAATGGAAGACGGGTAGTTGCAGGATGAATTGGTAATCTGGATTTCTTCTGGATGTGATCTGGAGGAATCCCTGATTCGGATCGAGGGCAATAATGAGGGCTTCGGTGTCGGCAGGCATGGTCAGATTCTCCCAGATAGATGAATGCGTTTCACCATCATAGCATAGCCTGTTAAAAAGCAAAACCACGTCCGAAAAGCCGCTCAGCCCAGAACGTGGATTTGACAGGAGAATGCTCTTTCAATATATCTGGAATAGATGAAAAAATCCTTTGAAAAGGATTAATCCTCGATGAGAATTCAGGGATATAAGACATACCAAGATTGAGATATCAAACTTAAGGTCGAGCCTGGTGCCATATAGCACGAATGGTCGCCGCAGTGATCGGACCCTCACGGAGGATGATCGGCACCTCGCCGGTGCAATCCACCACGGTTGAAGAGAAACCGCCCGGGCATCGCCCGCCATCGATCAACAAACAATCCGACTCACCCAGTTGAGCGATTACCTCTTCCGCGGTGACCGCGCTGGACTGGCCGGATTGGTTGGCGGAGGTGACTGCCATCGGACCGCAAGCTCTCAGCAATGCCCGTGCAAAGGAGTGGTTCGGCATCCTTATCCCAACCGTCGGTAACTGGGTTAGCTCTGGAGGGATGGACGGATGCTTTTTGACGACCAGGGTGAGCGCTCCTGGCCACATGCTCTCTGCCAGGTGGATCGCTCCCGTTGGCAGACTGGGGCTGATCTGCTCGATCTGATCCATGTCTGCCAGTAGCACGGGGATCGCTTTGGTCGATTCTCTGCCCTTGATCTCGAATAAACGCAGGATTCCGACAGCGTTGAACAAACCACATCCCAGACCGTAGACAGTATCGGTCGGGAAGGCGATCAATCCGCCGGCGCGGACGTGTTCAATCGCCTGGTGAAGGGCTGCCGGTTGGGTATGTTTAATGACGAGCATGAGCATCACCTCCTTCCACCATCATCAAGCGGGGAAGGCCAGACAGATCATGGACGACATTCGGGACTGCGTCAGGCAGGATACGCTTGACGATGCTCCCCAGGGCATCTGCCTGGCGGTATTCCATCTCCAGGATCACGCAGAAAGGTTCTGCCAGATACGGTTTCGCCTGCGTCAACAATTCCCGGTAACGATCCAGACCATCGGGGCCGCCATCCAATGCGAGGACGGGTTCGTAAATGGCAACGGGCAAGGCGGCCAGATCACCGCTGGGGATATAGGGCAGGTTCGCACAGAGCAAATGGATTTCGGTCTGGGGGACAGTGGCCAGCATATCAGATTGATAAAGCTGGATTCGATCGGTCAGTTGGTGGCGAAGCACATTCTCTTGCGCCACCTTCAGCGCCGCAGCGGATTTATCCGTTGCGATCAGGTTCAGGTTGGAATAATGGTGAGCCAGGGCAATGGCGATGCAGCCTGTCCCGGTGCCGATGTCATACCCGGTATCTACTTCCGGATGACCATGCAGCCAGGATAAGGCTTTTTCCACCAGCAGTTCCGTCTCAGGGCGGGGAATGAGTACTTCCGGGGTGACCAGGAAAGAAAGGCCATAAAATTCCCAGGATTTGAGAAGATACGGCAAGGGAAAACCGGAAGCCATCTGGATCGTTTTCTCTTCCAGTTCAGAGAGGGTGGATTGTGAGAGAATCGTGTCCGGATGCGAAGCCAGCCAGGATGAAGTGACTTTCAGGTGGTCTGAGAGTAAAACGCGGGCATCATTCAAGGGCGTCTCGGATTTGCCATACAGGCGCGCACTGGTGTCTTTCAACCAATTCATGATGGAGACGTTCGTCTCAATCATCATCCTCGTCACCAGCCGATAACCGATCTGATTCGCTGCGCATGGATAACTCATCAATAAATTTATCCAGATCGCCTTCCAGAACGCCGGCCAGATTGTAATTGGACAGATTGATTCGGTGGTCAGTCACACGCGATTGCGGGAAATTATATGTCCGGATCTTTTCGGATCGTTCACCGCTTCCAACCTGAGACCGTCGTGTCACTTCCAGTTCCTGCTGCCGCCGCAATTGCTCCATTTCGAATAACCGGGCGCGCAGGATGCTCATAGCACGCAGACGATTTTGCAATTGGGAACGTTCGTCCTGGCAGGCGATCACGATCCCGGACGGAAGGTGGGTCAAGCGGACGGCGGTTGAGTTTTTCTGCACATTCTGCCCACCCGCACCGGCTGATTTATAGATGTCAATATGGATATCCGAGTCTGGAATGCTGATCTCCACATCATCCACTTCGGCCAGGACCACTACCGTGACCGTAGAGGTGTGGATCCGACCCTGGGCTTCTGTTGCAGGTACCCTCTGGACGCGATGGACGCCTGATTTAAATTTCAATTTCGAATAGGCGCCCTTCCCTTTGATCTGGAAGATGATTTCTTTGTAGCCGCCAATCCCGATCTCATTCTGGGAAAGGATCTCATATTTCCACTTCAGGCGTTCCGCATAATGGATATACATCCGGAACAGGTCGGCCGCGAATAACGCTGCCTCATCGCCACCGGTCCCCGCACGGACTTCAACGATGACATTCCGGTCGTCGCGGGGATCTTTGGGAAGCAGCAACGTTTTCAATTCCGATTTAAGGGTTTCAATCGCGGGGACAATATCTGCCATCTCTGTTTCTGCGAGCTGGCGCAGTTCCTCATCATCCACGTAAAGCAGTTGTTCAGCTTCTTCCTTCTTGGATAAAGCCAGCCGATACTCTCGGGTCTTCTGGACGAGTTCCTCCAGGTCAGATCGTTCCTTGGCCAGTTCGGCGGCTTTCTGGTAATCCTCACCGACCTCACTCAATTGACGGGTGAGTTCTTCGTACCGTTCTTCGATATTTTGCAGTTTCTCAAGCATAAACACACCTTGAAGAAAGGTTTTACTAACCTTTCAATATTGATTTCATTTAAGCTATACTCAATTTGGTATTTGGTTCTTACCCTGTCATCATTGCTTCTGATTTAGGAGGGGTTTTATGAACGTGCTCGGACTTGCGCAGTCCCAATTTACCATCACCACAGTATATCACTTTTTCTTTGTTCCTTTGACCCTCGGTCTTTCCATCCTGGTTGCCATCATGGAGACAATGTACGTCAGAAAAGGCGACCCTGTTTATAAACAGATGGCGCAATTCTGGGGCAAATTATTCCTGATCAATTTCGCCATGGGGGTTGTCACCGGGCTGGTGATGGAATTCCAATTCGGTATGAATTGGTCAGAATATTCCCGGTTCGTAGGCGACATTTTCGGCGCTCCTCTGGCCATCGAAGGGCTGACTGCCTTCTTCCTGGAATCCACCTTCATTGGCATCTGGATCTTCGGCTGGGACAAGGTGCCCAAAGCGGTTCATGCAGCCAGCATGTGGCTCATCGCTTTTGGAGCCACCCTATCCGCCCTCTGGATCTTGATCGCGAATTCATTCATGCACTTTCCGGTCGGATACGTCATGGTAAATGGCCGACCGGTGATGGATGATTTTTGGGCGGTGATCTCCAACCCGCACGTCTGGACTCAATTTCCGCACACGGTCTTCTCCGGTTACACAACGGCAGCCTTTTTTGTGATGGGCATCTCCATCTATCATTTGCTCAAGAGATCCAAGGTCGAGTTTTTCAAGAAATCATTTGTCATCGCCACCATTTTTGGCGTGATCGCCATTCTCGGGTCGATCGGGATCGGGCATCAGCAGGCGCAGTTGATGGTCAAACAGCAGCCTATGAAAATGGCCGCGGCGGAAATGTTGTGGGATTCCGAAGATCCGGCTGCACTCTCCATCTTCTCAGTATCTGATCTCGACCAGCGCAAGAATACCATCGATATTCGCATCCCAGGCGCCTTGAGCTTCCTATCCTACAACCGTTTTACGGGTGAGGTCCTCGGGATCAACGACCTGCAGGCGGAATATGAGCTGAAATACGGGCCGGGAAATTACATCCCACCGGTGAACGTCTCTTACTGGACGTTCCGAATCATGATCGCCGCCGGTTTCCTGATGCTCTTCCTGACCTTCGTGGGTGTCTGGATCTGGAAATTCAAAAAATTTAACATCAAAAGCAAGCTCTGGTATGGATTGACCGCCGCGATCTTCCTCCCGTATATGGCGAACACTGCCGGCTGGCTGTTGACCGAGATGGGACGCCAGCCCTGGGTCGTATACGGCCTTCTGAGAACGGCGGACGCGGTCAGCCCCAACGTCACCGCCAGTCAGGTGATGACAACCCTGATCGGTTTCACCATCATCTACGGCATCCTGATCGTGGTGGATGTCATGCTCCTGTTGAAGTTCGCTAAAGCCGGTCCTGTGGATGTGGCTCAACCGGATACACTCACAGCGGAAGCCGCTTACTAAAAGGAGGATGATATGGATCTGAATTTGACCTGGTTTATTTTGATTGCTGTGCTGTATACCGGCTTCTTCGTCCTGGAAGGATTTGATTTCGGGGTAGGTATCCTGCTCCCATTCCTGAGCAAGACCGATTTCGACCCGCAGGCTCATGTTCAACGCCATCGGACCCACCTGGGATGCCAATGAGGTCTGGTTGGTTCTGGCAGGCGGAGCCACTTTCGCGGCGTTTCCACAGTGGTATGCCACCCTTTTCTCCGGTTTTTACCTCCCGCTATTCCTGATCTTGATCGGATTGATCTTCCGCGGTGTCTCTCTCGAATTTCGCAGCAAAATGGAAAGTCCAACCTGGCGCACGTTCTGGGATTACGCGATGTTCGGCGGGAGTGTGATCGTCCCCCTGTTGATGGGCGTCGCATTCGCAAATATCCTGCAGGGAGTGCCCATCGACTCCAACATGGACTACACCGGCGGATTTTGGAATCTCCTCAACCCCTTCGCGCTGATCGGCGGTCTCACTTTCGTCGGCATAACCATACTGCTGGGTGCTTTGTTCCTGAAGCTCAAGACTGGTTCTCCCATGAGCGATCAGGCAGACCGGGCTATCCGGGTGATGTGGCTGCCAGCTCTGGCTCTCACTGTCGGATTTGGGGTGTTCGCGGTCATCATCAAATCCGGGATGGGACAACCGATAACGGTTGGCATTGCGACAGTGGTTCTTGCAGTGCTCGGATTGATCGGCTCCTATATCGCTTTCCGGTCGAACCGCCAGGGATGGGCGCTGGGATTGGGCATCCTCGGAATGGCGGCAGTATCAGCCACCATCTTCGCCCTGCTGTTCCCGAATGTGATGGTCTCCACCACTGACCCGGCAAATTCGCTAACGATCTATAATGCCGCGTCTTCGGCTAAAACGCTCAATATCATGTCCATTGTGGTATTGATCTTCCTGCCGATCGTACTGGCGTATCAAGCCTACAATTATTGGGTATTCCGAAAACGGATCACCACCAAGAGCAGCGACTTACACTACTAACCTCTATGTCTGTTCACCGGGAATTAATGCGCCAGGCTCGCGGAAGCGGTCTGGCGCTCGTGTTCAACCTTTTGGCCGGATTGGGAACCGCGATCCTGGTCATCATCCAATCGTACTTATTGGCAGATGTCATCAGCCGTGTTTTTATCGGCAGTGAGTCGCTTGAGCAAGTCACCTTTCCCCTCATGGTCATCGCCGGTCTCATCCTTGGCCGGACGCTGCTGGTCGTGGTGAATGATGTCTCTGCCAAGACCATGGCCATTCATATTAAGACGAACCTCCGGAAGTTGATCCTGGCCAAGGTCCATCGGCTGGGTCCAATCTTTCTTGCGGGTGAACGCAAGGGTGACTTACTGAATACGACTTTCGCCGGGGTCGAATCGCTGGATGCCTATTTCAGCCAGTATCTCCCGCAGGTATTTCTCTCGGGATTGATCCCATTGGCCATTCTTTTTGCGGTTTTCCCCCGCGAACCATTGACCGGTTTCATCCTGCTTGCCACTGCGCCCCTGATCCCGCTCTTCATGGCTTTGATCGGGATCATGACCGAAGAGCGGACGAAAAAACAATGGAAGTTATTGACTCGCTTGAGCGGGCGATTCTACGACAGCCTGCGCGGATTGGAATTCCTCAAGCAGATCAACAAGCAGGATGAGCAGGCTCAGGTCATCTCGAACACCGACCGCGAGTATCGCAAAGCCACCATGGATGTTTTGCGGTACACCTTCCTGTCGGCCATGGTTTTGGAATTGGTGGCGACCATCTCCACGGCCATCGTGGCAGTCGAGATTGGATTGCGGCTTCTCTACGGCCGGATCGAGTTTCAACCGGCCTTGTTCCTGCTGATCCTGGCGCCTGAGTTTTATCTGCCTCTGCGCCAGTTGGGGGTGAAGTATCACGCCGCCATGTCTGGGATTCAGGCAGCCGGTGATATCTTCCATCTGCTTCAAATGGATGAGACGCCCGAAGAGCTCATCCTGGACACAGACTCAACCGCAACAGCGTGATCATCCCCGGCGGGAAATTTTTCCCATCAGTCTGAAACAAGTCTGCGCCATTTATCCGGAAAATCAACATTCCTCTCTCGAAGAGATCGATCTCACGATTCAGAAAGGAACGCATCTCGCATTGGTGGGTCCGAGCGGAGCAGGGAAAACCACCCTGGTCTACCTGCTCCTGCGGTTCTTGAATCCAGCCTGCGGTTACATCACAGCGAACGGATATCCACTGCAGGACTGGAACCGGGCAGACTGGCTGGAAAACATTGCCTGGGTTCCGCAAACGCCGCATCTCTTTGCCGGTTCCATCGCGGAAAACATCACCTTTTCCAGGCTGAAGTTGGATGAAGCTCGCTTGAGTACCGCGATCCAATCAGCCGGACTGAAAGGGTGGATTGACTCCCTGCCCGGAGGTTGGAATTCACCGGTCGGAGAGCTCGCATCTGGCATCAGCACCGGTCAGGCGCAGCGCATCGCCATCGCCCGAGCCTTTTACAAGGATGCGCCCCTGCTGATCATGGATGAGCCGACTTCCGCGGTGGACCCATTGATGGAAGCCTCCCTCCAGGAACTGACCCGGACGCTTATCCAACACCGAACGACCATCACCATCGCCCACCGGCTACCCACCATTTATCAGAGCGATGCGATCCTGATGATGAAATCAGGTCGGATCATGGAAATGGGTGATCACGCCAGTCTGCTGCAGGCAGGCGGATTATATGCTGAGTTTTTCCGGACATACCACGATGCCAACTGATACGCCCATCCGATTCCTGTTTCGGTTTTTGCGCGGATCGATCCTTATCGCGGTGTTTTCCGTCTTTCTTTCTTCGGCAGCCATTCTGCTGGGCGTGGGATTGATCGGCACATCCTCTTACCTGGTCTCTTACGCTGCCTTGCAGCCTTCCATCGCAGTACTGAGCATTCCCATCGTGGGGGTTCGGTTTTTCGGGATATCCAAAAGCCTGTTCAGGTATATGGAACGATTGGCCAGCCATGAGGTTAATTTCCGCATCCTGGGTGATCTGCGACTCTGGATCTACAGGCAGATCATTCCCCGGGTGCCATTCTTAAGATCTTCCGACCGGACCGGTGATTTGCTCAGCCGCGCTGTGGAAGATGTGGAGGTGCTGGAGTTCTTTTTCATCCGGGTGGTCAATCCTCCCCTGACAGCCTTGTTCACGTCCCTGGTTGTCGCCTATCTTCCTGGGCAGGTTCCATCCTGACCTGTGGTGGATTATCTGGGTCTGGCCGTTGGAAGCATCACCTTAAGCCTGGTTGTGTCGTACCTGGTCATCGCCCGCTCATCCAGAAGTTACCTGGCGAGGCAGGCTGATTTGCATACCGCCCTGCTGGATTACCTGGATGGGCTTCCCGACCTGATCGTCAATCGCGCAGCGGACCAACAACTGGATGAGATCCGGCACGCCGAAGAATCATTCAACCAATCCCAATTGCGATCAGCCTGGGGAAATGGAATGGTCAATGGATTGCTCTTGCTGCTCGCCAACGCCAGTATGCTGGTCATATTGATCGTGGGGATCAAGCTGGTTCAGCAGGGTGAGTTGAGCGGAATTCTATTGGCGGTCGTCACGCTCATCACGCTCGTCAGTTTCGATGGCATCCAGCCGTTGAACCTGGCTGCCCAACAATTCCACTTGAGCAAACAGGCTGCCGAACGGATCCTCTCGCTCACTGCGGATGACACACAGGCAAATCTGGCGGTGCCATCCACGTCCGAAATTCATATCCCTGCCTCGGATGGTCTGGAATTGAAGGATATCCGTTTCCGTTATCAATCTGATTCCAATCTGGTGCTGGGAGGGATCGATCTCGCCATACCGACCGGGAAAAAGATCGCGATCGTCGGTCCGAGCGGTTCCGGTAAGACCACCCTTGCCCGGCTATTGCTTAAATACTGGCAGCCTGAATCGGGTGAGATCTACTTGAACGGAAAATCGTACAAATCCCTATCTGAAGAAGCCATACGAGATCAGATCGGGTACTCCGGTCCGAATCCATACTTCTTCCATACGAGCCTGCGCGAGACTTTTACTTTCGTCAGACCTGAAGTGACGGATGAGGAAATGATCCGCTTTTTCGGATTGGTTGGATTACAGACCTGGTTTGAGAAACTCCCCGCTGGTCTGGATTCGTTCATTGGAGAGCGGGGCGCAAAAATGAGCGAAGGTGAAAGACGCCGGTTGGATCTCGCCCGGCTGCTGGTACTGGATCGTCCCATTCTGATCCTGGATGAACCTTACGCGAACCAGGATATTCAAACGCAGTCTCTGTTGGCGGACACCCTCCGGAGCCTGAATCCGAATAAAACCCTCCTCCTGATCACGCACCGGTTATTTCGGCTCGATTGGATGGGTCAGATCATCGTCCTGGATGGAGGATTAATTCGGGAGGCTGGCACCACGACCGAATTGATTGAAAGAGGCGGTTTATTCCACCAGATGTGGGAGCAGCAGCGTCAAATTCTGTTCGAGCCCCGGGAATGAACCGTTGACGGACGACTGACAACCTGCTATATTCAAGCATAATATGAAAGAATTCAATCAAGGATGGATGGAGCGGGTAAAGCGTTATCTTAAACGCGAAGCCCGCTGGTTGTTGCCCGGCATTGGGGTCAAACGCTGGATGTTGATGATCATGATCGGCATCACCATGCTGGCGATAGGGTTGGCTTTCATCCTGATCAATATTTACAGAACTGTCCCTGATAACTGGCTTCTCCCCATCATTCAGTTTCTATCCTTGCAATCCTTCGCCCGGATCACCCGCGCGTTGATCTTCGGTTTGCTTGGGCTCGGGCTCACCACATACGGTATGTGGGGACTCAATAGAGCCCTTCTCAGACCATTTATCCAACCCGGAAAGCCAATCATCGACACAGTCTCTGAGTTTTATAAAAAAGACAAAGGTCCGCGTATCGTAGTGATTGGCGGAGGGCATGGTCTGGCAACCCTCCTGCGCGGATTGAAGGGGTATACCAAAAACCTGACAGCCATCGTCACCGTCGCGGATGATGGTGGCTCTTCTGGAGAATTGCGCAGGTCTATGGGTGTCTTACCACCGGGAGATATTCGCAATTGTCTCACCGCCCTATCGAATGACGAAGAATTATTGACCCAGCTATTCCAATACCGCTTTTCTGATGAGACCGGTCTGAATGGACACTCGCTGGGCAATTTGTTTATCTCCGGTCTGGCGGAGATCACCGGATCGTTTGAAGAAGCCGTGGCGGAAAGCGGCCGCGTCTTGGCCGTCCAGGGGCAGGTCCTGCCGTCCACGTTGACTGACGTTCGATTATCCGCGAGTGTGGAACTGACGGAGAAAAAGAAAAATCTTGTGGATCCGCGGCGAAAGCAAAATACCCAAAAGCAAGGGCCAGGTCAAACGTCTCTGGCTCGAACCGGACAACGCGCCAGCCTACCCGCCGGCCATCCAGGCGATCCTATCCGCTGACTTGATCCTGGTCGGACCCGGGAGCCTGTACACCAGTATTCTGCCGAATTTACTCGTACCAGACATCACCGCGGCGATCCGGGCAAGCCGGGCGATGAAATTCTTTATCTGCAACCTGGCTTCCCAGCCAGGCGAAACGGACCATTATTCGAGCGGGGATCATGTCGCTGCCATCGAAAACCACGTGGGCAGCCATCTCTTCGATTTGATCGTATGCAATAACAATTGCTCTACGGATCTGCCGACCGATGTGGATTGGGTGAAGGTCGATATGGACCTGGAGCGGATCTACCCCGTCTACCAGACAGATCTGCTTGATCTCGAACACCCCTGGCGGCATGACTCCAAAAAACTGGCCCAATCGCTGCTCGATATTTATTTCGACCGTACCGGTCCTCTTCCGGATCGTGAGAGTACCCGCCCTGTCCCGACGCTATAAAGACTATCCAATCATCGTTTCAGAATGGACGACGAATCCCCTGGAATGACAGATAAAATACACTGCAAATGAGGGGAATAACCAAAAGGTCGAAATAAGCAAATCGTGCTGACATCGGAATAATACGCCTGCCTGAAGCCGATTCCCCGCTCATTAACAAACTTGTCTATTCATTTGCCACCCGAAACCGGTTGTGATAAAATCAACGGAATTTGGTTTGCAATCATTTTATCTCTCTATGGAGGTGTTTCAATGGCAGTAAAAGTAGGTATCAATGGTTTTGGGCGAATTGGCCGCCAGGTGTTGAAAGCCATGATCGAAAAACAGGCGGGAAATTTGGAAGTGGTTGCGGTCAATGATCTTTTTGACACGAAAACCAACGCCCACCTGTTCAAATACGATTCCAACTATGGTATTTTCCCCGGGGAAGTCACCATAGATGGAAACGACCTCGTCATCGATGGCAAGAAGATCAAAGTGTTCGCCGAAAAAGATCCCGGCGCACTGCCCTGGAAAGATCTGGGCGTGGATATCGTCATCGAATCGACCGGTGTCTTCACCGACGCGATTGGTGATCCCGCCAAGGGAAAAGCCGGCGCAAACGTTCACATCAAAAGGGTGGCGCGAAGAAAGTCATCATCTCTGCCCCGGCGAAGAACGAAGACCTCACCGTCGTGCTGGGTGTCAATGAGGGTAAATACGATCCTGCCAAACATCATGTCGTCTCCAATGCGTCTTGCACCACCAACTGTCTGGCTCCTGCGGTAAAGATCGTCAATGACAAATTTGGGATCGTCCACGGCATGATGACCACCATTCACTCTTACACCAATGACCAGGTCATTCTCGACCAGGGTCATAAGAAGGAAATGCGCCGCTCACGCGCTGCCGGACTGAATATCATCCCCACCACCACCGGCGCTGCCAAAGCCCTCGCTCTGGTTATCCCCGAACTGAAGGGGAAATTTGACGGCTATTCCTTGCGCGTCCCAACCCCGACCGTTTCAGTGGTTGATTTCACCGCCACGGTCGAAAAAGCCACGACCAAGGAAGAATTGAACGCCACTTTCGTTGAAGCCTCCAAGGGCGCTCTCAAGGGTATTCTGGGTGTCACAACCGGCGAATACATGGCGATCCGCTGGTTTCGATGGACTTCAAAGGCGATCCCCGCTCCTCCATCGTTGATCTGGCCATGAATATGGTCATGGGTGGACACCTGGTCAAAGTAGTCGCCTGGTATGACAATGAATGGGGTTACTCCTGCCGAACCGTGGATATGGCCGCGATGATGGCAAAATCACTCTAACGACCATGCACGTAATGGTTAATCTTTGTTGAAACGACCTGTAAGGCGTAACGATCCAAACTGATTGTTACGCCTTCTTTATAAATCCCGGGAGGATTCCATGTTCCAAAAGAAAACTGTTGTTGACCTGGATGTAAAAGGAAAGAAAGTCTTTGTCCGAGTTGATTTCAATGTGCCGATGAAAGAAGGCGTCATCAAGGATGACACCCGGATCCGAGCTGCCATCCCAACCATTGAGTATCTGATGAGTAATGGTGCGGCCGTCATCCTGGCATCACACCTGGGCCGTCCGAAAGGTGGTCCGGAAGCCCAATTCTCGCTCAAACCAGTGGCAGATCACCTGGCGAAGCTGCTGGGAAGCCGGTTGCGTTTGTCGACGATTGTGTCGGACCCAAAGCCGAAGCGGCATCAGCCGCCCTGAAAGCCGGGGATGTGCTGGTGCTGGAAAATACCCGCTTTTATCCCGGCGAAGAGAAGAATGACCAGGACCTCGCCAAGGGAATGGCAAAATTGGCCGATCTATATGTCAATGATGCATTCGGAACAGCTCATCGCGCGCATGCCTCCACAGAAGGGATTGCCCGCTACCTGCCCGCTGCTGCCGGCTTCCTGCTGGAAAAAGAGATCAAATACCTCGGAGCAGCGATAGAGAACCCAAAGCGTCCATTCGTGGCAATTCTGGGAGGGGCAAAGATCAGCGACAAGATCGGGGTGATCAAGAACCTGCTCCAGAAAGCGGATGTGATCCTGATCGGCGGCGGCATGGCAAACACATTCTTGAAAGCCCAGGGATTGAATGTGGCCGATTCCCTGGTGGAAGCTGATGCGGTGGAGACTGCCCGTGAATTGCTTTCCGGCGGCAGTACAAAACTGCGCCTGCCCGTGGACCTGGTCCTCGCGGATAAATTTGAAGCGGAAGCTGCCCATCGAGTTGTTCCGACCGGGGATGTCCCTGCCGGATGGAGAATTCTGGATATCGGGCCAAAGACCGTGGACGAATATGCGAAGGCCCTGGTTGGCGCGGGTACCGTCGTCTGGAACGGGCCAATGGGTGTGTTCGAGTTCCCGGAATTTGCCAAAGGCACCTATGGCGTGGCCAAAGCAGTTGCCGAATCCGGTGCGGTGAGTATCATTGGCGGCGGCGAATCCGTCGCAGCCATCCAGCAATCCGGTTTGGCGGATAAGATCACCCATATTTCCACTGGCGGTGGCGCATCATTGGAAATGTTGGAAGGCCTCGTCTTGCCGGGTGTGGCAGCCCTCCAGGATAAATAAATTAAACATTCCACATTGTCCCCTTCAGTGAAGGGGACAATGTGATTTAATGGAGTATATTAATAATGGAATAGTAAAGCGACAGTTGAGGAGGGTATGATGAAATTGTCATTACGTCGTTGGTTCTTCGTTGCAGTCGGAATTCTAGCCTTCGGATTCCTGCTTATCCAATTAATACCCTTCGGGCGCGATCACACCAATCCTCCCACCGTTCGCGAACCGGCCTGGGATTCCCCGCGGACCGAAGAAATGGTAAAGGCTGCCTGTTATGATTGTCACAGCAATCAAACTAAATGGCCCTGGTATTCCTATGTCGCCCCGATGTCATGGTTACTTTATCAGGATGTCACACAAGCGCGGTCTACCTTTAATTTTGATGAGATCACTCCTGCCCAGGGGGCTGATTGGGTAGGGACCATGGTATTTAAGATCAAGGATGCATCCATGCCCCCGGCGCGATATCAAGCGCTTCATCCTGAAGCCCGGTTTTCCGCCGATGAGAGGCAGGAATTGATCGATGGGTTATTATTGACCTTCCCACAATAGTTTTCAGCTATGTTTCCTGACTGCAGAACCGCTTAAAGTTATTTTAATTTAAGGGTTATACTGGTTCGATATATTGCGGAACTTTTTGATCTTTCTGGACGTATTATCATAGAGGTGATATTAATCTGGGAACAAATACTCATATACATTCGTCAAAGTAATGAATGGTCACCTATTTTGACCTATCATTTGAAAATGGACCTATGAAAGGAAAAGAATCATGATTACAAAGAAAGGGTTTGCCGCTGTCATCTCCGCCATCCTTCTTCTCGCATTGGCGGGATGTAATTTCCCCGTCACTGGCGGCAGCAATGCCGGTCCGGGCGCTTTCTATACTCAGGCTGCCCAGACCATTGTCGCTCAAATGACCTATTCAGTGATTGAGACGTTTGTGGCTGATCAGACCCAGCAAGCCATCGCCACCTACACCCCAGAGGCATCCGCCACACCGACCATCGAACCCAGCCCGACTGCCTCTCCGACATCGACGATTACACCCCGGCCACCGACCTCCACCCCGATCCCCACACCCTGTAATGCGATCCAGTTCATCGCAGATGTGACCATAGAGGATGGGGAAGTGGTCAAAGCCAATGAGAGCTTTTATAAGATCTGGCGTTTGAAAAATGTCGGAACCTGCTCCTGGACGACCGATTACGATCTGGTTTTTGTCGATGGCGATCAAATGGATGGCGACAAAGCCGTCCCATTGACCTATGATGTCGACCCCGGTGAAACGATCGACGTGGCTGTCTATCTGACCGCTCCGGCGAAAAAAGGCACCTATAAAGGGTACTGGATGCTCCGGACAGAGAACGGTTCCAGGTTTGGTTTTGGCCCCTACGCGGATCAGGTCTTCTGGGTGAGCATCGTGGTGAAGAGCACCGCGCCATCCTATTACGATACGCCGTTCAGCTTTGTGAACAACTTCTGCGTGGCGGAATGGATGAATGGCGATCAAGGATTGCCTTGCCCGGGTAGCAGTTCTTCAGAAGCCGGGTATGTGATCTACCTGAAATATCCGATCACCGAAAAAGGTAAGGATGACGAGCCTGGCCTATGGGTTCATCCGGAATTCGTGAAGGATGGTGAAATCACCGCCAAATTCCCGCCGATACTCATCCAGGATGGTGATACCCTGGTCTCCGCCATCGGCTGCATGGAAGATTCCCCCAAATGTAATGTCGACTTCGAGATCAACTACCGCGCCGACGGGGGAGCACTGACCAACCTCGGAGCCTGGAATGAAGTATTCGATCATGCAGTAACCAAGGTCAATGAGGATCTATCCTTCCTGAAAGACCAGAAGGTAGTGTTCTACTTCACTGTCACGACAAACGGAGGCTACACCGACGATGATGCGTTCTGGTTAGCTCCAGCGATCAGGTAATCTCCCAAAAACCATGCAAAAACTTCCCGGGTTTTCCCGGGAAGTTTTGTGGTTAAATTGTTCACACACTGCTATAATCGAGCCAGTTTGAAATTTAATCCTGAAGTTCAGGATTTTGATCGTATTCTATTCTTCAATCAGAAGTGGAGATTTGTACCATGAGAAAACCGTTTGTAGCCGGGAATTGGAAGATGAACAAAACGGTCGACCAGGCACGACAACTGGTGGCAGAAATGGTCACGGATTTGAACCTGGTCACCGGCGTGGAGAAGGTCATCTGCCCGCCGTTTACCTCGCTCCTGTCGATCGCAGCCATGTTGAAAGGGACAGAGATCGGGTTGGGTGCCCAGAACCTGCACTGGGAAGCTTCCGGCGCATTCACCGGAGAGGTATCCCCGTCTATGGTGGCTGAGTTCTGTGGATATGTGATCATCGGACATTCGGAACGACGCGCCTACTTCGCCGAAACCGATGAATGGGTGAATAAGAAGACCAAGGCTGCTCTGGGAGCCGGTATCGTTCCAATCGTCTGTGTGGGAGAAACGCTGGGTGAAAATGAAGCCGGAAAAACCGCGGAAGTGATCGTCCGGCAGGTTCTCACCGGATTGAAGGATATCCCATCCGAATCCGCTTCCACACTGGTGATCGCCTATGAACCGGTCTGGGCCATTGGCACCGGAAAAGCAGCCAATCCTCAGATCGCGAATGACGTCACCGGGCAGATCATCCGCCCCGCCCTGGCGCAACTGTTTGGGCCATATCTCACGCAGAATATCCGGGTGCTGTACGGCGGATCGGTCACCGGCGCCAATGCCGCTGAATATTTCAGCCAGGCGGAAGTGGACGGCGCGCTGGTTGGCGGTGCATCGCTTAAGCCGGCCGACTTCCTGGCCATTGTCCGCGCAGCAGCTTTATAATTCTCTTCGAACAAAAAATAAAGAGATGTGGAAATCGAATCCACATCTCTTTTCTTTATTACGAATTACTCGTTATGCAGTACCAAATTGCCTGTCCCCGGCATCACCCAGACCCGGAACGATATACCCGATCTCGTTCAAGTCGCTCATCGATGGCGGCCAGATGGATCGGCACGTCCGGGATGGGCATTCTGCAACATCTGAATCCCTTCCGGCGCACCGATCAACCCGACGAATTTGATATTCTTAACGCCCCACTTCTTCAAGACGTCCACGGTCGCCGTGGCGGAGCCGCCGGTGGCCAACATCGGATCGAGGATGAAGCAGATCGATACGGTTGGTTCCAGAGGCAGCTTATTGTAATATTGAACCGGCCGGAGGGTTTTCTCATCCCGGTATAGGCCAATGTGCCAGACTTCGGCTGATGGGAGCAGTTCCCAGATGCCTTCCACCATACCAAGTCCCGCTCGAAGAATGGGGACCAATCCAATTTTATCTGTGACGGAAAAGCTTTTCGCTACTCCCAGGGGTGTGTTGACGTCGATGGGAGTCAGTGGCAGGCTGGCGGTTGCTTCATAGGTTAACAGGGTGGCCAGTTCTTTGACCAACTCACGAAATTTACGATGTTCGGTATTTTTATCTCTTAATATGGACAGTTTGTGAGCTACCAACGGATGTCTGGATTCAAATATATTGGACATTATCCTCTCCTGAATTTGGCTTATCCTATTATAGCGGATTTAATTCCATGCGCTTTTTGAGTTGCGAGTATAATCAAACCGATGACTGAAGCAGAAGAACGCCTGATTAATCCCGAACCCAAACCTGATGACCGTTTGGATGGAGCGATCCGTCCGAGAATGCTGGCCGATGTGATCGGACAGGATCTCGTCCGCGAAAACCTATCCATTTTGATCGGGGCGGCGAAAAAACGAAACGAAGCCATGGATCATGTGTTATTTTATGGCCCGCCCGGGTTGGGAAAGACCACCCTGGCGCATGTGCTGGCCAATGAAATGGGCGTGAGCATCAAGGTCACCTCCGGTCCGGCCATCGAACGTGCCGGCGATCTGGCTGCCATCCTATCCAATTTGCGCGCCGGAGATATCCTCTTCATCGATGAGATCCACCGTCTGGGCAAGGCAGTGGAAGAGATCCTCTACCCGGCCATGGAAGACTTCGTCCTCGATATCATCATAGGCAAAGGACCATCCGCCCGGTCCATCCGTCTCAACTTACCGCACTTCACCGTCATCGGAGCGACGACCCGCCTGGCGTTGGTCACCGCACCTTTACGCGCCCGGTTTGGCGCCTTATACCGGCTGGATTATTACGATCTGATCTCCATCCAAAAGATCGTCTCCCGGGGTTCGAGAGTCTCTGGGCATTCAGACCGATCCGGTCGGCGTGGAAGAGATAGCCCGCCGTTCCCGTGGTACGCCGCGGGTAGCCCTGCGATTATTGAGGCGCGTGCGTGATTACGCCGAAGTTCGCGCGGACGGGGTCATCTCCGGTCAGGTTACGGATGAAGCGCTGGATCTGCTGGATGTCGATCCCCTCGGATTGGATGATATCGACCGCAAGGTCTTATTGACCGTCATCGAAAAATACAGCGGCGGCCCGGTGGGGTTGAATACCATCGCCGCCTCCATCAGTGAAGAAGCCGACACCATCATGGATGTCGTGGAGCCATATTTATTGCAGCTTGGCTTCCTCGACCGAACACCTCAGGGCAGGATAGCCACCGAACGGGCATACCGGCACTTGAACATTCCGTTTATCAAAACCAATTCCACTCCCCAACCCAATCTTTTCGATTCATAATCTTGCTAACCAAAGACTTCAATTATTTCCTTCCCCCAGAGCTGATCGCTCAGGTACCGCTGGAACCGCGTCACAGCTCACGGTTGTTTGTCCTCGATCGAGACAAGCATACCTACGCGCATCGGACCTTCTGGGATATCGACGAATATCTGCATCCGGGCGATTTGCTCGTCCTCAACGAAACCCGGGTATTGCGGGCGAGATTGTTTGTCCATAAAAAACCGGGCGGCGGCAAGGTTGAGATGTTGCTGCTTAAAAAGCACTCCCCAACCGAATGGGAAGTCCTGGTTGGGGGAAGCGGGATGAATGTTGGACGCGGCTTCAACTCTGGCTGCAGGTCTCGAAGGAGACGTGCTCGAAGTGTTGGATGGATCGAACCGGATGGTGCGGTTCAGTGAGCCCATCGATCCGTACCTCGAAGAGATTGGCCAGGTCCCGTTGCCACCCTACATCCACACCACCCTGACGGATCCCGAGCGCTATCAGACGGTGTACGCGCACACCCCCGGCTCTGCTGCCGCACCGACCGCCGGATTGCATTTCACGCCTGAATTGTTTGAGAAATTGAGATCAAAAGGTGTTGAGATCGCATTCGTCAATTTGCAGGTCGGCCTGGATACATTCGCCCCGGTCACCGAAGACCGGGCGGATGAACACAAGATCCACACCGAATGGTGCAGCGTTCCCAGCGAGACCGCAAAGAAGATCAATCAGGCTAAGAAAGCCGGGAATCGGATCATCGCGGTGGGAACCACAACTGTACGGACACTGGAATCGGCAGCGAGCCATACAGACCCGAATCAGGTCATCGCAGCATTCGAAGGTCCAACCTCCCTGTACATCCTACCGGGGTATTCGTTCAAGGTGGTCGATGGGATGATCACCAACTTCCATTTGCCTAAGTCCACCCTGTTGATGCTCGTTTCCGCGTTCGTCGGCCGGGAAGCGATCCTGGCCGCGTACCTGGAAGCAGTCCGCCTTCGTTATCGGTTCTTCTCCTTCGGTGACGCGATGCTGCTGATCTGATGGTTATGAATCCGCCACTCTGGGTTGCTCTGGAAGAGGAGATCGTTGCCTGCCGGCTGTGTCCACGACTGGTTGCCTGGCGGGAGGAAGTAGCCCGGACCAAACGAAAAGCCTTTCTCGGAGAGACCTACTGGGGCAAACCGGTGCCGGGATTTGGCGACATCCGTGCAAGATTGTTGGTGATCGGACTGGCACCAGGCGCACACGGATCCAACCGCACCGGCAGGATGTTCACCGGTGATTCATCAGGAGATTTCCTCTATCCGGCGCTCCATCGGGCGGGATTTGCCAATCAGACGCACTCGTACTCCAGGGATGATCCCCTTTTACTCCGAAATATTTGGATCAGCGCCGTTTGCCGGTGCGTCCCTCCGGGGAATAAACCGCTGCCACAGGAGATGGCGAACTGCTCGACTTTTCTGAACCGGGAATGGGACCTTTTACCTGTGCAAGGGGTGGTTGCCCTCGGGAAGATCGCATACGATCAGACGATCCACCTGCTCAAGAACCGATACCTTCCATTGCCAATACCCCCTCCATTTGGGCACGGAATCGTGTTTGAACCCGGAAATGGCATTCCCTGGGTACTGGCATCCTACCATCCCAGCCGCCAGAACACCCAGACTGGAAAATTGACTGCTGCGATGTTTGATCGCATTTGGAATATTGCTCAGGAGAAATTGCTGTAATATCCTTGTTCCATCTCTGTACTATGTATTTGTTGTCATTTTTCAGATTGTATAATCAATATATGAAGTAAACTGATTCCTTCAGGCCGAATAGGTGCTGTATGTGTTCTTTCCGGATACCCCAATCCTCTCTCAGTGTCACCCATTACGGCAATCAAAAAAGCTGATCGAGGATATTGTGACACAATTTCGCAACCGATCTCAGAATGATCATTATCTATGTAGGGCAGGAAGCATGATGGACAAAAAGCTAGACTTGCTGGATCCAGCAATTGATTTTTCTCTGCAAAATACAAGAGGGGAGATGGTGACCCTATCGGATTTTAAGGGCAAGAAACATATCGTCCTTGTATTGAACCGGGGATTTGCCTGACCATACTGCCGCCGGCACATGGCGCAGTTGCGCCAGGATTATGGTCTTTTCACACAGCGAAATGCGGAAATACTCGCCGTTGGGCCGGATGGTCCGCGGGCATTTGTGAAATATTGGGAAACCGAGCGGATGCCCTTCATTGGCCTCTCGGATGTTGGAAATCAGACCGCCAGGCTATACTACCAGGAATTCAACCTGGCCAAGTTCGGGTGGGTTCCTGCCATGTTTGTGATCGATATCGAGGGAAAGATCCGCTTCACCCATTACGGCAATTCCATGGCGGATATTCCCTCCAATCAAGAAATCTTGAACCTGCTGGATGAGATCAACAAATAGAGAAAGCGGGCTGGAAAATCCAGCCCGCTCTTTATATCAGCATGTTTCGAAACCAGTTATGCCGAAGGGGGATCCTTCTTATCAACAACGTCACCGGTGGTTTTCTTACGAACGACCAGTTTCCTGACCAGCCAGATGATGAGTTGGATCACCAGGTAGAAGACTACCAGGATCGGCAGAACCAGGATCACGAACCAGATCAGGATGTTGACGATCAGCTTACCGGCATTGATCAAAGCCTGCAGCGCATCACGAGCCACACCCTGGGGTTGCCAGCCGGCTACCGTTATCGGTTTGATCGAAGCCTGTGAGATCAATTCGACATTAATCGCAGAGTAGGAAGAAGATTCTTCATAATATTTGATCTGCCCTTTAAGGACTTCGATCTCTCCACGAACCTGGGTCAATTGATTGAAGACATTCAAGAACATCCTCGGTGCGGGTGGCGGAAGCCATGATCTCGCGCAAGGATGCTTCCGCTTGCTCCAGGTTGGCTTTGCGGGATTGAAGGTCGGTGTACTGGGCAGTGACATCTTCACCACTGACATTTTCGGAGCGCACGTCCGTGTTTGGATCTTCCACCTGCCCCTTGATACGGGTCAAAGCCGCATTCAATTGATCGGCCGGAATGCGAATGGATATGGAAGCCTGGGGGGTTTCGATGCCCTCATTCGTGGTGATCTTGTACAAATTGGAGCTGACCACCCATCCACCCATCTCGTCTGCGAGCCTGGCCACTGCATCCATGCTGACCGCGGGATCTGGAACTACGATCGAGAGGGAAGCATTCTTAATGACCAGGCGGTCTATCGTTGAACCTGTAGCGTCAGGGCTGGTGAAACTATCCTCCAGCCCTGCCCGTTCTGGCGCGGCCGGTGCGATCGGCATCGCACCCTGGAATACAGGTGGCTCTGAGGCGGGCATTTCTGCCGACTTTCCCACCAGATTCGATACGGCGGGGGCGCAGGCGGTTAAGATGATGACACTCAGTAATACGAGGATTACGGCTATTTTTTTCATTCTTCTCTCCATCCATCAGTCTTTGATCTATCTATGAGACGCTGGCAGATGCAAATGGTTCCCGAGATCGATCCTACCATCCATCCACCAGGCGGACGGCATTCCGTTCAGGTAATTTCGCTTTGTAAATCCGTTCTTGAACGGATCCTATATCGTAGTGCACCCGCCTCGGGGACCAGGTTCCGGTCTCACTGTCCAACAAACCGTAAGCAGCCCGCGAATTTCGATCCCGCGGTTGACCAACGCTGCCCGGATTAATGATCGCCCTGGGTTTTAATACCACCGGACCGGTCGGATTCAAGATTTCCAGGTGATAATTGGATTCATCTTCAGTCATTTCAAAGATAACCGGAATATGGGTATGACCGATAAAGCAAAAATTGGTTTCAAAGAATTCAAAATTGTACATGGCAATTTGCCAATCCAATATATATTCCCATACCGGATTGCGTGGACTGCCGTGCACGAGGGTAGCCTGATCGATCACCAGTTTTTCCGGCAGGTTTTTCACAAACTCGAGGTTTTCCGGCTTTAATTCACGCTGATTCCATTCGACGGATAATCTGGCGTCCCGGTTGAAGGCTTCCAGATCCATCCTGCCGAGGACCGCGGCATCATGATTACCGATCAAACAACTGCAATTCTTGAGCGAACGTATTTTCTTTACCACTTCATTCGGGTCGGGACCATATCCGAGTAGATCGCCCAGGCACCATATTTCATCCACTTTTCCGGCGTCTTTAAGTACAGCATCGAGGGCGGTAATGTTTCCGTGAATATCGGACATGACTAAAATGTTCATCTAGCTTCCCCCAGCCTGCTTGTTGTGAAATTGGGATGAGAATAATTGGATGGGTGAATCATCGCGTATCGCATACTCAGGGTATTATAAAGGATAGGGCTGGTATTTGAAAACCGAAAAAGGGAATAATCACTCTTCCACTCCCGGTTTGTCCATCTGTTTTACCCGATCGATCACATCCGCTGCAAGGTCGTACCTGCTGAATGCCGGCATGATATATACACCCTGGGCGATGTTTCGCAATTGCTGAATCATCTCTGAAGCGATCAGGACCCCTTCCTGCGAAGAACCCTCGCCCGCTTTCTCCATCCGCCGCAAAACGGGATCCGGTATATTAATGCCTGGTACTTCGTAATGGAGGAATCGAGCGTGGCGCGGATTATTGAGCGGAAGTACCCCGATCAGGATCGGGACCGGCAATTTTCCATGCCGCTCTTCATAATAAGCCAGGAAACGTTCTGCCAGCGAGGCGTCGAAGACCGGTTGGGTTAGAATGAAATCAGCGCCAGCGGACAATTTCCGCTGCAAATTCTTGATCTCGGCGTCCGGGTCCTGAGCGGTCAGATTTAGTGCGCAGCCGACAAAGAATGAGGTGGGCTGCCCGATCTCGCTGCCTGCGTAATCCACACCCAGATTAAAGCCCTGTTTAACCAGTTTGATCAAACCCGAGGGGACAAGATCGTAATTATCCATCGCCTCGGGATAATCTCCGATGGCGGTTGGATCACCCATCACGATGAAGACATTTCGAATATCCAACGCATGCGCAGCGAGTAGATCTCCCTGGACACGCAGGACATTGCGTCCGCGGGTGGGAAAATGCAGCACCGTTTCGACATTGGTTTTCCGCTGGATCAGGCTGCAAACCGCCCAGGGACTCATCCGCATGCGCGCCATGGGGCTGTCTGCCACATCGATAACATCCGCTCCCGCCTCAGCCAGCAGGCTGGCGCCAGCCAACAACTTCTGGGTGGTCAAGCCCCGCGGTGGATCCATCTCAACAGCGATCGCAAATTCGTTCCTGGCAAGCTTCTGGGCCAGTTGGGACGGCTTTTCCTGCTGCTGCACCTGCGGCAGCTCTTCGATGACGACCGACACAACCGGTTCAATGGAAACCGGCTCTGAATCGAGTGCCTGACGCATAAAGGCTATATGATCCGGCGTGGTGCCACAACAGCCGCCTATGACATTCGCGCCCTGGTTTCGGAACATCACCGCGTAATCGCCGAAGTATTCCGGAGCAGCCGGATACATGATCCGTCCACCCACCTGCTCCGGCCAGCCGGCGTTCGGCATGACTGAGAGCAGAGCTCCGGGAACAGCCTGTTTCATTTGTTTCAATATGCGCAGGATCTGGGCTGGCCCGCCGGAACAATTCACACCGATAATATCCGCGCCAAATTGAGACAGGCTGCGGGCGACTTTATCGGGCGTATCTCCAAGCAGCGTAAGATCATCCCTGGTGAAGGTCATGGAGGCAATGACGGCCAATTCGGGGTCCGCCAATTTTGCAGCTTGCAAGGCTTCCTTGATTTCGTAAAGGTCGCTGAACGTCTCCAGGATGAGCAGATCCACTCCGGCAGCGGTCAATGCGGATATTTGCTCGCTGAAAACCTCCCGCGCCTGCTCCGGCTGCACCCGTCCGAAAGGTGCCAGACGAACGCCCAGTGGTCCCACATCCCCGGCGACCAACACATCTTTGAACGATCCGGCCACAACTTTGCGGGCGATATCCACACCGGCTTGATTGATCTGAATGAGCTGATCCGCCAGACCGTGACGGTCCAGTTTGTAGCGGTTAGACCCAAAGGTATTCGTCTGGATCATATTCGCGCCAGCGTCAATATACGCGCGATGGATCTCCCCGATCAGGGCAGGTTGGATCAGGTTCAATTCGTCAAAGCATTGCTCGAAGCTGACTCCGCGATGGTGAAGCATTGTGCCCATCGCGCCGTCCGATAGCATTTGTCCATCCCGCAATTGACGTAAGATATCAATTTTCTTACCAGGCTTATTCATCTCAACCTCGGGTTAATTGTTCGATCCGCAACTCACCAATATTGAAGTAAGCAGCCTGGGGATGATGCACGATAATGGCAGCGGTCGACTGTTCAGGTACCAATTGGTAGGCAGAGGTAAAAGTCATGCCCAACTTCTCTGCGACGGGAAGCAGGCGAAACACCTTGGCGTGATCGGCCAGATCCGGGATGGCCGGATAGCCCCAGGAGTATCGTTTTCCCTGGTCAGGGGTCAGCTTCAGCTCCTGGCGGATATGCCGGTGCAAATAATCAGCCGCCGCTTCCGCCATCTGCACTGCCAGCCCATGAGAATAATAGGCTTCGCTGTAATTGCCATTCTCCTGAATCCGGTCAAACCTGTCTGTGGCAGCCTGTCCGACAGTGGCCACCTGAAATACGACCAGGTCCATTTTGCCTGATTCAACCGTGGTGAAATAGTCGGCCAATGAAATGCCATCCTCTTCCCTCTGGCGTGGGAACGAGAATCGTTCCAGGACTGCGGGGGAAGATTGCTTCAAGGTGGCTGGATCATAGACCAGCAGATCGCCGCCATCCACCTGAGCCGGGAAGTAACCATAGATTCCCTGTGGTTTCAACCAGCCGCTTTCCCTGGCATCCCGAAGCATACTTTCCAGGCGAGCATCAAATTCTTTCTGCAGGTTTTCCCATTCCTGGCCATGCAGGTTTTTCGCTCCCCACGATAAGCGGTAGAGTTCATTTTTGGCAAGGTGCTGCTGCACTTCCTGGATGGGCATGGATTTAACCACGTGAATACCATAATCTGGGGCATTCGGAATGGAACTCGCCGGAGACACCCGGGTACTCCTTTCAGCCTTCCCCGGTTCGCTTTTTAATGCGACCGCCCTCCCCAATTCAACGTCCGCCTCATGTTGAATTTGGGTCATCAGGTCCGGTTTCTTTTCGGAATCCACCAACCGGTCAATCGTGGATAAGCCTTCAAAGGCATCTTTACAATAGAAAACTCCACCGGGGTAGTATCTGCCGGCTTCCGTTTGCAAAATCCGTTGACCAAAACGGCGGTTGATGGCGGCTCCCCCGATTAATACAGGAAGAGTTCAACCCCCGTCTATCCAGCTCATTCACAATGAGGGGCATCTGCTTGCTGGTGCTCACCAGAAGGGCGCTCAAGCCTATGGCGTCTGCATTCTGATCGATCGCCGCCTGGATGATCGTATCTGCCGGGACCTGCTTGCCGAGGTCCATGCACTTCGTACCCATTGTTGGAGAGAATGGTCTTTACCAAATTCTTGCCAATATCATGAACATCCCCGTACACCGTAGCCAGGATGATCTTTCCTTTGCTGGTACCTTCCTTCTTTTCGAGGTAGGTTTCCAGATGGGTGACCGTTTTCTTCATCACCTCAGCTGATTGAAGTACAAATGGCAGAATCAACTCACCCAGCCCAAATTTATCTCCGACTTCTTTCATGGCGGGAAGCAATACCTGATTCAACACCTCCACAGCCCGCTGATTGCGCTGGGCTTGATCCACAACCAGAACCAGTTCGTCCACATCATTTTCCACGCCATCCTTATGACGATGCAATATCTTCCAATGCAGCCGTTCAGCCGCGTCAAATCCTTCCATCGGATTCTTCTTTTTGATCCTTTACGCTGCTAGCAGTGGAGGAGGAGAAATGATCAATGATCCGCTGCAAGGCGTCCTCGCGCCGGTTGAAGATCAAGTCTTCACAGAGGGTGATCTCTTCCGCCGGAAGATCCGCATATGGAATCAACTGGGCTGGATTGACGATCGCCATATCCAGGCCTGCAAGAACCGCGTGATAGAGCATCACGCTGTTCAATACCTGCCGGGTATTGGGTGAGAGACCAAAAGAGGAATTACTTACGCCCAGTGAGGTCAACACTCCGGGCAATTCAGCCTTGATCCTTCGAATCCCTTCAAACGTTTCCACCGCGGAATCAACGATATTCCGTCTCCCCGGTTGCCAGGGTAAAGGTAAGGGCGTCAATCACCAGGTCGCCCGCCCGCAGATGGTATTCACCAACCGCCATATCGTACAGGCGTTGCGCAATTTCGAGTTTTCGATCCGCGGTCTTCGCCATACCATTTTCGTCGATGGTCAACGCGATGACAGCCGCGTTATATTTTTTCGCCAGGGAAAACACCCGATCGGCTTTTCCACGCCCTGATTCCAGATTGGTTGAGTTGATCAGGCAGCGCCCGGGAGCTACTTTCAATGCAGCTTCCATTACATCCGGTTCCGTAGAATCGATAATGAAGGGCGCCTTGACGGCGGTGGATAGTTTCTTCACTACCCGGCGCATTAAGTCCAATTCATCGGGGCGTTCGGTCAGGGCGGTACAAATGTCCAAGCCATGCGCGCCGCCATCCACCTGCTGCCGGGCGATTTCGACCACGCCATCGAAATCTTCCGCCAGGAGCACTTTCTTGAATTTCAAACTCCCCTGAGTATTCAACCGTTCTCCAATAAAAAACGGGGAGGGATCTTGTTTCATCTCCACCGCTTGAACAGAGGATGCCAGCGTCGGTGGGTAATTTTCCACAGGAAGGGCAGCAGGGCGTTGCCCAATTTTCTCTACCAGCTTTGCGAGATGCTCGGGTGTGGTTCCGCAACATCCGCCAACCACCTGGACGTGATATTTGTCGACAAATTCGAACATCATCTCCGCGTAAGGCTCAGGCAGGAGAGGATAGACCGCCTGCCCGTCGACATTCAATGGCAGACCGGCGTTTGGGATGCAGGAGATGGGCAGGGTTGAGGTCTCGCCCAGGATCCGGATCGGTTCCCGCATGTGTTCCGGTCCGGTTGAACAATTCAATCCGATCACATCGATGGGGAGACCATCTAAAATCGCCTGGACTGCGTTGATATCCGTTCCAAGCAGCATCCGCCCGGTGGTGTCCAGCGTTACCTGCGCCTGAATGGGAAGGAATATTCCTGTTTCCTGGAAAGCTTTCTGAATGCCATCGATGATGGCTTTGACCTCCAGAATGTCCTGAGAGGTTTCGATCAGTAAAAGGTCCACCCCGCCCTGGATCAAGCCTAGCGCTTGTTCACGGAAAACATCCGAAAGATCGTCATAGTCCACATCCGAAAGCTGTGGGTCGTCCATACTGGGGAGTTTTCCGGAAGGCCCCATCGATCCGGCCACAAAGCGCGGCTGACCGGGTGTGGCATATTCATCCGCCAGTTTTCGGGCCAGTGCCGCAGCCGTCTGGTTGATCTCCACTACCCGTGATTCCAACCCGTATTCCTTCATGGTGATCCGGTTGGAGCGGAAGGTGCAGGTCTCGACCACATCCACGCCCACTTCCAGGAAGGACCGGTGAACATCTTCCACCGCTTTTGGATAGGATATGACCAGAAAATCGTTGCAACCGACGTATTTTTCACCACCAAATTGAATATTGGTGAGGTTTTGTCGCTGGAGGTTGGTTCCCATCGCGCCATCGAAAATGAGAACCTTTTCTTTCAGTGCATCGAGATATCGACGGTTGGTGTATTTTGGTTGCGGCATACGATCTCCTGAAAATTAAAATCACCTCATGTGAGAGGTGATCGGATCAAATTCGATTCCCCTCATCTTCCAGAAACCATGCGTTTCTGCCGGATTTGGCACCTCCTATGCACGGTTGCCGAGGTTTCAAAGGGCCGGTCCCTCCACCTCTCTGGATGAGTATGTTGTGGCGATAGTGTATCATAGACCATTGAGGGTGTCAAAATGGGAGGTTATGCAAAATGAAAACGACCAATCCTGATTGCGGGTCTGATTGGTCGTTAGATTCATCCGCGTTTGACGTATCACGAATGGCACGAACACTCACATATAGGTTTCATGCAATTCGACTCGAGGGGCAGGTTTAAAACTGGCGGTCCCCGCTTCTTCATCCGTATTCAAACGATATCCCAATCCTTCCCTGGATAGGATCAATTTCGGGTTGGAAATGTCCTCTTCCAATTTTCCACGCAGTATATGGATGAAGTATTTGATCCGGTTCTGGATCTTTTCATTATCTTCACCCCATACCTCGCGAGCGATCACATCTTTGCTTACCAGTTTGGGGGCAAACCGTACAAGGACAGAGAACACATCAAATTCTTTCGTTGGAAGCAGGATCTTCTTTTCATTGTGGGTGATCTCACGCGCTTCCACATCCACGGTAAGATTGACTGTGGGGAAGGAAAAAGGATGAGACAGGTGCAATGTATCGGGTACGGCGAACAACGGTATTCACCCTGGCCACCAACTCTGGCGGGTAGAATGGCTTGGTAATGTAATCATCCGCGCCAAATTGAAGCCCCTCCACCACATCATCCTTGAGCGATCTTGCGGTCACAATCACGATCGGAGCGCTGGTGATCGTCCTGAGATGATGGAAGGTTTCATACCCATCCATTTCAGGCATCATCAGATCCAATAACACGACATCCGGTTGGGTATGGGGGCATTTATCGATGGCATCCAGACCGCTGACTGCGCCAATTACATCCATCCCAGCGCCCATCAGGATGGTTTTGATCATCCGAATGGTATCGGGATCATCGTCCACGATCATGGCGGTGATGCGTTTGTGACCTGTGGTCACCAGATCGAGGTCTACTCCCCTGTCTGCCTGTACATTCGATGCGGTTCTGACTGCCATATAACCTCTGGTTCGTGTCTTCGATATTGTGTTAATCCACTAATTCATCTGGGCCAGGACTTCCATAAGTCGGGAGTTTTGTTTGATCAGTAACATGATAGCATTAAAGTTGTGTTCGGTTCCCATTACCTGTTGTTTTGCAGTGGTATCGACATTGGGATTGCTGTAGACATCGCTTTTATAATCTTCCAGCATTTTGTTCGACAGCGCATCCAGATTTGCCGTGTAGCTGGCCACGCTACGAATGACCTCATTGCGATGGGCAATATTCTGTTGATATTGAACCTGCGACATCACGACATTGTAGGCACTTAGTAAAATTTGAATGACCAGCAAACCCACGAGAAGAAACCAAAGCCAGTGTGGTCTCTTTTGTCCTTCCAGACCCATTTTTTCAGACATCTCTTCTTGCCCATTATTTTTTTTCGGAGTTCGTTTAAGGAATTTTTGATTACTCTCCTGTGATTCAAGCTGTTCCATCACATCCTCCAATTCAAACCACAAACAAGATAATTTCTCTACATGACAAGAAGGACGGATTACTATCGTCCTTCTTGTCTTAAGTGCTTCTTGTGGCGTTCCTTACGGCTTGACAGCCAGGAAGGTGCCAAAGAAATTGGTTGTCAGTTCCATTCGGTTTCCGGCAACCTGACTGCCTGAAGTGATCCACTTTCCGTCTTCAACGTCAGCGTGGAGTTTCATCGCCTTGGGAGCGCCATTCTCTTCTGCATACTCCGGTAATTGGAGCCATGCTCCGGCGGCTGCAGCCGTATCCCAGAACATGGGCAGGTTGACCTCACCGTTCGAAAGGAACAAGGAGTATTCGAAGGACAGACTAGCAGGAGCAGGTGAGAGCGGCGCCAAATTCGCGGCGTCGGTACCCTGCCATAAGGAGAGGGTAACTCCAGTTCCAAATTCGTTTGGATCCACAACCGCTGGGATGGTATCTGCAGTTTCTGGAACAAAGATCGCCCAGAAGGACCTTCCGTCCATGTCTTCGCACAGGCCATTGATGGTGACCTGGTCGCTGGTCGGGAGTACCAGGATGAACGACTGGAGCGGATTGGTGCAATCGAGCAGTACTGGATCAGCACCGGTCACGGGGATGAGGGTCGTCAAGCCGCCACCACTGATAATGGGTTTGATCGGCAGAGGACCTGGTAATTCAATGCTGAACCAATTGTCCTGATGTGATACAAATCCTTGCCGTGGGGTCGCATCGAGGTCAGTATCCATGCCATCGGTTGGATCGTAGCTGTTCAGTAGATCGGTACTGTCGCCACCGTAGAGGTTATCCACGCCCGCGCCGCCGCTGAAGGAGTCATCGCCTGCGCCACCAAAGAGATCGTCTGCTCCAGCGCCGCCCTTGAGGAGGTCATCGCCATCTCCACCTTCAATTGTATTGTCCAGTGCATTCCCACCGAGATCATCCGCCTGGCTTGTGCCAAACAAATTGGTGAAGAAACCGGTCAACTTGATCCAAAGGGATACTTCTGTACCACCATCATCCCATGTGGCAACTTGCTGCCTGTTGGTTGTGTCATTCATGTCAATATTGACAGCATGATCATAGCCGCTGAAATCAAGCGTATCCACTGCACCGGAATTTTCCTGGTCAGAGACCAATTCCAGGTCGCCGGAAGCTCCGGCCATGAAGCTGAAGAAGTTGATCCCGGATCCGCCATAGATGACGGTAGGACCCGTTGGTTCGAGTGATTGCAGAGCAAAGGGTTGGGGATCATCTGAACCCAGATCACCATTTTCACCTTGAATGATAAAGGTGTCATCACCGGCATCACCGAAGATCAAATCGACACCTTCGCTGGTGATGATCAAGTCATCCCCATTTCCGCCTTCGATGTAATCATTCCCAACTCCACCGGTGATAAAGTCATCCCCACCCTGGCCGTAAAGTTCGTCGGCTCCGGCGCCGCCTATCAGTACATCTCCACCGGCACCACCGTAAAGGTCATCGGCACCTCTTCCGCCTAGGAGAACATCATATCCTTCGTTCCCACGCAGCGTATCATCACCGCTACCTCCCTTGAGGAAGTCGTTGCCTTCACCACCCACCAGGTTGTCATCACCGGCATTCCCTTTCAGGAGATCGTCGCCATTATTCCCATATAGGCTATCATCACCCTCACCGCCCTTGAGGAGATCATCGCCATTTCCACCTTCGAGTGTGTCGCTACCATCGTCACCGAATAATTCGTCGCTTCCATCGTCACCACTCAGGTAATCGGCTCCATTGCCGCCAGATAATTCATCCCTACCATCACCCCCGGAGATGTAATCTTGGCCAGAGCCTCCGTTTAAGTAATCAGCTCCGTCGTCGCCATACATTACATCATTATCGTCGCCACCGTAAAGATCATCCTGGCCAGCGCCGCCACTGAGGAAATCATCCCCTTCGGCACCGAATAATTCATCGCGACCGTCGCCACCGTAAAGATCATCACTACCTACTCCGCCATCGAGGTAATCTGCGCCGTCGCCACCTATTAATCCATCTCCGCCAACGCCACCGTAAAGTACATCCTCGCCATCACCACCACTGAGGAAATCAGCTCCAGCGCCGCCGAATAATTCATCGGAACCTTCTTCGCCATATAGATTATCGTTGCCAGTGTCCCCATAAAGGTCATCATCACCTACCCCACCGGTCAGGTTATCATCGCCAGCTCCGCCGTACAGTCCATCGTTATCGGCTCCACCGTAAAGGGTATCGTTACCATCTCCGCCTACCAATAGGTCAAATTCCGTGCCAGTTCCGCCTCCAAAGAGGAGTTCATCTCCGACGAGAAGATCTTCACCTGCTCCACCTTGAAGGAGGTCGGTACCGTTCTCACCGTAAAGGGAGTCGTTACCGATGCCGCCGTCAAGCATATCTGAACCGTATCCACCCGTTAATAGATCTATGCCGGCTGCGCCGAAGAGAAGATCGTTGCCAGTACCGCCGATGAGGGTATCGTTGCCATCTCCCCCATCCAAAACATCTGATTCGGTACCGCCATCGAGTAGATCATCCCCGCCTCCGCCAGCCAGGTTGTCGTTATTGGCGCCGCCATATAATTCGTCGTTGCCATCACCGCCAACAAGGGTGTCGTTTCCACCATCGCCGTTTAGCGTATCAGTCCCGGCTTCGCCATATAACATATCATTATTGGCGCCGCCAGATAATCCATCATTGCCTGTGCCACCATACAGGGTGTCGTTTCCAGCCTGACCGTTGAGCGTATCATCTCCACCCAGACCGAAAATGGTATCATTTCCTGCGCCACCGTCGAGGACATCCCCGTGGGTATCGGTGCCAGTGAGGGTATCGTCACCGTCCAGGCCAAAGAAGGTCACCCCGCCCATGGTAAAGGCGGAACCATCGATGATATTATTGCGGGCATTACCAGTCAGTGTGGCATGATCAATTCGGCTTAGGGTGTCAATTGTGCTTCCATTGGATGTAAGAGTAGAGGTACTCGCAGGATTATTGGAAACACCTGTTCCAGTTGAGATCGTAATTTTCGGACCGTCTACCCAACCGCAGAATATCCAAACGCATCCATACGATCGATTTTGCTGATCGACTGAATAATTCGTCCAATTCGATGTAACGCTGGATGATGTTGTAATATTTTCAGAAGTAGTATCCAGGTTTGTATTCGATAAATAATAATCAATATCTGTAGAATTGGTTGAAGAACTTGTATAGGTATTTGTCCCACTGCTTGTATAAGTAACAGTAGTTGTTGTCCACCTCGTACAGGTTGATCCCGAATATCTTGTGCAGACTGTCGTTTCCGATACAGGTGGTAATGCACTGGGGGAAGGCGGGATTATTAAATTCAGTATCGGAAACATAATCTGTCCCCATCGTCTCAGCCAGAGTATCGGTTCCACCGAAATCGAATAGTAGATCCATCTCCTTCGATGTAGTCAGATCCAGGACCTCCGGTGAGTGTATCATCCCCGGCTCCACCAATGATGGCATCTGTCACCACCATCGGTATTGACGGTATCGTCACCGCCGCCAGAAAGAACAGTATCATTTCCACCGCCTGTGTTGACAGTGTCATCTGAACCATCGCAGACCACAAGATCGCCAACGGTAACGCAATCTGCATTGACCATATTCACCGGACCAAAAGCGGTCAGCAATAACCCTGTGAGCATGAAAATGGATAAGATCTTCTGAGCAATAGTGGTAAACCGTCTGTGCATCATATACTGCCTCCCTGGTGCAAATAAGCAGCTGGTTTACCCCGTATAAAAGAAAAACCAGCCATTTGTTGACCGGTTTCGCTATTTGCTCCCTGCAGATGTCTCCGTAAAAAATCCGGAAAAGCGACCAAATTACATCAGCAGATCATGGCGTTCGAATGAAATAGTAAAGTTCTAGCCCCACATTAATACTGGATTAATATATATTATAACCTTGTGAATTGGTTTGTCAATAGTTCCCTGTAAGTTAGTTTTAGGTTAGGCTGGTTAGCAAAAGGATAGAATTGTTATAATTTTCGCACATTATCCACAATGATGTTAACCATTGAAAGCCAGGAACCTACGCTGAATTTCCCCCGAATTGTGGGGCGAGAGGGGGTCGAACCCTCACAGCCTTACGGCCGGCAGATTTTAAGTCTGCTGCGTCTGCCTATTCCGCCACCGCCCCGTGCCTCTTATTCTATCGTATACCCGATATCCGTCAAGTGCGCTTCACCCTTTTACGCCACCTGGCCCACGTACTGAAAAAATGCACCCAAAAAGGCGACAGCCTGCCAATCACCCTGCCTTGATCCAACACCGCCCTCAATCCATCCGCCGAGTCGAAATTCGGTAGATCGACCACCGCTGTCCCCAATTCTACAGCCGCATGGGCATCTGAACCGGCGGTACCGGGTTTTTGATGTTGTTGCGCATAAAGCAAAGCAAGATCGTTGCTGGATTGTTTGAGACAGCGTGAATTGAACACTTCGATGGCGTCCACCAGCCCGATGATGGCATCGAGGTCGTGGATATTCCACGCCCCGTTGCGATATTCATCAAACGGATGGGATACGCTGATGAAAGCCCCCTGGTCACGAAGCCTGCGGATGGCATCTTCCGGGGATAATCCGGCCGGAATCTCTTGCTCGACAAAGAAAGCCAACAATTCGCCTTTTGTGGTCATGATCTCTTCGCCCACGATCACAAAATCTGGCGCCAACCGTTGCGCAAATTGAGCACCCAGAATCGTATTATGGTCGGTGATGACGACCCTGCCCAACCCTTTCCGCTTGCAGGCGGCTATCAATTTCTCAGGTTCCAGAAGACTGTCTTTCGACCAGCGAGTGTGGCAATGGAATTCAACTTTCATTCTCGATTTTTCTCCATCCGTTCATTTTACCCTGTTCCGCTACGATGATCTTCCCTTGTGTCCTGGTGAAACGCACTACTTTTCCTTGACTGTGCAATCGGATCGATTAAACCATTCCACTCTCTCTGGTCCGTCTTTTCTTTTCGATATTTCCCGTTACAATCAAATTACGGAGACCAAATGGATATCCCGCAACCAACCCAAAACATGGCTCTCATTATCGGCGCATCAGGAATCGATGTGATCGGTGTTCCCGACGGCTCCCCTGAGGCGAGAACAACCACACCCGGGCGGATCCAGATCTTCTATGGTGGGATCGCTCGAAATGTGGCAGAGAACCTGGCACATCTCGGCCAACCCGTCAGTCTGATCACGGCGGTTGGAGAAGATGCACTGGGCATGGATATCCTGGAGCATCTCCGAAAAGAAGGCGTCGATATCTCCGGCTGCATCCGCTGCGACGCATGTAACACCGGCGTTTATCTGGCTATCCTCGGCCCAAATGGCGAACGCACCTTTGCCCTGGCAGATCGCCGGAACGTGGATCAATTATCACCAACCATCATTAATCGCCAGAGTGAAAAGTTTCAGATAGCGGGGATGGTGTTTCTGGATGCCAACCTGAGCCCGGAAACGATTAAGGCAGTGATGAAACAGGCTCGCAAGTACAAGGTACCTGTTTGCGCTGATCCAGCTTCCACTACCCTGGCAGCGCGGTTGATCCCCTTCCTGTCCCAAATTGAGATGATCACCCCTAACGCGCAGGAAGCTGCCGCCCTTCTGGGCTGGCCAGACGATCCACTGGATCTGTCTCAGACCATGCTCGCCGCCCGCAGCCTGGTGGACAAGGGTGTCAAAACCGCTCTGATAACGATGGGGGAGAAAGGTGTTTGTTACGCTTCCGCAGAAACCAATGGACACATCCCGTCGATCCTGACCAATGTGGTCGATCCGACCGGAGCGAGTGATTCGCTGACGAGCGTGGTCATTTACGCCTACTTGAATGGCATATCCATTGATGATGGGATCCGTCTTGGCGTTTCCGCTGCATCTCTGACCTTGCGGGAATATGGTCCGATCAATCCTAATCTTAGTATCGAAACCATTTACGAGAACCTGGTGATCTGATGGAATCGCTACCCTCCATGTTTTCCGTTTTACCCAACGTAGCCAGGGCTCTCTACCTTGGCTTGCCGGTGGTCGCGCTCAAATCAGCCGTTATTACTCATGGATTGCCAAAACCAGAAAATCTACGACTGGCGCGTGATATGGAAAGCATCATCCGGGATGAAGGGGCAACTCCTGCTACCATTGCCATATTGGATGGCATCATCCATATCGGATTGTCTGACAGTGAATTGGATCGATTAGCCTCCGCTCCACATGTACGAAAGATCAGTCGCAGAGATTATCCGCTCGCGGTCTCGCAAAAACTGACCGGAGGAACCACCGTTGCCGGAACCTTGATCGCAGCGCAAATGGCGGGAATATCAGTTTTTGCCACCGGGGGGATCGGGGGAGTCCATCGCGGAAATCAGGTGGATATATCCGCAGACCTGCCGGAATTGGGTAGAACTCCCATGGCCGTTGTCTGCAGCGGCGCGAAAGCGATTCTCGATCTTCCTGCGACACTGGAATACCTTGAAACCAACGGGGTGCTCGTCATCGGGTATCAGACCGACGAGTTCCCGGCTTTCTACTCCCGACACAGTGGTCTACATCTCGACACCCGGATCGATACAGTTGACGAATTGGCAGCCATAATTCAAGCCCAGCGATCTATGGGGATTCAATCCGCCTTGCTGATCACACAACCGCCACCCATGGATGTGGATATCTCCCCGGAAATCATGGAACTCGTTTGTGGAAAAGGCACTCGAACAGGCAAAAGCAAAAAATATATCTGGTCCGGCGGTGACGCCCTACCTATTGGAACAGGTCAAGATCACCTCAGGCGGGGCGAGTTTCATCACCAACCTGGCATTATTAAAGCAAAACGCCAGACTGGCTGCCCAAATAGCAGTAGCATTCGCTTCAAAATCCGGATTGGCATCCATATAAATCCAAAATAATCCACCCTACCCTGGGGCTTCCGTTCAGCATTAGGTTGGATCTACTTTGCAGTTTACTAGGGCAAACTTGAGGTCAGGGTTGGCAGACGGGTTTGAGAGGGAGTCCGCGTTAAAGTGGAAGTCCGGGTCAACGTGGGTGTGCGGGTGGGGACTATGGTCGCAGTCGGACGCGGGGTCCGGGTGAGAGTGGGTGTACGGGTGATGGTTGGGGTCCGTGTTGGGGTGACGGTAGGAGAAAGCGTTGGTGTAAAGGTTGGAGTTGCGCTGGGACGAATCGTGGGGGCGTTGCCCGTCACCGTAAAGCGGCCTGAGATCTTCCAGAAAGTTCCATTAAAGATCTGAACTTCATATTCCCCCGGCAACCATGCAGAGGGATCGGGCGCCCAGTCGGTGTAGCCATATCCACCCGTGCCGCCGTTCCACGGATAAGATTCATAATAGATCAGTTCACCATCCCGATACCAGAGTGCGGACCATTGTGAGCCATCCAGCATCGCATCGAAGCTAAATAAGCCGTACAGATGCTGTATCGGGTTCCGAAAAGTAGTGTCGGAATCAATCGGTTGGAAATCGAAATCAATATTTCGCGCGAATTCGATCGGGCTGAAAACCGCGGCCGGGTTAGGCGTGACCAATCCAAGGAATTTCATTTCCACCGCCATTGGTATGGATGGGGTGGATGTTGAGGTGGGTGTGTTCGAGACAAGCGGTGTCAGGGTGATCGTCGGCGAAAGTGTGATCGTCGGAGTAGTGGTGATGGATGGCGTTAATGTGGTTGTCGGAGTTCGAGTATTTGTTGGGCTGGGTTCAAAAAAGGAATAGATCACCGGCTCTGCATAACTATTGAGGAAAATGGTGATGCCGATCAAAACCAAAGCGGAAAACAGCAATCTCCATCCACCCAGAGACATGTCTCTGCGCTTGCGGAAATACGGTAGATTCCGCGCTTGAAGTATCCGCCTGATCCCCACCCAAATGAAGATCACGATCAACAGAAGGCAGATATAAAATGCCAGGTTGATGGTCAATTGTATTTCCAGGTTCATATTTGTGGATTATAGCATAGGGGAAACTGATTCCACCGAAAGGCAGATTTTTGTCAATTTTGGCAAGCCTTATGACACTTCTCTTGTTATAATCAATCCCAATGGCCCTCGAATCCGGATTCGTTCTGAACAATCGATATCGCATATTATCCACGCTCGGACAGGGTGGGATGGGTAACGTCTATCAGGCGATGGACCTCAATCTGATGATCGAGGTTGCCGTTAAAGAAAACCTGTACCTCTCAGACGAATATACCCGCCAGTTCAAGAGGGAGGCGGCCATTCTGGCTTCCCTGCGTCACCCTAACCTTCCCAAAGTAATGGACCATTTTGAAATCGCCAATCAAGGTCAGTACCTGGTGATGGAATTCATTACCGGTGAAGACCTTCGGGATCGCATGGATCGGATTGGAACGATCCCGGAGAATGAGGTGATTCACATCGGCGCAGCCATTTGTGATGCACTGACGTATCTCCATACCCGGAAGCCACCTGTTGTCCATCGGGATATCAAACCCGGGAATATTCGCATCACAAGTGAAGGGCACATATTGCTGGTCGATTTTGGACTGGCGAAATTGCATGTGGGAACTCAGGAGACAACCACAGGCGCGCGCGCCATGACACCTGGATATTCACCTCCGGAACAATATGGCGGCACCAGAACAGACCCCCGATCTGATATCTACTCTCTCGGTGCGACGTTGTATGCCGCGATCTGCGGAACGCCCCCGGAAGATAGTCTCGTTCGACTGACAGATTTCAAGGAATTAACCTCTGTCCGGACTTATGTGCCAAAAACAAATCGCCGTTTGGCTATGGTGATCGAAAAGGCATTGGAGTTAAAACCGGAAGCCAGGTTCCAAACTGGGACTCAGATGAAACAGGCGCTTCTGGAAGTGCTCGGAGAGAAAGCCGACAGCCGGCCGATATCCATCACTCCACCACCGCTCGAAGCCAACCGTCAATTGCTTGAATTCAGCGAAGAAGGCGTCACGGGTGATCCACCTGCCTTCCAGGAACCTGCCAGGCGGGCACGCAAACGATCCGCTTTGCCAAAGATCCTATTCACGATCATCGTTCTCGCGGTCGTGGGTTATTTTTCCATTTATCTCTTTAACCAGTACGCCTCTGCGTGGATGGGAATTACAAGAACTGACAAACCAACAGAGATGGTCACCTCACCGGACCTTACTCCGCTTACCGGATCTGAGCCTGGCATCGTCCCAACGGAAACACGGGTGGTTGCCACACAAGCTGCCGCGCTACCAACTTTGACGAGCGCATCCACCTCTGTCGAGCCTACGATAACAGGCGTGATCGATCTGGTACCCACGCCATCGCAGACTGCTTTTAACCTGACCCCGGTTCCGAGTAATCCTCCGCCGGGCAAGATCGCTTTCGCCTCCAACCGTACAGGCACGACCCAGATTTGGATCATGGATTCAAGCGGGGAAAACCAGTCTCAGCTTACAAGCCTGGTAGAGGGAGCCTGTCAACCGGATTGGTCTCCTGACGGTAAAAGGATTATCTTTATCTCACCCTGTGCCAAACGGGAGTTTCGTTATCCAAAATCCAATTTATTGATCATGGATTCGGATGGCACCCGAATGGAAACCCTGGATACAGGATTTGGCGGAAACTATGATCCCGCCTGGTCAAATAATGGCGAACGCATTGCTTTCACAAAAGAGATTCAAGGATCCACTCAGGTCTATATTTATGATTTGGTGGAGAAAACCATCCTTGCCGCTATAGACGACCAGGAGCCGTCACAGGATCCATATTGGTCCTGGGATGATCAGTCTCTGGTGTTTGTTAGGACCCGATACTCCGAGCAGGTATGGTTGATCCAATTTTCCGGAAACACAAATCAACCATTAACCCGCAGCAACTTTTTAGCTGACAGCAACCCGGTGATCTCTCCAGATGGAACAACTGTCTTTTTCACTCAGAGTTCTCGGGATAAGTTTGAGCCCCGACTGGTCGGAATACCATTTGATCTAACCGGCTCTGCAGAGGAATATACCCTCCCCCTTAACGACCATCCTATTCCATCCCCTGCGAATGATCAGGATATTTCGCCGGATGGGAACTGGCTGGTATTTGAAAGCTGGCCAGATGGCAGTAACCATGATATTTATCTCATGTCAGTTACGGGAGAGGTTGTGAAACGATTGACCACGGACGGAAAATTCGATTTCCAACCCGCCTGGTCACCTGCTCTTCCTTAAAGTAGATCATTCAGAGAATCAGAACAATTGATTGATGTAAGGCTCCGCGAAGAGAGCCGGTAATCCACCTGTGTGCCAGAAGAGGACCGACTCGTTCCGTTGAATGACCCCTTTTCGGATCAGGTCGATCAACCCGCCCGCTGCCCGTCCCGTGTAGACTGGGTCCAGTAAGATCGCAGCTTTCCGCGCGAACAAATGGATGGCTTCTTTTTCGACCTCCGTAAACACACCATATCCGGGGTTGGCAAAATCATCATTCACCAGGATCTCATCCTTTGTGAACGAGTATGGCAGATTTTGTCTTTCACACAGGTCATTTGCCAATTCGACCACTTTTTCCTGCAAAGCTCCGGCAGGTTCATCCACGCTGATACCCAGAATTTTGCCTGAGTAACCGGTCAATTTGGCACCGACCACCATGCCAGCCTGCGTCCCACCGGACGAACTGGCAAAGACGATCCAATCCGGATCCATACCCTGTTGATTCAATTCCTGCATTGCCAATGTATAAGCGGCAGCACCCGTGGGACTTGATCCCCCATACGGAATGAGGAACGGCCGTTTTCCATCCTGCCAGGCATCCTCGAAAACCTGTTTGAGGGTTGCATCCCGCACATCCCGCCGGGTCCAGACGATATTCGCTCCAAAGAGCAGGTCCAATGCGTAGTTTCCTGACGCAATCGACGGCTCATCCCCCGCCAATACCAGGGTGCATGCCAGGCCGAATTTGGCAGCGACAGCGGCTGTCTGCCGGCAATGATTGGATTGGACCGCGCCGGTGGTGATCAGCATCTCCGCGCCATTCGCCTGGGCTTCCGCGAGCAGCAATTCCAGCTTGCGGATCTTATTCCCGCCAAACCCAACCCCGGTCAGATCATCCCTTTTCACGGTAATCGAAGGGCCGCCGAGGAATGCGGATAAGCCGGGCAAAGGCTCCAGGGGCGTGGGTAGATGTGCAATCCGGATACGGGGAATATTCATGCCTGTGCTTCCTTCTTCACCCGTTTGCGTGCGACTCTGCGCATCCAGTCGAGAATGAAGGGCATGGTTTTCGTATAAAAGCGGTACCAGCCCGGGCGTGCAAGGTAGTCCCATGCGCCCAGTCCGTGTACCAGCCTGCCATTGAATCCATCTTTGAATTTGAACACGCCATACATCGGATCCGATTTATCCAGCTTATCCGGCGCACCCCAAAAGTCGTACACATCACAGCCGTGGGATTTGGCATATTGGATGGCGTGCCATTGAAGCAGGTGATTCGGCATCCAATCCCTGAATTTTCCTGTGGACATGCCGTAGAAATAATAAGCGCGTTTGGCGAACCGGAACAGGATGAGGGCGGCAATGGGTTCTCCTTGAACTTCCGCGATCAATGGCATTGCCATGTCATCCATCATCAATCGTTGCCAGACATCCAGGTAGTATTCCCGAGTGCGGATAATAAATCCATCCCGATCGGCAGTCTCCGCATACATACGGAACAAATCCAGCAAGTCTGCTGAAACGCCTATGCGAATCGTAACCCCCTTGCGTTCTGCCAGGCGAATGTTATAACGGGTTTTTTGTTTCATCCGTTCCAGCAAGGCATCCATCGGCAGGGTCAGATCAACCAGAATGGTATTTCGGAATTGCAGTTGATCCTGAGAGTATATCCACTTTCGAGTGGAGAGATGGTTTTTGACCGCCGCTCCAACCGGATTGATTACCGCGTCCACACCCCAGGCAATGGGTACATCTGGATCAATTTTCAAGAAGAAAGCGCCTTGTTGGGTGGCGTACCGCTCAAGATCATCAAAAACCTGTCTTACCAATTCCTGGTTCGTCCAGTCCAAGATCGGACCTCGGGGGGCGTACAGCAGGCAGGCTTTCGAAATACGGCTGATGATCGGGATGGTCTTTAGGTGGAGGCAGGCGGCAGCCAGGATATTCCCTTCCGATGCTTTCCAGACCAAATATTGGGGAATCCATTGATTGGCCCGTTTTATGTCAGCCCACTGTCCACTTTGTAGGATATGAGCACCCGGCAAATCCTGGATGATTGAGCTCCAGTCTGCGTTGGTCGGGTTGGAAAGTTCCTCCATGCGGACAGTCATTCCATTGCTCCGGTTCGATTTCTGATCCGTAGATACCAGCGATAGAGAGAATACATGGGTTTTGAATAGACCCTGTCAAACGCGCCGGTGGTGCGTTTGATCTCACCACCAAAACCACGCTTGAACCGGTACACTCCCCACAATCCATCCGCGCGTTGGGTAAATTGGTCTTCCAGTTCCTGTTCCGGGGCGTCAGGAATCCCCCACAGATCGTATTCCGCGCAGCCATTTGCGATAGCCCAGCGGATAGCCTGCCATTGGACCAGGTACGCCGGCATCCGATTTCGTTCCTCATTGGATGATGCACCGTAGAAATACCAGGCGCGTCTACCCTGGCGAAAAACCATCACGGCTGCCAGAGGAATCCCCTGGAATTGAGCGCAAAACAATTCACACGCATCCTTCTGCGCGAAATGTTCATAAGCCAATCGGTAATAATCGGATTGATGCACGCCAAAGCCATCCCGTTGGGAGGTCGTATTCATCATCTGGCCAAATCGCCCGAAATCACGCCAGGGTTGAACCTCAACCTCTTTTTTCTCCGCCAGGTGAATGTTGTATCGCGTCTTCTGTTTCATTCGCGTGAGGACCGCTTCTTCTCCACCGGTCAGATCCAACACCACCGTCTGGATGGGCTGAATCGGAGCGGCAGCGAAAAAAATTGGATCTAGGGAAATGCCTGTCGAGTCAGGATCAGCTTCCCACCGATCCGGTTCCACCTTGAGGAATATCGCCTTATGAGCGCGGCAAGCCTGGTCGATTTCATCCCAAAAGGTTGCATCAGGTTGTCCCAGCGGTCCCTTTGGGATGTAAGCGATGGAATATCCAAACGGAAGTGCGCGGAAAAGGATCTGCGCCCCGGCAGACTGATTGCCTATGCGCAGTGGTGTCCAGCCAAAATGAGATTTGAGCTCGCCCCATTCACTCATCTGTAATAGATGCGCGTCAGGGTAAGCCTTTAAATACCCATCCCATTCTTCTTTGGATAATTGCATATTAATCGACGGCTGTAATTTCGGGCGGAGGTGTGCTGCGAACTGATGATCCGGGGATCAATTCATCCATCAGGGAGACTACCGATGTGGAATCCCCTTCCTGCGAAAGCCGAATCATTTCGTCCACACTCTGACGGAGGGAATCTCCACTCAGATTATCCTGTGCGTCCAGGCGGTAGATATCCGGGTGCTGCGTCCTGACGAAGGTGTGTCCTTCATCCCAGAGGTCTTCCGCCAGTTTTTCACCCGGACGGATACCGGTGAAGACAATTTCGATATCCTTCCCGGGTTGCAGACCAGACAGGCGGATCAAATCTTCGGCGAGATCCAGGATCCGTACTTGCTGCCCCATATTCAGGACAAAAACTTCTGCGTTGTCGCCCATGACGGATGCCTGCAACACCAGGTGAACTGCTTCCGGAATGGTCATAAAATAGCGTTTCATCTCCGGATGGGTGACGGTGACCGGTCCACCGCGTGCGATCTGCCTTTTGAATAGAGGAACCACACTGCCGCGGCTTCCGAGGACATTGCCAAAACGTACGACGCTGAAGGCTTTTCCAGTCCTACGGGCGGTATCCAACACAATCATTTCAGCCATTCGCTTGGTTGCGCCCATTACATTCACGGGACGGATGGCTTTATCCGTCGAGATCATCACCAATCGTTTGACGTCCGTTTGGTTGCAGACATTGACCACATTGCGCGTCCCGAGGATATTATTGGTCACCGCTTCGTTGACATTCACTTCCATTAATGGGACATGCTTGTGGGCTGCCGCGTGAAAAACGATCTCAGGCCGGTGATTTGAAAACACATCCATTAATCGCGGGAAATCCCGAATATCGGCAATCACCGGACGAATTGGCAGGGACGGGTAATCCTCGCGTAGCTCAATCAATGCTTCAAAGATGGAATTCTCACCATGTCCGAGCAGAATTAATGACGCCGGACCCCAGCGCGCAATTTGCCGGCATAGTTCACTGCCGATCGAACCTCCCGCCCCGGTCACCAGGACGGTTTTTCCACTGATGGAGGCGCCCACCAATTCATCGTTGATGCGGGTCAGGTCGCGTCGCAGGAGGTCGGTGATATCCACATCCCGCAGGCGGTTGACACTTACCCGCCCGCCAATGAGCTCATAGATCCCGGGCATGGTTCGGAAAGGGATTGCCTTCAAGCGACAAACATCCGCCACCAGTCGAACCACCCTGCCGGGAGCCGATGGGATCGCAATGATGACTTCATCCACCTGGCGATTATCCAGTGTCTTCGCCAGATCATTCAAGGAACCTACTACAGGAACTCCATAAATCTGGTTGTTTTGTTTTTCCTTCGCATCATCCAGGTAGCCGACAGGGATGAGGTTGATCTGGGGATTTTTCTGCATTTCCCGAACTACCAGCGCGCCTGCATCCCCCGCACCGACGATCAACACCCGCTTTGCGGACGAGACCAATTGTGAGAGGTTCGAGCTTCCTTTATTTTCCGCCAACAGCCGGAAGATGAACCGTAAACCACCAACCGCCAGTATGGAGGCCAGCCAATCAATGGCCAGCACGGAGCGGGGGAATCCCCGGAATAGCCCCAGACTGAACAGACTGATCATCGTGACGGCCACGATGATCGAGGCGGAAGTCACCGCTGCTGCGATCAATTTCAATTCCTGCACGCTCGCATAAACCCACAGGCGGCGGTACAGGCCAAATTCATAGTAAATAAGGGGTTTGATGACCAGGGATAGTCCAACCATCCAGAGCAAGGATGGCATATAGAATGGAAAGATCCGGGTCAGTTCCAGTCGCAAGGCGTAACTTCCCAGCACGACTGCCACGATCAGGATCAAATCGCCCAGGAGTACGAACCGGTTGCGGATATTTGGTTTGGTCTTCAACTTCGCATCCATTCCAGTGTCTTTGCCAGACCATCCGACAAAGACGTCTTTACCCGAAAAGAAAGCAATTTCTTTGCCAGATTCGGATCTCCATAAGATTGATAAATATCTCCAGAACGGGGAGGCAGGTATACCGGTTCTGATGAGCCAGGGATGAGCTGCCTCAAGGTGCGAACGAGGTCCCTGATGGATACCGGATCACCGCTGCATATATTAATGATCTGACCGTCAGCTTCGCTGCTTTCAGCCGCCATGATATTTGCCTGGGCGATATCGCTGACGTAGATAAAATCTCTGGTCTGAGTTCCCATCCCCATGGATGGCAAGCCGCTCACCTGAGAGCAATTTCTGCATAAATATCGGGATGGCCGCCGCATAGGGCGAATTTGGGTCTTGCCGGGGACCATAGATATTGAAATAACGAAGACTGACCACCGGAAGATTGAAAGATCGGGTATACAATCCACCCAGAATCTCATCCACCTGCTTGGATACTCCGTAGGGTGAAAGGGGATACAACGGGACAGTCTCAGGTATGGGAAGAACTGGTTGGTCCCCATACACAGCGGCGCTGGACGAGATCACCACCTTCCCGACGCCCATCCTGGCAGCTTCCTGCAGGAGGACATTCGTACCGGTAATATTGATATCCAGACAAAGCGCCGGATCCACCATCAATTCTGCTACTGAGATGTGAGCCGCCAAATGGAAGACCACATCGACGCCGCCCTCCAGTGCTCTTTTCACATCGGCAGTGTTGCGAATATCGCCCTGGATCCATTCATATTTCCCATCCACAGAACGCAGATTGGTCCGATTGCCCGTGGAAAGATTATCCAATATTCTGACATTATCTCCCCGACTGACCAACGCTTCGACAACATGGGCGCCGATAAATCCTGCGCCTCCTGTAACGAGTGCTTTCATTTATTGACCTCTGAGTCCTACCGCCGAACCCATTGTGCGAAGGATGATAAGGATATCCAAAAGCACATTTCGACGGCGAATATAATACAGATCGTATTCCAATTTTGTTGCGGTATCTTCCACCGTACCTGCGTAGCCAAAATTGACCTGCGCCCAGCCACTGATACCCGGTTTGACCAGTAATCTCGCCCGATAAAAAGGAATGCTCTTCTGCAACTCTTGAACCATGCCGGGTCTTTCAGGTCGTGGACCGACCAGACTCATTTGCCCCAGCATCACATTGATGAATTGCGGAATCTCATCCAGGTGGCTCTTCCGGAGAAATCGTCCAATCCGAGTGACCCTTGAATCATGTTCCTGGGCAAACCGTGGCTTGCCATCCTTCTCCGATTCCACAACCATCGTCCTGAATTTGATGATGTTGTACGGTTGACCGCCCTTTCCCAGTCTTTGCTGGCGGTAGAAGATGGGCCGGCCGTTGTCGATCAGAATCCCTAACGCCACGAACGGGAAGATGAGGATGAGGAAGGCGACCCCGATGATTCCACCAAGGATATCTAACGTGCGTTTCGCCAACTCATAAAAGCCATTGATCCGTGCCTGTTCTCCGAATGCACGCAGTACCCAATCGGATTCCAGATGGAAAATCGGAACCCGGTTGAAGAGTTCTTCATAGATGGCAGGCATGGTTGTAACCACCACACCGCGTTCCTGAGCGTCCAGGATGGATTGGAACATCATTCCATTCATTTCGCCAGAAATGGCAATAATAATATCTGAAATGCTCTCTTCGTCAATGAGCGGGAGAATACACTCGTTTCCCCCGAATACCCTGTAACCCAGGATCTCTGAATTGATCTTATGCAAATCGTCATCCACCCATCCGACAATTTCAAACGGCGGGGGGTTCAGTTTTTTGATCATATTGACCAGTGTCAAACCGGAGATCCCTGCACCGATGATCAGCACTCTACGGATAAATGGCTGGGCCGTGAATATCCGGATGTAAATCAGCCGCCAGAACAGGGTAAGGACAATGGCTGCGGAAATGAACGCCGCGATTCCCCTTCGGGGAAGAGATTTCGGGGTGGAAGTGAAGTAAATGATGAGGTAGAGGGTCAGACAGATGATGGCTGCCAGCAAGACGCCCCTCAGCGTATCCTTCCATCGGGATGCCCGATGGACATCATAGATTTCCACAAGCAGAATGGACCAGAAAAGGGGTAGGAGAAAAAACCAGAAATCCGGACGGGTCTGTAAAAACTTCCAGGAGAATTGCAGCCACTCATCGCCAGTGGACCAAAAATACAACGCCGCGAATAACGCCAAAATCCCGGCCAAAAGATCGCCGAGAATTAAGAGTGTGATACGTTCGTTGGGCCGAAGACCCCAAAGGGTGGTACGCGCGTTTTTTGATTTCATCCAGTCTCTGTTGTCTGATTCAGTGGATCCGTTTTGGATTTATTAGATTATAGAGGAAACCACCACCCCAGCAGAAATGCATCACCGAGACAGCCAGAGGTATTCCCATTATAAATGCCCCATTCTTTTTTTGTAAGGCAATCCTGATTGAGGTAAGGAATAGTATACCAAAGTAAAGTAACAGGATGATGAGGAGCATGTACCGAATAAGTGCGGAGATCGGACTCAGAATCAACATCAGCAGGATGCCTAGAACGAATAACGGAGGGAGCGCCTGACGCCAGCGGATGGTTTTTGGGTATTTTCGCAGCATCTGGGCTTTCCAGTACCCGTATCGTGCATATTGCCGCGCCAACGAAGACAGGTTTGCCCTCGCGAAATAGGCACTCTGGATGGAAGGATCCAACAATATCCTGCCACCTGACAGCCTGATCCGCACATTCAACTCGTAATCTTCATTGGTCAATAACAATTCATCGTAATAACCAACTCTCTCAAGCAAATCCCGCCGATAAGCGCCGAATGGAACTGTATCCACGTATGCGGACTCGGTTGCATAGCGGTAACCGGCATCACCCACACCCAATGGGTGCGAGCCTGCCGCGGCAATTGATTTAGCGATCCACGAGGAGTTGCCGGGCTGAACATTCCAAACCCCGCCCACATTCTCGGCGAGATTATTTCGGAGCGCTTCGATACAACGACTGACGTAATCCGGTTTTGGGATGGAGTGAGCGTCCAATCGTATGAGGAATTCACCCGAAGAGGCTTTGATGGCAGTGTTCAGGCCTGAAGGAATGGATCGGATAGGGTTGTCCACCACGGTGATCGCGAGATCAGGGTGATCTCGCTTGAATTCTTCGATCTTTTGCCGCGTACCATCTTCAGAGAGACCATCCGCAATGACCACTTCCATCTCGTTGACGGGATATAGTTGCATTCGAAGGCCATCCAGTAATTGGGTGATGGTCTTTTCTTCGTTGTAACAGGGGATGATGATGGATACGATTTTCATTCGGTCCAGGCTAAATCATGCATGAGGTCCTATTCAATTGACCACTAATTTTACCATCTCGCAATATTAACCGCATTGAAGCTCAAAGAGCCAGCAATACGCTGGCTCTCTGTTTTACATTTGGAATGACTCAATCCGGTGATGTGTGGCAAATCAGTGCGACCGCTTCAATCTCAACGGCTGCCCCTTTGGGTAAGGCTGCCACCTGAATAGCGGAACGGGCTGGAGGAGCGCTGGTAAAAAACTCCGAGTAGATGGAATTCATTTGGGCGAAATCACGAATATCTCGGAGAAAGACGGTCGTTTTCAGCACGCTGGCCATATCGGTCCCTGCGCTGACCAGGATCGAGTGCAAGTTGGTCAATGCCTGGCGGGTTTCCGCCTCCACTCCACCATCCGCCAACATTCCGGTCGAAGGAACCAGCCCGAGCTGTCCGGACGTATACAGTACATGACCGGCACGAATGGCTTGCGAGTAAGGTCCGATCGCTGCTGGTGCTTTATCCGTCTTGATGATCTGCTTTTTTGCAATCATGAACGCTCCGTGGTCGATTATTTATCTTTAGGCTTGCTTAGTTTCATGAACTGTTTGCCTTCCCGAAGGATCTGATGGCATTCATCGATTCGGGCGGAAAGAAGCAACACAGTTCCTCTTAACCGCACGAGGGTGTATTTCGCCATCGGCCGGTTCGTGATCTTTCCCGAACTGCTGAAACCATAATGGTTCGCAAGGAGTAGCTTACCCTCCTCACGATGGGTTTTTGCTGCGTAATACGCGCTAAAATAATCGTAGAAATAGACCCGCATCTCAGCCCATTTGTTGTTACCCTGGTTATAGAGCGTCTTATAATTATTCAGCAATTTTTGCAGGCCTGCCTCGAGAGGTTTTACTTCCTTCTCTTCGCGGTTGTATTGCTTCTTCAAACGAAGGTATTGACTGGTCAGGACATCCGTACCCCCCGTGCCAATTTCTTCACCTCCATAAGCCGGGGCAGTGATATCAGACGCAAAGGCATTGGATTGGGGTAAGATCATCCCTGCAACCAGGATCAGTGCACTGATGAGCAGAATTATTCTGGTCGATTTTCCTTGAGCATTGATTGAATCCATATTCGCGTTCTCCTTTCTGGCGGAAATGGCTATATCAGAAATAATATGCAAGAAATATTCCATTTCATCCCAATCATACAACGGTAATCTAGTGTTTTCATTAAAATAGCGAAAAGCGGTTGCTTTTCGCTGTTGTTGTGATAGGGAAATTTAGGTCTGCGAATATGGTGATCGGATTAAACAGGTAATTCCGGAAATGACAGAAAATAGAGGACATCGGCCAGGCAGATTTGGAAAAGTTCTTCCATGATGGCGTCATCAGCGCTGTATGTGGTACCCAACATCCCATCACCGTGGATCTTTCGGGTCTGAATCGCGTTCAAGAGACCGACGTAGGAAACCGGAGCTTTTTCGTTGGTTGGCAATTCCGTTACCCTGGTGAATGGGAATGCTTCCATCCAACTGGCATGATCCGGTGAAAGCTGATACTTTGGTGGCTAGAGCCAGGACACTATTCGACAGCCACCAGGCATACCAGATGATGCGCAGGTCTTCATACTTATTGGAGATCTCGACCAATTTTTCCCTGGCGATCTCATTTCCACCATGGCCGTTGAGGACAAGAATTCGCCTGAAACCATGCTGATAGAGCGCTGATATGATATCTTCCACCACCATCAGGAGCGTTTCGCTCCGCAAGCTGAGCGTTCCAGGATAGGTCATAAAATACGGACAGACCCCGTAGTTCAATTCAGGACCGATCAAGACCCCGGTCTGTTGGGAAGCGGCATCGGCCAGCGCCATGGGAATCCGGGTGTCTGTCAAGAGGCTCAGGTAGCCATGCTGCTCGGTGGCGCCTAACACCACCATGATCCTGTCATCCTGCTTCAGATATTTCTCAACGTCCATCCAATTGATTTCCGAGAACCTCATGCCATCCTCCTCAGGAATTTCCTTAACTATTGACAGGTATTGGGGATCAGCTCAAAATCAACATTTCCCATATCGGGTGAGAAGAAACTATAGTCAGGTAACAGGGGACGCGTTCCCCCATCGAGATAGTTGAGCACCAAAGGAAAACTATTGATGGGCGTCATGGTCGGATACAACCGGCTGGTTAGTTCATCCGGCGCATAAAATGCCATCAGATTCTTCAACCGGGTATCCTTATCCTTCGGATCAATACCATGGTCTGACTCGAGAACAATGATCGGGGGGATTTCTGACTCCCGTAAGATCGTCTCAACGATCCGGGTAATTCTTTTGATTCACATAGGTCAACTGGTTGATGTAAGGATCGCCAGATTGTTTTGAATCCAGGGCAAACGATCCATCTTTTGCCAATACGTATGGCTCGTGTGGTGCGCCCAAATGGGCATACACATATTTGGGGCCTGGTAATTGGCTGATCGAAGTCGAGCTTATCCAGGGTATTCCGGTGAACCAGGTAATAAAATTCGGCGGATTCATCAAATGTATTTGGGTCGATAGGCTCTGATGTACCTGAAGGCGCAAATCGCCTGCTGAATTCGGAAAAGATGACTCCCATCGAAGAATTTAAGAGGATCGTCTCGAATTTATTTAAGACGGTATATTTTTGGTTTAGATCTACTTTATAGTAATGATCCACATCCGGTGTTTCAGACCAGGGATAAGCTGATTCAAAAGACACGGTGGAATATCCCAATTCTTCAAGTCTTGTCCGGACTGGATTATGGATGATCTTATCCCGTTCGATCGTGATATCAGAATTCCAACTTTGAGTGGTCCTGTCAGTAGGTATATCTGATAAATAATCCATCGAAAGCGTGGATAAGATTGAGATCATTGTGATCTGATAGTTACTCTGGGAACAAGGAATGACGGTAAAACCCAGGTCTTTCAAATGTCCGGTGAAATTTGCATTATCAAATCCAAATTTCTCTTTCAATACATCATTCCGGGCATATGCGTCCAGGATGATGAAATAAACATCTGGAAGCCCATCCTGGACGTTCACAGTAGACTTCCAATTCCCTCGCAATTCCATCTCGTACTGGATCAATCGGTAACCGGCCGGGAGTGCTGAAAATAGGAACAGCACCAACAGGATCACATTCAGCGGAACCTGCAATCGCTCGGCCCCATCCTTCGAGCGAAGGATGAACCAGGTAATAATCCGCCGATGACCAGAAATAGCGGGAGGAGGATGCTGTGGTGACCCAGAAACAGTTTTCTTGCTTCCAGCCATTGATATGCGTGGCCGTACGAAAAGAACAAGAGCAGATACACTCCCCCCAGAAGAGAAGCTATTGTCCACGATTTGGTCATGATCCGCATGATGATTAAACCAGGCAACCCAGAAGAAATGTCACCAAAACCGATCTGGAGATGTCAAAGCGGTCGATTTGATCGATATTTTCGGCAGCCAGGAAAGCGACTGGAATCATCGCCGCGAGGATGGGTGTGATCGGTAATTTGAGGGGATTGAGTTTTTTCATGATAATCAAGAAGGCAGCTTTCAATGAAAGCTGCCCTAATTCTATGAGGCTGGCCAGCCTTATCCGGTCATTATACTATAGGACAATATTCACTAAACGACCCGGGACGACAACCACCTGGCGGGGCGCTTTTCCTTCCAAAACCTTCAGTACTGCTTCGCTGGCAAGAGCTGCGGCCTGGGCATCCTCGCGGGAGATATCGGCCGGAACGGTAATTCGATCACGGAGCTTTCCATTCACCTGAATTATGAGTGTGATTTCATCTTCCACCGTCACCGCTTCGTCCACTTTGGGCCAGGATTGGGTATGCACGGAATAAGGTTTCCCCAACTTTGCCCAGAGCTCTTCTGCAATGTGCGGGCAGATCGGTGCCAACATCAGGGTATAGATCTCGAGCACTTCCTTCCATACGGGAGAATTTCCGGCGCCGTTTTGATGCGCTTTATACATCTCATTCATCAGCTCCATCAGAGAGGAGATTATCGTATTGAATTCGAATTTTTCGAAATCATTCGTAATGGATTTTAAGGTTTGATGCAGCTTCCGGCGAATTTGTTTGAGCACATCGGGAGTCGGTTTTATGGAAACCGCTTGCTCATTGAAAATCGCCCAGACCCTTCGCAGCCAACGTGCAGTCCCCTCGATGCCGGTGCTGGACCAGGGTCCACCCATCTCCCAACGGGTGAAGAAGATCAGATACGCGCGGACAGTATCGGCTCCATATTGGCGAACGAGGTCATCCGGCGCAACTACGTTGCCGCGGCTTTTGCTCATCTTCTCAGAGTCTTCCCCCAGTACCATGCCCTGATTTCGTAATTGCATCATGGGTTCAGCTGTTGGGACAATCCCCAGCGAATGCAATGCTTTATGGAAGAAACGAGTATAGATCAGGTGCATGTTGGCATGCTCGATCCCTCCGGTATAGGTATCCACCGGCATCCAGTAGGTCGTATTCCTTCGGATCGAATGGCCCCTGATCGAATTTAGGAGACAGATAGCGGAGGTGATACCAGGACGAGCACATAAAGGTATCCATGGTATCCGTTTCGCGAGTAGCGTCACCGCCGCAGTTGGGGCAGGTAACCTTTTTCCAGGTGGGGTGTAGTTTCAGAGGGCTCTCGCCGGTCGGTTTCCACTCCACATCATCCGGTAATACAATTGGCAGTTGATCTTCAGGGACAGGCACCGCACCGCATTGGTCGCAGAAGATGATGGGGATGGGGGCACCCCAATAGCGCTGCCGTGAGATCAGCCAGTCGCGCAGGCGATAATTGGTAGCACCTTTGCCTACGCCTGATTTTTCAACAAATTCGATCGCTTTCGCAACCGCCTCATCAGCCGGTGTGCCGGAGAGGATGCCTGAATTGACCATCTTACCACTCGCCGGAATCGCATGCTCCATCTCTGCTTCCCGGACAGGTTCTTCTCCATCGGGTTGGATCACCACTTTTATTGGCAGACTGAATTGTCTGGCAAACTCAAAATCACGTTGATCGTGAGCAGGAACTGCCATGATCGCGCCAGTTCCATAGGTGACCAACACATAATCGGCGATCCAAATGGGTACCCGCTCCCCATTGACCGGGTTGATGGCATATCCACCCGTGAAGACGCCTGACTTTTCCTTATCGGCTGCTTCCCGCTGAACATCCGTCTGGCGGATGGTTTGTTGGATGTAAGCGTCGACCAATGGCTTTTGTTCAGGGGTGGTGATTTTCGAAACCAGCGGGTGTTCCGGCGCCAAAACCATGAAGGTGACGCCCCATAAGGTATCGGGACGGGTGGTAAATACTTCGATATCTTCTCCGCTCTCTGTGGCGAAATGAACGGAGGCGCCTTCAGACCGCCCGATCCAGTTGGTTTCCAGGGTTTTCACCTTGTCAGGCCAATCAATTCGGGAGAAATCGAGCAGGTCATCCGCGAATTTGGTCGTGCGGAAGAACCATTGATCCAAGTTTTTCTTGGTGACCGGCGTTCCACAGCGCTCGCAATGACGGTCATCGCCCCAAACCTGCTCTCTCGCCAGTGTCGTATTGCAATTGGGACACCAATCCACAGGTGACATCTTTCGATAAGCCAGGTCGTTCTTGAAGAACTGCAGGAAGAACCATTGCGTCCAGCGATAGTATTCCGGATCGCAGGAGACAGCTTCTCTCCGCCAATCGAACATCGAACCCATGCTGCGTAATTGGATCCGCATTCGATCGATATTGGCGTACGTCCATTTCTTTGGGTGGACATTCCGTTTGATCGCTGCGTTCTCCGCAGGCAAACCGAATGCATCAAAACCCATCGGGAAGAGGACATTAAACCCACGCATCCGCATGAAACGGGCGCGAGTGTCTGGAGGGATCATCGAGTACCAATGGCCTATATGGAGATCGCCGGATGGATACGGCAGCATGGTGAGCGCGTAGTGCTTTGGACGGTTGGGGTCGATATCCGAGCGATAGATCCCATCGGCTTCCCACTTTTTCTGCCAGCGTGGTTCAATTTCAGATGGATTGTAAAAATTAGGCTGATCGTCATTCATCATATTCTCTCCTCTGCCGTGTGGACATCCATACCCGGTCCTCTTACCCATTAAACAAAACACCACCGCCCAATCAGGGACGGAGGTGAGTCCGCGGTACCACCCTGGTTGCCAGACCATGCTGACCTCTCAGGAAGCTGTAACGGGCATACCCGTTGCCGGTTACTCTGTTCACCGGAAAAGCTGCTCTTCATCGAGAGCGGACAAGCGAGTTCAGTTTTTGGGCACTCCGGTGTGCCGGGTGAACTTCCACCACCGCATTCACCTCTCTACCGGATAACCTACTACTCTTGCCATGCGCTTTTAGTGGACCCAGCGAGATTCGAACTCGCGACCTTCTCAATGCCATTGAGACGCGCTCCCAACTGCGCTATGGGCCCTCTGAACCTATCTTCAATGCACTTGCAGTGGACCTGGAGGGATTCGAACCCTCGACCTCTTCAGTGCGATTGAAGCGCGCTCCCAACTGCGCTACAGGCCCCTAATTACAGGGTGCAGGAATTTTACCCGTTGGTCACAGGCTTGTCAAGAAGGAAACTCCTTTTTTGCAACCTGAGCGGGCTATCACTCGATTTACGGAGTTCACCCGATAAATTGAATACTCATCTATTCGGTTTTCCTCGACAAATCCAGCAGCTCGCAATTTTTCCATAAGATCCAGATCAGACGTGAGAATGACGATTGCCGAAATATCAAATGCGTTTGCCTCTTTCCTGATCAAGGCTGGCGAGTAGTCGGGATTTCCATAAAGTATTTTTTCAAGATTAAACGGCGATTAAAATCTCTTCGCCTGTCCTTCCGGAGCAAAAAATCTTGAAGATAATCTGTCCTAGACCAGAAAAACATTACATTAGAAGAAATTTGCCTAATTGATGTCGATACTTCTTCTGATGCCATAATCCGTTCTGGTGTGGGATAAGTGGTTTCTAAATACCTCGCGAGCGCTAAATGAGATGCAGGTAGTTTGTAAAGATTTTCGGGAATGAATTGTTTAAGATTTGAATATACTGAGGATCCATTCAAAACCAACAGAGAGGAGACAAGTATACTTAATAATCCAGTGATAAGGGGATATTTGTTATAAACATCGACAAGAATAACAACATAACCTAAGAGGATTGGCAGTAGCCAGAATAGTCGATAAGATGTTAAATAACTGGTGAGGTTTTGTGCGACCGCTTCTCCGAGGAGGGGATTCAAAACGGTGGCAAGTAAAAGAATTGGATAATAAACGAAAACTACTCGGGTATTATTGTCTTTCTTCATTAACAGTGTAAACCATGATACCAATATAACCGAGGAATAACAGCGGTGCCGTACCCATAAATTCGATCCATTTATGGATTGGATCGAAAACTTGCCCTGAAACACCTTGTGCGTATACTTCGCTATCCTGAATCCCAATTTTGATGGCAATACCATACCCAATCAAAACCAATAGACTCAACAATGGTAGAAGATTTTTTTTCCGAAATGGTTGGTGCAGGATGAAATTCATGAATACAAAGCTTACCAAAGGGATAGCAAGAATATATACCGCGATTGGATTCAAGGCTATTCCAGCCAGGCAGACAGCTACTAAACGGATCAAAAGCGACCAGTGGTTACTCTTCATCGAATCCAAGAGAAGTGAAATGAAATATGGAAGTAGAAGATGCAACAGGAGAGATTTTCCCTGCCATATCCGGGTAAGTAAGAAAACACCTTGAGATTGTTCAGAATAAGCTCCAAATATATGAAACATCGATAGAAATATCATGCCGATTGGCAAGTACTTCCGATCGACGAAATGTCCTAATAGTCTGAAATAAGAGAGATATGATAACAAAACCAGAAAAAAAGGTAGGACCGAATGAACGAGTACCGTTGGATGGATTTGGCTTATTTTTGACAGAACTGCCAGAAGCAACTCCCAGGATTCGTATCGATACTGCCCCATAAGCTGGAATCGCGGATCTCCAGTGGATGGATCAAAATGATAAACGGAAGGCGAATCTATACTTGCATTCACTAGACTTACATAGAAGGAATCATCCGCATTTTGGAAATTCAATACAGACAGGGCAACTGCCTGTATTCCGATAAGAAGAATGGCAATTATTATTGTCGCTTGAAAGGTTTTATTTTCCGGGTAACGGGTTTAACCGCGAAAAACGTCACGAGTCTGCTATTAGCTTAAGTTTAATAAATAAAAGAATTACCAAACCAATGAGTATTGCAAACCCAATCAATGCGAAAACGAATCGCTGCCGGAGGATTAATATTGGTGTTACGCCAAGTTGGAATAATGCAAGTAGAAAGATGAAACCATCCAAGAGAATGGATGAGTTTTCTGAGTGAGTGATTATGGCATCAACCAATATCCCCATAACAAGGATAAGTATGAAAACCGATAGGAAGGAGAGACATACTGAAACAAAGAAAGGAATACTCAACTGGTCGATCATAATGAACAGAAACCATTCTATAAGATAAATGGATTATAGGACACAATTACTAATCGTTGTCAGGCTAATAATGTAATCCAATCGTCAAATCCAAATCTTAAATCCATTACATTCAAAAACCAAATGCGTAGAATCGGATAAGCATTTGGTCTTTGTGGTTTTTCGCAATTGTTAGGTTGAGTGCTTATCGTAATTCTTAGCCATCTCATGGACCGAATTAATATCCACACATTGCATGGGACCTGCATTCATGACTGATAATCCACCGGTGATATTGCCATAGCGGAGACAGTCTTCCATGCTTAAATCATTCAAATGGGCGTACAGGAATCCGGCGTTGAAGCTGTCGCCAGCTCCAGTCGTATCCTTCACTTCCACTTGAATGGCTGGAACCTTCCAGGTCTCCCTGCCGCGGCGGGCAATGGCGCCCTTTCCTCCCCGTTTGATCACCACAGCAGGGGCGATCTCCGCCAGCCGATCCAACGCCCGAAAGACGTCAACCTCTCCGGTGAAAGCAAGCGCTTCCCCTTCGTTGGGCGCGAAGATATCCACGCCCTGCAACACTGTGGTCAAACCGGGCGTTTCCAAAGTCAATTTTGTATGCTGACAATCCATGAAAAGGGTGAAATCTTTGCGTCGTGGAAGACGATTGATCATTTCCACACTTTGCCAGTCATCCATACCGGGTGATAGGTAGCAGTCGAAATCTAACGAGGATAATTCCTCAAAACTGCTCTTTTTGTATGGCGCATCTTCAAAACTGACAAATCCCCGATCATGCTCAAAGGAAAAGCTGGCTGCCACAAAACGCCGGGGCTCATCATAACGCCGGCAAAGACCTGTATCTATACCTGCCTTTTCGGCTTCGGCTAACACATACTGACTGAAGAAATCATCGCCAAAATCACTGAGCCAGCCCACATTCAAACCAAAGCGGTGCAGAATTTGGACAATGTAATAAGTTCCGCCAGGAACCATCTGAAAATTACGGGCGTAGATATCCGCTCCTGTTCGCGGCATTTCTGGAAGACCGGTAAATACCATGTCACAAAAGTACGATCCGGCTACGACAATATCATAGTGTTTAATTGTTTCATTGATCATCGATTAATTCCACTCGCCAACAAATTCTTTGTGCGCCTCGAGATATTCGTCCACCAGTGTTCTGGAGAGGGAATAAGACAACACCAGCGGATGTGCCATCAACGCCAGGTACGCCTTCCGTCTTGACCTTGTCAGGATGGCTTGTACGGCCAATCGCTCGTATTGCTTCACGTTCCGCATCAGTAATTCCTGTTGTTCTGCAACCTGGCCGATCTTGATCGGATGGATGCCGCTGCGATCCACATCACAACTGATCTCCACAACATCCGTCGGACGCATACAATCGATCGCTCCCTGATTGGGGACATTTACGGCAATGTGGACAGCCTCCCCAAATTCAAATGCCTCCACGATTCCCAACGCCACACCCGCATATCCCTCACTGGCCGCGTCATCTTCCTGCCCCTTGAAGGATTGGTGATCAGCTTCCTCGATGCTCGGGGCATCCGGGCGGGCATAATTCATATAGGTTGCCCCGCGCCGCTCGTTATATCTCCAATAGACCTTCGCCACCTCTTCCGGATATCTATCGGGGTCAAGTTCAGTCAACATATCCATCAGGGTCTTGTTGAGAACTAAGACTTCCTCACCGCGAGTGCGTTCTTCCGCCAGGATACTGGAAACCGCCCGATCGGCGTAATGATAATAAAAGAGGTATTCATTCATCCATAAGCCCACCTCATTTACCAGGGCTGGTTCAAATACCTTCATGTCACTGCTCAGGAGAAAAGCTTCATCAGCCAGGAGCGCGGGCAGTTTTTCTTCCTTGTTCACCTGGATGCTGCGTGACCAGGAGAGATGATTCAATCCAAACACTTCACATCGGATCTGATCGGCAGGGACTTTCAGATAACGCGCCGCGGAGTGTTGTGCCCCATTCGCGCCGTCACAAATACCCACGATCCGTTCAAATCCGCTATCCCGTAACGCCTGTGTCACCAGACCGGCCGGATTGGTGAAATTAAACATCCAGGCTTTCGGACAGATCTGATCCATCAACTTGGCATAACCGAGGATGGCAGGGATGCTTCGCATCGCCATGGCAAACCCACCCGGACCGGTTGTCTCCTGGCCGAGAATATGATGAGACAGCGCTATCCGTTCATCCAGCACCCGGCCCATTTCTTTCCCCGCCCGGATGGTCGTGATGACATAATCGGCGCCATCCAACGCTTCTCTCGGATCGGTGGTATGGGTTAATCGGACCGGGCTGCCGGCCTGTTTGACCGTCATCTGGCAGATCTTGCTGATGATCTCGAGCTGATCCGCATCCGTATCCATCAAGCAGATCTCATCCACATGAATCTTTTCCGCCCGTTTGAGCGCGGATTAAATCACAAGAGGAGCTCGAATCCCTGCGCCACCAATTAAAGTAAGTTTCATACAACCCTCATAATAAGATTAAACTCCGTGGACAGTTCCAGCGGTCACACCACGGGTAAATTGCCTTTGGAAGATCAGATAGACCAGAATGGTTGGCAGGGATACGATCGTGGCCCCAGCCGATATGAAGGGCACATTGGATGTATACCTTCCCTGAAAGAACGCCAATCCCAGGGGTAATGTCCGCAGAGTGTCGGAGGAGGTATTCACCAGCGCGATCAGGAAATCATTCCATGTCCAGATGAAGAACAACACACCCATGGTTGAGATCGCGACCCAGGCGTTGGGCACCAGCACACGCCAGAGCACCAGCCAAGAATTGGCTCCATCTACCTTTGCTGCGTCAATCAGGTCGCGCGGCAATGCCGCGAAGAATCCCCTCATCCAGAAGGATCCAAAACAGACGCTCATCGCGATCTGCGGCAGGATCATGGCCAGGTAGGTGTCGTTCAATCCCATATCCACCAGCAGATAATAGAGGGGGATGATGTAGGCTTCCTGCGGGACCATGATGCCCAGTAGGAATAGGCCAAAAAGGATCTTGCTGAGATCAAATTTCATCAGAGCGAATGCATAACCTGCCATGGTCGAGAGGATGGCAGAGATCACCACCACAGGTATTGCCACGATCAGACTGTTGCGGAAGTACCAATCGAAATGGGCTTCCTTCCAGGCGCTCACATAATTCTCAAAACGGAATTGGGCCGGCAGCGTGAATGCGCCCTGGATCAACTCAGCCGGTGTTTTGAATCCAGCCAGGGCGATCGATAAAAATGGAACCACGGTTGACAGGAGAAATAATATAAGCACCAGGTAGATTACCGATTTTCCCAGTAAATCCAGGAACCGGTTTTGATCCAATGAAAGTGAACGACCTGAGCGGGAATCTCGCGATGTCATATTACTCACCGTCCTGGCTCTTGCCGGGTCTGTTTATGAGGAAATAGGAGATGACCAAGATCAGAATGGTTTGAATGACGGCGATGGAAGCCGCGTAACCGACCCGGTTGATCTGAAAGGCGTTGGTATACAACCACAGGCTGGTGACAATGGTCTCCGAGCCGGGACCGCCTCGCGTAGTTACAAACACCAGGTCGAAGATTCGCAGCGCCGCGATAAAGGTGGTTACCAGCGCGACGGATATCTCTGCCCGAATTCCAGGCATGGTCACATGGATCAGTTGCTGTAAATCATTGGCCCCATCAACTTTGGCCGCATCATAGAGTGATTCATCGATTCGCTGGACACCCGCCATGAAAAGGGTCAGACAGTAACCATATTGAACCCAGGTGGCGATGATCCCAACGGCAGGCAAAGCCAGGGCGAAATCACCCAGCCAGGGACGGGTAAGCGCTTCCAGTCCAATCGCTTTCATGGTCGCATTGAGCGGCCCGAAGACCGGGTTATAGATCCACCTCCATACCACGCCCACCACCACCATCGGCATGACATAGCTCAAGAAGAAACTGACCCGGAAGAGATTCCGGCCCCACAATCCGCGCCGTGATAGCAGTGCCGTCAATGCCAGGGCAATACTGATCGGCAACAGGGTAAAAAAGAGGATGAACTGAAGGTTATTGACCAGGGCGGTCAGAAATACCTGATCCTGGAACAATTCGCGAAAGTTAGCAAGGCCGATATATTTCTCCGCGCTGAAACCTGTCCAATCGAAAAAGCTGATTCGAAAAGTCTGGATAATTGGAATCAAAATAAAAATGGCATAGAAAGCGAACGCCGGAAGGACATACAGGTATGGCGATAAGCGAAATCGCCGGTGTGTTCGTTTTTCGAAGGCGGCTTTTGAGATCATGGATCGGGTTCCAGGGTTGGAAATGGCAGGCAAACCCATCAGATGGATCTGCCTGCCATCGTCAAATGCTGATTACTTTAATACCCTTTGCTTCCAGGTTTTTTACATAATCCGCGTTTACTTTTGCTATGAATTCTTCGGGTGTGATATTGCCGCCCATGAGTTCTTGCAACGATCCTGTGATGGTGTCGTACATGGTGGGGGTGACCCAGTCCATGTAGTAACCCACCGCGTTATTCTCATTCAACGAAACCCATCCATTCACAATATCCTTCAGGAGACCGTCAGGCAAAGCGCTGGCGTCTGCTGGATAGACGGGCAGGAATCCATTTTCCAACATAGCCTGAGCCACTTCTTCGGAATACAGGTAGTTGATATATTCCGAAGCCAGGTCTGGATTCTTCGATTTCGCGCTGATACCGAAGGCAAATCCGGTCCCACCGACTGTCAACTTGTATCCATCTTTTTCTTCAGGAGGAAGAACGAAGAATCCGATATTGGCGATATGCGGGCTGGCTGCCAGATCACCACTCAACCAGGAACCAGTGAGAAGCATGGCGCCCTGACCAGCGGAGAAGAGCTGCCAGGAATCATCATAGCCGACGCCCGAGAAGTCTTTCATGAAGACGCCGCTGTCTGCCCAATTCTTCAAGGTTACGGCTGCTTTCAAGTTCTCGGGGGTATCGAACGTGACCTTGCCGGTATTGAACATGAACTCATCGTACCATTCACGGCTGCCCTGCATCACGTTCTGCAGTTCGCTGTAGGTGTGGATCGCCGGCCAGCCATCCAGGTTACCGAAGATGATTGGGGTTTCATTATTGGTCTTGAGGGTCTCTATCGCTGCTTCAAATTCAGCGAAGGTGGTAGGAACGGCAATGTTGTACTTCTGGAAGAGATCTTTGCGGTAATACACACCGATCAATTCAGCCGCCAATGGTATTCCGTAGAAGTCACCCTCGCCCATCTTGGCGCCGTCTTCGGTCCAGCTATTCAAACGAACCAGGCTCTGGGGGAATTTCTCGAACCAGCCATATTGTTCCGCGTACGCGTTCATGGGAACCAGCAAACCGGCTTTCACAAAGGCGCCCATATCCGATTCACCCTGGTTGATCATGGCCACATCCGGGCTCTCATCGCTTTTCAAGGCAAGGGCTTCGGTGGCTTTGAGGTCATCCATGGTCTTGGCTTCACGAACGATTTTTACATTGGGATGGTCCGCCTCAAAGCGGGCAATCAGTTCCTCCATAATGGCCATTTCAGCCGGGCGGGTAAAGTTATCCCAGACTTTAAGGGTGGTCACTTCGGCGGGCGCCGGTTCTACAGGGGCTGCTGGAGCCGCCGGTTCAACTGGGGCTGCCGGGGCAACTGGAGCCACCGGTTCTACTGGGACTGCCGGCGCGCAGCTTACAGCGCCGAAGGTCAACACAACAACAATTACGAAGTAAAGCCATTTCTTGATGTTCATTCTCGTTTCCTCTCCAAATGATGTTTGAAATTACCGCCGATACTTAGGTATTGTTTGGAATAAACACCTCCTTTGAACCAATATCATCTTGAAGCAGCATTAATGATCTTGAAAAATCTGACCTTCGTCATAGCGGACGCAATAGATGTCGCCCCGGGTTTGATTTACGCTATATTCAATGATCTCACCCGTCTCGAGATAGGTGACCTGTTCACGCAAAAGCAACGCCACCGGCTCGTCCAATTCCAGCAAACGGATGGCTTCCTCATCAGGTAAGATAGCCGAGACCATATTGCGGCTGCCAACCAGGCGTAGCCCGTATTCCTGTCGGAGGGTGGTGAATAACGATTTTTCCGACAGTCCTTTGTCCAAGATCCCCGGACAGAGGAAATGGGGCACATACACCTGGTAAAGCGAAAATGGCTTGCCATCCGCATACCGTAACCGTCGGAGATAAACCACTTTAGCCCCAGGTTCAATACGCAGGATCTGCGCGATGACGGTCGTGGCGGAGATGAGTTTCGCTTCCAATGTTTTCGTTAATGGAACCATCCCCAGCCTGGCGACCTGGCTTTCAAACCCTACCAGCGAACCATAATCAGATTCTTTTTTCCCGGCATTGACATAAATCCCCTTCCCCGGAACGGATCGGATCAATCCCTGCCGGAGCAATTCATCCAGGACTTTACGCAGGGTCATCAGGCTGGTGTGATACGACTCACACATCTCCCGCTGGGTCGGCAATTGCTGCCCGGGCAGATATTCCCCTCGTTCGATGGATTGAACGATGGAATCAATGATCTGAGAGTAAAGAGGCTGGGAATTTGGGGTCATGTATAGTCAGAAAACTGATATATACTTGTCTGCCAACCAGTATATATCAGTTCACCGACAGAGTCAATAATCAGAAATCTGCCTAAGCGTCGAGCAATTCGAAGAATGAATCAACGATCGCTGGGTCAAAGAGGATGCCCGAGTTTTTTCGAATATACTTTCTGGCCTCCTCATGTGACCATCCCTGTCGATATGGGCGGTCCGATACCAGGGCGTCCCAGACATCCACCACCGAGAAGACCCGGGCGGCCAGCGGGATCTCTTCTCCTTTAAGCTGGCGTGGATACCCGCTGCCATCCCAGCGCTCATGATGGCAATAGGGGATATCCAGAGAGGGTTTGAGATAATCGATCTGATCAAGCAGATTGTATGCAGACACCGGGTGCTGTCGCATCACTTTCCACTCCGTGGGCGTCAGAGCTTCACCCTTTAATAGAATCTGATCCGGAACACCCATTTTCCCGATGTCATGCAGGAACACTCCCCGACGGAAGTGAATCATCTGCGATTCGGGGAATCCAATATGGACTGCCAGTTTGCAGGCCAGATCCATTACCCGGTCGCTATGGCCTTTGGTCTCTTTATCCTTGAGTTCCAACGCTTTAGACCAACCTTCGATGGTTGCATCATACGCGGAAGACAATTCGATGTTTTTCAAAGCCAGGTCCGAAAATAGCCTGGTGTTTTCAAACGCGATGGCTGCTTGACCGACCAGCAAATGCAGGAAACTCATCCATTCATCATCGGCCTGTACATCCTGGTTACTAAATAACTCGAGGACTCCCACAATCTCCTGATTTGAGAATATTGGCCAGCCGGAATAAAATGTGAAGGTGCTTGCCTTGATAAATTCGCAAAATGCTTGCGGAGGAAGACCATCCGTATTTGTCAGCGTGAGGGGTTGTTTCAAATCAACCACTTGCCAGCAAAGAGATTTTTGATCTCGCTCAATCGGACAATTGATCGGATCATCGCCCAATCCGACGGCGGCGATCACCTTCATCTCAGCGCTCCCTGGCTCATGAATGAGCACGGCGGCCGCATCCACCTCCAGGCTGGTAACTGCTTTCTCGACGAAAAATTGCATAATGGAAGAAAGATCATGGTGTTTGAGGATGAGTTGGTCGATCTGACGGCCAATATTATTCTTCTCCAGGGCTCGTTGGGCACGGAGGGTCGCTTCGACCTGATCTGTGATATCAATATTCACACCCAACCCACCGATCACCTGATCCAGAATCGATGATTGGTGAGACGATCGAGTGAATATGCTGCACATTGCCATCAATCACCCGTGTTTTTAATTTCTCAATACCGTGTCCGGATAATACTCTTTGATTGGTATCAGCCCAATCGTTTTTTAAATCCCCTCCGATACCTGCCTCATCAACCTGTTTTCCTAAGAGCGAACCCCACAACTCCAGAGCGGTCCGATTCTGGAGCGTGCATTTCCCTTCGAGATCGAAACCCCAGATCTCAAAAGGAATATTCTCCAACACGGTTTCCAAATTCAGAGTCGTCGTTCGCAGTGAATTGGCGACTTTACGTCTTTCTGTCACATCCTGCACTGCGCCGGCATAGGCGATAACTTCATTTTCCTGATTACGGACATGATCCATGACCAGGATAAGGTCTCTCACTTCTCCATCTGGCCTGACAATTTGATAATCGGTGGCAATTTTCTCTTCCTGCAGGGCCTTCCCCGCCTGGAACTGTCCATTATCTCCCCTGCCATTATCGAAGGTCAAATTTGGGAACGAAATGTCTGATGGTGGCACCGACTGCGGCTCCAAACCATAAATGCGGAATAGCTCCTTGGACCAGGTCAATTGCCTGCTGGACAATTCGTAATAAAAATGCCCGATATGCGACAGAGATTGAGCGTGTTCCAACAGCCACTCATTTTTCTGCAAGTCAGCCTGGATTTTGATCCGATCCGTAATATCCCGAACGACTGCCAGGATGAATGGGCTGTCATTCCATACGATCCTGCTCAACGATACTTCCACATTCAAGCGAGTTTGATCGTATGGTCGAATGGAAATCCACTCGAAGAGCAAGTCTTCCCCTGACACCACCCTGGACCAGATATCTTCAATGACATAGCGTTGTTCACCGGTGGGCGCGCTGATGTCACTCACCATCAAACCATCCACATCCCGCGCAGACAGGTTGTACATTTTCAGCATCGCTGAGTTGACCGCCACAATTTTTCCGGATTGATCATGCACCAGAATGGCATCATGGGTGGAATTGAAGACGCTCGTCAGGTTTTGCTCGGCGAATTTTTGTTTAATGATCGAGTCGCTCGTCTGTTTGACTTTCCTGATCGTCTGGACGGTCAGAGCGGCGAGTAGTCCTAACAGGGCCAGGGAGATGGCCCCCAGTAGAAACATGAGTGATTGTTGCTGTCGGTATGCCTGGGATGGGTAAATGCCTGCTCCAATATACGCATTGATATCCGGCAGACCTACGACATAAGAGATTTTCTGTTCGGGATCCGTTGAATTTGGCGGTGGATAATAATAATCCACAAAACTACCGCCCGGATTCAACTGCGCTGCTTTGATCAGCGATTGGATGATATATTTCCCGTGAATGTCTTGTAGTTTGCTCTGGTCACTGCCTTCCAATTCAGGAGAAAATGGTTGAACCAGCATTCTCCCGTCATAAGCACTCATAAAAATATAATTCGCGCCGTATAAATCCTGATACACCATTCGGCGCACAATCGCACGAGCATCCATCTGCCCCTGATCGATCGTGATCGTTCCATCCTGTACTCTGGTCAATACCGGATCAAGCGAAGATTTAGCAATGGTTACCAGTTAAATCAGAGCAGTTTTGGTTTGTTGTTCTTCCGATCGGATGATCTGGTTGGTGAGTATATAGAAAACCGATAGAATACCAATAGCGATCAGAAATGCAATCCCAACGATTTGAAAAATCGCCTTCTGATATAGTGTATTGCTGGTATTCATGCTTTGTGATGCGGTTTGTTGTGACTTCATGTTGTGTGGCTATCGCAATACTAATGGCGATTTATTCCTGTCAAATATAGTAGGATGTTCTTATCGGCCGGCACGCAGATTTTTGTACTTGCCTTACTCCGGTGAATTTTCCGGGACTCAAATTATACAACACCGATGTTGCCGAGTCGATGATCTGAAAATGAGAATAAATTCAATCTTAGAATTTATTCTTCAGGATGGAAATGTCTCCCACATTTGAGAGGGAATGATGGTCTCAAGAGCCTACACTGGTACCAAATAGGAGAATATCCAATGGACACCCCCCACAATCGAATTGATCTGGACCGTTTACAAAAAGCGTTTGATCGAGGATACGAGTTACGGCAGAAAGCCGGCAACCATCCGGTCACACTCAGGGCGACCGCCAGACTGGTTGAGAATGCTTACCTGGAAGGCCGGATAGGGCGATTTCATTTCGAATGCGATGAACCTGCCGACCGGGGAGGCGATGACAAGGCGGCCAGCCCGCTGGAGTTTTTCCTCATTGGCGCCGCGTTCTGACTGCTCTCCCAGATGGTGCAGTTTGCACCTCTCTATCAGGTGGAGCTTTGGGATGTCAATGTCGACCTGCGCGCCCAATTTGATGACGCGGAAAAATACAACCTGCCCGGTCCCGGGGCAGCTTTTCAACAGGTGGTTTACAAGTTGAAAGTGGTCAGCCCTTCGGCGGACGAAGCCATTCAAATCCTCATTCAACATGCGGAAAGAGGCTGCCATACTGCCCAATCGCTCAGATTGCCGGTTCCGGTCAGCGTGGAGGCGGAGATCATGCACCCATCGTGAACGCATCTGATGGTTTCATCGCGGGTTATCTTAGATATATTCAACACCAGAGGTCCAAACGATGAAGCCAGATTTTAATCAAAGTCAGGGCAATAGCCTGTCACCGGTTCAAGATGAAAAAACCGGTTCGCAAATAAACACCCCCGGCATTACCTTTTCTTCTGCCGAGCAATACCTTTTGGCGCTCACCCCTTCAGACCAGCCGATCTGGGTCAACCGGGACAGTTCGCAAGAATACACGGTCAGCCTCACTCCCGGTAATCAGGAGTTGGTCGCCTATCTGCCGCCGCTGACCATTCATACCCTGGGCAGTCGATCTTTTCAAGATACATATCACACTCGATACTCCTATTACGCCGGGGCGATGGCCAATGGCATCTCATCGGAAGAGATGATCATCTCGCTGGGTATGGCCGGATTGATGGGTTCTTTCGGATCAGGCGGATTATTACCGGATCGAATTGAACAGGCGATCCAGACGATTCAGACCAGCCTGGGGAACAAACCGTACGCCTTCAACCTGCTGAACAGTCCGAACGAACCCGCTCTGGAACAGAAAGCGGTCGAATTATTCCTCCGCTACCAGGTCCCGGTGATTGAAGCATCCGCGTATATCGCGCTGACACCGAACCTGGTATGGTACCGGCTGTCCGGCCTACACCGGCAATCGGATGGCTCCATTGCCAGTGATCATCATGTGATCGCCAAAGTGTCACGTAAGGAAGTCGCGAAGCGATTTCTCGAACCAGCCTCCCAGGAAGTGGTTCAACATTTATTAGAGGAAGGCAAGATCACCCGGGAACAGGCAGACCTTTCACGCGAGATCGCCATGGCTGACGATATCACCGTCGAAGCGGATTCGGGCGGGCATACCGATAACCGTCCCCTGGTTTCCGCGTTCCCGGCCATCCTCAACCTGCGGGACGAGATCCAGGCATTACACCCGGAGCGCACCCCCGTCCGGATCGGCGCCGCGGGAGGGATTGCAACTCCCGCTTCCGCACTGGCCGCGTTCATGATGGGCGCCGCCTATATCACCACTGGCTCGATTAACCAGGCTTGTGTGGAAAGCGGCGCGTCCGACCATACCCGCAGCCTGCTGGCCCAGGCGGAGATGACCGATGTGACCATGGCTCCCGCCAGCGATATGTTCGAGATGGGCGTCAAAGTGCAGGTCTTGAAACGGGGCACGATGTTCGCCATGCGCGCCCAAAAATTATATGAACTGTATTCCAGGTATGAATCGCTGGAAAGTATACCGGTCACGGAACGCGAAAAGCTGGAGAAGACTGTATTCAAGACGACGTTCGAGGACGTGTGGCAAAGCTGTGAACTATTCTTTAATCAACGCGATCCCCGCCAGATCGAACGCGCCAACCAGAATCCAAAAGATAAAATGGCGCTCGTGTTCCGCTGGTATTTGGGATTGTCTTCCCGCTGGTCGAATAAGGGTGAAGCCGGTCGTGAGATGGATTATCAAATCTGGTGCGGACCCGCGATGGGCGCTTTCAACGACTGGGTGAAGGGAACGAGTCTGGAGAAGATCTCTGAACGCAAGGTTGTGACTGTCGCCAGGGAGATCCTTCAGGGCGCCGCTTATTTGTACCGGGTCCGCTCACTGGAAAACGCCGGTGTGATCATACCCGCAGATTTGGCCAGATACAAACCAGCTTAATGGTTGCCGGGATACTGGACTTCCTGCAGTCGAATATCTGCATCCATGGGTGCGCTCACTGTCAGGACTGAGTTAGACCGCTCTGACCAGTGAACCTGCCAGGATCGAACAGCGTCTGTTTCCCGGCTCATGCCAGTAAGTCTTTCCCATTTATCAGATAGAGGCTGCGCTTTAGCGGCTGTGATCTCCACCCGTAATGGATCCATAGCCAGTCCGCTTGAGATGCATTTAAGAATGCTCTCCTTGGCGCTCCACAGGAGGGTTGATCGCAAATCCGGGTTTCCGGTTCCGCCGGTTAATATCCACGCCTGTTCCGTTCGGTAAAGTAATCCGTCAGGAACGCCGGATCGCGAGGCGATACCTCTTCGATATCAATGCCTATGCGCAGATTTTCGGACGTGTAACCCACCGCCACCACCCCCTGGCTATGGCTGATCGTGACGACCCCGATGCACCTTGATCCGTTTTGGGTGAGATAGGGTGCGCCTGATACTTCCCGTTCAACAGACCAAGTCGCCAGATCCCCGCCCGGCTGTTCGACCGCGGCATAAAGAGATTTGACCGCAATCCTGCCCGCCAGCCAATCACGCCGGCGTTTTTCAATGGCCAATTTACCATACGCCAGTTGTTCCTCCGGAGACAGGTACCTGTGTGCCAGCTCCTGCTCTCCTCCCTGGAGCAAAGTTGCGATGGGTGCGGTCATCCAATAGATGGGTATCAAGAGGTTCCAATCCGGGTTGGGATGAAACACATCCCAACCCGGTTGTGATTTTTCTTAGTTCAACAAAACCTGCAGGGGTTCCACCAGCGATTTTTCTGCGGAGTATGGCAGCGCGGCGGTTCGATAATTTTTCAGTTCCAGGTAGACATTTCCGTCCAAATCCACGACCCGCGCATCAAAGCTAAGATGATCACCCTCTTCGATGGGTCTCACTTCCGCGTAGATCTCGCCCAGTTGGCCTTCCTGGCGGAAGAGCGTCAGACTTTCGATCGAATGGGGTAAGGCCATAATTCCGGTCGACCCGGCCTCCCAGAGACCAGCCGTCTGGAAACAAAGCTCCACCAAAATCGGAGTGCTGATCGTCGACTGGCTTCCATTGCCGATCGGTAGTAGATTCGCTCGCAACTTGCCAAGAACGACATCGCCCGATCTTTGCGCGCTATCCAACACCTGGAAGGATGGTCCGTGGAAATAGAGTTTGTAGATATCATCCGAACTGATGCCCTCTTTCTCCAGCCACTCCGGCGGCGTTCCTGCCGCGCGTTGGATTGCCTTTTCCTCTGTGATCAACACTCTGCCGGAAAAGTGCAACACTTTTTCCGGTTGTCGGCTGCGGAACTCCAACTCTGATTCCAGATTGACGTAGACAACCAGTCCGCTTGCCTCCCGCTCACAACTGGCTTTCCAGGTGATATGGCGGGGTTGATTGCGGTAAAACTTAAACGGCGCATGGAAATGGATATCTTCCAACGAAGTCACATTAAATTTGCCTCTGGAGACGGCCAAGACCGATGCGACATGTTTTGCCGCCACTGCGAAGCCTTCTATCCCCATCACACCGGGCAGAACGGGCACACCGTTGAGCGCATGATCTTTCAGGAACGGATGATCTTTGGGATCCAGGTCCGCTTCAAGGTGGATCATGCCGTCATTGTTATAGGCAGTCAGGTGGCTGAGCATGGTATGGATGGGCGTGCCTTCCCGTAGGGCTAAATCGGCTTTCGCGATATCCACGCCCGATTGCGCCAGTCTCGCAGATTCCATTAGACCAAGCGATCCAGCCAGAAGCACTTCCCCGGAGAAACCGGATTCCAATTCCCGTCGGACCAACGGCGCTGCCTGGGAAGGCGGCATCATTTCGATCCCGGCCATCGACATCAAGGTTGGGATGTTCCCTCTGCTCGCCATGCCCACTTCAGACCAGGCTCCCCAATCGATGGAGATCCAATTGGTCTGCGGGAAACGGGCTGAAAGGTGAAGCATATACTTGTTGAGCGCATCATTGGCTGCCGAATAATCGGTTTGCCCGCTGTTGCCAAACCTGCCTGCCACAGAGGAGAAGGTCATCACTTTGCCTGGGGCCAGATCGCGTTGGGTCATCTCATCCAATAAGATTTGGAAACTATCCACCTTTGCCGAGATCACCTGTCGGAATTCTTCCACCGACTTCGATTCCACTTTGCGGCTTTTATCCATACCCGCCGCGTGGATGAACACATCGATTCGTTTGGAGGTATCCATGATTGCATCCAGCGTCCGTTTGACATCGGTCGACGAGGTTGCATCACAGACGTGATAGATGGCGTTACCGCCGGCAACCCGCACCTGATCGATCAGGTCGGCCATTCCGGCTGATTTTTGTAGTGAGCTGATCTGCTGTTCGATCAGGACCGGAGTTGCCTTCTGCCCGGATTTGTTGATCAATTCGGCGATCTCTTTCCGGAGCGCGTCCATATTTTCGCGCAATAACTTCAAGTGCGGATCGCTCGCCTCAAGCATGGGAGTCCGACCCAGCAGATGGAAGGTTCCCCGGGTTGCCTTCGCCAGATCCATCACGATGGGTGCAACAATACCAGCAGTCCCGCCGCTGATCACAAAAGTGCTGCCCTCTTTCAAAGGGTCCGACGTGCCATCATTATCGACTTCTTTGAGGGAAATGCCGAAACGAAGCTGGCCATCCATACCGATCTCGATCATGCCGGGGTCAAACAGGGTTTCTCCGATCAACCGTTCCGCATGAACTTTCGGTGAGGATTTGTGATCCAGGTCCACCACTTTCGCAAACAATTGAGGACGCTCACTGGCCATGGCTTTGACAAAACCAGAGACCAGTCCATCCAGCGGGTGGTCACATTCTCCGGCAAAACCGAAGAAACCGCCCATCTGAGTAGCCGCGATAAGGAATTTCAAAGACGGCAGCGTTTTGACCGCGTGGAATAGCGGCTCGATTCCATCGGCAGCACTTCCCTTCGCAGCACGGTCATCCGTGTCATCGCTCAAGAAGAAGATACCATCGACAGGTTGTTCTTTCTCGAATGTATCCATGCTGGTCAGCACTTCAGAGGGTGCGCATGTTCGCACGGCTACCTGTAACTTGGTCAGTTGTTTGACCAGGCTGTCGGTCAGTTTACTGGGAGAAGCGATCACGAGAACCTGGCTTTGCTTATCCAGGGTCACGCCGGTGGGCTGGCACAGGTCCAGCCGGGGACGCAGTACCGGAACCGGAACGCGCCGCCTTATTTGGACCTCTGGTGTCTCCTCAACTTCGGGAGCATCCGTGGCTGGGACGGCTGGCATCTCCTTCGCAGGTGCTTGCGCAGCCTGTTGAGCAACCAATCCCTCCCGAACAAACGAAACCACTTTTTGCAGGGTGTTGTAATCAGACAGGCGCAGATCTTCCCGCCGCGGGATTCCGTAGTGGGTTCGGATCGTGGCGAATAATTCCGCCTGTTTGACCGTATCGATCCCCAGATCCGCTTCGAGGTCCAATTCCATATCCAGCATTTCGGCCGGATATCCGGTCTTTTCACTTACGGCGGAGAGGACATAAGCCTTGATGCTATCATCCGCTCCATCCGCTACTTGGGCGTCAACCGGTTGGACTTCCTGGGTCTCAACAACGATGGCTTGTGGACAGGTTACATCCACGACTGGCGTTTGGCTCTTTCCGGGTTCCGCACTCCCCGCCTGGTTCGAGGTGACAAAACTGATCACCTTCATTAGTGTGTTGTATTCAGATAATCTCAGGTCTTCCTTGCGGGGAATGCCGTAATGGGTCCGGATGGTGGCGAACAGCTCCGCCTGTTTCACGGTATCCACGCCCAGGTCTGCTTCCAGATCCAGGTCCAGATCGAGCATTTCCACCGGGTAACCGGTCTTTTCGCTGACAACGGATAGGACATAATCCTTCACTTCACCGTCGCTGACAACTGAGTCACTGGCCTGGGCTATCGCAGCCGGAGCCGCGACAACCGCCGGTTCTGGTCGCGGTTCTTCTGCTCGCTGATTGACGAACTCAAGGTCGCGAACGGTCGGCGCTTCCTGTGCCCACGCACCGGGTAGTTCGCCATATCTCCAATTCGAAGGAGCGGGAGTTTGTTGCGGCACTCCCTGGTTGCTGACCCGCAGGGTCCGTTGAACCACTTCCAACGCGGTCGAGTTATACCCGGTCACTCTATCCAACCAGCTTTGATAGCGATCCCGTTGGATGCGGATGCCTTCGCCTGGAGTTTTGCGATATAAGGTCATCGCGATCTGCGATCCAAATCCGGCGCCCAACCGCAGCGCATATTCGATGGGGTATTTTCCACCCTTCGATAGATTGAGATTCCCCAGCTCGGGATCAGGTTCAAATCCTTCCTGGACGTGCGCGATGGGCGGAACCATGCTCATCTCCAGCGATTTGACCGCGATCACATCCTCAATACCAACGCCCATGGCATGGCCGGTGAAACCTTTGGTATTGGCAATGACAACCTGGTCGGCATTCTGACGGAACGTGTTGCGTAAGGCGTGAATCTCTGCAGATGCGCTGCCTCCCCGAGCCGGTGTATAGGTCTCATGGGAGATGAACACCATCTTGGAGGCTGCTTCGCTGCGATCAAGCCCAAAACGCTCTTCCGCCACACCAACCAGGCGATCCATCACATCACTCACATGAGCGATATCAATTCGGGTGCCATGGAAGGCGCTATTGGCGATCTGGGAGGAAAGAATTTCGCAGATCGCACGCACGCCTCTTTCGCGGGCGGCGTCTTCGCTCTCGATGACCAGCGCTGCCGCACCCATCCCCATGATCATCCCATTCCGGCGACGGTCAAATGGAAGGGCTGCCATGCGGACATTGCCTTCAGTAGTGGCGGCTCCGCTGGCGAACAGGCTCGTCCCGATCCAAGGAACCAGGGTCGGATTGGTGACATCATCACCGGAGATCACGATCACCCGCCGGCATCTACCGGAGCGGATCAAATCCTCGGCAATAGCCACCCCATGCGTGGTGGTGGCGCAGGCTGCATTCACATGGGTGACCGGTCCCCGCGCACCGATGTATTCCGCGAATTGGGAATGTCCCATCGACAGGATACGGAAGATATACCGCCTGTCAAAGTGATAATCAAGCTGGTTCAGGGTCCCTTCCAACGTCAATGTTCGCCGATCCAGGTCATTGAGCAGTTCGGTCTGACCGGACGGATTCAATTGCAGGATCAGATCGCGGATGGATTTCACTTCTTCCAATTGGCGGGTCAGGGATTGGTGTTGGGTAAACTGTTCAGATTCTTCCACGATCCGATTCAACCCGGGAAAGCGGAACAAAATACTATTCCGGTCTCATCCTGCAGTGATTCCGGCAATTTGAGCCGGTCTGGCAGGAGAGTCCCCTTGCTGGTTTTCCGGTAATTCATCACCAGTGGAATTCCGGCATCCCGCAGGGCGTCGATCCCGGCGGCGATAGCCAGTTGAGTGGAGATATCCAGGCTGCCAACTCGTTCTTCGCTGAGCCCGAAATCGTTGACCAGGTCAAAATCACCACGTTGACCGCTGAGCTTCAAGGTCTGTTCCACATCGGTGATCTCTTCCATGACCGCTCCGGCTTCACTCTTCACCAGGCGGGTTACCCGTTTTTCAAGCATCTCCTGACGGACATCATCGTCGAGCGGTTCGATCATCATCTCGCCATTCATGAGACGCATGATATTCTGGTCATCGAAGACTTTTCGGCCTCGACCGGGCAATCCCAGCCCGGCGCCGGTAACCACAACCGATCCGGTCATGGTAGCCACAGGTTTGCCCGAGGATGGCGTTACCGACTGAATTGATACGGCTTGAACCGGCAAGGCAGGAGCGGTTGCTTCTTCGGCGCCAACGCCCGCAGCGTATAAACCGCATAACGCTTCATTGAAGCTGGCTTTCCCGCCCTTACGGGGATGGTTGGTGGCGAGGACTGCAACGTCTGACCGGTTCTTCAGGTTATCCATAGCCAATGAGTTCAACACACGCTTAGGACCCACTTCCACGAAGATCCGAACACCCATCTCATACAGGGTGCTCATCGTCTTCACCATCTGAACCGGTGAAGCCACCTGAGCGCCCAGGATGGATACGATCTCCTCTTTGGTGGTTGGATACGCTTCTCCGGTCACATTAGCGATGATCGGTATCTGCGGAGTTTGCACGTTCATCCGGTTGATCACCTGCATCATCGGTTCGCTGGCCGGAGCCACGATTCGGGTATGGAAGGCATGGGAGACCGGGATCTTGACCGCCTGGAAACCTGCGGTTTGAAATGCGATCAGTGCCTGATCGACCGCATCCGTTGCCCCACCGATCACAGATTGTACAGGGCTGTTGATATTGGCCAGGACGACATACCCCTGAATGGTCTTCAGGATCTCTTCCACTTTCTCCAATGGCGCGGAGACAGCCGCCATGCAGCCGTTATCCGCCATGCTAACTTTCGCCATTTCCCGCCCACGCACGCTGACTACTTGAAGCGCTTCCGGGAAGCTGAGCACTCCGGCTGCCACCAGGGCGGCATACTCGCCAAGGCTGTGTCCGATCACCACGTCCGGTTTGATCCCGTATTTTTGTAATACCCGCAGCAAAGCCACATTGGCAGTCAACATCGCCGGCTGGGTGATGGTGGTATCTTTTAAATTCTTCTCCGCTTGAGCGATGGATTCTTCGTCTCCATCAACGTAGATATAGCTGGTCAACGGTTTGCCGAAGATGGGCGTCATCACCCGATCCGCTTCCTCGAATGTCTCCACAACCACGGGTTCGGTCTCGTGCAGGTCTTTCAGCATATTCACATACTGCGAGCCCTGTCCCGGGAACATAAACGCCATTTTTCCGCGTTTTCCGCTCCCGCGGTAGACCCCTTGACCTTGCAGGGCAGACCACATACCGGATTTCTCACTGGTCAACGCCGCGGATACTTTCTCCAATTTCTTCACTAATTCAGCATTATCGGCGTAATCGATCGCCAAACGCTCCAGCTTCGCCAGTGCTTTCGGGGAAGGACAGACGCTCTCCGGCAGACGATCATTTTTAGCGTCCGCCAGTGTTTGCTCGACCTGCGAAGTCAGCTCAGTGACCGTGTCTGCGGAAAGGAACAACAAACCTTGATAAGGTTGAAGTCTCCCGTCTACTAAAACAGGTTCCGGTTCGACCGTTTGAACTTCAGCGGGCTTGCCTGCCGGTATCGGAGTAGCAACTGTAGCAGGTGAAGAGGATCTGTTGACTTGCGGATAATGCGTCCGCTACGAAGCCGACCACCCGGGTGAGGGTGTTGTAGTCGGAAAGGCGAAGATCCTCTTTGCGGGGAATCCCGTAATTGGTGCGGATCATCGCGAAGAGTTCCGCCTGTTTGACGGTATCGATCCCCAGATCGGCTTCCAGATCCAGGTCCATATCCAGCATTTCGGATGGATATCCGGTCTTCTCTGATACGGCTTGTAACACGAAGGCTTCAATTTCTTCCCGCCTGGCTGCAGGTAATGCAATGGATTCAGATTCCAGGCTCACGGGAAGGACTCGTTCCGGTTCAATGGTGGTGGTTTCTGAGGGCATGACGGTTCGCTCCGCGACAGTGCTGGATGGATAGCTGGATTTTTCTCCCTGCAGCATGCCCGGGAGGTATTCTTCGAGAACCATGTGGAAATTGGTTCCGCCAAACCCAAACGAGCTTACCCCTGCTCGACGGGTTTCCCCGCTTTTCACTTCCCAGGGGATGGCCGATGTGTTCACACGGAACGGAAGGTTCTCGAAATCAATATTCGGGTTGGGCCGGTCAAAATTGGCGGATGGCGGTAGGGTCTTGTGGTGTAATCCCAGGACCACTTTGAGTACTCCAGCCGCGCCGGCAGCGCTCTTCAAGTGTCCGATGTTGGATTTTACGGAACCCAGGGCAATCGCCCCCTTAGCCAAACCCAGATTTCCCAGTACCAAATTCATACTGCCGACTTCGGTGACATCTCCCACTTTGGTTGATGTACCGTGCCCCTCGATCAAGGATACGGTCTCAGGTGCCAGACCGGCATCTTTCCAGGCCCTCTCCAGGGCACGTTGCTGGCCGAGCGGATTCGGTGCCGTGATGCCTTTGCCTTTGCCGTCACTACTGCCGCCAACTCCACGAATCACCGCATAGACGGTATCTCCTTGAGATTCCGCATCTTCCAGCCGTTTGAGCAGGAAGATGACCGCCCCTTCGCCCATCACGAAACCATTGGCGCCGTCCGCGTACGGGCGGGAACCGTCAGCGCTCAATGCGCCGATCTTGCAGAATTTCACAAAGGATTCCGGTCCCATGTTGCGATCCACGCCGCCGGTGAGGACGGCATCGAACTTATGGTTGAGCAATCCTTCCATGGCGGTTTCCATCGCGGCCAGGGAGGAGGCACAGGCGGCATCAGTGACAAAATTGGGGCCAGTGAAATTGAACACATTCGCCACCCGGCCGGCGATGATGTTGGATAATTCTCCCGGCATGGTATCTTCGGTGATATCGGGGATGCCCGATTGAATTTTGGATCTCATCCCTTCGCTGAGTGCGGTTCGGATGGATGCCGGAAGGGATTGGAACTCCGCCACCGATTCCAGGGCGCCGATATACTCTGGAGCGCAGATCCGCAAGGTGGAGCGGTAATGCTTTTCACCGGCCAGCGCATTTCCCAAAATCACCGCCACCCGATCGGTATTCAGGGGTCGTTGGGGATAACCATAATCTTGCAAGGCTTGCAGACAGGCGGCGATCGCCCACTGCTGAGCCTCATCCATCACAGCCAGCACACGGGGTGGGATGGCAATATGCGCCTGCATGGGATCGAATTGGTATCCTTGTACCCATGCGCCGATCTTGCAATAAGTCTTATCGGTCGCCTTGGGATCCGGATTGAAATAATAGTCCACATTCCAACGATGGTTAGGGACATCACGGATGGAATACTTCTTTTCCACGATATTGGACCAGAACGCATTGACATTAAACGCGTCTGGCAATATGGCCCCCATCCCTACGATTGCGATTGATTTATGGTTTGTCATGTCATCTCCTTCGATCCGTAATTGTGTGGGCAGGCCTCGGAGGTGATCCAGGCAACACGAAACAACACCTGGCTTAACAGGTGTTCTCAGGAGCCTTGATACCATGTTCTTGAGAGCACTACCCGTCAGGGTATGAGATGCAGTTTGTCACTGCAGAAGAATTCTTGTTGGGTACCGCCGATTATAACGGTATGGTCTCTTTGTCAGGAAAACACCCACCCGCGAGGTAAGTTACGAAATCGGGTCATCACTTTTCCCAAATGACCCTGAAAGTTTGTCACTTTGCTGGATTTCAAACATCAGTTATAGTATCTTGAGAAAATGGATAATCAGATGAAAACAAAGAATAATACTCTTCGTAATATTGTCTTGCTTGGTGTTGGCGTCCTCCTGGTACTGGCTGTGATCGTGGGGGTGAACCTTCTGTCCCCAAAGGAACAGTCAGCTCAGATTGCCCTGCCGCTGGAAGTATCGGTCAGTGAAACCGGTAATATGCTTGCCGCTGGCGCTTTCATTCTGGATGTGCGTCAGCCGGAAGAATGAAATCAAGGCCACATAGAAAGCGCGACGTTGATTCCACTGGGCGAATTATCAGCCAGGTTATCGGAACTGCCAACTGATCAGGATATTGTCGTGGTATGCAGATCTGGAAATCGCAGTGCACAGGGAAGGGATATACTTCGTAATGGTGGTTTATCCCGTTCAACCAGCATGGCCGGCGGTATGAATGAGTGGATCGCAGCCGGGTATCCAGCAGTGACCGGTCCGTAAATTAAAGAAGGGCAGGAATTCTCCTGCCCTTCTTTACAATTATTGTGCCTCTATCAGTTATTTTCGTCCTGTTCACCAGGTCTGAGTTTTCTAAAAGCATCCTTGATGGGGAGGAAACCGAAGTTCAGTTTTGGATTCATATCCAATTCTTCACCATAGTAATCAGTGAGTTTCCGCGGTGGATTGGATTTTTGAGTGGCCAATGAAACCACGATCATCAGGATCAGCGAAGCGAAAAATGCCACAAAAGATCCGATATATACCGAATCCCAGAGGGCACACCACCAGGCATCACTGTAAGCACCCACAGTTGCGCTATACTCGCAGACGGCTGCTGTGGATTGACCTGCAACTCCGAAGTTGAAGAAATACCAGGTGGCTAATCCCCAGACCACAAATCCGCCGATAAATGCGCTAACGGCTCCCGGCGAGTTGGCTTTCTTCCAATACATGCCAAACGAAAATGGCACAAACAGACCGACCAGTAAAAGCGTCCACGCAAGAATGGACAGCTCATAAATGGTTTGCGCCCAGAGAGCAATGGCAAGACCGATCGCACCATTTACGCAGACCATGATCCGGGTCGCCCACAACGCTCTCTTGCCATCCAGTTTCTTTCCGGTGATGATCGGGATCAGATTTTCAGTGAAAGCAGAAGCACCTGCAAGCAGGGAACTATCGGAGGTGCTCATCAACGCCGATGTCAGGGCGGCAATAAAGATAGCCGTGAAGATCGGCGCCAGGTAATCCATCGACGCTTTTACCAGCAGGTAGGATGTGTCCTCCAATCCGGGGTGAAGTTTGAACATCATGATACCGATCAACGGTGACATGATCCCAAAGAAAAGGTATAGGACGCCGGCGCCATAGGACCCATACACCGAGGTCGCCTGGTTACGCGCAGCCATGGAGCGTTGCATCAAGTCTTGTGTGGCAACCGAGCCTAGTCCAATGGCCATCCAGGCTGCCAGCCAGTACATCCAGCCGGTGATACCGGTGTAACCCAGATATCCTTCGCCGGCAATTGGCAATAATGCAAAAGGTTGGGTGACATAGGTGGATCCAGCCCCTTCGAACAGACCGGGGAAACCACCGACTGCGCCCAATACGCTGAAGAACACCAGGGTAATACCACCGGCGGTCAGGAACATTTGGAAGAAATCGAGCAGGGTATCGGCCATCATACCACCCATCGTGGTGTAAGCAGCTACAACCACGATGATGGCGACCATGCCGATGGCCGGGTCAATGCCGAAAAGACCATTGACGATGGCTCCACCAGCCACGATCTGCGCCGCGGTCCAGGAGAAGTAGGTGAGCATCTGGGCGATGACGGACAGGACTGTCATGGTCTTGTTGTATCTTCTCTCGAAGAAATCGACGACGGTCAGGTATTTCGCCCGGCGCATCAATCGGACAAAGAACACACCTGAAAGGAACAGGCAGACGGCCGCGCCGAAGGGGTCGAAGACGACACCCTGGAAACCGTAATCGTAGGCGGTTTCCGAAGCGCCCATCAGGGTTTCGGCGGCAAACCAGGTTGCCATGATGGATGCTGCGGCCATGTAGATTGGCAGCCTGCGGCCGGCGACCACATAATCCGCGTTATCCTGAACTTTTCTTCCTGCCCATATGCCAACTGCCAGACGGATCAGGAAGAAGATGACAATAAATGTCACCACCAACCAACCATGTTGATAACCTTCAAAAATCATTTTTACCTTCCTCCTTAAAAATTGAACAAACGACGTACCCGATGATTGCCTGTTACCCTTTACTGATTTCCTGGAATACTTCTTCGATCCTGCCCAGAACCTGGTCTATTTGCTCCATCGTGATGACCAGCGGGGGCTCGATCCGAACAGTCACGGCACTGATCAGGGTGCCAGCGACCAAAACTCCACGTTTGAACAGACCGGAAGCCACTTTATATCCGATCTCGCCATCCGTGAAGTGCATGCCAATTAAGAGACCTTTCCCAGTGACCTTCGCCAAAATGCCCGGATACTTTTCTTTGAGGGCGTTCAGTTTTGGCATGATGTAATCGCCCTTCTTGGCGGCGACTTCCCAAAGCTTTTCACGCACGGTGACATTGATCGCGGCAATCGCAGCCGAGCAGGCCAGCGCACCTCCGCCCGTGGTCGTGGTATGAATGAAGGGATTGGGGAACATCATGCATTGCCAGATCTCTTCGGTGGAGCAGAAGGAGCTGATGGGCATGACCCCACCGCCAAGTGATTTCGCGGTGGCGAGAATATCAGGTACTACATCCCAGTGATCGAGACCCCACAACTTGCCGGTGCGTCCCATCCCGGTCTGAACCTCATCCGCGATGAGCAGGACACCATATTTCTTGGTGATTTCGCGAACATTCGGCCAGAAATCGTCGGGTGGAACGATCGCACCCGCTTCGCCCTGGATGGGCTCCAACAGAACAGCCGCGATATCCACACCCACCTTCTGGCAGATATCCAATTGTTGTTCGATCGCCTTCCAATCGCCGAATGGGACATGGTAAACAGGTCCACCATAGAGTGTGCCTGGTGGTACCGCGATAGTCCGCTTTTCCCATCATGCTGAGTGAACCCATCGTCTTGCCGTGGAAGGCTTTCACCGCCACGATGAAGCCGATTCTTTTTGGTGTGCATCTTCGCCAGTTTGATCGCGCCTTCAATGGCTTCGGTGCCGCTGGCGCAGAAGAAACTGTATTTGATATCGCCGGGTGTGATCTGTGCCATCAGGTTGGCCAGAACGCCACGCAGAGGATCAACCAGCTCCTGGCTGGGCATCGGGGTTCGCTTCAATTGTGCGGCTACCGCCTCCACGATCTCGGGATGTCCCCATCCCAGGTCCATCATGCCGTATCCGCCCAGGCAGTCGATGTACTCACGTCCCAGCACATCATGGAAGATGGCGCCATTTCCGGCCCATTCAGTGGCAGCCCAATCTCCTGCTTCGGTGACCGATTTACGATAATCGAGCCAGCCACGGTTAAAGTATTCAGCAAAGTTGTTCTTGCTTTCTTCAATAATACGCTTGCCTTCCTCCTCGGTGACTTGCGGTTTCTTGATGATATTCAACCAACGATCCGAGTACTCCACTGCATTTTTGAATGATTGCGGCATAGTTCCTCCTTCAAAATGGTTGGCCTCTGGCCAGAGTTAAAGGTAGGAAAAGCCAGAGAGGCCTCAGTCTACTTTTAACTAAAGTCACTGGTGAATATGGGCTGCGGTGAGGGTAATCTCTCCTTCTGCGCTGCGGTTGATGAGATGTACAAGTATGACCTGGTACTACTGCAGTGAGACGAAATTCTTCCTGGAACAGCTTGTTTGATTAAATTTAGAAACGGGGAACAGCAAATAAAACCCACCAATACACAAAACTAGAAACATTATATAAGAATTAAAAGCGTGTCAATCAATATTTGGTAGGAATCGGGCATAAAGTGACGCTGAAATTACCGAATCGGAAATTTGGATTACTTTTCCGGTGATGGCTTCTCAGACCTTCGTTTTCTTCTGGCAAAAGTGCATCTTTGAAATTACAATGAAGTTAATGAGGTGGAGATCATGACCAAAATTCTGTTTATCGGCGGGACCGGAACGATCAGCTCTGCTTGCAGTCAACTGGCTGTGGACCGTGGACTTGACCTCACTTTGCTCAATCGGAAAACTTCCATCAGGCAGGCGCCCCCTGAAGCCAGGATCATCCAGGGGGATATCCGGGACCCTGCGGCGGTCTCTTCTCTCTTGGCTGGCCAGAAATTTGATGTGGTGGTGGACTGGATCGCCTATACTCCCGAACAAGTTCAGATCGACCTTGATCTGTTCCGGGATAAAATGGATCAATATGTGTTCATCAGTTCCGCCTCTGTTTATCAGAAACCTCCCGCTTCCCTACCGATATCTAAATCCACCATCCTCGATAACCCATATTGGGAATATTCGAGGAACAAAATTTCCTGTGAAGAATTATTGATCCAGGCGTACAAAAAAGAAAAATATCCCATCACGATCGTCCGGCCGTCTCATACCTATGATCAGAACTCTCTTCCCATTTCACGGAGGCTGGTCGATTGTCGACCGGATGCAAAAAGGATTACCCGTCATCATTCACGGAGATGGGACATCGCTATGGACTCTGACCCATCATCGAGATTTCGCGAAGGGATTCGTTGGCCTGCTCGGAAACACCCAGGCCATCGGGGATGTCTTTCACATCACGTCAGACGAATGGCTGACCTGGAACCAGATATACCAATGGATCGCCCATGCAGCCGGCTGCATCTTGCAACCCCATTCACATTCCGAGCGATTTCATCAATCAATTCGATCCCCTTTGGGGTTCAAGCCTTCTGGGAGACAAATCACACAGTGTGATTTTCGATAACAGCAAGATCAAGCGGATCGTCCCCGGTTACAAGGCCGAGATTCCATTCTCCCGGGGTGCTCATGAGATCGTGGATTGGTACCTCGCCGATCCGGGCAGACAAAAAATCGATCAAGATTATATGAATATTTACGATCGAATCATTTCAGCGTACCTGAATCAGGGCGTTTGATAAAAAGATGTGAGTAGAATCTATCTTTTTGTACATCAGAACCCAAAAATGACATGGTACCATTTTGGGTGGGAAAGATAGATTGCGAAAAATTGTATGGCGAAAAAAAATATACCGGGAAAACGATCAAAATCCCAATTACGGCGGGAGAAATCCCTTATTAATCCAATTAGCCCGGGTCGGTAAAGTCTATTCCAATACCGCCGGGGATTTTCCCGCATTAAAAGAAATCACGGTGGACATTCACCAGGGCGAGCATCTGGGCATCATCGGGAAATCTGGGGCGGGTAAATCCACCTTGTTGAATATGATCACCGGTGTGGATCATCTGACAGCCGGTGAAGTTATTGCCTATACGAATAATTCCCCGATCTCCATCCACTCACTCTCAGAAAATGAGCTCGCCCTCTGGCGTGGAAAGAACATTGGCGTCATTTACCAATCTTTTCAATTGCTACCCATGTTGACCCTGGTGGAAAATATCGTCCTGCCGATGGATTTTTGTGGCACATTTCAGAGAAAAATAAGCCGTGAACGGGCTATCGAATTGCTGCGCCTGGTTGAACTGGAGGATCACGCCAATAAACTGCCGGGCGCCATCTCCGGCGGACAGCAACAGCGCGTGGCCATCGCCCGGGCGCTGGCGAATGATCCTCCCATCCTGGTGGCCGACGAACCGACCGGCAGCCTGGATTCGATCACCGCCGCCCATATCTTCGAGGTGTTCGATCACCTCATCCAGCAGGGAAAGACGATCATCATGGTGACCCATGATAACAGCCTTAGCCCGCGCTTTTCCCGCGTCCTCCATCTGGCGGACGGCGAGCTGATCCCAGTCGAACCGGTTCCGCTTCCCCAAAAGAAAGAGAAGCGTAAACCATGATGCCCGATCAGGAAATCAGGTTGACGAAGAAAGATTCCGCCATCATCCAGCTTCGGAAGGTGGTGAAGGTGTACAAAAATACCGCCGGTGAGTTTGAGGTATTGAAGAGCGTTGATCTGGATATTCACCAGGGAGAATTTGTAGCGATCGTTGGCAAGTCAGGCAGCGGTAAATCCACCTTGCTCAATATGATCACGGGGATCGATCACCCCACCAGCGGACAGGTCAATATCCAGGATATAAACCTTTACAGCATGAATGAAAGCCATCGCGCCCTCTGGCGTGGAAAAACGTTGGGGATCGTATTCCAATTCTTCCAACTGCTACCCATGCTCACCCTTCTTGAAAATGTCATGCTGCCCATGGATTATGTCGATCTGTACCCATTCGACGACAGGCCAGTTAGGGCCATGCAACTATTGGAGATGGTCGGATTGGAGAAACACGCCCATAAGCTGCCTGCAGCGGTCTCCACCGGACAGCAGCAAAGCGCGGCGATCGCCCGGGCGCTGGCGACCGATCCCCCCATTCTGGTGGCGGATGAGCCGACCGGCAATCTGGACAGCCGTTCAGCCGATGTGATCATCGAATTATTTTCGAACCTGGTTCAGCAGGGGAAGACCATTGTCATGGTGACGCACGATCCTTCGCTTACCGAGAAAACTTCGCGAACCATGATCATTTCGGATGGCGAGTTGATCAACGAAACAGTCGGAAAAGCCTTACCCTTGCTCAACCATCCCCAGATGCTGGCTGTGACCAAGAAACTGGAACAACTGGAATTTCTACCCGGAGAGATGATCCTCAAGCCTGGAAAAAAAGTGGACTACCTTTATCTCATCGAGCAAGGGGAGATCGAAGTCCTGACCACCACGAAGAAAGGCAAGGTGGAATCCATTGCCCGGATGGGACCAGGCGAATTCTTTGGCGAGATGGAATTGACCCGCGGTGGCAAATCCGTGGCAGGGATCAGGGCAGCCGGCGCAGAACCTGTCCATCTGGCTGCGCTGCCATCCGGGGAATTCGAGAAATTGATCCGTGAATCGCCGCTAACCGAAGAAGCGATTCACCACCTGATCAAGCACCGCCTGGCCAGAAGTCCGCTGACCGAGGATATTAAGACGACTGGAAAGTCCAGGAAAAAGAAATGATCCGACCGCGCTGGAGAAAAGTTTTTCACGACCTGTTCGATAACAAGACGCGAACCCTCTTAGTCGTTCTCTCGATCGCGATTGGAGTCTTTTCGATTGGGGTCATTGCGGGCGCTTATGAGATCATTTCGAATGACATGAGCACCAGCTATGCCATAACCAACCCCAAAAACATCGACCTGAGGACAACCGCCTTTGACGAGGACCTGGTGGATGTGGTTGAAAACCTCGATCAGGTGCAAACGGCGGAAGGACGACGCATCTTCAATATCAGGGTCCGAAAACCGGGTGTGTCAAGCTGGACAACACTCAACCTGGTCGCGATCAAAGACTTTGACAAGGCCGTCATCAATCAGCGGGAAACCATCTCGGGAAAAGATCAGCCTGAGAAAAAAGAGATCTTACTGGATAAGAAAGCCCTGGAAGATCTACCCGTTCAGGTCGGGGAAACGTTGGAAATTCAATTGCTCGACGGCACGGTGAAGAGTCTGCAAGTTGTGGGCATCGTTCAAGATCAGGCGACCGGTGCAGGTGATTTCCTGGCGCCGCCACTGGCTTTCATCCAGATGGATGCCCTCGACTCGCTGCAGCAGCCAGAACTATACAATCGCATGCTGGTCGTGTTGAATAATGGCCAGAATGATGAAGCGCTCATCCGCGCTTATGCGACGGATATTAAGACAAGCTCGAAAAGAACGATGTGGCTGTTCTGCGGATGCATATGACCAAAACCAATGAGCATCCGATGGCATCAACGGTTCAGGCGATCCTGGGAATCCTTGGCGCTCTTGGCATCCTGATCTTATTCCTCAGTAGTTCATTGATCGCCAACACATTAAGCTCGCTTCTGAATCAGCACTTGCGCCATATCGGCGTGATGAAACTGGTTGGCGCGCGCCAAAAACAGGTGATCATCCTTTATATTACGCTCATCATCGGCTTCAGCTTGCTGGCGCTGGCTCTGGCGGTACCCCTGGGTGGACAGGGAGCGTATGGGCTATCCCAATTTATCGCGGACAAACTCAATTTTCGTCTGCTGGGTTACCGGCTGATCCCATTCGCGTTGATCATTCAGATCGTCATCGGTCTGGCTGTCCCCATCCTGGTTGGATTGCTGCCCGTGATTCGCGGTTCCCGCATCTCGGTCCAGCGGGCGTTATCGAACGATGTCACGGGTGAAGAAAAGGTGCGACTACAAGCCAGGCCATCATCCCTATACGACCGGTTCGATCACTTCTTCCGGGAGCAGACAGCCAAACGGGGTATTCATTTTCCACGTCCACTGCTCATCTCTCTGCGGAATACTTTCCGTCACAAGGGCAGGCTAGCTTAACCCTGTTTACCCTCACCATGGGGGGTGCGATCTTCATCGCGGTCTTCAATGCCCAAATCACGCTGCATGATTACATCGACAAGATCTCGAATTATTTCCTGGCAGACGTCTCCCTGGACTTTGAACAACCCTATCGCGTGAGAGATATTCGCAACGCGGCCTTGCAGGTTCCGGGCGTGCTGCATGTGGAAGGATGGACCTTCGCGGATGCGGAAGCACAATTCCCGGATGGATCACCGGCAGACAACATCACCATGCTGGCTCCACCTGAAAACAGCGCCCTGGTCGATCCGATGCTGATCAGAGGACGGTGGCTCCTCCCGGGGGACCAAAAAGCGATCGCCATCAGTGAAGATATTTGGGATGCCTTCCCTGATCTCAATCCCGGTGAAACCATTCACCTGAAGGTCTTCGGCAAGGAGGATGATTGGAAAGTGGTGGGTATCTTTAAATTTGTCAGCCAGCAAGGCACTATTGGCTACACGACATATGAATATCTCGCCCATATCGCGAACCAATCCAATCGGGCGTTCTCATATCGGGTGAGAATTGCACAACACGACCCTGCTTCCCAAAAGCAGATGAGCGACAGGCTGGATCAATATTTCCGTGATGAAGGCTATCATTTGCGCGAGGCGAAAACTGGAACCTCCACCATGAAGAGCGCCTCAGAAAGCCTGGATATCCTGATCGCATTCCTGTTTATTATGGCGGTGCTGACGGCATCGGTAGGGAGCATCGGCCTGGCAGGCGCGATGGGGATGAATGTGATGGAAAGAACCCGCGAGATCGGGATCATGCGTTCCATCGGCGCGGTGGATAAAAAGATCATGGAGATGGTCATTATCGAAGGAGTGGTGGTGGGTGGTTTATCCTGGTTTTTGGGAGCACTCGTGTCTATTCCGATCACCTATTTGTTGACCACGATCGTGAGTGTGGCCGTCTTCAATTCGCCAATCGAGATCCTGTTCACCTGGTCTGGCTATGCGCTCTGGTTGGGGCTTGTCCTGGCGTTATCCGCCATCGCAAGCGTAATCCCCGCGAGAAATGCCGCCAGATTAACCATCCGTGAAGTGCTAGCTTATGAATAACCGTCCGGAAAGCTTTATCAGTTCGTTTTAAGGAGAGAAAGATGAGAAAACTACTATATATCTCCGCTGTGATTGGATCGTTAGCTCTGCTCGCGGCGTGCGCGCCCAGAGCAAATCCTGCTCTCGTGAGCACGATGGAACCGCTATCTGCAGAGGTCATTGCGGAAGGACATATCGAGCCAACAGAACATCTGCACATCGCATTTCAGACTCCCGGCCGGTTGGATCAGCTCCTCGTTTCGGAAGGCGATGCTGTCAAGGAAGGCCAGGTCCTGGCGAAACTCGGGGACCGAAGTGGATCAGAGCAGTCTTTGGCAGCTGCAGAAGCGGAGTTGGTATCCGCAAAGCAGGAATATGATCGTCTGATTCGTACGGCGCCATTAGTGAATGCACAGGCGTGGAAAACATTCCTCGACGCGCAGATTCTCCGGGCGAAAGCGGAAAAGGAATGGGAGAAGCTTGACCTGGATCAGATCGATGACGATATCGAAGACGCAGAAAATGATGTCAGCGATTTTCAGGCAGACCTGGTGGAAGCCCAGAAGGATTTTGATAAGTACAAAGACCTGGACAAAGACAGCTCAAAACGAAAAAACGCCAGCGATGACCTGGTAACTGCTCAGGAAGATTACAACGAAGCCGTTCGAAAATTGGAAGAGATCATCCAAAAACGCGACCTCAAGCGAGCCATCCTCGATGATGCGATCCATGCCCAGGCAGAAGCCAGACGATCGTATGAGAACTCGATGGATCAGCCGGATAAAGATCAGTTGGAAATGGCTGAAGCGAGATTGGAGCTGGCCATGAAACAGGTGGCTGCCTCCCAACAGAATTTATCCTATTACGATCTGGTGGCGCCATTTGACGGTATCGTGACTGATGTGAAAGGTACCCTCGGCGAATGGGTCACACCCGCCACCTGGGTGATAGGCTTCGCCGATACCAGCGAATGGGTTGTGGAAACCACCGACCTCTCGGAATTGGATGTGGTCAACATCAAAACCGGTCAAACGGTAATGATGACAGCCGACGCACTCTCCGACATTCCGCTCACAGGTACCGTTGAACGGATTGGATCGGAACCGGTCGACCAGGGGGGCGATATTTACTATACCATCCGGATCAAACTCATCGATCCTGATCCAGGTCTGAAATGGGGCATGACGGTGGAAGTGAAGTTTGCACCCCCTCAAACTGATTAATAATCTCTAAAGCCATGATCGTTGATCATGGCTTTTTATTTCTTCTAAGTACATTGACAACTGGGCGGAGAGACTAATCCACAATGGTTTGTATTCATGTAGAGTCGCAAGGTAGAATGCTTTGGAAATGGTAGTTGACTCTAATAAATAAATTATTTATAATATTTGCATGATGACAGTAATAGTATCACGATAACAATAACTCTTACACAGACAGATCAAACCTTATGTATCCACTGACTATCTCTGCTTCGGCAATGCGTGAAATCAACCGGTCGGCAATTCTGGAGACCATCCGGCGTGAAGGTCCCATCTCAAGGACCGGGATATCAGATCGCCTGGATATTAGCCTGTCAACAGTTGTGCGAATTACCGATGAACTGATCCTGGAAGGATTTGTTGATCAGCCGGGTTCCACCGAATGGAGTGGCGGTAGACGACGCCCCTTGCTTAGTTTCAACAGCGATGGGCATGTGGTGATCGGCGTCGACCTGGGCGGTGAGCGAATCTATGGCGCTGTTTCCAATCTCGGCGGGATTGTCCTTGATGAACTGACGATGGACCGGAAAGGTTTTACCGTCGAGGAAAACTACCAGGGTTTGACCAGAATCATTGACACCCTGCTAAAAAGCCCAAATCTCGGTAACCGGAAGGTACGAGGAATTGGCGTCGGTGCACCTGGAGTGACCCTGCACCAACAAGGAATTGTCCATTGGGCACCTTCCCTGGGCTGGGTCGATTTCCCCCTGAAACAACGATTACGTAAATCCTACACACTCCCGATCACGGTGGATAATGATGTAAATTTGGCAGCCCTGGGCGAGCTTTGGTTTGGCGCCGGGCAAACCGCCACCAATATGATCCTGATCGCGGTTGGTTACGGCATCGGCGCCGGGATCATTATTGACCGGGCGTTATATCGAGGGTCTTCCGAAGCATCAGGAGAAATAGGCAGTATGTTGCCTGACCTCAGTTTTCTGGGTAAGAATTATCAGCAGTTTGGTGCTTTGGAATCCATCGCTTCGAGTACGGGTATCCTTTCCAGAGCGAGAGAATACCTGGGTGAAACCAGTAATCTAAAACAAAACGGACCCTATTTTGCGGATGATGTATTTGATGCTGCCATGCAGGGGAAGGAATGGGCCTGGAAGATCATTCTTGAGGTTGTAGATCATCTCGCGATCGCCATTGCCAATTTAACGGTCTCTTTTGATCCTGATCTGATCGTCCTCGGTGGAGGGCTGGCTCGTTCTGCACCGATCATGATCGATCCAATTCTCAAACGAATCAATTCCTCCATCCCTAATCCGCCTAAATTGGTGGCATCCAATCTTGGACTTCAGGCAACGGTCATGGGAGCGATCTCCCATGTCTTACATAACACATCCAACTATTACGTTGTACACAAAATCACTTGATCTTTGTCAAGGAGGTGGACACAAAAATACTGCTAATAACTGATTTTTAATAAATCAACCAGTTACAGATTAAATGGAGAGAATTATGAGACAGTTCAATCGTTTTACCCTGTTCGTGCTTGTTCTTGTATTGGCTGCGAGTTTTGTCGGCTGCCAACCGAAGGCTGCCGGTCCTGTCACCGTGAAAGTGCTGACGATGGATCAAGCTGCCATGTCCGTGGATGACATGAATGCAGTTGCAAAGGAATTCGAGGCGGCCAACCCAAATATTAAGATCGAAATGACCTATGTCCCGTACGAAAATGTCCATGATAAATTCGTTACTGGAATGGCCACCACTCCCCCTGCGTATGATGTGGTCATGGTAGACGTGGTCTGGTATGACGAATGGGTCAAAGCCGGATACCTGGCTGATCTGACCAGTAAAGTCACTCCTGATATGAAGAGTAAAATCTTCCCGACCGCCTGGAATGTGGTCACCCGGAGCGGAAAAGCGTATGGTTTGCCCTGGTTGCTCGACACCAAATACCTTTTTTATAACAAGGACATTCTAAAACAGGCTGGATTTGATCAACCACCAGCCACCTGGGAAGAATTAGCCATTCAGGCAAAAGCCATCAAGGATAAAGGTCTGGTCGAATTCCCAATCGTTTGGTCATGGAAGCAAGCAGAAGCCGCGATCTGTGATTTCACCGCGTTGCTCTATGGTAATGGTGGCAAATTCCTGGATGAATCTGGCAAACCCGTATTCAATGATGAGAAGGGTGTAGCCACCCTGAGTTGGATGAAACAGACCATCGATGAAGGCCTGACCAACCCAGCTTCTGTCTCCGACCTTGAAGGTGATGTGGTCAATGTCTTCAATTCAGGAAAAGCCGCATTCGCCCTCAACTGGCTGTTCATGTACGATGGGTCCAACTACGATAGCTCAGTTTCTCAAGTGGTCGGCAATGTAGGAATAACCACTATCCCAGTTTTTGAGAGCATGGCTGGAAGTCTCAAGAGTGCATCGGTGGATGGTTCCAGTGGTTTCTCTATCGCCGCGACCTCCAAGAATGTCGATGCTGCTTACAAGTATGTTGAATTCCTCACGAGTGAATCCGTCCAGATGAAGTATTCCTCCAAACAATTACCGATCTGGACTCCCGCGTATGAGGGAGAAAATCTCAAGACCTTGGAAGGGGCAACTCGCTCCAATCCAGTAACCGTTCCGGCATTCAAGGAACAGTTCGCCTATGCAGTCCTTCGTCCAAATATTCCTTACTATATGGAAGGTTCCACCGGATTGCAATTAGCTATACAAGAAGCGCTTACCGGAGCAAAATCTCCTAAAGATGCTCTTGATGCGGTCGCTGCCAAATGGACCGAATTGGCCGGAGAATAGTATTTAATAGTCAATAGAATAGTGTGGATCTACTTCAATTGGAGTAGATCCACACTACAGGAAATTATCGATGCTTCTCACTGATCGTAAACCAAAGCATCTATCGCTTCGTCAGCAGGATATTCGTTTTGCCTGGTTATTGCTGGCTCCCAGTCTGATCATCATCCTCGGGATCACGCTCCAGCCTATCCTGAGCACATTCTATTTGAGCTTCTTGAATGCGCCCTCGGGAATCAATCAGGTGCGAACTTTCGTAGGTCTGTCAAACTACCTGGATATGGTCCGAGACCCGGTATTCTGGTCAACGATCGGACGAACTGCCTATTTTACAGTTGTATCTGTTGTATTGGAATTATCACTGGGCCTGGTTGTTGCCCAGATCATCAACACCCGTCCATTCGGGTGGCAATTCCTTCGTTTTAGCTTGATCATTCCCTGGGCATTTCCTACCATAGTAAATGGTTCCATGTGGCGTTGGATCTACAGCGCGGATTTTGGAGCATTAAATGGCTTGCTTCTTCAATTAGGGATCATTGACAAATACATCCCCTGGCTGGTTAAACCGATGCCTGCCATGAACCTGGTTATCCTTGCAGATCTCTGGCATGTGATACCTTTTGTGGCGCTTGTGTTACAGGCAGCCCTGGCCACTTTACCGGCAGAGCTGGATGAAGCCGCCATGATCGATGGCGCCTCTGCCTGGCAGCGATTTCTTTATGTCCGACTGCCTCTGCTACGTCCGGCGATACTTATCGTCCTGATCGTCCGGACAGTTGAAGCATTCCGGGTATTTGATATTGTCTACATCATTACCGGCGGTGGACCAGCTTTTGGGACTGTGACCATCTCATTCCTGACTTATCTTGAAACCTTCTCCTATGGAAAACTGGGTAGCGGTGCTGCTTTATCCTTCCTGATCTCGATCTTTACCATGTTGATGGCGTATCTTTATATTCGATTTTTATATAGACCCGCCGAGGAAGGGAAAGCATGAAACACAAATTTCTTCGTAAGGTGGGTTTATTTCTTCTGACCTTGCCGGTGTTGGCTTTTATTTATTTCCCCATTCTCTGGCTCATCTCTGCCAGCCTATCCACCCGTCTGGAGCTTCTGGCAGTCCCAATTCATTGGTTTCCAGAACACCCCACGTTCAAACATTATCTGGATATATTTCTACCAGGCAGCGCCACTTCAGAAGTCTCGCGAACAATAGCCATCACCTTGTTCAACTCATTCAAAGTCGCATCATCGGTCACCGTCATTTGTTTATTGTTCGGATCATTGGCAGCCTATGCGCTGGTGCGGGTACCGTTTCGCTACAACCGAACCGTACTTGTCAGTATTCTGGGGACGCGAATGATACCCGAGGTCTCCCTGGTTATTCCCTTGTTCATTCTGGCAGCCCGCGCTGGTATCACCGATAAACCGATCGTTCTTATCTTGACCTACCTCAGCTTTTCTCTTCCATTTGCCATCTGGCTGCTGGCTGCTTTCTTCCAGACAATTCCGGTTGAATTGGAAGATGCTGCCCGTATTGATGGCTGCTCTCGACTCGGCACCTTGTTCAAAGTCATCCTTCCGATTTCATCGCCAGGGTTGGTCTCGACTGCTCTTTTCGTTTTCTTATTATCGTGGGATGAATTCTTCTATGCATTAATTTTCACCAGCAGCCTCTCCGCGAAAACTGTACCGGTAGCTCTGGCTGAATTCGTTGGTCGATACGTCACAGATATCAATGCGATGATGGCTGGTGGAATTCTTGCTGCTCTCCCGCCTGTTTTGCTGGCTCTCCTTTTCCAACGATATATCGTGAGTGGATTAACCGCCGGAGCAGTAAAGGGCTAGATAGGTTTTACTCTTTGTAAGCGATAATATTACACTCCAGTCTTTATCTTTCACGCATACATAAATAACTCACCAAAAATTCATTACAAAATTGGGTTGTTTTTCTATTCCGCTTTTTTGACATTGGTATACAATGGATAGGGCAGGTACATATTTATTGTCCGTCCTGCCTCTTTAAGACCACACGGTTGAGAATCCACACAGTTCGTTCTTAAGGAGTAGAATGCCCACATTCTCTTATCCATTCACATTTTCCGAAGAAGATCTCAGCCAGGTCAAAGGCACTCTCGAACTGGACAAGCCGCTTCCCTTCCACTACAACTCTTGGGGGAGCGGTTTTTATCGTCCCGCCAGAATTCGTATCGATGGCTATCCAGATCTCGAAATCGTCTTGTACCATACCGAAGCGACATCTGCCTTCATGTATCTGCGGAGCAGCGAGGTGGATCCGAATCAACTCAGCATTATCGGAATCCCACCGGAGGAAGTCGCCGACCATCCCACCATTCTCCTGCCAGGCCAGTTATGCCTGGGTTCCGAACGGTCCAAACTCATCGCCAAGGCGATCAAGGATATCTTCGGTGCACCCACCATCAAACAATCCATTGGAAAGGTCGGGCAGCAGAACCTGGCGATTTTCCCCATCGCCCGCGAAGGCTTGAAATATCATGTTGCGGAAGCGATCTTTGAAAATTACGGCTATTACAGCGATGAAGTGATCCTGGATGCCCACCATGTCTTTGACAGCTCGGTCCCGGTATATAACCGCAAGGTGGAGATGACCATCTTCAAAGACAAAGACTTGGATAAATCCCAGCGGGATGTAATCACCGTCGCATTCCTGGCAGACAGTATTGCCAGCGGATTGGTGATGAAGGAAGTGATCGCCCGGGTGAAAGAGCGTTTTGAATACCTCGAAAAAATCGAGGTGATCTCTCCCCTGGCAACCATCCGCGGATTGTGCCGCATTGCCCGATCCGAGATCAACCACAACACAAAGGTCAGGGTGCATGTCTTTGAAACCATGTTGAACGCGCTCCCGCCGGATTATTATTATTCCGCCCATTTTGGCATCCCTGAATTCCATATCCGGCCGGAACTGGAGCAGGAATACCGGGACTGGTGGGGACTGGACGCGAACGGAAATCAGATCGCGGATACAGCCTGCGCCGGATATGGATGGAGCGAGGTATTCTATTCTCCGCGCAAGCAGCTTCAGATGATCAACAGTCAATTGGAAGTCCGTCATCAGTTGACCATTAAAGATATCATTCGCAGGAATTTGAATCTCCCTGCGAAGTAGGTTGTTTGCGATTTGCCCGCTTCGTACTAATATACTGATCCATAAGGCGATGTTCTGGTATCATCTGGTAATCACTGCGGATGAACAAACTCCGATAGTTAGGGATCATGATTTATTTAGTCAGATCTGAGCCGCAACTCTGGAGAATAGATTGGAAAAACAGAAACCCCGTATCGCCCTGATCGGACCTGTCCATCCATTCCGGGGGGGGATATCTCATTACACCAGCCATCTGGCCAGCCACCTCCTCCAGGATGGATTTCCGGTCGCCATTTTTTCCTTTCACAGGCAATACCCATCCTGGTTGTATCCAGGTGAGACGGATCGCGATCCAAGCCTGGAGCCCATCCAATCGGAAGCCCAATACAACCTCGATCCGCTCTACCCGTGGACGTGGGTCCAATGCATCCGGCTAATCCAACAATTCAAACCCGATCTGGTGCTCTTCCCCTGGTGGACCACCTTCTGGGGTATGGCTTTCGCCTATCTATTGTGGGCATTGAAGCGGAAGGGGATCAATACCGCGGTATTGGTTCATAACGTCCTTCCACACGAAGCCAAACCCTGGGATCGATGGATCACGAAAATCACCTTGCGCCAGACGGATCAATTTATCGTCCAGACATCCGAGCAGGGTGCGAAGTTGAAGGAGATCCATCCAGGCGCAAAGATCGCTCAGGCTCCCCATCCGGTCTATGATCAATTTCCCAATCAGCGGATGGATCAGCGGGATGCCCGCGCTCAGCTTCATCTACCTCTGGACGGCAAATTGCTATTATTCTTTGGGATCGTCCGGCCTTATAAAGGTCTGGCAAACCTCATCGACGCCATGTCTGAACTTCGGAAAGACCACGAACCCGTCCATCTGGTCGTCACCGGGGAATTTTGGGAGCCGCTGGAGAAATACCGGGCTCAAATCCAATCCCTTGGTTTAAATGAAGCTGTGACCATATTCCCGGGGTACGCAACCAACAAATCGCTTCCGCTCTATTTTTCTGCCGCCGATCTGCTGGTCGCGCCCTACATCGGCGGAACCCAGAGTGGATCGGTCAAGTTGGCGATGGGATTTGGGATTCCGGTGTTGGTCAGCAGGACCATCACGGATGAATTATTGCTGCGATATGAAGGACAGGGGGTGACCATCTCCAGCCTGGGAACTACGCAGATGCTTGCTCAGGATATTCGGAAAGCGCTGAATTCTGCCCCGGCGGGGCTGAAACTCAAAGAGGCGATCGATTCCAGTTGGAAGGATATGATCCAGAAAATCGTCTCGTATACCGATTAGGGTGAGACCGAACGATATTAAACCCTTTCTGGTTGATCCGGTTGATTATTTATCTCTGGATTTCCGGCTGAGGACAACACTACTATCGTAGGTTTGTTCCGGATTCTTTGTGTCTGTATTTCGTAATCGGATCAACACTTCCTGGAGCATGCGCATGTTGGTCCGGATGGCGTCTCCGAGGAAGCCCACCACGAAGATCAGGAAGCCGAATAATAAGAGTGTTCCGCCGATGGATACAGATTGCACATATCGCGCAATACCCGATCCTCCGGAGAGGTAAACCCACAGGAAGCGGCCGATCAGGAATAGTCCGATGAGAATGAACGGAGATCCAATAATGATGGCGGTTCGTATCGGACGATAGAGAACGATCGAACGAATGATGGTTCCTCCCTGCTTGTAGAGAAAATTGAAGATCCCCTTGTGCAGGCGGGAAGGACGAATCGCTGGATTGGTCTTGATCGGCACATACACGATCTTGATATGCTCCCGTTTGCTCTGAATGATCGTCTCCAGCGTATACGAAAATTCGTTAAAAACTTGCAGGCGGAGAGCGGCATAACGCGAATATGCGCGAAATCCACTGGCGGCGTCTTTAACCTCATTCCCCGACAGGTATGAGACAAACCAGCTCCCGATGACTTGAAGCAAACGCTTGTAATAGGGAAAATGCTGATTTTTACCCGGTTGACGGTCGCCAATGGCCATATCCGCTTTACCCGCAAGGATTGGCTCCACAATCAGCGGAATCTGTTCACCGGGGTATTGGCTATCCGCGTCGGTGTTAACAATAATGTCGGCTCCCAGTTTTAACGCATGTGTGATACCAGTCATAAACGCCCGGGAAAGCCCCTGGTTGGATGAATGCCGAACCACGTAATCGGCGCCATGAGCTAAAGCGACTTCCGCCGTACTATCCTGGGACCCATCATCGATGACCTGAATGAGGACTTGATCGACACCCGGAATGGACCTCGGAATCTCATTCAACACCGCGGGTAAGGATTCTTCTTCATTGTAGGCCGGCACCTAAATCACCAGGATCTTTGGATTATTCATCATCTCGCCTGCGTATCTAAACTTGATTTTCCTTTATTGTACCGATCTTCTACCATGAGGCAATCATAATCGTGCTGATGGGTTTTCTAGTTTGCCGGCAATTCAACCAGCGCGTACACATTCAGATTGACCGAGTAATGGCTCAACCAATGGTCTTCCGGGTAGGTGCAGGACTCAATGTTCTCAATGATCCCATATCTGCGACCATCAGCCACCTGGATCATCAATCTGGTTTTGCATTTGTACGCGGAGGCAGGATTCCCGCTCATCCGCCTAACGATATTGTCTGTAACCGACATCCCGCGGACGATGAATTCCCGCTCCAGTGGAATCTCCTCGATGGGATTGAACCAGACAGTTTTTTGACCCGCCTGGTCTGCGACCAGTGGATCGGTCTCAACAAAATGGATCAGCTCATCCAGGTGCCTGCCCGGCAGTTCAAGCCTGGCAATTTCCCTGTAATATGCGGGGATGGATGCCAGAAAAATGACCGCGATACACCCGGCCATGAAATAGGTCCCCACCCGGATCTGCCGAATCGCCGCCCAGAAAATCGTCATCCCAATGGTGAAAATCAGGAGGATGAAAAAATATTGAGGGATGAGCGTCGGCAGATATCCATCCACGAAAAAATAATACAGGATGGGTTTATGTAGGATCCAGGCGGGATTATTGAAGACCTGGTAACAGGTCAGCACCAGAACAAAGGCGAGTATGCCCGTCATCACCCTTTTTCTGGTGGACAGGTGGATCCCTTCCCTGTACCAGATCAACGCTGTCAACCAGACCAGGACGGATAAGGTCAGCATATATCTACCCAGCAAGCGATTCGGGATCGGATAGTTATAACCTGCCCTCCAGGCATGATTGGCGACGGTGGCGAATAGCATCAGCGACATCAATCCAACAAAGATGATCCAGCGTAAATGTGTTTTGTTTTTTACGAAAGCCGATAAACCCAATCCCGACTGGATGATCTGTGCTAAAACGGGGGCAGCCATTAAACCCATATAAGCCAGAGTGATACCGATCCAGAAAAGCAGATCCGTCAGAGTGCGTTGGACCGGAACCGTGCGGTCATAAATTTGGGTTCCAATAATTTGCTGTATTCCTAATTCGCTATTGATCCCCATGATCGCCCAGGGTGAGTACACCGACAGAATGATCCCGGTCATCAGAAGAAGACGAAGGACCTTTTTGCGAGTTGGCAGAAAGTCCAACCTCATTGATCTGGTCTCGGGTTTCAACCACCAGGAGATCAGAAAAACCGGGATCAACACCAGGGTCTGATAGCGGGTCAGCCACAAAAGGCCGATCGATAATGCGGTCAGAATGTCCCAAAGGATTATCTTGCGGCCATGCACAGGTTGGGCAAAGGTGAAATAAGCCGCCCAGAAAAATAGCGGATAGGCGAGGTTTTCGCTGGCCAGGACGCTGGGAAAGACCAGGTGGAAGGGGAAGGCCGCGCAAACCAGGGTAAAGATAAAACTGAACTTCTGGCCAAAAAATTGCCGGGCAAGTAGATAAATGGGGAAGATGGATGTGGAGGAGACGATGGCATTGATGATGGAGATGATCGTTAGCGATTTGGCCAACCCCAGAAAGAAGGAAACGCTGATCACGAGTGGATAGAGCGGCGGATAGTGATTCAGTTCCACAATATCGAAAGTTCCCTGGTGCATCTGGAATGCCATCTGCCAGTATTGATAAGGAATCAAAGTAGACGATCAGGCTATGTGCCAGCGGGGTAATAAAAACCACCTTCAAAATCACTATAACCAGGTAGGCGGTCCCCAAAAGCAGGATTACTTTTCCGGGGAGCCACGGTTCAACCGGCTGATCACCCGCCTCTGATCTCTGCCAAAAAATGGGCAGGAACCAGACCTGCCCTGACAGGACGGTCAGGAATAAGATAACATCTTCGTAAGGGTGGAGTTCATGCAAAGCCGGCAGTTTGAAAATGGCAGTCAGAATCCAGAGGATACCGAAAAGGATGGATGCCGCCAGGGCTGCGAACCGGATGCGCGTAAAACCAATTCTCCGTGCGTGTTGTTTCAGATATCGGATGATCTGGATATTCCGCTTCAGGATGGCTGAGATCAGCAGCAAGGGAACGGTGAGCAAGACCAATCCGCCCAAAACCAGCGAGCCGCCGATGGTGGGTGAATTCCACCAGCCTGCCGTCCACAAGGAAAAGGCGTAATAGAGGAGGAAAACCGTAATTTCGCCGGTGATAAGGTAAAAAAGTTAAGTCATAATCGGATAAGCTGGGAAGCTTAAATTCGTCCCCTGATTGGTAACTTGCGTTCGTCCCGAGAATTTCCTTAGTATACTATATCTACCTCACGGGATGATACAATCAATCCTGGCTTGAACTTTGAAACCCTATTGAAAACATCCATGATGGAACGAATCAAACAACAGATTCAACGAATCCTGCGGACTGAGAATGACCCCATATTCAGAAATGTCTTCAGAGGCAGCGCTGTTGTTCTGGCTGCTCGCATAGGGAATGCGATCTTGTTGATGGGGATCAACCTCATCATCGCCCGGCTTTATCGGTCGGATATGGTCGGCATTCTGGCGTTGATCAGTTCGATTCTGGTGATCGCTTCCATCTTCAGCCAATTGGGTACCACCCATTCCATCCTTCGAATGGTACCTGAATACACGCAGAGAGGCTCCGCTTCTGCAGCCAGAGTGGTCATCCATAAGATGGCTTTGCTGATCACCCTCATTTCGCCATTGATCTCCCTCTTACTGGTGTTGGGTGCGTTCGGGTGGAAGTATCTGTTCCCGGATAAGCCTATTCAGGTCACGATCTTCCTGGTGACGGCTCTCTTCCTGCCCTTTTTCTCCCTGTCCAAACTTTATACCGAAGCGCTTAGGGCACTCAAGAAAACCCGGTTCTACGCGCTTGCCCACCTGTTGCCATCGTTAACCAACCTCATCCTGCTCGTCCTCCTGATTCTGCTCATCAAAGATCCGGATCTGCCGGTATGGGCATTTTTCGGATCAGGGATGCTCGTTTTCCTCATTACCTGGATACTGGTTATGCGGTATGAACCAGTCGAGTCAGACCAAGCCTTACCTGTAAGTGGACCGACCTATCGGGAAATTACTAACCTTTCCATCCCGATGGGCATTTCGTCCGGATTATTCCTGGTGTTGAGCAATTTCGATATCCTGATGCTGGGCATTCTCCGTTCCACCGCCGAGACCGGAGTGTACAGTATAGCCAGTAAACTGGCTCTCCTGACCGGGTTTATCATCTTCTCAATCAACGCGGTATCAGCGCCGCATTTTTCGCAACTGTTTTATGCCAACCAGAAGGATGAGCTCTTATCGCTGGCCATCAAGTCATCCCGTTTGATCTTCTGGGCCTCCTTCCCGATCCTCGTAATCCTGGTGATCGGTGGCAAGTTCTTTCTGGGGGTATTCGGTCCGGAATTTGTGGTCGGTTATCCGATCCTGCTGTTGCTGGTGTTGAAAGAATTTGTCAATGCGGCGGGGGGATCTGTGGGTCAATACCTCAATATGACCGGATCTCATATTCAATTACGTAATATCGTATTGATCGCGGCGATCTTGAATATCGGATTAAATCTGATCTTCATTCCCCTGTGGGGAATGATCGGCGCTGCGGTTGCCAACCTGGTTTGCGTTTTCTTCTGGAATCTGACCGCTTCCGTGATCATTTATCGGGGAACCGGCAAATGTATTTCGTACATACCCACCTTTATTCGCGAAAGGTTTCAACTATGACCGACCACCTTCCCAATTTCTTAATTGCAGGCGCTGCCAAATCGGGAACCACATCACTTTATTATTACCTTAAAGGTCATCCAGAGATATTCTTTCCCACACCAAAAGAGCCCTGTTTCTTTTCAGCACAAGCGATGAGTTTTCCGCTTAAATACATAAATACCCCTTATCATTACACACGTTCTTTTGATGAATATAAATCTCTATATTCGAATGTACACTCTCAAAAAGCAATTGGAGATGCAAGCATCGATACCATGTATTATTATCAAACGACGATTCCTTTGATAAAAAAAACACTGGGGAATCCAAAGATAATCATCATGCTGAGAAACCCGGTAAACCATGTGTTTTCAATGTACAATCACATGTTTGTAAATAACCTGGAAAACCTGACATTCGAAGATGCATTAACAGCAGAAGTGGATCGAATCAAGGATAATTGGGAACCACGTTATCATTACAAAGCCAAAGCAATGTATTTTGAACAGGTAAACGCATTTGTGAATTCGTTCGATAATATAAGAGTATATCTCTATGAAGAATTTATCAAAGAACCTGGCCGGGTTGTCGACAATATAATTGATTTCCTCGGTGTTTCAGATGATTATCAACCACCGAACCTGAATATTAAGTACAATGCATCAGGAATTCCCCGCTTTGAATGGTTTAATCAGATTTTCTTGAAGAAAAACCTCCTTCAAAAGGGAATTCGGAAAATTGGTACTGCCTTGCTTACTGAGTCCCGATATATCGGTTTACGGGATACCATTCGGCAAAAAAACATGGTAAAACCGACCATAAGACCAGAAGTCAAGGCAAATTTATTCAGGTATTTCAAGGATGATATCGAGAAATTGCAAAGTCTTTTACAGAAGGACTTATCCTGTTGGATAAACTAATATTGAAGATCGAAAATATGACCCTGAGCAAGTCATTTGTCCTCCTCATGTTCATCTTCTAAAGGATCTTTATGACCGATCATCTTCCAAATTTCTTGATCGTGGGCGCTGCCAAATCTGGAACCACATCGCTGTATTACTATCTTCATGAACATCCAGAGATATTCCTGTCCGCGATTAAAGAACCCAAGTTTTTCTCTTCGGAAGTGTTAAAAGACCAGTATCTTACCAGGAAGAACAAAGATCTTTACGTCGGTTCGTATGAGGAATATCGCAATCTATTTCGCAACGTCCAGTCTGAAAAGGCGATCGGCGAGGCCAGTACGGATACTTTGTTTCTCTACGGGTCAACCATCCCGCGAATTAAAAAATATCTTGGCGACCCGAAGATCATCGTCATCCTGCGAAATCCCCCAGCGCAGCCTTTTCCATGTACACGTATTTGGTTCGCGATAACCGGGAGACACTTTCCTTTGAAGATGCCCTGGCCGCGGAAGACGAGAGAATTCGAGACAATTGGGAATCGTGTTACTCCTACAAAACGAGATACCTGTATGCCAATCAAGTCAACGCTTTTCTGGATTCGTTTCCCCGGGTGAAAATATTGATCTATGAAGAATTCATCAGAGACATTCCCGGTACCATTAAAGAGATCTGTTCCTTCCTGGAAATTGACCCGGAATATAAGCCGATGCACACCTCTGTCCGTTACAACGCATCAGGAGTACCACGGATCAGGTGGTTCAACAATATATTCCTCATGTATAATCCAATCCAACTCAGTATTCGGAAAATTGGAACCGCATTGCTTTCCAAACCTGTGTATGTGGGGTTGCGAGATTCAATCAGGCAAAAAAATATCATTAAAGTGAAAATGAAACCGGAAACCATGACCTACCTGAAAGAGTACTTTCATGATGATATTCTCGCACTTCAAAAAATCATCAACAAAGATTTAGGCAACTGGCTTAATGCCAGCTAATTTATTGGTATCGGAGAGCGAACCATGCAAATCTTTAAATTGAATGAAGTCGTACCCCAAATTCCCAACATCCTCTTCCGTGGCAGGCTGCGATTTAATTTTGAACAGCTACCATTTGAAGCCCGGGATATCCCCTGGAAAAAGAGGATCAATTTCTTTCTGGCTGGCTTGAACCAGTATCTTTTACCCTCAAAACCGATCGGCTATCCGGTGATCGCCCAGGTGGAGCCATCCAACGTCTGCAATCTGGATTGCGCCCTGTGCCTGACCACCTCCATCAATCACGAACGGAAAGCCGCCTTGTTGTCACTGGAGACCTTCAAGAAATTCATTGATGAGGTGGGCGATTATCTTTTGCTGATCATTTTTTGGAACTGGGGAGAACCCTTCCTTAATCCGCATGCGACAGAAATGATCCGCTATGCGACCGATAGAGGTATCCTGATCCATTCAAGTACCAATGGGAATGTACCCTTCAATGAGGAAATGGCCGAAAAGATCGTGCGGAGTAATCTGACCAGCCTGATCGTCGCAATCGATGGCGCCCACCAGGAAACCTATGCGAAATACCGCATCGGCGGTCATCTGGAGAATGTCAAAAAGAATATTCGCCTGATCCAGGAGACCAAGAAGCGGTTGAAAGCTGTTCTCCCCCGGATCACCGTCCGATTTGTCGCCATGCAGCATAATGAAGCTGAAATGAGGCAGGTTGAAGATCTGGCGAAGGAATTGGGAGCAGACTTCTTTGCCACAAAATCGGTCGATATGCCGGTGGCACGGGGTGAAAACCTGGACGCCCAATACCGACCGGAGGATGACGATCTCCGCCGATACGAATACATCCCGGGTACATATCAAAGGAAAGAAGTAGCGTTCCGATGCATGCGCCCCTGGAAACGGATCACGCTTGATTCATCCGGCGAGATCATCTCCTGTGAGTACGACTATAAAAATGCACTCACCTTTGGAAATATCAGTGGTGAAGATTCGGTGATGGGTGTCTGGAAAGGCGCCCGTGCGATCGAATTCAGAAATGCCTTCAACCTGGGCGAGAATGATTATTATCACTGCAAAGACTGCACCTACAAGAACCTGGTCGGTGAAGATTGCATCCTCGAAGCGTATCCCATTAAATAGCTAATGAGAAAGGAAATATGCTGGTCAGCGTATTAATACCCACGTACAATCGGGCGCAGATTCTGGAGAGGGTTTTATCTTCTCTCTGCCGGCAAACATTTCCAATCACCGATTTTGAAATTATCGTGATCGATGATGGTTCATCCGATGATACAAAAGGGGTCTGTCTTCGCCAGAAAAATACCCAATCCAATCTCCTGTATGTGAAGATGGATAAAAACGCCGGACAGTGCGCTGCGTACAATGCAGGTCTGGCGAAGGCAACCGGAAAATATATCCTATGCACAGATGATGATTGCATCCCAGAGCCAGACTGGATCGCTGGGATGGTGTCTTCCCTTCAACATCATCCTGTTGTGGCAGGATGCATCTTAACACCCGATACCAATTTAACGGTCATCGCTGAAAACATCTCCCAGTTTCACCCATTCTGGGATGGAATGCATGCAAGAAAGGTGGACTATATCGCCGGGGCGAATATGGGTTACCAAAGGGAAGTGCTTGACCGGGTGGGTCATTTTAAAGAAGGATTTCCCATCCCCGATATGGAGCTGATCCTGCGTGTCCGAAAAGCAGGAATACCGGTCTGGTTCCATCCGGCTGCAAAGATCGTCCACTCTCCTCGAAAAGGGAATTTTGGAAATTTGCTCAGGCAAACTGCCCGATATTCATCGAACACCATCCTTCTCCGCGACCTATATGCAGACATTCTTACCACACCCTTTTTTCTCCGAAATTCACTGATCCTAATGGTAGTGACTCCGATCATCGCATTCGGGAAGACTGCGCAAATTTATATAACCAACACCAAATTGTGGCGGTATTTTTACGCCATCCCAGCCGTGTTCGTGCTCAAACTCGCCTGGTGCTGGGGAGCGTTCAAAGGGCTGCGAAGCATACACCGATAGGGGATTTAGACCGGAATGATCACTGGAAAACCTGCATCCAAATTGGATTTTGCTCTATCCATCGGGATGGGGATGGCTTTCCTCCTGTTCCTCCTGCTGCCCTTCTTCCACCTCATCCGATCTCCATTCGATTCGGCTGAACTCGAAAACCTGCAAGCCTCCTGGTTGGTCCACCAGGGATTGGTCCCTTACCGGGATTTCTTCGAACATCATTCACCCCTGTTCTTTTATCTGGCGTCACTTCAGTTCTATTTGGCTCAGGTGGAATCGGATCCGGCGGCAGCCATCCGTTTGATCTTTACCGATCGCACGGCTTTCTGGGTCCTCTCCCTGGCGACGGTCGCTTGCACAGGTATTCTGGGATTACTCTGGCGGAATAAAAAAACAGCCATATTCAGCAGTGTGTTTCTGCTTTCCACAGCCATGTTCTTCAGATCTGGAACTGAGATCCACCCGGAAGCCCTGGCAGGTTTTCTGTGGGTGTGTACCTGCCTGGCCTTATTCCTTGCTCAGGGGAAGGGTGAGAGGGGGCGTTCACACCCGGTGTGGACATTACTCGCCGGTCTCCTCTATGGATTGGTTGTTTTGACCACCCAGGAGATGCTTTGGATGTTCCCATGGCTGATTTTCCTTCTGGTCGCCCCCATGTTTATGGAGCGCAGGCATATTGACCTTAAAAAGATCATAGGACAGGCAATACTCTTTGTACTCGGCTGCGGGTCCATTTTCTTACTTTCCTTTGTGTACTTTTCGGCAGAGCATACATTGGATGCATTCCTGGCGCAATTTATCAATGAATATAATTACCCGATCAGTCCGTTCCGAAACATGCTCTATCTCTTAGTCCAGCAGCCGGCGCTGATCCTTTTTCCTGTGATTGCACTGATCTCGTTAACAAAAGGATGGATCAGCCACAAACAAATCGATCCATCACTCCGATTTTTTATCATTTTGACAGTTGGAATGACGATCTCCCTATTGCTTTTCCCTGCTCCCCACCAGCAATATTTTGTCTTTATCCTGCCGTTATTGAGTCTGGTTGCTTCAGCCACACTTCCGTGGATTGCCCGCAATGGGTCGGATTCGCTCGTAGCCTGGAGACTCCACGTCCAACCGGATACGCTCGAAAAAGCGATTTGCCTGGTGACACTTATTCCAGGATTATTGATATCCGGTTACATGCAGGTTACCCTGCCCCGAAGTCCGCAACCCCAGCTTGGGGTGATCTCGTACGTCATTCAAAACACGGAACCTCAGGACATGATTTTGGACGGGAGAACCGGTGCGTTTCTCTTCCGTCCGATTGCCTGGTACTATTGGATCCAGCACACACAGGTCAGGGAGATAATCCCCCCGGAGGTTGTGGATCAGTTGATCCAAAACCTGGAGGATGGGACGATCTCACCCAGGTTGGTCAACCTCAATTCCAATCTGCAACGAGTGTCTCCGGATCTTACGGAATATTTGTCGTCCAATTACCAGGCAATCGGTATCGGTGATTTGCGAGAAAAGATCCAGGAATAAACCCAATTTCGATCATCGATCATCGTAGTAGGTCTATTGAGCAACCCATGCAGGATACTTTTGTCACGCTCTTGAATTGACTTTCCATCTTTCCCTGTAAGTTGTCTTTCATTTTTGTAATTAATGTTGTATTATTTGCAAATGAATGATATATTTCATATAGCATTCATTTTGTAACTTTTCGTGCACCACCGACACTTTCTTTAGATTATCGGTATTGCCAAACCCACAACGATCCACCTGGAACTACAGTTCCTTATCTCAACACTCGAAAGGAAATACCATGAACAACGATATTGAGGTGATCTTTCTTGATGTGGGCAATACCCTCCGCGTGCTCTTTAAGGATGAGCCTTACCAGGCTGAAGCCAGGAAGAAAATTGCGGATTTTGTCGGAACCGATCAGACTCCCGAAGATTTCTGCAAGATGCTGGATGTTCGCTATAAGATCTATCGTAAATGGGCATTTGAAACATTGCTGGAAGCATCCGAGTATGAGTTGTGGACCCGTTGGCTGCTCCCTGAATGGCCGGCCGAGAAGTTGGGTCCCCTGGCAGGCGAATTAACCTTCCTCTTCCGTCAAACTATGGGGCATCGCCATGCCCAGCCGGACACCAAAGCTGTTCTCGAGGAATTGACCAAACGGGGGTATAAAATTGGCATCATCAGCAACACCATCACCGAGCGGGAAATCCCCAACTGGCTGGTGGAAGATGGACTCGATCACTACTTCTCCACTGTCATCCTCTCCTCCATTTTCGGTCATCGCAAACCTGGCACCAAGATCTACCATGAAGCGGCCAGGCAGGCGGGCGTGGATCCGTCGAAGTGCGTCTATGTCGGCGACAACCTTTCCCGCGATGTGATCGGTACGCGCAAGGCTGGATTTGGCGGCATTATTATCATGCTTGATCCGACCGATGAAGTCATCCCCATCACCGATGATATTCGACCCGATTTGATGATCGAAAAACTCAGCGATCTACTGGATCATTTTCCTGCCCGCCGCTAAATAAATACCGATCGGATTGGAAAAGGAGGGTCTCATGGACGAGCTGCATTCATCCGAGCATGGCGGATATACTCTCGCGGATGGCGTCCGGCAGCTCTATGCCGAAGGTCAGACCGATTATTCCCTCGACCCGCTTATACTGACAGGCGCCGACTATCAACCCATCGGACGGATTCAAAACGGGGATGCGGTGATCTTCTGCTGCCGCCGGGGCGAGCGCGAAATTCAATTGACCGAAGCTTTCACCGACCCCGATTTTATGCATTTTCCCCGCCCAAAATTGGATGACCTGTCGTTTGTCATCCTGACCATGTACCATGAAAAATTCAAAGACATTCCGATCGCCTTCGCGCCGACAAAGATCCATAATACCCTCGCGGAACGTATCAGCCTGGCCGGGTTACGCCAGCTTCATCTCTCCGAATCGGAGAAATTCGCCCATGTCACCTTCTTCTTCAACGGCGGAAATAACCAGGCTTTCGCCGGTGAGGAGGATATTCGGATTCCATCCCCCAGGGGAATTCCCTTCGACCGGGTGCCCGAACTCAGCCTGAAAGAGGTTGCGGATCAGGTCATCGCCGGCATGGAGCAGCAATTCGATTTCATCGTGACCAACTTCGCCAATGGCGATGTGATCGGTCATACCTCCAACAATTCCGCCAAGATCAAATGTGCCCAAGTTGTGGACGAACACCTCTCCCGGGTGATCCAAACCGCCCGGGAAAAGGGTTACGCCACACTCATCACGGCTGACCACGGCAACCTGGAGGTGATGACGAATCCCGATGGAACGCCACATGTAGCCCACACGACCAACGAAGTCGAATGCATCCTGGTCGATCCGCAGGCGAAAACATCCCTGCACTCTTTCGGATGGAGCCCTGTCGGATGTCGCTCCGACCATTCTGCAAATGATGGGTCTATCCCAGCCGGCTGCGATGACCGGACGGTCCATCCTGAAGAATTACACCGCCGCTGAACCCCGAAAGGTATTGTTGATCATTTTGGATGGATGGGGAATCGGCGAATCGGATGCTACCAACCCAATTTACTTAGCAAAAACACCGTGTTGGGACGACCTCCTGGATCAGCATCCCCATGCCAGATTGCAGGCATCCGGGGATGCGGTTGGATTGAAACCCGGCAAAGCCGGCAATTCCGAAGCTGGCCATCTCAATCTTGGCGCCGGGCAGATCGTCCTGCAGGACGACGTTCGATTGGATCAGGCCATGAAAGACGGCTCGTTCTACACGAATGAGGTATTCCTGCGCGTAATGGCACAGACCAGGCAGCGAAATACCCGCCTGCACCTGATCGGCTTGCTCACGGAAAAAAGCTCTCACGGTTCGATGGAGTATCCAATCGCATTGTTAAAATTGGCCAAAGAACAGGGTTTGAAGGATGTGTTTTTACACATGATCTTCGATGGCCGAAGCTCTGAACCGGGCAGCGCTCCCATGCTCCTGGAGAAACTGGATCGACAGGTACAGGAAATCGGCATCGGTATGATCGTCTCAGGTATCGGCCGGGGAATAGCATTGGATCGGGATGGCAATTACGAAAAAACAAAAAAAGCTTTCCATGCTTTTGTTCTCGGCGAAGGTAAATCTTGCAGGCTGGCATAGGGGAATCAAGATGGAATTCAATCTACTGCACGAACTGATCAGCCCGAATACAACCAAAATTGTCATGGTCATCATGGATGGATTGGGTGGGCTGCCCCTCAAATCCGGCGGAAAGACCGAATTGGAATCCGCGGCTACACCCAACCTTGATGCGCTGGCAGCCCGTTCCGCCCTTGGTTTGACCCTGCCCGTCCAATATGGGGTAACCGCGGGCAGCGGACCCGGGCATCTGGCCATTTTTGGCTACGATCCAGAAAAGTACGTGATCGGCAGGGGAGCCATGGAAGCCCTCGGGGTGGACATTGAATTGGGGGTGGATGATGTGGCCGCCCGGGGCAATTTTTGCTGCGTGGATGAGAATGAAATCCTGATCGACCGGCGGGCGGGTCGCTTGCCCACCGAACAAAGCCGCGTCCTGGTGGATGGTTTGAATGAGATCAAAGTGGAAGGCACTGAGTTTTTCGCGCGGATCGTCAAAGAGCACCGGTTCGCGCTGGTCATGCGTGGTCATCACCTGGGGGACGGATTGACCGAAACAGATCCGCTCAAAAACGGTTGTCCCCCCCTCCAGGTTTGTGCCACCCGTCCGGATTCTGAGACGACTCGCCAGATATTTGAATGAATATCTTCTCAAAGCACGGCATTACTTGAAAGACAAACACCCGGCCAATATGATCCTCTTAAGGGGTTTTGCCAAATTGCCGGCGATCCCAGGCTATCGGGAACAGTTCGGGTTGAACGCCGCGGCAATCGCCGTGAATGGGATGTACAAAGGGGTCGCGCGGATGGTTGGAATGACCGTCCTGCCGGTGAATGGGGATAGCCCCGCGGACGAATTCACCACACTCGAACAGCATTGGGACGAGTATGACTTCTTCTACCTGCATATCAAAAAAACCGATACTGCCGGCGAGGATGGCGATTTCTGGCGAAAAGTTCGCGCTATCGAAGAGATCGATGCCCTTATCCCGCGGCTCCTCGCGCTGAAACCGGATGTGGTGATCGTTGGCGGAGACCATTCCTCACCCGCTGTGATGAAATCTCATAGCTGGCATCCGGTTCCGTTATTGATCCACTCGCAATATGTCCGCGAAGATGGCATCGCTGAGTTTGGTGAACGCGCATGCTCCCGCGGTAGTCTGGGTGTCCTCCCCGCAAAATACGTGATGCCCATCGCACTGGCCAATGCCGGACGTCTCTCAAAATTTGGCGCCTGAATTCGATTTATAGTCATGGAAGGAAATACTATGGACAGATCAGAACTCCTCACCAAACCGGAAGAATTCTCCAAAACCTTGTTCGAGATCATGAAGGAGATCAATCCGGCGGTAACCGATATGGAGCTTTACGAGTTCCGCTATGCACTCCACAACCTTTTCCCATCAGAAGGTGGCTGGAATTCTGTTCAGGTCAACCCGGTTTCAGATGTGGAAAGATTGATCCATGACAGCCAGTTTTATTTTGGGATCAAGATCAAGCCGATGGATGACTGCCGCATCGTGCTGGATCCTCAGATCGTGCGATTGACCAATATGCTCTTCGTGGGATTGGTCACGCAGGTTTATCCGCTGGATTGGGTAAAACAAACCTTCAATTTTGATCTGCGCGGATTTTATTTTCAAGTTCGCAGCGTGTACCTGACAGATCAGGTGAAGGCGCATTTTGGAGGCAAACCCTTCCGACAGTATGAACCGAAACAGAAAGCTTTTGAGAATGTCCAATCCATCGGGTACAAAGAATTTAAGGAAGCCAACCGCGAGGTCGACGGTTTCTTCCTGGATTGTGTGCAAAAGCTCATTGCCGCCAAAGGAATGCCAATCCTCATGGCCATCGCCGGTCCAACCGCGGCGGGAAAAACGGAGATCGTTGAACGCTTGCGGGAAACCTTTGAAGAGGCAGGGCAGAAGGTCACCACCATTGAAATGGATAATTTCCTGACAGATCGCGATTACCGAGAGGCGCATGGGATCAACACCATGGGTCCTCAGGCCATTCATTATCCCTTACTGAAGCAGAGTCTGCAGGACATCGTGAAAGGCAAATCGATTCAGATCCCACGCTACGATTTTGTATTCGCCACATCCAGTCATGACATGGATGGCAATCTCAAACCGGACGGAATCCCGATCGAAATTCCACCTGCCGATATCATTTTCATGGAAGGCAATTTCCCCTTCCTGCTGAAAGAGATCGCACCGCTGATCGGGATCAAGGTGGTTTATCTGACAGATGACCCGATCCGGATGAAACGGAAGTGGCGCCGGGATATCGATTATCGTAAGAAGTACGAACCGACCTATTTCCGAAACCGGTTCTTCCGGGAACAGTACCTGATGGCTGAGAATTGTTACCGCCCTCAGATGGAGCTATGCGATATCCTGGTTGATACAACGGGCGCTTCTGTGTGGATGACAGCCGATACGATCAACCTATTCGAGAAATAACAGAGCCTTATCCCATGTTGAAGCCACCCTGAACACCGGGGATTTTTTGCCGCCGGTGGATCAGCCTTTTCAGGGGACTCCAGACCGGGTGCGGTGATCCCAATTTCCTATTGGAATAAGTTGATATTCCAGGGTGATTTTCAACCGTAACCGGGTTATACTGCCTGTAGAGATACTGCGCAGGTTGCTTTGGATTCCAGGTATTTCATGCTTCTTCCCTCATCAATAAGGAAGTGATCGTATGCAGTATAAGGTAAAATTTACCCTTTCCAAGCATGAAATCATTTCAACTCGAGGTTATACTTCTCTTGAATGGATTGATGAGAATGGCAGATGCCCGGAGTATTGCATGAGCGCGGAAATTCTGGTGATCGGCAGCTTAAATATGGATCTGGTAGTCTCCGCGGACAGGCGTCCGAAAGTGGGAGAGACGATCCTTGGCAATTCTTTTTCCACCTATCCGGGTGGAAAAGGCGCCAATCAGGCCGTGGCGGCTGCCCGCCTTGGCGCGCAGGTAAGATTATCGGCTGTGTCGGTCAGGATGATTTTGGCGACACATTGATCCAAAACTTCCAAAATAATTACGTTGACACCACTTATCGTGAAACGATCACAGACACGTGAGACAGGGATCGCGTTGATCACGGTCGATAAAGACGGGGATAATTCGATCATCGTCATTCCCGGGGCAAACCACGACCTGCAGCCGGACGACCTCAACCAACTGGAATCGGAGTTCACCCCCAGGGGAATCCTGCTCGTCCAATTGGAGATACCGTTGTCTGTGGTGGTTCATGCCATCCGATTGGGTCGCAAGCACAAAATGACCATCATCTTAAATCCCGCCCCAGCTCAACCTCTTCCGGACGAACTCTATCCCCTCCTGGATTATCTGATTCCCAATGAAAGCGAACTACGCCTGCTGACAGGTGCCAGTGGCGCCGGCGAAGCTGCGATCCGATCAGGAGCAATGATCTTACGTGATAAAGGACTCCGTAATCTCCTGCTGACACGCGGCGAAGCAGGAACATGGTTTTTCAACCCCAAGGGCGAAGCGCAACAGGCGGCATTCCCCGTCCAGGTGGTGGACACCACCGCAGCCGGAGACGCCTTTATCGGCGGTTTTGCCACTGCCCTGGCAGAAGCGCAATCGGTAGACAAGGCGATCCGTTTCGGGTCGGCAGCCGGCGCGTTGGCCGTCACCCGTCCTGGTGCTCAAACAAGTTTGCCAACCCGGGCAGAGGTCGATCAATTTCTGCTCAGACAGATCACATAAGAATACAACGGTTAATATTTACCATCCAATTATCAATATCAATCAAGGAGAATCTTATGAAAAAAACAATCTTTACTGTACTGGCCATCCTGATCATCCTGAGCCTGGTGGGATGCGCTCCCGCATCGCAGGCACCCAAAACTGAAAAGGTGGTCTACCTCATCAACGGCGCTTTGGGAGACAATGCATTTTATGACTCCGGCCAGCTTGGGATGAACAAAATTGCGGAGGAATACAAGGTGGAGACCCGCACGATTGAAACCAACTTCGACGCCGGTCAATACGAACCTGCCCTGCAAGCTGCAGTGGGATACGCGGACGTCATCTTCGTGATCTCGTATGGTTTCGAAGACCAGCTCAAAGAGTACGCCGATAAGTATCCCGGCAAGATCTTTGTCAACATTGATACCGTCGTCCAAAATCCGAAAAACACAATCACTTCGGTTGATTTCATCGAAGAAGAATCCGCCTATCTCGCCGGTGTTGTCGCTGGTCTGACAACTCTGGATACCTCATTGCCCAGGGTTAACTCAGAGAAGCTGATTGGAGCGGTCGGTGGTGATGTCGACCCTGTCATTCAGGCGTTTGTTTTTGCTTATACCAATGGCGCCAAATCGATCGATCCAGAAATCACCGTAGAGACCAAGTATCTGGGTAGTTGGGATGATACCGCCAAAGGTAAACAAGCCGCCCTGCAATTGTATGATATGGGTGCGGATGTCGTCTTCCAGATCGCAGCCGCGGCGGGAATGGGTGTCTTACAGGCTGCCGAAGAACGCGGATTGTATGCCATCGGCGTCGATACCAATCAAAATGATATTGCTCCAGGTCACGTTGTCGCCAGCGATATCAAGGATGTCGGGAAAGCCATCGCTGAAGTTTTCAAAACCATCAAAGATGGAACATATAAACCTGGTCAAGTATTAAGTTATGGACTTGCCAGCGGGGGAGTGGATATCGACATGACCGCGAAAACCCAATCCATTTCGAAAGAAATTCAGGATAAGGTTCTGGCCGTCCGCCAACAGATCATTGATGGCACCCTCAAAGTGGAAATATACAAACCATAATTTACCGCAACCATCATCGGCCAGGATCATTGCGATATGCTCCTGGCCGATCGATCAATAAAGCTCTTTCACCTGATTACACAGGTAGTGATCCATTCTGAAAGATCGACCTCATCGGACGATGGGAAAACCGGGTATGGAAAATATCATCGAAATGAAAGACATCCTCAAGGTATTCCCTCCCAATGTGGTCGCATTGGATCAGGTGTCTGCCGATTTCCGCAGAGGTGAAATTCACGCCATCATCGGGGAGAATGGCGCCGGCAAAAGTACCCTCATGAAGGTCCTGTATGGCTTGGAGAAGACCAGCGGCGGCGGTATTTTTCATCATGGTAAGGCAGTCCATTTTACTGAGCCAGGTCAAGCGATCGATGCCGGAATTGGAATGGTTCACCAGGAGATCCTGCTGATCCAGGAATACACGATCTGGGAGAATATCATCCTGGGGCTGGAACCGGTCGGCAAATTTGGAAAAATTGACGATACCCTTGCCCGAAGTTTGGTAAGTCAAAAGATTGAAGAGTTCCAGTTCAATCTCAACCCGGATTCGAAGGTGGAAGACATCTCCGTCTCGGCTCGCCAAAAAGTGGAAATCCTCAAATTACTGTATCGAAATGTGGATGTTCTAATTCTGGATGAACCGACGGCTGTCCTTACCCCGCAGGAAATTCCCCAATTATTCAATGAATTACGCCGACTGCGTGACAGCGGCAAGACGATTCTGTTCATCTCTCACCACCTGGATGAAGTGATGGCATTGAGCGACCGCATCACTGTCCTGCGGAAGGGCAGGAAGATCGCAACAGTCCGGGCGGATGAGACAACCAGGGAAGAACTGGCCCGGATGATGATCGGCAGAGAGGTGTTATTCTCCTCCACACGTGAACAGAAAAAAGCTGGAGAGATCGTCTTTTCCGTGAGTGACCTATCTTATCGAGACAGCCACAACCACCTCAAGCTGGATCGAGTTAACCTTGATGTACGAGCGGGAGAAATTGTTGGTATCGCGGGGGTGGAGGGGAATGGCCAATTCGAACTGGTCAATACCATCATGGGACTGACCATTCCAAACAACGGACGAATTCAAATTCATGATCAGGACCTTACCAGGGCTTCCATTCTGGCAAGACGCCGGTTTATCTCCTTCGTGTCACAAGACAGAAACAAAATGGGTGCCTCCATCAAAGCCTCCATCACGGAAAATGCGATCATAACTCACCACCGGTTAAATCCGCTGGTTACCCGCTGGAAAGGATTGCTTCTCGATGACCGGTATGCTCGGAAATTTACCGGGGAGATCAGGGATGAATACAATGTCCATCTTGATTCGATTGATGATCCGTTCCAGTCGTTATCCGGAGGTAATCAACAGAAGGTAATCCTCGGACGTGAATTGAAACTGGACACACCGTTCTTGCTGCTAGACCAGCCCACCCGGGGATTGGATGTCGGCTCCATCGAATATGTCCACGATCTGATACTGAAGATGCGGAGTGAAGACCGGGCCATCCTGCTGATCTCAGCCGACCTGGAAGAATTATTTCGGATCGCCGACAGGATATTGGTCTTATTCCGCGGCAAGATCGTCGCAAATCTGCCCGTGAAAGTAACAAACCTGGAAGAAATCGGATACCTGATGTTGGAAGGGAAGAGGCCGGATGATGCAAAAGAAATTAATTAGCGGCATCATCGGAATACTGATCGCCATGCTCATCGGAGCCGTGATCATGCTCATCCAGGGCTACAACCCGTTCAGCACCTACGGGGCTTTGTTCGACTATTCCCTGGGCGGGTTATTCCCGCTGGCCACAACCATCCGAAATGCGGTTCCACTCATCCTCACCGGCCTGTCCGCTTCGGTTGCGTTCGCATCCGGCCCGGTCAACCTCGGGCAGCCGGGCCAATTGCTCATCGGCGCATTATTCGCCACTCTCGGCGGGTTATACCTCCCATTGCCCCCCTACTTGATGATTCCCGTCCTGATCCTTCTGGCCATGCTGGGCGGAGCGCTCTGGTCTGGGATTGCGGCCATGCTCCGCCGATGGTTCAATATGGATGAATTTATCACCACGCTCATGCTCAACATGGTGGCCGATCTATTCACCTATTGGGCCATCTCCTACCCGCTCTATGACAGGACCGCCTATTCCCCAATGACACCGCCCATTTCCCAGGCAGGATGGATGCCCGAAATTGGGGAATTCAACACCAATATCCTGGTGTTGTTCATCGCGTTCGCATTGATCTGGTTTATATTCAGCAGGTGGACAGCCGGTTACGAGTGGCGGCTGACCGGGCAGAATTCCATCTTCGCCCGCCTGGGTGGTTGCAAGATTGATCGGAACTATGTCACGGTGATGCTGGTCACCGGCGCCCTGGCAGGTTTGGCAGGCGGATTGGTCGTGATGGCCGGTCCACACCGCTTCCTGAAAGGATTGGGCGCCAATTACGCCTGGGATGGGGTGATGATCGCCGTTGTCGCCAACAACGGCTTGATAGGCACGTTGCTCTACGGATTTTTCTTCAGCTCTTTGCAGACGGGCGCGCTCGGGATGGAATTGATCACAGCCGTGCCAAGTGAATTCATCCAGGTGCTGCAAGCCGTCACGGTTCTGGTGATTGTGGCCGGACGGGAATACCTGGATATCGTACTCGCCATGATCACCATCCGCCGTAAAGCCAGGGAGAGGCTTGCATGAATATTTTTACCGGTCTGATGAATGGGATGATCGCCGGAGCGACCCCCATCCTGCTGGCTGCCCTGGGTGGGACATTCACCTATTATGCCGGGATCTTCAACATCGCCATGGAAGGGATGATGCTTAGCGGCGCCTTCTTCGCAGTGCTGGGATCCTATTTTTTTCATTCCTGGCCAATGGGGATCCTGTGCGCGATCCTGGGCGCTCTCCTCATGGCATTGATCTTCATTTTCTTTGCCGTTACCCTGAAGACGGATGAATTTGTGACAGGGATCGCATTGAACCTGTTTTCTCTTGGCGCAACCACCTATCTTCTGCGCCAAATATTCGATGTCAAAGGGGCATTCTCAAACTCCGAGATTGTACCCATTCCTCGAATCGATATTCCGTTGATTAAGGACATACCCATCCTGGGTGCCATACTTAGCGGCCAAAACCTGCTCGTCTATGTCACGGTCGCGATCGTTTTCCTTTCTGCCTTTCTCATCTTCAAAACCCGATTTGGACTTCGGTTGAGGGCAGCCGGATACAATTCTGCCAGCCTGGATTCCAGCGGGGTGACCACCGCTTCCGTTCGAATCTGGTCATTGATTCTGTGCGGCATCCTCTGTGGACTCGCCGGCGCGTTTTTATCGCTGGGGTATGTGACCTTATTCTCGGAGAACATGTCTGCCGGCAGGGGTTGGATCTCGCTCGCCGCGATCATTCTGGTCAACGGCAACCCGTGGGGAATTGCCTTGATCTCTCTCCTCTTCGGCTTCACCGATGGACTGGGTTTGCTGCTCCAACGCTTTCTACCGTCCCAGTTCACCACAATGGTCCCATACCTGGCCACCCTGATTGCCCTCTATTTTTATTCCATTCAAAGGAAGAAGAAAAACGCATGAAGAAAGCCTGGCAGGCAGAACGAGAGTTACGCGATTCGGCAATCCCAGTTGACCGGCGAATTCAAAATTCACAGTGGTACCAGAGCGGCTTTGTTTTCCCCACCGGAGACGACCTGATGCGTCTGTTCTGGGATTCGAAAGTACCAGGTTCGCGCGCCCCCGAAATCCCCTACCAGGAGATGGTTCAAGCCCAGGGAAACCGTGGTTTCGACGTTTCCGCAGCGGAAGTGCTCCTTCCCGTTGGGATTGAGTTATATCGACATCAGCAATGGGACGAGCTACGAGCGCTGACCACCCGATTGTTGGAAGCCATACATCAGGCGCCGATAGATATAAACCATCCCATCCATGGCTATCAGCATCCTTCTACATGGGAAGATGTGAAAAAGGCGATGGGAAAGATCGAAACCAATTCCCTGCTTTCAGATTCATCCAATTTGGACCAACAAATCTACCAGGGCTGGCTGGGACAACTGGCCGGTGGATCTTTTGGCACGGTCATCGAAGGATATACCGGGGACCAGATCCGAAAAGTCTATGGCGACCTGAATTCCTATATTGTCCCACCCGAAACCACCAACGATGATGTGGTTTATGAACTCGTGTTCCTGGATGTTTTCGAGCGAATGCAGCGTGACATCACATCCCGGGAAATTGGATTGGAGTGGATCAGGCAAATCCCATTTGGGTGGTCTGCCGAATGGATCGCCTTGCGGAACCTGAATATGGGGATCCTGCCGCCAAAATCTGGATCGTTCCAGAATCCCTATTCACATTGGATCGGTGCCCAGATGCGGGGGATGATCTGCGGGATGCTGGCTCCAGGGTGGCCGTACGAAGCCGCCCGCCTGGCACATATCGACGGGGTTGTCAGCCATGATTCAAATGGCGTTTACGGAGAGATGTTTGCCGCAGTCCTGACCTCCCTGGCTTTCACCCGTCTGGAAGTGCGCGAGATCCTGATCGAGGCGAGCCATTACCTTCCCCAACAAAGCCAATACGCGGCCGTCGTGCGGGATTGCATCGACCACGGTAAGTTCAGAAAGCGACCCCCACAAAGCCTGGAAGGTTCTGGAGAAAGAATATGAGCAGTACAACTGGATTGACGCCCACCCCAATATCGCGGCTGTCATTTGTGCTCTCTGGTATTGCCAGGGCGATATGACCGCCTGTTTTGCTACACTGGCAAATGCCGGGTTGGACGTCGATTGCAACGGCGGACTGGCCGGAACGGTGTTGGGAATCCGGTATGGCACACCCGAGAAGTGGTCCGCACCTCTGGGAGACCTCTTGGAGACCTACCTGAAGGGGAAGGAAAAGCTATCCATCTCGGAACTCGCCCGGCGAACCTACGAAATGAGTATCAAAGGATAATCGTTGATTGTATGGTTGGAGAATGATTTTGACGGATAAGGTGAATCAGGCTTTATCTACCCGCCGACCATATGCCAGGATCGCTCCAAGGGCAATGGATAGATACGCGGCGTAAATCACCCGAAATTCCGAAGGCAATAAAAATGTGATCGTGTGAGCCGGAATCCAGAATAACGGAATCGTCTTACCGACAATGAATGACAGGTATCCTGGCCAATCCACACTTTGGATGGCGCTCGTCAGGGTCGGGTTGGCGCCGGTGAATTTTTGATCGATATAGGTATCTGAAATTCGGTGAGCCGCCATAAACACAGGTGCGAATGTTAAATTCATGATCGCGCTGATCATGAACGCCTGGAAGATCAATCCAGGTGTTCCACCCAATGAAATGAGCAGCCCCTTGTCGATTACGCCGCTCACACCGGATTGATAGAGTGGGAACATGAATACGATCATCATCCCGATCAGCCCCCAGATGATCATTCGCATCCACATGCCATTCAGCCGTTTCCAATCGCCGCCGGCAATTCGATTGGCGAGCATTTCACCCATCGTCGCAAAGAGTGCGAATTTTACGAAGCCCATCCAGTACGGGTGATTCTGGGTCGCAGTGATGAAAACCGTCCGGGAAGCTGGGATCACCAGGGAGATCGTGATGACCAGCAGGACAGCGATCCAAAGAAAGTCAGCACGTTTCATAATTCCCCTTCCAATACTCGAACAATACAGATGATGGATTCGTTGTCAGATCGGTCTCACCAATCTACTATTGTATCGTAGAATATTTTACAAATTGGATCGGTGATTAATTAAAAATAAGGTTCAATGAACCTTATTTAATTATGGGTGATTCAAATAGGATCGTGGAATGATCTAACTCGACCACAGAAAAGGAGTTGACCTGGTGGACCCAGCAGATTAAAGATCAAGCTCCTTCTTCGTTTCCGCGCTCACCACTTCCACCAGAAGGTCGGTCAAGTCCGGATCAAATTGGGTTTCGCGGCACGAAACCAACTCATTCAAAGCGAGTTGAACTTCCACCGGCGACCGGTACGAGCGTCCACTGGTCAGGGTGGCGAAGGCATCCACAACGGAGAGAATCCTTGCTCCGAGCGGGATCTCCTGACCGGCGATGCCATCCGGATAACCGCTGCCGTCGAATCGTTCATGGTGCCAGCGAACGAACGGACGAATAGGCGCCAAAGTTAGCGAAGGCTCCATTAACGCCGCGCCATACGCCGGGTGGCGCCGCATGATCGCCCACTCGGGTTCAGATAACGGTCCAGACTTGGTGAGCATGTCTCTGGATACTACCGCTTTTCCGATATCATGCAATCTTCCCGCGAGCTCCAACTGTTGGACTTCCGCAAGGGGCAATCCCAGGCGTTCTGCCATACGTTGCGCCCATTTTGCGGTGATCATACTGTGTTGGGTGTGATCGCAACGGTCAATGGAATCGGCCAGGGTGACCAGGGCTTTGATGTACCTTTCCTGCATCATGGGCAAGACCGGTCCCACGTAGACCGTCAGCCCGGCCAGTTCTACTTTAAATGGCGTCCCGGTGATCTCATTAAGATTCTTTTGGCCCCCTTCAGGTAGTTCCCGCGTATTCAAAGCAAAAAAACCATAGATCTGGTTGTTCTGGTCCAGTTCTATGGGGATCATGATATTTTGGGACCGGTAGAACCGGTCCCAAATACCCCCGTCACTCCCCCTAGGCTCCGGTAATTTGTCATTAATGCTGGGATGAAGATTTTCCATTATAAAAACCTGGTGGGATCCTATCGGTATTGCAGTACTGGCAATTCAGCCAGACAGGGTGATTCCACTACCTGCAACATTTGGGTTGAAAATTCTTCCAGGGTACCGGCTTGGATCAAGGCGATGCTTTCTTTGACCGCATGTGGAAACTGGAAGCTTTCGCCACAGAAGCCGCCTTCTATGGATACAAGTGGATTGGCCAGCAAGCGGTCACAGAAACTCCGGTTGACAATGGCCGCGTGGATTAATCGGCCAAATTCCGCTTTGACCGTGGCATTTGGATCATAGACCAGCCCGGGTACCACAGCCTGGGTGGACAGTAATTGCGTGATAGGTGTCATTTTTTCTCCTTTTCCTTACGGCTAAGTGACCATAACAGAAGGAAGGCGCCCACTGAGATGAAAACATCGCCGATGCTAAAGGCAACCTTATACGGGAACCCTTGCGGAAGAGTCAAACAATCGGACAGCCAGGCCAGATTTGTGGTCGAGGATGCCATGATCAGGTCTTTTGAAAATCCTAATCGGGTTCCAATGACCCATGTATCCATGGCGGCGTCTGGCACAAGGCGGTGCAATGTCTCCGGGCTGATCGGCATCCAGCCACCGTTCAGGGCAATGACCGTCAGATTGCTCAACAAGCCAATTCCCAATGCCCAAAATCCTGGTGCTGTGAGATTGATCACCGCAAAAACCAGTAACCCCAGCATCGTGCCAATTTGCAGTGTGGGTATTACCAATTCAGGAACCCATCGTCCTATCGCTGGGATCTGGAAAACCAGTACCTGGGGAATAACCATGGCAAACACCAGCCAATCCCAGCGCAATTTTGCGAATGTTAAGGTTCTATGGTAAAGCCTGGCACGCACAAAAGTCGCTGCCAGGCCTATGATGATAGCTACATTTAATATCATAAACAGTATTGAAACAGCAAAGTTTGTTAAAAGCTAGGTCAGTTGATGTAGCACCCTCCAGAAGGGTGATTACAAACAGATGGAATTCAGATTTGACGGAAATTATATTCCGGTCGCGCCAGGGGCGCCGGCGCCAAGAATGAAGAGAACAAGGGTGAGAACGAACATAACGAGACGAACATCAACGGATTTGTGAAGTTTTGCGAACATGGCTTTCTCCTCTTGTCGGTTAGTTTTAGGTTACTGGTTTATTATGCAGAGATACGGTCTCAAAACAGGCATTAATGAAGTCTCAAAATAGGGGAATTTCAAGCGAATATTCACCAATATCCGATATAAGCAAATTTGGATGCAAATATCCTCATTACGCTTATCGTAATGGGGAGTGCTCATACATTAATCGACGAATCGATGGGGATTAAATGACGGGTGCAGGTATGCCAATCAATTCAAATAACTACGATTGACTGGAAGGGATCACCTTAATAGCTCATGGTAGAGCGCTTGTGTCTGTGGAGATGGTGGAGCGCTTATTTCCCGATCCAGTATTTCCACACAACGCTGGTATTGACGAACCAGCGCCGCCCGATTACCCTGCGCGGCGTAGATCCGCAAAGCAAGACGATAGGCATCTTCCAGCAGGTTATCTTCGGTCAGCGCGCGTTGGCAGTATTCAAGCGCCAGGTCATAATTGGATTGATTCAAATAGATCTCAGATACCTGCAGCAGGATGCTGATATTATTGTGCCTTAAGTTTTCACGAGGAGTTAATGCCCACGTTTCCATGATGTCAGGCAGATAATTGCCACGATAATTTTTGACCGCTTCACGGAAATGAGACAATTTCTGCAATGGATCTTTAGCCTTCACGGCCAGCGCATATTGTTTTAAGAATAGTTCCACATCATACTCATAATCGAGCAGATTATTGAACCGGTAAATGTCCTGCTCCAGGATCACACTTTGCTTGCCGAGGGCACGCCGCAGGCGATAGACGGTATTCTTAAACCTGAATTTGGTCTCTTCCGGCGAGGCATCCGGCCAGAAAATGAGGCTGATCTCTTCCTTGGTCATTCCCTCCGGATGGGCAAGCAGCATGAAGAACAGATCCCGGGCAGCCTGGGTCTGCCAGTCTGAGCTGGTGATGACTCGATTGTTCATCTGAACTTGCATTTTTCCGAGAGCCCGGATATACATCATTGGCGGGGCAAAAGGGAACCGCCCGGGCATGTTCACGAAGATATTTGCGTAAGGCCGGCAGTTTCTTTCCAAATACATGCACCTGCTCAAAGAACTGATTCATTTCCTCGCGAAGGTATTCCACATGGCAATCGACCAACCGATCCATAAATCGAGCGGATGTCGCAATCAGTGCGGCCGGCGCTGATTCCTGCCCCACACTCGACAGGATATGCAGCAAGTGCTCGATCAATTTCTCAGGCTGATCCGCTTCCTGATAGGCCATGATCAGATAAAGGTGCGCTCTCTCACATTGAACTTTATGCCCTTCACGACCAAAGTAGGCGCAGGCTGCTTCCAGGAGTGGGATGATCTCCAGAGGTTTACCTCCCAGGATCTTCAAGCCGGAGAATTCCAGGTCACACAGCGATTGCTCCATCATCGATCCATCCGGCTTCAACAACTGCCGGGCTTGTTGGATCAGCTTGAGACCACCGGGTATATCTCCCCTTTGCCCTGCCAGAGCCGCACTCTGAACGAGAATGTATACCTGTAAGAAATGTTCCTGTGTCCGGTTGGCAATGGCTTCCGCCATTTGATATGCCTTCCCGGCCTGATCATACGCCTGTAACTCGGTGTAGATATCGCCGATCCCGGTGAGTACGAAAGCCTCCATCCGGGCGTACCCATTCTCATGTGCAAATTCCAACGCCTGTTCAAATGACCGGCTGGCTTCTTCGTATTCACCCATCATCTGATGCAAAACGCCCAGGTTATTCAACAAGTTCGATAACCAGATGGGATTTTTCACCTGCTGCCAGTATGCCAGCGCCTGCAGGTACTTCTCTTTGGAGGATTTGTAATTCCCCATATTCTCATGGATCAAGCCAATCTCCAGATTGAGGATGGCTTCGTTTTTCTGTTCGTTAATGGACAACATCACATCCAACGCTTTTTGCAGGATGGTTAATGCTTCCTGCAGTTTACCCTGGTGGAAATGGCACAAACCGATACAGCGAAGTAATTCGCCTTGAATTCGGCGAAGATCCAGATCATTGCCGATCAACGTCATCGATTCATTCGAATCTGCGATGGCTTCATCCAGTCTGCCCATCAGACGCAGCATGGTGGCTCGCATGGCCAGCGTCCGCGCCAGGTGAACACGATCTTCCGGCAGGTGCATCGCTCCCACCGCCTGATTATAGAGTGTGAGCGCGAGGGAAGTGTCACCCAACGCCATCGCGATGTATCCCTGCAACGCCACAATATATGGCCTGGTATTCAGGATTTCCACCGGCAGCGCGTCCAACCAGGCGGACATAGTCGAGATCCGACCACCGGCCAGGACGTCAGGTCCCGCCGTTTCGATCAACTCAACCAGGCTATCGTTCGCATCCTGACGATGATAAATGGAAAAGGCGCGATCCCATTCTCCATTCGTGGAACTCACTTTTGCCAGGCTGTTCTCGATCGCCCTGGATTCTTCCGGTTTCTCCCGGCTCAGCAGGGATTGCAGGAACTCCAGGAACAAGGGATGGTATCTGAGCCAGTCTCCCTGCTCGCCGACTGGCATCGCGAACAGATTATTCTGTTGGATGGAATTCATCCACTCCTGCCAGGGTGCACCTTCCAGGGAAAGGGCCGGTCCGAGGACCTGCTCACATCGCTCTGCATTGAATTCTTCCAATAAGGAAGACCAGAGCAGGAATGACCGCAGTTCTCCGGGCAGATGGTCGATCACCTGGAGAAAGTATTCGTCCAACCCAAAACCGGTGACTCTGGCGAGCCGGGCGCGGGCATTCTCTCCGCGCTGGTTCACTTGGCTGGCAAGAACGATCCCGGTGACCCATCCTTCAGTTCGGCGTTGGATATCGGTGGCCGATTCTATGGTTAGCGTGTGATGCTGATTTTGTTGATAAAGCTGTTGGATCTCATTCGGTAGAAAAGCCAATTCTTCGAAACTGATTCCACCCACTTGTGAGCGCGCTGCCATCAGGGGTAATACAGATAAGGACAATAAAGTCCGGGAGGTGAGGATCAGGTGGCAGTTTTCTTCCACATCCTGTAAGAATCGGTTGATGAAGCTTCGCACCTGAAGGCTGTCATTTACCAGGTGGTAATCGTCCAGGACCAATAAAAAGTGTTCGGACACATTATCGTAGAGGTCATTGATGAGGACGGTCGCAAGATACTCCACATCCATCCGCCCCTGACCATCTGAGAGGGCTGCCAGTGTACGCTGTCCGAAAGCTGGGAAACGTTGTTGAATAGCGGCTGTGAAATAGGTGATAAACCGTTGCGGGTCGAAATCCAATTTATCGATGGCGTACCAACAAACCGGCAAATGACAGCGGCTGACAAAGTCGACCAGAAGAGACGTCTTTCCATACCCTGCTGGCGCGGATACCAGCACTAATCGTTTTTCCACCAATTCGTTTAATAGATCGATGAGACGCTGGCGGGCGACTAGATCATTCCTGCGCCGCGGCGTGGTAATTCTCGTCCGGATGATCGTGCTATCAGAAAGCATGGCTTATACTGACCTTGCATCCTATTATATCCAACTATTCCCGGTTTCGATTTAATGGATCTGAAGCCGCAGATCTGCCGATTGTTTTAATAAATATCCTCCTCGTGATTTCTGAAAGAAATTTGTGATGGATGAATCAGGATCCTCGCCGGTGGAGCGCATTCTGGATTCTCCGATCCAGATAAAAAGAACACAGGTTGAATTGTTCTTCAACCTGTGTTCACATACTACGAAATACTCAATAATCGATATGGAGATCATTTGCCTCTGACGGTGGATGCCGCCTGGTTTAATCGCTCAAATAACTCTGGAGTCAGATCAAAATGGAGAACCTGGGCAACCACTTGTGTCCAGCCGTGTACAAAATAGATCCAGCCGTCTTCCACTTTTACGTTCCGGCTGTCCACCTGTGTGAGGGATTGGTGCAAGAAATCCAATTCTCCGCGGTAGTTGAATTCCCAGGAGATGGCGTTCATCGGGAATTTTCCGTCCCAGGTGATGGGTGATCCGGGCGTGTCTTTGCCCATCCCGGTTGCATTGATGATGATGCTGTAGGGAGGGAATTTTTCCATAATTCGATCGTTGATCGAAGGATCTGAGTTTTGGATGTACTCGATCTCGATATCGGTTTTCAATCCGCTCACCATCTCACGGGCATGGTCCAATCGTCCCTGCGAGCGATTGACAAAGGTAAATTTTCGGGGACGGTCTCCCTTATCTTGCTTGTTGATCAGATGCAGCAAGGTGGCGATAGCCGACCCACCCGCCCCAAAACTGAGCACTTCGCCGCCGGTTTTCGCAAAGTAATCCTTTTCGATAATAGCCTCCAGGCTTGCACCTGACGTCAGAGGATCTTTCGCGTGCCCTTCCAGGCGACCATCCAGCTTGGAGATACTGGAAACTTCATCCGTGATCAGGGCATAAGGATCAAGATAATCGAACATATCCCTGGCAGCCGTAAGCAGATCGATCTTATGGGTTGTGACCAGCGCCCCGAGGGATAATGGGTCATATTTGATTTGGGCGACCGCTCTCCGATACACTTCCGGATCATCATGGATGAGGCAATCAACCCCTTCGAGCACCACTTCTTCTCTGCCCAGGACTTTCATCCATAGAGGAAACACCTTCATAATGGATGATTTGGTTGTGGTCACTCCGATAAAATTAAATGTGGGCACCGTCTTCGTAACTACCGGATATTTTCCTGCTTCATTATTGGCCATAGGATAACCTCCTTCTTACCGTAATCATGATCCTCGTGCTTTGTTGACGACCTGAACAAATTCAGCAGCTTTGCGGGTAATTTCAGCGAAATTTCCTTCTTTCGCTAGCTGGGGCGGGCAGAGCTCGCTCCCGGCGCCAACTGCGACAACGCCGGCGGCGAACCAATCCGCCACATTCCCTGCGTTGACCCCGCCTGTTGGCATCATGGGAATATAGGGGAAGGGACCTTTGAGCGCCTTGATATAGGCTGGTCCGCCCAGCGAACCGGGAAACACTTTCACCACATCAGTGCCCAGACTATATGCCTGGAACACTTCGGTTGGGGTGAGCGCGCCCGCCATGGTCAACAATCCACTGGCGACCATGGATTTGACCAAAGCGCTCTCACAAATGGGGCTGACGAGGAAATTCGCTCCCGCCGCTTTGGCTGTGGCTGCCTGCTCAATTTTGGTCAGGGTTCCCATCCCAAGGACAATCTCATCACCAAATTTCTTGGCAAGAGTCTTGACCACTTCTTCCGCATTGGGTGTACTGTAGGTGATTTCAATTCCGAGGACGCCGCCATGGATCAGTGCTTCCACCATCTGAACGGTCAACTCGGGGGATGGTCCGCGTATCACGGCCAATAACCCGAGCGCTTTCACTTTATCCAACACTTGTGTCTTATTCATCAATACTCCGATATCTGCTTTGACAGCAACCTGATTAATCAACCCGATAGACTGGCTTTTCACCGCGCAATACAGCCAGGCAATCTTTCATGGCAAACCATCCCATATTGCTTGTGGCCCCATCTGTTTGAGCGCCGAGATGCGGAGTGGCAATCACCTGCGGTAATGTCAATAATGGACTGTTTGGATCAGGTGGTTCAACGATGAAGGCATCCAGTCCGGCGCCACGGATATGGCCGCTTTGAAGGGCATCGTATAAAGCCTTCTCATCGACAGCCTCTCCGCGCGAGGTATTCACCAGGAACGAACCTTTTTTCATCTTGCTCAGGAATTCCGCGTTGACCAGACCGCGCGTTTCCGTCAACAGGGGTAGATGCAGACTTACAAAGTCAGACTGAGTGATGACGCCATCCATCGTGGTCAATTCCACCTGGTGGCTCTTCGCGAAATCCGTGTCCGCGTATGGGTCATAAGCCAGGATGCGGCAATCAAAACCGGTCAGGCGGCGTGCGAGTTGTTTTCCAATCGCCCCCAGACCGAGAATGCCAATGGTTTTTCCTTCCAGGGAGACGCCCGATAGCCGGGGCCATTTTCCCTGATGCACCAATTCAACCGCCACAGGGATCTGTCTCGCCAATGCCAGGATCAACCCCAGGGCAAGCTCAGCGACAGAGACCGCATTCGCACCGGGTGTGTTGGTCACGACAATCCCTTTTTCCCGCGCGGCCGGGATATCCACATTATCCACACCCACGCCATATCGGCTAATCACTTTGAGGCGGTCGGCTGTCTGCAGAGCAGCGCGATCGATCACATCCAGACCGGCGATGTAGCCATCCACACCCGGTAGCAAAGCCGCCAACTCTGCGGAGGATAACGGTTTGCCGGTTGGATTGTAGATCACTTCGCCAACCAGGTCTTCCAATTCCGACTTCAAACGGGGGTCATTCTTACCGTAGGAGGTCGGTGTTACCAGTAATCGGCATTCTTTCAAATTCATCCGGACCTCTTATTTCTGTATCCGTGGATTATCGATGATCTCCGGGCCTTTCAACCCATCGACAACCAGTTTGCGAAATCCCTGGCGTTCGATCGTCCCATAATCATGCCCGGCATTTCCGGGGTAGGCGAAGAAGGTCACAAGGTCTTCCTGCCGGGAGGTGCAGACGGACCGGTGAGCCCATCGGGGTGGGACGTACAGCACCTTCCCTGGCGTCAACGCTTCCACCGATGTATCGCCTTCGGGATTCTCCATCACCATATAGCCTTCCCCTTGCATACAGTAATATACTTCTGCGGTCTCCAGCACGGAATGGAAATGGCCTTTGGTCATATTGAATTCGCGGCCCACTTTACCGGGGTGGACGATGGAGATACCCATCAATAATTCGCCCTCCACTTCCGGTCGTTTGATTTCGTATACCTCATAGATCAAGGCATCATCGGCCGCGAGCATTTGATCATAGGTCGCTTGATCCAGGAATTGTCCGCGCAACGCTGACAGACGCCTTTCGATATGATTATCCACTCTGGAGGGGATGATGTTTGGTGTGGGCAGCGTGAAAGTAAACGGTAAATCGATCATAGATTCTCTCCATAAAGTTAAATAAGACCAGCCAGTCGACGGGCGATGTTTTCGCCCAACATCTGCTGGATCATTGGTTCCGGTATTTCATTTTTAATTAGTTGCTTACGAATATCCTGCGGGAGGCTGCGCAAACCTGGCCCTTTTCCTATGGAATGGTACATCGCACTTTCGGCCATATCGGTTGCCAGGGTGATCCGGTCAGCGCAACCGGATTGAACCATATCGGCAATCAAAGGCCAGAGATTTTGGAATGGATTGTATTTGGGTCGGAAAAATGTATCATATTCGAGCAGTACCCCAAAATGAGCCAGCTCCTTGTGAAGCCCAACATCGGGTCTTTTATCCATATGGCAGAGAACCAACTGATGGGTTGATACACCCCGGTCGGAAAAATAGATGCACGCCTTTTCAGCCAGATTGCCCTTTTCGGTATGGATTTCGATTAATGACTTCGTGGATGCCGCAGCCATCGCTGCCCCTTCCAGCGCAGCCTGGGGAGTTGCTTTCCAACTTTCTTCCAATGCGATCTTGATAAATCCAGCCCGCACCGGAGGGTAAGTGGGGTCGGTTTCCTTCAACCCATCTTCCAATTCTGCGCAAAAGTATCCGGATATCTGTTCAGCACTTGCAGACCAAAGCCAATGATCCTGGGCATAATATTTCGAACGATGAAAACCTGTGCAGGCGATGATCTGAACTTTGGATGCCTGGGAAAGCTTTCTTAACCGGTTGCCGTTTCGTCCGCATTCACCTGGCTGACAATCCAGAATGGTGGATCCGCCTGACAGGCGGTAATCGATCAACTCGTGTTTGATCTCTTCCGATTGGTTGAGCACCGGTGCGGACGGATCCGCTCCCGGCACGGGATCGATCCAGACATGGTTGTGCGCGTCTGTAAGGCCAAGGTCCGTGTATGACATTGGCCCCAGCACGGTCATGACCGGTCGCGGCATACCAGATAGGGTGATACCAGAATTTTCCACTTAGGGTTCCAGAACAATTTTCAATGATTTTCTATCTTCCGCCGCAGCGAAAGCTGCGATGGCGTCCTTGAGGGGGAAACGCTCGCTGATCAGATCAGACAGATCGATCAAACCCGATGCCACGATCTCCGCAGCCTGCCAGCAGTCGGCAGTACTGCAAGCGGTCGTCGCCGTGATCATCAATTCCTTGTAATGGACCAGATTGGAGTCAAACTGGATGGTCGGACGATCTTTTGGAAGCCCGCCAAAGAAATTGATCCTGCCGTGGGTGGCTGCCAATTCCAGTGAATTTTCCTGCGCGAAATGAACTGGAGCCGCGACAATAATGACATCCGCACCCCGTCCGTTGCTCTCTTCATTTAACACAGTCTGTAAATCTTCTTCAGTTGGATTCACGACTCGATCGGCGCCCATTCGCTTGGCCTGGGCAACCCGATCTGGGATGGGCTCGCTGACAATGACTCTTCCGGCTCCGCTGACTTTGGCCAGCTTGGTGTGCATGATTCCGATGGGTCCTGCACCGATCACCAGAACCACATCGCCTGGTTTGATATGCAGTGCGTTCTGACCACGCAACACACAGGCGAATGGCTCCATGAGGGCTGCCACGGCCGAATCGACATTCTCACTGACAAGGATGACGTTTCCCTGCTGGACGGATTTCTCCGGCACTTTGACATATTCCGCAAAGCCGCCGTCTCTGGTGACGCCAATGGCATCATAATTCGCGCACAGGTTATTGTGACCGGAGACGCACTGGCGGCAGTGTCCGCAGCCGGTGTTGGGAGCGATGAAAACACGCTGCCCAATGCTGTAATTGGTCACGCCCTCTCCCACTTCGACAATGGTGCCGACGACTTCATGTCCGGGAATGCGAATGGTTCCCGGCGGGAACATCCGGTGGTTGCCGTGAAAGATCCGTAAATCGGTCCCGCAGATACTCGCGCTGATGACCTTGACCAATAATTCGCCACGCTCAATACTCGGGACGGGAACCTGTTCCAATCGAAGGTCGTTTGGACCATGATATACCGCAGCTAACATATTGCCTCCTTCACGATCATCCTAGGATTCCAGGATCTCTTTTAGATAAACCGGTCGTTCCTCAAGGAAGGATTTGGTTCCGGCCAGGACACCGGCGACCGCCCAACGGCCATCTTCACCACCCGCCCGGGGAGTTGTCTCATGTTGAACGCTGTGAACAAAATGTTCCAATTCGTAGATATAAGCCCAGGCGAAACGCTCCGGCCACGTGCGGAAGATCGGGCTGATCAATCCCTGGTCGCGGTTGGTGCAAACCACGATCGATTGTCCCTGCAGTTCGCCGATCTGCATGATGCCCTTCTCGCCGATGATCTCAACTCTGGCATCGTATCCATATCCGCACGGGCAGACACCGGAGATCATTCCCAGACCGCCGCTTTCAAATTTCAGATTGACCAGTACGTTGTCATAAAAATTCGGTGTATCCACCTGATTGGCAGCACCTTTGAAATTCGCCACCTCGGTATAAACTCGTTGATAATTGGAGCCCATCAACCAACGGGTGGTATCCCAATCATGGCTGTTCACTTCAGCCAGCATCCCATTGGATGTCCTTAGATCGCGCGCCCAGGCTGGTGGCAATCCAGGCCCATGGGTATTCGATTTGATCATCATGGGTTGGCCAATCTCACCCGCTTCGATCCTCCTGGCAGCCTCAACAAACTCAGGATCAAATCGGCGCATGAAGCCAAGTTGAAGCAGGACAGCGTGCTTGCTCACCGCCTGATTGATCTCATCACATTCTTTCAGATTGAGCGCCATCGGTTTTTCAAGGAAAACATGTTTTTTGTGCTCGGCCGCCAGTGCAGTGAGCGGCATGTGAGTTGGAGTCGGCGTCGTGATGATCACTGCATCGAACTGGGTTTTTTCAAGCGCCTTCTCCAGGCTGTCATATTGGTTTTCAATACCAAATTCTCGAGCGGTCTCTTCCCGAACTTCCGCCATGGGATCAACAAGGGCGACGATCTTTCCATCGGGTACATGTCGGGTGATGGCCCGCGAGTGATTCTTACCCACTCGGCCAGCGCCGATCATACAAATTCGAACTGGTTTATTCACAATCTCTCCTTTACGAATAAATACATCTCTCACAGTAACTTTCCGGTAAGGATTCGTTTCAGTGGGTTAAGAAGTGAAAAATTCTTCCAACTTCTGCTCCATGCGGATGTATTGGTTGATGAGTGGACGATAGATCTCGTGGTTCGCCGCCACCGGTTGGACTGGTTTCCCGTTCAGATGCACGGTGCGGGTGGCGTGCTCCGCCAGATCATCGATCAACCCGGCCGCTTTGCCGGCGATCATGGCAGCTCCCCAGACGCCAAATTCATTGCCTTTCAGGCGCTGATATGGCACATTCAGCACATCCGCCTTAATTTGATTCCACGGCTGGCTCCGGGCGCCTCCACCCACAACCCGGGCCTGGGTCAATTCCAGATCGGGCAACAGATCCCGCAGGATCTGAAGGTAATAGGCATACTCATACGCCACACTCTCGAGCATCGCCCTGGAAAAATGCGCCAGGGTATGCGACCAGGACGCGCCTATCCAGGCGCCCCGCATGTTTGAGCTGGATGGGCAGATCCGCCCACCCAGGTGGGGAGAGAAGAACAATCCATCTGAACCGGGCGGGATACTTTCCGCCAGGTGGATCATCCGGTCATACAGATCATCCGTCAATGGCAGCGGTTTACCCTGAGAAGTGTTGAAGAATTGGTCACGAAACCAGCGCAATGCCAGTCCGCCACCGCCAATATACGCCAACGGATTCCATAATCCCGGGATGACCGAGCGCATGGTCAGCAGCGCCCGATTCCGGGTGTCTGCCACATAGGAATCGGTGCATCCGGCCAGTACCGCCGCGGTACCGGCTACATCGAAGAGCATTCCTGGATGTACGATCCCCGCACCGAGAGCATTCGCGGCGGTGTCGCCCGCGCCCGCGGCAATGAGCGTTCCAGGCGCCAGACCAAAATCCTTCGCGGCTTTGGCGGATACTTCACCAATCACCTGCCATGGATCCACGATCCTGGGCAATTTCTCCATGTCCAGGCCGAATAGGTCGCACAGATCGGTTGACCACTCGCCCTTTTGGGCATCAGAAAACCCGGAAAAGTGGAGGTATGTGTAATCGATAAACGCTTGATCGGCTTTCAAACCAGCCATCTTCCCGGCTACATACGTTCCTGGCATCACGAATTTGGCTGTCCGGTGATAAATGTCTGGCTGCTCATGTTTCCACCAGAGCATCTTCGGACCATGATCACAGGTGGGAGGGCATCCGGTTGTCAGGGTGATTTGATCTCCAGCTTGCCGATCCATCTGTTCGATAAATGGCTGACAGCGCATGTCCAGCCAGGAATCGAACCGGGCAACCGGATTGTATTCCGAATCAATGAGGCCTACTCCGGCCATCTGGGAATCGAAGGAAATGGCTGCGATATCAGATGGCGAGATGCCAGCCGCATCCACGCATCTGCGGGTGGTTTGCGCGGCAGTCTGATAGAAATCATCCTGATCCTGTTCGACCACCCCGGGTTTGGGGTAATAGAGCGGAACCTCAACACTGGCCTCAGACAACAATGTGCCATCGATCTGATAGATTGCCGCCTTGGTTCCACTGGTACCGAGGTCAACCCCGATCAGGTACTTCTTTGCCATCGATTACTCCGTATTGAGAGAACTGTGACCGATTATCGAACGAATTCGAGAATGGGTGAGTTAATTTCTTTGAACCTGTTCCAATTTCTCCATCGGAGAGAGATTGAGTTCAGGTTCGGCGCTGGCCAATTTGTGATTTTGCTCGCGAACTCGCAGCAATTCCACCTCAAACCGGGACCTGTCTCCGCGATGGAGCGCATGGTAATACTCAATGGGACGGTCATCTTCGGAAAAGCTGACACTGTCCAACATCAACAACGGCGCACCGCGCTCGATACCCAGTAGGGAGGCTTCCATTTCATTCGCAAGGACTGCCTCGATATAGCGCCGGCCTTTCACCAGGAAGATGCCACCTTCCTTTTCCAGATATTCATACAGGGAACGGTTGGATAGATCCACTGTCGCCAGTGATGGGCAGATGTCGTAAGGAATGTAGGTGGATACCAGTTGAATGGGTTCATCGTCGATGAAACGGAGGCGCTGAATATCCACCACCATCTCGCCGACTGGAATATTCAGGTACCCGGCAACTTTTTCAGTGGAAGGGACCACATTCTGATTCAACACTTTCGTTCCGGGTTTTAATCCTCTCTCAATCATATCCTGATAAAATCCAGTCAATTTCTGAATCAACCCCTCGCTGATCTTTGTATCCTGAATGAAGGTTCCCTTCCCCTTGCGGCGGCGGATGACGCCTTCCAATTCCAATTCGCGCAGTGCCTGCCGCACAACGGTTCGGCTGATCCCATACATTTCGCACAGGTCCTGCTCTCCCGGAATTTGGTCACCGGGCAGCCAGGCTTTCTTCTGCACTTGATCCTTCAGGATATCCATCAATTGGATGTAATATGGAATATGACTTCCAAAGTCAATTTTCTCATTCATAATTACAAATCCCCAGTAGTAAGTAGTTTTCTTGTAATCCTGTTATTACAACTTATTATAGGAACAACCACCCTCCCTGTCAATAGAAGACCGCAATGAACAGACCGGGAGGATCCATCCCACCCACAAAAGGTTGCCACAGGTATTTTACCAAGAAGTCTGCGGAATTCGATCCACCGAAGTTCTCTTGAAAATAAGAGACTCCTGACTATAATAATGTTATCCTGTAATGACATGTTCGGGTATTCTCCGGATGTTGCTATAATATCGGTATCCACAGGAAAATGGAAACAGTAAGAAGGATTCGACAAATCCGGTAATCTGCACGGTTGTAATCATCTTTATCAACGTTCTATCATTTGCACAGCTCACCCATATTCAACAGGAGGATTCAAATGAAAGTAGGGATCGATAGTTATTGCTATCACAGGTTCTTTGGTGAGGTATACCCGGATCAAAAACCGCCGGCGAAGAATATGACCATGTCAGATTTCCTGAAACGCGCGAAAGAATTGCAGGTGGATGGGGTTTCTCTCGAATCTTGTTTCTTCCCCAGCACAGATCCAGCCTGGTTTAAAGACCTCAAGGCGCAATTGGATGAGTATAAGTTTGACCGTGTGTACGCCTGGGGACACCCGGATGGGTTGGAGAGAGGGCAAAACTGGACCGCGTATGACGAAATGGTCGCCGGAATTCCAAACGCGAAAGCCATTGGTGCCGATGTCATGCGGGTGGTGGGCAGCAGCTTGATGTTCCGTCACGAAGATCACCAACCACAGATCAAAGCCCTGGTGGACATGTTCAAGAAAGCCGTCAAAGTGGCGAAAGAGTACGATGTCAAATTGGCGGTGGAGAACCATATCGATTTCACCTCCGATGAGATCCTGCAAATGCTGACCGAAGTGGATTCAGACCATTTCGGGCTGAATTTCGATACCGGAAATTTCTTACGCCTGCTGGACGATCCCATCAAGGGTATGGAAAAGTTGGCGCCGTATGTGTTGGCCACCCACGTGAAAGACCTGATGCCCGATAAGAACGCCCGCCCCACCGACTGGCATTTCTTCGCCGGTGTTCCGGTTGGACAAGGACTCATCGACAATCAGACGCTTGCCAGACTGCTGCACAAAGCCAATTTCAAGGGATTCCTGGCGGTCGAGATAGATCATCCCCACACAGATTGGACAGAGCGGGAAGATGAAGCAGTAGCTTTGAGTATTCAAGCGCTGAAGAAGATCGCGGCGGCACTGTAGTCATTTGGTAAATTCCCGGGGTGTTATTCACCTCCCGGACCTGCATGCGAGTAAGGAGATAATCACTTGAAAACGGTTAATGTGGCGATCATAGGAACCAAATTCATGGGCAAAGCGCACAGCAATGCCTGGACTTCGGCGCCAAAGTTCTTCAGCCTGGGTCTCAAGCCAGTCCTCAAAGTCGCTTGCGGACAGGATGAAAAAGGCACCAGCGATTTTGCCAAAAATTGGGGTTGGGAAGAAACCACGAACGACTGGAAAAAACTGGTCGAGCGCCCGGACATCGACATCATCGATGTCTGCACCCCAACCTATCTGCACAAAGAGATCGTTTTGGCTGCAGCCAAAAACGGAAAACAGATCTTTTGCGAAAAACCGCTGGCGCTCAATTATGCGGAAGCCAAAGAGATGTATGAAGCCGTGGAAAAAGCCGGCGTCTTGCATTACCTTAACCACAACTACCGCCGTACTCCCGCCATCGCTTTCGCGAAGAAGCTGATTGAAGACGGGAAAATCGGCCGGATATTCCACTGGCGCGGAACCTATCTGCAAGACTGGATCACCGATCCGAATTTCCCACTCACATGGCATCTGCAGAAGAAATTTGCCGGTGCTGGCCCTCACTATGATCTCAATTCGCACAGCGTTGATCTTGCCCGCTATCTGATCGGTGAAGTGGGGTCGGTCACTGCAATGTTGAAAACTTTCACGGAAGAACGTCCTCTCCCGGGAAAAGACGCCGGGACATTTAAATCAGGTTCTGCAGCAGCGGAAACAGGAAAGGTGACCGTGGACGATGCTGCCTTCATGGTGGTGGAATTTGCCAATGGCGCGCTGGGTGCCTTTGAATCCAGCCGTTTTGCCAGCGGCCGAAAGAACTACAATTACTTCGAAATCTACGGCAGCAAAGGCAGTTTGATCTTCAACCTGGAGCGCATGAATGAACTGCAATACCTGAACCTCGAGGATCCGGCCGACGAGCAAGGCTTCCGGACCATCCTGGTGACGAATGCCACCCATCCATACGTCGGTGCGTGGTGGCCGCCTGGTCATATCATCGGCTATGAGCATGAGTTCACCCATGCCGTGGTCGATTTCCTGACCGCACTCGAGAAAGGCACCTCCATCACCCCCAATTTGTATGACGGCATGAAGGACATGCAGGTACTCGAAGCCGCCATTCTTTCATCCAATACCGGTCGCAAGATGAAGGTCGACGAGGTTAAATAACAACTAATCTGTCGATCTAAATCATCGTAATAGATGAGGGGATGGGGTCTGGCGAGCTGATCTCATCCCCAAGTGATACAATCGCTTATATATGGAACCAAATCCAACTGAGGATATTGGAGAGATTATGAAAGCAAATTCGTGCCGGTTTACTTCAAGAGCGCGGATGATCCGGATTTTGTCAAACAGGTGGAGAATTTACACGTCCTGCTCGCCGATGAAGCCGAGATCCTTGCGCCGGTCGAGTTGGGCAAATCCTTCCCGGATTCCGATGGCGTAATCTTCCCGCAGATGTTGGGTGATGCCTACCGCCGATTCGATCAGATCCAGACTCTTCCGCAGCCGCTGATGGTGGTCACCTCCGAATTTGGCACTGTTTCCATGTGGGATTGGGAGATCAACAGCTACCTGGCCGCCAAAGGCGTAAAAGTGATCGCCCCCAACAGCCTGGAAAAACGAAAAAGGCCTGCCGGGCTTTCGCGCTCAAGCGGCAGCTGAAGCGCTCCAAATTTTTGGTGTACCAGGATCAACCTGCCAGTGGAGGGGTCAACCAGGATGAGATCTTCAAGCGTTTTTACTGGTGGGAACCGGAGTGTGTTGCAGCCATCGAAAGCAGTTATGGCCTGAAGATCATCAAGAAAAGCTTCAAGAAGATGGGCGAGGATGCAAAGGCGATTCCGAGATGCGGAAGCGGAAGCTGTCTGGGCAACGAAAAGAGCGGATCACTCCGATCGGCAAATCACCAATCGAGCGGTCCTCAGCGCCATCAAACTCTATATGAAGGTGAAAGCGGATCTGGATGCAGATCCGGACATCATCGCGTCTGGCATGAACTGCCTGAACGAATCGCAGTATTCGCGAAACGACCCCCTGCCTGGCATGGAATTTCCTGTACGAAGAACAGGCGCATGATTTGGGGTTGCGAAGGCGATCTCGTTTCGATGCTGACCAAAGTGCTGCTCAGCAAGACCATCGAAGTGCCCTTCATGATGACCAACCTATATCCGTTCCTGATGGGGCATGCCGCTTTGAAGCACGAGCACATCCCCAATTTCCCGCCGGTGGAAGGCGATCCCGAGAATCACATCCTGGCTGCCCATTGCGGATACCTGGGCGTGGTGCCGCAGTCTTTCTCCACCGAATGGACCTTGCGCGAAAAAGTGTTGGCGATTGTGGATGACAACGCCCCCGCCATCGACGCCCGCCTACCTGAAGGAGATATCACCCTGGTCAAGCTGACACCGCCGTTTGACCGATGGAGCGTGATCGAAGGCGAGTTGCCCAAATATGCCCAATTCAAGGATTCCCACTGCCTCAATGGCGCTGTGATCGAAGTGCCGAACGGCAAGAACTGGTGGATGAACTGGTTTCCCACCACTACATCATCACCACCGGGCACAATCAGAACGCGTTGGAAATGGTCTCCAAAGTCTTTGACCTGGACTGTCTGACCCTATCCTGACCTGACAGCATGTTTACTTATGACAATAATTGTCATAAGTAAACATGAAAGAACAAAACATATTGACTTTTAGACATGGATTGTTATAATGTCATTACAAGTTCACAAGAATACCTCAGTCCACCCTTTTCCGGCTCAAACTCGGCCTATGTAAGTCTGAAATCTGCATCCGAATGAATGCAAGTTAGCTAACGCCGACATCGATGTACTCTGTTCTCTCGTTCGACCATGAAGTTTTGATATTTGCACCCTGGCACCACTGATCGCGTAAAGTAAGTTTATCTTTTGTTTGAGTAATAAAAGATCTTCGTACCAAGAAAGCATCAATGGGATACCTGCGCGAATTGAACTAAGAAAATTCAAACCTTTCGCACGATCGATGTTCCGGTATGGCTTGGACATGCGGAAAGCTGCCCAACCGGAACTTTATCACGCTGTCCGAAAAAGAGATCATTGATCTGGTTCGCAATTACCGCGATTTTACCAAGGCGATCTGGTCACCTACACCAATTTCTCCCGAACCAAGATCACCAGTTGCATCGATTCCCTCCTCAAGAAAAATATCCTGATCGAAAATGCTTCCACCGAATATTCCGGCGGCAGGCGCTCCAAAACATACAGCCTGAACGGCAAATTGGGCATGGTGGCGGGCGTCGATATTGGCGCGACCAGCATCGATCTGGTCATAGCAGATTTTGCCGGTGAGCGGCTGGTGCGTTATCAGAAGCCGCCACTGTCCGGGAAGGTCCGATCAAAATCCTGGGCAGAGTTTGCTCACTGCTGGAAAAAATGCTGCTCGAAATCGGTTTGATCCAGAGAAGTTAGCTGGAATCGGAATTGGCATTCCAGGGCCGGTGGATTTCTCACAGGGGACGGTGGTCTCACCGCCCATCATGCCCGGCTGGGATCAATATCCGATCATTCAAACCATGCAACAATGGTTTCCAGCAGCCAATGTGGTGGTGGATAACGATGTTAATGTAATGGCGTTGGGAGAAATTTATCAGGGTGCCGGCAAAGGAGTCGACAACCTGATTTTTATTAAGATCGGCACCGGCATCGGCGCGGGCATTATTTGTGAGGGCGAGATCTATCGCGGCGCCAGCGGCTGCGCGGGTGATATTGGGCACATCAGCGTCCATAAAAATGGTCCCATGTGTCATTGCGGAAATAACGGTTGCCTGGAAGCCATGGCGGCCGGGCCGGCCATTGCTGAACGAGCGTTCCTGGCAGCCGAGGCTGGAAAAAGCCCGATTCTGCTGAAGTATTCCGAAAAGAATGGCGGCTTCCTGACAGCCGAAGATGTGGGCGACGCTGCCCGCGAAGGCGACACGCTGGCCATTGAGATCATCCGTGAAAGCGGACAGTACATCGGTGATGTCCTGGCAAGCCTGGTCAATTTTTACAACCCTGACATGATCGTCATCGGCGGCGGGGTAAGCAATCTTGGCAACTTATTACTCTCATCCATCCGGCAGAGCCGTTTTCAACCGATCCCTGCCGCTGGCGACCCGCGATCTGCACATCGTTTTTTCGAGCATCGGTCCCGACGCGGGTGTGATCGGCGCGGTAAATCTGGCCATGGATTATATGTTCACCCTGTCCACAGGGAATGGCGATCACGATCTCGATTGAGGAGCCATAGATGAAATTTGGCGTAAACACATTCGTTTGGGTTTCTCCCTGCACCACCGCGGCCGTCAAAGAACTGGCGCCGAAGGTAAAGGAAATGGGCTTCGATATCTTTGAGATTTCCTGTGAGAATCCAGACCTGCTCGACATCCAAAAGAGATAAAAGAGATCCTGGCTGATAATGGATTGGATCCCATCATTTGCGGCGCGTTCGGACCAGACCGGAATATTTGCAGCGAGGATCCAGTAATTCGCGAAAATGCGAAGAGCTATATCCGCTGGCTGATCGATGCTGCCAGCGGAACTTGGCTCAGCCAGTCGTTTGCGGTCCGATGTACTCGGCGGTCGGAAAAGAACATCTTGAAGATGCCGCATGCCCGCAAAGCGGAATGGGACCGGGCGGTGGCAGGTATCCGCGAAATGGCGGAATATGCGCAGACCAAAGGCATCAAACTGGCACTGGAACCGTTGAACCGGTTCGAAACCGACATGATCAACATCGTCTCCCAGGGGTTGGATTTCATCGATGACGTGGAATGGAGAATGTCGGTTTCCACCTGGACACTTTCCACATGCACCTGGAGGAGAAAGAACAGCGCCGATGCCATCCGCCTGGCTGGGCGATCGATTATTCCATTTCCACGCCTGTGAAAATGACCGCGGCGTGCCGGGCACCGGTCAGGTGCATTGGAAGGAGATTGCGCAGAGCTCTGCATGAGACGTCAACTATGACGGTCCGGTGGTGATTGAATCATTCACATCTCAGGTGAAAGAAATTGCCCGAGCGGTGTGCATCTGGCGCGAGATCGCCCCCAGCCAGGATGCGATCGCCATCCAGGGCTTAAGTTTCTGAAAACGCTGTTGGCGTGAAGATCTATCGAATTACAACGAGGTAATGATGACTGAACGAACAAAGCAATAACGTCACACGAAGCAACAGGAAACGGTCCAGCCTGATCTGGAAGTTCGGAATATCTACCAAGCGGTTCCCCGGTGTTGTACGCCTTGGATGATGTGTCGCTCAAATTTATGCCAGGTGAGGTCCATGCGGTGGTGGGTGAGAATGGCGCCGGCAAATCAACCTTGATGAAGATCATGTCTGGCGCATATGTCCCGGATTCAGGCGAAATCTACCTGGATGGTGAGAAAGTGTATCTTTCTCCCACCCGCAGCAAGCCCAGAGCGAAGGGCATCAGCATCATTTACCAGGAGTTCAACCTGCTTCCCGACCGAACGGTGGCGCACAATATCTTCCTGGGACGTGAGCCATCAAATTGGGCGTCATCGATATCCGCAAGATGAACAAACAGGCGGAAGAGGTTTTGAAAGAGATCGGCGTGGAAAAAATGATCTCTCCGACTGCCCTTGCCAGCAGCCTTTCGGTGGCGGAACAGCAGTTGGTTGAAATTGCAAAAGCGATTTCATTCAAAGCCAAAGTGCTGATCATGGATGAACCAACCGCTGCTCTTACCTATACCGAAGTGAAACTGCTGGCTGATCTGATCGGCAAGTTGAAAAGACCGCGGGATGGCGATCATCTTCATTTCCCACCGCCTGGTGGAAGTGTTTGATATCGCGGAAAAGATCACAGTGCTGAAAGATGGTCAAGTTGGTGAACACCGTAAACAAGAAGGATGTAACCCCGGCTGATCTGGTATTCATGATGGTCGGTCGCACTCTGGATCACTACTTCCCACCGCTCGGTAAGGCAGAAGAATTCGGCGAGGTCGTACTGCAGGTAAAAAATGCCTCCAATCAATTCTTAAAAGATATCAGTTTTGAGCTGCGCAAAGGGGAGGTGCTTGGGATCGCCGGGCTGCAGGGATCCGGACGGACAGAAATGGCCCAGGCTCTATTCGGTGTGGTTCCGTTCAAAACCGGCACGATGGAACTTCATGGAAAGCGATCGACATCAAAAGCCCATACCAGGCGATCAAAAATCGAATGGGATTTGTCACCGAAGATCGGAAATCCGAAGGGATTCTCCCCAAACAACCCATCCGCGATAACATGCTGCTTGACGGTCCGGTCCATCCAATCCTTATTCGGAGGCATCTCCAAGGATGGGATTCGGAAAGTCCCGCAAACTGGTGCCCAACCTGGGTAAACAGGTGGATGTGCGAACAGATTCGTTATGATCGCGAAGCCCAATTCCTGAGCGGTGGCAACCAGCAAAAAGTGGTGCTTGCCAAAGTGGCTGGCTTCGGATGCGGATGTGTTCATTTTTGATGAGCCTACCCGGGGCATCGACGTGGAAGTCAAAAGCAAGCATCCACGACATGATCCGGGATCTGACCAAAAAGGGGATCGCGGTTCTGATGATCTCATCGGAATTGCCGGAAATTATCGGAATGAGCGACCGGATATTGGTGATGTGGGATGGCCAGATTGCAGGCGAACTCCCGGCAAAATCAAGCGAGCAGGAGATCATGCTGATGGCCACCGGTCACACAAATGATAACGAAGTACAAAGCAACTCATGCGGCAGGAAAGGAATAACATGACGACCACCACTGTCTTCGGAAAACTGGTTCAAACGATTTTCCCGGTCGATCCACATTCCGCCTGTCTATTTCTTCCTGATCGTCGTCTTCGTCTTGACGGCGGGATACTGGACCAGATTTATTCTGACGGCCAGATGTTCACCAACCCGAGCGATCATGCTGAATATCATCGTCCGTTCTGTTGCGCTGGGGATTGTGGCCGTCGGGCAAACGCTGGTGATCATCGGCGCATCCATCGACCTTTCGGTTGCCTATACGATCAGCATCACAGCCGTCATGTCTTCCTACATCATGCAGGGTGAACACGGCGAATGTTCCAATGGCCATCGTGTCGTGTTTCGCGATTGGCATCACTGATCGGACTGGTAAATGGATTGATCATCACCAAACTGCAAGTCAATCCCTTTATTGCCACTCTCGGAACCAGCCTGATCATCAAAGGGATCATCAATGCCACATTTTCCAACTATACCGGCAGCGTGCCGAAGAGCTTTTGAATATTTCGGATACGGCACTATCGGCCCCATTCCGGTCTCGATCATTGATCCTGCTATTGATCGTCTTAGTCGGCTGGTTCTTCCTAGCCCGAACAAAATTTGGCGCCCATCTGTATGGCGTCGGCGGGAATGCTGAAGTTGCCCGTCTTTCCGGCGTTGCGGACCGACCGGGTGCTTGATCGGCGCACAGTTATTATGCAGCATGACCGCAGTTCTACGGGCTTATTCCTGGTCAGCCGGATGCGATCCGGCGCTCCCTGGGTTGGCCCGGATGGTCTCTACGACCTGAAATCCATCGCTACCACGGTCATCGGCGGCACAGCCCTTTCCGGTGGAAAAGGCGGCGTGTGGGGAACGCTGGCAGGCGTTTTGATCTTTGGCGTCTGGATACCGTGTTCAACCAGTTGGGCGTGAATCCTTATCTGAAAAAGGTCCTGCGCGGTGCGATCATTGTTTTGGCGGTGGCCAGCTACACCCTCCGCTCGAAAAAAGAAGCGGCTTAAGGAGTGGATCGAATGACAGCCATCTACAATTTCTTCAACAGACTGTCTTCCAATACTCCTCTACAAACACTGTGGGCATGGATTACGAAAAATCCCGCCGGTTTATTCCGATCTTTCTTGATCATTTTTATCACCCTCGGCTTTCTGAATCCGCAAGGTTACCAGACCATGAACGGCATCATGACCTTTCTGCGCCGGCGTCGCCGCTGGCTGTTCTTGCCATCGGCGAAATGATGGTTCTGGCTCTGGGCGGTTTTGATCTTTCGATTGGCGCAATCGTCACTTTCGTCGTTCTGGTTAGCTCGAAATTGCTCGGCGAATGATCCTGCCAACGCACTTCCGCATATCCTGATCATGCTTGGGTATAGGTATACTGATCGGACTGGTAAATGGCTGGTGGTGAGTTACCTGAAGGTTCCATCCTTCATCACCACCCTGGGAATGATGTGATGGTCCGCGGAGCCGCCCTGTATTAGGTTGGCGGCGCGCCACAGAGGATACCTGACCGATAACTGGCGCATGTTTGGCCGCAATTATATCGAAAATGTTCCCTTGTTCGGCAGAATCCCATATGCCTTGATCATTCTGATCGTTCTCGCGATCATCTCCTATTTCATTTTCCACCGCACAAATTTTGGAAAGCAGGTACTGGCGATCGGCGATAATGTGCGAGCCAGCCAGCTTTCCGGCGTCAGGGTCAGGCTGGTCCGGGTGATGAGCTTTCGTCTTTTGCGCGTCTTTGCGGTTATCGGTGGGATCATGATCGGCGGGTATGGCGGCGTGAATGTGACGATTGGTGAAGGGATGGAAATGCAGGCCATTGCCGCCTGTGTGGTTGGCGGTGTGATGTTGGGCGGTGGCAAAGGGTCGGTGCCAAATGTGATTTTTGGCGCCTTCACCCTGCAAGCAATCGTCAACCTGCTGAATCATACTCGGTTTACCCAAGCCATACACAGATGCAGTCCAGGGCTTGATCATTATCGGTGCTGTGGCTTATGTTGCGCTCAGTACCACGAAGAAGCGGTAAAACAGGGCTGTCCGATCCCTTTCGTAAAGTGTTCACTTACAAGTGAGAATTTACCTTCAAAGGAGGTGATTGCAGAAACGAAGTAACAGATTAAGAATTTTGTTACAAAACAAGTTAGATCATTCAAACGTTTCCTATTTAGGAGGAGTAAAGATAATGAAAAAGAGTATGTTTAGTTGTTTCAATCATCGTTGCCTGGCCATGCTGCTCGGCGCTTGCGCGCCTGCCGCTCCAGTTGCAACCGAAGCTCCCGCCGCTCCTGCAGCCCCTGCTGCCCCCGCTGCCCCAGCCGCTCCTGCGGCCACCGAAGCACCCGCTGCCCCCGCAGCCGCTGCAAATCCTGGCTTGCAGATGGAATCAGCCAAGGTTGCGCCTCAGTTCTTCACTGATGCAGATTACGAACAGTCAAAAGAATTGATGACCGCAGCACCGCTTGAATCCGGATGCCCCGATCTACCTGCAGTACCTTGTGGAAGATCCGACTGACATCACCAAGTATCCCCAGTATGCAGCCTTCGCCACCAAAGCAGCCCCCTACAATATCTGCTTCTCCAACGCTGGCGTCAACAATCCCTGGCGTGTGGTTGGTTATGTGACCATGCGCGAACAGGTTGAAAAGCTCCGCGCCGAAGGTCTGGTACAAGAACTTCTACCACCTTGATGCCCAGCCGGTGACGATGCCAAACAGATCGCTGACATCCAGGACATGATCAACACCCCCGGAAAATGCGACATCCTCATCGTTGCATCCAACACCAGCGAAGCCCTGACCCCCATCGTCGAAAAAGCCTGCGAAGTCATGCCGGTGGTTCAATTTGACCGCTATGCTCAGACTGACTGCCCCGTTGTCTCCGAACGGCCCATCGGTGGATATGCCTTCGGTATCTCTGGCGCCCAGTTCAGTCGTGGATAATCTGCCCGAGGGTGGTAACGTGCTCGCCTTCCGCATCCTCCCGGGTGTGGATGTGCTTGAGCAGCGCTGGGGTGCAGCCCGCAAGATCTTTGAAGCGAACCCCCAGACTCAATGTCATCGGTGTCGAATTCGTAGCCTATGACTCCTTCAAAGCCAGCACCGTCGTGACCGACTACATCGCCAAATACGGCACCATCGATGCCGTCTGGATGGATGCTGGCGGTACCGCTGTTGCCATCCTCGAAGCCTTCAAAGATGCCGGCATCGCCATGCCCAAGGTTATGGTTGGTGAAGATCAGCAGGATTACCTGGAATACTGGAAAGCCAACAACCTGACCGCCATCGCCCCCACCTTCCCGACCTTCCAGTGGCGCACCGCAGTCCTCGCCGCTGTCATGTTCCTCAAGGGTGAGACTGTCCAGCACAACTGGGTTCTGCCCCAGCCCGATATCACCGCAGAAAATCTGGACAAATACGTCGGTACCGGAATGCCCCCGCTGCACTATGTTCTGAGCGGCGCGAAGACATGACCAACTGGCCAGATGCCTGGAAAGCACTCGACATCAACAAGTACAAAGACGTTCCTTAGTCTGCAAGAACTTCTGTAACAGCGAATGAATAAAGGAAAGCCCGCTCGGAAATCGGGCGGGCTTTCTCTCTACCAGCGGTAATCATCCATGAAAGGAGTTCGATAACCATGATCGAGATTGGTTTTCATACAGATGCGTTTAACAGCAGTTATTGGAGTTTTGAACAAAGTCTGCAATGGGCGCAAAAAAATGATGTCCATTGGATCGAATGTGGCATGATCGATGGAGTGAGCTGGATCCATGGGTTTGGGTACCAGCCGCATGTCGCCATGTGGGAAGATCCCAAAATGTGGCAGGAAAAAGCCGCCAAGTACGGGGTGCGATTCTCGCAAATCGACGCTGCTTTCCCCATGTCTTTGCCCGAAGGCTCCACCCTGGGCGTGGAATATGTCCTCCGCACCATCCGCTGGGCATATCTGGCTGGATGCGATCATATCGACACCACCGATGACCGCTTTGCGCCCAAAGGATTGACAGACGCTGAAGCCATGGAGATGATGAAACGCTCCTACGGTCAGATCATCGAAGTGGCTGAACGCTATCAAATGATCATCGATATCGAACCGCATGGTTATTACACCACCAAACCTGAGTTCATGGAAAAGATGTTGGCTTTCGTGGACAGCCCCTACCTGCGCATGAATATGGATACTGGCAACACCTTCATTGCCGGGCAGGATCCAGTAGCATTCCTGAAGAAATTCAGATCGAAAGTCAGCCACGTTCACGTCAAAGATGTCAGCGATACCCTGGCCGCCTCCCTCCGTGGCGAATTGACCGGGATTGCGGTCAGCCAATGCGCCATCGGCGACGGTGTAAATAGAGAAAATATCAAAAAATGCTTTGATATCCTGGTGGATATCAAATATGACGGTGTTGTCAGCCTGGAATGCGAAGGTCAGGGCGGACCGATGATCGAGAAGAGTCTCGGTTTTGTCCGCGGACTGGTTGAAGATGCGAATAAGCGAATGGCTGTCCGTTAGCCGTTCGATAATGAAATCAAGCGATCGGAGGAATAATGGGTAAAATATATCTTGGCGTGAATATGGAATTTATTCGGTCTCATGACAAACCATTTTCATGGGGTGTTGAAAAAGCGGCTGAAATTGGTTACCAGTATATTGAACCGATGGTTCACTGGGGTCGTGAATTATTAAGCGAAGCCGGTTATTTCCACAGTGTATCCATGTATGACGATCCCCTCTGGGTGCGTGAGCTATGTGAGAAAAACAATATCAAGATGTCCGGTCTGTCCTCCCACACCCCACTCATCAAGCCTGAGATCAGCGTGGAATATCTCAAACAGGCTATTCGCTGGGCAGCCGATGCAGGCGCTCCGGTCGTCAACACCGATGAAGGTCCGAAACCTCTCTGGACCACCAAAGAGATGGATTACACCCTGATGACCTACACCCTGACCGAAGCCGCCCGGGTAGCCGAACGCCATGGCATCAAGATCGGGTTGGAACCGCATCAGCAATATACCAAATCCATGGAAGGTCTGGACACGATCTACAATCTGGTGAAATCACCCGCGATCGGGATCAACTACGATACCGGCAACAGCTACCTGGCTGGAACCACAGACACCTACGAGTGGCTCACCCATGTCCTTCCCAATCTGGTCCACCTGCATGCGAAAGACATCAGCTTCTCCCAGAGTGGGGAAGAGCGCGGCAAAGTGACCGGCACGCCGGTTGGATGCGCCTGCGGTGACGGTGTGGTCGATTGGAAGCGGATGATCGATATTGTCAAGAAATGCCCGAATGACATCGTGTTCAGCGTGGAATGCGGGAATGTCCCGGACGCGATCCGAAGCTTTGAACATCTGAGTAAACTGATATAGAGTTTGGGAGGATGGCTTTGAATAAAGCCATCCTCCTTCCTTCTTTTCGAACAATCGTTTTGTGACGATGGTATTGAGTATATCTTTAGTTCCAACTGCATTTATTCGCTGTTTCTACTGGAATTATTGATCACATTCTTTTGTCAGGCAGTATATAAAACACACACACTATGGAGGAAGTATGAGTTTCCCTAAGGTTGCGGTAATCGGTTTGGGGTTCATGGGTAGAACCCATATCCAGGCGTTACGGAGATTGGGGATCGAAGTCATCGGGGTAGCCGGTATCAATGATGACGAAGCGAAAAACGGAGCCCGGGAATTATCCATCCCCAAGTGGTATCGTAATCTGGAAGAAGCGCTAGCCGATCCGCAAGTTCAGGTCGTCCATCTGTGTACCCCCAATCACCTTCATTTCAGCCAGGCCAAGAAGGCTTTGCTGGCAGGCAAGCATGTGTTGTGCGAAAAACCCCTGGCGCTCACTCCAGCAGAGTCGGGTGAGCTGGCTGCACTTGCGAAACAGAAGGGTTTATTCACCGCGGTCAATTACAATTTGCGATTTTATCCCATCTGCCAGGAAGCCCGCGCCCGGATCCAGGCCGGCGACATTGGTTCACCATATCTCATCCATGGCGCTTACCTTCAGGATTGGTTGTTTCTGAAATCCGATTGGAACTGGCGTCTTGAAACAGAACAGGGTGGCGATCTGCGTGTGGTCGCGGATATCGGCACCCACTGGATGGACCTCGTGACCTATCTTACCGGTTTGAAGATCACCGATGTCATGGCGGATTTCTCCACCGTCCACCAGACCCGTCTCCAACCGGCTGGAGAGGTCGAGACATTCGCCGGAAAGATCGAGGCGAACACCTCCACCAGGGAAACCCCCATCAAAACCGAAGATGTGGCCGTGATCATGTTCCGCTTTGATAATGGCGCACTGGGAAGCGTCAACCTGTCACAGGTTTCGGCGGGCAGGAAGAATTATTTCTGGTTTGAGATCAGCGGAGCGAAAACCTCCCTGCGCTGGGACCAGGAAAATCCGAACGAGCTTTGGATCGGTCACCGGGATCAACCAAATCAGCTCTTGCTGAAAGATCCATCCCTGTTCCACCCTGAGGTTCGCACATTGACCGGTTTCCCCGGTGGACATGCCGAGGGTTACCCCGATACTTTCGTTCAGGTATTCCGCCAGTTTTACACCGCCATTTCCACCGGAAAAATGCCGGAGACCGGGCAGTTCGCCACGTTCGAAGACGGCCATCACGAAATGCTCTTGTGCCAGGCCATCCAGAAATCAGCCATCGAGAACCGTTGGGTAAGTGTTGACAATACCTCAGCATAAGATTTCAAATCGTCCTCCCTTCCTACGGGAGGTGCCGGACGCTGGTTATGGTCCTCCCCGTCACGCACAGTGCCGTGCAATGGCTCTGTCCTCCCTTCCTAAGGGAGGTGGCGGACTCAGTCCGCCGGAGGGATCTCCCTGCCATAGTTAATGAAGAAAGCCCAGTCTTATTCAGACTGAGCTTTCTTCGTAAAAAAGGAGGGGGGAGAATCCTCTAGGTGTGATCGACGGCCAATCTGCCTTTTTCTTTCCGGGTATTGACGAGAACATCAGTGTAATACTTGTTGTACGTGCAGCAGCCTATCGGGCTTTGCTGAATCAGCAACTCCAGGCAGTTATCACAGGCTGTGCAGTATTTGATTTCACTTTCGCGGCCTTCACGCAATTTCAAAGGAAGCAGGGGATCGGCGAATGACTGCCGCCCCAAACCGATCATATCGACGAAACCTTTTTCAATATTCTGTGCGCCGAAAGCCAGCAGTGCGCTATCTTCCGGGTTCACCGCATGCAGTTTGTTCTTTCCCTTACCGAACACGGAGTAGTTCGATCCAATAACGACGGTCTCTTTCTTGAGGTTATCGCGCAAGACCTTGGCGAAATATTGGTGCAGGTAAGCGAAATAGGGGCGTTCTTTGTCAGCCTGGGTAAGGCTGATGGTGATCGAGGGGCTTCCGGCGGATTGGACGAAATACTGTGCGCCGCGTTCTTCCAACCCCTTGACCAGATCGATCGGCTCGGTGAGGTCGATGACCGGAGTATCCGGTCCGGCTGTTCCAAATCCGCCCGGAAAGCCTTCCCAGACCGAGATCTTCGATCCGATCAGGAAGTTCTTATCAGGCACTGCTTTTTGAATTCGCTCGTACAGGTCATACGCGAATTGGCGCCGGTTTTCCCAAGGTCCACCGTATTTCCATTTACGGGTGTTATAGGGACGAAGGATCTGTGAACCCAGGTAGCCGTGGCAGAATTTCATATCAATGCCATCCGCGCCAGAATCATAGGCTATTTTGGCTGCCAGGACGAAGTCGGCCATGATCTTCTCAAATTCGTCCTCGGTAAAGACATCCGCTGTGAAACCGGGGAGGGGTTTGACCGATAGTCGCTTCGAAAACTCCGGATTGCTCAATTCACCCGAGTGGGTCAATTGAAACAGGAAGATCGCCTTCGGATTGACGGACTTCATCTTACCGACGAACTTGGTCAATGCCGGTTGATTCTTGGGCATGATGAAGAGTTGGTTCAGCCTTGAACGGTTTCGATCCGTGATCGTGATGGCTTCCAGGCAGACGATGCCCGCTTCGCCTTTGAACAGGTTCTCATAGCGTTGGTACGTCAGATCAGACGGATTCCCTTCGGTATCCGCGTCGGTGCATTCCATCGGTTGAACAAAAAAGCGATTCGGGCTTGTACGCGTTCCAACCTTGATCGGTGAAAGCAATACCTCATTTTTTCCCATTGCTCAGTACCTCCTGTACTTATTCTATTTTCTTGCTTGATTCGAGAAGTGAACCACACCTTACCAGTATTGAACGAGGATTAAAGCTCCTCACAGAACTCGAGGGTTACCCCGTTTGGATCCAAAAATAACAAGACCCGGACGCCAAGATCAGGTAGATCGCAGGTTGGGAGTGTAATTTCCACACCCTGCAACCTCAATGCTTTCTCGTGAGCCGCAACATCCTCCACTTGAAAAGCCAGGTGGCGCAATCCCACTTCGCTTTCCTTACGCAGCCGGTTTGGATTCTTACCGTGATAATCAAAGAGCTCCAAACGGGATCCACCCGGTATTTCAAAATAGGTGATCTCGAACTCACCGCAGTCCACGGTTTGCAGTTGCTTGAATCCCAGCACCCGGCTGTAGAAATCAAAGGATTTCTCTTTTTCCAGGAGATTGATTGAAAAATGTTCAATCCTCTTAATGTTCAACGGATCGACTCCATAAATAAATGAAGGCGCAGCCCAGTCTATGTTTTGGGCTGCGCTCATGTGGTTTACATCATTTCGCGTTTCGTGATCTCAGGTGAGACGAAGATCTTAAAGAGATTTGGGTCTTTCCGCAATTCGTGCAGCGCCCAATCCAAATCTTCCAGGGGGATCTTCATCGAGAACAATGGCTTGGGATCGATCCTGCCATTGGAGATCAGGGTCATGGCATCCGGCCAATCGGCGCCGACACCCGCGCAGGAACCGGTGATCTTTTTCTCACCCAACACAAAATCAAAAGGCCGCATTGGAATGGTATCCTGCTCACCAACAATACCAAATGCGGTCAACTTCCCACCACGGCGAAGCATGGCAAAAGCCTGCTCGTATGTTTTTGTTTTCCCCACCGCTTCGATGGCGTAATCTACCCCGCGGCCGTTGGTGATCTTCTTTACTTCTGCAACCGGATCGGCCACATCATCGATGTGGAAGGCATAATCGACGCCCATATCTTTGGCGATTTGCAGGCGTTTGCGATTGTCACCAAAGATGATGACCGGAGCACAGGCTCGCAATACGGCCATTCGGGCGTGCAGCACACCCAAACCGCAGCCAATGATCGCGATGCTGCTTCCCAGCTTCGCATCCATGGCTTTGGCAGAGTGAATCACACAAGAAACCGGTTCAATGAAAGCGCCCTGCTCAAAACTCAGGTTCTCAGGCAGTTTGTGAACTTGCATCCATGGAGCTTTCACATATTCCGCGAAAGTGCCATTGGTGTGGATACCGAGCTGAGTAAAACTATCGCAGAGCAGCTTTTCGCCGCGGATGCAGTAAAAGCAGGTTCCGCATCCCATATTAATGTCTGCGGTCACCCGGTCGCCCTCTTTCAAGTTCTTTGCATTTTTCCCAAGTTTGTAGATCTCACCGGAAAACTCATGTCCCGGGATCATGGGCAGCTTGTCGGCGGAGTACCAACCGTTATAGATGCTCCAATCGGTTCCACAAATACCGGTGTATTTGATCTTGATGAGTACCTCGTTGTCGTTAATCTCTGGAACGGGTACATCTTTGACCTTGATGACGCCAACCTTCTCGAAAACAGCAGCTTTCATTGTATTAGCCATGGTACGTAGTCCTCCTCAGTAATTAATTAAATAAGACGTCGTTTCGACCTTCGTACGGATTTTCGATCATCAATGGTTTGAGGTAAGCGATGGTCTTGGTGATCCCATCGTGGCGGCTCATGGTGACATCTTCGTGCTCATAGCTCATCACATAGTTGTAGCCGACCATCGATAATTCGGTGATCACTTTCTTCCACGGCACGGAACCCCAACCTGGGATACGGAATCGGAAGCCGCGATCCAGACGCTGCCAGTCACCCTGGGGGATCATACCTGAGCGTTTGATGTTGTGGGCAACCAATTCGCCATCCTTGGCATGGACATGGAAGATCTTGTTGCCCAATGCGTCAATGAAATTCTCCACATCAATGCCCATGTATATCAGGTTGGCGGGATCAAAATTGAAGCCCCATTCTTTTCTACCACCAAATAATTGGACGCTCTTCAGAGCGGTCTCGATGTTGTAGACCAGTTCGTTGGGGTGTGGTTCATGGGCAAACTTTACGCCGTACTCCCCAAATTTATCGAGGATCTTGCTCCAACGCTCGACCATTTCTTCTTCCATATCCGACCAGCCCTTGGAATATGGCCAGGGGAAGAAGCGCCCAAAATTCTCGCAGCCGATGAACCCCGTGACCACCGGGACTTCGAGGGCATTGGCAGCCTGGGCGGTCTTGATCATCCGTTCCGTACCAAATTTAATTTTCTCTTCCTTGGTGCCTTTGAAGATCGCATCGGTGTCTTTCCCATACGGGCCGAGCACAATCTGGCCTTCAGGGTGATTTGCCAGCGCAGAGATGATCAAACCATGACTGTTGACCAATTTCTTCAAGTCTTTAGCGTAGGTCCCGCTGACTGCTTTTTCAATATCCAGATGGGGGTTTCCAAGAAAAGCGGGGATTTCGACTGCCTCGTAACCCAATCCTGAGGCAAACTTGCACACTTCCTCCAATTGCATATCCATAAAAGTTGCCGTAAACAAACCAATTTTCATCTTATTTGCCCTTTCTCCAGATATGTTGGTGTCTGATTTGGTCAATGGCGGGTAAGGCTAGCTTTCGCAGATGAACATCGTCGGGTTCAGCTATCCATGCCGGAGAAAAATTCAGTCATTCGAGCAGGTGAAATTTGGAACACCAGGCAACCAAATCCATTCCCTTGCGGTAAATGCCGAAGAACGGGTCGATTTAGAGAGCCTGGTTGGGTATTCAATTGCAGTCTTGTAATCCTGTTATTACAACTAATTATAGGAAGAAACCAGGTACCTGTCAATAGATTTCGTCCTTTTTTATGCGCGTGGGTCAACCGGCCAGCGATCACACCGCTACTTCGAATTATGCCTATGCGCAACTCCCTGCCCTCACAACTCAATGGAGTGCAGCGCATCCGATATCCTGGCTTGATACTCCGTTGCCATTTCAAATACCGGCAGAAGTACCTCGTATTTCCGGTTATTCTCTTTATCCGGGATCATGATCTCCACGGTCTTATGGATCTGATCGATCCGGTCGAAGTTTTTCCATAGCCCGCATCCGACCGCTGCAATGGCTGCCGCGCCCAAAGCGCCGGCATCCTGGTCGATATTCGTCTTGAGTACTTTGGTATTGTACACATCCGCGAACATCTGCAAGTACATCGGACTCTTGCTCCCGCCACCCACGAAAAGGATCTCATCCTGGATCTGACAGTATTTCCGAAGCAGATCCAACCGCAAGCGCAGATTCATCGCGATGCCTTCCATGGCTGCCCGGATCATCTCCGGTTTGCCATGCTTCAGGTCGAGCCCCATGAACGCGCCGCGGATATGGACGCTGGAATCTTGCGAGGTGCCTCCCGCCAGGCTGGGATTAAAGAGCAGCTTGTTTGAGCCAACCGGAGCCTGCGCGGCCATCTCGTTCATCAACGCATACGAATCCTTTTTTGATCGGACGCTTGTTGAATCACTTCCGGGCAAATGTTATCCCGGACCCAGGTGAAGGAAGTGCCAGCCGAAAAGATGCTGACCGCTGAAGTAAACATCTGTGGAATCACATGGGCGAATACGAATGGTTTGGCTTTGGAATCCAAGACCGGATTCTCGGAAGAAACGGCGATCCAGGCAGAGGAACCCAGGGAGGTATACACTCGTCCATCTTTGATGTTCTTCGCGCCGAGTGCCATACAAGAGTTATCCACGCCACCGCAGACCACCTTTACTTTTGAGCTTAAGCCAATGACCTTCGCTGCTTCGGCACTGATCTCACCCAAAATTTGGGTGGATGGCACGATCTCAGGGAATATCTCAGCAGACAGCCCGCTTGCCCGTATAAATTCCGGTTGGTAAGCCCATTTTTTCAGGTTGTAGATCCCGCTGCCGGAGGCATACGAATAATCGGTTTTCATCACACCGGTCAGTTTGTAGTTGATGTAATCCTTCGTTCCGAGGATCTTATATACCTGTTTGAACATCTCCGGTTCATGATTTTTGTACCACATGGCTTTAAAGATGGTATAGCAAGCAGCCGGAAAGCCATTGCCCGTGGTCAGATACCATTGATCAGGGTCAACGGTTCGGAAGAATTCTTCGACTTCTTTTTGAGCCCGAATATCAGACCAGATGGGCGTGGACTCACGTAACAATGTCCCGTTTTGATCGACTGGGACAACACCCAGACTGTGGCCGGAGATCGCCAGACATTCAATGCTTTCCTTATCCTCGCCGGTTTGCTGCAATAGTTTCCGGGTACTTTCAACGACCGCATTCCACCAATCTTCCGGGCGTTGTTCATGCCATCCCACCTGTGGATAGTCGGTTTGATAGGGAACAAATGCACTTGCCAGGCAATTCCCATCCACATCATACAGGGATGCCTTATTGCCACCCGTGCCGAGATCGTAAGAAATGATTCGTTTGTTCATGCTCTTATCCATTCTTTTTACCATCAGAAAGGGTGCCCGGGGGATTAATCCAGCGCTACCTCACCGCCAAGCGCGATGCATTCTTCCAGGATGTGCTTGCCGCTTTTCAGATTCACACCAAAGCGCCTGGCGCCCTGCCGGTACATCCCAACCAGGGTCGCGAGATCTGCGGATGCCGCCCGATGCTTTGATCTGGATCCGGTCACCGACCACCGATTTGATCCACTTGATATCTTCGATCGTGGTTCCCTGGTCCGCCCAGCCTGTCCCGGTTTTGACGAAAGTCGCACCGACTTTTACGCATATTTCGCATGCAGTCTTTACCTCTTCCAGGGAGAGGTATGGCCTCTCGATGATGACTTTCACCGGCAGACCTGCAGCCGCGGAGATGACTGCTTTCAAATCTTGTGCCACTTCGTCAATCTCGCCAGAAAGGAATTTTCCGACATTCATGACCACATCAATTTCATCGCACCCGGCAGCAACCATTTCTTTTGCCTGTGCGATCTTTATGGTCGTTGTATCAGACCCCGAAGGAAAACTCACATTACCAACCACCCTGATATCAGGCGACTGTCTGAGCAAGTCCTTCACCAGTGGAATGAAACATTGCAGGACGGAGACCTGCCCGGCTTCGTAAATTCGAGCGTTTCGCACCAACTCTTCAATGTCGTTTTTGCTGCTGTAGGTCCTCACACAGCTTAAGTCCATCATCCGGGCAATATCTCTGGGTGTTAATTTCATGATTCATACCTCTACGTGGAGAATTCGATCCATTAAAGCCATCAAACCGAAGGGGATGGTAGGACAATCATGCCTGATCTATCTACCTATTTCGGTTGGGTGAGTTTATTCTTCTATAACAGCGATACTTGAACTTGAATTTGATTTTACACCAAAATTATCAGAAGAGTCTCACCTCTATTTGAATCTCACGCCGTGGATCTCCTTATCCTGAATTCAGGTATTGTTACTGGTCATACAATTCCTCGCAATGATCCGATCATCGATGTAGAGTCGAAATACACGACCTGGCTCTGATCCAAATCCACTGAATATTCTCGTCTTGTCATGGATCTGGTTGATCAGCGTTGATTATTTCCGTCTAGTGGACTCTTTATTTCAATCTGACTTTTATTCTAGGAGGACTTGATAATGATCATTGATCTTTTGTATTTCGATGACTGCCCATCCTGGGAGAAAGTCATGGCAGATCTGGAGACCATTCGAAAAGAGAAGATCCTGGAGTTTTCCATTAATCTGGTCAATGTGAAATCCGATGAAGAAGCGTCGAAGCTGAAATTTCTTGGTTCGCCTTCGATCCAAATCGATGGGGTTGATCTGTGGCCGGATGACCGTCCTACCTACGCCATGAATTGCCGGATGTACCAAACCAGCAATGGGTTGAGAGGCTGGCCCAGCCTCGAAATGATTCGACAGAAGTTGCTTGAACGAAGCAAGCTATCTGGAAATTGAATGATAGATCTGGTTAGTCCACCAATAGAATGATCATCTGCATCAAAATATATATACCAACGCCAACGGTTGTCAGGAGATGATAGCGAAATTTGCTCGGAGCCTGGAGCACTCTGGTTGTGATATATATCTGCCAGGCAGCCAGCGGCAAGGCAAATATCATCCACTTGCCCGGGTAATTAGAGAATAAGCCAAGTGCTGCAATAACCAGGAATGAGAAGGCCAATAAGCCGGATATCAAGCGCGCAGTATTGGATAGTCCCAGTCGAACCGCAAGGGTTCGTTTGCCAACCATTCCATCCGCGGGATAGTCTGGAATTTCAAATGCTATCAGCATTGCCATGTGCACCGGAACAAGCGGAATGACGATCAGCCAGAATACCAGGGGAGGAAACGCATCCTGCAGGATATATCCTGATAGAGGGACAAGAAGCGAGGAAATGACCGATGTCGTCAGCTCTCCCCAACCGGTTGACATTAATGCGACCGGTTTTGCAGAATAAAACCAGGATCCCAAAAAACTGAGCCCTACGATCGGGATCATCCAAGTGGATCGGATGCTTGCCAAAATACCGAACAGGACTGCCAACACACCGCAAATTCGAGCGGCGAGAAGGATCGCCGACGCTGACACTCCCTGATCGCCCGACAATCCTGATCCACCTGAAAACCAGGTTCGATTGTCTTTATCCAGCAAGCTGTCGACTTGAATGTCCGCATACTCATTCATATAATGCGCCATTAATTGGATGGATGTGACCGCAGCCTGTCCAATAAGATAGCTATACACATTCAGGTCTGCCCCAAGGCGAATTGCAATGACAGCCCCTAAAGCATAGGATAATATCCCGCCTACAAGAAATATCAGGCGGGATAATCGTATAAATCTCCACGCATGTGCTATGAATGAAGCCATTAACCTCATCAGGTGAAGATCAGGATCGATCTGCAGAGAATACTCACTCTATGCAGGCATCTGGCAGGTTGTCGTCATCCTCCCAGATACGCTTCTTTTACGCGTGAATCACCCAGCAATTCCTTGCCTGTTCCAGAAAGGGTGATCACTCCAGTTTCCAAAACATAGCCCCGGTTGGCAACTCGGAGAGCCATATTCGCGTTTTGTTCCACCAGCAGGATGGTGGTGCCCGATTGGTTGATCTCTTTAAAACCCGGAAGATCTCGCGCACCAGGACGGGTGCCAAACCCATCGAAGGTTCGTCCAGCAGCATCAATTTTCCGCGGCTCATCAGCGCTCTCGCCACAGCCAGCATCTGCTGTTCACCACCCGACAGGGTTCCGCCCAATTGGGTCAACCTTTCTTTCATCCTCGGGAAGATGGTGAACACTCGCTCATAGTCATGAGAAATCTCAGATTTATCCTTCCTGCTCCAGGTGGCCAATTTCAGGTTTTCAAGCACAGTCAGGTTGCCAAAGATCCCTCTGCCTTCCGGCACCTGGGCAATTCCCAACCCGACAATTTTATCGGCCGGGATGGAGCGCAGGTTCGTGCCCTGGAAGATGATCTCGCCTTTGTAAGGGATCACCCCTGAAATCCCCCTCAATGTGGAGGATTTCCCGGCGCCATTCGCGCCGATCAGCGTGACGATCTCTCCTTCATTGATATCCAGAGAGATGCCCTTTAACCGCCTTGATATTCCCATAAGAGATGGTCAAATCCCGGATGGAAAGGATGCAATTATCCTGGCTCATATTCATCTCCTTCACCCAGGTAGGCTTCCAGCACCTTGGGATTATTCTGGATCTCCCGTGGAAGACCTTCCGCCAGGGTTGCACCAAAATCAAGGACTTTGATCCGCTCGCAGATACCCATCACCAATCGCATCTGATGTTCGATCAGGATGATCGTCAGCTTGAATTCTTTGCGGATCCAGGCGATAAATTCCATGAGTTGCCCAATTTCGTTCGGATTCATGCCCGCTGCCGGTTCATCCAGTAAGAGGATGGTCGGATGGGTGGCCAATGCGCGGGCAATTTCCAACCGGCGTTGGAGACCGTAAGGCAGGTTTTTCGACAGCTCATCAGCGTAATCCTCGAGCTTGAAAACGGCCAGCAGATCCATCGCATGATCTGTGATCCGTTCTTCTTCTTTCTGAAGACGGCCGATATGCAACAGGGCTTCGATGGGTGAATATTGCGTCTGAGCGTAGTGGGCAATTCGAACATTATCCAGGACAGTCAGATCTTTGAAAAGGCGGATATTCTGAAAGGTCCGGGCAATACCCAGGGCGGTGATCTGGTTGGATGTTTTCCCGACCAATTCCACCCCATTCAATTGGATGCTGCCCTTGGTAGCCTTGTACACGCCGGTGATCAGGTTAAACAGCGTTGTCTTCCCGGCGCCGTTCGGACCGATGATGCCAACCAATTCACCAGGCTCAAGATCGAGGTTGAAATCGGATACAGCGCAAAGTCCGCCAAAATAATGGGAGACGTTTTTAGCCTGCATCAACATGGTTCGCCTCCTTCTTCTGCTTCCAGCGCTTACTTGCGATCAGGTCGTACCCTGGAATGAACCAGCGGAATTCCCTTAATCCCATAATTCCACGCGGACGGTAGATCATCAGGATGACCAGGACGAGCGGCATCAAAACCATGCGCCACATGCCCAGGGGACGCAGAATTTCCAGCAGGAGCGTGTAGAGGGTCGCGCCCAGGATCGATCCCGCGATGGATCCGATCCCGCCCAGGTAGACCATGATGAGGATGTCCGTCGATTTGATGATATCAAACACCCGCGGACTGATGAATTGCAGCACATGCGCAAACAGCGCGCCGGCCACCCCCGCGAAAAAGGAAGACAGGGTGAATGCCAGCATTTTGGTCTGACGTGTGTTTACGCTCATCAGGTCACTGGCAATCTCATCTTCCCGGATGGACATCACCCCGCGCCCAAAATTGGAATACACAAAATTGCGGATCACCCAGATCGCCAGAATGGTCCAGATATAAGTCCACGGCAGGGTGGTCAACCGGTCAATCCCGGGAATTCCCCGCGGGCCGCCAATGGCTTCGATGTTTTCGATCACAGATTTGACGATCATCAAGAAAGCCAGGGTCACAATGGCCAGGTAATCACCACGGGTTTTGAACGAGGGGATGGCGACCACCAAACCAACCAGGGCAGCCCCAATCCCGCCTACCAGCACCACCAGCGGGAACAACCAGACCCGCAGCTCGTTCGGGATCACCTGCGTGGTCAGGATGGCGGACACGTACGCGCCGACCGCCATGAACCCGGCGTGACCGACCGAGAACTCGCCCATATAGCCATTGATCAAATTGAGGCTGGTGCTGAGGATGATATTGATCCCCACGTAGATGATGATGAGCTGGATATAGGGATTAAGCAATCCAAACTGCGGAATGGCAAAGGACAGGATCAGTCCGATCCCCAGTAGTATCGGCAGGGCACGCCTGTTCGATAAAAAGGCTTCCCACCGGGCTTTCCATTTTCCGATCAGATTTGTTTTATCAGAGGATGGATTATTCATAATCACACTTTTTGTGGTCGAGGTTTACCAAGAATACCGTACGGCCGGAAGATCAACAGGACCAGCAGTAAGGCGAATGCGACGAAATCACGGTAAGTGGATGGGAGGAAGGCGGCCACCAGTATCTCTACTGCGCCCAGGATAAATCCTCCGATCATCGCGCCCCGGATATTGCCAATTCCGCCCACCACTGCCGCGATAAACGCTTTCCAGCCGATCAGGATACCCATATAAGGGTCAATCACGGGAAAGGCCAGGGCATACATCACACCGGCCGCTGCACCCAGGCTGGTTCCAATGGCGAATGTGGCCGAGATGACCAGATTCAACGGCACCCCCAACAGAGGCACTACGGTCTTATCCCAGGAGATTGCCCGCATCGCCATGCCAACCATCGTCCGTCTGACAACAAAATCGAGGATCACCATCAATACCAGAGACAGGGCGATGATGATCAATTGCAGGGATGAGATCGATACACCCCCAACGACCCAGGTTGTATTCGGTATGAGGGTTGGCACATGCTGCGGATAAGGGGCAAAAACCAGGGTGAAATTTTCCAGAAATATTCCCACACCCAGGGCTGTGATGATCGCCGAAACACGCGGCGCCTGTCGCAGCGGTTTATAAGCGAAGCGCTCGATCAAGACACCCAAAAGAGCAACGCCACCCATCGAAATGAGCAGGGTGGGGACAAACGGCAGGTGCAGAAATGTGGCGGCTACGAAACAGAAGAAGGCGCCAACCATGAACAGATCGCCATGGGCGAAATTGATCATGGTCAGAATGCCATACACCATGGTGTAGCCCAGGGCAATGAGGGCGTAAATGCTGCCCAGTTGCAATGCGTTGAGAGTTTGCTGCAATAGATAGGTCATAAGCTCCCTCGGAATAACAGTTTATGGAGCTATCCCGAAGACATTGGGATTAGCATCCAAACGGAACTTACCAACGAGAATAGTACGACTAACAAAGGGGTTTATCCATCTATCTTGATTTTGGCCGGTATTCCGGTCAGACAAATCAATTGGTTGAGATAAACCCCTTTCATGAATGTGAGATGACGATGGTTTGGTTATTTATAATTTACGGGGCCGCGTTCGCGAACCAGACAAATTTGTCACCCTTCACCTGCAGGATCACCGCGCTCTTGATCGGATCGCCTGATCCTTCCACGAATTGCATATTGCCCGTCACCCCTTCATAGGATGGCACCTTGGCCAGCGCATCCCGAACCGCCTGGCGGTCGACCTTGCCGGCGGATTGTAATGCCTGCCAGAGAAGACCAAAGGAGTCATAGGTCAGGGCGGCAACATCATCCGGCGTGCTGCCGTATTTTGCTTTATATCCCTCAATAAATTTGGTGGCCACCGGAGTCGCCGCATCGGCTGCATAATGGGTGCTGAAGTAGTATCCTTCGCAGTCTGCACCGCACAGTTTAATCAATTCGCGCTGCCCCAGGAATCGGACCCAAGGAATGGAACGGTGATTCCCAGGCGATGGGCCTGCTGAATTTGCAGTGGGACTTCGCTGTAGTAATTGGGCAGGAAGATCACTTCTGGGCCAGCTTCTTTGATCTTGGTCAACTGGGCGGAGAAATCTTTATCGTTGGTCGTGTAGGTTTCAAAAGCGACCACCGTACCGCCATTTTCTTCGTAGGTTTGCTTGAAGAACTCCGCGATGCCCTTGTTGTAATCCGAAGCGACATCATACAAAACAGCCGCCTTGGTCGCTTTCAGGTTATCGAGCGCAAATTTCGCCACCACCCGACCCTGGAATGGATCAATGAATGCAGCCCGGAAGACATATTGCTTCGGTTCGTTCGTTTGAGCATTCAGAGTGGTCTTGGGATTGGTGGACCAGGGGCTGATGAGCACAACTTTGGAGCTTTCAGCAATTTCGGACGCAGGGATGGCATACCGGCTGGCATTCGGTCCGACGATCGCCACCACATTTTGCTGGGTGATCAATTTCTGGGCGGACGAAGCGGATTGGTCGGCTTTCCCGGCATTGTCTTCGATGAACAATTCAATTTTGTATTTCTTGCCGCCGACATCCAATCCGCCGGCATCATTGACTTCCTGCACGGCCATTTCCGCCGCATTCTTACAGGATGCGCCGACCGCAGGGATATCGCCTGTCAGTTCGGCCACCACACCTACTTTGATGGTGTTTGATGCGCCGGTTCCTGAGCAAGCCGTCAGCAGCGACCCGATGATGACCATAACCATAAACATCCAAGCAACTTTCTTCATAGCTAGAGCCTCCTATACCTGATAACCGTTTGATTAAACGAAAAAACCACAGCAATCTTTCACAGCGGGTTTTTTATCAGATAAGTGTCACCTCCTCTCTACGAGAAAGTCTTGCGGATTCACACCTTATCTTCGATATTCACACAGTAGCTATGTATACGCGGCGACGGATGATTCGGATATTCTCAAAATTGAAGGATTAGCCGTGATGGCTACCGGAAGGGTAAACTTATTATAGACCATTTCAGATTTATGCAAACAATCCATTAGTCAAATTTCCGGAATGGAAATCTGATCTGGAAATTTATGCAAACCCTTCCCCATTCCATTAAATTGCCCATCCAAACGAAAACGCTCCATCAGAGCGTTTTCTAACTGCTTCCGTCAGTGAGAAGTAGAACAGGTTTCTACTGGGGATTCTTCTCGAAGTCGATCATCCATTGGACGCCGAACCGGTCGGTGAATGAGCCGAAGTAGGCTCCCCAGAAGGTATCTTGCATCGGCATCTGATCTTTGCCGCCCACCGATAAGGCTTGGAAATATTTGTCCGCTTCTTCCTTGCTGTTCACTTCGAGCATGATATGCGTGTTGTTACCGACTACCAGCTTCTGCCCCATCGATTCGACGGTATCGGTGCCATGCAGCGAGAGATTCTCGGCGATCGGGAGGGAGATGTGCATGACCTTGTTTAGATCTGCCGGTGGGACGTTAGTCATCCCGCCATCCTTCATCCGCTGAATGGGACCAATATCACCCCCGAATACGGATTGGTAAAATTTAAACGCTTCCTCTGTATTTCCCGGGAAATTTAGATATACACTGACTTTTGCCATTAGATCTTTCTCCTTATTACCAATATGGATTGTTAGCATAATTATATGTCCTCGCTGCCAGGCATAATTCTGCGCATATAACCTGATCCGAGTAAATTGATCCCACCTATACTCTTGCCTGCGCCCGATCCAGATAAATAACGCCCTCCTGATCAGGAGGGCGTGAGATCTCAGCCAATGACGATCAAATACCTTTTGTTAATAGATAATATAACTCATTCCAGCGAAGCTTATCTTTGAATTCTTCCACCTGTGTATGCTCATCAATCAGCAGGAATTCAATTCCGGCCATGGTGGCAAAATCGCGCAGGTGTTCTGCGGTCACCGAATAACTGAAGCTGGTATGATGCGCCCCTCCGGCATAGATCCAGGCAGCCGCCGCTGTTTTCAGGTTGGGACGCGGAAGCCACAACGCGCGGGCGACCGGCAATTTTGGCAGGGGCGCTTCGGTGGGAACGACATCCACCACATTGGCCACCATGCGGAATCGCTGACCCATGTCCATCATCGATGCCCCGATGGCCGGACCGGTATTGGCGTCGAAGATCAACCGCAGCGGGTCTGCTTTCCCACCGATGGAGAGCGGGAGAATATCCAGGCGGGGTTTATTCGAGGCGATCAATTCACAGACTTCCAACATATGCGCGCCCAGGATCTTTTCGCTTCCGGGCGTGAGATGATAGGTGTAATCTTCCATGAAGCTTACCCCGCCCGGCAATCCGGCGCCCATCACCTTCATCGCGCGGACGAGTGCCGCCGTTTTCCAATCGCCCTCGCCGCCGAAACCGTACCCATCCCGCATCAGGCGTTGTACAGCCAACCCGGGTAATTGCGCCAGGCCGTGCAAGTCTTCAAAGGTGGTGGTGAAAGCCTTGAAATGACCGTCTTGCAGGAAATTTCGCATACCCACTTCGATGCGGGCCCCCTCCCGCAGCGAAGCATGGCGCTCTCCCCCGGGAATGAGCGCAGGAGAAACCTCATATTCATTCAGATACGCATTGACCGTCTCCTGGATCTCTGACTCAGATGCTTCATTAACCACTTTAACCAGATCCCCTACTCCGTATCCGGAGACTGAATAACCTAGCTGAATCTGGGCGGCGACCTTGTCCCCTTCGGTGACCGCCACATCGCGCATATTGTCACCGAACCGGGCGAGTTTGGCGCCCTGCCAGTCCGCCCAGGCAGCCGCCGCGCGTGACCAAACTCCAAGGCTGGCTCGAACATCTTCGTCCTGCCAATGCCCGACAATAACCTTTCTATCCAGGCGCATCCGGCTGCCAATAAATCCGAATTCCCGGTCACCATGAGCAGACTGATTGAGATTCATGAAGTCCATATCAATGTCAGCCCAGGGTATCTCACGGTTGAACTGGGTGTGCAAATGAACCCAGGGTTTAATAAGGGAACGCAGTCCGCCTATCCACATTTGCGCCGGCGAAAAGGTGTGCATCCAGGCGACTAGTCCAATGCAATTCTTGGAAGAATTCGCCTCCAGACACAACTCACGAATAGAATCGGAGGTCGTCAGTGTGGGTTTATAGACCATCTTTACGGGGATGTGTGGAGATACATCCAACGCGGCACAGATCTCCATGGAGTCTTTCGCCACCTGCTCCAGCGTTTTCGGCCCGTACATATGCTGACTGCCGGTCACAAACCAGATTTCGTATTGTTTCAGATCGATCATTGTGTACTCCTATTTAACAGTATTATTTCTGGCCGTATACGTTTGTGTACCGGTCGTGTAATTTCTTCACATCTTCCGGTGCGATCACATCCGGTGTTCCCAACTGCAATGCCAGCCACACAGTGGCTGCCGCATCTTCCGTCATCACCGCCGCCTGGACAGCTGCCAGTGGTGTCTTTCCGATGGCAAATACACCGTGGTTTTTGAGCAGAACCGCCGGAGAATTCCCAATGGTATCCACCACAATTTTTCCAATTTCTTCGCCGCCGATCAACGCAAATCCGCCACAGGGGATGGGACCTCCGAATTCGTCGGCCATGGCGGTCAGCACACACGGGATAGCCATGCCCACAGCGGCAAAGGCGGTGGCGTACCGCGAATGGGTATGCACCACTCCGCCCACGTCCTGACGCGCACGGTAGATATACAGGTGGGAGGTTGTATCAGATGATGGGAGGTGATTCACCTTCCACCACCTTGCCGTCCAGGTCCACCACTACCATATCGCTTGCTTTCAATACTTCATACCGGATCCCGCTCGGTTTGATGACCACCAGGCCGGATCGTGAGTCACGCGCGCTGACATTGCCGCTCGTCCAGGCCACCAGGTTATTTCGTGGTAATTCCAGGTTCAACTGCAAAACTTCTTCTTTTAATGTTTCAAGCATACGATTTCACTTTCTTGCGTTTACTTTGATGGCTTTTAAGCGTTTCATAATGTCATTTCCGCCACGACCAAAATAGTCATGCAGCAAGATGTACTCTATCATAGAGCTTCTCATAGACTTCCTGGTTTTCCGGAATGGCGGTGTAGATCTCATCTTTCAGACGCGCCATCACTTTTGCCGCATCATAAATGGAGTCGTACCCTCCGGCAGCTTTTCCCGCCGCAACAGATCCGAACATGGCCGAACCAAGGGCAGGGGTTTGTTTGGATGCGCTGACACGGATCGGCAAACCAATCACATCGGCATAGATCTGCATCAAGAGCTTATTTTTCTCCGGCAGACCGCCACAGGCAACCAGCTCATGGATGGGGACGCCATTCTTCTGGAAGGTCTCGATGATGATCCGTTTCCCATAGGCTGTCGCCTCGATCAATGCCCGGTAGATCTCTTCGGGCTTTGTCGCCAGGGTAGCCCCGATCAATAAACCGGTCAGATCGACATCCACCAATACAGAACGGTTGCCGTTCCACCAGTCGAGCGCCAGCAGGCCGCTCTCGCCCACCTTCAACTTACCGGCTTTCTCTTCCAGTAATTGATGGATATCCATGCCTCGTGAAGTTGCTTCCTGATGGTATTCTGGTGGGACACAATGCTCCACAAACCAGGCAAAGTGGTCACCCACACAGGATTGACCCGCTTCGTACCCGAAGAAACCGGGGATGATCCCATCTTCAACCACACCGCACATGCCGGGCACGATCCGCTCGTCGGTTCCAAGGACCATGTCGCAGGTGGAGGTGCCCATGATCATGACCATCCGACCGGGTTCAGTGACCGTCGCGGCGGGGACAGCCACATGCGCATCCACATTCGCGATTGCCACGGCGGTGCCGGGTAACAGACCAGTCCAGGCGGCTGCCTGCGCGGTCAAACCGCCTGCCCGCTGACCCATGGGTGCGATCTGACGGGTCATTTTCTCATCAATTACGTTTCTCAATTTCGGGTCCAACGCTGCGAAATAATCAGCCGTAGGGAACCCATCCTGCTTCGACCAGATGGCTTTGTATCCTGCTGTGCAACTGTTGCGGCTTTCTTCACCCGTGAGCTGCCAGACCACCCAATCAGCCGCTTCAAGCAGGCGGTCGGCTGCGTCGTATATTTCCGGATCTTCATGAACGATCTGCAGGGTTTTGGCAAAGAACCATTCGGAAGATATCTTCCCTCCATACCGATCCAGCCATTCCAACCCCATCTTTTTTGCGGTGGCATTGATCTGATCAGCTTCGGGTTGAGCAGCATGATGTTTCCACAACTTGACCCAGGCATGCGGACGGTTGCGATAGGCAGGCAGATCACACAGAGGCGTGCCATCTGCTTTAACCGGCATCATGGTGCAGGCAGTGAAATCGATGCCCACCCCGATCACGTCAGATGGATCCACTCTGGATTGGCGTAATACATCTGGTATTGTCTGCTGAAACGTGCGGACGTAATCCTGCGGGTCCTGGAGCGCCCAATCCGGTTCGAGGAGCACGCCGCTTTCCGGCAGGCGTTCGTCGATCACGGAATGAGAATACGGATAAACAGCCGTCGCGACCTCACGCCCATCGGCTATATCCACCAGGACCGCCCGACCGCTCTCCGTACCGAAATCCACGCCAATTGCGTACTTGCTCATCCAGTCACCTCAGGTAAATCAGGTTCAAATCCGTATCATCACTTTCAAACCATCCCGCTTCGTGGCGGTTTCAAACGCCTCTCGGGTTTGCGCCAGCGGGAAGCGGTGCGTCACCAGAGATCTCACGTCCACCTGGTGGCGGGCTACCATTTCGATGGCGCGAGGGTAGGTTGATTTCATCCGCCGAACCAGTTTGATGGTGAGACCCTTGCGCCTGGCAGTCGATGCCGAAAAGGATGTGTGATCGTCATCCGGTATCCCGGCCAGGATCACCTTCCCACCAATGGCAACCGCCGAGAAGGCATCATCCACAGCACCCTGAACTCCGGCCGCTTCAAAGGCGACATCGACTCCGCGTCCACTGGTGGCTTTCAGCCCGACAGCTTCGGGGAGGCGGTCCTCGACAAGCCAGGCCTGGTCAACACCCAGGGAGAGGGCTGCTTCCACCCGGTGTGGAAGGATATCCGTAGCGATCACTTTTGTCGCACCGGCCAATCGGGCAACCTGGGCGATCAGCAGGCCAATCGGTCCACACCCGAAAACACCAACGGTCATTCCCGGTTTGATGTGCGCCAGATCCACCGCATGGATGGCTACTCCCAACGGTTCCAGCATGGCACCTTCCTCATCGGAAATGGCGTCCGGGAGCGGATGGATGAATCGCTTATCCCAGGCTACATACTCCCGCAGCGAGCCATCCACATGGCCGTGACCCGCGAATAGAATATCAGGACAAAGGTTGGGGTCGCCGCGTGAACAAAATTCACATTTTCCGCATGGGATAGCCGGATCGACCGCCACCAGCTTTCCTTCTTTGGTGAGTCCAGAAAATTCGTGTCCCAATACCAGGGGTTGGACGATCCGGGCGTCACCAATTCCACCTTCAGTGAACCAGTGCAAGTCCGATCCGCATATACCCAACAACCTCACCTAAGCAGTTCCTCATCTTCCCGGGGACCGGGAGAGGTTCTTCAGATAACCGGATGTCACTCACTCCATGTAACCGTAAGACCTTCATTTGTATCCTTCTCCAATTCACTACTTGGTTATTTATCCGTGATATCCAGTACATAATTGATATAGGTTCTGGGTTTATTGGATTCAACACTGAGCAGAATATACAATCCACTCACATCCTCCGGAACAACTACTTCCGTCGTCCATTCCATATTTTCTTTTGCAGGTGTGATGGGAACCGGGACGATATCCAGCGTTTCGTAATTTCCATAAATAATGCCATCGGCTCCGATGACAGGCGGAGTCCCAATGTGCGTTTTGAGGGGGAATTTGGTCGGATTAAAATTCTGCCAGGTAAATTGCAGGCCGGTGTCGGAGCGTTTCGTATCCATTAATGTGACCACATTTTCACTCAGGCCGGTGATACTGACCCCCGCTTCCTGGATCAAACCATCATGAGGTGTACCTATTGGATACGCCAGATCGGTGATGATCTCATCCAGGTTCACTTCAAGGACGCCATTCGCCTTATTCGCCTCTGGTTCATAATCATCCAGTATTCCGTTGAAGCTGAGGTAATCGATGAACAGTTTGGACCCCGGTGAAACCTCTGCACCCTTGCACTCGACATACAGAAGCTGAATCTCCGGTTTTTCTTTTTTGCCCGCCGTGTATCCACGCATTTGGAACCCAGGAGCCAAACGGTGACCACCTGTACCCACAGATACCGTCTCGCAATTGGTGGTCCCGCCGGCTTTAGTTTTAAGGGATGCAGGTTTATCTTCGACGGCTTTCAGCGTACTCCAATCAGCGGTATCATTTCGAATTGTGATCTCGATTCGAGTATCACCCGCTGCCGTTTTTGTGATATTGGTGGCATGTGCGTTCCAGATTTTCTCCCCTGCTCCTTCCACTTCGACGGGTTTTTCAAGACCTTCGGGAACTACGATATATACGCAGGCAAAGGTAATGAAAGAGAAGACCAGGCTGAATAAGATGAGCACCTTTTTGTCAATCATCTACGTTCTCCATTTATCAATTTCCGCACGAGGACGATCCTAATTTCGTTTTCTCTCCAATAAACTGCGTTTGCCATCGTAACGGATTCCATTGGCAGGTTACGGCGTTGGATTCAACAATGGAAGCAAAGGCCTGATTTCTGCCAGGGCAAATGAATAACCCGGCGGCATCGCGGTGGTGCCATCGACACCTGTGACCGTCTTTTCCTGCCCATTGTAAGCAATACTGATGGAGTAGGCGAAGCACTGCCTGCATGGATTGAGGTATGTGCTGTAAATGTCATTGGTAAACCACTTGTGATCCAGGCTGATTGCCGTGAGCAGATGATCCACCTCGGCAGGTTCGATCTGCTTCTCGACGGTGTTGACTGTGTCATTCCCGATGATCCGGCCATCCGGATAGATCGCATAAAGTTCATCCACGCATTGAGGTCCGGCTGTTCTATTAAAGATCAGCGCAGCGCCATCCTGCAATAAACTGGCTGCTTCCCCATCCCGGAAGGGTTTTACATCGCATTGGGCATTCTCTACTGTGCTTACGGCTGATTCGGGGCGCAGGCTGGAAATCACAATCGAAGATACGATCGCCAATACCAAAATGATGGCCGCGGAATACACATATTTTTGGCGTTTTTTGCGCTCCTCCAGCATAGCCTGGGTTACCTTGCCACCCTGACGAACACTCTTCCGGTTAGCCAGGATGGTTTGTACGCCAATGAAGATGAGGGTAAGGATGCCGATGACAATTTTTGTCCACCAGGAGCTGAGTGAGCCGCTGAATTGGATGAGAGCCTGGGTCAGGGTAAGAACGAGTACCCCGAAGAGGGTCCCAAACACATAACCTGAACCACCGGACAACATAGTCCCACCGATGATGACAGAAGCGATCACGTCCATCTCAAAGCCATCAGCATAGAGGCCATGCCCGGAGAAAACAAAGACGGACCATGAAAGACCGGCCAATGCAGAACACAGTCCATTGAATGTGTAAACCATAAATTTAACACGGTCAACTGGTAAGCCCATTAATCGGGCTGATTGTTCATTCCGGCCTTCATTCCCGCCGAGGGCGTACACTGTCCTGCCAATTCGGGTATAGCTGCCAATAAAAATCGCGATGATCAACAGGAGAAAAGAAGCCACGATCGGGATGGTGATGTAAGGTGCGACCCCTCCCTGTTTTTCAATCAGTTCCTTCAAACCGGGAATCAGTATTTTCGTCTTGCCCATTATTTGGAAAATTCGGTCATCGATGGTCACAGCATCATCACTGATGAAAAAACACATCCCGCGGGCAAACCAGCTTCCGGCCAGTGTTGCGATAAAAGGTTGAACCTTCAGTTTGACAATGAATGTCCCCATTAATGCGCCCAGGGTCATACCCATTAACAACATCAGGGGAATGACCATCCAGGGATCCATCCCTTCCCGCAGTAGAACAGCCGATGCTACGGTGGTGAGTGCAACCACACCACTGACAGAGAGATCAATTCCTCCGGTCAAGATGACGAACGTCATCCCGATACCACTGAATAAATAAGAACTATTCCGGAACAAGTTGAAGAACACCTGTGGATTACGCATCCCCACGAAGAAATATGCGCCAATCCCATAGGCTGCAAAGGCCAGTAAAGCGGTAGACATTAGTGGAATGAATTTTCGATATCTTGAAAAGAAGTTGCTTACTTGTTGAATCATGGCTAAACCTCTTTTTTGGATGCGCCAATTCTTCGGATAAATCCTCTGACCTGTTCAGAGTACAGGAGGATGACGAGGATCACCACCACGCTCTTGATAGCCTGCAACGCGAACGCTGGTACGCCAATGGCGTACATCGACTGGGTGATCGCCTGCATGACCAGCGCGCCGATCATACTGGCCAGTAGGGAGAAGCGCCCGCCATTCATCGAGGTTCCACCGATCACCACCGCCAATATGGCATCCAGTTCCGTCATGTCGCCAATGTTATTGGCATCCGAGGTCTTGATATTCGAGCTGGCGACCAGACCAGCAATCCCTGCACAGAATCCACAGAAAGTATAGACGAGCAGTTTAATTCTCTTTTCATTGATTCCGCTAAAGAAACTGGACTTGAAATTGATTCCCACCGATTCGATGAACATGCCAATGGCTGTCTTGCGCGTCATGAGCCAGGTGAGGCCGAAGATCAATCCCACAATATACAGGGAAAAAGGCAGGATGACCCAGCCTTGGCCTATAAATGCGTATGGCTTATAAGTGATTTGAACGCGTAAGCCGTTCGTGATCAATTGGGCGATGCCTCGGCCGGAGATCATCAAGATCAAGGTGGCAACCATGGGCGAGATCCGCATATACGCGACCAACAACCCATTCCATAATCCGCATAGGATGGCGACAACCAGTGCGGCGATGAGAACCACCCACAAGGGTTGGAAAGTGTATGTCGGATCGGTGACGAAGAAAACTTCATTTTTAAGGGCGGATGGATTCATCAAAATCCCCGCTACAGAAGCAGCGATCGCCATGGTCGCACCAACCGAAAGGTCAACCCCTCCGGTTGCGATCACGAGTGTCATCCCGATAGAAAGCAGCATGACCGTCGAGCCATTCCGCAAAATATCGATGAGACTGCCATGCAGGTTTCCGTCACGGTTCTCGATCGAGAAGAAACCGGGGATAAAAATGAAATCGAAGCACAGAATGAGAAACAAGGCAATGATGGGAAGGAATAGCCTGCTCTCGGTGATACTTCTCCAGGTGAAAGATGATTTCGTAAGCTTTCTCATGATTCACTCCCCGCAATGGCGTGGATGATTGTCTTCTCATCCACTTCGCCAGAGAATTCGGCAACTTTCTCACGTTCTCGTAAGACCACAATCCGGTGACTGGTACGCAATACTTCTTCCAGCTCTGAGGATATGAATACGCAAGCCATCCCCTCTTCCGCAAGGGAGAGTACCATTTTTTGGATTTCCGCCTTCGTGCCCACATCAATTCCGCGGGTGGGTTCATCCAGAATTAATATTTGCGGATTGGTGGCAAGCCAGCGGGCGAGGATGACTTTTTGCTGGTTTCCACCACTCAAGTTTTTCACCGGTTGATCAGCAGATGGGGTGGCGATACTCAACAAATCAATATACTTGTCGGCGATCTCATATTGCTTTTGCAAGCTCAGATATTCGAACCACCCTCTGTTAGCCTGCATAGCCAGGATGATATTTTCTCTGACTGTCAGGTCATCCACAATACCTGCCGCTTTTCTGTCTTCCGGGCAGAGAGCCACTCTCCGTTTGATGGATCCAAGAGGAGAGGTGTCATGAACTTTCTTTCCATTGATCTTGATCGTCCCTGAATCCGGTTTTTCTACTCCAAATAAGATGCTGGCGGTTTCTGTTCGACCCGAACCAAGCAAGCCGGCTAAACCGACTACTTCGCCGGCGTGTAAATCCAAATCAAACGGTTGGATGGCGCCAGTCAAACCATAATCCCGTGCTTGTAGTATGGCTTCTTCCTTAATGTGTTTACTGCTTTCCAGCTTGATCTTGGTCATTTCATCAAACTCGGCCAGGCTTCGACCGATCATTTTCGAAATTAATCCAACGCGAGTGATGGCTGCGGTTTCATATGTCCCAACCAGTTTTCCATTTCGCAAGACCGTGATCCGATCTGAAATTTCAAATACCTGATCGATAAAATGGGTGATGAAGACAACACCAACGCCTTCGCTTTTTAATTTCCGCATCACCTTGAAGAGCTGTTCTGTTTCATGGAAATCCAGACTGGACGTGGGTTCATCCAGTATGAGAATTTTCGCTGATTCAATGTAGAGTGCCCGGGCAATAGCTACCATCTGCTGGATGGCGACTGTGTATGAGCCGAGTAGTTTGGTCACATCAATATCAACACCCAATAAGCGTTTGAGTGTATCGGCAGCGAGGTCATTCGTCTTTTGCCAATCAATTCGTCCAATTTTATGAGGTTCGCGTCCCAGGAGGATGTTCTCAGCTACGGTCAGATTCGGGCACAGATTGATCTCCTGGTAGACCGTACTGATCCCCAACGCTTGTGCATCCTGGGGAGACTTGGGGTGAATTGCCATGCCATCGAAGATCATTGTGCCTGAATCTGGCTGATCAGCACCGGTTAGCACCTTCATCAACGTCGACTTACCTGCGCCATTCTCGCCAACCAGGCAGAGGATCTCACCTCTTCGGAGAGTCAGGCTTACACCATCCAGGGCTTGGACACCCGGAAAGGCCTTACATATATCATCCATAACGAGTATGTTTTGATCACTTTCAGACATGCCCGCCTGCCTTCTATTTTCAATCTTCTAGAAGGATTGGGAAACGATAACAGGTATCGTTTCCCAATCGCCTATGTTATCCGTCTCAAATCCACCACATTTGCGGAAATCCAAGACCGGATTTGTGGATTAGTACTTACGACCTGCGGCAACATCCTTCAGGTTCGGATCGTCCATGAAGAATACGCTCTCCTGTGAGGGAATCCATTTTGGCAGGGATTCGCCGTTCAGCGCAGCCAAAGCGGCTTCGTAAACTTGCGGAGCCAGCAGCGGGTTGCATTCTACGGTCACATTCAAGGTACCATCAAGCATCGCCTGGAAAGCGCCAGAGGTGGCATCCACGGAGATGATCTTGACATCCACGGCAGGAACAAGACCGGCTTCTTTGAGGGCTTCGATTGCGCCAAATGCCATCTCATCGTTTTGTCCGAAGATACCCTGAACATCCTTGGTTTCTTTCAACCAGGCTTCGGTCACTTCCTTGCCTTCTTTTACGCTCCAGTTGGCGGTCTGGCTTTTGACGACTTTGATACCGCATGCTTCAGCGGTCTCGCGGAAACCAGTTCCACGGTCAATGGCGGGGGCCGCGCCTACGTTACCAACCAATTCCCAAACGTTCTTGCTGGCGCTGCCTTCGAGCATTTTGCACATTTCAGTACCGGCTTTACGACCTTCTTCAACAAAGTCGGCGCCGATGAAGGTGACATATAGATCTTCAAACCCATCGATGCGGCGATCGGATAGAATGACGGGTTTACCAGCGGCTTTTGCGTCCTTGAGTACCTGTTCCCAACCGGTTACTTCGAGAGGGGACATCACGATGACATCCACTTCGGGATCCTGGATGAACTGCTGGAATCCGGCGACCTGTCGGGCAAGGTCATTTTGTGAATCATAGAACTTAAGGTTTACGCCCAATTGGGTCGCAGACTCTTTGAAAGAAGCACTGTTCGCTGCGCGCCATCCACCTTCAGAACCAGTCTGAAGGAAACCGACCGTCATATCAGCATAGGTGTAAACCTTTGCTGCGGGTGCTTCTGTTGCCACAGGTGCGGCCGGTGCTGCAGGGGCACAAGCGACTAATACCATGGTTGCGAGTAAGATTACTGCGATTAACTTTGCACGAAACATGATCATCTCTCCTTATAGAGTTTGAGGGTTTCTCCTCGCGGAGTTCTGGTGCGGTATAATCGAGCCGGGTCTGGGAAACCAATATCCAATTGTTTTCTCCCCCGCTCTGAAGTGCTTGCTAAGAGACATCGATCACTGGGCAAGCACTTCACTTATCAATCACAATCGATCTTCTCAAATTCACCTCCTTTTATTCCAATACTTTACGCTTCATCGAGCTTTGCCGAATAACCAGTGTGGGTGTTAGCATGATTGGAGTAGGCTCGCTCACTTCCTGTTCCTGCCAGCCCGACTCGATGATTTTGATCATTTCTTCCACAGCCATTTTGCCCACATCGTATTGTTCAGATTGGACTGTGGTCAATGGCGGGCAAAAATAGGGGGATTCAGCGATATTATCGAAACCGACAATTCCAAAGTCTTCAGGAATTCGCAGGTTTTTTTGACAGGCATATTGGATGACGCTTAAGGCCATCTGGTCATTCGCCGCGAACACCGCGTCCATTTCCGGGTATTGCTGGAATAGTGTCTCAATGGCTTGCGAGCCGCTTGCCGATGACCAATTGCCTTCGATGCTGTGCTCTTCGCACACCTCAAAACCACCGTTCTTCAGAACATCGTTCCAGGCCGCTTTCCGCTGACGGGCTTCCCACCAGTCGAGTGGGCCGGAGATATGACCGATATTCCGATATCCCTGCTCCAGTAAGTGGGTCATCGCCATCTTTCCGCCCAGGTAATTATCGATGGAGACGATCGGAATCTGATTTCGCGGTTCCATCGTCAGAAATACGATGGGTATTTCCAGATCGGGAGGGGGAGTATTGAGCCATTCCCGGTTCTCGCCTACCTCAGGTACCGCCCAGATCACGCCATCCGCATGCCGGGAGAGGAATTCCTGCAAGATGGGAATGACATGATTCGCGCTGAAACTGGGAAGTTCCTTCAAGAGGAGTGAGTATCCAAACTCTTCTGCGGCGTTGGTAATGCCGCTCAGCGTTCGTGATGGGCCGATGTATTTTAATCCTGCCGTCACAACCCCGAGTGTATAGCTGCGTTGTTGGATCAGGCTTCGCGCGAGAGCACTGGGCTGGTAGCCTAACTCTTCAATGACATTTTGGACGCGTTCACGGGTTTCGGCGGATACATCGGGGCGGTCATTCATCACCCGGGAAACGGTTTGCGTGGAAACTCCCGCTGCGGAAGCAACTTGTTTAATATTGGGACGTTTGTGCTTGATTGGCATATGTTATCGTTCCCGTTATCGTTCCCGTTATCGATAACAGAATAGCATACCTTAATATCAGAGTCAATAGGTTTTTAGGGGAATCTGAGAGGAATATTAAAATTGATGGTCAAAACAGGGATCCAAAACATGATTTTCTATACATGATTGTGAAGAAAACCTGAGAGTATCGAGATCGCTATGACAATAGCGGAAGGTTATTCCAGGTCGTGAAATGCGACAATCTGATCGCGGCCAGCATTCTTGGCTGCATAGAGGGCCCTATCGGCTGCCCTCAGCAATTCTTCTGAAGTGAAATTCTTCTCCAGAATATCCACCATACCAACTGAGAGGGTCATTGTGCCAAGTAATTGCTCCCCATATCGAACCTGTAGGCCTTTGATCAGCGTACAAATCTTTTCCAGGTGTTGACGGCTGGCATCCTGGGACGAATCGAACATCACCAGCACAAATTCTTCGCCGCCAAAACGACAGGCAATATCACTCTTGCGAACATTTTCCTGGAGGAGATGCCCCAGCTCCCGCAGAACGATATCACCGGCTTCGTGTCCAAAAGTATCGTTGAAATGCTTGAAGTGATCGATATCCATCAAGGCCAGGCATGTGTCAATTTTATGCCGTCGGGTGTACTCAATTTCTCTCGGCAGAGTGTCATTCAAATAGCGGCGATTGTAGAGGCCGGTCAATGGATCGTGGGTAGCCTGCTCTCGCATGATCTCCCGCAGTTTCAGATTAGAAAGGGAAAGTTTGATCCCCTCCCCGACGGTCATTATCAATTGCCTCCAGCGTGTGACATGCTCCGGGTTCAGCCCGGAGGGTGTCCCGAGGTGGAACAATCCGAGCGTTTCTCCCTGAACAACAAGCGGCAAGCAGATATAGCCCGCTTTGGGTGGGCGGACAAAATGACTGCAGTGGATGTTTGCCTTAATATCATTCACCTCATGCAATTGACCGCGCCGCATCGCCCAACAATCTTCCATCGAGAAGATGGTCTCCAAAAGCTGGTCGTCACCCCAGCGTGAGAAAGTCTCCAGGTATTGGCCTGAATCATGTAAAATAGCCAGCCCACCACTGTGACCAGGGAACAATTCAGAAACCGCCATCCCAATCACCTGGTAGGCTTCCTCCTTTGTCTTGCACGCCTGCAGGAGGTCATTCATCTTGTTGATCTGATTCAATTCCCGATCATGGTTCTGCAGCTCGATCACCAACGAGGACAGGTTATCATTCGTCTTCCGCAAGATATCTCTGCTGCGGATCCGCTCGGAGATATCCCGAATGTTACATTGGATCACCTTCTGACCATCGACTTCATACAGGTTGGAAACAAATTCAACTTCCACCCGCTCGCCCCCTTTGGTTTCGAGTGGTAATTCTTCATAACGAATATATTTTTTCCGCTTAAGTTCCTTAAAAGCCGTCTGACTGGCGACGACATCCTTAAAGGGACCGATCTCCCAGAGTTTTTTTCCCATTAATTCTTCGTAGGTATACCCGAGCAGCTTACTCAGAAATGGATTGACATCCGTTATCTCCCCCGAGACAGCATCCAGAAGGAGGATTCCATCTTTCGCGGTTTCAAAAAGCCGGCGATAGCGTGATTTTGATTCTCTCAGAGCAACATCTGAACGAGCACGTTCGGTCATTTACACCTTATCCAACTCAATATTGAATCCCCCTGGTTCATATAGCTTTAGTAAATATCCAGATCAACCCAGGTTTTGATCCGCAACCTGCCGGAAATGAAACCCATAGATGGCGAACGTGATCGCCTGGGGGAATAATCTGGGATAACGGAACATCGTCCAGAAGATAAGCTGCCAGAATTGGACACGTTCCACACCGCGGATACCCAGTCGGTAGACGGATCTCCCCAGAGCTAACAGGTGCTGCCATTCCAATTGAACCCGAACTTTGGGCGGCTTATACTCCCGCAGGAAGATCTTGATCCTTTCGTAATATTGCTTGGGTGCATAAATCTGTTTGAGGATTTTCCGGTGTCCTTCCTGCAAAGGCGCAATCCCCATTTTCGGAATAATGTTGGTGGATCCATTCACATTATCACCTGAAAAATCATTCGTCAGGCGTCCTTCTTTTTGCATCCGGTCATAAAGGCGGGTGCCCAATGGAGCCTGGAGTAATCCGACCATGGCAGTCACGATCCCGCTCTTCTGAATGAAATCAATTTGCTGTTGGAAGATTGATGGAGAGTCATTATCAAAGCCCACGATAAAGCCGCCCTGAACCTGCAGGCCGGCCCGTTGAAGGGTCTTCACGCTCTCCACCAGATCGCGGCCTTTGTTCTGGTTCTTGCTGCATTCGGCCAGACTGCTTTCGTTGGGAGATTCGATCCCGACAAAAACGGTGTCAAATCCAGCGTCAACCATGAGTGTCATCAATTCCGGGTCATCAGCCAGGTTGATGGAAGCTTCGGTACTGAAAGGCATCCCGACCTTATCCTCCCGCCACTTGATCAGCTCTGGCAGGACCTCACTCTTAATAAATTTCTTGTTCCCAATAAAATTATCGTCCACGAAAAAGATGCTCTTGCGCCAGCCGATGGAGTAAAGGTAATCCAACTCAGCCATGATCTGCCCGGCAGACTTGGTTCTCGGGCGATGTCCGAGCAGGGCGGTCACATTGCAGAAATCACAATTGAACGGGCATCCCCGGGAGAACTGGATGCTAACCGTATCATAATAACGTAACTTGGCCAACTTCCAGAGCGGGATGGGAGTTTGTTCGAGGTCAGGATAATCATCCGAACGATAAACCCGTTTCGGCATGGTTCAATTCCAGATCATGCAGGAATGGGTCAAGCGTTAATTCAGCTTCATTCAAAATAAAATGATCCACTTCCGGAAATTGCTCATGCTCCATGGTAAAAAGTGGTCCGCCGGCCACCACTTTCTTATTGGCCTGTTTGCAGCGAGCGATGGTTTCACACGACCGATTTGCGTTGAACCGCCATCGCGCTGATGAAAACATAATCTGCCCATTGCAGATCCTTATCCGTAAGCCTGGTTACGTTCAGATCGACCAACCGCTTTCCCCAGTCAGATGGCAGCATGGCCGCGATGGTGAGTAGTCCCAGCGGCGGTGAACCGGCCTTCTTTTGCACAAACTTGAGGGCGTGTTTAAAACTCCAAAATGTATCTGGGAACTCCGGGTAAACGAGCAGAATATTCATGTTTGCCTCCTCCCCTTTCATTTCTTCCATCTTCAATTGGTAAGGATACGAACCCGGGTGGTACCAGATATTTCCCATTCTTTTTGCCCCTGCATGACGACCTTCGGCCGGAAATTCTGGTACATTTCGGTAAATACACCATATTTGAATTGGGCTATCGTTGTCCCTGATTTCAATCTATTAAAAATCTACAAATTTGTGATGTCCGTGTTGGGGGTGGTTGGATGATTCCCATTTATAAGCGCCATCCTTGCGTGGTTGAGGGCTACGTAATGGAAACCCGGCTTCCCGACGAGCTAATGGTCTCGTCGGGAAGGGTTTGCGGTAATTCCCTCAATGCCTAACTACCGGGTCGGTGTGGTTCTTTTGGGCAGTCATACTTCTACCATGGCCGTAGTAGAAGTAATTTACAAATTAATTGAATCAGGAAATCTTTCATGTCGTGTCCGATTGAGATATTCCCTTTACCATCGCGGCAGTTTTTTCCGGCTGGTTAATTCGGGTGGCAACATCCGCCTGGGCTATGATGCCCACTATCGAATTATTGCTATCCACAATCGGAAGACGGCGTAGCTGATGTTTGGACATGGAATCCAATGCCTTTTGCAGGTCATCGTCAACCCGGCAGGTCACCACTTTGCGTGTCATCGCCTCTTGCACCTTCGTCGATTTGGCATCTTTTCCATCGGCGACGATCTTCAATGCCAGATCTCGGTCGGTCACAATGCCAACCAATTCCCGTGCCTTTTCGTTATTGATCACCGGAATTGAACCGATATCTTCCTTTTTCATCAACTTTGCCACTTTATCCACCGTGTCTGTCGGGAGGCAACAAACCGGATTTTTCGTCATAATTTCATCGCACTTGTGCATGCTACTCTCCTTTCTGCTGGATACTTTCGCCCTGATGCTCCCCCTGATACTTACCGGGAGTCAGGGTGTTGAATTGAACCCCTGCTGAATTTGGCCAAACACCACACATTCAGCGGGTCCTATTCAGACCGGTGGTGAACCTGGAGTGATTAAATCACCTTGAGGAGATTTAAAATGACCAGGATGACCACGATCACGATCAGAATATGAATCCAGCTACCCGTTTTGGGGAAGCTGGGGCTGATGCGCCCGCCGAAAAAGCCGAGCAGCCAGAGTACAAGCAGGATTACAATGATGGTCCATAACATGAGATTTCTCCTTTTGATTGATCTGGTGAAAGACCTTTGGGTACCACACTTTCAATTTACTGAGCTGTATGTATCTACCAAACCGGTATACTTCATGCGATCCTCAGAAAAGGATTTATTATTGAGATTTTTGATCTTTCACTTTCACTTTTGCTTTCGCTGGATCCACAGCGGCTTTCTTCTTCACCGGTTTGATTGCTACCTCTTTTTTCTTGATTTCAACTGGTTCAATTTTTGCCACAACCTCCCTGAGTTTCTTGACTTTTACAACGGTGATTTCCTTTCGGGCTGCTGATTTCATCAGTCGGATGTGCTTTCGCTGCCCTTTCGGTAATCGTTTGGTGGCTTTTTGGGCCGGCTTATCTGTCATCGGTAGTTACTCCATCTTCTCTGAAAACAGGGAAGAAACCTGTTGTGTAATAGATCAGACCGGTAGGTAAAGTTGCCGATCTTTTAACCATCCTTTAAAGTTGTCAGCAAGCCAATATGCCGACTTTAAACTAAGCGCTCGGCTCACGATTGGATCACCCTGAACCTAAATATTCCGTTTCGTCAGGATGCAGTTGGTTACATTACAACGGTAAACGAGAGGGGCTATCTATGTCCCTGATTCAATCTATAAAAAATCTAAAAATAGTGGGACGAGGGAAGACATTTTGATCAAAACATGATCCACACGTGGGTATCTCTCCGTTGAGATGTGAATTATATAAACCTCATGGACAGATACTCATTGACGATTACCCCCAGCAAACCCCAGGCTGTGCCAAGAATGGCACCGGCCAACACATCCCGTGGATAATGTGCACCAACATACATCCGTGTGATCCCAACCAGTAACGCGATGAAATAGAATAGAACAAATGCCCATACCCTGAATGCAAATTGGTTCATGAACAATGTTGCCATAAAAAATACCAGGCTGGTATGCCCGCTGGGAAATGAACGGCCTATCGCTCGAAAACCCACGATTTTCGGGTCTGGGTCAAACGGATAAACGGACGGGAACGGTACACCAGAAATTTCAATACCTCGACAACCAACCACAATGTCAGAGTACCCAGAATCAGTTCATACGCCAGACGTCGGTTGCCAATAATAAACAAAACCAGGCCGATCCCTAATGGGACGAGTCCGTTACCGAGTTGAGTAAAACCGACCATCAGACGATCGAGCCAGATGGGTCGCGCACCCCAAATATTGAAAAATAGGAACACCTTTGCGTCCAGTTTTTGGCCGGTCGACCAGATCAAGGAAAGAGATAGAAGGCTGAAGACGAGCAGCATCCCAGTTAGTAACTCATGCTCCCACAGTCCGTTCCAGAAAGCGACCCGTAAATACGTCGGGAGAAAAAGGAGAAAAGCAGCCAGAGCTGAGGCGATGATCACGAGTCGCAGGATCGATTGGTGATCACCCACCCACAGAATGATGGCTTCCCATCGACGGACATTCGGTAAATCAGGGGAAGGTTTCATTTATCGGTGTTTTTCAAAGTTTCGCTTGACCCGGGAACCATCACCGCCAGGACGTGCTTCTTCACTTCAATCTGCACCTCGCCTTCGCCGATCGCGATCCCATCCACCATGATCGGCATGGAAGGCTTGGTTTTTATGGCTATTTTGCGAACATGATAATGCTGAATGCGAGGATCCTCCGGTTTTCCTTCGCCAACCCCCTGAAAAACGTAATTTAATAATTCGAGTTTGGAGAGGTCGGCGAAGAATAGGACATCCAGGTATCCATCTTTGTGCGAACTCAAGGCGCTGATCTGATAATGGAAACCGAGGTACGGCATATTGGATACCAGAACAATATGCCCCAGGCTGCTGATCTTCTGCTTCTTATCCAGGATCAATTGAATCTCAGCGGGTGGTGATGCGACCATGGCTGCCAAAAAATCACCAATTCGAGCCAGATTCCCATGCTGAATGTCGTCCACCGCTGGAAAGAGAGTTGAGACAAGACCGACGGAGCATACTTCCACAAACGGGGTTGGGTTATTTCCGCAATTGGCCACACCGATATCCACTTTAATCCGCTTGCCCGTCCTGAGGATGGCGATCGCTTCTGCGACATCCGATGGGATGCCCAGACTCAAGAGCGGTATTGTTCTGTGTACCAATCGGGATGATGCCAAGGGTGGCTGTCGTGCCGGCGAGTGACCGCGCCACGGTTGAAATGGTTCCGTCACCACCGCAAACTACAAACATGCGGATTTTCCGTGCGAGCGCTTCTTTCACCACCCCATTTAGATCGCAATCCGGTTCAACCAGGAAAGCTTCCGGCACCAATTTCCAGGCTTGAAGTTCATGGATCACATCCACGATATTGACGGGAGTCGGTCTGGCAGCTCCCGCCGCGGGATTGAAGATCAGTTTCACCCGTATGCGCCGTTTTTTTGTGAGATATCGGAGTTCTTCCATTCTTCCTTCCTTGATTACTGGTCTGCTTGCTTAGGCAGTGCAAGTTCTTCGCGTTGTTTCAATTTTTGCATGTAATAGAAACGGCTTAAGTAGGCTCCAAAAAGAAAAATCAAGCCGCTGAAGTAACCCCAGATCAAGAATGAGATGATCGCCGCGACCGATCCATATAATAGGTTTGAAGCAGAAATATTGGATGTGATGAATAATAGGAACCCTTTCTTGGCGCCCTCCCAGAGGAGACCTGCGCCGATCGCGCCGGGCAACACCTCCCGCCAGGTCGCTTCACCGTGTGGTAACAGGATGTAAAGCGCCATGAACAAGATCACATCAAGCAAGATCACTAACAGGAAACCGAATCCGTCCCAGATCGGAATTATCTGAACCGGCAGCCACGTGCGAAGATTGGAGATCATACTGCTGCCAAACGACAGGACGAACAGGGTCGGACCCACAAAGGTGAGCACTAACAGGATTGGCAAACCGCGTAACTTCCAGATAGGCCGCCTGCGCTTTTGACCCCAAATGACTGACATGGTTTGGGTTAAGGTTAGGAAGATGGTTGAGGCGGCGTAGAGCAACCCGATCAACGCGATATTAGTTGCCGCTCCCCGCGCCCTGACGATTTCATCGATATTCTCACCTAACAGCGTGCCCAGGGCAGGCGCGATAAATTCCAGGCGTTGGATGACCTGGTTCTGATCCATTAATGAACCGAGACTCATACTGGCAATGGCAATGCTTAGGAGGATGAGTGGGAATAATGAGAATAGGGCAAAGTAGGCGATGGCCGCTGCTGTCAGTACCGAGTTGGGTAACAAGGTCTGTTTCAACGCGCCATACAGGATCCCCAGCCATCCATGGGTCTTCCTGTCAAATAACAGCGCGGTTTGATTGCCTTGCTGCCAGAGTGATGCGATGAATTTGGGTCCTTTTAACGGAGCCATTATTACAGTCCTGACGCTGGTGGCGCTTTCGCTCGAATTTGAATCTCTGGCTCTGATATTAATGCCACTTCCAGAATAGGTTCGGCTTTATCGATCAGATCTGAAAGGCGTTCAACACTGCTGGTGACGAGGGGAGAAGGGGTTTCCTCCATTGCTCCGATCATAATCCGAAGCCTTTCCTGCCTCTCTTTCAAATCTGAAATTTGAGATGAAGCTCCGCTCGCTTCCCTGTGGCTTACCAGGCGGCTCCACAGGATCTGACAAACGGCTGAAAGTGGAGGGGCAATGATGATTCCAACCAAGCCGAATGCGTCCGCCATGGCGATCAAAAGGACGACCGTCAGGATTGGGTTATCCCATTGGCGTTTGAAAAGACGCGGCCGGACCCAGATTCCAATGGCAACCAACACAAGAAACGCGAACAGAGTTGTGAAAAGGCTGACCTGCGCGCTGGTGAGCAATCCAATCATAAGCGGTGGGAGAATAGCCAGGGGAGCACCCAGTACCGGGATAAGGCATAAAATTGCACCAATCAATCCCAGCAAAACCGGATAAGGTGAACCGAGAACCCAGAAACCAAGGCCTAATAAAATCCCTGAGATGGCGCTTTGGAATAGCTGACCACGAATGTATGCTCCGATGTCAGGCTCTATCGTCCGCCAAATTCCCCGGGCCTCAGATCGATGATTGGAAGGGAGCAATGAGAGCCAAAGGCGTTCAAAATGGATTTGGTTGATGCTCCAATAGATGCTTAAAAACAAGATGACCAATGTCCCACTGAGTAATCCACCAATATCCTGTGATAGACCAAGGACACGCGGCAACACAAGCTGCCCTTGTTCGCCGGTGATCGCGTTCAAGAGGATGCTCGGCGGAGGTATCCGATCGATCAGATCCAATTGGAAGGCGCTCCCCTTCATCCAAATCGGCAACATCCACTCATCTTTTTCTGACAAAGTGAGCGAAAGTTGTTAAATCTCGATGACCGCGTAATCCAACACCAGGAACAGCAGAAAAACAAGACTGCCTAATACCGTCAAGTAAAGCAGGAGCCAGGCAATTTTGGCAAGGAGACCATGCCCGACCATTTTTTTTATGAATGGACGCATCGCAGCAGCCAGGGTCAATGAGATCAACACATAAATGACCACAGTACGGAACTGCCACAATACCACCAACGCGAGGAGTGTGGTCATGATGGCCATACCAATGCGGATCAGATGCCTGGTCATGGCACATCCGGTAAATTCACTTTATCAAGCAGTAGAATCAAGATCAGCGGTGATCGATTCGATTTCATCCATCACCTGGTCGGTTTGTCTGACCGATTGATCGGTGCCCTCTTTTTTAAGCGGGCTTGTTTTTGAAGGTCTTGAACAAGTTCTTGTACATCGTAACGTAATCGGCTGATATAATCGCGCCCTGTCGCGACTTCCAAATCTTTGATGCCCTGGCGAAAAACAAAACGATTGAGCAGCAGTTGTAAAATGGCCGCGATCGGAATAGCCATTAACGCCCCGATGACTCCAAATAGGGAACTGAATGCAAAGATGGACAGTAGGGAGACGAACGGATTGACTCCCACGGCTTTTCGCATAATACGCGGCACAAGGAGGCTGTTTTCAAGCTGTTGAATAACCAGGGTAGCCACAATCACCCAGATGAGCTTGGATGGGGCAATCGACAGGGCGATCAACGCAGCCGGGATTGCGCCCAGTAAAGGTCCGATCATCGGGACGGCTTCCAAAATACCTGCAATCAAAGCTAATATGACGGCGTTTGGTAAACCAATCAGCAGGTAGGCAATCAGCGCCATCACACCAATGATCGCACACAGAATACCCTGCCCGATGATGTAGAAACCAACTTTGGATTCCATGGCTTCTATCAGTTCGGCGATGCTTTCACGCCGATTCTGGGGAATCAAAAATAATAGCGATTGTATGCTCCTGGGCCCATCCACCGTCCAGTGGAATGCCAACAAGAAGATGGCCAGCGACAGGAGAATGAATTTCCCCAGCGTTGCCATATATACCAATGCCTGACCGGCTGAATCCATTACCTCCTGGCCGGTCTGCTGAACTGAATCCACCGTTTGTAGAGTCGCTGGTAGGACGGTGCTAAGATGGAAAATCAATTGATTGGGATTGTTCTGCATCCAACCAAGCAGGTTTTGATAGTACCCCGGTCCAGCCGCGACGATCACAATCCCCTGCTCCAAGAGGAGTGGGAATAATAATAAGATGAAACCGATCAGTAGGATGACAAACAGAAAATAGACGAGGATGACTTCGGCTACTCTGGGTATTCCCCGCTTATTAAGCCAGCCGACGGCAGGTCTGATTACCGTGCCAATCACGATGGCGATAAACAGACTGAAAACCACCTGGTTGAAACGGTAGAGCAGCCAGAAAGCAAACACCACCAAGATTAGAGTGAGGGTTGCCCACACGACCCGCCGGAACGTCCATGTATCCAATTGCGAAGGTGGATGGGTTTCCATGGGATCCCTATTTTTGGGTAGAAACAAAGCCAGGCAAACAAGCCGGATTAATTAGATCGCTTGCTCGCTTCGAGGTTCATTCAACCTTTGGTTTTCTTCTGCCTGCGATAAGGCGGAAAAACAAAATGAGCAATATCGAACCAACCAGGGCAACAATGATTGAGGTCAGGTTGATCCCATTGACAGCATCATTCAAACCCAGGAAGTAGGAAGCAAGCCAGCCTCCCAACAATCCACCGGCGACCCCGATGATGAGATTACCGGCCAGACCATAACCTCGCCCCCTGATTACAATTCCCGCGAGAAATCCGACGATCAAACCAACAACGATCCAGGATAAAATGCCCATATCTCATCTCCTCTTTTCGATCTGATTTCCACAAAAATGTGGATTAACCAATCTAATAAACGATTAGATTTCACGACTGCGCTTCAAGTGGATGATTTATCTGTTCTTCGAGTTCTTCTTCCGGTCAGAGGAAGATCTTCCTGACGAAGCGCTTTTATCAGAGTCTTGCAATCTGACCGGCTGGTTTTCCGCCGCTTTCACGATGGAAGATACGCTTCCGCCGGATGATGATTTTGTGGTTGTTTGTTTCGTCTTTCGTTTGCTTACGCCTTTTCGTCCCATGAGTTACTCCTTAAGAAAACAATCTGCATACAGCAGGATTGTTCTTCTGGTGACCATTCAGGTTGACCAGGTCAGAAATGGCTTCAGGCTCCCATTCGGAGGGGCGTAATGACACGCCCCTCCTCAGGAAGGTTTGGATGATGACTGATTGCTGAGTGGGTTATCGTCTGCGGCGGATCAGGTTGATCAATGCCAGCAGGATGACAGATCCCAGCAGTGTCACCAACATGGTTGGAATGGTGATGGCGTCATTGATGGTCCCGACACCCAACAATGGGCTGATGAAATACCCGGCCAGGAAAGCGCCAATAACCGCTACGATGATGTTGATCAACAGGTTTGTGCGGTCGTGCATGAGCGATGTGGCTACCCACCCGATGATGGCTGCTACGACGAGATAAATGAGGATATTCATGTGTTTCTCCTTTTATGTGTTGTGTAATTCTGATTTCTTCGAAAGGTTTGATCTGCCCACCATCCTCCTAACAGGAGAAACGGCGAGATCACCAATTGGGTTTAATATTTAGACGACCAGGATCCCATTTGGATTCGCCACCCTCAGCTTTGATCTTTGGAGGTTAGTGGCTTATGAGTCAGACGGTTCTCCGCCGCAATGATTCAACTCGCAAACCAACCGACGATAGCTCCGGTGGTAAGCCAGATAATGAAATTGATCAATTTCATTCCATTCTCCTATCTCTATACACGCTCCACTCTCGAATTTCCGGATTGCTCCGGAAAAACCTCATAGGTTCTCCGGGGGTGGGGGACTTTGGTGTTCGGTTACGGTTGTCTGGCTGGTGCCTCCCTGGGGAGTTTGAGTTGTCGTTGTCTGGGTGACGCCTGGTTGATTTTGGACCGGCGTACGTTCCGCGACAACCGTCTGCCTGGTGGATACGGGTCCGCGTGGACGATAGAACAGCACATATACGATCCGCTCAAGAGCCCAACCAAGCAACAGGTAAACGATCATGGCGATGATGGTGGAGATCTCCAGCACCATCCCACCTGCGGAAGGAGCGCCGGTCAGGGTGGCAAAAGGAGCCACGAACAGATCGGTGATACCGTAAAGGAATGACGCGAACAGGTTTCCCGGGTTGACGCCAATCAGCTTAAACACAAACCGTAAAGCCAGGCCAACCTCCAGTAGACCGAGGAAAAGCCAGATCAATTGAGTGGCTTTAAAGGTGGCCACTCGCATATTTCGTCCCTCTTCGTGTTGTGTAGTTCTCACTTCTTTAAATTCGCTCATTTTGTCCTCTTTTCATATTCTTCCCTGGCTTGCTCCTGGGTGTATCCGTATTTCTCCTGAAGCACACCAAGAAGCTTGTCCAGGTTCCCATTCACTTTTTCGAGATCATCATCGGTGAGTTTGCCCCACCAGATTTTTGCCTGGCCCCGCATTTGCTTCCAATTTCCTTCTAAAATATTTTTGTTCATGGTTCTCCTCTTTCCTTTGGGTAGTTGATAAAATATGGGATTATCGTACAAATTAGAGCGATCACTACCGTCTCCGGGATCTCCCCTGGAATGGTTCCATTCTCTTTAAAAGAACGGAGTATCCAGGCCATTTTTTCGTGCTGCTGCATCACTTTAAACCAGCAGTTCGGATGTGCCTTCGTCTTCAAATTCCTCGGAACATTTTTTCGCATCATCACGGAGATTGCGAATGGAAGAATTCGTGATCAGCCAGCAAGCGAAGCACGTCTGGAACAACGCCAGGCTGCTCTTCCATCCGAGTATGCTGGATAAATTCCTTGAAGCTTCCGATAGCATTACCCCCCATCATTCGGGTTCGCTCAGCGATCTCGTTGGAGGTTTGATTCAATAATTCGTACTGCGAATTGAACAGGATATGCAGGTCGAAGAAACCGGGCCCACGCATATTCCAATAGGCGCTGCGAGTTTTTAAGGTTAACACAGCCTCATCGGCTAAAGTCGTGTTCAGGATTTCCACAACCGAATGGCGGGTATCACTGTCCAGTCCTATATTGGGCTGAATGTCAACTTGTATTTTGGTTTTATGGCCATCGTTGCGATTGGGATCCATGGATATTCCTTTCTACTGAGTATTTTTTCTCTAATATCAAAATACTCGAAGGGGGCTATCTATGTCCCTGATTCAATCTATATTATTTCTACTAAAATACTTCATTTTTAAACAACAAAGTACCGAACTGTATAATGCCAGTTCGGTACTTATTGATGTTTTCTGATGAGCAAACGCTGACGTTACTCAGGAAATTTGATCCTGGAAACGTGCGATTACCGTTAAGTTATCGTTCTTCTCGGGGACGGGCGATGTTAACCTTCAAGGTTCGAGAGTTTACGTCTTTCGAGTCAAACAGGGCGATCGCTTTTTCCGCTTCAGCCTGGCTGCTCATCATGATAAAAGCGAAACCCTTCGGTCTCCCAGTTTGACGGTCCATGATTACATCGACCAATTCTACAGTACCTGCTTCACTAAACATGGTCCGTAGATCTTGTTCAGTCGTCTCATAAGACATATTACCAACGTAAAGTTTTGTTTCCATTTTTTCCTATCTTTCGATTTGTGGCGTACTTTGACAGCTATAGGATAACATAACACCCCTACAGGTGTCCTAGCTATACTCTCTTTAAATTCCTCTCAATTCCTGATTATGATTTGGGTTCAATGGCCGTATGCAGGTTGTATCCCATCCCAGGGATGGTCTCCAGTAAGCGGGCGTAATCACCCAGTTTTTTCCGCAACCGGCCGATATAGTTATGCAGATAGTGGTTCGATCCCCGATATTCCGGTCCCCAAACCTGGGCTATCAGTTCATCATGGGTGACGATCGCGTCCAGATGATGGGCGAGTTCTGCCAGGATGGCGTATTCCGTGCGGGTAAAATGCAGATCCACCGAGCCGATAAACACCCGGCGCGCTTCGAGATCGATCCGCAATTCATCGATCAGGACTGTCGAATCAGGGAGATTGGATGTAGCATACGTGCGGCGGAGAAACGCCCGCACCCGCGCCAACAATTCTTCCTGTCCAAAGGGTTTGGTCACATAATCATCCGCGCCGGCATCCAGGGCTGCCACTTTGAGATCCTCCTCCTGGCGGGCGCTCAGCACAATGATGGGCACATCCGAACGGGCTCGGATCCACTTGCAGATATCCACACCCGATAATCCCGGCAGGAGTAGATCCAGTAAAACCAGGTCGACCGGCACTTCCTGAAACAGCGTGATCGCCTGGTGGCTGTCTCCGGCCTCGCTGACCGTGTAGCCACGCTTCGCCAAATTCACCCGCACCAGCTTGCGAATACTTGGATCGTCTTCGACGATTAGTATATTCCCCATACTTTATTCCTCCCCTTCCGAGGTCTTCATCGAATTATCCTGAGGCACAAGAGGGAGGGTGAAAGAAATGGTCGCTCCCGGCGTACTTTTTTTCTTGATCCAGATGCGTCCACCATGCGCTTCGACCAATCCTTTACAAATGGCCAATCCCAATCCAGCACCTTGCGCAGCATGATTTTCAGCATTTTCACCACGCCGGAAAGCCTTAAACACCACTTTATGCTCGATGGAGGTATCCCGGGTCCCTGATCGCTGACATTGACCTGCACAAAACTTCCCCGAATGGCGGCAGAAATGCTGATCTCACTCCCCTCGGGAGAATAACAGGATGCATTTCGCACCAGGTTGACCAGCACCTGGGCAATTCTTTTGGGATCAACCAACAGCCTGGGTAGATGGGTGGGCAGATGTTTGGTCAGGATATGATTGCTCGTCAGGCTATCCAATTGCGGCGAAGCATCCTGAATGATCCCCGCCAGCGAATGGGGGCCTAACAATATCGGGAGCATACCTGCTTCCAGGCGGGATAGATCCAACAGGTGATCGATGAGTTCATGCAGCCGGCTGGCTTCGCTTTGAATGGTGCAGATAAAATCTCGTTGGTCTTCCGGCGCCCAGGCAACATCCTCTGCCAACAGAGTGGTAGTGAATCCAAGAATCGAAGTCAACGGGGTTCGCAGCTCATGGGAAATCATGGCAAGAAATTCGGTCTTGATCTCGTTTGCCCGCTCTGCCTCATGCCGTGATACTGCCTCCACCTCCAACAATTGCAGGTTATAGAGGGTGATCGTGGCCTGATCGATCAGCACTTTGAGGTGCCTCAATTCGATATGATCGAAAGTATGTTCCTGCTTGAAATAGACAAACAGACAGCCCAGCCAAACTCCTGAAGCGATCAGAGGGAAAATCACCAGAGTTTGTATTTGCCCCTCGGAAAGATAATCTTGGATAACGGTTGTCAAACGGGGATCAGATTGGATTCCGGCGATCACAACAATGCGGTTTGATTGAGGTAACTCCCACAGTGTTGGATCTTCGTATAAGAGTGATTCGCCCGGCCAGAATGGCGGATTGTGGCTCGACGTCCAGGCTGCCCGCAAATCCACCCCACGGGTTGGTCCCTTTTTGGGATCCTCGAAAAATAACAAGGCTGCCCGCTGGGCAGTCCGCAGAGCATGGGCAGACATCAACGTTTTAAGGACCGCTTCCGGTTTTCGGGACAGGCTCATCTTCCGGCTGAGGTCAAATTGCTCGCGTGTCCGGTCGAGTGTTTTGCGTAGTGCCACCTCCACCTGTTTCTGGTCGGTGATGTCCTGGGCAATACAAAACAGGCTGGCTGCTTCACCGGTTTCGTCACGGATCAGGAATGAGCGTGAAAAAATCCAACGGACTGTGCCATCCGAACGGAAAATGCGATAAGCCTGATTGTAAGGCGCATGTCCATTGTATGGTTCTGAGACCATTACCTGCACCCTGTCCTCAGGATGCACGCTTTCAATCAGGATTTCTGGATCGGAGTAAAGACTTTCCCGAGAATAACCCCAAACTAATGGAAAATTGGGACTGACGTACAGGATCTTCCCGGAACGAAGTTCACGCAGCCAAAAAACCTGCTCGATATTTTCCGTGATCTGTCGGAGATATATCTCGCTCTCAATCAGGGTATGAATATTCTGCGATTCGATGATCTTGTGTTCGTCGTCTCCCGCCTGAGGATTCCTGGTGGAATGGGATCGTTTCGATTTTGCGATCTTCCGCCCGTTAGGATGATTTTCCGCAGACGGATTCAGCGTCTCCACCTGCTGCCCGGCCCAGCGATGAACCTGAGCGGCCAGCCGTTTTTTCTCCTCTGCAGAAGCCAAATTATATTGGGACTGGAATTCATGAAAAAGGTGGTCTACAACTACGTCCTGTTGATCCATACTACCCTTTTGGTGATGCGTGGTCATCTCATGGAAACCAATGATCGCCAGCAGTTCATCGACCTGAAGTTGCCAAATATGGTTCAATTCTGCGATTGTGTGTTGTTGCCTGGAGTGGTGTTTTTTATTGGATGCTCAACCAGTGTCATGGATAAGCAACTTCAATCGGTCTATTAACATTATATATCATCCCACACAAACTAAGCCCGAAAGGACGAGCTCAGGTTAGACACAGAATCGATCTAAAAATATTCATTTCGAAAAGGTTAAGGCTGACACAGACTTCGATCTGGATTTGTCGTAAAGGATTAATTACTTCGCGTCGCGAAAACCACGGTATGGCGGTCAAATTCGCCGTCGATGATATAACCCGCGCAGGTGATGAGGGTCAGGTGAGATAATCCATCCGGCGCTGGCTGAGGTCCGGTCCCAATCACCGGGCCTTCTCCATAGATTCGAGTAAGAATTTCCGGTTTCGCTGACTGGATGACCGAGTATACCTTAACCTCGTCTACTGAAAACTTGATGTCAACGCCCGTCGTTTTATCGCGAATGACGATCAGATCGCCGGGTTTAAGTTTGCGCAGATGGGCGAAGATTTCTGGTTCACCCAGCGGATCGTTGACATGACCGGCAATGGTCGCCGTTCCAATATCGCCTGGAATGCCTCCACCACGATACCAGAATGCCGTATGCCAGATCGGATCGCCAATGTCTCCTTTGGGAGAATCCATCTCACCCTTATCGGTCAGACCTACCCCCATCATCGGGGCAGTGACCTCTAGAGCGGGGATCTGAAGCTCCAGTGGTAATTCCACGGGACCTTCCCTCAGGTCCAGATCAGCTTCGATCAGCGGTCCGAGCGTAAATACGGTGGGAGTAAGTATGATGGTTGGGGTTTCTGTGATCTGAGGTGTTGGTAAAACAATTGCCTGGGTAGTAATTTCAGGCAAAGGAGACGGAGAAGGCACGATGAGTGTCTTCTCCGTCTCCTTGATTCTGCACCCTGTAAGTATGAATCCCACGACAAGAATGACCAAAACAATTCCAGGCAGGCGGCGAAGAGGGAGCATACGACCAGGGTAAATTGGATTAGGGTTTCGGTTTATATGTCCGGCGATAGGCTTGGATCCCCAGGAACAGGACTGTCACACCAACCACTCCCAAAACAGCGATACTCCAGGGCATTTCTTCATTGCGGATGGGAGCTCCACCGGTATTCGGTAATCTCCTGACCTTGGTGCCGGGGACGGTGGTAGGTACAATCGGGCGCTGTGAGACAAGCGGCACCGCTGAATGTATTGTCAAGCAAGTTACATTTCCATTTTGAGCGATGGCGCGGCCCTCTAGTGTTACGCCGGTACCCATGGTAATACTCGTGAGCGCGATGATCGTTCCAACGAACGAGCCGCCCGTGATACTCACACTGCTCGCATCCCGCCAGAATACATTGCATGGATCTGCTCCATCTGATTAGACTTACAGTGCCGCTGGATGTGAGGCCATTGGTCAGGAAGATGTAGACGCCAGCGCCATCAAGGGTAAGGGTGCCTCCGGAGAGGAGCGATACGCCTGGAACAGTATAATACCCCAGGGTTGAGGGTTGCACCACTCAATTCGGTAGAGGATGACTGTTCCAGGACCCTGGCTTTCCAGGCTGTTTACGGCGGCGACGTGTCCGTTTGAGCAATACCCGGCATCCCCAACGGAGCGGATGGTGCCCGGAGGACCAACTGACCGATCCAGGAGCACCGGTAAAACCAACTAATTGAACTTCCAGGGCTTACGCCCAGATCACCCGGCATGGTCGTCCCGCCAGTATTGGTAACGCCAGTGCCTGCCAGAACGGAGTAAGTTCCCATGGCGCCCAGGGTTGGTGCGGTCTGCCATAAAGGACGGGCAAATACATTGGATGACGGCCCGGCCATGGTCAGGACCAATGCAAGGCAAATAAAGATGGCGGCAAACTTAAATTTATTCATAATCTCCTCTTTAAATCCAAAGATCGGCGTTGCTATGAGTGCATAAGTTCGATACAAGACGATACCGCATCCTTCGCCACAGCGAGATTTGGTCGTCTGTTTATACCCAGCCTTGCAGTTATGCGCCAACGTTGCAATACTGCAAGTAGTATTCAATTGTTGCCATGATGAAACTGCGATGATGTGTGACCCACTACCATCCACACCCAAGCATCACTACTTCAGTGAATTTCTCAGGTTTGGAATGCCAAGCTTCCCCGTTGTGATTGGGTCTATGGGCATATGATAGCAGTGATGTTTATGGATGTCAATAAAAAATAATTACCAAACCAGGTCCTATCTTATATTCAAGCACTGCGGAAACAGGGTAAGTTTTGTTAGCAATTTTATAGGTTGTATCAGGGACATGAATAGCCGGATCCATTTACAATGAACAAGGGATTCGTAAGGATAAGTAAAATCCATCGCGGATATCCTCCCCAGCATGTCTGCTCTTATCAACTCAAGCTGGAATAGCGAGGTCCGATCACTCATCCACAATTAAAGGAAAGCACAAATTGGGAGGATGGAAACCTGAGATCATGTCTTGTCTGGTGATCGTAACCTTCTCACCAATTTTGGGGAAAATCTAGATTGGAGCGTCTATAATGTTCAACCAAATCCTGGTCCCACTGGATGGATCAACCCTCGCCGAAAGAGCGATTCCTCACGCTGAGGAAATTGCCCGCATCTTCAAATCGGATATTTTCCTTCTGCAGGTACTCGATCCCACCTCGTTTCATGAAAACCCAAACCCGGTCGATCCAATCAGCTGGCAGATCCGCAAAGCCGAGGCGGATATGTATATGCGGGGAATCGCCGCCCGGATACGTCTGCATCTGAATCCCGAGCAAGCTACCGATAAAGAGAGTGAGAATAAGGGCGATGATGCCGGTCGGATCAAGGTGGAATATTCCATTCGGGAAGGAAAGACCGCGGAGAATATCGTAAACTTCGCTCAGACAGAAAATATGGATCTGCTCGTGATGAGTTCCCACGGCTCAGGAGGACTGAGCCGCTGGAATATCAGCAGCATCACCCAAAAAGTGATCAACCTCATTTATCTACCGGTGTTGATCGTGCGCGCTTACCTCCAACCTGAAAGTGAAGACGCTCGGATCCATTATCGCCGCATTCTCCTTCCAATTGATAGCTCGCGCCGGGCGGAATGTGCCCTTTCACCAGGGATCGAGCTGGCCCGGGGCGAAGGGTCCAGGCGATTGGATTATTTTCCCGAGGGAAAATCAGCTATCTCTGACGTAACCGATACCATCCCTTCCAAAAGCAGGCTGACCCTGTTAGCCGTGATCAAATCACCCGAACTGCCAATCCCCGAACCTTATCCGCTTGAGATCGAACAACTCACACAACAATTCCGGCAAGTAAGCCAACAGGCGGCCAGTGTTTATCTGAACGAGATGAAAGAGCGCTTGCCGGTCGAATGCGAAGTATTGATCGTGGAGAATAACAGCGTATCTACTGCCATCCACGAATTAGCCTCTTCCGAAGAAGATATTGACCTGGTCGTATTATGCGCACATGGATATACCGGGCAGGTCACCTGGCCGTATGGTTCCGTTGCCCGAAATTATATTGAACATGGCACCAAACCCGCTCTGATCATCCAGGACGTACCGCGTTCCCGCTTCATGCCCACCACTGCTGAATTGGCTGCTGAAAAAACCGGGGGACGTTAAGCATGGCTGATGACCGTGCGGATCAGGCAAGGGATAGGAATAACCAGATCTCATCCAACTCCCTGCCTTCCAAAGAAGCACAGACCCGGGAATTCGTTAATTCATTGGCGTCGAATTATCGTCTGGTGGAACCAGCCAGCAAAAGTCGAGGACCAAACTCGAACCCACCCAGACGCGATTTGCCAGGCCGTGATTTGGAAATCTATGAATCCTGGCTGGATGATGCTCATCGCCACTTTCGCCAGACTTCTCATCAAGAAGTCACCCTTACCTACGCTTCCGAATGGGTGCTGGATAATTACTATATCATCCGTCAATCCATCCAACAGATAGAAGAAGATCTACCTCTCGGATTTTTCAAACAATTACCCAGATTAACCGAGGGACCATGGGCGGGTTTACCAAGAATCTATGCCATCGCGCAGGAAGTGCTCTCATACCAGCGATTATTACTTGATCCAATCGATCTGCAGACCATACTCATCCTGTACCAGGATAGCGTTTCACTCACGATGGGTGAGTTGTGGGCATTGCCGATCTTCCTCCGTTACAGCCTGATTGAATCGCTGGCGTACACCCTTGTTTCCGCGATACACCCTCCCCAACCGCCGAAACTGCCCAAAGTGATCCCATCTCTCACAATCATCACCGAAACGATCCTCGCTGACGAGAAACCACCCGGTGAGACGATCCAGAAAGATGATGTCGCCAATATCATCCTCAGTCTCCGATCGATCTCGGAACAAAACTGGAGCGATTTTTTTGAATCCGTTAGCTGCCTGGAAAGAACTCTGCGCGAAGATCCAGCAGGGATTTATCCTCAGATGGATTTTACAACCCGCGATCTCTACCGGAAGGAGATCGAAGACTCTGGCAATGGCAACCGGTTTGGAAGAGACGAAAATTGCAGAGATCGTTTTGGAACTGGTACCCCATCCAGTGGTCCCGTCAACCGACACAGCAACCGGGGTGGAAGAAAGCAGCAGCCCCGCTGACTTCGGTATCCCGTCGGCTCTCTCTGTATCGACCCTGGCCAATTCCCATATTGGTTGGTTTCTTCTCGGAGGTGGCAGAACTGAGTTGGAACAGAGACTCGGGTACAAACCTGATATTAAGACCGCTCTCAAGCGCAGTGTATTCAAGCACGCGACTGCGTTTTACCTCTCCAGCATTCTGATTCTTGCCTGTCTGAGCCTCCTATCGGTCGGACTGGCCATTGACCTGCCTGGATCATTCCAGATCAGTTCGTTGTCCTTCGAAGTATTGCCCGGAATCGTCGCTCAAATTCTCGCCAGCATCCCCTTCCACTGGATCACGCTGACCCTGCTCGCCATCGCCCTAGTGATACCAGCCCTGACCGTAGCGACCAGCCTGATCAACTGGTTGATCACACTCACCCTCCAACCTCATCATCTGCCAAAAATGGATTTCGAAGAGGGTATCCCAGATGTTTTCCAGACGATGATTGTGGTCCCGGCGATGTTTGGGAGTCGCAAGGAAATTGATTCGCTTTCCCACCAACTTGAAATGCATTATCTTCGCAATCCCGAGCCGGGTTTGACTTATGCACTCTTGACCGATTTTCCCGACGCAGACAGCGAATTTTTGCCGGAGGATGAGGAATTAATCCAATATGCTCGCTCGAAGATTGAACAGTTGAATGCGAAATATGGCTCAACTGAGAATGTGATTGCCAGCAGCGAGACCATCGATATACGAGATGAAGCAGTTGCATTGATGGATGAATCAAACCTTTTCTTTCTTCTGCATCGAAAGCGATTGTGGAATCCATCTGAAAGCAAGTGGATGGGCTGGGAACGCAAACGCGGAAAGCTTCAGGAGCTGAACCATCTTCTTCGGGGATCTTCAAACCTGTCATTCATCGACCTGGAGACTGATCCAGGTCGTCGAACGAGGGCAGCCAATATTCTTCATCGTACTCGTTTTGTGATCACCCTCGATGCAGACACAATCCTGCCGCGTGGGGCGGCCTGTCGGCTGGCTGGAACGCTCGCACATCCACTCAATCAGGCGGTCTTTGACGAAAAAACCGGGCGGATCATCTCCGGTTATTCGATCCTGCAGCCTCGAATGGAAATACACCCAAAAAGTGTTAATTTCTCCTGGTTTACCCGCTTTTTCGCAGGGGACGCCGGCCTGGATCTATACACCCTGGCGGTCTCCGACGCATACCAGGATCTGTTCGGGGAAGGGATCTATGTGGGCAAAGGCATCTACGATGTGGATGCTTTTGAACGCAGTACCGGGAAAAAGATCCCGGAGAATACCGTACTCAGTCACGACCTTTTGGAAGGGTTGATGGGACGCGCCGGACTGGTATCGGATATCACGATGATCGAGGATTATCCGCAGAATTATTTCATTCAGGCGATCCGCCAGCGGCGATGGATTCGGGGCGATTGGCAGCTTTTGCCGTGGCTACTGCGGCTCAACAAACCACCTCAGGTCTATTCGATCATCGACCGCTGGAAGATCATTGACAATATGCGCCGGTCACTGCTCTCACCGACCCTTTTATTGATCTTCCTGCTTGGATTGTTATTTCTGCCCGGAAACGCCCTTCTCTGGACCATGGTGGTGCTCTCCACGCTGGCAATACCCCTGATCACCGGACTGGCTCGGAGTGCCATCCAGATCCTTGGGGGAGAGTACCCTGGAGTTGCCCTCCGCCCGGTGGGATGGAATATCGTCCGCTGGCTTCTGGGGATCGCATTCCTGCCTTATGAAGCTTATTTTTCGTTGGATGCCATATTGACCACACTCTACCGCATGCTGATCAGCCGTCGCAATCTCCTTCAGTGGACGACTGCCGCGCAAACCGCCCATGTCTTTGGGCTGCAAGGCCGCAGGAATGTCGCCTGGCAAAAACTCTTCGCTTCGACCGTTCTGGCATTGATCCTGATCGCGGTGATCCAGCTTCTGTCAAACCAGCCAGCCGTGGCAGTTACCCCGGCGCTGATCGAAGTATCCCCGGTATTGCTGCTCTGGATCATTTCTCCATTTATCGTCTGGTGGATCAATCGCCCCATCACCAAACGGACAATCCCGCTCAAACCGGAACAGATCAACTTGCTTCGACAGGTTACCCGTCGAACCTGGGGCTTTTTTGAACGCTTTGTTGGACCGGAGGATCACTGGTTGCCGCCGGACCACTATCAGGAAAACCCGGTTGGCACCGTCGCCCACCGCACCTCGCCAACCAATATTGGATTGCTGCTTACCTCTACGTTGGCTGCCTACGATCTCGGCTACCTCGATCAACTGGGTCTAGCCACCCGCCTAACAACAACCATGGAAGCACTCGATCAATTGGAACGCTTTCGCGGTCATTTTATGAACTGGTACGACACACTTACCCTTCAACCGCTTCATCCGCGTTACATTTCGACCGTGGATAGCGGGAACCTGGCTGCCAGCCTCATTATCACCGCCCAGGCGTGCATGACCATGCCGGAAGAACCTGTTTTTCGATGGGATCTCTGGCAGGGATACCTGGATACGCTGGCGAATTTAACCGAAACCCTGACGGGAATGCGCAAGCCCGAATTCGACCAACAGGTGGAAGAGATCAACCGGAAGATCACTTCCATCCAGTTCGATATCTTTAATAGCGCAAAACCATTCTGAAGATTGGTATGCTCTGTTTGAGAGAGCCAGCGGTCCGTTTTGGAAAGACCTTTCCCTGCGTCTGATGGAACTTGTGGAGGTGGGCTTATCTGCCTTTGATCTGGCCACGTTAGGTAAGCTGCAGGAAGTTGCCTCGCAGGTGGAACGTCATCACCTCGCGGTCCATCGAACGATCAGCGAATTGGTGCCATGGATTCCCCTGTTCGAGAATCTCCCTACGCTGTTCCGAAATCCTCAATATAAAGGCGCGTTGACTTCCTTACGAAGCGTGCTCCCTTATAATCTCGCACTCGGACGGATCTCCGCTCAATCTGAGGAAGCGTTAGCCCATCTCTTTGCCATTCGAAATTTCCTGCTTGAAGGCAGCCAGATAAATGAAGAAACCCCATCTGAATATCAAAACCATCAAGTCCAAAGGGCTATCGCCTGGCTGGATTCTTAGGCCAGGCACTCGAGCACGCCGGCCTCAATGCAAAGACGCTGGTGACCCGCTACGAAACCATGAAAGCCAAAGCGCAACTATTCGTGAACGAAATGGATTTCCGGTTCCTTTACCATTTCCAGCGTCACGTATTCCACATCGGTTTCAATCTTGATGCCGGTCAACTCGACCATAACTACTACGACCTTCTGGCATCCGAAGCGCGCATCGCGTCGATCATCGCCATTGCGAAAGGAGAAGTGCCGCAGACGCATTGGATGCATCTGGGCCGTCCGGTCACCCGGGTGGAAGACTCCTACGTCTTGCTTTCTTGGAGCGGGACGATGTTTGAATACCTGATGCCGCCCCTCTATCTGCGCTCCTACGAAGGCACCCTCCTGTCTGACAGCAGCCTGGGGGCGGTCCTTCATCAAATCGCATACGGAAAATTGAAGGGGATTCCCTGGGGCGTCTCCGAATCCGGGTTCTACCGATTCGACGCCAATCAGAATTATCAATACCGTGCTTTTGGCGTTCCCGGGCTGGGGTTTAAGCGTGGTCTGGCGGACGACCTGGTTGTTTCACCCTATGCATCGTTGATGGCGATCGGATATCAACCGCACGCAGTAGTACGTAATCTCACCGACCTGACCAGACATAAGATGGTCGGCTTATATGGCGTATATGAGTTGATTGATTTCACTCCCGATCGGATGCGGTCAGATCAGCCTTACGCAATCGTGGCGGAGTATATGTCGCATCATCAGGGGATGATCCTGATGGCGATGGACAACTACTTCCATCAGGATATTATGGTGCGGCGGATGCACAGCGATCCGCGAGTGCAGAGTGTGGAACTGCTCTTGCAGGAACAGGTACCGCAGGCGATTCCCATCCAGGATCCTTACGCGGAAGATGTCAAGGGAGTGCAGCGTTTGACTGCCGCACCTGTGGAGATCATCCCCTGGCAGGTTCCCACCCAGACCGCCATTCCGCAGATGCACCTGCTCTCGAACGGTAATTATCATGTCCTGATTTCCAATATGGGAGGCGGTTACAGTTCCTGGCGCGATCATGATCTGACTCGCTGGCAATCGGATGGCGTACTGGACCCCTGGGGTACCTGGATATACATACAGGAAAAGGGGAAGGATTCAAAATCACGGAACAGACTCTGGTCTGCCAGCCACCAACCCATACCGGGTGACCCTTCCCAAATGCAGGTTACTTACTTCGCGCATATGGCCGTTTTTCGCCGAATGCAGAATGGTATCACCTCAACACTGCAAGTGACGGTCGCACCCGACGATCCGGTGGAAATTCGACATCTCATCTGCTGAACAGCACCGAAGAGACCCACAACCTCCGACTGACCAGTTACGGCGAAGTCATTCTCACCCCCCAGGCGGCGGATACCCGCCATCCTGCTTTCAATAAATTGTTCATAGAAAGTGAATTTGTACCCGAACTTAATCTGCAAATATTCACACGCCGTCCTCGTTCCAGCCATGAAAAGCCCATCCTCATGGGGCACATGCTGGTGGTCGAAGGTCAGCCGGGAATTCGCAAGCGCATGAAGCAGACCGGGATCGCTTTATCGGGCGTGGGCATACGCTGCGCGATCCGCTGGCCCTGTCCTCAGACCAATACCTCTCCGGGACTACCGGTGCGACCCTCGATCCCATCTTCTCCTTAGGTCAGGAGATCGGACTGGGCCTCACGACAGTCTGGATGCTGCCTATCTCTACCTTTGCGGGTGAAAATCGCGCGGCATTGATTGCGCTTGCCACGCGTTACCGCAATTGGACTCTGATCGAGCGGTCGTTCCAACAGGCAAATATCGCTGCCCATGCCTGGCTGGGAAAACAAAACATCACCACCAGGGTGTTGCAAGACACCCTGCAGGTTCTCTCGGCGCTGATGTATCCTTCAAGGCAGTGCGCACTTCCCCGGAAACGATCGCGGCCAACAGGCTGGGGCAGCATGGATTATGGCGGTTCGGTATCTCCGGCGACCATCCCATCCTGATGGTGGAACTGGACAATCCCAAACAGGTCGATCTGGTCCGCGAAGCCTTACAGGTGCACAGATATCTGCGCAGCCGGCGCTTCATGACAGACGTGGTCATCATCAATCACCAGAATACAGATTACGGTGCGGAATTGAACGGGATGTTTTTCCGGCTGGTTAGCCGGATGAACGGTGAAGAGTGGTTGAATCAACGCGGCGGGATTTATATTCTTTATGGCGATCAGATGGGCACTGAGGAACGGATCTTGCTGCGGACAGCGGCGCGGGTGTTGCTTCAAGGCGGCGAACGGAACGCTTGAGTGAACAAATGCCGGGATATTCGATCCCGGTACACCATCTGCCCGAATTTACCCAGACCCGGCAGGCGAAATCACTACGAATGCGGCATATCCTCCTCAGACTCTGTCCCTCGAAACGGATCTGAAGTACTACAATGGTTTCGGCGGCTTTAGCGCCGATGGGCGCGAATATGTCATCGATTTGCCACCTGGCAAGGCCACACCTGCCCCGTGGGTCAATGTGATCGGTTATCCGGAATTTGGTTTTATGGTCAGCGAAGCCGGCAGCCAATGCACCTGGGCAATGAACAGCGGCGAAAACCGCCTTACTCCCTGGTCAAATGACCCGGTCCGCGATCCTACCGGCGAAGCGCTTTATCTTCGGGATGAGGAGACCGGCGAGGTATGGACCCCCACGCCTCTGCCAGCCGGCGCCAGACCAACCTTACCGGGTCACCCATGGCGCGGGATATACCATCTTCGAGAACAACTCGCACGGCCTGCGCCAGACGTCTGACGTTTTTTGCCAGCCCGGAAGACCCGGTAAAAATCATCCATCTGAAGGTGGAGAACACCTTAGCCCAAACCCGCCGGATCACCGCCACCCAATATATCGAATGGGTGTTGGGCACCACTCATGCCGCGAATATGGCATACATCATCCCGGAGTATGATTCTGCCCTGGAGTGCCTGTCTGGCCACCAACCCTTACAGCGCTGAATTTGGCGAACGAGTTGCTTTCCTGATCGCCAGCAAAACCATCCACGGCCTGACGGCCGACCGGACTGAATTCCTCGGGCGCGGTGGAACACCAGCCTTCCCCGCTGCCTTGCACCGCCTGGGGTTGGAAACCCGCATCACCCCTGGTGAAGATCCTGTGCCGCCCTGCAATTTCACCTTGATCTGCTTCCCGGTGCGACTGAAGAGGTGTACTTCGTTCTCGGGCAGGGAAATGATAAAGAACATGCCCTGGGATTAGCCAGGAAATACCATGATCCCGCCTATGTGGGCGCAGCCTTCGAACGCACCCCGTGTTCTGGGATCATTTGCTTGGACCGTGCAGGTGCATACCCCTGAACCGGCTACCGACCTGATCCTCAACCGCTGGATGCTTTACCAAACCCTCTCTGCCGTATCTGGGGCCGCACAGGCTTTTACCAATCCAGCGGAGCCTTTGGTTTCCGCGATCAGCTTCAGGATGTATTGGCCTTGCTGGCGATCGACCCGAGCATTACCCGTAGCCAGATTCTCAACGCCGCCCAACGCCAGTTTGAGGAAGGGGATGTGCTGCACTGGTGGCATCCGCCTTCCGGCCGTGGGTGTGCGCACCCGTTTTTCGGATGACTTGCTCTGGCTGCCTTATGTCACCGCCCTATATATCGAAACGACCGGCGACATCGGCATTCTGAAAGAGCAAATTCCTTTTCGTCAGGCCCCACCCTCTCGCGGAAGGCGAGGAAGAGCGCTATGGAGAATATCCGCACAGCTGAGCCGCCCTATCTCATTGATGGAACACTGCCTGCGCGCCATCGAGAAGGGCGCCACCACTGGCCCGCACGGTCTGCCATTGATCGGCACAGGTGACTGGAATGACGGATTGAACCGGGTTGGTGAAGATGGGAAAGGGGAGAGCGTCTGGTTAGGCCTGGTTCCTTTGCGATGTGCTGAATCGCTTTGCCACGATCTGTGAACAGACTGGAGATCATCGAAACAGCGCGAACGTTATCGCATCCCGGGCGAAGGAATATGCAGCCGTCGATCGAACAGATCTGCCTGGGATGGCGCCTGGTATCGACGGGCTTATTATGACGATGGAACGCCGCTTGGTTCGATCCTGGACTCGGAATGCCAGATCGATGCCATCGCCCAATCCTGGTCCGTGCTGAGCGGAGCGGGCGACTGCGCAGCGCAGCCGCCAGGCGATGCAATCCGTACTGGAGCGACTGGTGCACCCCGAGGACCGGTTGATGCTGCTCTTCACACCGCCCTTCGATAAAACCCCTCGCGACCCGGGCTACATCAAGGGTTATGTTCCCGGTATTCGGGAGAATGGCGGGCAGTATACCCATGCTGCCACCTGGACTGCCTGGGCATTTGCGCGACTGGGTGATGGAAAACAAGCTGGGGCGCTCTTTGACCTGCTCAACCCGATCTTCCAATCTGACACGAAGGAAAAGGCGTCCGTTTACCGGGTGGAGCCGTATGTGGTTTGCGCGGATATCTACAGCAAACCTCCCTATGTGCGCCGCGGTGGATGGACCTGGTATACCGGGTCCTCTGCCTGGATGTACCGCCTTGGGCTGGAAGCCATTCTCGGCTTCCAAAAAGTTGGGCAAGACACTGCGAATAAATCCGGTCATTCCACCGGCGTGGGATGGATTTGAGATCCGGTATCAATATGGCGAATCAGTCTACACGATCGAAGTGCGCAACCCGAATCATGTAGCATCCAAAGTCCGTGAGGTGCGATTGGATGGACAAATTCTGATGGACGGGGTGATTCCCCTGGTGAAAGACCGCAAGGAACATCATGTTGTCGTGGAGATGGAAACAATGGATTGATGGCTTCCACCAACAATCCATTGTTTTGTGATCCTTAATGATCAGATGACCCGCTGCCAACTACATAGCTGGTTGGTCACTCTGTCAAACGCCGTAGATAATCACACCACCCAAGAATCCCAATACACTGGCAAGACCAAAACTCACGAAATACGCCAGCACGTACCAGATTCGGGATCTCCGACCATGAAATAGGTCTGGCTTCTTCCAGCGGAGGATCGCAGTCGCAGTGGTGACGATAAATAATATGATTGCCAGAATGATCTTGGCGCCATAATTGGTCGCCTGCCCGTCGAAAAAGACGATATTATCTCTAACGCCCAGGATTCCTGCAACGATTGTACTGACGGCAGCCAGCGAGATATCGGCAAAAGCGATCTTTTCAAATATGTCGTTTTTTCGCCATAATGCCAGAAGGATAAAGAACAACGCAGCTCCGGTAAGTGCAATGGGGAAATGGACTACCAATAGATGCGGTGGGTGTACTTTTGTCATTGCATGTATGATCGTTTGAATAACATCCATTTGATCCTCCTCTGGATAATTTTAAATTCATTATACGGATATTAACCAAGGTTTCGTTTAATCCATATAAGATTTATCATCAATTGTGCTGTTGGTCTGGTTATCATAATAAATATGAGGGTCTTGCATGGATAGATCGAGCAATCCCATCAGTTAGATAAAGAGGCCCCTTTTATTACCAGATGTACAATACTGTTTAATCAGCAACCATATTCCCCGACTTAAGCGACCGGGAAAAAACAAGGATGAGATCCTCATTCGCCATCAGTAGAATGTATTCCGTGTTTTGGAGATATGTATGCTAAACAAAATAAAATACTTCTTTGTTGGTGTCCCATTGCCCAGTCAGATGATGTCTGAGAAGCGGCTCAATAAGGTCAGAGCGTTGGCAGCCTTTTCGCCGGACGCGCTTTCATCCCTTGCCTATGCCAACCAGGAAATCTTTCTTGGCTTAGTGATTGCTGGATCTGCCGGGTTGTCCTTACAGTTCCCGATAGCAGTAGCCATAACCGTACTTCTTTGTATAGTAGCGCTCTCGTATGCTCAAACCATTCGTGGATACCCTTCCGGAGGCGGATCGTATATTGTTGCACGTGAAAATTTAGGAACTTTACCCGGTCTTGTTGCTGGAGGCGCGTTACTTCTGGATTACATACTCACAGCAGCAGTCAGTCTCACTGCCGGAGTGGCGGCTATTTCATCTGCTTTTCCATCACTCTGGCCTTACAGAGTCTGGATTGCACTCGGGATACTGTTATTGATCGGTCTGCTCAATCTGCGTGGTTTACGGGAATCCGGAAGTTTCATGTCCATCCCAGTATATTTGTTCCTATTCTCTTTTATTGGAATGCTTATTTATGGGATTTATCTCGCGATCACAGGAGTAAAGCTGCCCGCTACAGAAACTGTTTCAATTCCGCAGACGCTGGAACCACTTTCCTTATTCCTGATCCTGCATGCATTCTCGGCAGGTTGCACTGCCCTGACAGGGATCGAAGCGATCAGTAATGGGGTGACAGCCTTTAAACCACCCGAATGGATCAATGCCCGGAAGACATTGATCATCATGGCTATCCTGATGGCGTTCCTCTTTTTAGGAAGCATGGGGTTGATCCAATTTTTCGGAGTGATCGGTGGACCTCAGGAGACGATCTTATCTGCACTGGCTCGGCGGTTGGTTGGTACTGGTCCCATCTACTATCTGGTGCAATTCTCCACCCTTGCGATTCTGGCTGTAGCGGCAAATACCAGCTTTGCCGGTTTTCCTCGTGTGACTGCGATCCTGGCGAAGGATAAATACATGCCAAGACAGCTTTTCGTCGTTGGCGACCGATTGGTATTCCATAATGGCATCCTTCTGCTCATCATCCTGACAGCGGTATTAATTGTTGCCTTCAATGGCGACTCGCATGCCCTCGTTCCACTCTTTGCGGTTGGCGCCTTCACCGCCTTCACACTATCTCAAGCAGGAATGGTCATCCACTGGTTCAGGTTGAAAGATAAAAACTGGCAAATTAAATCGGCGATCAATGGTTTGGGCGCACTGGTGACGTTCATCACACTGATCGTAATTGGGGTGAGCAAGTTTCTCGAAGGAGCGTGGATTTCGGTTATTGTAATCCCGGGATTGGTGATCCTCTTCCTGAAAATTCGCAAGCATTACCAGCGAGTCTCTGAACAGCTTACCATGCGAGGACTTCCTCCCTCGTTGCGTCCATTTCCGAGTCCGCGGGTAGTGATCCCAGTTTCAAGTGTCCATCGTGGAATGATCAGTGCCGTGAATTTTGCCCGATCCATTTCCGATCAAGTGACCGGAGTCTTCATCGATATCGATCCGGGTCCGGATGAGGATGAATTGCGCAAACGTTGGAATGAGTGGTTTCCGGACATTAAATTTGTGGTATGTCCCCTCCCCTTATCGTTCCCTCGTCGAACCGTTGCTCACTTTCCTCGATCAAACTGACCTCGAACATAACGATGGACAGCAGGCAGTACTGATCCTCCCTGAATTGATCCCTGCCTCGAGCTGGCATGAAGTATTGCACAACCAGTCAGCCGAAGAGATCAAGAAAGCGTTGCTTTACAAGCGGCGACAGAGCGGATTGCAGCGTATTATTATCGATGTTCCGTATCATCTGAAGAAATAATTCGATAGCAGGATTACAGCAAACCAAAATAAATTGGCGCTGCTTATCGTAAGCCATCAAATTGGCTTTTTTATCGCAGTATCTTTTGAGATGGGGTATTTATTCGCTATTTGACATCAACTGGATGCTTGCCCGCTGCGAAGCATGGCTTCGGACATGGAGACGCCAGCCATCATCAGGCCGATCTGTTCGACGGTCGCCTGGTCGCGATCCACGATCCCCATGATCTTACCTTCATATAAGACAGCGATCCGATCCGAGAGGACCCGGATCTCATCCAGATCTTCAGAGATCAACAGGATGGCGGTACCTTCTTCACGCTGCTGTAACAGACGCTGGTGGATGTATTCGGTTGCCCCAATATCCACACCACGGGTGGGCTGGGCGGCGATCAACACTTTCGGCTGGCGTGACAATTCACGAGCCATGATCAGCTTCTGAATATTGCCACCCGACAGGTTTTTGATCGGTGTATCAAGGGTGGGTGTCTTCACATTGAAATTCTGAACCAGTTCCGTGGCGAAAGCCGTCATGCGTGGGAAATCCAGAAAAATACCATGCGTGTACTTCGGTGAGGCGTGGTCATGCAGGAAGACATTCTCCTGCACCGAGAATTCGCGGACAGCTCCATCGCGCATCCGCTCTTCAGGAATATAAGCCAACCCGGAATCAACCCGATCTTTGAGCGCCAGGTGATTGATATCCACACCATCCAGGATGATTGCCCCGGCAGAGGACTTTCGCACTCCGGCCAGGCATTCCGCCAATTCACGTTGACCGTTGCCTGATACTCCAGCCAATCCAACGATTTCACCGCTGTGAATTTGCAGGTCTATACCGCGCAAGGATTCAGTGCCGCGGTCACCCATCGCCCGCAATCCCTGAATTTCCAAACGCAGGGGTCCGCTTTTCAATGGTTGTGGAGCAAGCGGGCGTACATCGCGTCCGACCATCATCTTGACCAATTCGTTGCGAGTCACTTCGGTGGTTGGTCTTGTCCCAATGATGCGCCCATCACGGAGAACGGTGACCCGGGTGCTAATGGTCATCACCTCATGCAATTTGTGCGAGATGAAGATCAGCGTGTGCCCGTCGCTGACCATCTTTTTTAGGGTTTGAAACAGATCATTTACTTCCTGAGGCGTGAGCACGGCAGTCGGTTCATCCAGGATGATCAAACTGGCGCCGCGGTAAAGCGCTTTGATGATCTCAACACGCTGCTGCTCTCCGACCGAGAGCTGCCAGACATAGACCGAGGGATCCACCACCAGACCGTAAAGTTGCGACAATTCTCGAATTCGGGTCGATACCTGATCCAGATCCAAAACGGGTTCGCGGCTGGAACGCAAGCCCAACGCCACATTTTCAGCCACGGTCAGGGTCGGCACAAGCATGAAATGCTGGTGAATCATTCCAATACCCGCCGCGATCGAATCCGCGGGGGAATTGAAGATAAAAGGTTTTCCGTTGATCAGAATCTCGCCATCATCCGGTCGATACATACCGTAAAGTTGGCGCATCAGCGTGCTTTTGCCGGCTCCGTTTTCACCCAGCAGGGCATGCACCTCACCCTGGTTGACGTCAAAACACACCCGGTCGTTCGCTGTCACGCCCGGGAAGCATTTGACGATATTACGCATTTCAACCCGCTGGATATGCTGTTTTTCGGTTATGGGTGCATCAGATGTCATAAACCTGCCTCAATTACGCTGGTACGGTTTAAGGGTGAAAAGAATTGATAACGAAAAGGATGAAAAAATCCCTGGTAAAGCCTGAGGGAGAAGCCCCCTCCATATCGATGATATGGAGGGGGCTTTATAGTTATAAATTACGGGGTAACGACAACGGTGCCAGCGATGATATCTTCGATCGCCTTATCACCGGCGGCTTTTACATCCTCGGGAAGAGCATAACCGGGATTGTAAGCAATCTTGAGGCCATCATTCTTTAGCTGCAGAATGTAGGTCTGACCACCAAGAGTACCGGCCAAATGATTGGCGATGATTTCCTTGATCATACCGGTCCAATCATACACCTGGCTGGCGACAACCAGTTCGGGTGCAAGGGAGGATTGATCTTGCTGGGTGCCGAACCAGAGTACATCGCCGGCTTCCTTGGCGGCGCCAATGGAGCCAACCACAGATTGGGACGAACCGGTCAGAATATCCGCACCGGCTGCGATATGGGTCTTGGCAGCTTCGGTCATCAAAGCCACATCAGAGAAAGAACCGGTCCAGGTCTTGGAAACGGTGATGGTCGGATCGACAGCGGTGACACCCTGAACGAAACCATCGATGTAGGTCTTGGCATCGCCAACTTCCACTGGTCCAGTTACGCCGATGGTTTTGCTGTTGGTGAGCTTGGCAGCCAGTACACCATTCACATAGCCACCTTGTTCAGCAGCGGCAGTGTAGGCATACACATTGGGCATGCCAAACGTGTTGACATCGGTACCCCAGGCGAAAGTGACTTCGGGGAAGTCGGGGGCGATTTCCTGAACGGACGAACCGTACTGTGAGCCATGGGCAATCACAACATCAAAACCCTGGCTGGCGTAATCGCGGATGGCGGCTGCGGCATCGGGAACTTTGAACATATTCTCAGAGTATTTGATCTCGAGAGCAGCTTCTCCACCCATCTCAGCCTGGACGGCGGTCAGGGCGTTCCACATCGACTGGCTGAATGCCATATCGGTGATGGCGCTGGGCATGACGACCGCGATGCGGAATGCAACAGGAGCTTCGGTGGGTACGACAGGAGCTTCGGTCGGTACGACGGGAGCTGCAGTGGGCGCGACTGGGGCTTCCGTGGGCACAACAGGAGCCGCGGTTGGGGCAGGTGCGCAAGCGGTAACAAGAACGGCTAGTAAAACCAATACTACGATCAAACGCTTAAACATTTTGGTTCCTCCTTAAGGAATTTGGGGTTGATTAACTTTCGCCTCTTTCAAAAGGCTTGTTCAATGCAGCCGGCTGTCGTACACGATTGATGGTGATAGCCAACGCTGCAATTGTCAATAAGTAAGGGAGCATGATTGCGACGTCTGATGGAATTTTTACTCCCAGCACCTGCATCCATAGTTGAAAGGCGTTGACGGTGCTGAACAACAACGCTCCCCACAAAATACCAACAGGTTTCCAGCCGCCAAAATAGACCAGCGCCACGGCGATAAAGCCCTGTCCGGCGGTCAGGTTATCCTGAAACAGGTTCAACAATGAAATAGACAGTGATGCACCGGCAATTCCAGCCAGCATTGCACCAATGCAGACACTTGTATAGCGTACACGGTCAACATTAACCCCAAGTGAATCAGCCGCGGCCGGGTTTTGCCCGACCGATTTGATTCGCAGGCCCCAGGTGGTTTTTTCCATCACCCACCAGGCCAGCGGAACCAATAGAAATGCACCATAAACCAGCAGGCTATGGTTGAAGAAGATATCTCCAATCATTGGAATATCGCCCAGCAGTGGAATTTTCACCGGTTGGAAACCGGTCACGGTCTTCACTGTCCCGATGGTGGTCTTAAACAACAGGCTTGATAGACCCAGTCCAAACATATACAACCCAATACCGCTGATTCCCTGTTCGGCTTTGAGGGTGACGCTGATGAATGACATCAGCAATCCCATCAGCAATCCAACCACGATCCCGGCCAGCAAGCCCAGCCAGATGTTGCCGGTATTCAGGACAATGAAGAAGGAGGCATAAGCGCTGATGAGCATGATGCCATCTACGCCCAGGTTTACCACACCGGAGCTTTGCGAGAAGGCTTCGCCAATGGCAGCATAGAGGTAAGGGGTGGCCAGACGGATGGCTGAAGTCAGGATTCCGGCCAGCACACTGAGTTGGAAGACATCGTTCATGCCTGTTCCTCCTGGCTTTTTGAAGCCGACATCTGGCGGCGGGCAGCCCAGCGGCGGGACCAGAGCGCCGATCCGACCACAAACAGGACCACCAGACCGAGGATGGCGTCGATCAATGAATTGGGCACCTGGACGGCGCGCTGCATTTTATCTCCACCCACCAGCAATCCGCCGAATAGAATAGAAGCCGGGATGGTTCCGAGGGGATGCAGTCCGCCGAATAAAGCTGCCACAATTCCGGAAAAACCGTAGCCGCTGGTGATTCCCTCCAGCAGGCGATGCTGTACGCCGAGCACCTCGATCGCGCCGGCAATACCGGCAAAACCGCCTGCCAGGGTGAGTGAGAGCGCCTGATTGAAGGGTACATCGATACCTGAAAAACGGGCAGCATCAGGGTTGAATCCCACCGCCCGGATGCGGTATCCAATGGTTGTACGCCAGAGGAAAATATACACGAGGATGGCCAGCCCGACAGCGATGAAGGAGCCGGTATGCAGCAGCGTCTGCGGGATCAGGCGGGTCAGCCAGGCTTGTTCGGGCAGGCGTTCGGATTGCGCCAGATATGTTCCGGCGGTGATGCCGGCCGGATCCATCAAGACCGAGCGGATCAGCAGGTTCATCAGCTGGAGCGCGATGGCGTTCATCATGACGGTGGTCAGGATTTCATTGACTTTAAGTTTGGCTTTGAGAATCCCGGGGATAAAGCCCCAGACTGCCCCGGCAGCAAAACCAACCAGGAGGGTGGTCGGAGTGAGAATCCAACCTGGCCAGGTACGGAAGGTGAGTGGGAACCAGGTGGCCGCCAACGCTCCGGCAATGATCTGCCCTTCACCACCAATGTTGATCACACTGGCACGGAAAGCGATGCAGATGCCCAGGCCTACGAGCAGTAATGGTGTCGCTTTCACCAGCGTCTGGGTGATGCCCGAGACACTGCCAACCGCTCCACCAACCATTTCGGCATACGCCTCAAGCGGATTCACTTTGAGGAAGAGGAGCATGACTGCGCCGATCAACAGAGCTAGCAGCATTCCTGCCAGAGGCAATAAGGCATTAAAAATAATCCAGAAAATTCTAATCGGCGGGTTCGAACGGCTCTTTCGTCTTTCTCTGAAGGCATAAAGAAAAACTCCTGTCGACGAATAAATCTGTGATGCTGATATCAATATTACATTTTATTTCGAATTACTTACAACCATATGTAAGGATTCTATACTAAGTTGGCAAAAATCGGGGGAATTGAATTGGACAAAGAAGAATATACCCTGCCAGAGGGATATTGTCAATTGATAGGGTCAAAAATGACACAATGCAGACGGGGAACCGGTTACTGTTATGCGCGAATCGACAAGGAGGAGCCTATCGGCCCCTCCTTGTTTTAGCAACCAGGATATTATGGAAGCCAGGATGTTACATACCCTTTGAGGGATGTCAACGGGATTATTTCGCAGGTGTCAACCTGAAGTCAACGCCAGTACCGGAATATCCGGGGAAAACGCTTCATCCTGGACACTCGCAACCAGCCACTTGCCATCCGGGCTCCATTGCGGGACGGTTGTCACTATGGGCGATGTATCCACGATCAATTTTGGATTCGATCCAGACAAGTCCGAAACGAAGATGGCGTAATGGTCGCCGGGTAGCATCTCCTGGTAGGCCACCTTTGTCCCATCCGGCGAAACGGCCACACTCGCGTGGTGATAATTCGCGGTGAAAAGCGGGGTGACCTTGCCCGTCTGGATGTCGATCTTCCGCACAGATGCCCCTTCGGGTGTCTGGACAGTGTAGACCAGGCTTTGTCCATCCGGCATCCAGGATTGGGCAGTATTGGCATCTGCATTCGCCAACAAGGCTTTTTGGTCCGTGCCATCCGGATTAACCAGCATCAGGCTGTAAGGTCCGGGGCCTCCCAACAATCCAGAGGCGGGTCCACGGGTGAACGCAATTCTGCTTCCATCCGGAGACCAAATCGCTCCGCGGTCATTTTTACCTGTGCCTTCAATAGGCCTACTAAGTCCTGAGATGAGATCGATGCTTTCCAGACTGGCATCGCCTGCGTAAACAGCCGAGCTTCCGTCGGGAGAAAGCGAGATATCTGCTCCCTCCGCGAGCACTTTCCAACTCTTATCATCCGGTTTTGCCGTCATGACATGGAATTTCTGATCGGAAACCAAATAGTTGTAAAATCCCAGGGTTCCACCCAGGCTTGTCGGTAAAGCAGCCGGTTTATCCACCGCTTTTTGCCAGGTATCGTACGTCAGACAGGCACTGGCGATGGGGATGGGCAATTTACCATCCGCGAAAGCCGGCAATTCCACGTTCACCTCCCACGGTCCCTGAACGTTCACAGAGACACCGGCCAGGGTTAGCTGGATGGGTCCGATCGGGAATCCATCCTGATAGGTAAATCCATATGATTCGTCACTGCCACCACCACCCATCAATGGATGGTCAAAGTCCATGAGATTCACCCCTCTGATATCGTCCGGCTTCTCGATGATGAAAGACAACCCATCCCCTTCCGCGTTCAACTGGGCGCTCTAAAATCAGGATCGTTTTGTCCCCAATTTGGAAGGGGTGGTTCAACACCCAGGTTTGACCTGGCTGCGGATTGGCTCCCGGATCAAAGATGAATTGGTAATTCGGGCTCATTCCAACCCAGACCGAATCCACCGTAAGGGTTGCCTTTCCGGGAATATACCGGGTGTCGGTCCGGTATGCCCATAACAGTTCGTAAGGTTTCGTCCTTGCTTGCAATTCTGTCAGGGATGGCTCCCACACCAATGGAATCTCCATTCCACTGGTATCCCGCAGGTGGATGGCGTAATCATCCAGCGGTTCAATTCGGCTGTCGGTGGATTGGCTCGCAATGGCTCCGAACAGAATGATATTCTCGTCGGTTTGGATGTAATGATCCAAAGCCAGGGATATATCATTTATGGAGGGAGCTCCGCCCAGTGTTTCCTGAGTAGGTTTTGCCGGGAGTTCCAGGGTTGGTAATATAGTCGGCGTTGGAAAATCCACCAGAGGGTAGACCGTCATATCTGCTGGCGCTTCGATGAATTCGAGCGCAGCCGCCATTCTTTCCATTGGCGGAGTGTCCGCGGTCAACTCAAGGCAGGAGAACACCAATTCCGCCGAGTTCACATCCGCCGACAGAGTCGGATACTCCAAACGCCTGCTATAACCACTGACCCAACTGTCACCGGTTGCCACCCGGCCTTCAAGCTGGGTGCCTTCCGGCAGGTGCAGCACCGGGAGGTGATGGCACCTATTCAGTTTTAATGGATCCGTGTTGAAATCTGACGATGGGATGTTCTCCACCTGGTAGGTCAGGACCGTATGCTCCCCATCCACGACACCTTGCAGCACGGTTATACTGGTTTCCCCTTGGGTTATTTTGACCGGCTCCTTGAGTATTCGCAATGATGTGTCATTATCCACCAAACCTGCGCCGGGGATGTATCCAAGCAATCGTTGCATGGCCTTGGCGATTCCAGGGTTGGTCATGAAGACCATGATCAGGATAGCGAGGCCAAGGATTGCTGATAAAACATATCTCGTTTTCATAGTATTCTGGTTTTCCTTCCTTACTCTGGCTAGGATGCCTGAAGAAAGGTTGATATCCACCCGGGTATGCTGCTGGGCAATTTCATCCAAAATTTGATTTGGGGTTCTCGTTTTCATTGGTTCCCATCCTCCATTCCGATGAAATTGCGCAATTGCCGGCGCGCAACACTCAAAAGCCATTTGATCGTGCCAGGAGCTATCTTGTGCGCTGCTGCCATTTCTTTTTCACTCATCTCCAGATAGTAGCGTTCGATGATGACCATCCGTTCCCGCGGTTTGAGCTTCGCCAGCGCGGAGAATATTTCCATCTTCACCAGGGCATACTCCACCAGGTCCTCGGTAGTCTCTGCCTTTTGGAGTAACCCATCCAGAACTCGCAGGTTTGACTTTCTCATTCAAGCCAACCTGGCGGGAGACTCTCTCAGCCGCATTCAAGGCTGCATGTGCAACGCTGCACATTAGATATGGCCCGAATGGTCTTGTGTCATCATAATGGCGGATGCGCTGATAGATGCGTAGAAAAGTATCCTGCACCACATCTTCGGCCATTGCCGCATCATGGGTTATGAGGAAGGCGGTCCGAACCGCTTTAACCTGGTAATGGGCAATCAGAATTTCCAACCCGCTGATATCACCTTTTTTCAGGCGTTGTATCGCTTGCATTTCATTCATAAACTATTCCGATGTTATGAGATCTCATACTATATATACAGACAGGTTGGGCAAAAGGTTGGCACAGAACAAAATTTTCGTTGACGAATATTCTCAATACCTGTATCTTAACCTGATCCAGATTATAAATATTCCCTGAATGACCGCCCTTCCAGCTGATATTCTACTCGTAATCTCATAAATAACGGCAAATTTCCTCTCACTGTTGATGATCGGTTTAGGTTTGAGGTTCTACAAATTTAACCAAGTCTATACCAGAACCCAGGCATAGAGTTGATAATGAAAATGGTATCTTTATGCATGTTCATTTCGACTTGGGGAAACCCTATAATGACTGACAAATCCAAATCGAAGGAAGATTTATTAATTGAACTGGCAGACTTGAGAAAACGTCTGGCTGATGCTCAGACTTTGCTGATGACGAGCGGCACCCAAGAGTTGGATCCCAACGGTATACCGAAATCTCAATCCATCGAGCCCATGACTCATGATAGAGCGGACTCGCTGTACCGGGCGATGGTTGAAGCAATGGCAGAAGGCGCAGTAACCCTTTACCCTGACAACACGATATTCTTTTGCAATCCCCGGTTCGGAGACATCGCCCACGCCAAGACGGAAAAATTAGTAAGCACTCAATTTCTGGATCTATTTCCCACCGGGGAGCACAAGCGCCTGCTTAAGTTGCTCGCCAATGCAGGACAAGATCTTGCTCGGGGAGAATTTCAGCTTCAAACAAGGCATGGAAAAACGATTCCGGTTCACCTGTCCGCCTCTCAGATAAGGACAAAAGATACACAGACCGTCTCCATCGTCGTCACAGATATTACAGACCTGAAAGCGGCTGAACAAGAACGATGGGAAACTGAGCACAAAATGATCCAGGTTTTCCAATCCATGGCGGATGGGATCATCGTAGTGGATTTGGCAGGTGATATTACGAATGCCAACCCTGCCGCAGAACGAATTATGGGAATTTCGCGCAGCAATTTGATGGGCAAAAAATATTTCTCCGAGCAGTGGAGACAAATCAATTCAAAAGGAGAGACCGTACCGCCCGATCAAAATCCGATTGAAATTGCGATGCGAGAACAACGGATAGTCAACACCCACGAATATGGCATTGTCTCGCCCAATGGAAGTATCCAATGGCTGTGGGTCACCGCCTCTCCATTGATCAATGAAAATGGTGAGCTTTTCGGAGCCATTGCCAGCTTCCGCGATATAACCGAGAAGAAAAAAGCCGCAGAATCGGTATTCAAACTGGACGAACAGATTGCATTTCAAGCCTCATTATTGGATCAGGTTCGCAACGCGGTAATTGGAACAGACCTCGAAGGGAAAATATTCTATTGGAATAAATTTGCCGAGACCCTCTATCAATGGAAAGCGGAAGAAGTCATCGGTAAACCAATTGATGAAGTGACAGTTACGGATGCGGGTGTTGAGCAGGGTGAAGAAATAATTCAATCGATTCAGAAAAATGGGTATTGGGAAGGGATTTTTAATGTTCACCGAAAAGATGGGAAGGTTTTTCCTGCTTACGTAGTGGATACTCTGATAAAAGATGGAGATGGAGTCCCCATTGGAATTGTCGGTGTTAGCATCGATATCACTGAACGGAAGCAAGGCGAGGTATCACTTGAGGAAGAACGGCACCTACTCCACACTCTCATGGAAAACACACCGGATACGATCTACTTCAAAGATCTGGAAGGTCGCTTTATTCGGCTAAATAAAGCACAGGCTGCTGTCCTTGGCGTTGATTCCACAGATCAGGCGCTGGGTAAATCAGATTTAGATTTTTTTCCAGAAAAATTCGCCCGGGAATCCTTGGCGGATGAAAGGAAGATACTTGAATCTGGGAAACCCATTATCAGTAAGGAAGAGGAAATAGTACGCACGGACGGGGAAACAGTCTGGTTTTCATCCACCAAAATGCCCATACGAACTGCGGATGGGGCTATCGTTGGCATTTTTGGCATTTCACGTGATATCACCGCCAATAAACTGGCTGAGGAAAAACTTCGCGAGAGTGAGGAGAAATTCAAAACCTTATTTAATTCCGCCTCCGATGCCATCATCACAATGAGTCGAACAACTTTTCTGGAATGCAATTCTGTTACAGAGAAGATTTTTGGCAGGTCAAGGGAGGAGATTATTGGTCACTCACCGGTTGATTTTTCTCCCGAATACCAACCCGATGGCAGACTATCCAGCGAATCTGCAGAGGATAAAATTAATGCGGCTTTCGCAGGAAAACCACAGTTCTTTGAATGGGTTCATTCTCGAAAGGACGGAACCACGTTTCCTGCCGATGTAAGTCTGAATCAGGTCGCCATTCGCGGAGAGTTAATCCTCCAGGCGATCGTCCGGGATATTTCTGAAAGAAAACGTTCGGCAGATGAAATACGGTCAAGAACTCAGGAGATCGAAACCCTTTATGAACTCTCACATGCGCTGGCGGATGCCAATGACCTTGTCCAGGTGCTCAGCATCATCACAAAGTTTACGGTTGAGAATACCCATCGAACCTTTGCCAGGCTCGCCCTGCTTGAGGGTGACGATCTGGTGATGCGAGCCGCCTTTCCACTCCGGCAATTGGAATTTCCGTTAACCATCGGGGATCGAAAGTCAATCACCTCCTTGCCATTCTGCCAACAAATTCTACAAACGGATGAACCAGTAGTACTTCACAGAGGTGATCCAAGGATCAGTGGGGAGGAATCAAGAACATTATTATTGGATCATGTTCAAACTCTCGTGATTACTACACTACAGGTTGGAAGAATCGGAGACCAGAATGGGTCAATCATCGGCTTATTGATGCTTGGCGAAGCCAGAAATGAGGATCGCGAACCTGACTCACCCAGGATTCTCCAACAACTCAAGAGTATTGGCGAACAAGCAGCATCTGCCATCCGGCGAATGCAGTTACGCGATGAAACAGAACGCCGATTAATGTTCCTCAACTCGTTGACTGAAATTGACAGGGCTATCACATCCAGTTTTGACATGAATACCAGTCTCAAGATCGTCCTTTCTCAGGTGATCAAGCATCTGCATCTGGATGCGGCCAATATCCTCATCTATGATTCTTCCACCCAGGTGCTCGAGTTCGCCGCGGGAGATGGCTTTCATACAAAAGCGGTTGAACGGACCCGTTTACGTTTAGGCGAAAGTCATGCAGGGCAGGCAGCCCTGAAGCGGACCATTGTCCACGTTTCCAACTTGCAGGAGCCCACGAATGCTCTACTGACGTCGAGGTTGGATGAGGAACGCTTTGTTGAATACTTTGGGGCGCCGTTGATCTCGAAAGGCCAGATCAAAGGCGTATTGGAATTATTCAATCGGGAGCCATTGCACACGGATGATGATTGGCTTGATTCATTAAGGACTCTGGCAGAGCGTGCAGCCATCGCGATCGACAATGCATCCTTATTTGAAGGATTAGCACGATCAAATGTAGACCTATCCCTGGCATATGATGAGACCATCGAAGGCTGGTCACGGGCGCTCGACTTGCGTGACCATGAGACTGAGGGGCACTCTTCCAGGGTGGCTGAAAATGCCCTGGAATTGGCAAGCCTGTGCGGATATCCCAAGGAAGATCTAATGAACTTCCGCTGGGGGGCACTGCTTCACGACATCGGCAAGGTAGGTGTACCAGACAGCATCCTCTTAAAACCCGGACCCCTGTCAGACGAAGAATGGGTGGTTATGAGGAAGCACCCAAATTTAGCTTATGAAATGCTTTCGCCGATCCGGTATCTGCGTGACGCGTTGGATATCCCGTACTGCCACCATGAGAAATGGGACGGCACCGGTTATCCGCGCGGATTAAAAGGCGAACAAATCCCCCTGGCTGCGCGGATATTTATGATATTGGATGTATGGGATGCCTTACTTTCAGACCGCCCTTATCGACCTGCCTGGTCGAAATCAAAAGTGCGCGCCCATATCCAATCGCTGGCGGGGAGTCACTTTGACCCGAAAATTGTGAATATTTTCCTGGGTTCCACACTGTCATCGGACGATACTGAGGTGGGATGAATTGTGTACTCACAGGTAAGCAGCATCCGTCACACATAGATCATCCAAAATAACCCTCGCCAGATGACTACTTCCAGCTCTAAAGACTGTATCCATTAATCCATCGAATCACATGTGAATAAGATCGTCTGTCTGGTCTCCCTCCCGATCCATCACACTTCCCTGATAACCGGAGTGATCCCCAAAAGGATATGGATCAGTAAAACGGAATCGCCTGAAAACCTGGTGGAAATATTCAAGTCTTTTCGAGAAAACAAATAAAACGAGCTGTGCCGTTGGATTTACGGACAGCTCTTTGTGATATTTGGTACAGCATTTTCAATTCTTGGTCTTATTCTCCCCTTGTATACAAGACTAACCCTTCACCGCACCGGCGGCCACACCCTTGATGATATATTTTTGGCTGGTCAAATAGAAGATCACAATCGGAACAATGGCCAGAACCAGCATGGCCATACTGGCGCCCATATCCTTGCTGCCATATCCTCCCTGCAGGTATTGGACGGCAATCGGGATCGTTCGATAATTACTGCCTATCACGAGATATGGGAGCAGATAATCATTCCATATCCACATGGTATTCAGAATGGCAACGGTGATCATCACCGGTTTGAGAATTGGCAATACAACCAAAAAGAATGTCTGTATCGGATTGCATCCGTCAATCGTGGCCGCTTCTTCGACTTCAACCGGTACGGTTTTGATAAAGCCACTGAAGATAAATACGGATAATCCGGCCCCGAACCCAAGGTAGATCACAATAATTCCGATCGGATTATCCAGCCGCAGGATATTGGCCATCTTGGACATGGTAAACATGACCATCTGAAATGGAACGATCATAGAAAATACCAACAGGAAATAAATGATTGTGCTGAGTTTGCGATTTAACCCGGGTGATCGCCCAGGCGGTCATGGAGGTAAAGAGCACAATGGCGCCCACGGAGAACACGGTAATAAACAACGAATAACCAAATGCGGGGATAAAACCGGTTTTCGCGACACCACTAATATAGTTTTTTACCCCGGCAAACGTTTGTGCGTCTGGAAGAGCAAAGGGCGTATCGGAAATAAAAAACCTGCCTTTGAATGAGTTCATCAAGACCAACAGGATGGGCGTCAGGAACAGGATGGCCAGAATAAACAGAAAGATGAATATGATGTTCTCTTGAAGACGATTCTTGGTGTTCATCAGTTTTCCACTTCTCTCTTTCTGGTAAGAAGCAATTGCATGCCCACAATGACCCCAACAATGATGAAGAACATCACTGCCTTGGCTTGACCGACACCTTCATAACCATTTCGGCCATAAAAAGTATTGAAAATATCGAGCGCCAGCATGGCTGACGCCCTGCCAGGCGCGCCACCCGTCAGCGCCAGGTTCTGGTCAAAGAGCTTGAATGAATTGGTCACAGTCAGGAAGGTGCAAATGGTGACCGCCGGCATCACCATGGGGATGATGATGCTCTTTAAGGTTTGCCAACCATTGGCTCCGTCGATGGTTGCCGCTTCGATCAATTCGGTGGGGATGCTCTGAATGCCGGCAATATAGATGATCATCATATATCCGACCATCTGCCAATTCATCAGCACAACCAGTCCCCAAAAACCATAATTGGCGCTGTAGGTGATATCCACGCCGAAATTGATCAGGACACCGTTGATCAGTAACTGCCAGATATATCCGAGTACGATCCCGCCGATCAGATTGGGCATGAAGAATACCGTCCGAAAAACATTCGTCCCCTTGATCTTGCGGGTGAGAAGAAGCGCCAGGAAGAAGGCAATCACATTGATCAGAACCACCGAAACCACAGCAAACTTGGCGGTGAAAATCATCGCATTCAGAAAATCTCTATCATCGGCAAAAGCGCGAATATAATTCCCGATACCAATCCATTCAGAATTGGTCACCGTGGTAAATCTGGTAAAGGAGAGATAAATGCCCAACAGAAACGGGATCAAAAAAGCGATCAAAAAAGCAATGATCGTTGGCAGGGTGAAGAAAGCATAATACTTTTTCGGCATTTTTTGCATAGTGATTTTCCTCCGCCGGAAAATGAGTACGCATCAACATTCCACATCACCCCGCACCCGGATTGGCGCGGGGTGATGTGCGAAACGAGTTACTATAAGTTTATTTACCGCTTTCAATTTTCCATTGATCGATGACCAACTGATTGACCGCAGCCCACTCCATGGTTCCCTGGGCATACTGCAGCAATGCGGCTCCAAAGTTATTTTTGAAGGTCTGGTTCGGGAATTTGACAAAATTCCAGGCCACATTGTATAGATCCGTATTACTGGTATAGCGAAGCAAATCTTTCGCCAGAGGATCTGTCGGTTTCTCGGTTTCGGTAAACGTGTCGAAGGGAGCGATGAATTTCAGATCATTGGTGACGAATGCCTTACCGGTCGGGCTGCTGTACAGCCAGTAGATGAAATCGGCAGCCAGTTTCTGCTTCTCAGGTGAGGCTTTCGAATTGATGGCGAAGAAGTTTTCGGTGCCAACGCAGATCGACTGCTTTTCTTCACCCGGCATCCCTGTGTAGATCGGCAGGAATTTTACGTCCTCAGCGATGACGGTATTGCCATCCACGCCCGAGATCTGACCCCAGGCCCAGTTGCCGTTCTGCACCATCGCGGATTGGCCTAGAGCGAATTCGGCCATGGAATCATCCACGCTCTTACTGCCTAGCAACTTCGGATCGGTCACGGAGTTGTTGATGTAGAGGTCAAAGATGTTCTTGAAGTTTTCGCCATACTGGAAGGTGATCTCCTTGGTTGCATCAGCTCGCCAGGCTGATCTTGTTATCACGCCACTCATAGAACACCGGGACATTGGCGAGATGTGTCTGCCAGCGCCAGTCTTCGCCTGGTTTCAGGGAGGTGGAGGAGAAGACACCCTTGATCCCCAATTCGTCTTTCTTGGCAGTCATATCTTCAACAACCGCTTTCAACGTGGCGAAATTGTTTACTTCGTCCATGCTCGCGGCTTTGGCGCCAGCGGTGGCGAAATACTTCGTCATGATGGCGTTGTTATAGATGATCCCGTAACCTTCAACGACATACGGAATACCATAGACACCATCGCCATCGGTGACCGCCATCGTTTTATCGGTCAGGTGTTTGTACAAATCCGTATCTTTCAGATCCGCCGTGTAATCCTTCCAGGCTGCGTACCCAACAGGTCCATTGATCTGGAAAAGAACAGGTGCATCAGATTTGGCGATCTCTGATTTCAGGGTCTGCTCATAGGTCCCTGATGCCGCTGTGACGACTTTCAGCGTGACACCGGTTTCCGCCTTATACGCTTCTGCGATCTTGGTGTAAATTTCGGATACTTCCGGCTTGAAATTCAGGTAGTACACTTCTCCGCCTTCAGCAGGCGCGGCTGGTGCGGCTGGAGCTGCGGGCGCAGCAGGAGCGGCGGGCACAGCCGGGGCAGCAGGTTTGGCAGGGGCTGCGGGAGTTGCAGCCGGCGCGCAAGCAGATAGAACCAGAACAAGCACTATAAAGATCCCAATCAAATTCATTCGTCTGTTAGACATCTCATTTCTCCTTGAAATTAGTGGCTAGATTATTTTCGATGAGTACAGGATTTGATCGAAAGAATAAAATCACCTCCTTTCAACTGCGAAGAGAGCGCGATGAAAATTGTGGTTTTGGTATTCATTCCCCCGTGCCAGAACGATTACAACATTTGTCGACTATCTTTTTTATATCCAATGCCTGATTAAATCATACGCGAATAACAGAAATTATCAACCTTCTTGAAGCACCATAGAAGGTATCGGAACGATTTTCGTATACTTGATGAGAGAAATTCTAATTCGCTTGCTTTCCCTATGCGCAATAATGGCGTTGGATATTGGACCACTATCCGATTTGAAAAAGATTAATCTATAGTTGCACCATCACTGGGTATTTCCATGAGCGGGCCTTTGATTAATCTGCCGGCGCTCTCATTAATTCGTATCCGTTGCCAATCGCGGGTTACATAACGCCCTTATCCTGGAAAAACGATCTATAAGCCATATCCTTCTCGAGGATGTGGTGTGTCAACCAATCAATCAGGTACTCCAACAATTCCTGCGGAATTTGTTCATCCCCTCGTTCTGCCCCCTTGGTAAAACTCGCTGTTTTCTTGCGGAATTGTGCATGCAGCCGCTTCTGCTCTTCCAGCCCAGGATAACCATACGCTTTCATCAACCGCTCTTCAGCTTTGAAGTGGGTTCTGGCGAAATCAGTCATCTCCCGCAGAATATCAGAGATCGTTTCAGAGTGAGTACTGATGGTTCCCGTAGTTGAGATCAGGCGATTCAATAATTGAATTAATTGTTGATGTTGTCTGTCCAACTCACTCACGCCAACACTATACTTTTCAGACCATTGCACGAGTTCCATCTGGGTCTGGGTTTTCGAATAGCCCTTCAGCAAACCCTCTTCCAGGCAAATCTGCACGACCTGGGGATCAAACTGGATTCCAGACAGCGAGCGGATATATTCGAATACCTTATCCTCAGGCCAGGCTTTCCGGTATGGGCGGTCAGATGTCAACGCATCCCAGACATCGATCACCGAGAAAATTCGAGCGGTAAACGGGATCTGGGTTCCGCTCAATCCGCGGGGATACCCGGATCCATCCCATTTCTCGTGGTGACAGTACGGTATATCCAGCGCGGGCTTTAAGTACTCGATGGGAGAAAGCAACTCATAGGCAAAAATGGGATGCTTTCTCATAATGATCCATTCTTCATCAGTCAACGGCCCGGGCTTTAACAGAATTCGATCCGGAACGCCCATCTTCCCGATATCGTGCAGAAGAGCTCCTCGGCGGAGATGCATCAACTCATCCTCGGACAGGCCAAACTGACGTCCGACCATCATCGTCACCTCTGTCACACGCAGGGTATGGCCTTCGGTTTCATTGTCGCGCAGATCAAGCGCTCGCGACCAACCCTGGATGGTGGCATCATACGCCTGCGAAAGCTCGATATTGGAGCGTTCCAGGTCAGTAAATAGTGAGGAATTATCGATGGCAATGGCTGCCTGGTTGGCAAGCGCCTGAAGAAAATTCAACCATTCTTCTGTTGGATAAAATTCAGCTCGATTGAAAATTTCAAGCACCCCTTTAACCAGACCCTTAACCATCAGCGGAATGGCGTAGTAGCTCTTGAATGGTTCCGCTGCGAGTGCTTTTTTGAAACGAGGATGTTCAACAGATGCCATCAGATTCGGTTCATGGATTGTTCGACGTTCGAGTGCAGCCTTACCGGCATACCCTTCCCCAAGACGCAAAGGTTCTGCGTTCTCGAAAGTCGAGGTGCGAAATCCGCGACCTGCTACATATTCAATCGATTGCGTGGCGGGGTTAAACAACCACACGTCTGCAGCATCTACTTTTAGTTTCTCAAGGACTTGCAGCAGCAACACCCCCATACTGAAAACCATACCTGAGCTGGAAATGATGGCCAGGTCAATCTCATTCAGGGCAGTCAATTGTTGTAAATGACGCTCTGTCTGATCATGAAGCAGGTTACGCCGAATGGCGATCGTTGCAGAGTCTGCGATCGCTTGCGCCAGGCGTATCTTTTCTGGCGTGAATGGCTCTCTGCCTTCCTTTCTCACTTCACCCAACATTAGCAAACCCGATTAATTTTCCTGAGACCGAGGAGCTATCGTTCACTCTGAGTGGTATGAGGCAAAGAGTTTGGGCAAAATCCAAAAGGAGTGCCGTTTTGTCTTCAGCACTGATCTTCGGATCATCGGCGTGAAGTATTAAAGGCATGTTCCTTTCAAGAATTTGCTGTGAGTAAGGAATCGAGATAACCGGATTACTGTCACCGATCCGAAGGTCATGGTCGAGAGGCCGAAGAGGGTATGCGCCTCGAATAACATAATTGTCTCCCATCCAAAAGGGCAATTCTTGAGAAGGTGGAGTGAACACTCTCGACGGCATGGCAATTCACCAGGTGTGAGAATTTCATCCAGGTCATCCGTTTCTGCCAGGGAACGGGAAAGCGCAAACAACATCGAGAGTTCTTCATTGCTGATTTTCATTTTTCCTTCAGCAAGTTTTCGGTCGGTGATATTGTGCCCGTACAGGTTCACGTAACCCGACTCGGGGATGGGTGCGACAGTCATCGCATAGTACTTTCCGTCGCACTCAAAATCTACATTTTTGATTTTCTTTGCTCACGAGGGCTTGCGCAGCCAGCTCACGCCAGAATGATGGAGCGATTCCGCCCTCCTCGCATCCCCAATTCTTCATGAAGATATTGCTTGCCGGATTGGCATACATGACGATGCCGTCCTGGCTTAACCGTAATATTGGGTGTGGATCTTCTGAAGGGAACTTCGCCAGATTGATGATTTCCTGCTCATACTGTTTTCGCTCTGTGATGTCGCGATAATTGATCACCATCGAATGAACGGCTGGATCATCCAACAGATTGGTTAGATATTCCTTCCATCCAACGCCAGGAGCCATCCTGGTGCCGAAACGGAACAACGCTTCATAACGCTTCCCGGATTCTTTACGGCATCTTCCAACAGGCGGGCTGCGGCTTCCCGATCATCCGGATGAAAAAGTTCAAATAAATTGTTGCCAACAAACGAGTTGGGAGGATAACCAAGCGGTCGGCGCGAGTTTGGGACTTTCGTAGGTCAGCGTACCATCCGGGTCAACCAGCGAAATTTCTTCCATGCTATGTTCGACCAGTGCCCTGAAGCGTTTTTCACTTTTCTGCAATGCTTCATCCGCTTGCTTGCGTTCTGTAATATCCCGGTAATTGAAAACAAATCCGCGTATATTTGGATCACTCAACTGGTTAGTGATGGTACTTTCCAACCACCGCCAGGATCCATCGCGATGTTGAAAACGATACTGAGTGATGACGACGGCTCCCGGTTTTTGGCTTAAGTCACTCAATAAGGTCAGTAATCCAGGCAAATCATCGGGGTGAGTGAGATCGGAAGGATTTGTGCCAATCTGTTCCTCCGGGTTATACCCCAAAATTCGATGGGTGGATGGGCTGATATATTTCAACAATCCATCACTCCCCACAAGGGTGATCGCATCCGGTGCGTTTTCAATCAGCGCCCGGTGGTAGATTTCCCTTTGACGAAGTTCTTCCTCGGTCCGTTTTTGGTTGCTGACGATTGCCCCGGCCATTAGCGAAGTGATAAAGATCCCAAACATCAGAAATTGGAATTCTCCCAAATCGGTTGTGTCGAAATCATACAGCCAGATGGACAGGATTATTCCAAAACCCATCACTACATTGGCCAGGCTGACCTTTGAAAATCCGTGGGTCAGAGCAATCCAGATGAGCGGTCCGGCAATTAAATAGAATGGATGGAAATCCGCCAATGCCGGTACGTCGAAAACCAGATAAAGTACGAGGGGAATGCTAATGATCTGCCCAATTACCTGAAGAGATGGTTGGTGAAACCGAACTCTTTCCCTTGAAATTACCCATTCGCCATCGAGAAATCGTTTCACCATGGGCATGACATGGATCAACAGGAATGGGGTTAATACCAAGATACCAATCATTTCCCCTATCCACCAATGGACAAATGAGTGGGTAAATTCAGAAGCAGGAATTTCTTTATAATTGACCAGCGCAGAAATCGAAATGAAGGCCAGAATCGTGGTTACAACCGCTGAAGAAAGGATCAGCCAGACAGAGTCGCGCAGGTTTTTCAATTGTGGGTCAATACCCACCCGGCGACGTAAGACCCAGGCATCTATTCCGAACACAACAGGAAGAATGACCGCCCAGATTAGAATGGATAAATTGGGGTTGAGAACTGGAAAATGAGCAGACTACTGATCAATGATGCGACGAAAAGCGCAGGCACAAATCCCACACCAAATGTCAGGAGGAATGCGAGACTTAGTCCGTCGGGGAGATACCAGGCTACCACACCTGGGAATAATTCAAGAATTCGGGTAAGTCGGTCAAGCAGGCTGAAGACAATCAGGTAAAGCACCAGGACGATTGCCCAACGAAAAAACCTGGAATAGTTGAACCGCGATCGTTCCATGGACGAATTTGGTTTGTCTTGTGTGTCCTCAATCTTCTGGTGGACATCTTTCATGCATTACATCCCCGATCACTGTACGTGAAGCAAATTTCAATCCGTCAGAAAATAATGGTAACCTGGTACAGCCTTTCACTTTTCAATATATCACAGCCCCCTGCCTGTTCCTAACTTCTGGGGAAGGTTGAGAGTTCCTCAGGCAGCGGAAAGATCTTGTATTTGTAACCATACATTTCTGATCGCAGGTGATGCTTCGATCTGAGATTGGGATACAATTAAATCTATCAACAAAGCATCAGTTAACCAGGATTGAAACTCGTACAATTAGTACGGAAGGAATCGTATGCATCTGAACCGAAGTTTTGGTAAACTGACAGCCATTCTTCTTCCATTCATCCTGACCGGATGTTCCCGCTCGCCTTCCATCATTGCCCCTGCCTCAACGAGCGCCAAAGCGATCACCGACCTCATGTGGGGATTCTCAGGAGTGGCCGGGCTGGGTTTTATCATTGTTGAAGGGCTTCTACTTTTTACCCTCTTCCGTTTCAGGCATAAAGACGGTACTCAATTAATTAAAGCTACCCTTCCAAAGCAGATCGAAGGGAATCGAGTCCTCGAAGTAGTCTGGACGATCGTACCTGCCGTTCTACTCTTGATGATTTTTATTTTTACTGTCTCCACATTATGGGCAATCAAGAATCGACCGTCTCTAGTCCCACCTGATAATCAGGTCGTCAATATCAACGTGACTGGACACCAATGGTGGTGGGAATTTCGATATCCCGACTTGGATATCACAACAGCGCAGGAGATGCACGTTCCGGTCAATTCTTTGGTTTTTATTTCGGTGGATTCAGCTGATGTCATCCATAGTTTTTGGGTCCCGCAAATGGGTGGGAAGATCGATGTCATACCCGGGCATATCAACCAAACCTGGTTTCAACCAACCCAACTCGGCCGATATGTTGGCGAATGTTCGGAATACTGCGGCACAGAACATGCTCATATGCGGTTGGATCTGGTTGTGGAGTCACTGGAGGATTACACTACCTGGGTTCGTCAGCAGCAAGCCTCCATCCCCAGCCTTACCGGGGAAGATGCCGAAGGGAGAAGATGCTTTCCTAAACGGAATGTGCGCTATGCCACACCATCAATGGTACCGAAGCTGTAGGTATCTTAGGACCAAATTTAACCCACCTGGGAAGCCGGCAGGATATTGGTGGGGCTGTTCTGACCAACACCCCAGAAAACCTGACCAAATGGCTGGAAGATCCAGATCCGAGTAAAACCGGGGGTAAAGATGCCAACATTGAGCTCATCTGACAGCGAGATTACAACTTTTGGTTGCGTTTCTGGAAAGTCTAAAATAAATTTGCACAGTACCAATTGATCTACCAAACTTGGGTAAATCAATTTCCTGGAGGGATCATGCAATCAATTGCCGATGCTGCCCCAGTACCTAAATTGAAGAAGTATCCGATCATCCGTTGGCTTACGATCACCAATCATAAAGACATCGGTCTTCTATACATCGTCACAGCATTGATTTTCTTCCTGGTCGGGGGCGTGGAAGCCATGCTGATCCGCATTCAATTGGGCAGCCCAATAATACATTCCTCTCCCCGGAAGCCTATAACCAGATCTTTACCATGCATGGAACAACGATGATCTTCCTTCTCGCCATGCCTCTCCTGGCTGGTCTGGCGAATTATTTTGTCCCGCTGATGATCGGTGCGCGGGACATGGCTTTTCCGCGACTGAATGGTCTTGAGTTATTGGTTTTTCCTGTTTGGCGGATTGCTCATGTATAGCTCTTTCTTTCTGGGAGGTGCTGCTGATGCGGGCTGGTTTGCTTATGCACCTCTGACCGCGAAAGAATTTTCTCCCATCCCACGGCATCGATTTTTGGATATTAGGCATTTTATGACCGGCCTGGGATCAACCATCGGCTCGATCAATTTCATTGTCACGATATTAAATATGACGGGCTCCGGGGATGAGCCTGTTTAAGATGCCCCTGTATGTCTGGCAGATGCTGGTGACTTCCTTCCTGATCATCTTTGCCATGCCAAGTTTAACCGTGGATGCGATCCTGATTATTCTTACAGAGGAATTTCAATGCCCCATTCTTTGTGGCAACGCAGGGCGGAGATCCATTGTTGTGGCAGCATCTATTCTGGTTCTTCGGTCACCCTGAAGTGTACATCCTTATCCTCCCGGCATTCGGGATCATCTCAGAAGTCGTGCCGGTATTCTCCCGCAAACCAATCTTCGGCTATGGCGCGATTGTTTTCTCGGGCATTGCCATTGGTTTCCTGGGATTCACAGTCTGGGCACACCATATGTTTGCTGTCGGGCTCAGCCCGATTGCTGATGCCGTTTTCGCTTTCGACAGCATGATCATTGCGGTTCCCACAATGGTGAAGATCTTCAACTGGATCGCCACAATGTGGGGCGGAAAGCTCAGCTTCAAAACCCCCATGTTGTTTGCCACAGGTTTTATTGCCATGTTCATCGTTGGAGGATTGAGCGGAGTCTCACTGGCCATCGTTCCGATCGACCTACAGGTTCAGGACACATACTATGTGGTCGGTCATTTTCATTATGTTCTTTTCGGTGGGACAATGCTGGCAATATTTGCCGGGATTTATTATTGGTTCCCAAAAGTGTTTGGACGGATGCTGGGTGAAAAATTGGGCAACTGGAACTTTTGGACCATGTTCGCCGGTTTCAATTTGACATTTTTCCCCATGCATATCCTGGGGCTATTGGGGATGCCACGGCGGGTGTTTACCTATGCCGGGAATCAGGGTTGGGATACTCTCAATCTCATCTCCACAATCGGGGCATTTGTCCTCTCCATATCGATCTGGATATTTATCATCAATATTTTCCGATCCCTCCGTAATGGCAAGCCTGCAGGAAATGATCCATGGGATGCCCAAACCCTGGAGTGGACAACGACTTCACCTGCCCCTGAATACAATTTCGCTGATCATTCCGGTGGTTTATACCCGCCGACCATTTTGGGATTTCAAGTATTTTCGCGATGAAGCGAAAGGTATGGACCTTTCGCAAACAGACTTGATCCGGAAAATGAAACCGCCATACATCTGCCCGGCGGTTCATACTACCCCATCATCATCGGGTTTGGCTTGATGGTGGCATGTTATGGTTTGATTTATACCTATCTAGTCTCCGGGTTGGGTATTGCTATCATGTTCTATGGGATCATTGGATGGTTCCGTGAGCCTAGATAAGGCCCCATGCAAGTTTGTCAAAAGAATGGGAAAAAGAGGAGAATATCATGACAGATATAACCTCACCACACGAGACTGAACCGGATATCTCCCAGGGAATTGACAATCAGAAACTGGGGATCTGGATTTTGATCGGGTCAGAAGTCGTTTTTTTCTCAGCATTGATCGTTACGTATATTGTCCTGCGCGGGCGAAGCATCACTGGACCATTTCCCCAACAGGTTCTGGATATTCCCTTAACCGCAGTGAATACTTTTGTTTTGATCTGCAGCAGCCTGACCATGGTATCTGGCATTGGCTGCTATTCGGGTGGATTAGTCCGCCGGATGCAGGTTTACTGGCGGCCACTATGGTTTAGGATCTGGCTTTTCTAAGCGGACAGATGTATGAATTCACCTCGCTTGCCGAGAACGGGCTGTCGCTCAGCGTTAATTTGTTTGGAGCATCGTTTTTTACTCTGACCGGACTTCATGGTGCGCATGTGTTGGCCGGCGTCATTTGGATTGGTTTTGTCCTGGCACGATCGATCACAGGCGGAATTACCCTTGAAAAACATGAATCAGTCGAGTTGGTCGGACTTTACTGGCACTTTGTGGACTTGGTGTGGATCCTCATTTTTACCATCGTGTATCTCTTCTAATTAGGTTTCATATTCGTGAATTTTGTACGGTTGATCCATTCATAAGTTTGAATGGATCATTTCACATCCAGTATGTCTCGGATCAAATTATGGGTATGATTATGTAGACATTGTTTATCTTATTGGTTTATTAGAGGTAGATATGAATGCTGAACACCCGCCACTAACAAAACATCCGAATTATGTCGCTATTTTTGCGGCATTGACAGCCCTGACCGCCTTGGAAGTTGGGGTAACCTATCTCCCGCTTCCCCGCATACTGGTGTTACTCCCCATTGCGCTGGCAAAAGCGGGTCTGGTTGCCATGTATTTCATGCACCTGAAAACAGACCGGCCTATATACCGGTATATATTTCTGTTTGGCATTCTCATGGGTGGTATTCTGATCTTTTCGCTCATTCTTTTGTTTGGTCCACGTCTTCTGGATGCATAAACCTTCCTTTCCATACTGCGAAATCATGCAGGATACTTTTTTTGATGCGGGTTGACAAGGGTCACCTGAAGAGTTGCATTTCAGATAGTTCGATAAATCTCAATTAATACCTATAATAAAGGCAGAGAGACAATCATGCCTTTATTGGAATGGAATTTTTACCCAAGCGTTGTGATCGGTGTACTGTGCCTGGTTGCGATCTATCTATACGCAATTGGGCCTCTGCGAAAACGGATCGCAGCATCTCAGCCTGTCCAACCCAGGAATGTAGCCAATTTTCTGCTGGGATCCATTGTTTTGTTTCTTGCCCTTGTTTCCCCTCTCGATGCGCTGAGTGACGAATACCTATTCTCGGCTCATATGATCCAACACACCCTGATGACGATGGTGGTGCCTACTCTCCTGCTGGCCGGCGTACCAGCCTGGTTGTTTGAATTTATCCTGCGCAATCTTACAGTCAAAAACATTGCCAGACTGATCACCAATCCGCTGATCGCCTTCAGTTTGTATAACCTGGTGTTTGCAGTCTGGCACCTTCCAGTGATCTATGATGCCGCCCTGGAAAACGAATCCCTCCATGTAGTGGAGCATCTGAGTTTTATGGTCACCGCCACCATTTTCTGGTGGCCCATCTTGAGCCAGAGTACAACGCTCCCTCATCTTGCCTACCCGAAACAGATCCTTTATCTTTTTTTTGCCTCAATTCCATGTACGATCCTGGGTGGCATTCTCGTATTCGCTCCCAAAGTCATCTATCTGAAATATGCCAACGCTCCACTCATCTTTTCAGGTTTCACTCCGATGATGGACCAACAGGTCGGTGCGGTGATCATGGCGATGGCAGGGATGCTGGTTTACCTGGGTTTTATCGGACGGGCATTTTATATCTGGTACAATCTGTCATCCCGCCAGAAAATCCATTCCGTTTGATCAACACTATCCTGATCTTGGTAAGTAAAAACGCTTAGGATTGTTCAATTCTTGGTGGAAACAAAATTACCTGTGTATAAACAGGTATGGTAAATCGGCAATATTGGGTAATGAAATTTATCCCTGGTTAATCGTCTGTCCAGACAGGTACTGTTTTCAAGTCCCCAACCAGATCCGTGTTGCCGAGCCAGACCCAACAATTGGGGTCCCAATCGTTGGTCGGATTGGGAATGAGCACCCAGGCGTCATATTGGTCCCGTCCGATCACTTCGAAATAATGCCCGCGTAAGAAAAATCCCAACACATCGCCTTTCACATCAGGTGACTTCCGACAATTTGTATCCGACCTGGCCGTTACCTGGGGTTTGGCGCCCAGAGTGGGCGTCAAGGTCACATTCAGATCGGGCGTGAGGGTGATGGTGGGAGTCTCAGTCGGCGGCGCCTGGGTGGGTGTTTCTGTGGGCGTCTCAGTGGGGGTTTCGGTGACGGTCGCCGTCGGAGTGACCGGCGTGGCGGTGGTTATTTCATAGCTTGGCGTCTCGGTGGGTGTGATGGTGGGTAAAGCTGTCTCGGCAACGCCGCAACCGATCAGCCCAAAACTGGCAACTGCCAGGAATAAGATCAGAATGAATGCTCTCAACTTCATATTGTGTACTCCGTTTCGATCCAATTTTACCTGATTATCCACCTGTTGATAAAGGCAAGGATCGACTCTCTATCCAATCACCAATCCAAACGGTCGTCCCTTTTTGACAATCCGCCAGGCACTCAGCATTCGCCATGAACACATAGCCTATCAGGATGGGTAAGTATAACCGGAACGTCCCCGGCAAGTTGCCCGAGGACGTTCCGGATTGTGGTAAGCGGAGACCAGGCCAATACAAAAAGATGCCTGGTCTTCTCATTTCAAGTCATGCACAATTACTGTTTATCTGAGAGGACTACGACCCCTTTATCGTTTCGGCAACCCCGCCGGACCAGGCTGCGATTGCCTTCCAATCGCGGAAGTCGCCAAATGGTTTTTTAACCACGTTCTTGATCGCCCACTTTTCGATGAAGTTCATCTTCTGTGGATTGATATACCCATGAAAGACAGCCATATCGCGGGGTTGGATGCGGTCGGTAACCGGCTTTAATTCCGGAGGAATGCGCACACCCTCCACCAGGGCGACCGGATCCCCATCGCCGGTGGGTCCGCTCGAGAACAGCCAGACCGGCCGATCTGTCAGGGTTTTCTCGTTGGCTTTCAAGAAGGTTACTGCGTCTTTCTGCCACTTCCCAATATAAAGCGCGCTGCCAAGGACGACAGCCCCGTAGGGGTTGAGATCATGAACCCGGTCTACGGGCAACACGTCCGCTTGCAGACCAGCCTGATGAAACACTTCGCCAATCTTTTCGGCAATTTCTTTTGTAGCACCATACTTTGAAGCGTAGGTAACCAGAACTTTCGTTTCCATTTCCTGATCCTTTCTATTTTTCAGAGAACCTTTGCCTGCTGTGCCCTGGGATACCAATCTGATATCTCCAGTATAGATCAGACGCCATCAAATGGTGAACCAATAATTACATCTCATCCTGCCGTCCAATCGTTGCATACCATATCTTCTTTACTCATCGGACACGATCAATTCCATGGCGTTCATTTCAAACTAAGATAGATGATCACGATCAATACCGGAATCCAAAGCCAGCCGCCCGGATCACTTGCGCCCGTTCCTATCCCGTCCGGTCTGATTCGGATCAACGGAATACCCACCGTTTTTTCTGCCAACTTATCATCAGTAGCGGTGAAAGGGTTCACTCCCAGCAGAAATCCCGCGAAACCTCCAGCGATCAACACCTTCCGCAGCATGGCAATTCTTTCCGTGGGTTCGTTCACTTCTTCCGCCACACCTGCGATCGCCCTTCCCGGGAGGATGACCTCGATCTTGGGGCTCGCTACCAGGTTTCGATACCAGTCAGCGATATGTCCCCAGCCTGCCATACAATATACATTCCCATTCTGGATGGCATAATTGACCGGTGACCATCGGGTCTTCCCGGATTTTCTACCGGTTGTCTTCAAGACCATCATGTATCCCCAGAGTGGGTTTCCAAAAAATGGTCCGATCCCCAGGCGGAAAATGGGTACCATAAAGAATTTGTTCAGAAACCAGAAGAGTTGACGCAAAAACGGAGGTAGCATATTTGTATCCTATATGAACATGGAGCTGACCGGTACCATTTCTGAAAGTCAGTTCTCAAGACCACACACACATGGAACCAATTGTGTGGAGAATCATCTGCCAAACTTACGGCTTCTTGAATGGAATCAAGCGGTCGACCCTGGCCAGATACTCTTCGTACCTCTTGCCAAAAGCGGCGGTTAGTTGCTTTTCTTCAGTACCAATGAACAACATGACGCCCACATACAAGAAGATCGAAGCCACAAAATAGACCCAGGTCAGCGTCATCAAAGCAACAGCGGGCAGGATAAAGAAGGTCGCGCTGGAGTAGATCGGGTTGCGGACAATACCATAAGCACCACTGGTCACCAGTTCCCCTTTGGAAAATCCGCTAAACAATTGGATGATGGCTGCGCCCCAGAGAAGCAAACCAGGGATCAGCAAGACATATCCCACTGGCTTGAGGAAAGCCATCCCTGCGGGTAAGGCTGCAATTTGAGGATAGTAGGTGTGGACCAAAATAGCCGCGATCAATGACGGCAGGGTGAACAGGATAATTTTGCCGCCCTGCCCGACGATGGTCATTTCGTTTTGTTTTTTCAAGATATTTAACATACTGATTCTTCTTTCATTTTTTGTCATTCTCTGCACGAAATCGAGATGATTATGATTACATTGCACATGATAGTCAGTATCCAGCAGATAAACAAGACCGTTTTTCCGATCAGAAGAGGAGATGTCTGTCATGTAGCAGCTCTGCGAGTGGATGATCAGAATCCTTATTGAGCCAATTCGAGAGCGTTTTCAACCGCCTTCAGATATGCTTTACCGGTCAGGGTTGCGCTGCTGATCGTATCCACCTGAAGGGATTGCGCCTGGATGACTCGAGCGTAAAGCTCCTCAGCCCCCGCGTTTTCAGCGCTCAGATCAATGCTTTTGGTCAATTGAATATCGGTCACACGGCCACTGGCCACTGTGACGTCACATTCATTGATCCGCCACTGGTACATGCCGCCATCATAGACGCCATGATAGGTACCGTCTTTCACCTGATCAAATTTCACATTTTTGATTGGCAAATTTTTCGCTTCTTTGTGCTCCTTCGATAAAAATGACCAGCCAATGGCCGCGGCAATGGCCAATATCGCGAAGATGACCAGCAATACCGTCGCACAGCCTTTTATGAAGCTTTTCTTTTTCGGTTTTACAGTTTCGTTAAGGTTACCTTTTGTTGCCATACGTGATTTTCCTTTTCTACATAATGATCTTTCGTCTGTACCAGCCCGTTTTACACATTCGTTTTCCTTCAGGACTACGCCAGGATCATGACATCTATGCCTTTGCTGCCCTGAAAGCGGTTTTGCAAACCCTTTGTTGCGTAAACCCCTAATTCGGAATCCACGAGGACGGCCTCTGTCCCGGGAAAGCAGCTCATTATTTCAAGCCCTTTTTCCATTCCGGCCACGAAGACCATGGTGGATAGCGCGTCGGCTGTCACCGATTTGTCTGCGATGATCGAGACACTGATCAACCCCAATTCTGCCGGGTATCCGGTTCTGGGATTCAGAATATGGTGGTGTCTTTTCCCGAGGTTGTCTGTAAAATAGCGTTGATAATCACCTGAAGTAACCACCGACTGGTCGACCACAGGGACCGATCCGATGATCTGGTCATCCTTGCGGGGATGTTGAATACCAATTTGCCAGGGATTACCGTCAGGTTTTGCCCCAATGGTGATCACATTACCGCCAAGATTGGAATAGGCCGAAGCAATCCCGAATCTTTTGTAAATCTCCCGGACCTTGTCGCCGGCATACCCTTTACCGATCCCTCCCAGGTCAATGGACTGTCCGATATGAGCCAGTTCAGCCGTCATCTCCCATGGATCAAGGATCAGTTCCTGCTCGTTCACCATGGATAGGACCTGGTTGATACAAAAATCATCCGGTTGGGAATATGTATCTTTTCCCATCTTCCAAAGCGAGACCAATGGACCGATGGTCACATCAAAACATCCGGGGAACAAGCGTGAGAAATCAGCCGCAAGTGACAGCACTTCAAAGGTTTCGAAGCTCACTTTTTCAGGTCTGAGCCCTGCCGACAGATTGATCCGGCTGATTTCGCTGTCGGGTAAAAAGCGGCTCAACAGATCTTCAAGCCTGGCCACTTCATGACAAACGGCGTCAAGGCTGTTTTCAGCATAGATTCCATAAGCCTTATGGGTCATGACCGTCCCCATTGCATAATGGGCAGTTTGAGCAACCAATTGAGTATCCAACATCATTTCAGCCATACTTTTCCTTACTTTTCGATCAATACGTGCACTGCAGGTGCCTGGTTCAGATGAACGCGAATCATCACCACCGTCTGGACGGCTTTTTGGATCTCATCCGGTTTCGGGTTTCCATCGGCGTCGAAGGAAACGCCATAATAGCGGGCGTCACTGGGTACTTTTCGCAGATGTGCCGTCAATCCGGAAGCAATGGCTTTCTTATCCATTTCTACCGGCTCGCCCATTCCATGGAATACACGACCTCGAATAAGCAACCGGACCTGATTATTGGCGCAAAGGTTTTTCCACCAGGTTGCATGAGTAAAGATAGATACAAACCCATTTTCTTGAGAATAGCTGACGGGCGTCGTATATGTCTTTCCGCTCCTGCAGCCGGTGAATGAGATCAGAAGTACACTCTTGCTGACAATCCCATGAAAAGGGGATCGCAGCATAAATTTCATTGTGTTATTCACGAATGGCGGAATGGTTGGAGTTTCAGACATTTCTTACCTCGTTTTTTTCATACTACATAGGGGGGACCAATTTGGATGTAATGAAGATGGCAGCATAAAACGCATGATAGTAGAACCCTGCCTGACCATACACGTACCCTTTTGCGACAAAATGAGATTTATCACTCGACTTTTCTTTCTGCAATATTCTTACCTTACATGATGGAGAGCCGTGGAGGGCGTTCTCTCTCCCTCGTAGACGGTATTGGCCGCCCTCCACGTGGATCTCAGCCTGATCGGTAATGTCCCCAACCTTTTCCCGAATGATCATCAGACCTGAGGGATCCTCCATCCTATTTGGCTATTCGACGGAAATCTCCACCTTTTCGCCTTTTTCTTCGTCTTCCACGTCCACCAATTTGCCTTCGCCGCCATTTTTCGCCGCGGCGATGATCTCATCCATGTCCAGGCCTTCGATGCTCTCGGGGGCGTACTTGGTGGCCATCTTCAATCCAAAGCTGGCCAGGCTTACCGGGATCTTAACATTGGCTTTGCTCGCACCGGTTTTCAGATCTGTCACGCGAATGAGTAACCATTTACCATTTGACATTTTGACCTCCTTTAGGTCAGGGTCACAGGGACCCATGTGCTCTCTTACGAGAATAATTTTGATCAACTCTGAGCCTCACCCATTTATCCATCAAGGATCGTCAGTGAGCGGACGGTTGAATTCTGACGTATTTATTCCTTCTTTGTGCTCCGGACTGATTCGCCGCCACGGGTGACCGAGATCAGGGTCAAATTTAGATCCCGGATTCGTTCCAGCAGGCCGTGTAAGGCTGCCTGGTCAGGCAGCGAACCACAAAGCAATGTCTCATCTTCTTCCAGGTGAGTAAACCTCAGACCTGCAAACCAATCTGACCAGCGGTCATCCAGGTGACCCTTTATTTTGATCTCGTAATATTCAGGCATATTTGTCCTCCCTACCCAATCATGTTACGAATTGCCGGAGCCAATCTATCGAAGAGCTTCCCAGCCGCTTTCTTGAACCATCCCAATTGAACAGGATAGAAGTAATCCAAATCGAGCCAGCCTTTTTCCGCATAATATCGATAATCCAGACTTCGATCATCGAGGAGTTCGATCATCGTGCTCCGGCTCATCCGAAAAGCCATCAGCATGGTTATCGGTGGTACCGGGTATTTCGGTTGATGAAGTCGCGCATGGAAACGCTTGCTCAAACTCTGAAGCTGTTTATCGATCTTCCGTTGTGCCTTCTCGGTCCTTGGATCAAGGGTTGTGAGACTGACTCCTTTCACTGGATTAAATCCGAGCGGATTCGCGAGAAAGTCGAAGTAATCCACGATCTTGCCACCCCCCATGAAGCCCTGGGTGACAATGCTGGTAAATGCTTTCCCAAAATAGCGCGGCCGGTGACAAATGAAACCGACCCGATCGAGGAACGCCTTCATCATCCCAGACAACTGGAAGGAGTAATTCGGTGAGGCGAAAACAACACCATCAGATGCGTCGATCTTGGCTAACAACACATCCCGGTCATCCTTCAGCGGACAGAATTCCTCACCCTTCTCAAAACACAATCGGCAGCCCCGGCATAGTCCGAGCTTGTAATCGCTCAGGGTCAAAATCTCAGTTTCAACATCCCCGAAAGCCTTAAGATATTGCATGAACTGCACGACAGCCTTATGGGTATTGTGTCTGTGTCCACTGCCTACGAAACCGGTAACTTTTTTCATGGTCAATTTCTCACGTTTCTCAGTCATATTCTTACAGACACTAATTCTATGCAAAGCGAATAAGCCCGCATCGGCCAAATGGGATAATCAGGGGTTATTTTTATGGGTTATTGATGGGAAGGAAGGGATTAGGACAAGAGACCCATCAGACGGGCGCGAGCCACTGCCTCTGTCCGGTTGGCGGCAGCCAGCTTTCGAAAGATACTGGCCGCATGGGCTTTGACGGTGCCCCGTGCCACAATGAGTTGTCCGGCAATCTCCAGGTTGGTCCTGCCCAAAGCCATGAGCTGGAGGACTTCGAGTTCCCGCGCGGATAGAGGTTCTGCCATTCCAGCAGGTTGGTTGGATGGAGGATTAACTCCAGATTTTGGCGAAAACGACGCCAGTAATCTCTGACAAAACTCGTTGTGAAGATGAGTATCTGACCGAGTGTAAGCGGACAGGAGATCGCGAATGGTTTCGCCTCCGTCCAGAAAGACTCGGATATAGAAGTCAGGTTCTGCCAGGGCAATACTGGCTTCGATTAATGCGAACGCCTCTGGCAAGCGCTGCTGCCCGGCAAGCGCAGCGGCCATAAGCAAATTGGATTCGATCCGACTGGCGATCCGATTGCCGTGTTTTTCTGAATGCGGGATCCCGGTTAAGATTTCCTCCGCATCGGCGTGCCTGCCCTGCGCCAGACGGATGCGAGCCAGGGTAAGCCGGTAATACTCTTTATTGTGAACAAAATCATCCGATTGAATGATCTGATCCGCCCATAAGGCTGCGCCCTGAATATCTCCACTGGCAAGCTGAACGCGGACTCTCAAAGTTCTGAATGGTTCCGCGAATTCAATGGGGCGCGATTGATCCTGTAATCGCTTTTCAAATTTACCCACTATCTGCATCGCCCCGGCATAATCTGCCTTGGCTTGAAGGACGACCGTCAGCGCGAGCATCCCAAAGGCATCCGTCATGATATTTCCCCAGGGCTCGTTTGCCCGCAGTCCCTCCCGGATTGTTTCCTCGGCTTCCTCCAGGTAATTCCACTCGTACAATACCTCTCCCAGAACAACATCCAGGTTTCCGGCAGTGGAAATCCGGATTCCCTTTTCCTTGATCGGCTCCAGATATTCCTGACACAGGGTAGCAGCAGCATGCAGTTTCCCCTGGAACATGTAGATCGCAGCCAGAAAGGGAACCAGCGTGGGAATGGTTGGCGCTCCGATCGTGTTGGATTGGGTTCCAGAGAATATCTTCTCATTTTGCATCGTCTTAAGCGCAAACTCGGCGGCGTGATCGTTTTCTCCCCGTCTCGCCAGAGCCATCCCGTACAAAATGGAAGCTACGTCCCGCATCACCATATCATCGGCCGGAATCTCATCCATTTCCAGGTTGTCGGGAAGTGGATCAATCCCGGAGGCGTCCGGGGGTGTCAGAAAAGCCAGGGCCAGACGGACGACGGTCAATATCCAATGCTGGTCAGAATCAGGTCTGGTTCCAGCCAGGTGGTGTGCCAGGTCACATAATAAAGGATAGGCTTTTTCAATCTTTCCATGGTTGATGTGGTACCAGGAAAGGTAAAGGCCGATCTTGGGTCGTTCGATGAGGATCTCCCGAGGCAGATTGTCGGCCATTTGCACTACGGAAAGGTCACTATCCACCCAATAACTGGGTCCATACTGTTCGATCAAACCTGCTGCCAGACGATCTTCATGGGTGGCAAAAAGGTGCTGGATGGCTTCGGGGATGAGCTCGTTCTGCTCCAACCAGGTTGAAGCCAGCAAATGCAGGCGGGCTATCAAGTCAGGTTGGGTTTGGTGCAGCCGTGACCTGAGCAGATCGGCGAAAAGATGATGATAGCGGAACCAGATACGCTCATCATCCAGCGATACCAGGAACAGGTTTTCACGATCCAGCATCTCCAGGACGGATGCGGATGATACTCGGGATGGTGCTTCCGGGTGCATCTCACCATCATGATCCAGCACCGTATCGCATAGCGGGGCATTGAAACGTTCTAAAATGGATGTATATAATAGGAAGCGCTGGATCTCGGGTGGCTGGCAGGCGAGCACCTCTTCCAACAAGTAATCCAGGATGTAGCGGTTCGTGCCCGAGAATCCCTCGATAAACCGGGGCAGATCCTTGCGGTCACGCATCGAGAGCGCCGCCATCTGTAGACCGGCTATCCAGCCTTCAGTTCGTCCTTCAAGCAATGCGATGGAAGATTCATCCAACGGGAGACCCATCACATCTTTAAGGAAGAGAGACGCCTCCACCTCGGTAAAGCGAAGATCAACCGCCCGGAGTTCAACCGTTTGGCCGCGCGCTCGGAGGCGGGCCAATGGCAGTGGTGGGTCCGAACGGGTGGCAATGATAAGGTGGAATGTCCCGGGTTGATGGTCCAATAAAAATGCCACATCATCATGGGCTGTCGGATTGCTGATCACCTGATAGTCATCCAATACCAGCGCCATTTCCGTTTGGATATTAACGAGCTCATTGATCAGGCTGGTCAGAACTGCTTCATGAGAAACTTGCTGCAATCCCGCCATAAGCGGGGAGGCTTCAATCCCAACGCGTTCATCCGAGTGGTGGATGGCTCCGATCAGATAGGTCAGAAATCGCCCCGGCTGGTTATCATCCTTATCCAGAGACAACCACGCCACAGGTATGCCGCAATTCTGGATGCTGGATGCAACCAGGGTGGTCTTGCCAAATCCAGCCGGAGCCGTGATCAGGGTAAGGGGACCGCGCAGTCCGCGTGCGATCTGTTCCTGCAAACGAGGGCGTGGTACCAATTCCGGCCTGGTAAAAGGCAGATGTAGTTTGGTATGGATGAGCGAGTCAGCTTTATGCATTTCTTAATGCGGCTATCAATTGACCCTGGCAAATACGCTGTACGTCAAATTTCAACTTAGTCTGATTATATATCCCACCTTAATTCATGGATAGCCTTAGCCATCATCCAGAATATGATAAGCCAAATGACCCGGGGAACAAGCATTAAGTGAGGATTGTGGTCCGAAATCCAACCGATCCGCTAATCCAAACTTTAATGCATTAAATATCTAGGGTATTCAATGTATAAAAGGATCAATCCTCTGCTGTACGGGTAAAAAGATGGTCGGTTTTAGCTGCCATAATAAAGTCATTTTGATGCAAACCATGGATTCTGTGAGTCCACCAGGTGACGGTCACTTTTCCCCATTCGGTCAGAATGGCAGGGTGATGATCTTCCTTCTCGGCTTCTTGCGCGATCAGATTGGTGAAAGCCACCGCTTGATTGAAATCTTTGAACTTGAATGTTTTTTCCAGGCGCAATTCACCCCCCTTTTCAGAGGTTGACCAACCTCCCAGGTTTTTAAGTAATTGACTTACTTCACTTTCCTTTAGCATCAAAGTGTCCGCTTTTATCGGACTGCAATGTTGAAGCGCTAACTCAGTCATATCGACCTCCATTAATCAACGAAGATTCCGATCATGCCAGTCTGGCAGTCAGATGAATCTCAACAGCCGCGAGCGCCTGGGAGATTGGACATTCCTTTTTTGCCTGTTTGGCCAACTCGTTGAATGTTTTTTCATCTATTCCGGGCACATCACCCACCGTGGAAAGCTCGATCAATGTGATCTTCGGACCATCTCCCAGGTGAACTCTGGCAGTGGTGTCAATACGCGTAGGGACATGACCCGCTTTGGATAGCAGCGACGAGAAGTACATCGAAAAACATCCCGCATGAGCCGCACCAACCAGCTCTTCCGGATTGGTTCCGGGGCCATCTTCGAAGCGTGAGACCCGGCTGAACGCCCCTTCGAATGCTCCCGAGCCCAGGCGCATACTACCTTCCCCTTCGATTAAGGACCCCTTCCAAATTGCAGATGATTCACGAATAACCATTTGTCCGCTCCTTTATTTGTTATTAACCAATGTATGAACAGAGTAGCAATTAGGATATTGCAAATCGTAATTCTCCATTTACATGGTACTACGATAATCGCGAGGAAGATATATCCGATGATTAGGTTAAGTAGTGAATTATCAGGATTGCTCGATACAGCTTATCCCAAATCCGGATTGAATTTCCTTCCATTGCATTCAACCATGACCGGTGCCAATCTGTATGGAACCTTTTCACCACGATAGTCGTCAACAGATGTAAGATGAAATCATCAGACAAACTGAGGATCTTCTTCGCATTCTACATCCGAATGGATCATCCAAATTCGGAATAATTGGGAGGGCAAATCATGAAATTAATCCTTACATCCATCATTGTATTGATGGCATTAACCGCCTGCACAGGGCTTGTTACTCCGGCTGCAACCGATATCATACCGACAGATCTTCCCCAGGCGGGCATCCCAAATCCAGCCTCAGTCAATTGCACCCAACAAGGGAACATGCTCGAAATTCGTACCGCGGACGATGGCTCCCAGTTCGGAATGTGTATCTCACCCGATGGCAGCACCTGTGAAGAGTGGGCTTATTTCCGTGGCGAGTGTACCCTCACCACGCAATATTCCCCGACGCTGGAGCCGGTCGTTGAGCCCAATTCTGCTGACACCAGTAACGCCAGCGGCGGTTTTATGGAACCGGGTACCTCCGAAGAGATAGCAGACTGGTGGGGTGTCATCAAGAAAACGGATGCAGGCGCCCAGTTTGATGATTATTTCGAACGACAGGATATGGGCCAGGTCATCTTCTTTGGCATCGATTCGATGGACCCTTCGGTACTATTCCAGATCGAATCTCTGCGTGACAGCGGTAAGGTCGTTCATCTATATGGCACGCTCCTCAGCAATGTGCCTGATTACAACGGATCGCAGATCCAGGTGGATCGCCTCGAGGTGGAGGAATAACCTCAACCGTTTTGAACCCCATGGTTGATCCTGCATATGATCAGCAGGCATCTATCGGATACATGTAGAATAGGACATCGAGGTCTCATGAATGATCTGGTTAAGATATTGGTGACGATCGGCAGCAGCGCTTCGATTGGTTTTGGGGTATGGCACTTTTTCGTCCCTAGAGCATGGCATTGGTTTTCGTATATCGATATCAAAGCCACTGAATTGATCGTGGCGGTTCGGGCGATCAACGTATTCTTCTCTTTATCCCTGGTGTTGTTCGGCTTGATTAATCTGCTCTTCATCTATGGAGATAAAGCCAATCGCTTTTCCATCATCGTTATGCTGGCCGCCACCTGTGTCTTATGGCTGACAAGGCTGGCCTTTCAGTTGATCTATCCCCAGGGGACACTCTACCCCGCTCTGCGGTATGGGATGTTGTCGGCATTTATCATCGTCTCTGCCTGCTACCTGGTATCCTTGTTTCTGGTTGTGTCACAAAGTACAGGTTCCTGACGGAAGGATCATGAAACGCGGTGTTCATCCATTCCGAATGAAGTAAATACGGTTACAGGGTGAACCGAAATGGATTTTCACGGGTTGAAGCATTTAGCTTCAACCCTTTTTCTTATTTGAATGAATTCGGGGCAAGCAACCTCAGGAATCATCCTCATTGACCTTTGCCGGGATGGCATTGTACAATACTACAATCCCATACTTTCATCTTTCCAGGTGGTTTATCCGGAAAATATGGATATTTGGTCGTGAAATTTCAGATTTTTGGTAAGAGTATCTCATCAACCCTATGGTAATCACAAAATTGCGTTGGCAAACGCTTCAACCATCTTAGCGAGGAATCATGAACATTTCACAAGAAATCAAACAAAAAGTGACGCAACGGAAAGATCAGATCATCCAATTCATGCGGGATATTTGCGCCATCCCCTCGATGGATTCGCTGATCGGCCCGGTGGGGGAGCGTATCCAGGCACGAGATGCGCGAGACTCGGCTACGACGAGGTCCGCTTTGACAAGATGGGCAACACCATCGGGCGCATCGGGAACGGTCCCAAAGTCCTGGTCTATGATTCCCATATCGACACCGTCGGGGTGGGTGATCGAAACGAATGGGGATGGGATCCTTTTACCGGCAAGGTGGAAGACGGCATCCTATATGCCCGCGGCGCGTGCGACGAAAAAGGCAGCACACCCGGCATGGTGCATGGTCTGGCCATCGCCCGCGATCTGGGGTTGCTGGATGGATATACAGCTTACTACTTTGGCAACATGGAAGAATGGTGCGACGGCATTGCCCCCAACGCTTTTGTTGAGGCTGATCCAAAAGTAAAGCCCGATTTTGTCGTCATCGGTGAGCCGACCATGATGAATGTCTACCGCGGGCACAAAGGTCGCATCGAACTGAAGATCACCGCCTCCGGGCGTTCCGCTCATGCGGCAGTGCATTACATCGGCGACAATGCCGTCTACAAAATGATATCCATCATCAACCTGATCCGCGAACTGGATCGCCGCATGCGTTTTGGCAGGGCAGCCATCCCATCCTGGGCAATGCCTCCATCGCCGTCACCGATGTGGAAGCGCGAACCAATTCCTTGAACGCGGTGCCAAACCAATTCACCATCTATCTCGACCGCCGCATCACCCTTATCCGAGCCGCATGATGAGGTCATCAACCTGATCAGGGGATTGATCCCCGACTACCTGCAGGATGAGATCGTGGTGGAGGAATTGTTCTACGATACGCCTTCGTACACCGGTTTTCGATTCCCCTTGAACAAGTATTTCCCGGCCTGGCTGCAGGAAGAATCGCACCCGCTGGTGCAGGCTGGTCTTGAAATCAGTCCGCGACCTGTGGGGAGAGGATCGTCCGCTGGGCACCTGGGATTTTTCGACCAACGGCACGTACTGGGCTGGCAAGGCAGGCATCCCTTCGATCGGCTTTGGCCCGGGTGATGAAAAGACCGCCCACACCATGCTGGAGAATGTCCCTCTGAAAGATATGGTGGATGCGACCGAGTTCTACGCTTATCTGCCGAATGCATTGAAAGAAAATTCGAAATAAATTTACATATTTACTTCCATCGCAAGAATTCCTTCGGGTGATCCAATTGCCGAGCGAATTATATATTTACCCGCGTGGTACACCCTGTCTGCCTGAATTGCAGAACCGAGCGTGCGTTTCGTGAAGCAACGGGGGATTTTATTACAGATGAACTCGTATTCCTTATTGGTCGGTAAACGATCAATCCAGTTTGTAAAAGTTTTCAGATGCGGTGTAGTGGTTCGGAATACTGTTCCTTATCGCTCACATTCATAAATCGTCTCCGACCATTCTCATTTTCTGTAACAAAATCCCCACTCCGTAAATTGCGGAAATATATCATTAAGTACTATATCAGACATATATCATCCAGATTGACTTAATTTATATTTTGTTTATAATAAATTTATATTTAGGTTTTCCTAAATTATTAGGAGTCGGAATGAAATCAGAATCAATTGAAGATTATCTAAAGGCCATTTTTCTGATCTTGGAATTGCAAAATGGATCTCCTGTATCTACGACCAGCCTGGCGGCGCATTTGGGTATCAGTAATGCCTCTGTGACTGGAATGTTAAAGCGCCTTTCCTCCTATGGAACCTGCCCTGGTTAAGTATGAACCCTACTACGGGGTCAGCTTATCGCCAGAGGGGTATAGATCTGCACTTGAAATCATCCGGCATCACAGATTGATTGAGGCTTATCTGAACCAGAAACTGGGTTACACCTGGGATGAGGTACATGCAGAAGCTGAACGATTGGAACATGTGATTTCGGAAGATCTGGAAGAACGTCTGGCGATTGCGCTGGGCAATCCGAGTACAGATCCGCATGGAGACCCAATCCCAGATCGGAACGGTAATTATCACCAACTCGCATACCAACCACTGGCTGATACTCCTGACGGGCAATTGGTTGAAGTATGCCGCGTAATTGGGCAAAAACCGGAGATGTTACGCTACCTGACACAGCTTGGATTAGTCTTGTCATCAAAAGTTGAGGTTGTTTCAAAAGCACCGTTTAATGGGCCGATCACCATACACTTCGTCGATTCTGTGCTGCCAGTCCAGGTAGTAGGACGGGAAGTTGCAGAAAAGGTTTTCGTCCTACCAATATCTACTTCCATAACCGGGTAACACTATGAATAATCCATCTGAATTTTCTAAAAATAAACTTGGACGACGCGAAGTTCTCAAACTGGGTGTAACCGCCGGCGCAGTTGGTGTGCTTGCAGCTGGCTATCCATTTCTGACAGATGCTTCTGCCAATTCGGATCTCCATGCCACTGTAAACAGCCCCATGAAGCATGATGAAATGGGACATGGAGGCTATAGTGGAACGATGGGAGATGTTGATTTGTCTCGATTTAATCCAACCGAGTTCCTCACTTCATTTGACCGGGGGACCAGGTCAACAAGCTTGACTGGGATCACTACTCGCGAATGGGATATCGTTGCTATCGATAAGGAAATTGAAATTGCTCCGGGGGTATTCTTCCCAGCCTGGACCTATAACGGCCAGGTCCCAGGACCTACCTTCCGCTGCCGTGAAGGTGATCTCCTTCGGTTTCACTTTACCAATAGCAGCGTCCATCCGCACACCATTCACTTCCACGGATTTCATCCACCTTCCATGGATGAAGTCGAACCTATCATCCAACCGGGAGAATCCTTTACCTACGAATTCAAAGCCCGTCCATTTGGGGTCCACCCATATCATTGCCATGTCATGTCATTAAAGAAACATATCCATAAAGGTTTGTATGGAACCCTCATCATTGATCCGCCCCAGGGCCGAAAGCCAGCCCAGGAGATGATCATGGTCATGAACGCTTTCGATACCACCTTCGACAGCGCGAACGAGGTCTATGCCGTAAATACGGTGGCTTTTCATTATGCCAGACATCCGATCCAGGTAAGAGTTGGGGAATTGGTGCGCGTCTATCTGACCAATATGACAGAGTTCGATCTGATCAATTCCTTCCACTTGCACGCCAGTATGTTCCACCTCTACCGTACCGGGACGAGCCTGGATCAATTTGAGATAACCGATACCGTCATAATGGGGCAGGGCGAGCGGGCAGTACTCGAGTTCACCCTCGATGAACCTGGCAAATATATGTTCCACGCCCACCAGAGTGAATTCGCTGAATTAGGCTGGTCAGGATTCTTTGAAGCGACAGCCTGATGCAGCCAGAATTGGAGTACTTGCATGAATGAAGAGACTGAAATCAAAACATCTCCACCCCGCCTTCCCGGCTGGTTGACCGGTCTGATCCCTACGCTGGCTGTCGGTTTGATGCTGACACTGTTTAGCGTAATTAATCCGTTGGCCATGTTTAATAACAACTTACCCCCCATCGAAAATCTTTTCATCGACCGAATTCGGGTAGTTGAAGATGGATTTGAAGTCAGTGTTTTGAACAACGGACCTCATCCTGTAAAGATCGCCCAGGTGATGGTGGACGATGCATTTTGGCAGTTCGATATAAAGCCGGCTGGTGAGTTGGCCCGTCTCGGACGAGCAACCGTATCCATCCCTTACGAATGGATAGCCAGCGAGCCCCACCGGATACAACTGGTTACCAACACCGGACTTACTTTTGAAGGGGAAGTCCCTGTTGCCACGCTTACTCCACGCCCCGGGTTGCGAGAATTTGCCGGTTACGGATTATTGGGGATCTACGTCGGAGTCATTCCGGTCGCGCTCGGATTGCTCTGGTATCCGGCCATGAAACGGATGGGGCGCAAGTGGCTGGGGGCCATCCTGGCATTGACCGTTGGATTGCTGGTCTTCCTTCTCGTTGATACCTTCCTGGAAGTGTTGGAGGTCGGTGCAAAATTACCGGGAGTCTTCCAGGGGATACCTTTAGCTCTGTTTGCTGCGCTTGTGACCTGGCTGGCAATAGTGGCGGTCAGCGCCATGCAGAAACGCCGGAATGAAGCGTCTGGCTCTGTACGAGCGACCGGAGCCTTCCTGGCAACATTGATCGCCTTCTCAATTGGGTTGCATAATTTTGGTGAAGGATTGGCTGTCGGAGCTGCATTTGCATTAGGAGAAGCCGCCCTCGGTTCATTCCTGGTGATCGGTTTTATCTTGCATAACATCACTGAAGGGATTGGTATCGCGGCGCCGCTAGTCTCTCATCAGAAGGGAGAAGAAGACAAAAAGCAGCTTGCTCCAACTCTGCTTACATTTGCGGGTCTCGCCCTTCTGGCTGGTTTTCCAGCGGTTCTGGGGACCTGGATAGGTGGATTCGTGTTCTCACCCCTGCTTGGAACCATCTTCCTTGGCATTGGACTGGGAGCCATCTGGCAAGTCATTGTGGAAGTTGTTGCCTTGCTGCGCCGGAACGCTGAAAGGGAGAACACCACCTGGGTGTCCTGGGTTAATCTAGCCGGTTTTGTTATCGGCATTGCCATCATGTACTTTACGGCTTTCCTGGTCAAATTCTGAGGCGAATGGAAGCCAGGATTCAAATATTCTCAACCCTTATCCAGGACAATCAATATGAAGCATCAGCAATATGTACATTAGGAAAACATTCAAATGATATTAATAAATGCTCAACATAACGGTATCCACCACAATTCGAGGGTTGGATCAGTTTGATCTTAAGAACTGGTTTACCTCTTGCCTTTGAGACCATCCATTTTTGATCCGTGCCCAAGTAGCATCCCATGAGAGGATACCGCTCAAAGCATCAGCAGTCTCAACATTGCAAGCGCCTACAGCCAAAGCTGAAATTAAGGTCTCTGTTGGTGGTAAACCGCGCAACATCCCCGCAAGAAACCCAGCAATAGTGACATCGCCTGAACCTGTCGCTCCGACAACTTTTAACCTCAAAACATGGGAGCCAGCCTTCGAAATTAGACCACAATTCAAGTCCATCCGGAATTGCGCGCCCTATATTCTTAAGGCTATCCTTATTGGCAGTATGCAAATACAGCCCCCTATCGCCAAGTTTTAGTAATACCATCTTCGTGCCCATCGCTAGTAGTTCGTTGCTTATTTTCTTCAATAGATCTGTGGTAAGCGGAAGGTCGGTTTTACCCCACAGCATGAAGATGATTTCGTCAAAACTGGGAACAAAAACATCCACATAAGGCAGTGTATTTCGTAAAATTGTCAGCCAATCCGCCCTACCGGCTGCTGAATTCGGATCAGGGTATGCCATATCGAGTGAGGTCGTCAATCCGAAGGATTTTACTCTCGTAAATAGCTCAACAAGCTGCCTGCCATCATTGGCAAACATTCTTGACATCAATGGAGGATACCCGAAATGGAATAAACGGGCGTCCTTCAACAACTCATCTCCCACATCTTTGGCTGAAAAATCATCATTCGCGCCGGGATGATGTAGGAAGCAGCGGTCAGTTCCAGGTGGATTAATCACCACTGTGTATGACGTGCTGGAATCATTACTGATTGAAATTCCGCTATCCAATCCGGCTTTTCTATCTTTTAGGATTTGCAACAGGGTTTTCCCAAGTTGATCAGCTCCAATCCGAGCTACCAAACTGGTATCAATCCCTAGAATATGTAGTGCAAGACCAGTGTTTGAAACTGCTCCGCCAGTGGATAATGTGGCCGGGCCAGTGTGGACTAACATTCCAGGTTTGAACGCATTCTCAAACTGACCTGGTGTTAGTTGCGAGAGGTCAGGAATGATATCCAGGCAAATATGTCCAGCGACAACTGCGTCAGCCATTTTAGCTACCGAGCAGATGGTTAACGATTAACATATCCAATTCTTCATAATCCCGCGATGACCGCAATTCCTCAACCCTTTTAATGTCTAATGACCGTGCAAGATCTACCAGACGGAGGAAAATTTCTCGGCTATTGCGTAAATGTTTTGTGGAATTTTCTTTGGTCTGAGTCCGTAAGGCTTTCACATCCAAACCAACAAATTCACCATTTTTTCCGTACCCGTTTCTTTCCAAAACCCAGACCTGATTAAACGCGCGTCTCAGGTCGACAACACCGAAAGATTTATCTTCATCAAACTTCAAACCGTTTTGATCATTCAGGTGAACTGACCAAAGTTTCTTCTGATAAAGGGCATAAGCCATCTCGTCTGAAGGATCCAAACCAGCAAGAATAGTATGAGCGGATTCGATCAATGTTCCAACACGCGAGGGATCAATTGTCAGGCTGGCCAGACCTAAGAAGTGACCAGTAGTCGGGACGTATGCCTGATCCATGGGCTCGTTGGGTTTCATCTCACCGAGAATGCGAATGTTCTTATCATGTTTCAACATTGCATCCAACCATTCCACAAGATGTCCGACTGCTGCCACAGGGTCCTTGGCTTCCCGCATGTATGTACCTTCACGCGCTGGCCAGAGCACAATGTTTTTTGCGCCAATGATGTTAGCGATATCAATGCATCGTAAAGATCTTTCCAGTGCATATTTTCTTGCTTCAGCAGAGTTGGATGTGATGGCACCGTCGATTGTTAATGGATGTTCCCATAATCGAGGTGCAACAAATTCTGCTTCCAGACCGCGCTCATCAAGCAACTGCCTTATCTTTTTTGATTCTGTCACTTGTTTTGACCATGGGTCATCGGCACTCGACACAACGTCGTCATCATGAAATTGAACGCCGTCAAAACCGAGTTTTTTATAAAACTCAAGCTTCTCTGAAAAGAGAAACTCTTCCCGTACAGCCGGTCCAAAAGGATCTGTGCCGGAGTGAATATTCCAGGGTCCAAACGAAAAACGATATTGAGTTGCCATCATCTGCTCCTTTTGGGGATAAATTATCCGACTAGTCCGATACTTGCAAAATTCGCACCTAATGAATTATGTGGTAAATCAAAAAACATGTGTCCATTACTTGTTGGATTAAATGTAGAGGTCTCGAATCAAAGTTGGAAAATTTCCTGGTTTTAGGGTGCAGAATCGAATACCGTATTGTGCACTGGCTGCTCTTTTTCCAAATTCATTTTTCGAATACCTCAATGGAAGACCTGCGTTTTTCTCCATTACACATAGAAATATGATACATATCGATTTTGAAACCAAATCAATATACCTCGAAGATTTGAGAAGGTATGAGAACCTCCGAATTGTAGTCAACCTGATTGGAAAAATATATTTATTAATAGTTTAGAAAAACAACTAAGTCAAAACTATAATAATGCATACGAGATTTCAAGTCAAATGGATTTTTGACCCTGTTTAAAATTGAAAATTTGACCCGGTAAGTAGGATAAGGAAATAGATCAGGCTTGTGAATTTAAAAATGCGGCCAGGTTAATGTACTCGGTTGATTCTGCGTTCAATCCAAGTTTTTTGCGAATATTCGCGCGATGAAAATCAATTGTTTTTTCAGAGACCACGAGAATCTGGGCAATTTCAGAAGAAGTTTTTCCTTCTTTGATGAATAAGGCAACCTGCAATTCCCTCGCTGATAGTCTGTCCAGTATAGACACTCTTTTTTTTGTTATTGGAAAAACAATTTCTTCAATAAGCGTTTCAACCAGGTTTACTTCAGCAGCATCTGATTTTGTTTTAAGAGAGTTAAGGGAAGGTTTAATAAATTTTTCCAGATTTTGCGAGATGGTTTCCTCAAGTTGCTCACGCTCTTGCTTGCGTTGTGCCAGTAATTGAGAAATCGCCATGTTGCGTTTTTCCAGTGACTGATATTGCTCCATGATGCGGTTCAGATCTTCTTCCAATTGGTATTGGTAGGTTATATCGCGAACATACTCCAATACACCAACAAGATTTTCTTCCGAATCCAATATAGGTATGGCAAATAATTGCTGCCACCCTTTATCTACGCCATTAATTGAATATTTAACAAGACCGATATGGGGAGCTTTGTCCAGAAGAAGTATTTAATATCGGACAATTTTCACAAGGTTGTTCCTGATTATGATATATCCGATGACATTTTTGGCCAATATAATTTCTGGAAATGGAATACCAATATTTTATAGAGGTGTTTACATATCTCAATTTTAGATCGGTATCAAGGATACTGACGCCATCTTGGATGCAGTCCAATGTTGATAGAAGAAGGCTGTTGCTTTGCAAAAGGTTACCTGCTCTATCTTCATTGGGATCCACCCGGATTACTGGGTCAAATACCCATTTGATCGAAGATATATGATTTGCACCTATCAAGGGATTATGCAACAAAGCAGGTTCTTTAGATCCAAACTTTGGTTCCAAGTAGTACCTCCATTATTGAGCAAGATCAGATGACCTCCCTATTATACTAGTTTACAACTGGTATTTTTACGATATTGTCCTTGCATTGTATGTTTGTTCTGATTCCATACAATGGATTATGGAATAGTGTAAGTGATCAACTCCAATACTTTTCATAATGAAGGAGATAAGATGGCGAATCAAAATGCTTTGTTTACACCGATAAAAATAGGTTCGAAGACGGCTGTCAATCGTTTTATGATCAATGCTATGGAATGTTGTGATTCCGATAAGGAAGGTAACCCAACCGATCGAACTTACGAGCGCTATACCAATCTTTTCAATGGTAAAGCTGGATTAATCGACCTTGAAGCGATCACTGTCACGTATGAAAACAGAGGACGCGAGTTGCAATTGAGCATTATGCCTCGCAACGAACCAGCTTTGGCGAAATTTGTTTCCTCCCTTCGGAAAGTAAATCGCGAGACACTATTCATATTCCAGTTAACCCATGCTGGTGAGTTGAGCCATCCAGCTTTCTCAAAAAGGGTCTGCGTAAAGCCTCTTCCAGGATTTGGTGGCGAACTCCTTTCAGAGGCAGATATTGAACGCATCATGGATGAATTTGTTCAGGCTGCAAAAATTGCCCATAGTGTGGGAGCAGATGGCATCGATTTGAAATTATCTCATGGATATCTGGGTTCCCAGATCCTCAGACCCTACAATGACCGGAAATGGAAGTATGGCGGAAGTTGGGAAAATCGCAGCCGATTTGCCTTTGAACTCACCGAAAGAATTGTTCGCGAAATTAACGACCCTACATTTATGATTGGATCGAAAGTCTCCGTTTGGGAAGGTTTCCCGGGCGGATGCGGATCCGCTGGTCCAGATACAGCGGTTATGGATTTGACAGAGTCCATTGCTCTTGTAAAAGGAATTGAAGCTCGCGGAGCCTGCTATATTCTTCAGTCAGCGGGGAGCCCTTCCATTACGTTGGCATTATCTCAACCCGATAAGAAAATTCCAGATTATGGTTACCTGCATCACTATTTCGCCAAAACCTTAAAAGAAAACCTCAAGCCAGAGACTGTTGTGATCGGGTCAGCATACTCAATCTTTAGAGACGGAAAAAATGCTCTTCAGGCAGTAAATCAAGAAGAGAATTCGGTCTTATATTGGGGCGATAAGAATATTCGTGATGGGTATGTGGATATGATTGCACTTGGTCGGCAGTCTTTCGCTGATCCGTTCACACCTGCTAAACTCATGGAAGGTAAAGCTGACGAAGTGAAGTGGTGTACAGCAGACGATCATTGTATCGAGTTATTAATCCGCCAAAAAAATGTCGGTTGCTGCACGTACAATAAACCTTACACCGAATCCCTACAACAGGTTCGGAAAGAAGAAGGGATGCTCAAAGCAAAACGCACCTAATTAAGTAAAATGTTATCCTGCAATCAAGTGTAGATTGACCTATTATCGCGATCTACACTTGATTCTTTTTTCTGAGGAGGCGACCGATGCATCATCATCAGGTGTTTTTCTGGCTGAAAGATGAATTATCAAATTCAGAAATCGCTGAATTTGTTAGAGGGCTGTCCTCATTGAACTCACGAGGAACGCCATTATTTCAAGGCTTCCTTCCCAGAGCCGGGTCTTCTGAGAAATCCCTGCAGCCGCCCCCCCTTTGGCGTATTCTTTGAGACCGATAATGGGGAGAGTACGCAGACAAAATGGCTCAAATATTCCCCGTAACACTGCCGCCTCGCGGTCGTCCCGGCCGCTCATTTTTGGCCTCCAGGATCCTTTTTGCCTTTAACAGCTCCCGCCTGTGCGCATCGCTTACTTCAGGGTACCGAAGATTTAAGGATTTCAGTTTGCACGAAATGATATCCGCCACGGCTACCCGCGTGAACCACTTCTTATCCGCAGGGATGACATACCACGGCGCCCATTGCGTACTGGTTGCATTCAGCATATCCTCATACGCTTGCATATAATCGTCCCAGTACTCGCGTTCCTGGATATCGCCGAATGAAAATTTAAAGTTTTTCTCGGGCTGGTCAATCCGCTCCAGAAACCTTTTCTTCTGTTCCTCTTTGGACACATTGAGAAAGAATTTCAGGATGACGATGCCGTTGCGCGTCAGATACCGCTCGATGTTGTTAATATCCTCATAGCGATACTTCCACAGTTTGACGTCCCTTTTCTCCTTTTCCGGAAAGCGCTGTCCCTCCAATATTCCAGGATGCACACGCACGATCAACACTTCCTCGTAATACGACCGGTTGAATATCCCAATACGCCCCCGCTCGGGCAAGGCTTTCATGCTTCTCCACATGTAATCATGATCGAGTTCTTCCTGCGACGGCGTCTTGAAGGAATAGACCTGGCATCCCTGGGGATTGACTCCGCTCATGATGTGTTTTATCACACCATCCTTTCCCGCTGCATCCATAGCCTGGAATATGAGTAACAAAGCATACGTATCCTGTGCATACAGGACATCCTGCAATTCAGACAGCGTTTTGATGTCCTCCAATAGCTTCTTTTCGGCCGCTTCTTTCGAGGCGAATTTGCCGCTGAAACCCGGATCCTGCCGACACAGCTTTATCTTCCGGCCGTGGGGAACCATGAATCGTTCGCTTTTCATATTGTCCTCCGAGAACTGATACCCTGGATCCCCCATCATAGGACATTTGCAGACCTGGATCCTATTCCATTTTAAAGGGACGGCCGCTACAATGGTGCGGTCGGGCTATCTCGTTTACATCACCGCCGCAACTGAGTATTATTTCGCCTGGAAGAAATCAGGCTCAGCCTGTTTCGGCATCGGCCAGATACAAAAGGAAGGGGAAGATGTCTATGACGGAAAAACCGGACAAATCCTCAGACCAGATACAGAGTCCCCTGAAGGGAATCATTCAGCCGTTCATCGATGTGGTGCATGCGCCCAGGGCTCTATGGGGCGTAAACATATCCTACCTTCTCGAAGGATTCTGTTACTTCGGCGTGCTTGGCTACCTTGCGATGTATTTCAACCAGTACGTCGGCCTCTCCGACACTCAGGCCGGGCCCATGGTCGGGGTGCTGACATGGGGCATCACGCTCTCGATGTTTTTATTCGGGGGGCGCGTCGACAAATGGGGAGTCCGGGTGGCCCTCATCGCATCCATCTGCCTGATGGTCCTTGGGCGAGTGCTGCTTGCGGGCGGACCGTCGTTCGGACTTGCGGGCGGACTATGGTCGCCGCTGTTCTTCACGTCGCTGGTTGCGCTGCTTTTCGTCGTTCTGGGATATGGCCTCTATCAACCGGCGGCCTATGCGGCCGTCCGGCAGTTCACCACGCCGAAGACCGCCGGCATGGGCTACGCCATGCTCTACGCCCTGATGAACCTCGGCGGCTGGCTGCCCACGTTTTTCACGCCGATCCGGAAATCGGTCGGCATTTCCGGCGCCTACTGGGTGTATGTGGGCTTCACGCGTGCTGGGCCTCATCTGTCTCCTTGCGATCCTGTCACGCAGAACCGTGGAAGGCGCTATTGCCGCGGCGCGAGCCGCAACCGGCAGGGGGGAACCGAAACCGGAAGCAAACGATCGCGGGCCTCGGGAGCCATTTTCCATTCTGACAATGGCTTAAAAGCCATCCGCTCGCCGATCCGAAGTTCGCGTTTTTCATCTTTGCACTCATCCCGGTGCAGACACTGTTTGCCCACAACTGGCTGACGCTGCCGATGTACGTGGAGCGCGCATATCGCAATACGTGGATCGGCGATCACTTCGAGGCGGCGACCAATTTCAATCCGCTTCTGATCTTCATCCTGGTGCCCATCGTCGCCGCGCTCACGCAAAAGCGGAAGGTCTACACCATGATGATCGCCGGCACCGCCGTCATGGCCGCGCCGACTTTCCTGCTGGCGATCGGCCCGACCTTCTGGACGCTGCTCGGATACCTCGTGCTGATGACGGTCGGAGAGGCGATGTGGCAGCCGAGGTTTCTGCAGTACGCGGCGGAAATTGCCCCCGAGGGGCGCACCGGCGCCTACATGGGCGTGGCGCAGTTCCCCTGGTTCCTGACCAAGGTCGTCACGAGCCTCTATTCCGGCTGGTTCCTGACGCGCTACTGCCCCGCGGAAGGCCCGACCAACACCGAGACGATGTGGCTCATTTACGGCCTCATCGCCATGCTGTCTGCCCTAATGCTGCATCCTGGCAAAGGGATGGCTGGGCAAGGACTTCAAGACCAGGGCGGATTAACGCGGACCTTTGACGATAATGGGCATAAGAGCGTATCCGGGCTACGGGCCTCCCCCTTCATTCGAGTTCCCCGGAGGATTGACCTGCATCCCATCGGGCACCCCGGCGTTACGGCCCTTCAATCGCACCGATATCGATAGCCTCGATAGTGCGGCGTGAGATCCCGAGCTGATCGACGACGGGAGGATAGGCTTGCACCGGAACCACTCCCATGCGCATCACGATTGCAGGGTTCTCCGCGAGCGCGCCGCTGGTAAAAAGTGAGCGCCAGGCTTCTTCCCCTAGCCCTTCCTGACCCACAACGCCCAGGCTCCAAAGCGTTGCATCCAGCCGGTGCCAGAATTCGATGTATGCCCGGTTCACCGGCTCTTTGGGCCAGGTGGCTGCCGGTCCATACCATTGCACGGAATCGAGCGTCAGGACGGGATTGCCGCTCTCGTCCAGATGGGGCTGAAGTCCGGGCGCAGTCGCATCCAGGTCGACATTGGACAGGTAAGATTCGAAATCGGTTTTGAAGTTTTCTGCAAAGGCCGGCCGCGCGATGAGAGCTTCGATACGCCCCAAAATGATTGCAAGAAAATTGTTCAGCCCCGATGTCCCGACGCTGTAATCCCAATAGGTAGTCTCGATCGAATGGCCAATGCGAGGCACCTGATCTACAGCCGAACCTCGCGGCCTATAGAAGAGCGGGACGCGGCTTCCGGCATCGACGCCCGTGGAAAGAATGGAATCGTCAAAGTGGATCCCGCTCGTCAGATTGAGGACATCCTCGACCGCCACGTCGTCCTGATCCCCAGTTTTCGGGTAATGTCTGCGATTGAGCGATTTCCACCCCGGCTGTCCGACGGGAACGAGTATCTGGCTGAAATCCATTGTGCCAAATCGGTTGAATCCTTCGCTGATGAAGTGCATCACCGAGCCGGTAAACAGGTCGTGCGGGTAGGACCCGACCGGTGCAAGGTCTAATCCCAATTCATACACGGTGTTGCCTGTAACGATCGAGCTGCCGATAGTTATAGTCTCGACCGCGTGTGCATTTCCGATCGTCGCCGCGATCCCTCCTGCCATATTGAGTTTGTCCGAACCGTCCATGCGCGGGACTCCATATACATGGTTCAGCACGATTGTGGAGTTTGAGATTTTCAGGCTTCCATTCGACACATAAACGCCTCCGCCCCGCCAATACCCCATTTTGAGAAGGAAGGGCGGCAGGCCGCGAACCGGTTCGGCAACGTTATGTGCGATCGTGCAGTTTTGCACCGATAATATATTCGATTTTCCGATGCCGCCTCCATCGGAATAAAGTCCGGCTCCATACGTAAACAGCGCGCTGATCCGGTTACCCGTGATGGTGCACCGGCGCACAAAACTGGACCACTGGCCGCGCATTCCCGCGCCGGCGCCACCTACGCTGTATACACCACCGCCGGCCGCGCCTCCGCCAACGACCGCATTCCCGCTGATGACGCATCCGGTCAGGTCCACAATGTCGGCATAGACTCCCCCTCCGAAAGCGCCGCGATCCCGGGAACTGTCGAAATCGCCGAAGCACCGGTTGTTGTAAATCCGGCAGTTTGTCAGGGTTGCCCGGCCCCACACGGCGATGCCGCCGCCGCGCGCCAGAGTCCACGGTTGGCCACTCACGCTGCTTGTCGATATATCTTCCGCCCTGCTGACTCCCCCGGTGATCGAGACGTTCTTCATCGTCAGATTACCGGAGACGGCGAGCACTCGTGCCTCACTGGCGGCTGTTGCGGACCACGCCACCGTGATGCCATGCGGAAGCTCGGAGGCATCGATATATAGATCCTTTCTGGCAGAAATTGCCGATGCCCCATAATCGCGATTGAAGTAACCGACGAGATAGGAAATAGGCCCGCTCGGTTCGACCCGCATCCCCATGACCTCGCCCTTGAGAATGGTATGCCGGTTTCCCACGATGGACAGATGGATCGTCTTGCCGTCCAGACGGCGGTCGAATGTGATTCGGCGTCCCGGCTCGGCCGATTCGATGGCCTCCCGAAGTGTGACCACCTTCTCATGGGGACGCCGCACATCGCCGAGACTGTTCACAACGATCGGGGTATTATACTTCGAAGCCCCGGATGCCCGTTCGCAGCCCGAGAGCACGCCGATGATGCCCGCCAGCATCAGAAGCGGGAGAGAATGTTTCATGATCGTCTCCTTAACCATATTCCTGACTTGACACCGCATTCATGCGATTAGCGCGGAGGATTCGCGAGTTTCTTGCCCTTGATCCAGCGAAGAGTGTTGGATCTGTCCGTTGTGATGCTGGCAAGCGTCTGGCTGAAATTGCGGAACCGGTGGCTGAAGCATCAGCGGATTGTCCTCCTGATCCAGGAACCAGCGTTCTTCCTTCCGGTCATCCATGACCTTGATCACAGGCAACACCTGCGGCACGCGATTCACTTCGACCGCAAGAGCGTCCTCGCCCCAGTATGTGAAAACGCCCGTCGTCCCATTGATCAGGCACTTGCCTTTTTGTTGGCTTTCAGATCCTGAAAGATCTGCCGGCTCAGCCATAGGGTTGTGGCGCTGCTTCCCCTGGTATCGGCTCCGGATTTGAACAGGCTGGAATTGACATATCCCTTGGCAGCCTCGATGTCCTGGCCGGGCATAAAAACCGTCCCTGCGTCGATTCGTCTTCCCATTCCATATATCGATCGGGCAGAAACTGGGCGATTCGGACCACAAAATCCGCATTGTAGTCCAGATGCTGAATCTTCCACACCAGAACGGTATCGCGCCCGAAAGCCGGCAGCGCTTTTTCGCCGGGCGCATCCTGCGGCAGAGCCGCACAGCAGATCAGGATCATGAACAGGCGATCAAGAAGCGACGGGAACGAATTTGCATATCAAAAGCCCTGGTTTTTCAAATACTCGGAAGTGAATCCCGATCCCGGTTTTTCGCGCTGCACCAATCCCAGCTGAAAAAATCGCTCAAAATATCTTCCCAGAACATCCACTTCAAGGTTGACCGGATCGCCTGCGTTCAATTCGCGGAGGTTCGTGGATTCGAAGGTATGCGGAATTACAGCGACAGAAAACGCGGATTGCTCCAGTGATGCGATGGTCAGGCTTATGCCGTTGATCGCGATAGAACCCTTGTAGACAAGATAGCGCTCCAGTTCTCTTGGATAGCTGAAAGTCATCACAAAGCCCGTGCCGCTCGGCGTTTTTGAAATCAGCCGTCCGATTCCATCCACATGCCCCAGCACAAAGTGCCCGCCCAGCCGATCCGCCAACCAGCAAGCGAGCGCTCGAGATTTACCCTGGCGCCCGGGTTTTGCCAGTTTAAAATTGCTCAGTCGAAGCGTTTCGGCGGAAATATCGCAAAGAAAGGAACCGGAGGCAGCTGCGTCGCGGTAAGACACACCCCGTTGACGGCAACGGAGTCCCCGATTTTCAGACCGGACAGGACCTGCCTTGGCCGGCAACTGTCAATCTTTGCGCCTTCGGCTAGCAATGCGCAGTTCCTGGATCACGCCCAATTCCTCAATGATCCCAGTGAACACATTTTCGCTCCTGTGATTTCCTGGAGAATTTTGCGCCGCTTGCGCCCTTCCGTTCAATTCTTTGTCTTTGATGTCCGTAAGCCGCAATATGCGCTCGACTTCCATCGGCGGTCAAGTGGCGGTACTGTCCGATCGCCAGACCCGTCATCCGTCAGGAATCCGATCCGTATGCGGCGCAGCTTGAGAACCGGATGGCCGATCGCTTCGAACATGTCCCGGATCTGCCGGTTTTTTCCCTGATACAGCGTCACTTCATACCAGGTGTTGGCGCCTTCTTTCATCGGCTCGATCTTGCAGCGCGCCAGCTGCACGCCTGTTTTCAGGCGCAGCCCGTCTCGCAGCCGCGCCAATTCGAGCGCTCTGGGAACCGAACGCACCTTGACCTGGTAGACCTTGGGCATGTGCTTCCCGGCCGTTGTTACGATTTTGGAGAATTCTCCGTCGTTGGTGAGCAGAATAAGGCCTTCCGTGTTGTAGTCCAGGCGTCCCACCGGATAGATCCTTTTCTTTTCATGCGACCAGATCGGTCACCTTTGTCCTGCCCTGCGGATCCGCAACGGTAGAGATAACCTGCCGGGGCTTATTCAGCAGGATATAGATTTTCTGCCGGGCTCCCGTGGATCCGCTTCCCGTCGACTTTAATATGATCGCGGCTGAGGTCCGCCTTCGCGCCCAGCTGCGTCACCACCTGTCCGTTGACGGTGACTCTGCCTTCCTGGATCAGCAGTTCCGCCTTCCGCCGCGATGTCACACCGGCCGCCGCGATAATTTTTTGCAGTCGTTCCTCACTGTCCATGTAAATTACAGTTGCTCGCCCGCGATCTGAGCAAACTCCTCCAGCGTGGGCAAATCCGAAAGGCTGTTCAGCCCGAAATGAATCAGAAATTCTTTGGAGGTCCCGTACAGAATCGGCCGTCCGACGACAGGCTTTCGTCCGAGAATGGCGACCATCTTCCGTTCCAGCAGCGTCTGCAGCGCCGTCGATGATTTCTTGCCGCGAATGGCAAGAATTTCGGCCAGCGTAACGGGCTGTTTATAGGCAATGACGGCCAGCGTTTCCAACGCCGCCATGGAAAGCTTCGCGTTTGGCCGCGTTTTCAGATATGCGCGGATCTCCTCGTGATACTCGGGCCGCGTCGTCATGCGGTATCCGCCGGCCACTTCGCGGATAATCATTCCGCCGGGTCGCGCGTTGAAAGCTTCCACCATCGCGGCTGAGAGCCTGCTTTAGAGTAGTCTCGCGGCTCTCATCGGGGAAAACATCCTTGAACTGCTCCAATCTTACGGGATCATCCGCGACATAGATGATGGCTTCCATAACGGCCTGCATTTCGATGGTTTCCATAGGCTCAGGGTTTTTCCTTCCATTTGGTGATTTGAATTTCGTCAAAAGCTTTTTTCTGATAGAGCAGGACTTCGCGCAGCCGCACCATTTCCAGCAATGCCAGGAATGTGACAATGAGGTGGCGTTTGGAACGGGCTTCCGTAAAGAAGGAGGAAAACACGATCTTGTCGTGAACCAGGAATCGAGTCCGAATATCCGCGAGTTTCTGTTCGATGGTCACGTCCTCCTGCTCAACCTCCATCACGCGCATCGCTTCAAATCGCTTGACGACTTCGCGAAATGCCCGCAGAAGATCGAAAAGCGTGACGGCAACCACTTCATCGCCGTCTTCCAGCACTTCCGACGGCGGCTTGTTCCAGACGGCATTTTCCACTTCTTCGCGCGTGTAGAGCATTTCAGCCGCATTTTTAAATTTTTGATGCTCCAGCAGCTGGTATACCAGCTCGTTTCTCGGATCCTCCTCCTGGTCTTCGTGAGCGCCGTCCTTCGGTTCCTGCGGAACCAGCATCCGCGATTTGATATAAATCAGGGTCGCCGCCATCATGAGCCACTCGCCGGCCAGGTTGATATTCAGGTCCTTCATGATCGCGAGATATTCCAGATATTGCTCGGTAATGTGCGCAATCGGAATATTCCAGATATCGATTTCTTCTTTTTTAATCAAATGCAGGAGAAGATCCAGCGGCCCCTCAAAGGCTTCCAGCCGGATCGTGATTCCGCTTCCTTCCGCAGAAGACTGGAATTCTGTGTTCTGGTTCTCGCTGTTTTCCATTATCCAGAACCGCTCTAAAATGCCTGCAATAAACCGACAATAAAGCCCACTATGGGATTCAGAATGAGCCTGAACACACCGAAAAACATGAGTCCGTACAGCATCAGAAATCCATAGGTACCCATGCGTTCCAGGACAGATGCCGCGCCGCTGGGAAGCAATCCATACAGTATCCAGTGCCCGTCCAGCGGCGGGATCGGGATAAGATTAAAAAATGCCAGCAGCACGTTGATTATCATCGCATAGTAGATAATCAGCAGAATCGGGGCCAGATAGCGATCTCTGTTAAAATACCGGCATCGACAAAACCCCGCGCCTCGAGCTGATGCCAATTTCAGAACAACCAGGAGAAAAAAGGCAACGCTTGCCGCCAGCAGGTTCGAGCCAGGCCCCGCAAGGGAAATGAATATCTGATCCTTGTGCGGATTTCGCAGGCGGACAGGGTTGATCGGAACGGGCTTGGCCCACCCGATAAGCGGGAATTGCGTGAAAAACTGCAGCAACGGAAACAGGATGGTCCCGATTGGATCGATATGGGGAATAGGATTGAGAGTCACCCGCCCCAGGTGGCGCGCCGTATCGTCTCCGAGCCGGTCCGCCATCCAGGCATGGGCCGCTTCATGGATGCTCAGCGAAAAAAGCAGAACGGCAAACTGGATTGCAATCGTTCCAATGTCAATATTTCTAAGTAGATCCACGCTTTAAACCCCGCCTGGCAATCGAATCCACAGTTATTCCAGAGAGCCGGATTTTTAACTATATCACACGCCAGAATTCCGACCACACCTTTCATTGAGGCCCCGAGGTCCGATGTAGGAGGCTGGGAGGATGCCCGAAACCCGGAGCCGCCGATAGGCATTTGCCTTGCCAGCCCTTTTGGGCAAATGATAGAATTTTTAATTTAAGGCCGATCAAATGAACTGGATCCTGACCGTAACTATTGCCCTGTATTTCCTGGGCCTGATTCATTCCGTATTTGGCTTTTACCAGAAACGGCAGATATACCTGCGTCTCGCACTGGGCATGGTGGCGTGCGGTTTTGTGTGTCACACCGCTTTTCTGGTAGTCCTCGGCCTCGAGCGTCGCCATTTCCCGATAACCAATTTGCCGGAATCGCTCTGCTTTTTCGCCTGGTGCATCTCGTTGATTTTCATGGTGGCCAATCTTCGCTACCGGATCAACGTGCTGGGGGCCTTCGTTCTTCCGCTGGTATCGCTCCTGACCATCCTTTCGCAGGTGATCTGGGAGGAAAACCATTCCATCCCTCCCAGTCTGAGAAGCGGCTGGGTGTATCTCCACAGCAGCATTGCGTTTCTGGCCTATGCCGCATTTTTTCTGACCTTTGTGTCTGCCATCTTTTACCTGATCCAGGAAAAGGAGTTGAAAGCAAAGAATTTCCGTTTTTTGTATTTCCGCTTACCTTCCCTCCAAGTGTGCGGCGAGTTGTTGCGTCGTTCCCTTTTTGTGGGTTTTGTTTTAATGAGTCTGACCATAGTAACGGGAGCCTTTTGGGCTCAATATGCGTGGGGGAAATTTTGGAGTTGGGATCCGAAACAAACGGCGGCGCTGATTACATGGGCGATTTACCTGGTACTCCTGAACTACTGCCTTTCTTCCAAATGGCACGGAAGGCGCGCCGCCTATATCAGCATCGTTGGTTTTGCGTCAACCCTGTTCACGTTCTGCGTCAATTGGGGACTCCACAGGAATCTTTAGTTCCAGCGCCTGCCCCCATCTCGGGCAAAGGGACAAGCACCAATTCATTGCGGGTTGTAGATGTTTAATCTGGTACTCGTTGGTTTGAATCACAGGACGGCGAAGGTCGATGTGCGGCAGCAGGCATCGTTCGACGCCGGACAGCTCGCAGAGGGATTGAAGAGGCTCTCGTCCTTCCCGGAAATCCTCGAATCGATGATCGTTTCGACATGCAACCGTGTCGAGATCCTCTCCTGTGCGGAGCAGCATTCCTCCGGAATCGACACCATCGAGTCTTTCCTGTCGGAATACAGCCGCATCCCCTTGCCTCAATTGCAGCAAAAGCTTTACCGATACAGTGACGAACAGGCCGTGCGCCATTTATTCCGTGTGGCCAGTTCCCTGGATTCGATGGTTCTCGGCGAACCTCAGATCCTGGGTCAGCTCAAGTCCTGCTACAGCGCTGCCTCAGACATAGGCACGATCGGAACGCGCCTGAATCGACTCCTGCAATCGGCATTCAAGACAGCGAAACGCGTGCGTTCGGAGACCAGCATCGGCGAGTATCCGGTCTCCGTCAGTTCGGCCGCCGTGGAGCTTGTGCGAAAAATTTTCGGCGATCTGCAAAAAAGCAAGCATCCTGATCGTGGGCGCGGGCAAGATGGGGGAAGCCGCCATTCGTCACCTTGCGGAAACTGGAGCCCAGTCCATCTATGTCGCGAATCGAAGCCCTGAAGCCGCCCGAGAACTCGCCTCGGTGTTTCGCGGCACGGCCGTTCCCTTCGCGGAATTGCGGCAATGGATTTCCCGGTCGGATATCGTGATCACTTCAACCGGGGCCGCGGAGACGCTGATCGGGCTCCCGATGATGCGCCAGATCATGCACGACCGGAAGAATGCGCCCATCGTTTTTATCGACATCTCGGTGCCTCGCAATGTAGACCCCACAATAGCGACAATCGAAAACGTTTTTTGCTATGACATCGACGACCTGGGCGCAGTCGTCGAGGCAAACCTTCACGAACGGATCAAAGCTGCGTCCGCGGCGGAAAAGATTGTCGACCAGGAAGTCGATTCGTTTTACGCAAAGCTGAAATCGATGCACCTGGCGCCGGTTGTGATGCAGGTACAGGGCCGCATCGAGGAGATCTGTAAAACGGAACTCGAGCGCTATGTTCATAAGGTCGGCCCTCAAGAGCCCAGGCACGTCCAGGAGCTCGAACACATGATCTCGCGCATTGCGGCAAAGATTTCGCATCCGATAGTCGTTCAATTGCGCAATGGACAGCAGTCTCCAAGTGAGTCGGCTTATGCCGAACTGATAAAGAGACTTATCAAAACCAAGGATATGGACTAGACCCGGCATGCGAGATCCCATCCGGTCTTTGTATGTCAACCCGGGTGAATCGATCGTTGGCCCTTTTATTCGGATATTTCCATGATACTGATTGGTACCCGCGGCAGCGCACTCGCACTGGCTCAAACAGAACAAATGAGAGCCCGGCTTTTCAAGAGTTTTCCCGATACCGAAATATCCCTTCGCATTATCAAGACGTCGGCAGACAGAGACACGACCACGTCCATTCGATCCGGCTCCGCGGTGGGGGTCTTTGTAAAGGAGCTGGAGCAGGCTCTCGTCTGCGGCGAAATCGATATTGCGGTGCACAGCATGAAGGACATGCCGACAAAAATCGCGGAGGGCTTGCGGATCGCTGCGATTCCGGAACGAGAGGATGCCAGAGACGCCTTCGTCTCCAATGCGGCAAAAAGCCTTTCCGAGCTGCCGGCCGGATCCCTTGTGGGTACGGGCAGCGTTCGGCGGCAGGCGCAAATCCTGGCATTGCGGCCGGATCTCCGCGTCAAGGACATCCGCGGAAATATCGATACACGGCTGAACAAGCTCCGCGAAAGATCCGTGGATGCGCTCATACTTGCGTGTGCCGGATTGAAAAGGCTCGGCTACAGCGACCGCATTACCGATGCGCTTGATTTTGAGCAGATGCTGCCCGCCCCTGGACAGGGCGCGCTCGCAGTGGAAATGCGGGCCGATGATTCCCGCATTCCCGCTGTTCAAGCTGCGCTGGAGCACACGCCTTCTTCCCTGGCCGTTCTGGCGGAACGCAGTTTCCTGAAGCAAATGGGCGGGGGATGCAACGTGCCGGTTGCCGTCTATGCATCGATTATAGACAAGGCAGATGCGCATTGAAGGGCTGGTGGCGTCGCCGGATGGGAAAAGAATCATACGAGAATCCGTGGAACAAGGCATCGAGGCGGCACAGGAGGCCGCCATTTTTCTTGCCGAGCGAATTCTCAACCGCGGCGGCCGTAAAATTCTCGCAGAAATTTAGCGGCAGGAGCCTGTCCGGGTAACAGGAGGGGGCGCGCAGATTCAGACATGCCGTTGCGCGCCCCTTAGACTCAGTTTAGGATCACCCGTCGAACCGAGGACTTTTTCCACAATGCCGGAGACATCCTTTCATGGACCATTGGCCAGCCGCACGGTCCTCGTTGCATGCAGCGCAAGAAAGCTGGGCGCATTGGTGGCCGGCATCGAAGCGATGGGAGGTCAAGTTCTGCCCTTCCCTGTCATCGAGGTTCATGCAATCGATGACACGCAACCGCTCGATGCGGCATTAGCCTCATTGAAGCAATACGCCTGGATTATTTTTACCAGTGCTTATGGCGTTCGATTCTTCATGCAACGGCTGAAAAGGTCCGGAATTCCAATGCCGCCGGACCTCATGCCCAGACTCTGTGCCATAGGTCCAGCCACCGCCCGAGAGATCCGGGAGTCGGGATATGGCGTGGCGTTGATCCCCGAAAAATATGTGGCCGAGGGCCTCGTCGAGGCTTTGGAAAAATATCACGGCGGCCTCGAAGCTCTCGCCGGATGCCGAATTCTGATCCCGCGGGCCAAAGAAGCGCGCGCAATTCTGCCGGAAACGCTTTCGGCGGCGGGAATTCTTGTGGATGTTGTTCCCTGCTATGAGACGGTCCGCGCCGAGCCCGACCGGGAAATCCTCCTGCTATTGCGAAACAGGAAGCCGGAAATGCTTGTTTTCACCAGTTCATCCGCAATAAGGAGCTTTGTCGAAATCCTGGGAAAAGAGGAAGGAACCAGGCTTCTCCTGGAATCCGCCGTCGCGGTTCTCGGGCCCGTCACCGGAAACACCGCCGAATCGTTCGGAAAAATCCCGGATGTTGTGCCCCGGGAAAACTCCATAGAATCCCTGCTGGAAGCGATTTGCTCATATTTCAGCCATGGGCGGTGAGAGTGCGCATTGTCCCCATTGCTTCCCATTGTATTTCGATCGAAAAATCAGAAGCATTTCATCCGGGATGCATAGTATTATCTGCCTTTCGCAGCCGGGGTGGTTAGAATCGGACCGTCGGTTTCAAGGAGGATCACTGTGCCAAAACGCAATGATATCAAAAAAGTACTGATCATCGGATCCGGCCCAATCATCATCGGACAAGCATGCGAATTTGATTATTCCGGCACGCAGGCGTGCAAGGCGCTGCGCAAGCTTGGCTATAAGATCGTTCTCGTCAATTCAAATCCGGCCACAATCATGACCGATCCCGGCATGGCCGACACTACCTACATTGAGCCTCTGAATGTCAAATCCATCGAAAAGATAATTGCCGCAGGAACGTCCGGATGCGCTGCTGCCCAATCTTGGCGGGCAGACCGGACTGAATCTTTCTTCTCAGCTCGCCAAAGAAGGCATTCTGGAAAAATATGGCGTTCAGATCATCGGCGTAAAGGCGGATGCAATTGAGCGCGGCGAAGACCGCCAGGCTTTCAAGAACACGATGACCCAGCTGGGCATCGAAATGCCCAAGAAGCGAAATCGCCCTCAGCCTCGAAGAAGCCGAAGACATCCTGCAAGAGAATCGACCTGCCCTGCGTGATTCGTCCCGCATATACCATGGGCGGAACCGGCGGCGGCCTGGTTTATAATCTTGAGGAATTCCGGGTCATCGTGAGCCGCGGGCTTTCCGCCAGCCTTGTCGGACAGGTTCTCATCGAAGAATCCGTAGAAGGATGGGAAGAGCTCGAACTCGAAGTCGTGCGGGACGCCAAAGGCCAGAAAATCACCGTCTGCTTTATCGAAAATATCGACGCCATGGGCGTGCATACCGGCGATTCCTTTTGCTGCTGCTCCCATGCTGACGATCGATCCCAAAACTTCAGGAAAACTTCAGGAATATTCCTACGCCATCGTGGATGCCATCGGAGTCATCGGCGGAACCAACATCCAGTTCGCGCACGATCCCAAAACCGGGCGCGTCGTCGTGATCGAAATCAATCCGCGAACATCGCGATCTTCCGCGCTTGCATCCAAGGCAACAGGCTTTCCCATCGCGATGTGTTTCTTCCATGCTTGCCGGCGGGCTTACACTGGATGAAATTCCCTACTGGCGGGAAGGAACTCTCGAAAAATACACGCCCTGGGGCGATTATGTGGTCATCAAATTCGCCCGCTGGGCATTTGAGAAATTCAAAGGCGCCGAAGACCGCCTGGGCACTCAGATGCGCGCCGTCGGCGAAGTCATGAGCATCGGCAAAAACTACAAGGAGGCTTTCCAGAAATCGATCCGCTCGCTCGAAAACGGACGGTTTGGACTGGGATTTGCCAAGGATTTCAACAAAAAATCTCTGGCCGATCTTATGGGCATGCTGTGGTACCCCACCAGCGAACGCCAGTTCATCATGTACGAGGCTCTGCGCAAGGGCGCGACGGTCGATGAACTCTATCGAAAGAACGCACATCAAGCCCTGGTTCATCCAACAGATGAAAGAGCTCGTCGAGCTCGAAGAAAAAATCCTGACATACAAAGGCAAGGATGCTTCCGGACGCGCTTTTGACGCAGGCCAAAAAGGACGGTTTTGCCGATGGATATCTTGCCAAACTGCTGGACATTCCCGAAGAAAGCATCCGCAACCGGCGGATCGAGCTTGGAGTCGTGGAAGCCTGGGAACCGGTGCCGGTTTCCGGCGTCGAAAATGCGGCCTATTACTATTCGACATACAATGCTCCCGACAAGGTGCAGGTCAGCGACCGCAAGAAGGTCATGGTGCTGGGCGGCGGTCCCAACCGCATCGGCCAGGGGATCGAGTTTGATTATTGCTGCGTGCACGCCGCATTTGCCCTGCGCGATCTCGGGTATGAGACCATCATGGTCAACTGCAATCCCGAAACCGTGTCCACCGATTATGACACCTCGGACAAGCTCTATTTCGAGCCGCTCACGGTCGAAGATGTTTTAAGCATCTACAACAAGGAAAAGCCGGAAGGCGTCATCGTCCAGTTCGGCGGGCAGACGCCGCTCAATATCTGCAAGGCGCTGGAGCAGGCCGGGGTCAAAATTCTTGGCACTTCAACGGACACGATCGATCTGGCCGAGGACCGCGACCGGTTCCGCAACATGATGCAGAAGCTCGGCATTCCGCAGCCGGCGTCCGGCATGGCGCACAATCTCGAGGAAGCGATCGCGATCGCCGAGAGAATCGGATATCCGCTCATGGTGCGCCCCTCCTACGTTCTGGGCGGCCGCGGCATGGAGGTCGTGCACGATGAGGAAGACCTCACCTTGTATGTGTCCCGCGCCGTTGAAATCTGGCCCGATCTGCCGATCCTGATCGACAAGTTCCTTGAAAATGCGCTCGAAGTTGAGGCGGACGCGATTTCCGACGGCACCGATGCCTTCATTCCCGCCATCATGGAACACATCGAACTGGCAGGGATTCATTCGGGCGATTCCGCCTGCGTATTGCCGCCGGTCAGCATTCCCGAAAAGCATCAGAAAGACAATCGAGGAATATACCAAGAGAATCGCCATTGAGCTCAAGGTCCTGGGCCTGATCAATATTCAATACGCGATTG
>CAVVYT010000007.1:0-11645 GCA_963752535.1 uncultured Chloroflexia bacterium
TATTTTTTCTGTTTCAGACGTATTGCTCAAAACCGCCGGGCTGACTATATCAAAGCATTCTGGTCTGTGGTCAACTGGGATGTAGTTGGCAATCTGTATAAGAAAGCAAAGTAGATAATAGAAAAATTAAATAAAAATTGTGACGCATTTGTTAAACCCTTTTTCTTATAATTCAAACCTCGAATTATCTTAAATCCTTGAAAACCAAGAAAGTAACCAACCGTTAATCCGGCTGCAGTCCATGCGATGATCAGACCGGCAAGCCAGAATACTTCATGATCTTTGACCAGAACGAATGACTTTCGAAACGACTTTTTGAACAGTGGAGGAATTTGTCATAAGCGAGATGATAGTTTCCCAGATGGTTGCTTCTATTTTATGAATGCTGCTTTGTAAATTCATTCCAACCTCTTATTTTGATGTGCTCATTTTTACGATCTTACCATTATCTCCAACGACAACTCTGCACCACCCTTTGAATGGATTTTCCATCTTCGCCATTGCTTTACCAGAAAAGATCAGAACATGCTGTGATAACAGGTCCTTTGGACATGGGTTGTAATTTGGACGAGCTCCTTTTACTTCCGGAAAGCGGTGGTAAACCTGTTCACAAATCGAGATAAATGTTTTTTCGTCCATAACTAAGCTCCTTGCGGATTCATCTTCGCTCGTCTCCGTAAAAATGCCGGCATATCCATATTTGCGGACAACATCGGTTTTTCAACTTGTGACTGCGAGATCTCAGGCTGACTGAAATCGATCCGCATGTAAGTCTCTTTAATTTCTTCTGGCTGTTGAAGGAATAAATTCCCGAGGAAGGGCATTGGTTCATCGCTCTTCTATGACATAGCGTGGTGTTTCATTAGCCGTTGTTCATTATGAGCATAGAATTCTTTGTCGATTGCTGTTCCACCCAGCCCTGTAACAACCAGAATTACCTGACAGCGGTCAGATAATCGCTCATCAGTAATATATCCGGGAATGATCTCTGCCTGGTTTCCTGTCATTTCCTGCAGGTAGCTCAAAGCATCGGTTACTTCTCACGAAAGAGAGATCAGGACCGCCGGTGAAATTAGCAATAATACCGCCCGCGGTGTAAAGGTTGACCGATTCGAGTAATGGATGATGGAGGGCGTTATTGATGGCTTCGTGGGCTTTGTTCAATCCTTCGCCTTGACCCATAGCCAATAATGAACCACCGCCCATCCGCATCACATTGCGAACATGGGCGAAGTCAATATTCATCATGCCTGGAGTGGTGATCAATTCAGCAATACCCTGGATTCCCTGACGTAAAACATCATCAGCAACCGAAAAGCTACTTCCATGGGAAGATCACGCGGGGCAACATATAACAGTTTATCATTGGGCACTGTGATCAAGGTATCGGAATGTGGTCTGAGTTTCGCCAGACCTTCATTTGCGTTCTTTTGTCTTTTACCCATCTCAAAGGAAAATGGAGTAGTAACAATGGAAACTGTAACCGCTCCTAATGGCCCGAGCGATCTTCGCCGCAACGGGGATTGATCCTGTTCCTGTTCCACCGCCCATACCAGCTGTGAGGAAAACCATATCCGCACCTTCCAAAGCGCGGGCAATTTCGCGTGCAGATTCTTCTGCTGCAATTTCACCGATCTGAGGAGTTCCGCCGGAACCCAATCCACGGGTGGCTTTAGGTCCCAATTGGATCTTTGATAGGGGCAGCGCAGGATTTTAAAGCCTGATGATCAGTATTGGCGCCAATGAATTCGATACCTGATAATCCCAGTTCAACCATACGATTAATTGCATTGCAGCCGCCTCCGCCTAATCCGATGACTTTTAAGACAGGATTACGACCAGTAATTGGAGTGTGTAGGGGATAATCATCATGGTTTACCTCTCTGCCATCAATGATGCAATTGTAGTGCCATCGCCGCTGATGCGGTCAACAGTACAACCTTGATCCCGCAGATATTGGATGGTTTCATCGGAGAATGTCTGTGGACCACCAACGATGGTTACCTTGACTGCGTGAGCTGCTTCAGATACAGAAAAACCGATGTCGGCGAATGTTTTAGTATAAAAGGACGGGCAATATCCAGATGCCAGGCTGAAATTCCCCATTCATACGTTGGTAGCAGTAAATAGTGGGCGATCGGATGCTCATGATCATCAGTTTGGGTGGGCACGGATTTGGCTGTTTTTTCGCGGGTTTCCAGCCAACTTTGAAGAACCTGAACGATCGGACCAGGTTGGGATTCGGATTGAAATAGAGCGGATTTCGCAGATGGTAAATGATCTTTTGCACATAATAGCCACAACCCGCAGCCTAATGACATTGTCGGGTACCGGATCCAGACTTTTTTCCACTTTGCCGGGTTCGTTTACTCTTTCCCGGTTCAATAACTGGTAAATGGATAATACATGTTGGGCTTGCATGGATAGATCGATGGACTGCGAATTAGATTTCTGCCTATCGGATACATCTGGAGCGCCTACACCCATCAATAAGATCGGTAATTCAGTGCCTGTGACTGATTTGCTGATGGCAGAGTACCAGTCAAAGATATGGAATCCTTTTTGATCCTCATTGTTATCTGATTTCATATAAGGACTGGCACCAGGCCAACGTTCAGGACCACCAGCGCCCCAATTCAATCCTTTTTCGTTGATCGGAGCATATGCGGAAAGAATAAGATTGTCCATAATCGCCGTTGCACTGCGCCGTTGCAAGGATTGAGAGCTGATTTCAGAAATGTGGTATCCCAGTAATCCCCGCCAGGTTCAAGTGGTGGGAAGACCGGCGGTCAAGCCGGATTGAACACCAGATTGCCAGCGGTAATATAGCGGTCAAGAAACCGTTCAACCAGATCTTGCTGTGTCCAGGCATGCACTTGACCAGGATGAGCGCATATTCGGCCGGTCAAACAGGATGATGTAATGGACACCCCATTTTTCGATAACTGTTTCCAAAAGTAGTGAGAAATCCTGGCTGTTGGGAGGAGTGGATGGTGAAACGGGGAACTGTACGACCGGTTCTAATCCCTTGCATCTACCAGTCCGGATGAGGAAGGTCTCTGGAATGGCTCGGTCCACGGGAGACTGCAAAACAACCATGAAGCATTCAAGGATTTTAGGATCGGCAGCCAGTGTTGAATATCATGCTGGCGGTAATGGAGCAGTATCAGGATAATAGTGATAACCTATTCGAGAATTATTTGCCGGTAATGGAAGTGTCGTCATAGTCTCACCTGATCTTTCAATGAGACATTTGATGCAGTTTCCATGCAAGTTGTTTGCCAGTGGATTGAACTGCATCTGCTATAATCTATCCAATGATATTGGTTACAGGCGGTACTGGATTCATCGGACAAGCACTCATTCGCCAATTAATTGCGCATGGAGAAGAAGTCCGCACGTTGATCCGCCCATCACGTCAATCCCCTCACTTACCCAAAGGTATATCTGTTGATGTGATCGTTTCCAGCCTGCTGGATGAGCAGAGGCGTTCGGGCTGCCATGAAGGGCGTGGATGTGGTTTATCACCTGGTGACTGGCGAAAATCATGGCAGCAAGACAAATCTGCTCGAAATCCGATATGCACTCCTACACAAGTAGTCACACGAATGCGGCTGTGGATAGCGGGATCAACCGGATGATTTATATAAGCCATTTGGGTGCAGATCGCGCATCCGCATTTCCTGTACTGAAAGCAAAGGGAATTGCAGAAAATTTCATAAAAACCAGCGGAATCAACTACACCATCCTTCGATCAGGATTGGTCTATGGTCCCAATGATCATTTTACTGAAGGACTGCGTGTAGTATATGAGATTGTTGCCTTTTATGTTTTTATTGCCTGCGGAAGGAGAAACCGTGATCCAGCCTGTATGGATCGATGATGTGGTGAACAGCTTGGTCTGGTGTCTCGAGGACGAAAAAACCATCAACAGAGTGATCGAAATTGGCGGAGCGGAAGCATTGAGCTTGCACGAGATTGCTGAAATAATAAAGACGAAAATTGGAGCACGAAATCCAATTGTAAGTATCAATCCAGCTTATTTACGCATACTCACCGTCACCTTGGAAAGTATGGCGCCTGTTTTCCCGTTATCCACATTTTGGTTGGATTATCTGGCATGCGGACCGCACCTGTTCCCTGGACAGCCTGACAAGATATTTTGGAGTGATATCCTGCGCAGATTCAATCAAAAACTGGATTATCTCAAACGGTCGAAACCAATTATTGGGAAGAAGAGGATTCGATCCGCATGAGAACCAGGAAGCATTTTCTTTGCGTTCACGGACATTTCTATCAGCCCCCCGGCAGGATGCACTCACTGGGATCATTCCAAAAGAACCAGGCGCTCATCCATTCAACAATTGGAATGAAAAGATCCATGAGGAATGTTACAAACCTAATGCGGAGCAGGGTAATTTCGGCCGGATCAGTTTCAATTTGGGACCAACGTTGCTGCAGTGGATGGAGCATTACGATCCGGCCACTTATCACAAAATCATCGAGCAGGAAAAGACGAATTTCATCCAGAAATGGTGTTGGCAATGGGATGGCACAAGCCTACAACCATACCATCATGCCTTTGGCTTCGCGCCAGGACAAAATCACTCAGGTCATCTGGGGAATTGCGGATTATAAACACCGTTATGGTCACGAACCAGCCGGCATGTGGCTTCCTGAAGCGGCAGTGGATATGGAATCCTTGCGAATCATGGCAGACCAAGGGAATCAAATACACAATATTAGCTCCCTGGCAGGCGGCAGAAGCAGGGATCGATCCTCAAAAACCTTACCGGATCAAGCTCGGTAACCGCAAATCAATCGTGGTTTTCTTCTATCAAATGGATTTATCTACCCGGGTAAGTTTTGATCCAATGGCGACAGTCAACGCGGATGCGTTTGTCAGTGAATATGTCTGTCCATCTTTTAGCTCGTCAGATGATGACGTAGAACACCCGTCTATTGATGATCGCATCAGATGGGGAATTATATGGTCACCACCAACCTTACCGTGAAAAATTTCTTATCACGGCTGCTGGATGGGGCGAGTGAAAATCAGAAGATTTCGATCACATATCCGGGTTTAGTATCTGATCAAAAACAAAAATTTACCGAAGTGAAGATCAGGGAATATACTTCCTGGAGCTGCCATCACGGCGTTGAACGCTGGCGGGGCGAGTGTGATTGTACTCCCGGTGCAGATTGGAAAGCGCCTTTGCGTAAAGGCGCTGGAAAAGACTGCACAGCTATTGGATAAACAATATTTGAACTTCTGCCGTCCCTTGAATGTGGATGCCTGGTGCCTGCGAAACGAATACATTCGAGTCATGCTAGGTGATCTCAGTTGGGCTGAATTCCTGGCAGAAAATATTCCAGTAGGAAACACCTACTCCATCAGACAGATCAATTGCGGGCATTTATGGAGATCCAGATCGCCAGACAATGGATGTTCACATCCTGCGGATGGTTCTTTGACGATTTTGACCGGATCGAACCTCGAAATAATGTCGCCTATGCGGCTCAGGCGATCAGCCGTGCAGAAAGGATCATCGGTCAGACATTCATCAATGAGATCATGCCATACTTCACAACAATTCGCAGCAGCCGTACTGGGATCACAGGCGATCAGGTATTAATGCAAACATACCAGCAGGCTTTGCAGTCTGAAAATCCATTCCTGGATTACATCGTCTAGATACGCAGATCAGCAGTTAGATACTTGATCAGATCATCCAGTTTATAGGATGATTTTTTGACCATTTTATGGATCTTATCCAGTTCCAGCTTATATTTGTTCAGCATCTCCACCTTTTCCGTCCAAATCGTCTGAGATGGTCCGATAGCGATCAACATCATCCAGGTGAGGGTATGCAGGTAGGCATCCATGGACTTCCGCTCTGAACCAGCGGACACCATCAAATTCGTTAACGCCCAATATCTCATCCAATGACCGGTAGGTCAGATAATTTGTAAATTGCGCCAGGATCAAATCACCGGGGTGATAGAATGTCACCGGGTTTTGCAACCATTTTTCCAGTACCTGGATCTGCCAGTTTGCATCCCCACCATTCAATCCATTGGTGACCATCTGAGCCTGGATGGATAGATCCAGTCCGAAGTGACGGATCAGGGATTCTTGCAACGCAGCCAGTGCATCGAAAGGTAAATTCTTTTCCAGAATGCCGAAAATGACTAAAGACCAGCGGGAAATGATCGGCAGCAAACCGGTCTCTTTTTTCTTCATATATTTGCTGTAGTTTCGCCAGGTTTTTGAAGCGTAAAGGGGTGCTTGTGGTTGATCGGTGCAAATGGAACGGATGGTGGATGCGCAGACCATGATCTGCCGGGTTGTCTGGGCGACATCGGTCGGATAAAACCCGATGCTGGAGTACAACTCGGCAACAAAATTGGATACCTTTTCCTCCAAACCAATCGATTTTCCGAATGGTTCTGGACGAATACCGGATTTCGGCGCTTGTTCTTCAGTGCATCCCGAAAGATACTCAAGGACAGGACTGGCAAGTAATTCCGAGAAAGCGTTCTGCAGCTTCTGGTAATGGATCTGGCGGAATTTCAGATAAATATTGTGGATCGGACGTCCCTGATACTGCCAGTAAAGCTGTTCCCAATCTCCGGTGGTGTCATCCACCTGATGGAAATTTACCAGCACATGATACTCATAGGCGTTGAGTTCGAAGTACATGCCTTCGTGGACGAGAGAGTCCGATTTAATCAAATAATCCATGCCGCTGATCACATCGGTACAGATCGTATACTGGCTCTGGATTCACCGATGCGTGAATGTGGGCTGTCAATGGTTCTGTTCTGACAAATCCGGTGGACTTATCCAGGAATCCGGTGGAGGTCTTTATCCGTCCGCCAGTGCTGCCGAAGCGGTTATGGAATAACACCAGCGAGAATTGATCCTGGAATGAATTGCTGTAAGCGAAACACATCTTCATTGAGAGAACCATCATCAAGACGAAAATCGTACATGCGGAAGTTCTCCGCACCGGAGTAGATGTAGCGGCGTTCAAGCAGCGGAGTGATCTCCCGCTGATGCCTGCGGAAGAGTTCTTCATCAATCGATTTCATTCAGGTAGGCGCGGCGGTACTCCATGCCGTATTTCTCAGCGTAACCTTCCATCTGCCCGTGCCCGAACATGGGTAGACCCGGCAGAGTGGACATGAGCACGCAAATGCCAAAATACTTATCTCCCTTGCCAAATTGCTCCACAGCGGTCTTTTCATCGGGGTTGTTCATGAAGTTGACAAGCCGTTTGAGGATCTCAGGGTCAAATTCAATGCGTGTTCTTGATGAGTTTGCGGTAGTTGGCGTTGTCTTCATTGCGCAGCATATTCATGAACGCGCAGTTGTACACCCGGTGCATGCCCAGCGTGCGCACAAAATAGCCTTCCATCAACCAAAATGCTTCAGCCAGTAGCAGAGTATCGGGCACCTCGCGGGCGACGGTATCCACCACCTCGCGCCAGAACTCCACCGGGAAGGCGGCATCGAAATCCTGCTGTGGAGATGCGTATTCTCGGTGCGAGATGGGATTGCGCCTCCGGTGCCGGGTGCGGGGAACCATAGACGCTGATAATGCTTCTTCGCCAGGGTCATGGCCGCATCAAAGCGGATGATCTGGAAACTGCGGGCAACATCCAACACCACGCTGGATGATCGCTTCACGCACCACAGGCAGCAGATAGTTCAACTGGGCGGTGTCGTTCCACGGCATGGTGGTGCCATCATTGCCGTGATAAATATAGCGGGTATCTCCGGTGTTCGTTATCCCAGCGCTTGAACACAACCGCAGCATCGGAGCGGGTATAATAATGATCTTCAAGATAAATGCCTACATTGGGATCGTTCGACAGGTCCGGTCCGTTGAAGGTGTAAGCCGGATAAGGCGGATAATGGCAGCGATAAGAACCGATCCGGTTTTTCGATCACAGCCCGCGAATCGATTCCCATATGATTGGGGACCATATCGCTGGCCAGGCGGATACCGCGCGCCAGGTTTGCACGGTATTTCAGGTTATCCAGCGCGGATTGTCCGCCAAGGTCAGACGCGATCTGATACTCGTAAATCGAATACGCCGAGGAAACAGCTTCGGGATTGCCGCACATCTGCTTGATGCGGGCGGATGCCGGGCTGCGTTCCCACAAACCGATCAGCCACAAACCGGTGAAACCGTTGCGAGCCAGCGCCACCAACTCCTCATCGGGGATCTGATCCAGGCGGCTGATGTCACGCTGATACTTCTGCGAGAGCTGGAACAGCCAGACATAGGTGTTCTTGGCAATCAACACCAGCCGGCTCATCCAATCGCGGTCCTGGCTGAAACGCTCCTGATCGAGATCCAGCCAACCTCGCAGCAGGGCATAATCAGGCGCGTACTGTAGACCGGGTCCGCCAAAACGCGGCTTGGATTCTTCCACGATCAGGTCGATTCCGGTCAATAATCGGTTGAGGAAATCTCCCAACATCTCAGCCCATCGTTCGCGGATGTACTGTAACTGTCCCTGTAGCGAATAAGGCGAGTGGACTGCCGGAGCGCGCAGCATGGTGATGATATCCTGGTAATCGGGACCAAAGACTGGTTGGGTGAGCACAAAATCCCTTCACCGCGTCGATGACTGCCAGATAAGCGGTTGTAGTGCGCAGCTCAGAGTCATCGAAGAACTCGTCAAAGCGCAGGAAAGCCGGGTTGACATTTGCCAGCCACAACAGGATCATTTCTTCAAACGCGGCAAGCCGGTTGGCATCATCGCTCAGATACTCCGCGACGGTGGATGATTTTCTGGTAAACAGCTTTGGGAGGGAAGATCTCGCAGAATTGGGTGAGCGTCTTCTCGAACACGGGCTTGGACACAGCCGCCAGAGCGGCATTCCAGGCTTGCTTCAGCACTTCGGGATTCATTTCCTTGCGGTACAAGTGGAGTACATAATGGAGGATCTCGTCGATCAGACCCATGGCATACAGATTGGGAGTGGTCAGGTTCTTCTCGGCGATGGTCACCGGGTCCATCTTTTCGGTGATCTGCTGAATGAATTTCTTGATCGCCTGAATATTGGAGAAAACTACATTCCCATCCAGCTCGAACAAGCTGTCAGTAAGTTGGTACTGGTCCCGAATTTCTTTGCGAATGTGAAATTCTCTGCCCATTATCCCACCACCTTGTTGCAGATCAATTTTCTAAAAACTCCGGAAGGCACATCCAGTCAGAAGATTTATCTTTATCAGAATAAACCTGTGATTTTATTCTATCATTTTCCGTCAGACGGGTGATGCTGTGGTCTAACAATTTCCTGTCCCAGCGGAAAAGTTTCAGCGCGTGCGCCTTTCTGGCGGCGCCGGCAGACTTGAGATAGCCGTACAGCAGATGGTCGCGGGCATCCGGTTCGCTGATCGGGCGTGCCTGTTCGGTGAGATCGGGGTAATGGCGCGGAACCAGGTCATAGATGAAGGCATACTTCCACGCCGGGGACGAGGTGAAACAGCGCGAACTCGGCTCCACCGCGTTTTTCCTGATGCTCGGGATCTCCCTGCTCGCCGGACTCGCCCTTGCGGCGGTGTTGTTAGTCGTGCCGCTGCCGGATCTTTTCGGCAGCTCCTTCGCCGGCAAGGAATCCGCCCTGCGGCCCGCCTTGTGGGTGGGACTCGGGTTGTTCCTGCTGCTTTTCATCCTCAATCTCACCGAGCGCATCCGCGAGGGGCATCTCGAAGTCGCCTCCAACAATCTCTGGGGCGCCGCCGGAAACGTCATGGCCGCCACCTGCGTCGGTGCCGGCATCTGGTTCATCCCGCAGGTCTGGTTTCTCGTCATCGCCGTGCACGGGTCCATGGTTCTATCGAAAATCTGCAACACCGCCGCGCTGTGGAAAAAGCATCCGCTGATGGTGCCGTCGCTGAAATTCGCCCGCCCCGCGACGGCGCGGCATTTGTTCACCGACGGCATCGCCTTTTCCACCTGCTGCCTCGTCACCGGCTTCGTCGAATACAACTTCTGCGGCTGGCTGGTCGGCCGCACCGGCGGCCCGGACGCGGTCGCGCTCTACGGCGTGTTCATCTCCCTCACCGTGATGCAGCTCGGCTTCGTGGTCATGCTCAGCACGCCCACGTGGCCCGCCGTCGCGGAAGCCCTCGCCCGCGACGACCACCCGTGGGCGCGCAAGGCGGCGAAGCGGCTCTATCTGTTCGGAACCGGCTTCGCCGTGTGTTCCGCGCTCGGCTTGTTTCTCATCGGGCCGTGGGTGCTGCCGGTGTGGTTGGGCAGGGATTTCTCCGGAACCAGCCGCGTTCTGCTCGGCTGTTACGGACTCTACTTCATCGCCCACGTCTGGCGGCATTTGAACCATGCCATGATGATCGGCACCGGCCAGGTCGGGAAACTCGTGAGGATCCAGCTCATCGAATCCGCCACGGTCGCTGTTCTCGGAGCCGTCGCCCTCCACTACGGCGGCATCCAGGCGCATGCTTGCCACCATGGCGGTGGTCATCCTCGCCCTTACCGGCACCTTCCTGCCGCGGCAGGTCGCGCGGGTTTTGAAAAGCTGAGAGACAGTCGAAATATGGCAGAGACCGTTTTGCCTGCGACCGCACGGTCCGCAGACTGTGCTCTTCCATGGACCCGGACATGTCCAAGCGAATCCAGCGCCGCTCGTCGTGAAACCAATTCTCCGCCAGCGCCCGAGCAATCTCCTCTCCATCGCCACCCCATCACCGCAAATCCACAAATTTTGATGTGCGGCAGCAGACGATTGTTATCTCCGAGCTCCGGCTTCCCGGAAGCGGGAATCTGTTTCCAACTGGGAAAAACCATGTCCGCTCATGGGCGGCCATGATTTCATCTGGATGAAATCCGTGCCGCTTGCGTCCGCACCGCATTAAACCGTCTTGGAATCCACGTCCTGACATCGACGGCCTGAATTATTGGCGACAAGAATGAAAGCCGCCCGCATCCGTCTTGATTTCCGCATGCGGATAATGAAGTCCGCTTGCAGCGGGACCTTATTCTCCGGTCATTCAATTTGCTCCCACATTGGCGACATGCTAATTCACAGTCCATTCAAAGCCTCCTGCCTTGTTGGAATTCATTTTTCCGCTCCTGCAAGCCACTTCCCATCCTCCATGAAAAAACTCCGCAACCAACACATTCTCCAGCGGGCCAGAGATTTTCTCGTTGCCTGGCTTCAGTTCGCCCCGCAGGACGAATTCGGGAACATCACCACCGAAGAACTCAAAAATGACATCAAAAATGCCGAAGCCGCGCGGAAAGAGATCCTGCGCTTGGAGGCCCGTCTGAACGGTTTGAGAATGAGGCGTGACCGAAACGAGAGGGCCATCGCAGACAAACTCATCCGCTTCGCCTGCGCCGTGCGCGGCACTCCGGTCTATGGCGAGGATTGTCCGTTCTACCGCGCGCTCGGCTTCATCCCCAAAAGCGAACGCCGCAGCGGCCGCCCCAGAAAACAGAAACCATCCGATTGACGATTGATGGACTCCGATTGTTGATTTTTGATTTTGAAGAACCCGCCGCCCTTCAGCCACCATCGGCGGTTCTTGCGCGAGATGATCTTGAGCGATCATTTTCTTCCTCTTCCAAATCAAAAATCCAAAATCAACAATCATCAATC
>CAVVYT010000008.1:0-389502 GCA_963752535.1 uncultured Chloroflexia bacterium
GGTCATTCCTGAAACCTGCTTTTACCAGGAATCGGGCGGGCAGGTGGCAGACACAGGTTGGATCACCGGAAAATCCGGGAAATTTACAGTCAATTCCATACGCAAACCCGCGGCAGGGATAATTGTCCATACTGGGGTCATGGAATCTGGTCAGTTGCGCGTAGGTGAGACGGTTGAAGCGCAAGTGGATGCCCAAAGGCGTCAAGATATCCGGCGCAATCACACCGCCACCCATCTTCTGCACGCCTGGCTTCATAAAATTCTGGGCGAACATGCAGTCCAGGCGGGTTCGCTAGTCGCACCGGACAAGTTACGCTTTGATTTTAATCACCCGGATGCGTTAACCGCCGCTCAATTGGAAGCCATCGAATCTGGCGTGAACGCGGATATCCTGCAGAATTATCCCCTGACGGTGCGGGTAAAGTCCCTGCAGGAAGCGCTAAAAGATGGCGCGACCGCTTTGTTTGGCGAAAAATACGGCCAGAATGTGCGAACCATCACGATCGGGAATGAGCAAAGAATATCCTATGAGTTGTGCGGCGGTACCCATGTGGATGAAACGGGCGATATCTGCCTTTTCCTGATCACCAGCGAAGGAAGCGCAGCAGCCGGTATCAGGCGGATTGAAGCGGTAACCGGTAGAGCGGCATACGAATTAGTAAAACATCGCCAGCAATTGCTTCGACGATCCGCCAGCACTCTGTTAAGCAGCCCTGAGGAATTACCTGCCAGGGTAGAACTATTGATGATAGAACAGGATCAACTCCGAAAACAGGTCCTGAGTTTGAAACAGAAATCTGCCCGGGCTGATTTCGAAGAAAAGATGAAACAGGCGGAACAGGTGAATGAAATCGCCATCTTGGGCGCCCTCATGGATCAGGTGGATGCGGACACCTTGCGCGGATTGACGGATCTCTTCCGATCAAAGTACCCATCCAGCATCGTGATCCTCGGAAGCGCCATTGATGAGAAGCCAATGCTGATCTGTTCAGTGACCGATGACCTGGTAAAACGCGGTTTCCATGCAGGTGAACTGGTCAAACAGGCTGCCCAGTGGATAGGCGGAAGCGGCGGCGGTCGTCCCAATCTCGCCCAGGCAGGCGGGAAAGACGCGTCCAAACTAAATCAAGCAATTGAAGAGGTCATTACGCTGGTCAGAATAAAAGCGTCCAACGGCTAATTCTGAAACAATTTTATAGCTCTCTCACGGTTTCCCCTGAGAGAGCTATAATTTTAACTGGATCGCACTCCTTGATTTCGGATGTTAAGGACAATTCCATGACACACAATGATTCAATTCATAGGGTAGAGATAGACAGCCTGGGGGAGGTTGAAATCCCAAAAGATTGCTATTATGGCGCCCAAACACAACGCGCCATCGATAATTTTAAAATCAGCGGTAGAAAACCTGAACATTCGTATGTCCTGGCGGTAGTGTGGATCAAAGAATGTGCAGCCAAAGTCCACCAGGACCTGGGTTTGTTGCCTGAAAATAAAGCGTTGGCCATCCAGCAAACTTGTCGTGAAATCCGATCCGGTCATTTATTGGATCACTTTATAGTGGATCCGTTCCAGGCGGGTGCGGGTACCAGCCATCACATGAATGTGAACGAGGTGATCGCGAACAGGGCAACCGAGATCCTTGGCGGGATCAAAGGGGAATACCTCGTCCATCCGAATGATGACGTCAATATGGCCCAATCCACGAACGACGTGATTCCCACTGCAATTCGCCTGGCCTGTTTACATCTCCTGCCTGAACTGGTGAAAACGCTTCAGCAATTGGCGTCTGACCTACGTATTAAAGGGAATGAATTCGCATCGATCCAAAAATCAGGAAGAACCCACCTTCAGGATGCGGCTCCGATCCATCTAGGCGATGAGTTCCATGCATATGCCCGAATGGTTGAGCGTGATATGGAGAGAATAGCCCAAACCAGCACTGATCTATCCCGGTTGGGCATCGGCGGAACAGCGGTGGGTAGCGGTCTGAATACGCACCATGAGTACGCCGCCAGAATGGTCAAGGAAATCAACGCTCTGACCGGTCTGCATGTGACCCTGGCTGATGATCTATTCGAGAGTATGCAATCAATGGCGGATTTCGCTCAGTTTTCAGCCAGTCTGCGCACCCTGGCTGTCACGCTGACCAAAATTGCAAATGATATCCGGTTGTTATCATCAGGACCTACCACGGGATTGGACGAAATCCAATTGCCCGCAGTTCAACCCGGATCCAGCATCATGCCGGGGAAGGTCAATCCGGTGATGGCCGAAATGTTGAATATGGTGATGTTCCAGGTGATGGGATGCGATACCACCGTGATGCTGGCGGCTCAGGCAGGACAACTGGAATTGAACGTGATGATGCCGGTCATTGCCGTCAATTTATTTGACATGATCAAACTAACGAATAATAGTGTCAAAGCTTTTGACGAAAAGTGTATACGGGGAATCACAGCCAACCTGGAGAAGACTCAGATGTGGTTGGATCAGAATCCGATACTGATCACCGTTCTTAATCCACTGATCGGATATCAAGCAGGGGCAGAGCTGGTGAAGGATGCGCTGAAACAGCAAAAACCAATCCAGGAATATCTGCTGGAACGAATTGAGAAAGGTCAAGTTTTCAATAAAGAGACTGGAAAACCGGTAACGGTGACCGAATATCGCGCCTTACTGGCAAAATTGTTCCATTAATCAGATTTCGCTAACGCGTTTCGAATTCGGGAAACCATTTCCTGAGTACGAGAGACCGCAATTCCGAGATAGTGATCCACCCGCATCGTTGAAATCACTTCAGCCGGTGTCAGATATTGATTAATAGCCGGATGAGTAGATAAATCCTTGTTCAATTCGTTCGGTTTTCCCTGTTCCAATGCATGCCAGGCCTTAAGGCTTTCCTCACGTAATACTTCATGCATTTGCTGCCGGTCCGCGCCAAGTTTGACTAGAGCCATCAAAAGCCGCTCTGTCCCTGCGAATGGCCCATATCTCTCCAACGTTTGGTTAATCATATTTTGATTCAGCGTGATCCCGGAGATCGTTTCTTTGGCGGTGATCAACAGCTCATCCAACGCCAGGAATGTTTCCGGAAGGATCGTGCGGCGATTGGCACTGTCGTCCAGTGTCCGCTCAAGCAGGGAATTGGCGAAATTGCTCCAGGCGATCTGAGGGGCGGCCGAGACCAGGCGCGCCAGCAAATCCATCTTTTCGGATTGGATGGGATTTCGTTTGAAGGGCATGGCCGATGAGCCGACCTGATCCTTACCAAATGGCTCTGCCAATTCTCCAATTACCTGGGATTGCAACAGGCGAAAATCAAAGGCAAGTTTATGGATGGTCCCTGCCAGGCTGCATAACGCGGTGAGAATCTGGTAATCCTGCTTGCGCGGATATGTTTGCGTGGTGACCGGATAAAAATTGAGATCAATATGGTCGCTCAACAGCCTTTCGAATTCGATAAATCGATCTTCGCTGCCAAGCAGTTCGACATAAGATGCGGCATTGCCCACAGCACCCTTGAAACCTTTTCCACGGATTTGAGCCGTCTGATATTCCAGCGTAAGGTAATCTTCAAGGAGATCCTGGGCATGATTTGCGAAGCGATAACCGTACGTGGTCGGTTCGGCTGGCTGCAAGTGAGTGAAAGCCATGCAGGGTAATTCCGCGGTCTTTTCCATCAGATCGGCCATCACCCTTAACAGTTCTGATAATTGGGCCGATATCCAGCGGAGACTTTGCCGAATTTGCAGCGCTTCCGCGTTATCCTTTATGTCCATGGAGGTCGCCCCAAAGTGGATGATCGCCCCGCCGATTGGACATTGTGCGGCAAATACTTTCAACTCAGCCATCAGATCGTGGTGAACGACCTCTTCCACTTTCAGGGAATTTTGCACATCCACCTCGGGAGCGTGCAGGCGAACGTCGGCTGCCTGTTCGGGAGTGACCAGACCAAAAACCTGTTGTGTTTCAGCGAGTGCCACCCACAGGGATCTCCACAATAAGCGCTTGTTGGTTTCGCTCCAGATCTTGCGCAGCTCTGGTGATCCATATCGCCAGGAAAACGGGCTTTGATAGGTGGTGAATTGGTCTTTCATACTTATTTCCTGTAAATGACCGCGCTGCGTTCCGGTCCAACCGAGATGGCGGATACGGGCACTTCGCAGAATTTTTCGATGAATTGAATATAGTCCATTACCTGGTGAGGAAGTGACCCCCACTCTCGCATCAGGCTGATATCCTCTTTCCAACCTGCGAGTACCTCATACACAGGTTCACACTGCCCCAGGACAGATGCGCCGCCGGAAAAGCTGAGGTCTGAATACATCTTGGACTGATGACGGTAGGCTGAGCAGACGTGAATCCGGTCGATGCCGGTCAGGATATCCATTTTCGTCAGGAAAAGTTCGGTCGCTCCGTTGATCTCAATGGCATAACGAAGGAGGACCAGATCCAACCAGCCAACCCGGCGCGGTCTGCCGGTGGTTGTGCCGAATTCATCCCATGGATTGGCGCCCGTCCCACGCAGATAGGTAGCCATCTCTCCTTCCAATTCGGTTGGGAATGGACCTGACCCCACCCTGGTCTGGAAGGCTTTCGTGATGCCGATGATTCGATCCACCGCTTGAATCCCAATCCCCAATCCGCCGAAGATCCCGGTGGCGGTGGTGCAGGAGCTGGTGACAAATGGATAAGAACCCTGGTCGAGGTCAAGCAAAGTCCCCTGCGCACCTTCCGCCAATACCCGTTTGCCGGATTTAAGCGCAGCCCGCAGAATTGCTCCGGTGTTGCGGACATAAGGAAGGATGAGTTTTATCTGTCCAAGGCAGGATTCAGTCATCTCGACGGGATCAATGGCGGGAGCCTGGTACAGGTTGGTGAGAATGTGGTTGGCCTGCTCAAAATGGTGCAAAAGGATATCTTTCGCACCAACTGGATCCGTCATATCGCCCAGACGGATGCCTTTTCGGGAAGCTTTATCCACATAGGCCGGGCCAATTCCACGGCCGGTTGTCCCAATTTGGCCTGATCCACGAGCAAATTCCTGCGCTTTGTCCAACAGGCGATGGGCAGGGGTAATCATATGCGCTGCATCCGAGATCCATAACCGCTTTGGTGAGATCTCAATTCCTGCCGCTTGAAGCAATTGGATCTCTTCCAGAAGGGTGGATGGGTTAATCACCAGGCCGTTTCCTAGTATTCCAATCACCTGGGGATGGATGATGCCAGAGGGTATGAGATGCAGCTTGAATATCTTTTCGCCCACCGTGACGGTGTGGCCGGCATTATCCCCGCCATTGTAACGGACAACGAGGTCTGCATCCTCTGAAAGCAGGTCGACAACCCTGCCTTTTCCTTCATCACCCCACTGCATTCCAACCGCAATATTGAAACTCATCGGCTCTCTCTCATTTTTTATATTTGTTCAAGTCAACCGAGGCAATATATGGCAAATTCCTGCCTTTTTCGTCGATGTCAAGGCCATAGCCCACCACGAAGTAATCCGGTATGCGGAAGCCAATGTAATCAATATCGATATCGACAACGTGGCGTTCCACCTTATCGAGCAGCGCACAGACTTTGAGGCTGCGCGGTTTTCGATCCAAAAGAAGCTTTCGCACCGTGTGGATGGTAAAACCGGTATCGACAATGTCATCCACCAGGATCACATCCCAACCGTTAATATTCGTTTTATGATCAAAATCAATTCTTACAAATCCAGACAATTCCGTCCCTGAATACGAAGAAACGGACATGAAATCCATTGTCATGGGGTGATTGATGTTCCGCATCAGATCAGTGATGAATACGACACTTCCGCGCAGCAGACCAAGCAAAAGCAGTTTTTCGGAATCCTTGTAATCGTTCGCAATCGTCTGACCAAGAACACGAACCCTTTGCTCGATATCTGCCTGCGAGATAATCACCTTGTCAATAAAATCATACGGGAAATCAGGTTGAGTTTCCATGCAATAAATTCCTTTGTATCGTTGGAGGGATGCCAGAGACAGGAGTAATTTGACCTAAAATTTATACCCCAGACAGTCTTTATTGTACCAACTTTTCCAAAGCATGCAGGGTGCAGTAGGAAAAATTCATCTTGTTTGATGCCAATTCTGTTTTATGGATAGCCGGGCTAATTTCCTCTCAACTCTTTCCACTTCCCTCGTCTTGCTGAATGGCGGCAGCGAGGATTGCAGGATATCTTCCCGCAAAGATACCAGCAGAGAAATAGCGCGGGCATAGTCCTTCTCGTTTCTGTCGTAGTAATTCGAGAGTTCCTCGGTTGCGCGGAAATTCTTTTGCTGACTGAGCGGATCCAATAAGCGGATCATTTCTTCGAACCGGTTATTGGTGCGGCACCAGGATATCAATCGTTTGATAATGCCGGGGTCCATGGTTAATAAATCTGTCTCTTCAAGGTGGTTAAGGAGAAAGACCACTCGTTCTGCTTCACCTAGATCGAGCAGAATTTTCAGGATAGCTTTTTGCTCCATAGCCGGAAGATGATTCAATATCTCAACGGAGGTGGTCTCATCCGCGAGAAAATTGAAGAGTGCCGCCAGGGAAAGGATATCCATTTCATTATGGTAAAGGACCCCCAATAATGGTCGTGCGTCTCCTGTTTTGAGATAGTCAAAGTAGATCTGGGGGATCAGGTATCCCGGCACCTCGATCTGGCTGCGGGAAACACCCAGCAAAGTCATTTCAAGATGGCTCAGACTCCGGCTTGGTAGGGTATTTTTCCATAATTTTCGGGTGACGGGAAGTAGGTCGATGTAAATCATCTCAATAAAAGGATCAGGGAGGGCAAACATGGAGAGGCGGGACCGGATCATCGGCAGATCAAAGGATGTGCCGTTGTAGGTAATCACCACCTTTGATTTGGCACATTGGGAGATCAATTCTGCCAGCATGGCTTTCTCTTCGGAGAGTGAGCGCATGATGAGCAGCGACACCTCCACCGCTTCCGGAAGAATTCTGCACAATCCGATCAGAAACGGATATGACCCGGCGCCTGTGGAAAGGCTGGTCGTCTCGACATCCAGATAGACATATTGGTCGGATGAGATCTCCGTAGCAGGAAGTTGTTTCAGCACAGAAGCGATCCATCCGGCCCCCGGGCGCACTGAGAGGGTGGTAAATCCATGTTTGTATCCACCCGGATAGATTTTATCAATCACCAGTGTTTCGCCGAACATGTTGGATTTGATATGCCCCTCAACCAGATCCTCCAGCCGTGTGCCCGGGGTACTCTGCGCAGGGTTGATTCCCTGCGTTCCCGTTCGCATGCCTAACGCTGCCAGTTTCGATTTGAGGGATTCATCCATCATCACACCAACCTGTCCAACAGAGCCAGGGTCTCCCTTTTACCGGCATAGCCATTCTCACCGGCTGGACCGATGCAGGAAGGGCAACCCTCCAGGCAGGGACAATGCTGGATCAATTCTCGTGCGGCGTATAGAATTTCCGGGAGGCGGTCGAACGCTGTGCGTGATAAGCCAATCCCGCCATTGGCTGTGTCATACATGGTCATCGTTGGCAATCCCGTATGCAAATCTGTCGCCTGTTCAGAGACCGCCTCGATATCGTTCAGGTCGCACATCAGAAATAATGGCGCCAGGTTCCTGACTGCGTAGGTCATCCCCGCCAGGCCTGATTGCAGGCGCACATTTGCTTCTGCGATCTGATGGCAGGTCGGGCAGAGTGTCACCAGGTTTTCCAGCTGGTTCGCCTCGGATCGGTCCTGAAACCCGCGAAAAGGAATCTTATGATGTACGTGATGGGTTTGTTTACCTTCGGGCGCACCGCAATTTCGGCAGCGGAATTGATCCCTCTGGCGGACGAGCAACCTGATCTCCGGCCAGCCAGGGCCGTAATCATTCGGGTCATTCAGCCAGTTGCCTGATTCGCGAAGGGCGTCTACCACCTCTTCGGGGATGGTCAGCCAAAAGCCGGTTGTCTGCAGGTCAACCACAGGCATTTCCAGGGGAAACGTATCGAGCGGTTCATTTGTGAAGAATTTGACCCGCTTGTAACCGGTCACCTGGTTGGAGACCTGTAATTCTCCGAAACTGGCCTGGCATTTTTTAATGGGTTTCTCAGCGAGTGTGCTCTTCACTTTTATTTCAGTATTTTTCTTGGGTTCGGTAAAGTAATCTTCACTCACTTCGATCAAGGTGGCGGTGTGAAGCGCAAGGTCCAGATTCTCCACGCGGAAGGTCTTCCCTTCGTGGAAATAGATCGCGTCCGGATGCACCATCCAGTAGGCGCTGGTCAGATCGACCGTTCCGATAATGTGGTCTGCTGTTTTCAGCAGGATCTGCTCACCAGAGGCAGATCGAAGGGAGAAACCGGAGGCTGGATAATCGGATGTCATCCAATAGTAAGAGGCATTCTCCTGGTGCAGCATGCCATCCGAGAGGAAGATCTCCAAAAACTGGCGGATCAATTCCGGGGATATACTGCCATACGCAAGCGGTTCCTGGAAGGGCAATTCGTACGCTGCGCATTGTAAATGCTGCATCAGGATAAGGAGATGGTTCGGATTGATAAAGGCTTTTTCTGGGCTCAATCCCAGGAAGTATTCCGGGTGATTTGCCAGGTATTGGTCCATCGGGGTGCTGGTTGCCAGCAAAATGGAAAGCGAATCGCGGGACTGACGCCCGGCCCGTCCCATTTGCTGGAGGGTGGACGCGATCGAACCGGGATAACCGATCGACAGAGACACATCCATTGTGCCGATATCCAAACCCAATTCCAGCGCGCTGGTTGAAACCACCGCTTTATACCGACCAGACCGTAATCCGCTCTCGATCTCACGGCGATCCTTTGCCAGATAACCGGAACGATACGCGCGGACATCCGGAGCGATCTCTGCGTGAAACCGTTGTAAATAATGGAGGACGAGCTCCACGGTTTTACGAGCCCTGCCAAAAATAATGGTCTGGTAATTGTTTTCCAGCATAGGCTGGATGAGTTGGATCAATTCAAACAAAGCGCTCTTTCGGATGCCTAATTCGACATTGCTGATTGGCGGGTTATAAATGCCGAAGGAACGCCGGCCCTTTCCTGCGCCATCCTGGTCGACCAGTTCCACCGGGCCGTCGATCAACGCCTCCGCGTGTTCGCGTGCGTTTGCGATGGTGGCAGACGTTAGAATAAAAACGGGTTGACTGCCGTAATGTCTGCAGATACGCAGTAATCGTCGGATCACATTCGCCACATGCGATCCGAACACACCGCGATAAGTGTGAATCTCATCCAGAACGATAAAGCGAAGATTGGAGAAGAAAGGCGCCCAGTGGGTATGCCTGGGAAGGATTCCGGTGTGAAGCATATCCGGGTTAGTGAGCAGGATGGTCGCGGATTCCCGTATACCGCGCCGCTGGGAAGATGGCGTGTCCCCATCATAAATGGCAGGTGTGATGCTGGCCTGGTTGCCTTCCATCTCAGCCAGTAACTCTCGGATCGAAGAGAGTTGGTCCTGGGCAAGCGCCTTGGTGGGGAAGATATATAGTGCCCGTGATAGAGGATCTTCCAGCGCCGAATGGAGGACCGGTACATGGTAGCATAAAGACTTCCCACTGGCCGTTCCGGTCACAATCACCTGGTTTTTGCCTTTGCGCCAGTGATCCCAACTCTGAGACTGGTGTTGGTAGAAACGGCTTATCCCTTTACGGTTTAACGCGGCATTCAAAGCAGGATGGACATCCGGAGGGATGGGGAGAAAAACCGGCGAGCGGGCTTCGATCACATTCAGGTAGACAAAATTCTCGACCATATCCGATGGGATGGGCCATTGATGATGCACGCTGGCGGGATCGAGTAATTCGCTCATTAGTTCTATTTTATATCGATTGACGTGAATTGCCAATCGCGCGTAATAGTGGTTTGCCTTGAAAATTAAATCAGATTATACTCATCTAAATCCTACCGCAGAGGTATTCATGGCAGCAAATAGTATCCTGGCAATCGTTCCCCACCCTGATGACGCCGAATTTCACGCCGGGGGATTGATCGCCAGGTTTATTTCAGAAGGCGCATCCGTTCATATTGTCACGGCTACCGACGGCCGGTGTGGAAGCTACCGTCACGCGGGAGACGAGCTAGCGGGAATCCGGGTCAAAGAGGCGGAGGCTGCGGCGAAATACCTGGGCGCCAGCCTCGAATTCATGGGTTATCGCGATTATGACCTGGCTCTGGCAGATGCAAATCAACTCCGTGAGCGACTTGTCCGTCTGATCCGTACGCGCAAGCCAGATGTCCTCATTTCTGAAGATGCTTTTCAAGTGGATCAGGTCCATCCCGATCACCGCATTCTGGCAATGGCAGTATCGGATGCGGTTAATTTTTCCCAACTCCCAAATGTATATCCGCAGCATCGCGATGATGGCATTTTCCCTCATTATGTGAAGGAAAAATTTGCATTCACGGATGATCCGGCGCAGGATAAATTGCGTGATCGATATCACAGGATTCCTCGAAACCAAAATTGACTGCGATGAAGCTGCATCACAGCCAGGTTGATTTTTTGGTGGAGGACGTCCTATTACAGGCGAAAGCAGCCGGATTGGATCTCCAACAAGCAGCCGGTCAGAGTCTTGAGGACCCGGTGGAGATGTTGATCTTCGCCATGATGTCCCAAATGGCAGAAATTGGCAAGATCAGCGGCGTGAGCTACGCGGAAGGTTATAAGTACACCCGATTTCATCCATTCATAGAAAACCTGCTCAAGAAACCTTGAGCCAATTGAATAGTCACCACTCCATTCTCGTTGAAGAAGGATATCCACATGAAGAAACAAGGCAAATTCTATCCAGCGTTCGTCGTCATCGTTTTTTCGTTGTTCATGTTATTGCATCAGACCGATAAATTGATGATCGGTTCACTTCAACTGGAAGTCAGCAAATCATTTGGATTGAATGATTTGCAGTGGGGGTTGATCAATTCTGGGGCGCTGATCGTCGGCACGATCTTGTACCCGATCTGGGGATATTTATATGACCGGTATTCCAGGGCGAAACTGTTGGCATTGGCTTCTTTTATATGGGGCATCACCACCTGGTTCAGCTCGATCGTGAAAACCTACGGTGGATTTCTTGCCACGCGATCTTCCACCGGCGTCGATGATTCAGCCTATCCGGGATTGTACAGCCTGGTTGCCGATTATTTTGGTCCGAAAGTCCGTGGGAAAGTGTATGGGATTCTGCAACTCACTCAACCCCTTGGCTACTTACTTGGCATGGTATTGGCTTTGATGGTCGCCCCATCACTGGGTGGATTGATCAAAGGTTTGGAAGGCTGGCGGACGATCTTCCTGTTCACAGGTCTGGCAGGCGTAGTAATGGCTATTTTGATCTTCTTCGGAATCAGGGAAGTCCCTCGGGGAAAATCCGAACCGGAATACCAGGGGCTGGAAGTGACCAATCAATTCAAATTTTCATGGAGCTCTCTAAAAGATGCATTGAAAAAGAGGACCATGTGGTTTGTGTTCCTGCAGGGATTCGCCGGCGTTTTCCCATGGAATGTCATCACCTTTTTCTTCTTCGGGTATCTCATGTCGGAACGGGGATACAATAACGACGACGTGTTATTCACCATGGCGCCCATCATCTTGATATTGGCAGGTGGTTACTTCTTGGGCGGCGTCCTGGGAGACTGGTTATTCAAGCGAACTAAAAAGGGCCGGATTCTGATCTCCAGCGGCGGCGTGATCCTTGGTGCTATCTTTCTTTACTTTGCAATGATGACCCCGATCGATCAGAAGACTACCTTTTTCATTCTGATGAGTTTGACGGCGTTATTTATGCCATTCTCTTCGCCGAATGTAATTGCAACGGTGTTTGATATCAGTCTGCCCGAGGTTCGCAGTTCCGCCCAGGCGGTGGAATACTTTGTAGAAAACAGTGGAGCTGCGCTCGCTCCCACCCTGGCCGGCGCGATTGCCCTTTCGACCGGAAGCAAACAAACCGCCATCATGACGGTCTGTATTACAGCCTGGATCATATGTTTCTTCCTGTACCTGGGAGCGCTATTCTTTATAGAGAAAGATATCAAATCCCTGCACACTACTCTTGCGGAACGCGCTGAAAAAGAAAAAGCCGCACAGGCGGCTTAGGTATAAAAGAATGGCGGTCAGATGACCGCCATTCTGCTTAATGTCTGCATGACCCGCATGAACCTCCGCTGCAGCCTCCGCAACCTCCTCCTGAGGAAGCTGTGGTCTGTCCGTTCCCACCCGATGAATGCGAGAAGCAAGCGCTGACAAGGCGGTGTGTATCTGTACCCTGGCAATACCTGCATGCAATCTGAGAATCCGCTTGACTGAACAAACGAAGCGCGTCGAATTTTTTCCCACAAGATTGGCAGCGATATTCATAGATTGGCATTCAGACCTCATCCGGGTGAAGCGTTCAGGAAATGATTTCGATAGTATAGCACCAGCAGCAAAATGGCAAGCTGGACGGCTGCAAATCCGATGGTGGAAAATTGATCATAATAAAAGATCAACATATTCAGGACAGTAATGACCAGTATTATACCCAGATAACTCAGGGCAATTCCCAGTTTCTTCTGTTTCAGTAGCAGAAGAATACCTGAGATAAACAAGATCGACGCGATCACTCCTTCCAGGATCACCCGGGCGGTCAGCCAATCCAATCCTGATGTGGGAGTAATCAGATTAGACCGGATGTAGGGTTCCATAACCACTCCCAAATTCTCCACCGAATCGATGGATAGGAAGAACCGGGTTGGGTACACAAACAGATAGACGCTCAGGCATAAAACTGAGACCACTATTGCGTAATAGATGACCCGTTCTGTAAAATATTTGTCACGGGTTTTCTGGATAAATAATCCGACCCTGTCCGTAAAATATTGCCTTTTTGTAATGGTGGCCACGCTTTCTGATTCGACAAAGTGGAGCAGTTCATCGGATAACCGGCGATAATCTGGATCTTCGGATGTCTTCCGAATGGCAGTGAGGGTGCTGATAAGTTCCGCTCTTTCCTCATGGTCCAGTTCATGTTCAAGGACTTCTTCCATCAGGTCAAACGCATGATATAGCGCCGAGCGATCATCCTTCGGTTTCTTCTTCTTTACCTGGGAATAGAGAATGGTCGCGATTAGAAAGAAACTATAGATGATCGGCGCAGCCGGAGGATAAAAATAGTCATTATTACTGGTGATAAACTTTCCCACCTCGTCGATGAACAGGCCCATCCCGAGACCACATAAGATCGCGCTGAAGGTATAAACCCAGCGATTGGCAAACAGCAAAGGGATGACCGCCGCAATATACAGGATCAATCCACCCCAGAGCACATGCGCAAGGTGAAAATTTCCGCTGCCAATTTTTGGGAAGCCTGTGAGATTGAGAAAGATGCGTGTGAGGGTGACGGATAAGGCGAAACTGATCAGCATTAGCAACAGATACCGGACAGATCCGGCACGTTGTACTGAGCGTTTGATTCGAGACAGGCTTTCGATCATGGTGTATCTACTCTGTACAAAAAAACCCGCGTCCGCGGGTTCAACGAAATATTCTGTGTGGCGAGGGTGGGATTTGAACCCACAACCAATGGCTTATGAGTCCACTGCTCCACCGTTGAGCTACCTCGCCGGGATGATTGTGCGCGATGAATATTACCATAGGGAATGTGATTTTGTCAACAAACCACGCTCAAAGCGAAGTCCACCACTCGTGATAATCGAGTTCCGAAACCCATAAGTCATTTATAATTACGAATCAAAACCGAGGAGATTTACGTGAGCTGGAATACACAGGGAACTGAAGCAAAAGAAGGCGATCTGGTTGAGTTGGTCGGCTTAAACCACAAGCATTTTATCGTTACGATGAAAGCTGATGCGGATTTGCAGACCCATCGGGGTGTGCAGCATGCACAATGATCTGATTGGTAAACCGTGGGGCAGCCAGGTCTTCAGCCACATGGGCAGCCCATTTTTTGTGCTGCAACCATCCCTCGCCGATCTATTACGCGGAAATCAAGCGAAACACGCAGATCATTTATCCAAAAGATATCGGATATATCCTGGTGCGAATGGGTATTGGACCCGGTACAAAGTTGGCGAAGCGGGGACAGGTTCCGGCGCATTGACCACGGCGATTGCTTTTTATGTCGGGGATGAAGGGAAAATCTACACCTACGAGCAGAAGGAAGAAAATATCCACCTTGCCCAGAAAAATCTGCAGAAGGTTGGGCTGGAGAATCGGGTGGTTTTCCATCACCGGGAAATCAAGGATGGTTTTTTACAGACGGATCTTGACGCTGTTTTCCTTGATATGAATAATCCGTTTGATTATATGGGCCAGGTCAGACAGGCATTGAAGCCGGGTGGATTCTTCGGCTGCATTCTACCCACTGCCAACCAGGTATGTAAATTGTTGGACGCACTCAGGCAGGAACGATTTGCCTTCGTGGATGTGCTTGAGATCGCGATGCGTTTCTACAAAGCCGAGCCGGAACGAATTCCGCCCGGTGGATCGGATGGTTGCTCATACCGGCTTCCTGATCTTCGCTCGTCCGGTGGTCTTCGCGGACGTGGAAGGTATTGAGGAATTAATTTCTGAGACCAACCGTCAGGAAGATCAATGAGTTCAGCGCTCGATCTCCTCACGATCGACGATTTCGTCCGCATTTTTCAGGAAGTTGATCAAGTTGAGGGGTCTCACCCGTCAGAATCAGAGCCCAATTTCCTGGAGGCAGCCGTCCTGATCCTTCTGGTGAAGGAAGGGGAACATTGGAGTCTGCTTTTCACCCGCCGGACAGATACTGTGCGCGATCATAAAGGTCAGGTATCCTTTCCAGGTGGCGCCAGAGAAGGATCTGATATCAGCCTGCGAGAAACCGCCTTAAGGGAAGCTTTCGAGGAAATTGGTATCCGACCGGCGGATGTCACGCTCTTTGGCCAGATGCGCAGTCTAAAATCCATCTCCAGCTATATCATCACCCCCTATGTCGGAACGCTTTTATGGCCGTATCCCATCATCATGGCTGTAGATGAAGTGAGCCGGGTGTTCTGTATTCCACTGGAATGGCTGGATGATCCACAAAATTGGCAAATGGACTGGATCGATGGTCTTCCGGATGGTGTTCGAAGGCAGGTGCTGCGTTATCATGCTTATGATGGCGAGGATTTATGGGGCATCAGCGCCTACTTCACGCAACAGTTGATCCACCATCTAAAAGAACACACCCGGTGATAAGCCGGGTGTGTTTTGTATTTTGAACAGAAGATGTTTATTTGTCTTCGTCTTCGCCTTCTTCAGGTTTCTTGCCGCGCTCGATCACTTCTGGTTCTTCAGCCGCAGGAACAGCCGCAACTTCTTCCACTTCTTCCACCTTAGGCTGGTTGACCACGACGACCAGTTCCTCAGGGTGAGACATGATCTGGACTTTTTCACCAAGATCAATGTCGCGAACGAAGATGCCATCCCCAATTTGGAGCAGCTTTGTCAGATCGACAGTGATCTTCTCAGGTAGATCCTGGGGCAGACTTCTCGACATCGAGTTCGTTCATATTGGTGTAGATGATGCCATTGTAGTCCTTGACGGCAGGAGATAAACCCACAAAATCGATGGAGACTTTTGTGCGGATCTTCTCGGTCAGAGAAATTACCTGGAAGTCAACATGTTTCAGTGTCCCGCGGATAAAATCGCGTTGTTTTTCGCGGATCAAAGCAGCGCTTTCCACACCGTCCACACTCACATTGACAATGGTGGATCTGGATACGCTGTGCAGGATCTTTGTTGTTTCGTGCAATCCATACTGATCGCGAGGATCAAAATTATGCCCGTATAACACACCGGGTAGTTTGCCTTCACGACGCAGCGCGCGTACTTTCTTGCCGGTTACCGTACGTTTTGTTGCTTGGATTACTACTTTTTCCATTCGATTATCCTCGAGCCCTCTCACCCTTACCGGGTTACCCTGCTCTTATTTAGATTTGCTGCCTGATATTCAGGCGGCGAGTAATTTTAGTCTGCTTGGGTTATTCAGTCAAGATTAACCCATTCAGGCAGGGTACTTCATCGTGAGGTTGATTGGCTACAATATGTTTTTCGATGCCGAACAAACACCGGCTCACCAGATCCGCATGTTTTAGGTTGAGCATATTCACCTGCGTATCCCGAACCTCCAAGCAGCCGCAGGATGAAAGATAACCGCTCAATTCGAACACGTTCCAAATTACCTCTGCCCGGTCGTCGGCTGCTATCCGGTTGGTAGATATCTCACCACAGTCCTCGCATACGTAAATCAACATCACCTCGCCGATTTGCAGGCTGTATTTGTTTTGTTTCTGTTTCTGTGCCAATCCGACCGGTTGCATCTTCCCTTTGCAGGCAGACATCCGGTCGCCTGGCTTTCTCCAATCCAGGTGGCGAGACCAAAGGCAATACGGACAGTGGTTGCGATTTATCACGCCTGAGAAAAGTGGTTCCTTTAAGACATACTGGCTGCACTTAAGACAGCGGAAACCTTCTGTTTCAACCCTGGAACCGGATCGTAACCTATCTCGGGACATGCGATTTCGCCGGAGAGTTGAATTTTTCCAAGCACCAGGGTGTGTATTCTTCTACCATTGAAAATACCCCTCTGCTGTTAATTTCATCATGCTGTGATACCGCCGCGGGTGGATTTTTCCGGCCATCACGGCTTGTCTGACGGCACATCCCGGTTCTTCATCGTGGCGACAATCCAGGCCAAAACGGCACTGGCCCAAATATGGCCGCATCTCAGGGAAGAACCAGGCCAGATCATCTTCGCCCATTCCCCACAATCCAAATTCCCTTGTTCCGGGGGTATCCACCAACCAGCCGTTGAAATCACCGAAATGCATTTCAACACCTGTCGTGGTGTGCCTGCCTTTTCCAGTGATCTGATTGACGGTATTTACGCTGAGGTTTACCCCGGGGAGAAGGATATTCGCCAGAGAACTTTCCCCGCGCCGCTTTTCCCGAGTAGGATGGATTTTTGTCCGAAAAGTGTATGCCGCAATTCATTGATATTCTCCCCTGTGATCGTACTGGTCACCAGCACGTCATAGCCTATATGCTTGTAAGTCTCGATCTCCTGGACCGTATCGTCATCCAGGTTTCCCCGGGGATCTCGAGCAAGATCAGCCTTCGTCAGGCAGATCAGTGGTCGGATATCCAGGGATTCTGCGGAGACGAGATAGCGATCCAACAAATTCCAACGCGGAATAGGTTGGCTTAGTGACATGACCGCGACGATCTGATCAATGTTGGCGGCGATGATCTGTTCCCTCGGATAGGAGCTTGGCATCGGTCGAGCCGCCCTCCTGGCCAGACAGTTGGCACGGGGGAGAATCTCATGGATTTGAACGAAATCTGGTGATCTCAAAGTGAATAGCATATGATCACCGACGACTATTTCGATCCTCTCCTCTGCATAATGTCTGTTTGATGAATGATGCCGATCCCGGGGAGAGAAGGCAGCCAGGTTGGCCGTGCTGCGAAATTCTTTCCCTGCTGAAAATATCCAGTATTGCCCGTTGTTCTTTTTTGTAACGATCCCTTCGAGGATCGATTAGTCATTTGTCTTCATTGGTGTATATTCCGTGATTGATGGTTAAAACAAAACAGCCACAAACCTGTGGCTGAAGTTGTAATCAGATCAATCCATCCAGGATGGAAGGGAACGGTGCTTGGTCTGCATCCGAGCTGCTTAAATACAAAAGCCACTGGGCACGAACGCGTCCGGTGGCTGAATTAATCTGGAATAAATAAAAATATTCGACTGATTATGGGTCAGGCGCGATCATGCTTCGATATGGATGACAAGCACAGATACCGCTGTGAACAAAATACTTCGATTCCCTTCTAATTTAGTAAACACCCCGAAGAATATATCACTATAAAAAGCAATTTGTCAAGGATATGGTAGACATCTGAGAATTGATTCCCGATTGATGGTCTAGAACCATTTCTTCTTCCGGAAATACCAAACCATGGACAGCGCTATCAAGATAAAAACTACCCAAACATACAAATAACCGTTATGCCAATTGATTTCAGGGAAGTACTTGAAATTCATTCCATAGACGCCTGCCACAAATGACAGCGGTAGGAAAATCGTGGAAACAATAGTGAGGGCTTTCATGACCTCATTCAATCGGTTGGATGTCGCTGACAGGTAAATATCCAATGTGCCGGAGACAATATCCCGGACAGATTCGATCAAATCCTGAAGGCGGACGAGATGGTCATAGATATCCCTGAAGTAAATGCGATGCTTTTCTGCTATCATGCCAAAATCATCCCGACTTAAGCGATTCATGATCTCTCTTTGAGGTGAGATAAATCTCCGCAGGGATAGGGTGGCGTGTTTCAAATTGAGAATGCGCTGCAGTGTTTCAGGCTGGGGCTTTTCGAGCACACGATCTTCCAGCCATTCGATCTCATCATCCATCCGGTCAAGCAGCGGCATGTAATCATCGACCAGTTCATCCAGAATGGTGTGGCAAAGGAAATCTGCTCCATTCGCCATGATCCGCTCGTCTTTCTTAATCCGGGCAAACACTTCATCGATGATCGGTAATTTTCCTTCCCGGGTGGAACAAACGACGTAATTCTTCCCAAGATACACATCCAATTCACCCATCAGGAGTTCTTCCATCTGGCCATGATCAGGCAGGAGTGCGTGAGTGATGAGGAAGAGATAGGTATCGAAACCGTCCAATTTTGGCGTCTGATAACCTTCACTCAGGCAATCTTCCACCGTGAGAGGATGAAAATGGAATATGTCCTTCAGAATTTCGTTGATCTCTTCTTCGGAACACTGTTCGAGGACAACCCATAACAACCCGGTTTTGCTTTTCAAAATCGGGCTAATCTCTTTTAATGCGACATCATACTGATACTTATTTTCAGGGGAAAAGTAGACTGATCGGACCATCACCACTCCTTCAAGCAGAAACCGGCAGCTTGTACCCCGTAAATTATAGTACCAGTTATACTAATGCTACTCATTTTTGGAGGTTTGCGTGATGGAAGAGATCAATGCTGAAGATTTACTGGCAAAAGTGGCTGGAAAGATGTCCAGGGGTTCGATTGCTGGTGTGAACGGAACGCTCCAATTGGAACTGACCGGCGAAAAATCAGCCATCTGGCATGTGGATATTAAAGACGAGAATTATACGGTGGTGGAAGGTGCCGTTGAATTACCCACACTGACTATGACGTGTGATTCCAACGTGCTCGCCGAGCTAATCGCCGGCAGATTGGATATCGTGCAATCTTACATGACTGGGAAATTGAAAATTTCCGGTGATTTATCCCTGGCAATGCGATTGGCAGGAAACCTCTAACCGGTTAAGGGTCTAGAGCCCTGATTTATTGCCAAATTCCCCATTCAAAACTCGAGGGATCTTCCATCATGGAGAAATCCCAGGGCTCCATGCCCAGCGCAAGGACAACCGGGTAAGGGGACGCGGTTTGAGTTTTGTCTTTGGTCTGTTCCAGGAGCGCCGGTCCGTATGGGCAGAAGGGGGTCGTCATAATGATATTGACGACCAGTGACTCTTCCTGCACCTGAACATTGCGGATCAAGCCCAACTGGATGATGCTCATTCCGAGTTCCGGATCCAGGACTTCACGCATGGCATTCTTAATCGGCTCAACCAGTTCAGGGTGAGAGGTTTCAATATCCCACACAGCTTTTTTGGGTTCAATCGGATTATTCATCATACACTTTGCTCGTTCAATACCGGTGGTTTGATCAGGAAGGTACAATGAGCGCCTCCGCCCAGCACGCAACTGATCTTTTCCACTGGAATTGACAAAACGGATGCGATCATGGTCTGATCCACATTACACACTTCAGGATGATCCTGTCCGACATGATAATAAGGACAGGAATTTTCCACGATCATATATTGTTCACCCTGCTTTTCCCATTCCACAGAAAAACCTTCTTGAGACAAGAGGGTGGTGATCAGATCCAATTTTTCTTCCAGATTCATATTCTTCGCCTGCTCGATGTAACCCACCGAAGCGGTTTCCGCGATCGAAGTGAACAATGAATCCACCATCGCGGGCGGCATGGAAGATTTGAGCTGTGACAATAAGCGGGTCGTCAGACGCATATAGCTGGTTGGAAACTTTTCCTGCCCGGATTCAGTCAGGTAGTAGACCAACCGGGGTCTTCCAACCCCGTGACGGACTTCCTCGGTGGAGATGAGCTGATCTGCGAGCAAGGCATTCAGGTGATGCCGCACAGAGATCCCGTTAATACCCACGGCAACGGCTATCTCATTGATGGTCGCACGGGGGTGGTTTAATAACGCTTGCAGGACTTTTTCTCGAGTACTTTTCATCTGTATTCCATGGGTCCATTTTGATTGATTTGCTCCAATATAACACAGGAAGCTGAATATTGCAATAATTATGAATATTATAATAAATATTGACGGATTTCAGGCCATTATGCTATAATCCTGCGTGCTTCAACAGATCATCCGGATGTGAAAACATCCTTCATTGAGGAGTACTATGTCCAAGCTTACCATTCAGAATCTACATGTATCCATCGATCAAAAAGAAATCCTAAAAGGCGTAAACCTGACTGTCCAATCGGGCGAAGTTCATGCCATCATGGGACCGAACGGAACAGGGAAATCAACCCTGGCCAATACACTGATGGGACACCCCAGTTATGTCATTACCCAGGGAGATATCCTGCTGGATGACGTCAGCATTCTTACCATGGAAGTGAATGAACGCTCACAAATGGGTTTATTCCTGGCATTTCAATACCCGGTCGCCATCCCGGGTGTGACCCTCGCCAATTTCCTGCGAACTGCCATCAATGCCCAACGGAAGATGAAAAATCCTGAAGACAAAGGCATGCCCATCCCAGAATTCCGCAAGGTAATGATCGAACGGATGGAACACCTCAAAATGGATCACAGTTTCGCGGGTAGATACCTCAATGACGGTTTTTCCGGTGGTGAGAAAAAACGGGCTGAAATTTTGCAAATGGCAATGCTGCAACCCAGATTTGCCATTCTGGATGAAACAGATTCTGGATTGGATATCGATGCCCTACGGATCGTTTCTGACGGGGTTAACACCCTGCGCGGTCCGGGATTGGGCATCATGGTGATCACGCACTATCAACGCATTCTAAATTACATTGACCCCGATTATGTGCATGTCATGATGGATGGCAAGATTGTAGAAACAGGCGGCGCTGAACTGGCCCAAAACCTTGAACAACATGGATACGATTGGGTTCGTGAAAAAGTTGAGAACAGTTTACTGTAGTTGCCTGTCATCTTGTGGAGGTTATTATGGGTACCGAAAAGCAGGCAGAGTTCCTGGATAAGATCGATGATTACAAATACGGGTTCCATGATCCGGATACCTTTGTGTTCAAAGCCAAACGCGGACTGGATTCAGATGTCGTAAATCAGATCTCCAGCCTCAAGGGTGAACCGCAATGGATGCGGGAATTCGGCTTGAAAGCATTGGCGCACTATGAAAAGCGTCCAATGCCAACCTGGGGCGCCGATTTGTCTGGTCTGGATCTGGATAATATTTTTTATTATGTCAAACCGGCCGAATCGGAAAGTAAATCCTGGGATGATGTTCCCGATACGATCAAGAATACCTTCGACAAATTGGGTATCCCTGAAGCGGAACGGAAATTCCTGGCAGGCGTTGGCGCTCAGTATGAATCGGAAATGGTCTACCACTCCATCCAGGAACATCTGCAAAAAATGGGCGTCATCTTCCTAGTCATCGAAGATGGACTGAGACAATATCCTGATCTTTTCAGAGAATATTTCGGAACGGTGATTCCGATTGAGGATAATAAATTCGCTGCTCTGAACAGTGCAGTCTGGTCTGGCGGTTCATTTGTCTATGTTCCACAAGGGTGTCAAGGTGGATCTGCCGTTGCAGGCATATTTCCGCTTGAATCAAGGCGAATATTGGGCAATTCGAACGCTCGCTGATCATTGTCGATGAAGGCTCGCAGGTTCATTACGTGGAAGGTTGTACGGCCCCGACTTACACGACCAACTCATTCCACAGCGGTGTGATCGAGATCATCGTCAAAAAGGGCGCCCGGGTGCGTTATACCACCATCCAAAACTGGTCAACGAATGTTTACAACCTGGTCACTCAACGCGCACTTGTTTATGAAAATGGCACGATGGAATGGGTGGACGCCAATCTGGGTTCCAAAGTCACCATGAAATACCCATCCTGTTACCTGATGGGACAAGGCGCCCGTGGCGAGATTCTTTCCATGGCTTTTGCCGGTGCCGGCCAGAATCAGGATACCGGCGGCAAAGTGATCCACCTGGCACCGAACACCAGCAGCAAGATCACTTCAAAATCCATCAGCAAGAGCTGGTGGGCGGGCGTCCTATCGTGGTTTGCTAAAAGTTGCTCAAAGGCATGCACTGGCGTGAAATCCAATGTGGTTTGCGATGCGCTGCTGCTGGATCCGCAATCCCGGTCAGACACCTATCCATACATTGAAATGGATGAGGAGGATGTGACCATCGGTCATGAAGCCTCTGTATCCAAGGTCGGCGAAGAACAGCTGTTCTATCTCATGAGCCGCGGATTAACCAAAGAAGAGGCGACCACCATGGTTGTTTCCGGTTTCATCGAACCACTGGTGAAGGAATTTCCGATGGAATATGCGGTGGAAATGAACCGCCTCATCCAGATGCAGATGGAAGGATCCGTGGGTTAAATTCTTCAGATGGAATAGACACATGACTGATGCACCGGTAATCATCAAACGTACCAGCAAGCCCAGCGAAAAATCCGATTTCAGCTTTTCTGAAAAGGATATTTCGGTATTGGAAAACGCCGATCTGATGGATATGCGACGAAAAGCCTGGCAGATATATCAGGCGACACCTTTCCCAACGACCGCAGAAGAAGCCTGGCGTAGAACGGACCTGAGCAAGCTGGATGATCCTCCTATCATCTTCCTTCAGACCGGGATGGATCTCCTTCTCTCGACAAAAACCTGATGCATCCCCTGGCGGGAGATATCCAGGACGGTCAGGTGATCATTCAACCTTTTCAGACGGAAGGGACGCTCGCTGAGATGTATATCCGGCAGGGGGTCATCTTTGCGCCGCTAAAACAGGCAATCGAGATGTACCCTGAGCTGGTCCGGAATAAACTGGGAAGCATTGTCCCCGCATCTGATGGGAAATTTGCCGCCCTCGATACGGCGTTGGCAGATGAGGGGGTCTTCCTGTATGTCCCAAGAGGGGTATGCATCGACCATCCACTGCACAGTATCCAGTGGGCGGGCGGGGAAAAAACCATCCATTTCACCCGGATGCTCATCTGGTTGGAAGAGGGCGCAGATGTCACCTTCGTGCATGAATATGCCTCTTCAAATACCTTGGATGAGGATTTCATCCATAGCGGTGTCGTGGAAGTATTCGCCGGTGAGGAAGCTCGCTTGAAATTGGTGGAGCTGCAATCCTGGGGATCCAAAGTATGGAATATCACCCATCAACGGATCATCACCGGGGCAAACGCCAAGGTGGAAATGATCTTTGGAGCAATTGGAAGCCAAACCACCAAAAATTTCACCGATTTTGACCTTTCAGGGCGCGGGTCATCCATCAAGGTGTCCGGTTTTTATTTCACGGATGAAGACCAGCACTTTGATCACGATACCCAGCAGAACCATCTGGTGCCGGATACGACCAGCGATCTGCTTTCAAAGGTGCGGTGACTGGGCACAGCCGGTCCGTCTGGCAGGGGATGATCTATGTGGCGCCGGGAGCATGCCAAAACGGATGGATATCAGGCAAACCGGAACCTGGTTTTAAGTTCAAACGCCCGGGCAGATTCCATTCCCGGGTTGGAAATTCTGGCTGATGATGTGCGCTGTACCCATGGCGCGACGGTTGGAAAGATCGATCAGGAACAAATTTATTATCTTCAAAGCCGCGGCATTACCTCAAGAGATGCCAAAAGGCTTGATCGTGGAAGGTTTCTTTGAGCCAATCATGGAACGAATTCCTTTGAAGGGGTAAAAGAACGATTTCGAAATGCGATCAAGATAAAAATGAATACAATTAATACACTGATATAATTGAAAAGAGTTATCGAGGAGTTAGATCATATGGCAAAGTATCCAGTTCATGAAACCACCAGAACCAGAATATAGCTATGATGTAGGTGATATCGTGGAAGTATTTTGCGACCATGAAAAGGGAGCCGAACGGATCCGAGGTTGGCTCAAGGGAATTGTGGTTCAGGTGGATGCGAAAATGGTGGCGGTCCAATTCCGGTCCAATGTCTTTCTCACAGATGGCTGGATGGTTCCGGACCATATCCTGTGGTTCCCGTTAAATCATCCGAACATCTACGGCCATCACAGCCCAAATCCAGGACTGAAAAAGCAAAGTGGTTGATTATTAATCAGGAGAATCGATGACAGCGTTATATCTCGAACTTTCGAAATGATTTTCCCATATTGAAGCGGAAGTCCGTCCCGGCGTTACCACTGGTGTACCTGGATTCTGCCGCCACATCGCAGAAACCAGCTCAGGTTATCAACGCGATGGATGATTATTACCGGCAGCATGAATGCCAATATTCATCGCGGTGTGCATACCCTGGCGGAAGAAGCGACCAGCTGCCTATGAGGATGCCCGAGAAAAGATAGCCACGTTCATCCATGCGAAAAAAGCAGCGGAGATCATTTTTACCCGAAACACCACCGAATCGATCAATCTGGTTGCCCAAACCTGGGTGAAAGCCAACCTCGAAAGCGGCGATTTGATCATCCTGACGGAGATGGAACACCATTCAAACCTGGTTCCCTGGCATATGATCGCCAGCGAGAAAGAATCTGAGACTGGAATTCATTCCGGTCTCTGATGATGGCTTACTTGGATCTGGGTGAGTATGAGCAGCTTGTTGAAACAGGAGCCAAAATTCGTCTCTTTTACGCATATGTCCAACGTTCTGGGAACAATCAACCCGGCCCGAGAGATGATCGCACTAGGCACATGCCGCCGGAGCCGTCGTCCTGGTGGATGGGGCGCAATCCGTTCCGCATATGCCGGTTGATGTGCAGGATCTGGATGTGGATTTCCTGGCTTTTTCCGCCCATAAAATGGTTGGTCCGACTGGCATCGGCGCCCTGTATGGAAGGCAGGCGCTATTGGAAGCAATGCCGCCATTCCTGGGCGGCGGAGATATGATCCGCCAGGTCAAATTGCGGTCATTCACCGCCAATGAAATCCCTCACAAATTTGAGGCTGGCACTCCGGCCATCGCCGAAGGGATCGGATTTGGCGCGGCCGTCGATTACCTTACTCAGGTGGGAATGCAAGCCATTCAGCATCACGAACAAGAAATCATTACCTATGCTCTGGATAGACTGGCGGAAATTCCGCAATTACGGGTGATCGGACCTCAGGCACCGCAAAAGGGTGGGGTCGCTTCGTTCGTCATGGATGGGATTCATCCGCATGATGTTGCGCAAATACTGGATCAATCCGGGGTTGCGATCAGGGCAGGGCATCACTGCGCGATGCCATTGCATGAACGTTTTCACTTACCCGCCTCCAGCCGGGCAAGTTTTTACCTGTACAACACCACCCAGGAGGTGGATACGCTGGTGGATGGCCTTTGGAAGGTCAAGAAATTGTTCGCCAACTAATTGGATGATTTATGGATGATATGTATCGTGAAGTAATTACTGGATCATTATAAGAACCCCTCCTATCGGGGTGAATTGGATCCGAACGACTATTCGTATGAAGATGAAAATCCGCTCTGTGGTGACCATATTCGGATTGATATTCGCATAGACGAAAATAAAATCATCACCGAAGCTGCCTTCAACGGGCACGGCTGCGCCATTTCCCAGGCCAGCTCTGATCTACTGCTCGAATCGATCATCGGGAAGCATATCGACGAAGTGAAGCTCCTGGACAAGCAGTCTGTTCTCGACTTGCTGGGGATTGACCTGGGTCCGGTCCGTTTGAAATGCGCGCTGCTACCCCTAAAAGTGCTCAAAGCCGGAGTGTACGGCATCCACCTGGATGAAGACGAATAACGCGATGTACAACTATATCCTGGCTTCGGAAGAGAAAATCAAATTTCAATCCATTGTACCGGTGGACGAACTGCCCCCGGGTGAGCGGATTTTTCTTTCCATCGGTAAAGCCAGTATTGTCCTTTTCAATATCGCTGGCGCCTATTATGCCATCGAAGATGTCTGCAGTCATGACGATGGTCCGGTTGGGGAAGGTGAGGTGGAAGGACCATCATCACCTGCCCACGGCATGGGGCGAAATTTGATCTGATGTCAGGTCATGCGGTAGCCATGCCGGCGGTGGAAGATATCCCGGCTTATCCAGTCCGTGTGTTGGATGGACTGATCCAAATCGGTGTGCCGATATAAAGAAAACGAAATCAAAAAATCCCTGGGACAATTTTCTCATCCCAGGGATTTTTTATGCTTCTTGATCTATTCTTTGTCGAAAGTACCAATAATCCGGAGGGTTTCGAACCCCTCCGCGAAACTGTCTTTCCGCCAGCGCGCCATTTCTGATCAGGGTTGCGCGGGTGATCTCTTCACCGAAATAGTATTTGTTTTGATACGTAGTATATGCAGCCAGTGCATTCACTTTCTGATTCACATCAGCTTCGTTGACTTCCACCAGAAAATTGGGGAAGAATCCATAACTGGATCGGATCACGTCGTACCCGAGGACGGTTGTCCCGCGAAACGCTCGCAGGCATTCCTCCGTGACCGTCTTATGATCCTGGTGCAAATCGGCTGTGGTATGGGTGAAGACGATGTCCGGGTGAAACGAGCGATTGAATTGGATGAGGTATTCCAGGATTTCCTGGCGTTGATCGGGAAACTTCCGGGTTTCGAAGTGTTCAACCAACACCTTTTCCCGGGGAACGCCAAGCAGCGCCATACTCTGGTAGTGTTCTTCCACGAGGATTTTAAGGCAGGATTTTTCTGGTTGTCACTAAGGGTCACACAGCGCAAGTCGGTCTGACCGCTGATTCGGGCAATCACAGCTGCGCAGCCCAACTCAATGTCATCCGGGTGTGCCCCGATAAAACAGATCTTCTTGCCTGAAAAATTCATGGTAACCCCTATTTGGTGGCGATAAACCCGCCAACCACCTTGGTCATGACCAGCTTGCCTTCTCTGGCTATTCGCTGCTCCGCAACCTTGCGGATGGATGCCATGATGGCTTCAAATTCTTCTTTGGTTGAGAAAAGGCTGGTCCACAATTTGCGATCCTCCGCGAGGGATGCGCGGGTGTACTCTACGAATGGTTCGGCGGCATCAAAGGTCAACGGATTCTCGAACAGCTTCACATCCACGGAGGAAAAAGTCGCCTTGATGGAATCGAGGATGGCGCTGCCATAGCGGGAACTTCCCGGCATGGGCGGAATCGGTTTCCCGGTTGCTTCTTTAATGACATCGTAAAATACTTGCTTATTGGTCGGCATCGGACCGGTGGAGAATAACCTTCCGCCCGGTTTTAGAACCCGGTGCATCTCCCGAATGGTAAACGGGATATCTTCTGCGTAGTAAATGGCAAAACAGCATGAAAGCAGATCAAAGGTGTCTGAAGGAAGTTGAAACGGTTGATTGAAGTTGAGTTCCATGAACTTCACTTTCCCGTTGGCTTTTTCTGGATTTTCCGCTTTCGCCTGCTCCAACAGGGAGGCATTGACGTCTCCACCCGTGATATCGCAATCACCTTTCAGGTATTGGTAGAAGGAAAAGCATTGTTTTCCCGCTCCGCAACCAACATCCAAAATCTGGCTGCCTTTTTGAATATCCAAGACATCCAGCATCCATTGGTCAATGTTCTTTGCCCCAAATTTGTTATGGATATCGATCCGGGTCAACAAATCACTCGTTGTTTCCTGATAATTAATTTTCATCATGCCTCATGTAAGATGGTATTTGGTGTAAGTATCCTTTTTGAAGGATGGTTTGTCAAGGATGTTCGACCGACCTCAGCAAATTCTGGGCAGCATTTCACCGGTCAACATCGGAACGAGGCGGGATGAGCCATACGCCGTGTGCAGGATCACCCGCCCGGGATCGGAGGATTCCACTTTGCCGATCACGGCTGCTTTCTCGCAAAGCGAAAACGTTTTCAAGATGGACAGGATGCTTGCAGCATCATCCGGGTTGGCGATGATGATCATTTTACCTTCATTGGCCACGTAAAGCGGATCGAAGCCCAGCATCTCACAGGCTGCTTGAACCTCGGTCCGGATGGGCAAGGATTGTTCATCAATATGGATGCTTACCTGACTCTGGCAGGCGATCTCATTGAGGGATGTCCCGACACCACCCCGGGTGGGATCGCGCAGCACATGGATATCCAATTCCTGCTCAAATAGCGCCTCCGTAATGGCATTCAAGGGCGCCACATCCGATTCCATCTGAATTTCAAACGCCAGATCGTTCCTGGCTGCCAACACGGCAATTCCATGATCCCCCATGGTGCCGGAGAGAATCACCACATCACCTGGCCGGGCCTGACTGCCAGAGACCAGTGGACGGCCATTGGGGATGATTCCAATCCCGCTGGTATTGATAAAGATCCGGTCCGCCTTGCCTTTTTCCACCACCTTGGTGTCGCCTGCCACTATTTGAACACCAGCTTCCTGTGCGGTATCGGCCATGGATTGGACGATCCTTACCAGATCCGACATCAGCAATCCCTCTTCAAGGATAAATCCAGCGGTCAGATACTTCGGAATGGCTCCCACCATGGCCAGATCGTTGACCGTGCCGCACACGGCCAGCCTTCCGATATCGCCGCCCGGGAAAAAGATGGGGTTGACGACATGCGAATCAGTTGTGAACGCCAATCGCCCTGAGGTTGAATCCAATTGAAGCAGGGCAGAATCATCACCCTGGGAGAGGAATGGATTGTGAAAATGCTTTCGAAATACCTGTTCGATCAATTGATGGGTGAGCAGCCCACCACTTCCGTGCCCCAGTATGATCTGATCCTGATGGGATAAAGGCAGTGGACAAATCGGACCTTGCGAGAGATCAGTGGTCATTTCGACTCCCGGCGGTAGCGGTAATATGCAGAGCAAGCCCCTTCATTCGATACCATCGGAGCACCCAGGGGATTGGAGGGCGTGCATAAGGTACCAAAAGCCGGGCAATCTATTGGCTTTTTGACTCCAACAAGGATCTCTCCGGCGATGCATATCCCGCTTTCTTTCGTCTTAATATTTCCCGTGCCAAACCGGGCTTCCGCGTCAAAGCGTATGTATTCTTTTCGAAGGGAGAATCCACTCAGCGGAATAATTCCGATACCCCGCCAGGCGCGGTCTGATGGTTCAAAGACCCGGTGAATCATCGCCTGCGCGGCTGTATTGCCAGTCTGGGTAACTGTCCGTTCATACGAATTCTGGACAATATGCTGTTGCGCTTCCAACAATCGGACGCAATTCAGCAATCCATGCAGCAGATCAACGGGTTCAAAACCAGTAACCACTATGGGAGTGTGGTATTTTTCTGCAAGCGGGAGGTATTCCCAATATCCCATCACGGCGCAAACATGACCTGCCGCGAGAAATCCCTGCACCCGGTTTATTGGGGACGCCAAAATGGTTTCCATAGCCGGAGGAACTCGCACCTGTGACGCCAGCAGGGAGAAATTGGTCAATCCGAGCGAATCCGCTTTGATCACGCTCATGGCATTCGCGGGGGCGGTCGTCTCGAAGCCAATGGCGAAGAAGACCACTTCCTTATCCGGATTGTCAGCGGCGATCTGAACCGCATCCAGCGGTGAATAAACCACCCTTACGTCTGCGCCCGATGCCCGGATAGAGAACAAGTCTTGCTCAGAGCCGGGAACCCGCAGCATATCTCCATAGGATGTAAAGATCACATTGGGCTGTGGTGGCGATAAAAAGTGCACGATCGATCATCTCCAGTGGGGTGACGCAAACCGGACAGCCCGGGCCATGCACCAATTCGATGGAATCAGGCAGCAACTGGTCAAGCCCGTACTGCAGAATGGAATGGGTCTGACCGCCGCAAATTTCCATCACAACCCACGGCTGTTTGGCGGCCTGGTGAATACTTCGGACCAGCAATTCCACGGTATGTGCGTCCCGGTAGGATGAAAGCATCAACGATCTCCGTCCCCGTATCAGCCGCTTCCAGACCTGCAAGCAAGCGCAAGGTTTCCAGCGCATTTTCTTCGTTAAGGAGAGATATCGCAAATCCGACATGGATGATGGCATACTGATTCACCTGCGCATCCGGCAGCATCTCAAAACAGACCTCGCGAAAAACGCCGCCGAAATCCACTTTACCCATCCGGACTCCATCCTTGAGGTAGGTCTCCACGATCTTTGCTGGTATACCAAGGCACATCAGGATATCCTCTCTTGATACTGGCGGCCAGCAATCACAGCCTGGCCAAAGCTGACGCAGCCGTCGTTGGCTGGCAGCTGATGATGGACGAAAACATTAAAACCATCTTCTTTGAGCAGCGTTTCGGTCGTTTCCGCCAAGATTTTATTTTGCCAGACGCCGCCGCTAAGGGCGACATCGGTTAGATTGTTCGAGGTACGAATCCTCCGGCAGACTTCCAGGTTAAGCTGAGCGATGGCCCGGTGAAATTTAGCAGAGATGCCATTCACGGACACTCCTGAGAGACTATCGTCCACGATCTGGCGCAGAAGGGAGTCGACCATCATTCGGTCTTCAACAATATCGATAAAATAGGCATTCTTTTCCGCAAGGTCTGCACAATGCTCCAATTCAATGGCTAATTGCCCCTCGTAGGTGGCAATCTGACCGATACCTATGATTGAGGCTACCACGTCGAATAAACGCCCCATACTCGATGTAGACGCGATATTGACCTGTTTCTCCACCTGGGACTGGAGGAGGGTGCGCTCGCGTGATTTCGTAAACCGGACTGGCGCCAATCGTTCATCCCAGCTCAACCCGCATTGATGCAAATAGGCCAGGGCAATTCGATAGGGTTTTCGAATGGCAGTTGTCTCCGCCCAGCAGGGGCATATTGTCCAGGTGGAAGGCTCGCTGATAATCGGAATACCCTCCCAGAAGCACTTCACCACCCCAGATGGCACCATCCGTTCCGTAACCCGTCCCATCGTAACAGAGGCCGATGGCGGCGTCCCCGTTCCAGTTGTTCTCAGCCAGGCAGGCGGCCATATGGGCATGATGATGCTGCACTTTGACCAAGGGCTTGCCCGTCCGGTTGGACATGTCTTCCGCGAAGCGGGTGGACAGGAAATCCGGATGCAGATCGCATGCAATCACTTGCGGGGCAAATTTGAAAAGGGACTGATAATGCTGAATGGTCAGTTCGAAAGACCGCAAGGTTTCCATGTTTTCCAGGTCACCGATGAACTGACTCGTGAATGCCCGATCCTCATTTGTAAAGGTGATGGTATTTTTTAGTAATGCGCCCAAAGCCAGTGTTGCAGGTTGGTTTTGGGGGAGAATGATCGGCTCGGGCGCATACCCACGTGAGCGGCGAATCAGGCTAGGAGTGCCAGAGATCACCCGAACAACACTGTCATCCATGCGGACATGGATGGGGCGATCATGGGTGAGGTAGGCGTCGGCAAGAATATCCAGCCGGTGCATTTGGTCATCCCGATAGATGATCGGTTCTTCGCTCATATTTCCGCTGGTCATCACCAGCAAATCAGTATAATTAGTAGATGTTGCGCATAGCAATACATGGAGCGGAGTATACGGCAGCATCATACCCATCGTTTTCTGCCCAGGCGCGATTGCATCTGGCAGATCTATTTCATCCAACTGGTCCAGAATGACGATAGGGGATATCTGGGAAGTTAACATAGCTGCTTCCAACGGTGAGACATGGCAGTAGGAACGAATAATCTCGATGGATGGCGCCATAAGAGCAAATGCTTTCTGACTGCGCCGTTTTCGTTCTCGCAATCGAATGACGGCCTCTTCGTTATGGGCATCACAGGCCAACAGAAATCCGCCCAATCCCTTGACCGCGACGATCTTTCCAGATGCGATCATCTCGCGCGCCAGTGAAATTGCCTCATCCTTTTCGGCCAATACAATACGGTCCTGAACCAATGAAACCTGCGGTCCGCAAACCGGGCAGGCGATAGGTTCGGCATGAAAGCGGCGATTCTGTGGATCCAAGTAATCCTTTTCACATTCAGGACACATCGGAAAACCCGACATGGTGGTCACAGCCCGATCATAGGGCATATCCTGAATGATGGAATAACGCGGACCACAATTTGTGCAATTAATAAAGGGGTATCGGAAGCGCCGGTCCGCAGGATCGTTCATTTCCCGCAAGCAATCCGGACAGATTGCTACATCGGCAGGTACAAGGGAAAAAGCATGGTCTTCCTTCGCACTTTTGCGGATTTCAAAGGATGTATATCCATTTGGATCAACCGATTCTTAAATCACAAATTCCACCCGGGCCAGAGGAGGAAGCTCTTTTGGTAGTTGAACTCACGAAAGAAACAAGGCTAACTCGATCGCCATTTACTTCGATCAAAACGCCGGCGGAGGTATTCTGCACCCAGCCGGTCAGGGCATACCGGGTGGCGAGTCTGTAGATAAATGGGCGGAATCCAACCCCCTGAACCACGCCATTTACCACCAGCCGCAACCCTTCCATCGGAAATTACTCGTACCCTTACGGGTGACGAACCTCGCTCAATAACCAATCCGTCCAGGCTTGGAAGCCCTCGCCAGTTTTGCTGGAGACGGGGAAATGAATCAGATTTGGATTTAATATGCGCACACCTTCCAGAAAGTAGGAGAGGTTGAAATCGACATAAGGGAGCAGATCCATCTTGTTCAGGATCAATACGTCCACAGATTGATACATGGCCGGATATTTGTAAGGTTTATCGTCGCCCTCCGGAATGGATGCGATCAAAATATTCTTGTGCATACCCAGCTTGAATGCAGCCGGGCAGACCAGGTTGCCGACATTTTCCACCATCACCAAATCCAATTGATCCATGGGGAGAGCGGATAAGCCCTGCCGCAACATGACCGCATCCAGATGGCAGTCGCCGCCAGTGTTGATCTGGGTGGTGGGGATCTGTGCGGCGGCGCTGATCTTATCCGCATCGATGGTCACGGGGGCTGTGTCTCCTTCGATGACGCCTACCCGTAGGACAGGCGCAATTCGGGACAGCGTCTGAATGATCACACTTGTTTTTCCGGCACCCGGTGAGGCCATGATATTGACCGAAAACACATGCAGTGAATCCAAATATCGACGGTTCTCAAGCGCGATTTGATCATTCGCGCTGAAAATGTTCTCTTTGACCTGTATGCTGGTTTTTTTAATCATTCTATACCGCTACTTTGTGATCTCGATGCTTTCCACTCTGAATTCGTTTCCAGAAAGGATCTTCACCCTGCTTGAACCACAGGATGGACATGGGATCAATTCCCGTTGGATATCAAAAATTGTATGGCAAATCTCACAGGACAATTCAGCAGGAATCCGATTAAAATGCAGCGTCGCTTTCTCGCACAAAGTCCCTTTTGCGATCATTTCCCAGTAGAACTGGACCGAATCATCGATGATGCTGGATAACAGCCCGACAGAAATGTGGATATCCGTCACCTGGCTGGCGGACGCTTTTTTGCCATACTCCAGGGCGATGCTCAGGATGCTTTCTGTTGCGGCTAATTCATGCAATGGAAACCATTACTCCATCGAAGAGTCACTCGAAAGAGATCCGTTCGGAGTGGCTAAACACATTGACGCGGCTCTTCCGGGCTCCACACAGCAGGGTAATGCCCCATTCCACCGCCAAATCGATGCTGACAGAGCTGGTCGAACGCATGGAGATCAAATAGGGAGTTCTCAATCTGATCGATTTCTGCATCATATCGGAGCTTACCCGTCCCGTCGTGAGGATGATGGGTAGGCTGGGATGGATGTCCTCCATCAGCATTCGGCCTGCGATCTTATCAAAGGTATTGTGGCGGCCAATATCTTCCTGATAGAACAGGATATTTTCGCCATCAGCCAATGCGGAGGTATGCACTCCACCCGCTTCCTGGCGGGAAGGTTGGTTATCCAGGAAGGATCCAATCAGACCCCAAATTTGGCGGATGGACAAGGGGGCAGTATCCAGAATCGGATCAATTTGATCCTTACCCAGGTCTGTCGATGTAGTCCCGCCGTGACAACCGGATGTCCGCCGCCAGGTTTCCGGTTTCTCGGCCGCATATTCCAACCAAATATCGACATTATCCCGTTTTTCACAGACATGAATGGATGAAATATCCTTCATGCTCTTGACGAATCCTTCATTGAACAAAAATCCGACCGCCATCTGCTCCAGATAGTCCGGTGAGCACTGGAAAGTGAGCCAGACCTTACCATTTACCGTAAGTGAGACCGGTGATTCAATGGCGACATTCGCATTGAGGGTATCGATTCCCTCTGTGGTATATTGCCTGAAAGCTATCGGTACATGACTGCTGTTCATATTTCAATTAAACCATACTTCATCAGGTTTCGTGCGAATCCAATTCTGTGGTCAGATAACAAGAGCAGCTCCCGGTTAGAGCGCTGCTCTTGTTATCGATGTCGTTTGAACCTTGCTACATCTATTTCGCTAATGTGACTTTCACTGCGCAGACCTTGTATTCAGGGATTTTTGCGATCGGATCCAGCGCGGCAATGGTCAAGTCGTTTGCAGGAACTTCCGGGAAGTGGAAATTAGCATAGACCATTCCCGGTGGAACCCGATCGGTGACCCAGGCTTGCGCTTCAATGGTGCCGCGCCGTGAAGTAACCCGCACTTTCTTGTTGCCGTTGAGTCCAATTCGCTGCGCGTCTTCCGGGTTTACTTCGATCAGCGAGGTTCCATAAACTTCCATCAACCCTTTGGCCCGGCGGGTCATCTTCCACCATGCCAGTGATAGAGGACACGGCCTGTGTTGAGCAGGACCGGATATTCCTCATCAGGAAGTTCAACGGGTGGGATGTGCTGCGTAACTGCAAACAAACCTTTCCGCGGGTGAACTGGCCGATATGCAGGATAGGCGTGCCGGGATGATCAACACCTTTGACTGGCCAGTGCAGCCGTTCACCATTTTCAAGCCGTTCGTATGTCGCTCCGGCATAGCTGGGGGCCAAGGCGCTGACCTCGGCCATCAATCTTCTGGCCGATTGATAGTCCCAACCAGCATAAGGCGCCGTCGCATCGACTTTTCTGTTTCCAGATGCCAGAACTTGATTCGCGATCTCGGAAGTGATCCACCAATCGGGTCTTGAATCGCCAACTGGTTCGATCGCTTTGCGACTCAGTTGAACGCGGCGTTCGGTATTGGTGAATGTTCCGGATTTCTCGGCAAAGGTAACACCGGGCAGAAGAACATCCGCGTAGATCAGAGGTCTCCGACGGGAAGATCTCCTGCAGAACCATGAAGTCAAGTTCTTCCAGGCAGTGGCGGATATGATTGGTATCCGGATCGGTCATGATGGGGTTTTCACCCAGGATGTAAAGCGCCTTGATCTTCCCTTCGCCATGCCGCGGGTATCATATCAGTGACCGTCATACCCACTTTGGGTGAAAGGGGAGTTCCCCAGGCATTTTCGAATTTCTCCCGAACCTCATCATTGATGACTGGCTGGTAAGCCGGGTAGACATTTGGAAGCCCGCCCATATCGCAGGCGCCCTGAACGTTGTTCTGCCCGCGGAGCGGATTTACGCCACCGCCAGGGATGCCGATATTTCCAAGCAGCATCTGCAGGTTGGCGCAGGTGCGTACATTCTGCACACCGACAATATGCTGGGTGATACCCATTGCCCAGAAGACCGCACCGGGTTTGTTCGTGCCAAGGATCTCAGCGGCTTCGATACAGTTGCTCCACCGGGATGCCGGTAATTTCAGAGGTGACCTCGGGCGTATATTGCATGACATTGGCTTTGAACTCTTCAAAGTTTTCTGTTCTGTTTTGCAACAAATTCCTTGTCTTCGTATCCTTTTTCAAGGATGATGTACATCAAGCCATTCAACAGGGCAATATCAGTCCCGGGTTTGAGCTGCAGGTGCAAGTGTGGCAAATTCAGTGAGATCGATCTTGCGAGGATCGGCCACGATGAGTTGACATCCGCGTCGAAGACAGCCTGGCGAATGCGTGTCCCGAACACAGGATGCTGCTCAGTCGTATTTGACCCAATCACGAAGATCGCTTTGCGTATGCGCAGATATCATCCATTGTATTGGTCATTGCGCCAGAACCGAAAGGAAGTGGCCAGACCGGCCACGGTGCTGGAGTGTCAGAGACGGGCGCAGTGATCTACATTGTTTGTTCCGATCACCTGGCGCGCAAATTTGTTCATCAGATAGTTTTCTTCATTGATGCATTTCGCCGAAGTAGAGCACACCGACGCTGTCCGGTCCGAATTGGTCACGTGATTCAGCCAATTTTTTGGCAGTAATGGTCAGCGCGGTTTCCCAATCCACTTCCACCCAATTGCCCCGGTCCTTCTTTTCGGGCGGGGATTACCGTTCAGAGATATTCCCTCACCAGGGGTTTGGTCAGGCGTTCTGGATGATGGACGAAGTCGATAACCATAGCGGCCTTTGACGCACAGACGCATGCCATTGACGGCACCTTCCGGGCTGGAGGTGACACGGATGATCTTGCCATCTTTCACATTCAGGTCAACCGTGCATCCCACACCGCAGTATGGGCAGATGGTGCTGACAACTTTATCCGCTATACCCATTCCGATGGAAAGTTTGTTATCCAGCGCGCCGGTTGGGCAGTACGCCACACAAGCGCCGCAGGATTCACAGCGGGCATCCAGCATGGGTTCATCCAGACCAGCGACCACTTTGGTATCGTAACCACGTTCGGATAAACCCCACACAAATCGTCCCTGGACTTCCGCACAGGCGCGAATACAGCGACCGCACAGGATGCATTTATTCATATCCACATGAACGAATGGGTTGGGGTCACTGTCAACCGGGTATCTGGGTTGCTTTGCGGATACTTTTGCAATATCCACGTTGTAATGTTTTGCCCATTTGATCAGTTCATTTGGGATGCCCGTCATCGGCGTTGGATTGGAATCGTAATACGCCGACAGCAGCAATTCCAGAATGGTTCGCCTGGATTCGGTCAATCTTTCCGATTCCGTGTGAACTATCCATGCCATCGGTAACAGGCAAAGTGCAGGAGGTCATCGGAAGGCGTGCGCCCTTGACTTCCACCATGCACAGCCGGCATCCACCAAAAGGAGAAAGATCCTTATGGTAGCAGAGGGTTGGAATTGCGATTCCAGCCTGTGTGGCGGCTTCAAGAACCGTCAGATCAGGTGCGAACTTCTATTGATTTTCCATTTATTGTGATAGTTGCCATAAATTACCTTTCTCTGACGAGTTTATTTTTTCCCACGAAGATAAACAAACCAATAAACAACACCAACCATCACAGCACCGCCAATGATGTTTCCAATGGTTACCGGGAGCAGGTTGTTGACAAAGAAATTACCCCAGGTAAGATTAGGGAAATTCTCTGCGGTTTTTCCAATCGCTTCAAAAAATTTGGGATCTCCCCAGCTTTAATGAACAGACCGATCGGGATGAAATACATATTCGCAATACTGTGTTCAAAACCGGCTGCCACAAATCCTGCGATGGGGGGGATAATGGACAGGATTTTATCGGTGGTTGAGCGGGCAGAAAAGCACATCCAGACAGCCAGACAGACCAGCGCATTACACATGATTCCCAGGGCGATTGCCTGGACAAAATCCAAGGCCGGACTTTTGATTTCGCCGATATTCAGTGCAGTCAAGCCGATAGCTCCACCACCAAACGTATATTGTTTGGTATAGAACATGATAAATGCGGTACCAATGGAGCCAACAAAATTGCCAGTGTAGACAATTGCCCAGTTGCGCATCAGTTTACAAGGTACCTTTTTATTCATGAAAGCCATCATGATCAGGTTATTTCCGGTAAAGAGTTCAGCGCCACCCACAACGACCAGGATGAGACCAAGCGTAAAAACCAAACCAGCGAGAAGTCTGACCACACCATAGGGCAAGCCAGTTCCAAAAGCCACTGCACCGGCAGCGTCTTTGATTGGCATGGAGCCGGCACTGACTGTTGTGGCAAAAATAGCGCCAAGGGCAATAAATGCGCCAGCAAGGATGGCAAGAACAAAGCTGTTCCAGAAAGGGCATGGTAGCTTTTTTGATACCAATTGTTTCGGCTTTTGTCGCCATATCGGCCGGTAGGATGCATCAATGCTAAATTCACCATTCATTTTTTTACATTCTCCTCATTAATGTTTGGTTGGTTTTATACTTTTGCTGATTCATTAAATTTACAAACACCCGCTGGGCAAACGCCATCCCGGATGTGAGTTTCAACTTCTTCACGGAAATACTTGATAATATCCTGGATAGGTGTACCAGCGGTTTGACCAAGACCACAATTGGAAAGGGCATACATGCTGTCAGCAAGATGAAGCAGGGTATCAAGGTCTTCCATTGTGCCTGCACCGTTCGAAATTCCGTCCAGGATTTCATAAGCCCGTTGAGTGCCGATTCGGCAAGGGCTGCATTTACCGCAGCTTTCTTACGGAAGAAGTTGAACAGGACTTTTGCCAGATCAACCACACAAGTCTCTTCATCACAGATCAGCAGAGCACCAGAACCAAGGGAGACACCGGCTTTTGAATGATTCAAAATCCATTGGAGTATCTTGCAACGATGCAGGGATGATCGATCCACTGGAGCCGCCAGTTTGAGCCATTTTGAAGGTGGGATTGCCTTTCATGCCTTTGGCATAAATATTGATCACTTCCCGCAAGGTGATTCCCATGGGAACTTCGATCAAACCGGTGACATTGACATTTCCCAGAATGGTATAGACTTTGGTGCCGGGGCTGCTGGTGTACCCAGATGCTTTGATACCAGGCTGCTCCATGGCGAATGATGGCGGGATATTGGCCAGTGTCTCACGTTATTGACCAGGGTGGGTTTACCCCACAGACCATTAGTGGTCGGGTAGGGCGGACGGGCTCTGCGGTTCACCGCGTTTTCCTTCGATGGATTCGATCAGAGCGGTCTCTTCACCGCAGACATAAGCTCCGGCACCGCGTGGACGTGCAGATCAAAGTTGAAATCGGTATCGAAGATGTTCTTCCCCAACAATCCCATTTCTTCTGCCTGTTCAATGGCTTTACGAACGCGTTCCTGAGCCAACGCATATTCGCCCCGAATATACAAATAACCTTCATCCGCGCCGACAGCATAAGCCGCGATCATCATCGCTTCGATAATGCAGTGCGGATCGCCTTCGAGAACCACTCGGTCTTTGAAGGTACCGGGTTCACTTTCATCGGCATTGCAGACGACATATTTCTTTTCGCTCTGAGTTTTTGCCACGAATTTCCATTTCATTCCGGTTGGGAAACCGGCGCCACCCCGGCCTTTCAAACCACTCGCTTCAATTTCTGCGACAACCTGTTCGGGGGTCATTTCGGTGAGGACTTTTCCCAAGGGCAGATAGCCATCATGATCAGATGTAATCTTGAATATTCTCCGGATCGATCAATCCGGCTCGTTCGAGGACGATCCGTTTTTCAGCGGGCAAAGTACCCTGCCGGGCGGCCAACCAGGCAATTCGTCCTGAAAGTTCTTTCGCGGATGCGACCAGATTCGCGGCGATCCTGCCCTTTATAGAGATGTTCTTCCACCAGAACATGGCACATCTTCAGGTTTGACGGGACCGTAGATGACCGCTTCGGGATAAACGATCACCAGTGGGAGAGCGTCATGACGATCAACATCACTCACTCATCGAGAGAAATTTCATCTTGCAGTCCGAGGCTGTTTCAATTCTTTTTCAAGTTCTTGAAGATCTCTTCCGACGCCGTTGGCAATACTTTCAGGATCATTGGAAACCAGAACCATTGACGGTATGTTTTCATTTAATCCTCCGGTGCTGAGTATTTTGCCAAGATCTCAGGCACCTGATGCTGGCGTAAGATTGCCGATACACATCGTCATCGATCATCATGACTGGACCAACACCACAAATACCCAGACAACTTACGGTAAGGAAGGTCCAATTACCATCATGGGTGGTTTCGCCGGGTTTAATATGCAAGTTATCCAGCAGGGTTTCGTAAACTTCACGTCCTCCAACCACATGGCAGGGAGCTGATTCGCAAAACCGGATGATGTGTTTTCCGACTGGTTTGGTGGAAACATTTCATAGAAGCTGGCACTGAAAAAATCTGACTTTGTGGAATATCCAATCAAACTGCTGATTTCCGTCAATGCCCAATCTGGCAGATATCCGATCTCGCGGTTGATAAAGTTAGGATGGGTATCAGCTCATCTTTCTTATTGCCATATTTTCGATGGCTTTTTGAACAGCGGAGAGAACTTTCTCTTTGTTCGTCTACACCAACAGTCATGCTGCTCTTCCTCCTGGTTCATATAGTGTGAACTCGGAGTTTGCTGAAGCGCTAATTGATCATCAATGGCATTGAAATTACAACTTGCATACAGATACCGCAGCGCACACAGACATCCGGATCAATTACATGGGTTTGTCTTCTTTCACCGCTGAATGGCATTGACGGGGCAGTTCCGCGCACAAACGGTACAACCAGTGCAAACGTCCATCAATAATATCATAACGGATCAGGGATTTGCAGACTTTCGCCGGGCAGCGTTTTTCATAAATATGGGCTTCATATTCATCCCGGAAATGACTTCAGAATGGTTTCGACCGGATTGGGAGCACCCTGACCTAGACCGCACAAGGCTGGTGGTCTTAATCTCTTTGCATAAGATGTTCCAGTGCTTCGATATCGCCATCCTCGCCTTCTGCCATCACAGATCTTGTTAAGAATCTCCAGAATGCGACGTGTCCCTACCCGGCAGGGAGTACATTTTCCGCAGCTTTCATCCTGGGTAAATTCCATGAAGAAGCGGGCGATATCCACCATACAGGTTTCATCATCCATCACGATCAAACCGCCGGATCCCATCATGGAGCCGACAGCTCGTCAGTGATTCATAATCGATGGGAAGGTCGATCAATGATTGCGGGAATACAGCCGCCCATGGGGCCGCCGGTTTGGATGGCTTTAAAGCCTTTATCATCCTTGATGCCACCGCCAACATCATAAATCACTTCCCGCAGGGTGATTCCCAGAGGAACTTCGATCAGACCGGTATTCTTGACATCACCGGCGATGGCGAAGGTTTTGGTGCCTTTGCTCTTTTCGGTTCCCATGCTGGCAATACCAGTCAGCGCCATTCAGAATAATTTGAGGCACATTCGCATAGGTTTCAACATTATTTACATTGGATGGCTTATCCCACAGACCGTTATCCGCAGGAAAGGGCGGTCGTGGACGCGGTTCGCCGCGGCGACCTTCGATGGAGGCCATCAGAGCAGTCTCTTCACCACAGACAAACGCGCCGGCGCCCATGCGCACTTCAAGGTCAAAGTCGAAACCGGTGCCAAGGATATCTTTCCCAAGAAAACCCATTTGTCGGGCCTGTTTGATGGCAATATTCAATGTCCGAACGGCGATCGGATATTCTGCACGGCAGTAAATATATCCCTGGGTGCAACCGGAAGCGTAACGCGGCGATGATCATGCCTTCAATGACGGAATGGGGATCGCTTTCCAGAACGCGGCGGTTCATAAACGCACCCGGATCACCTTCATCTGCATTGCAGATCAGATATTTGATCGGGTCTTTCTTAGCGGCGACAAAAGACCATTTCTTCCTGCTGGGAAACCGGCTCCACCACGTCCGCGTAAACCGGATGCCAGGACTTCATCGATGACTTGTTTTGGCGTCATTTCGGTGAGAGACATTGCCAAGGGCGAGATAGCCATCTTCCGCGATGTAATCTTCGATATTTTCCGGATCGATCTGTCCGCAATTCCGCAGAACGACGCGGACTTCTTTTGGTTTCGGGGCGCCCAGTTCTTCATCCGCGAAGATCGTTCTCCGGCAAGATAAATTTCTGAGCAATACGACCTTTCAGAAAGTGCTCTTCCACCAGAAAGGGAATATCGTCCACGGTAAGATTTGAGTAATGAACACCTTCAGGGTAGACCATCATTTCAGGTCCGTGGGCGCAACCGCCAATCCGGGATGTTTCCAATACCTGGACTTCATCGATCAAACCCTGCAGCACCAGTTCGTCATTCAGGTGCATCAATGACATCATGTGCACCTTTTGCAAGGCATTCTGGATCGACACAGACCAGAACATGGGAACGATAATACTTCATGCTATATCCTATTCATCCGCGAAATAATCCAGAGTCGTTATCCTAGAGCTGGATAACATTACTCTGGACGATGTTTCCATTTTCGACATGTTCCTTCATGATGCGGGCTGGCCACTTCGGGGGTAACTTTCCCATAGGTTATTTTGGGTTGTTCACCCATTATAACCTGAACAATGGGTTCTTTTTCACACACTCCAATGCATCCGGTTTGTGTCACAAGAACACCGCTGAGGTTGTCTTTTTCAATGACATCCAGCATGGTTTTCATCGCATCACGAGCGCCGGCAGCAATCCCGCAGGTTCCCATTCCCACGATAACCTGGATCTGGCCAGTGGTTGTTTTGGCTTTGCGTTTTTCCAAAGCTTCTTCCCGAATTCTTTTCAGATCTTCTAAAGTCTTTACAGTTGGCATTTTAGACTCCTGGTTTAGTTGTATTACTTGCAGTTAGATTTTTGCAAATGTACATCTTTTTTCAACCCATCGATTCCTTCACCAGATGTTCCCGGAGAAAGCGAATGATGGAAGGTTCCGAAAGTGGTAAATCACCTAATTCATTCTTGAAATACTCATCATCAAATTCAAACATCTCATCGTTGAATTCATATCGGAATATCCAATGGATCAGGGGATATCCGACTACAAGCATCATAAAGGTGTTGATGATATCTCCCATCGGCATGCGGTCGATGTGGCTGCGTTGAAACCAGCAGGAGATTTTGGTCCCCTTCCCTTTGATGGAAGTGATCGACAACCCGCCATTACAGGCTTCAGCCGCTGCTTTGAGCAATGGAATGCCGAGTCCCACTTTGCGGGTTGTCCGGGTTGTGACGAAGGGATCGGTCACCCGTGATGACCATTTCCTCATCCATCCCCACGCCATTATCTTCACTGAAAATGACTAGCTGGTCGCTGTGCGTGTTTTCTGAAACCGATATCTTGATGGTATCAGCTTTTGCCATACACTGAATTTTCTGCGATATCCAGCAAGATGCAGGGCTAATTCACGCACAGAATGCCCCCTATTCGCATGGTCCTGGCACTGCTGATGATTTGCGGGAATTTATTGGGTTTTACCCGCCCAATGACTTTCTTCATCCACCACAATAACCGGAGCCTGGCTGCATGCACCTACACAACGGCAGATCTCGAGAGTGATATTGCCATCTTTGGTGGTTTGTCCGGCTTCGATTCCCAATACTTGTTTTGCTTTTTCAATCATCTGAGGGGTCCCGCCGACATAACAGGCTGTTCCCATGCAAAATTTGATGGTGTGCTTTCCGCGCGGTGTCGGTCGTAAAGAAGGAATAAAATGACACCACCCCATGGATGGTGCTGACCGGAATATTCAACTCACTGGCAACATAAGCTTGCATCGGCTCAGAGATAAAGCCGAACTTATTCTGCAGGTCATTCAGGATGACCATCGTGGCGCCAGGAAGAGCCCGGTTCTCGTTGATAATTTGATCGATGACTGATTTTTGGGCAGGATTATTTAATGGGTCTTTTTCAGACACATTTTCCAATACTTTATACATATCGACGAAGCTCCTGATTACAACTGGTCAGTGACCAGATAGAATACGCCCACCAATTAACCTTAGTTTACATTCGCGCTGGTAGTACGGTAAGGACTGAATGTCATAATCCTGCATGCGACTTGTCAATACAAGCCTTCCAAACGATAAGTTCTTCCGTTTTCGTCATGAAAAGCCTGCCGAATCTCGGTTATCGTGGAGGCCTGGATATCAAAGTACAATATTCCCCAGGAATTCATCCAACCGGTGTACATCTCCTGATTGCATGACTGGAAGGTGGATTGGTAATCCGTTGGCTGGCCAGATAGGCTTTGGGGGTAACATGCCTTGATATCTCAAGTGCGTCGAAAGGTATATCGGGTGGAATAAACCCGAGTAATTCGATCAGGCCAAATGCACGCCGATTAATGTGAGCGGGGATTGCCAGCCCACCAAGTTGATGAACCATTGATACTGCCTCAGATAGGGTAATCTGCAGCCGAATTTAGCAGCATCCTATCTTCACGCCGGATAAAATCTCCGGTGTGATCCACCACGAATTGTTCGCCGAAATGATCCGGGTCATTCTGCCAGGTCTGGGAGATGCATGATCCACATAGTTTTGCATCTGGCGGGCTTGATCGTATGAATCAAACAGGCAAAGGAGGTGAACTTCTTCTTTGGTCTGCAGTTCCATCCCCGATAACACGCTGACACCACTGCCTTTAGCCGCCTTGATCACTGCGGGAATATTTGCGGTGGCATTGTGATCGGTGATGGCGATCAGGTTGATGCCTGCTTCCACGGCTGTTTGTATGATAAATGGGGGAATCATTTCCACGTCCGCGCAAGGCGAGAGGACGGTGTGGACATGCAGCTCAGCACGATAAATCATAAAACCTCAACCCCCCTACGAATGACGCTGATTATTCGTGCAGTCCAGTTCGCCACAATTGTCCGCATATCTCGTACGATTTCTTTTTGGTCGATAGGAGGGTGATTCCTTCTTCATTTGCCTTGTTGATCGTTTCTGCATCGGGTTGCGCGTCTTCTGTAATGATAATGGCGGACAGGTCCAATAACGCGGCAACAGCCACGATATTTCCATGCCATTGCAGAGTGATCCAGATACTTTGATGCTGGCGCCAGACATAACGCAGCTCAGGAAATCGGCGCAATATCCACTGGAAGGTACGATTTGCAGTGAAATCCTTCGAGTTAGTGAGAAGTGTTAGGTCAAGGTGATCGATGATTTCCTGCAAATTCATGGCTGTTGTCTCCTGTGGGTTGGGACTAGTTTCTCCGAAAAAATCCTGATCTTTCAGGAATATCTTTACCTTCAAGTTGGTTCCTTTTTCTGACGAGGATTCAAGTTTCATATGATCAACACAGCGTGAGATATTGACCAAACCCATACCAGCACCAAATCCCATCTCACGGATTTCTTCTGTGGCGGTTGACCAACCGGGTCTCATGGCGAGTTCGACATCATTGATACCCGGTCCATCATCGGTGGCTTCCATGGTGATCTGATGCGGTTCGATTTCCACGCGGATATGTCCCGCCGTTGGTGGTGTGGATGATGAGATTCATTTCTGCTTCATAGATGGCAATTCCGCAGCGTCTGGCGATCTGAGGTGGATGCTCCCAGCCGGATCAGTGCCCGTTTGATCGAGCTGGATGCCGTTCCTCCGTGCGTGAAATCGCCAACTTTGATCTCGTATCGCAAGATCAGACTGGTGCGGTTGGAGATGATATCTTCAAAGAGGTGGCTGGCTCGGTACCTGCGGATCTCTTCTTCCTTAAAATCGTATTGTAATGCCCGTAGATAGACCGCGGGTTATATCCCCTTTGGTGATGATCCCAACCAAAGCTCCTTCTCATTGACTACCGGTAGACGTCCTACATGGGCATGTACGAAGGTCTTTAACGCTTCGATGACCGGATCAGATTCCTGGACGGTGATCACTTTCCGGGACATATACTTGCTAACTGGCGCTATCAGATCGTACGCGCGCAATGAACGAATCAGATCCTCAATACTCAGAATCCCGACCAGCTTGTCATCTAACAACAACAGGAGCGCCTGAGATGCTGGGTGCCCCGAAAGAGATCAGCCACTCTGTCCATGGTCATTTGAGGCGTAATGACCTGCATATTACTGGTCATCACCTGATTGATTTTTAATTCATAGGAAAGTTCTTCAACACGGGTAATGTCTTCAGCGTATGGCGTCGGTAATAATTCGGCCAGATCTTAACGTTTTCGCTCATCGAAAACTCCCATTAAGAAAATTATTCGTCGCAAGTTACAGGGTCCATCACCGACGGGTTTTTCCAGAGATGGTAATCCCGCCGCGTAAAGTCTTCCACAAAGTTCAAAAGTCCCATAAGGAGTTGAAATCAGAGGAATATGCATTCCTCATTCGCGAGGTCGATCGTCTCGGCTGGGGGCTTTTTCCACGGACGACCACGATGGCGGCAACATCCGCCATGTGGGCAGTGCGCACAACTTGCGGATTGCATAATCCGGTCAGGAAACGGCATCTGGTTGAATGAACGCGAGAACATCGCTCATGAGATCTGCTCCGCATCCACCTTTGATCTCGCGATCCAGATATTCGTCTCAGTCAGCATGAGTTCCGTCAATGATTTTTAATAATTCTTGCATATTCATATATTGCCAACCTGCATGCAATTCCAAGTAATTCGTAAAATAAGTTAGTATACATCTATAATAATGACATGGGACAATGGATATACAAGCGATTTCAAACGAAAGTGACCTATAGCATGTTAAAATATGCATATTCGTCATCATTAGTATGCAATGAGGAAGGGAATTAGATGAAGGCATTATCCAGGGCGGTAAAGGGTGCACGGGATTTTTATCCGGAGGACCTGGCAGTCCGATGCTGGTTTATCAGCTAGCATCAGAAGGGTATCTAAATCATTCGGGTATCAGGAATATGACGGTCCGTTCCTTGAGAAAGTGGAATTGTATGCTGCCAAATCGGGGGATGAATTGGTTAAGGAACAAACATTTGTATTTCCGGACCGGCGGCGGAGATATGATCACCCTCCGACCAGAACTGACCCCCAGCCTGGCGCGGATGATCGCCCAAAAACAGGAATGAGTTGGCTTTCCCGGTCCGCTGGTGGTCATTTGGGCCATTCTGGCGCTATGAACATCCGCAAAAAGGCCGCACGCGGGAGTTTTTTCAGTGGAATATTGACCTGATCGGTGCCAACGGGGCTGAAGCGGATGCTGAAATGGTTATCCATTGCCTGCTCGATTTCTTGCGCAGATACGGTATTAAACCTGGAACAGGTGAAGATCCTGGATGAATAACCGCTCAACTGATGGAGACGTGAACTGGCATGAATATCGGCATTGGGCAGGCAGAGCTCAAGACAGGTCTTTCAGTTAATCGACCGGAAAGACAAAATGAAGCTGGATGCCTGGAAAGCATATGCGATGGACAAGGGTTTACTGGCGACTCAGGTGACTGACCTCGAGAATGCGCTGACCGATAAAGAGCTCTGGCGAAAATCGGAAACACTGAACTGGAACGCTTTTTGAGCTCTTGGGAAGATTGGATTGCGAGAATTCGTTCAAGTTATGATCCGAATATCATCCGCGGATTGGAATACTATACCGGAACCGTTTTTGAAGCTCGCGACAGGGATGGTGAATTCCGGGCCATTCTGGGCGGCGGACGATATGACAACCTGGTCGCGGATGTGGGCGGACTGCCTGTCGGTGGGATGGGTTTTGCCATGGGAGATGTGGTCATCCGGTTGGTGCTGCAAAAGTATGGCTGCCTGCCGGTCTTGAAAACCTTCCCGGCGCAGGTGATGGTGACCATTTTCGATGAGAGCTTCGGCATGAGCAATCGATAAGTCTCAGTAGCAAGCTGCGCACGGGAGGGATCAATGTGGTCTGTTACCCGGAACCAGCCAAACTGCAGAAGCAGTTCAAGTACGCGGATAGGACGGATGTGAGATTGATCATCGTGGTCGGTCCGGATGAAGCTGCACAGGGGAGTGTGATGATAAAGATCTGTGAAGCGGGACGCAGGAATTGATGACACAGAGTAGAGCTGAGCGGAGTATCTCAAGACAAAGGTTGCGCAAGGCAGAGCAGTGTGATAAAATACCCGTCGCTCATGGTGGCTGTAGCTCAATGGCAGAGTGCTTGACTGTGGATCAAGTTGTTGTGGGTTCGACCCCCATCAGCCACCCCTAGAATACCTCGAGAAATCGGGGTATTTTTTACGTCAAGTTGTTGTCCCCGGAAGGGGATGATATGGGATGGACCCTCATCAGCCACCCCTTGAATACCTCGAGAAATCGGGGTATTTTTTATGTCAAGTTGTTGTCCCGGAAGGGGATAAGTATCCCACTCGCTGCGCTCGGGGACGCTTCCCTTCGTTCACCGCAGCTGGGCCTTCAGGGACCTACACACAGTACACAATTCGCAGCAAAAACCGCCAGAATTGGCGGTTTTCTTTTTGTCGTGGTACTGATCATTCTTAAGGTTGGGAAGCGGGCGGTGGGATGGACTTCACCCACTGGCCTTCTCCGCCAGCTTCTTCCAGACGGGTTCTCAATTCCACAACCACACCTTCCAGGTTGTGGGTGGTGTCGAAATAGGCCCACTTGGAACCGACATGGACACCGGTGCCGCTGGCGATGTTCTCAATCCCGTCTCTGATCAGCGCTTCCACCCCTTTTTCGAACCCGGGGATGGTCAGGCGGAAATGGTGCAATCCAGGACCATGATCCCGCAGGAAATCACTGTAGATATTTTGACCTTCCAGAGGTTGAACGATCTCAAGTTGAATTTTTCCCACGGTGACAAAAGCCAATAACAAGCGGAAGTTGGCCGGTTGCCCGTGATAGGTTGCCTGTGGGTCAACCCATTCAAGCGGCCATTCGAAAATACGAAATGGACCAATGCCAAACAACCGGGAAAGTTCTTGGGTGAAGGCATGGAGATCCTTCACCACAATCCCGATCTGATCCAATTCAGCATCACTGATCAAGGCTGGCGCATCTGCCATGAATTCCTCTTGCCGTACGATTTATAGCCGTGCCCGGATTTCATCGGTGGCGTAGTTGATCGGAATGCCTTTTTCTTTCTTCTCGATGAATGCGAAAACGACTTTACGAACAGCCCCGGCGATATCATCCAGGTCCTGTTTCTCCAGTAATGGATGCACACTGGCGAGCCAGAAGACTTCGTCACAGGCCTTTTCAGAAACCGGACATAAACCCTTGATAATATTCCACCTTGCCCTCATACCACGGGCACTCAAACGGGCATTTTGTCCCGCCATAGCCCGTCTTGTTGACAAACAACGGTTCCAGGTGCTGCGGGACCATCCAGCGGGTGGTACTGAGGTAATTCAGGTTATAGGTACCTTCCGCTGCCAGGGCGATCGCCATATTGAGCATATCAGTCCCCAGGACTTCCGGTAGAATTCGTAATACATAGTAGAAAAAGACACGCTCACCGTAAGGGACTTCCGGGGGAAGAATAATTCCGGGTAAATCTTTTAATTTCTCGTTGAGATAGTGAGCATTTTCGGTCCGTTTTTGATTCATCAAATCGAGCCGCTTCAATTGTTGAATACCTACCGCTGCTTGAAACTCAGTGCCGCGATAATTCGTGCACGGCAGGCTCCAATGGTATTTGGATGCCGGCCCCTGGGATTTCTTCCGCCCGAAGTCCATGAATCCCCACATTTTGTCATAGAGATCATCGTCATCGGTGACCACAAAACCACCTTCGCCGGTAGACATGATCTTGCCGGTTACGGTGCTGAATGATCCAATATGCCCAACTGTCCCACCATATCTTCCCTCATATCGACCGTGATATGTGGACCCAACCGATTGAGCAGAATCCTCAACAACATACAGGTTGTATTTCTCGGCAATATCCATGATCGGCTCAATGTTCACTGGGGTGCCGGTGATCGATACAGGGATGATCGCCTTCGTTCTTTTCGTCACCTTTCGTTCCACATCTGCCGGGTCGAGGGTTAAGCGTAACCGGATCAATATCCGCAAAAATGGGGATGGCGTTTTGCTCGAGTACGCAGGTATCTGAAGCAATAAAGGTATACGGTGTGACAATGACCTCATCGCCCGGGCCGATCCCCAGCGCTGCCATTGCGATATGCAAAGTCGTCGTTCCGCTGGTCACAGCTAATGCATGTTTTACGTTCAGTTTTTCAGCGATAAGTCTTTCGTACTCAAGAGTCAATGAACCGCGACGAATGCGGGCGGATTTCATCACATCTATAACAGCATTAAGTTCCTCATCAGTGAAATAATCCGTTTCAACAATGGGATTCTTCGACCGGATTGGTTTTCCGCCATCAATCGCTAGTTTTTCCATGACTATATCTCCTAAATTACATCACTTTTGATACATAGATGTATGACAACTAAAGCTAAAGTTTTGAATAGCAACAGTATAACCATTTGAAAATGTCATGTCAAGACCCACAATTTCGAGATAATTGGGGCATATCTGACGAAACTTAGTTGGTTATTGACAATAACAGATAATATTGTTAATATATTTGAAATTAGATGTCATACCTTTGATTGGATTGGTCATGGACCTTATCGAAAATTCTTGAACCAAATTCTCAATGGGACAAAGACGTTCCCGAAGGTACGCTATTAGTACAACGAGTGATTGAATACTTACGTAAGAAAATTATGGAAGGTGAACTGCCTCCAGAAACCCAATTACCCAACGAGCCTGATCTATCGTCTTATCTAAATATCAGCCGTTCCACAGTCCGTTCAGCGCTGGCCATCCTTGAACAAGGGGGGTTCATTCAGCGTCGGTGGGGAGTGGGGACATTCGTAACAAAGAACCCGCCTACCTACAATAATTTGAGTCTAAACTCCGGTGTGACACAATTGATCCGTTCATCCGGGGCTGAACCAGGCAGTTCAGAATTGCTGATGACCACACGACCGGCAAGTGAACGGGTGTCTGCCCAACTTGCAATCGAATTGGGAACACCAACTCTGGTAATCGAGCGTGTCAGACTGGCAAATGATAAACGGGCGGTCTTTACGGTAGATGTCTTCCGCTCAGTCTGTTCCACACGCCGAGCGGTGATATTCCCCTGGAAGATCTTGAAAATCACATCAAAGAACAGCAATCCGTCTACGGTTTCTTACGGCAGCGTATGTCGTTGGAGATACATCACGGCATTGCCTGGATTCGTCCCCTTTCTGCTGAACAATATATCGCCGATAAGCTTCAAATATGCGTAGGAAGCAATATTCTGCACATTGAACAGGTGGATTTTGATTTTAACGAAGAACCGGTGGCATTATCAGACGAATATTACGTTTCGGATGCCTTCAGGTTTTATATTTATCGATCGAATCAAGGAGTTTAGCAATGAGTATTGATACTGCAGACAGGAAAGTTGGTGAATTAGCTGGAAAAGTAGCCTTGATCACCGGAGCGGCTTCAGGGATCGGACTGGCGATCACTCGCCGATTCTGTGAAAGAGCAAGCCCTGGTGGCAATGGTCGATTTAAACATGGAAAGATTAAATCAATCCATGAATGAACTGTTACAAATGGATAGTACAGCGAAAATCCTTCCTGTACCTTGCGACATTACAAACGAAGCCAATGTTGTCTCGGCTGTGAAAACAATCGCGGATCACTTTGGCAGACTGAACATCGCGGTAAACAATGCGGGAGTTTCGGTCAGCGTCCCTTCCGATGAATGTACCCTGGAGCAATGGAACTGGGTGATGAACGTCAACTGCACAGGAAGTTTCCTGATCTCCCGCGAAGCAATTAAGGTGTTCAAACGCCAGGTGGATGGCGGGGCGCTGGTTTTCATCAACAGCGATAATTCTCTAAAACCCAGTAAGCACTTTCTGGCATATAACTCTTCAAAAGCAGCAGTATTGCAAATGGCACGCACGATTGCCAATGAGTTTGGTGAGTATAACATTCGAGCCAACAGCGTTCTTACCCGGAGCGGTTTTCGGCGGCAGCAAAATGTGGACGCCGGAATTACGGGCTGCCCGGGCGAAGATCCACGGTTTTGACCCTGAATTGTTGGAAGAAGAATACAAGAAAAACAACGCCCTTGGCGTCATCATCGACCCCGACTGAAATCGCTGAACTGGTCGTTTTTCTTGCCAGCGACCGTTCGGCCAAAATGACCGGCAACGCCCTGGTCATCGATGGTGGCGGTTTGGGCGGATATGTACGATAAACACGATTACCAAAATCTCCGGGAATACCGGATAATACATGAAAGGATTGTATACAATGATGCTTGAAAAATTACGCCAGGAAGTCTTTGAATCACTGTTGGAGCTACCCAAGAATCGTCTTGGTGACGATGCATAGCGGAACGGTCAGCGGCCGCGACCCCGAAACTGGCTATATCGTGATCAAACCCACCGGTTTTCGCTATGACAGATTGACCCCATCTGATCTTTTGGTGATGGATAGCAAAGGAAAAATCCTGGAAGGCACACTGCGACCTTCCAGTGATACAGAAACCCATTTGTATTTGTACCAACATCGACCGGATATCTTTGGTATCGTCCATACCCACTCTCCCTATGCCTGCATTTTTGCTGTGCTAGGCAAACCAATCCCGGCAGTGATGACATCAGCCGCTTTGCTCGGCGGTGAGATACCGTTAGGTGGTTATGCTGCCGTTGGCGGAGAAGACATAGGTTCGGAGATCATCACGCAAGATCGGCAAGTGCTCGGCCATCATTATGCAGAATCATGGCGTCTATACAATTGCATCTACCGTCTGGCAGGCAACCATCGATGCGGTGGAAGTGGAAGACCTGGCAAAAATTGCCCATTTCGCCAGCCTGCACGGCAATCCGATTGTATTATCTCAAGAGCAGATCGAGGAATTTCAGAATATTTACCACACGCTGTATGGGCAAAAAGAAGAATAAGATTGCTCTAAATCGGCCATTATTCATCGTATGAACTGGATGATTAGATTACTAAAAAGGTGATTGGATAATGTATTCCCTCCGCAAAATCCTGTAGGTATTTATGAGAAAGCCTTCCCGGCTGAGTATTCCTGGGAGCAGATCCTGACTTCCGCCAAGCTGGCTGGTTATGATTTTGTGGAAATGTCCATCGATGAAAGTCCAAAAACGCCTGGATCGGCTGCATTGGTCTCATTCCGAACGAGACCGCGCTTCGACAAGCAATCTTCAATACCGGGATGCCAATTTGGGGGATGGGTGTTAGTGCCCACCGCAAGTTCCCGCTCGGCAGCGCTTCATCCGAACTACGCCAGACAGGGATTGGATATTCTCTACCGATCGATTGAACTGGCCGCTGATTTGGGTGTAAGAGTCATCCAGATCATGGGTTATGACGCTTTTTATGAACCGAGCAACGCCGAAACCCAGGCAAGATATCTGGAAGGACTCCAAACTGGTGTCAAGTGGGCGAGCGCAGCCGGAATCATTTTGGCTTTGGAAAATGGCGATAGCGAACTGGTTGACTCGGTTGAAAAAGCCATGCGCTTTGTCAAAATGCTCAATTCACCCTGGTTTCAGGTGTATCCCGATATTGGTAACATGACCGCAGCCGGATACAGCCCGCTTGAACAACTTCCATTAACAGAAGGTCACCTGGTGGGCGTACATGTCAAAGATACCCGCAAAGGTGAACTGCGCGGAGTACCCCTTGGGCAAGGAATTGTCCAGTTTCGAGAAACATTCCGATGGCTGGCTCAAATGGGTTTTACTGGACCCTGGTAATGGAAATGTGGGCGCATCTTGATCCAAATGGCGATCCTATTGGTTCAGCCACCCGAGCACGCGAAACTCTTGGCCGATGGATTTCCGAGGCCTGGGGATGGGTAACAAACAATAAATGAGTATGGGCGATTATTCTCTGAGAATTTTGAAAGGAGATTCCACAACGCTCACATTAGTATGAAACCGTTTAGCCCAATAGGCTAATAAACCGATCAGAACTGATTCATTTAAGGAGGTTTTCGATATGTCAAGAAAGTTGACCGTTTTATGTGCATCTGCCCATCCAGATGATATTGAGCTGCAATGCGCTGGTACACTCATCCGCTACGTCAAAGAAGGTCACAAAGTTTTTATGGCGATTGCCTGCACGGGCAACGTGGGCTCCAAGATCCACACCGGTCCGGAGATCGAGGCTATTCGAGCTGTGTGAGGCAAGAAAGGCGCTGAAATAATCGGTGCCGAATTGATCTACTGGGATTACAAGGATGCGGATATCTGGCTGGACCATCGCGCATTGGATCACAGTATGTGGACCTCATTCGTCAGCACCAACCCGGATGTGATCATTACCCACGACCGCGATGATTACGTCCACGACCATTCCAATGTCGGCGAATTGGTATATCGGGCGGCCATCTGGGCGAGCGTTGCCAACATCCCCGAATGTAAATTACCACCCATTGACCACATCCCCATCCGTCTTTTATTTCGAGACTATAGGTACAACCCGGGTAGCTCCACCTGATCATTATGTGGATATCACTCGAGGAATTCGATCAGAAGATGCTTGCCTTCAAACAGCACGAAAGTCAGCATGGTGATTTTCTGGAGAAGCAGTTCGGCATCAAAGACTGGAATGAAGCAATGGAGACTGTCAACAAAATGCGTGGTTTCCAGTGCGGCTGCAAGTACGCTGAAGCTTTCCGGGTAGTGCAAACCTGGCCAAACCACAAACCATACCGCTTGCTGCCGCCTGTCCAGTTCGGTTCACGATGAATAAGCGAGATCTTGAAGAAATTATTAATATGTCAAAAAAACTCACTGTCTTAGCGGCAACAGCTCACCCCGACGATGTCGAAGTATTTTGCGCGGGTACGCTGATCCGTTACGTCAAAGAAGGTCATAAAGTGTTCATGGCAATCGCCTGTACGGGTAATGTGGGCTCCAAGATCCACACAGGTCCGGAGATTGAAGCAATCAGGGCTGTTGGAGGCCCAAAAAGGTGCAGATGTGATTGGTGCTGAGCTGATCCATTGGGATTACAAAGATGCAGAGGTCTGGCAGGACGATGCCACCTGGAAGAGATACGTGGATCTGATCCGCCGCACCAACCCGGATGTGATCATCACCCTCGACCGCGACGATTATGTCCACGACCATTCCAATGTAGGAGAACTGGTCTATCGGGCTGCGATCTGGGCAAGCGTGGCCAATATCCCGGGTACTGAATATCCACCCATCGACCATATCCCAACGATCTTTCGCGCAGAAACAACAGGGACTGACCGCGTAGCTCCACCTGATTATTATGTTGATATCACAGATGAGTTTGAGCAAAAACTTGAAGCTTTCCAGCAGCATGAGAGCCAGCATGGTGATTTCCTGGAGAAACAGTTTGGGATCAAGGACTGGTTTGAGTATGTAACGGTAACCAACAAGATGAGAGGTTTTCAATGTGGCTGCAAGTATGCAGAGGCTTTCCGTATTGTGCAGACCTGGCCGAATCAAAAGGCTTACCGTCTCTTGCCACCGGTGCAAGACAGCCAGGAATAACAGATCATTATGTGGAAAGTGCGATCTCAGGAATCGATCTTTGTAATCGTAAGAAGAATCAACTCGTTGGAGGTCTAGGTGAGCTTGAGCGAAAACGTACTTGAATTGAGGAACATATGCAAAACGTTCCCCGGCGTCGTTGCCCTCAAGAACGTTAATATAAGTGTGAGGAGAGGTGAAGTACATGCTTTGCTGGGCGAAAACGGTGCCGGCAAATCTACTTTGATCAAGATATTGAGCGGCTACCATCAACCAGACAAAGGCGGCGAAATGCTGATCTCTGGCATGCCGGTCACGTTCAAAAATCCCAAGGATGCGATCGATGCCTCCATCCACACAATTTATCAGGAATTGACCCTTTGCCCTCACATGACCGTGGCCGAGAACATCGTCCTGGACAAACAAAGACACTTCAAAGGATTCATGCTTAGGACGCAGGAATATCAGGCCATCGCTGCTCAGGCGCTGGAAGACTTGAACCAGCGTGAAATAAACCCAAACTGGCTTGTAAAAGATCTATCCATAGCCCAGCAACAAGTCGTGGAAATCGCAAAAGCTGTCACTTCCAATTCGAAAATCGTCCTCATGGATGAACCCACATCATCCATTTCTCAAAATGATGCAGACAAGCTCATGGACATTATTCGGAGTCTAAGGGATAAGGGCGTCACGATTATTTATATCTCCCACAGACTTCACGAAATCGGCGGAATAGCAGACCGAATCACAGTTCTGAGGGATGGGGAACTGGTAGGTACGGTAAACAACTCAGACGTCACCGAAAAAGACCTTATTAATATGATGGTCGGCCGCGAACTAACGAATGTGTATCCAAAGAGAGAGGTTCCGATCGGTGATGTCGTCCTCAAGGTGGAGAATTTGGCCAGCGGCGAAATGTTCAAAGGGATTTCCTTTGAGGTGCATAAAGGCGAAATTTTAGGTATCGGCGGTCTGGTTGGATCAAGGCGAACAGAGACACTGGAAACGCTGTTTGGAATCCGCCCGATAACCGGCGGAAAGATTTTCCTAAATGGTGAAGAGTTTCATCCAAAAAGCCCGCGCCAGGCAATAAAGCGCAAAATCGCATATGTTACAGAGGATAGAAAGAAGTCAGGTCTGGTGTTATGCCTTCCGGTATACGAGAACATCAATCTGATCCACGCTCAACGGCCATCTTTCGCAGGATTTCTGAATTGGTCAAAGCTTAAGGCAGTAGCCAACCATCACCGGAAAACATTGAACATCAGAGTAAGTCGGATTGAGCAAGCCGTTGGTTCTCTCTCGGGTGGCAACCAGCAAAAGGTGGCGCTTGCCAAATGGCTGGACTTTTCTCCAGCAGTTATCATCTTTGATGAGCCTACCCGAGGCATTGATATCGGAGCAAAAACTGAGATCTATTCGATCATGGGAGAACTTGCCGCAAAAGGGACGGCGATCATTATGATCTCGTCCGAGCTGCCCGAGTTGATCAGCGTTGCTGACAGGATTATGGTCATGCAAGAAGGCCGCATGAAAGGGATCGTATCCAAAGAAGATATGACGCAAGAAAATGTGATGAGCCTGGCCACTCAGAAGGTCCAGATGACCCCCCATTCTCAGCCGAAGGGAATAGAAAAAGATGCTAGTACAATCCAAGACTGACCAGACTTCAAAACTGACTTTCAGGAAATTTGTTATTCAATATCGCACGTTCTTGATCTTAATCGTGCTGATGACGATATTTTCCCTTTTGAAGCCAGTTTTCATCAATCCCTCGAACTTGCTCTCAATAATGAAGAATATGAGCTACGTCCTCATAGCTGGACTGGGGATGACGTTCATCATTACGCTTGGGGGGCTGGACCTGTCAGTAGGTTCGACAGCGGCTGTTGTAGGCGTTGGCTTCGCATTACTTGTAAGGGGCGGATTTATGGCCCCGATTCCTGCAGGTCTGATCGTGTTGCTAGCAGCCATGCTCCTCGGTTTCTTCAATGGATTTGTCTCAGTAAAAGGAAAGATCGAACCATTCCTTGTGACACTGGCCACCCTAAACATCTTTAGGGGAATTGCCCTCACACTCACAACTGGCAGACCTGTCCCAATCGTTATTCCGTATTTCGCGGACCTGTTCGGGAACGGTTTGCTCTTCAATCTTATCCCTTCACCTGTCATCATCTCGCTGGTAGTTTTATTGGTATCCTGGTTTCTTTTCACCCAAACCAAGTTTGGTTTTTATGTACGCAGTATTGGAGGAAACCCGGAAGCGGCCAGGGTAGCCGGAATAGATATTGGATTGGTCAAGATTGCAGCCTACACGCTAAGCGGATTGTACGCTTTCATCTGTGGCCTGATACTAGCGGCTTTATTTAATGGCGGACTACCAGATATGGGAAGAGACCTGGCTTTGGACAGCATATCAGGTGTAATCCTTGGCGGGACTGCGATCGCCGGAGGAGTTGGATCTATATGGGGAACCCTGGGAGGCTGCTTGATAATGGCCTCCTTAAATAACGGTATGTCATTGTTGGGAGCCCAATACCACGTGCAAATATTAGTCAAAGGACTGGTCATCATCATCGCGGTATTGATGGACAACGCTTTCAAATCAAGACAAAGATAGCTGGGTTCCATGGACGGCATGGAAAAATACTGGCGAAAGATCCAAAGAAAGGAGGCAAAAAGTTATATTGTTCGACTTTGCATCGAGGAAACTCGACCTTAGAACCTATTTCAGGAAATAATAAAGAGGAGATACGATGAAACAGATTTCAGGAAATTCAATTAGAAAAATGGCACGCCTTGCATCACTCTTGCTAATAGTAGCCCTTCTTCTCCCTGCATGTGCGCCGGCTCCTGTTGCAACAGAAGCTCCTGCTGCTCCTGCAGCACCTGTTGCACCCGTCGCGACTGAAGCTCCCGCAGCTCCTGTGGCGCCCGTCGCTACCGAAGCTCCTGCAGCCCCGGTAAATGCCAACCTCGCGGATTTCACGTACGTTGGTGATCCGGAGACAGTATTTGACCTTAATGGTTGGTACAAGGAAGTTGGCGTTGAAGCTGCTGTAACAATCAGATCAGCCGGTGCGGTGAAAGTCCCCGATGAGTTGACAACCGCAATGCCAAAAGCCAACGAGAAATATACGATTGGTTTCTCGGTCTACTATACCGTGGATGAAGTCGGCTCCATGATCCTTGAAACCATGAAGGCAGCTGCAGAAGAAGCCGGAGTTGAATTGCTGGTCAATGATGCGAACTACGATCAGAATGCTCAAAATCAGGCTATCGAACAGTGGATCCTCCAAGGTGTGGATGGCGTCATCCTCGCTCCGTGCGATTTCACCGGCGTGAAGACGGCTCTGGATGCGCTCGAGAAAGCGAATATACCGGTAGTCACCCTTAATGCTCCTCTGGCTGGCAACGTCGATGCAGTGGTTATTGGAGACACAGTAGAACAAGGTAAGATCGCAGGTGAATTACTGGAGAAAGCTATTCTCGCATCCGGTACAGAAATGAAAGGTTCTGTCGTTTATCAGACTTTACCCTTTGTTCACCCCAACGCTGCCACCCGTGCAAAAGGATTTGTGGACGTTTTCACTAAGTACCCTGACGTGAAAGTCGTCGAATTAACTGGTATCTCACCTGAAGATCATTACACCGCGTTTGACGGAGCCATCAAAGCAAATCCCGATATGATTGGTGCATGGGGTCTGTACTCCTCAGCCACTATTGGTATGATGAATGCTGCGAAAGCAAATGGAAGCAAAGTCCTCTTGTCCTCCGTGGATCAGGACAAACCGATCCTGGCAGGCATCTTTGATGGTGCAGTTGTTGGTACCGCCGCCTACTCCTCCATTGCACCCGCGAAATGGTGTATGAGCGAGATGGTCAACCTGCTTAATGGCGCACCCATTCCGGGTGTTGTCTTCTATGCCAATATGGCCATCACGAAGGATAATGTTGAATCAGCCTTCGAGCACTACTATCCTGGCAAGACTCTGGCTGATTACATGGCTGGTAAGGTACAGTAGTAGTACTCAAAATCGGTTATAAGTAAGTCAGAGGGGCGGACTGCAGATGTCTGCTATCCGCCCCTCGTGATGTCCACTGACAAATTTCGATCCACAGAATTACAACTGGTCTTGGGAAGCCGCATTGGAATTTGTAAACAAGCTCACTTCTTCATCAAGCCTATAATTTGTAGTAAAAGGCTGGTGATGGAAGGAATCATGGGTTAAGCAGATTTCTGCATGATGCTAAAGGAGATGATAATGGTTACAGGACATGCAAATTTGCAAAGGCGGCAATTGGGTAATACCGATATGTACATCACTCCAGTGGGATTTGGAGCATGGGCCATCGGCGGCGGCGATTGGGTCTATGCCTGGGGACCGCAAGATGATCATGAATCCATTGCGGCGATTCATCATGCTCTGGACCTTGGTATCAATTGGATCGATACGGCGGCTGGATATGGCCTCGGACACTCGGAAGAGGTTGTTGCGCAGGCATTGGCAGGTATGACCGAACGTCCCTACGTCTTTACAAAATGTTCGTTGATCTGGAATGACCATGGTGAAATCATTCCCTCTCTCAAGAAAGACTCTATTCGGCGGGAATGCGAGGCTAGTCTGCGCCGCCTAAAACTTGATGCAATCGACCTATACCAAATACATTGGCCGCGACCGGCAGAGGATCTTGAAGAGGGCTGGTCAACACTTGCCGACTTACAGCGCGAAGGGAAGGTACGCTGGATCGGTGTATCCAATTATAGTGTCGCTCAGATGCAGCAAGCAGAGGCGATCGCACCCATCAGTTCGTTACAACCTCCTTACTCGCTCATCCGCCCAGATGTGGAGAACGAAATACTTCCCTATTGCCAGAAGCACAACATCGGCGTAATCGTCTATTCGCCCATGTATTCAGGGTTGCTCTCAGGTAAAATGACGGCTGAACGGATCAAGAACATGCCAGCTGACGATTGGCGCCAACATGATTCCGAATTCCAACCGCCTCGCCTGGAAAAGAATTTGCGTTTGGCTTCCGCCCTGGCAGAAATCGGCAATCAGCATGGGGTAGAACCAGGGGTGGTTGCGATTGCGTGGACGCTCCGTCATCCTGGTGTTACCGGCGCCATAGTTGGGGCACGACGGCCCAGCCAGGTAGACGGCATTTATCCATCTACCACTTTCCGCCTTTCCGCTCCTGAGATAGAACAGCTAAACGGATTGTTATCCGATAAATCATAAGCGGTTCTTATCCTCTTCATGAAGGATAATTGTTTAAGGGATCATGATGAAAATGAAGAAGCCACGATCGGAAGGAATAAGCAAGATGGCCGTAGTGCATACAACCGGGATTAGCTCATCTTCCTCTCCGGCAGGCCCGGTAAATGTCAACCAGGCTGATTTCAGCTACGTGGGTGACCATAATTCTGTTTTTGACCTGAACAACTATTACGCTGAGGTTGGCGTGAACGCCGACGTAACTATTAGTGAAGCTGGTACGGTAAAAGTCTCTGACGATATGACCACTGCGATGGCCAGGGCTGATAAAAAATACAAAATTGGTTTTTCCATATTCTATACAATGGATGAAGTGGATGCTTTGATCCTGGAAAGCATGAGAACTGCTGCACAAGAAGCTGAAGTTGAGCTTCTTGTTAACGATGCAAATTACGATCAAACTGTACAGAATCAAGTAGTTGAGAAGTGGATACTGGAAGGGGTGGACGGTGTCATCCTTGCCCCATGCGATTTCACCGGCGTGAAAACAGCTCTCGATGCACTTGAGGCAGCTAATATTCCGGTAGTAACGCTGAATGCCCCTCTTGCGGGTACTATAAATGCTGCTGTGATCTCTGACACCGTGGAGCAAGGAACGATCGCAGGTGAACTGCTCGAGCAAGTCCTTCTGGCAAGCTGCAAACCGATGAAAGGTGAGATCGTTTACCAGACACTACCATTCATGCACCCCAATGCTGCCACCCGGGCGAAGGGTTTCAAGGATGTCTTTTCCAAATATCCTGAGATAAGGATCGTTGAATTAACTGGTATCACACCAGAAGACCATTTTATGGCGTTTGACGGCGCTATTAAGGCGAATCCTTACATTCTAGGCGGGTGGGGTCTATACTCATCGGCCACTATCGGTATGATGAACGCCCAGAAAGTCAATGGAAGCAAAATTCCCCTATCTTCTGTGGACAACGATAAACCCATTCTGGTGGGCATCGCAAACGGCGAGGTAATTGGAACGGCAGCGTACTCCGCCGTCGCGCCGGCGCGATGGTGTATGAGCGAGATGGTCAATATACTTAACGGTGCACCCATCCCGGGAATCATCTTCTATGAAAACATGAAGGTTACCAAAGAAAATGTAGCTGAAGCTTTCGCGCACTACTATCCAGGCAATACCTTGAAAGACTATGGATCGGATAAGAAACCATAGCAATTGGTTAGAATCAAAGAGATTAATTGGAGGGCGTAGATGGACTGCTTGCTAGGTATTGACGTCGGCTCGACGAGTATGAAGGCTTTGGTCTATGATCTTGATGGAAACGTCATTTCACGGGGCAGTCGCCCGACGGAAAGTATAGCAAACGACCTGGTTCACCCAAATTGGCAGGTCTACCTGCCTGATCATATCTGGGACGGAATTGCATCTGCCATTCACGATGCGGTGAGCAATATTGGACCACAGTACCACATTGCGGCTGCGGCAGTAACCGGCCTTGGGGCAGATGCGGTGCCCCTGGATGAGCATGGTGAAGCCGTATATCCTTTTATTAATTGGATTTGTACCAGGACAACTCCGCAATTCGAACAATGGTTGGAGAAAGTTGGCCTTGAAAAAACATTTCAGATCTCTGGATGGCAACCTTTCGTCTGGAGCACTGTCCTTCGCTTCCAATGGTTGAAGGAAAATGCGCCCCAGATCGCAAACCATGTTCATAAATGGCTGATTGTTGAAGATTTTGTTAACTTCAAACTGACTGGAAAATATTCGACAGATTACACCGATGCATCTCCTACTTTATTGTTTGATCAGCGTTCCTTGGCTTGGTCGGAGGAAATGTTACAGCATGCCGGGATCGAGAAAGACCTCTTGCCGACACCCCAACCAAGTGGGTCTTTCATCGGTGAGGTTACACCTGAAGCGGCTGAGAAGACCGGGCTTCCAGTGGGTACGCCCATTTTCCAGGGAGGACATGACTACCTGGTGGGAGCGTTAGCCGCAGGAGCCATATCCCCCGGTATCTTTCTGGATGTTGCCGGCACGTGGGAAATGGTGATCACACCTACAACCGAACCTCAATGGACCTCTGAAATACGTAAATTGGGCCTTACTGTTGAGGCGCATTCTGCCCCTGGTATGTATTGCATCTGGGCAGGGGGGACTGCAGCCAGTATGTTGGAGTGGTATAAAGACCAGTTGGGATCAGAAGCCCTGCGGATGGCACAAGCCGGCCAGGGGAATGTCTGGTCAAACCTGATGGATGGAGCGCGAAGCTCACCACCTGGAGCCAATGGGATCTTTTTCCTACCGCATTTCAATGGGACCGCCTGCCCGAACCTGGATCCACGTTCTTTGGGTGCATACCTGGGTCTAAATGACACCACTAAGAAAGAGGATATGGTCAGAGCTATGGTCGAAGGTCTTGACTATGCTTTTCTGGATATGCTGAACGCACTCGAGATGGGTGCAGGTCAAAAGGCTGAAAGCATTATTTCGATTGGGGGCGGAACCCGCAATGAGTTCTGGATGCAAAACAAAGCGGATGTATCGGGTCGGCCAGTCGTCACGCTAGAGATTGAAGAAGCCACAGCTCTTGGCGCTGCAATGCTGGCTGGTGTAGGCGTTGGGATATATGCGAATTTGGCAGAAGCCGTCGCAACGTGTGAAAAAACCAGGTAAATTATTTGAACCCGATCAAAAATTAACTTCCTTATACACTGAATTTTTCGAGATTTACAAAGAAATTTATCCATCCTTACAGCAGATAAATAGCCGGATTTATAATCGCTTTCGGGTTTGATCCCCAGTTATCCGAGCAGAATCTCCGGGTGTTCGACAGCCCTCACGAGGTCAGCCAGGAATTTTGCAGCAACAACACCATCGATCACACGGTGGTCTGCCGATAAGGTAAAAGAGATTACCGGGCGAACCGCAACCGTATCGCGATCGTCGATCACAATAGGTTTTCGCACGGCTGCGCCAATCGCCAGTATGGCATTTTCGGGTGGGTTGATAATCGCCCGGAACTGGGTGATACCGTACATTCCCAGATTGGTTATCGTGAATGTCCCTCTTTGAACCTCTCCCACTTCCAGCTTGCCCTGCCTGGCGCGCAGACTCAGATCATTGAGCCTTAATGCCGTTTCAGTGAAGGATAACTGATTGGCATTATGAACGACTGGAACAATCAATCCATTTTCCAGAGCGGTGGCAACACCGATATTGATCTCCTTCCATAAATAGATCTTCTCATCGATCAGGGAAGAATTTATATGAGGATTTCGCTCCAGCGCCCAGGCGACAAGTTTGACCAGAATGGCGGTCAGGGATACTTTGCCTCCATCTTTGAGGGCTGCCATTTCGTTTAAGTGAGTTTTGGTGTCCAGCAGGTGGGATACATCTGCTTCAATCGTTTCGGCGATATGAGGGGAGTTCTGGAAGCTTGCCTGCATTCTCTGAGCTATTTTTGCCCGGATACCAATTAATGGGATGATCTCGGCCTGCCGATCGGTTGAATATGTTGGAACAGGTTTTACAGGTGTTTTGATGTCAGCAGCCTGGATCCGGCCTAATGGACCGCTTCCGCGGATTGAGTCCAAAGAAATACCGGTTTCCTCTGAGATCCTCCTGGCGGCGGGGGTGGCTGAAATTCTGTCTGGTAAATTATCGGCTTTGCGCATAGATGTTTTCAAAGAAGCGGCATATGCTTCCACATCTTCTTTCGATATCTTCTGATGCTCAGAAGGAACATCTTCAATGTTTATCCCTTTTTCTTGTGCCACCCTTAGCGCAAGAGGGCTTGCCTTCACTGCGGCAGATATTGGTTTAGCTTCCGGCAATATTTTAACTTCATAATCCAATATGTCTTTCGGAGCAGCTTCACTACTAATGGCGGGTAGTGTTTCTCCCGGCTTTAGGATCTGGGCAATTACGGTTGCCACAGGAACCACGTCTCCTACCTGAAACCTGATCCCAGCCAGAAACCCACTGGCAGGCGAGGATACCTCGATCGCCACTTTTTCCGTTTCGACGGTGAGGAGGGTTTCGTCCTGCTTAACTGCTTCGCCTTCCTTCTTCTCCCAGGAGAGGATGGTGGCTTTCTCCTGGTCCATATCCACCTTGGGCATGATCACCGGGGTTGGCATCTTAATACTCACCTTTCAGAATGGCGCGGATCTCGCGTTCGATATCCTCTTCCTGGGGAACCGCTGCACGTTCCAAGACCCGGTTATAGGGGATGGGTACGTTCTTACCGGTCAATCGTCTCATAGGCGCATCCAGGTAATCAAATGCCCGGCTGGAGGAAACCACAGCCATGATTTCTCCTGCCCAACCGGCTGTCTCGCAGGCTTCGTGGACAACCAGCAGCTTGCCCGTTTTCTTGACGGAATCGCAGATTGTCTGGGTATCCAGTGGGACCATCGTACGAGGATCCACTATCTCCACTTCAATACCTTCCTCGGCTAATCGGTTTGCTACTGCCAGTGATTTATGAATCATGATGCCATTCGAAACAATGGTGAGATCGGTGCCTTTTCGTTTGATATCCGCCACACCGAATGGAATGGTGTACTCACCTTCGGGAACCTCGCCCTTGGTTTTATACAGCATTTTATGTTCAACAAAACAAACCGGATTTGGGTCGCGGATGGCCGTAAGCAGGAGTCCCTTGGCATCGTACGGAGTTGATGGAGTAACTACTTTCAAGCCCGGCAAGTGCATGAGCAATGTTTCAAGGGATTGCGAATGTTGGGCAGCAGCACCTGCACCCGATCCGCTTGGCATGCGTACCACCAGGGGAACGGTTGCCTTGCCGCCGAACATGTAATGCATTTTTGCAGCTTGATTTCCAATCTGGTCAAGTGTCAGCAAAGTGAAATCCATGAACATGATTTCAGCCACCGGACGCATACCCACAACTGCCGCACCAACCGCCGCACCGATGATGGAGGGTTCGGAGATGGGTGTCTCAATGATCCGTTTTTCGCCGAACTCATCCAACATTCCGTGGGTCACCCCGAAGGCGCCACCATATCTGCCAATATCCTCTCCAATGATGAATACTCGCTCATCACGCTTCATTTCTTCCCACAAAGCGGCTCTGATTGCTTCAAGATAGGTGATCTCAGGCATATACATACTCCGTAACAGTAGATGGATCTGGGTCGGGCGATGCATTGGCAAATTCTACAGCAGCTTCAATGGTGCTTAATGCTTCTTTTTCAATATCTTCTGCATCTGTTTTAGAGATCATCCCACTTTCCATTAAATTATTTCCAAAACACAGAATTGGATCTTTTGTCGTCTTCCAGTATTCAATTTCTTCTTTCGTCCGATAAAGATTTCGATCACTCTTGGAATGTCCAAAATAACGGTAGGTTTGGGTTTCAATGAATACCGGACCATTGCCTGCACGGATACTCTCGGCAGCATTTTGGGCTGTTTCGTAAACGGTCAGCAAATCATTGCCATCAATGTAATACCAGGGGATCCCATAACTTTCTGCCCGCTGCGCGATCGGCAATTTGGCTGCTACTCTTTCAATATCCATCGACATGCCGTATTTATTGTTTTCGCAAATGTACAGGATTGGCAATTTCCATAGGGCAGCCATGTTCAGTGTCTCGTGAAAGACACCTTCATTCGAAGCGCCATCTCCAAAAATGGTGATGCAGATCAGATCCAGTTTTTGCATCTGGATGGCTAACCCAACTCCCAACGAATGGGGGATACCTCCGCCAACAATTCCATTCGCCCCGAGATTGTGGGATGAAAAATCTGCGATGTGCATGGAACCACCACGACCTTTGCAGTAACCCGCATCCTTGCCCAGGAATTCGGCCATCATCAGGTTGATATCCGCTTTTTTAGAAATGAAATGACCATGACCACGGTGGTGGTTGATCAGATAATCATCCACGCGGGTCGCGCGGCTGATCCCAACCGCCACTGCTTCCTGACCAGCGGAAAGATGCATGGTGCCATGCACTTTTCCAAGTGCGTAGAGTTTATCTGCCATTAATTCAAATTGCCTGATCAGATGCATCGTCTTATACATGTCAAGCAATTGCTCGGACGATAATTTCAATCTGGCTGCTTTTTCGATGAATGATTCTTCTCTTTTATCTTTAACCATGGGTCCCTCAATTATTAAGAATGAGAATAATTTGTTACTGCGTAATCAACCTGGCTGTGAAGCTATCCGTGACCAGGTAATTTATCAGCTTGGAATTTAACGCACCGATGATTGCATTGACTTTTATGGATCCACCGGCTATCCCAATGCGGACCGGTACTCGTTTCAAATCTTCAAGCTTGATCGCTATCAAGCGATTGAGAAAATCGTCATAAAATGGGCTTCCATCGATATGAAAATAATTACTGGCGATATCCCCGATGACTCCATTTTTTCTGAAAACATCAATCTCTTCTTCGGAGAGTAAGCCTGATAAATAATAGCTGGAATACTCCGTCTCAGTTGTGCCTATACCAAGCAGAGCAACTTGAATTTCCTTCCCCATGTCTATCGTCTCTTTGATACCTCTCGTATCACGCATGGATTGAGCAATCTCAGCGGTCTGGCATAAATATGGCGCGTTGATGTAGTATCCTTCACCACCCAACTTATCTGCCAGGCGTTGCACTAAGGCATGACCATCATATTCAACATTTCTCGCGCCCTGGGCGCCAACCAGTTGAATAACCTTTATGGATGGTTCATTAATCGCTTGAAGTGCATCGACAGTCGCGCTAACTGCGGTTCCCCAGGCGACACCGATTGACAGGTCGGCATGGATTTGTTTCTTCAGCACCTCAGCTGCGGCACGTCCAAGGTTGAGCAACATTTTTTCTGGTTTCGTGTCTTCAAGGGCAACTACAAATACGGATTCGATTCCATACCTGGCCTTAATAGCTTCCTCAAGTTCATGATCTGAGCGAATCGGTCGAATCACTTTGATCTCAACTATCCCATGGCTTCTCGCCTCTGTAAGCATTCTGGAAATCATTGATCTTGTGACTCCAAGCTCGAGCGCAATAGCCGATTGGTCTCTTCCCTCGATATAGTACATCTCAGCGACATCTGCCAGCAAACTAATGCGTTTATCGGAAATTCTTTCTGAGGCCATTCTTCCTCGTTCCCATTACTCACTTATGTGATTAACTATTCACATATATGAGTATAGCCAATTTGGTATATTAAGCGAATAGATTAAATGGAATAAGGTCCAATAGATTGATCGATCGAGTATTATTTCAGTTAATATTTGCGGTTCCGGATATGGATCCGTCTGTCAGGGCTCTCTCCTATGGTTCGTCTGCTCGAATTATCTGATAGCAAAACCCTCTGAAAGGGGACTCCCGACCAAAGTAATTTCCAATCTTGAATTTCGTAAACGTTTGTGATAAACTTATAACCAAAAAACGCAAACGTTTGCAATACGGAGGAAATTCATTCGCGATAATCGCCACCCTGACTTCACAACAACTTGGTTTTCCCCGAGATGCAAGATTGCTAATTCTGAATATTGATGATTATGGCTTTTGTTTCACCGCTAATCTCTCTGCGATTGAAACCCTTGAAAAGGGAGTGGCCAGTTCCACCACAGTCATGACACCTCCTGCCTGGTCAAAACATGCATTGATGTTACTCAAAGAAAGAAATGAAATTCAGCATGGTGTGCATCTAACCACGATCAGCGAACATGAGCTTTTTCGCTGGCGTCCGTTAACTTCACCAGACAAAATTCCGACCCTGGTGGATGGGGAAGGGTTTCTTCCCCTGGAATCGGAAAGGGATAACTTGCTTCTCCGGGTGGATCTCAAGGAACTTGAGATCGAATGGCGTGCGCAAATCGAGCAGGTGTTGATGGCTGGTTTGCGCCCAAATCAACTGGATAGTCATTGCAATATCCATGATGCACGTGAAGATATTTTTTGGATGACGGTCCGTCTGGCAAGGGAATACGGACTAGCGCTGCGTGTCCATCAACAAGAATACATCCGTGCCCTGAAGCAACAAGATCTGTTTGTAATAGATCATACCGACCTGGATAGTTTTGATCTACCAACAAAAGGCAAATCAGAGCAGTACCTGAAATTACTTCGTAATCTGCCTGCAGGTATTTCAGAGTGGGCGATCCATCCTGCCCGCGGAACAAATGAAGTACGGACGATTAATCCAAAATGGCGCGTTAGGGCAGCGGATTATCAATTTTTCAATTCAGAAGAGTGCCGAAATACGATCAAGAATGAAGGAATTCAGATCATTTCCTACAAATTATTGCAGCCAGCTTGGACAAAATAGAAAGGAATTCTCAATGCCCGGACCTGGATATTATTTTTCTGGTGATGAAGAGTTGAGGAAGTAATCGAAGTGTTGAAAACAGGTCATTTATCCCGTTATGGGAGTGACGATGACCCCAGATTTTTGCATAAAGTGTATACACTCGAACAGGAATTCATGGCAAAAGTGAATTCCCGTCACTGTCTGGCAATGGCAAGTGGGACGACACCCTTATGGCAAGTCTGATTGCCATTGGGTTGCAACCCGGTGATGAGGTACTCGTACCAGGTTACACTTTTGTGGCAACTTTCTCTGCCGTAATTGCAGTGGGTGGAAAACCAGTTATGGTGGAGATCGACGAATCTCTGACCATGGACGTGGAAGATGCCCGGAAAAAAATAACTCTCGGACCAAGGCAATTCTTCCTGTGCATATGCTGGGCAATCCCTGCGACATGGAAGCCATCTGTGCTCTGGCAAAAGAACACCATTTATTCCTCATAGAGGATTGCTGCCAGGCTTTGGGCGGTTCCTATAAAGGAAAACGGCTGGGGACATTTGGGCATCTGGGCGCATTCTCCTTGAACAATTACAAGATCATCAATGCCGGGGATGGTGGTCTCCTAATAACCGAGTTCGGATGATTATTATGAAAGGGCATTCGCATTTCATGATCAGGGACACAAACCATTTCGAAAAGGTGTTGAAATTGGCCATCGGTCATTGATCGGTATCAATCTGCGGATGAATGAGCTGACGGGGCCTATGCCCTGGCACAATTCCGGAAATTGGATATCGATCCTGGGCACTCTTCGCACAAATAAATCACGTTTAAAGACCATTATCGAATCAGCTCACCTGGAAGGGTTAACTTTCCGCAAAATCAACGATCCAGGCGAATGTGCTACCTTATTAACCATTCAATTGGATGACCAGAAGTCGGCAGAAGCAGTCGCACAGGCACTTGGCAGTAAAACTATCATCCGCTCCGGGTGGCACGTCTACGGCAATATGGAGCAGATCCTGGCACATCGTGACGAAAAAGGGAGATTTGCTTTATACCCACATATGCTCCCGAAAACAGATGATATTCTGGCCGGTCGATCAATTTAAGTATCGGAGTTGTAGACCCAGGTCTGGGAGCTGATTTTGGAATTAATGCTCGTTCAACTGAGGACGAGATCGATCATGCGGCCGAAAAATTCGTTCGCAAAGTAAAACCGATTATTGGTTAATCGTCAGCTCATAATATTTGGACGACTTGGTTTTGAATTAGGTTCGTCTCAGTGGAAACAGATACCAGTTTGGTAAAGTTGGGTTGAATGGCTAGTACGATAAAAGATATTGCTAAACAATTACACATCTCGTATGCCACTGTGTCCCGGGCATTGAATGGAAGGTATGGGGTGAATGAAGCAACACGCCAGAAAGTTCTGGAGGTTGCCCAAGATATGGATATCACCCAAATGCAGCTGCGAGAGAGCTGGTTTCAAAGAAACGAAACACCATCGGTTTGATATTGCCTGATATCGAAAATCCATTTTTTCCTGAAGTGGCAAGTAACGTGATTAAGACTGCCGCTAAATTTGGATACACCGTCTTTATATGTATAACCGATTGGGATCTGGAAAAACAGTCCGCTTATATAGAAACTCTGATTGAAAACCGAATAGAAGGGCTGATCATTTCTCCGATCGAACAGTCCAATGAAAAAATTCAGGTGTTATTGGGACCTGATGTGCCGTTAGTCTATGTGAGTGAAGCTCAGCAGGGCGAGGGATGCAGCTTTGTCGCGATTGACAACTTCAGAGGCGCCAAAGAAGCGACCATACATTTGATAACACGCGGGTTTACCCCAATTTATTACTTTGGTGTTCCGGCGGACAAGATTACCAATGACGAGCGATTTGCCGGATATCAAGATGCATTGAAAGACTTCGGAATAGAGCCGGAAGACAAATGGGTCCAAATGGGTGATTACTTCCACCAAACCGGGTATTACATGATCCGTCGAATTAATAAGCCGGAAAGAGATTCCCGGGGTGTTTTTGCGATGAATGACCAGATCGCTCTGGGGGTTATCCAGGGTGTCAGGGAATCAGGTTTACAGGTTCCTGAGGATGTGGCAGTGATCGGATTTGATAATATTCCTATGGCAGCCTTTCCAGAGATCCAATTATCGACTATTTCTCAGCCTAAATCTTTATTGGGAAAAACTGCAATGGAAGTTTTGTACCGATTGATGCAACAAGCTCCAGAAAATAAGCCAGAAAAAATAGTATTGCCTACTCAACTGATCATACGGTCTAGTTCCCGGGGGGACCGCAAGTCCACATAGATAAATGTTAGTTGATCAATAGCAGAAAACCGGGAATGTCGAAATCGACATTCCCGGTTTTCTATTTTCATGAAATAAGCCTTACTGGTCGACTTCCGACAGCTTTACTGGTCGGTTTTCATCATAAGATTTTCGAGCAGCCAAACCCATGACTACTGGAGGGCGTCCATCTTTTCCAGTGACCGGGGTAGGCTGATCCTGTAGGACTGCCTGCGCGAATGCTCGCATCTCAGCGATGTAACTTTCGGTATACCGTTCTACAAAGAAATAAAGCGGAAGATCGTGCCGGATCGCTTGTCCAGTACTTAAGATGGCATTATTCGGGTAATTATTTTGGATCTGAATACAACCATTGCTACCAAATACTTCCACTCGCTGATCGTAACCATAAGTTGCTTTTTCACTGTTATCGATCGTTCCGATGGTGCCATCTTCAAATTTCAACATCAGCATTATGGTGTCCAGGTCGCCAACCTTGCCAATTTCAGGATCGATCCGAACACCACCACTGGCATAGATCTCAGTTACTTCACAACCTACCAGGTAACGGGCCATGTCGAAATCATGGATGGTCATATCCATGAATATTCCACCAGATGTTTTACAATATTCTGCGGTAGGCGGTTCGGGATCACGACTGATGATGTGAAGCAGGTGAGGTTCTCCGATTTCTCCATTCTCGATCGCAGTGCGAACCCGCGCGAAATTCGGATCAAACCTGCGATTGAAGCCAACCTGCAACTTGACACCAGTTTCTCCACCAAAGCCAGTGCTTCATCAATTTTCTGCAGGTCATACGAGATGGGTTTCTCGCAAAAAATGTGCTTGCCTGCCTGTGCTGCCTCACATATTATCTGTGCATGCGTATTCGTGGACGAACATATTGCCACTGCATCGATGGAGGGGTCTGCAAGAATTTCATGGTAGTCTTGAACTGCTTTTGGTACACGCAATCTTTCAGCCAAATCGCTGGCTGAGGCATAGTGGACATCGGCTATGGTAGACAAGTCTTGTTTCCGGGATACTAAAAGCCAGGTGCTCGGCGTGTACTTTTCCTATCATTCCTGCGCCGATTACACCTACATTTAATCGTTTTAGGGTCATCTTCTTCTCCTACATTGAAATCGACTGATATTGATAGCATTGTTTTTGGCGCGGATGTACTGTCACTGATGACCAGATAAGGATCCAGCAGCATGTCTTCCACGACTCCACCAGAAAGGCAATTCAACAACATTTGCATCGCAATTTCACCAATTTCCTGTTTGGGTTGGTGAATAGTAGTCAAGGCTGGTTGAACGATCTCTGAAATCGTATTATTGTCAAACCCAATGATACTCAGGTCATCCGGAACTATGACACCCGATTTGCGGAAGCTTTCAATGACCCCAGCTGCAACCGTATCACAATAGCAAAATACAGCAGTCACATCTGTTTTAATGATCTGCCCTGCCATTTCTTTCCCGATGGCAATGTCGAGTGCTAATGCACCAGGGGATTCGTCCATAGTTTTTGCATATCCATTCCGGTCGAACAGGGATGGAGTTTTTTTTTAGGGTGCCAGATAGCCTTTCAAACGGACTGCGTTGGACGCAGGCCGGTTGCTGACACCCATATAGCCGATTTTCCGATGACCGATATCAATCAGATACTGGACTGCCTGGCAAGCACCCATGAAATCGTTTACCGACACGGAAAACAGATTGTTTTGATCTTCTTGAGCTTCCGTGTTCACCACGATGACGGGGATCCGAATTTGACCAAGCCGTTTGCGTAGCCAGGGCCAATCCGCGAAGATGCGACAATGACGCCATCCACTCTCCGCCTTCCAAAGGTCTCGATTATCCGGATCTCTTCTTCGGGGTCGTTATTCGATGAAGCCAGGAAGACGCTGATCCTGCTTTCCTGGCTACTTCCTCGACTCCATGCACGATGTCTGCGAAAAATGGATCTGCAATCGTGGTGATGACCAAACCGACCGAGTTCGTCCGGTGTGATTGAAGGCTCTGGGCTAAAGCATTAGGGGTGTACCCCATCGTCTTGGCAATTTCCTGGATAGTATCACGGACATTTTGGCTTATCAGAGGGCTATCATTCAGCGCCCTGGAAACGGTTGAATACGAAACCCCGGCCGCCTTTGCTATGTCTTTGATCGATACCCGATATGAGATTGCCATCGATCTACCCTATATGAGCAACCTATTATTACTTGCAGATTAGCAAACCATTGTCAAAAGCTGTCAAAATTATAAGACCTATGGATGCTAAATACTCTCGATTTCGTTTGGCGCTTTCTTTTGGTTGGCCCATACCAGGAAGGACGTCCTGTTCGACCAAAACCCAACCGGAATACTCACGCCTATGCAACCAGTCAACCACACCTTTGAAATCAACACAACCTTTTCCCAACTCGCAGAAAAGACCTTGGTATAACGCCTTTAGATAATCAGATTTTTCTTTACGGGTTTTGGCAGCAATTTCCTTATGGCAGTCCTTGAAATGGATATAGGAAATTCGCTCTGCATATCGGTCAAAAACCGGAACGAGGTTCCCATCCGACCCGAGTCCATCGACACCACTTCCAAATACATAATGGCCAGTATCAAAGACAAGGTTGATCAGTTTTCCGTCGGTATTATCCAGGAAAGCGTCAATCTCCCAGGGAGTTTCCACATATCCAGCGCTGTGGTGATGGAAAAGGGTAGGGAGACCATATTCATCTTTAACTGCCTTGGCAATTGTCTGTACACCATGGGCAAATGTTTTCCATTCTGCTGCTGATAATCCCATTTCTCGTGTCGCACTGCCTGCAAATTGTGTCCGGATCGGTTCGGATGTGTTGTCATCAGCCAGGATAATATACGGCTTATTATCAGAAAATTCCGCAAGCAATTTCGCAATTTTGAGAACTTCTGCCTGCCCGGCTGCATGAGCTTCTTCTTTCTTGAAAGCGCATTGGACATAAGCGCCCAGCATAGTCAGGTTTCGGCTTTCAATTTCTTTTCGCAGTAAATCGGATCGGTTGGCATGAATCCCCAATCGCCCAGTTCTGTGGCAGTATAGCCGGTTTCCACCAATTCATCCAGCATCTGTGTATAACCGATCGGGTTAACATCATAACCCTCAAATTCTAATGTACCCCAAGAGCAAGGAGCATTTCCGACCTCAATTTTTTTCATCAATCTCCTCCTTATAATGGTTGGCATTTTGGGCATGAAAAGTACTCATATAATCCATTCAGCTAATTCCGGATCCAGGAAGAAATTGGACCTAAGAATAGATACTTTTGTTAAGATTCACGATCGCCTGTGATTAAATCTGCGATATCGTCTTCAGATAATTCACCTTTGAAATAGGTGCCAACAATCGTCCCTGGCGGATGACGGTATAACTATCCGCAACCATATAGACATGGTGGACGTTGTGGGTAATGAAGATGACTGCCAGATTGCTCTCGCGGGCATTCTCGATGTACGAAAGAACTTTACGGGTTTCCGCTACCGATAGGGCCGATGTCGGTTCATCGAGGATGAGAACCTTGGCGCCAAAATATACTCCCCTCCCAATGGCTATGGATTGACGCTCGCCACCGGAAAGGCTGCCTACACGTTCAGAAGCCGAGCGGATTTCGATGCCAATATCATGAAGTGAAGTTCGGCAGACTTCATCCATTTCTTCAGATCCAGGAAAGGGAATGGACCGATTTTTTTCTCCATCTCACGACCAAGAAAGAAATTGCGTGAAATGCTCATCAGATTGACCAAAGCCAGGTCCTGATAAACGGCTTCAATCCCAATTTCTCTGGCTTCTTTAGGCGAATGTATCTGGACCGGTTTCCCTTGAAAGTAAATTTGACCGGTGGTCGGGTGTGGACGCCCATTAATATTTTGATAAGTGTGGATTTCCGGCGCCATTATCACCCAATAATGCCCTGACTTCACCTTTTTCAACCCCAAAATTGATATCCTGCAAGGCAGTAATCGTCCCAAATTTCCTGGAGATGTTTTCCATCCATACCAGAGAATTTCGACCGTGTTCGTATTTTTTATCTAGCCATCATAGTTCTCTCCATATCTTCATACCATTCGAAAGCCTGTTATGGATTAATTTCGATTTCGTAAATAATTGTTCAAAATTGCGGCCAAAATTATGGTGACACCGACGATCGCCTCAAAGTTATCCGCCGGGATAAACGAGAATATTCATCAACACCACTCCGGTGCGAAACATACTGATGATCAATGCCCAATCAGCGCTCCCCAGATCTGCCTGCACCACCGGTAATCAGTGTCCCACCAACTACTGCCGCTGCGATCGCGGATAAATCCATCCCATCACCGGAAGCAACCCGAACGGTATAGTATTGGCTGAACAATAGAATTCCTGAAATACCGGCCAAGTCCGGAAATTGCAAAACTAAGTGATTTTTACTTTTTTGACATTAACACCCTGTCCCAGCGCCGCGCCGGCATTTCCACCAACCGCAAAAACATGGTTGCCAAACGGTCCTCGAGAGGATCATTTGAAATATCACAACCAATAAAATCAACCAGATCAAGAATTGCGGAAATTTGCTCAGGGAACAAATTGGTTAAAAAGTCGAACCGGCCATTGAAAAGATTGTAGATCGGTAACCGGTCCACGGTTTGCAGCATGGTTCCGGCAGTAATTACCCATAATAGACCACGATAAAGATATTTTGTACCAAGAGTCACGATGAATGAAGGAATCCCAGTCCAGACCAGAATCAGACCATTGATTGCCCCTAAGAGGGCCGGAACCAGGATCGCCAAAAATAATCCCAAGACAGGTTGTCCGGCCATGGATAATCCACCGTACAGATAACCGCCAACAGCCATGAGAGATCCCACGGAGAGATCAAACTCTCCTGAAATCATCAACATGGCAATTCCGACCGTTAATGCACCGGTCAAGAGTGGCCGCATTGATAATTCCGGTAAAAGAGCGGAAGATAAAAATTTTGGAACAAAAAGCGAAAACAAAATAAAAATGACCATTAATACTGCCAACGGACCGGCAACTGTCGATTCTGAAAAGAAATGCCTGATTTTCGTCATTCCATGAGCCAGATGCTCTCATTTGATTTCACCTGTTATGATGTGAATTTCAGAATGACCGGGTAGAAACATGATTTCTACCCGGTCTATAGTCTTGTAATTTACCGGTATGTTCCCGCAAGTTTTTCAACGATTTCGACATTGGATTTATCAACAAAACCTGGACCAGTCGCAGAAATTCCCGTGGCTGGAGTGATATTGTAGCGGATGTACAACACCAGGTACATCACGGTGCCATAACCAATCAAGTAGGGTTGGGCATCCATGACAAAGGTGGTGATACCTTCCTTGATGGCTTTCACACCAGAAGCGCTGATGTCAAAGGATGCATGGATGAAGGTACCGGGTTTCAACCCTGAGGCTTCGACAAAGGCGTAGAACGGTTCGGAACCGCTGGGACCAAGGGTCAGGTAGCCGTCGACATCCGGGTTGGCGGTGTAGTAGTCGCTGATGGTTGTTTGAACCTGGGCAGCATCTTCGCCTTTGACGCCCAAGACTTCCGCCGGAACACCCTTCTCGGCAAAGGCATCGACAAAGCCTTTGCAGCGAGCATCCGGACCGGAATGGCCAACCTGGTGGTTGATGCAGACACCTTTTGTGGCGCCTGCTTTCGACCATCTTAAGCCACCATAGTAACCCTGAACATAGTCTTCTGATCCCCAGAAGGTCAGATACGGGATGCCATCTTTTTCCGGGCCAAGACCGGTATCATAGGTGACAACCGGGATACCAGCATCGATGGCTTTCATGATCGGGGCTTTGAACAGGACATTGTCGGTAACAGCCAGACCGATACCATCCGGTTTGGCGGCGACCGCCTGATCGATCAAGGCCGCAGTCTTTTCCAGATCGAATTTGTCCGGGCCCAAGATAGTGAGTTCTACACCCATCTGGTGCGGCAGCTTCGTCCATACCTTTTTCCACCACGCACCAGTAGGGGTCATAAGCGCACATGGCGTGTTGGACCATGATCAATTTCAGCGGTTTATCGGGTTGGGTAGTCTTTCCAAGCATATCTGGCATCGATAAAGCCAGGACCGGTTGCAGTAACGGGCAGCGCCGGTTTGATGCCATAATTCTTGTCGAGCACCAGGTACATCACCGCGCCATAGCCCTGCAGGAAAGGCTGTTGATCCACTGCGAACATGGTGGTGCCGTCTTTGATCTTGGCTTCCACTTCCGGGCTCAAGTCAAAAGTGCCATGTGTTTAATGTTGCCGGTTTACTGGCTTCCAGAAAGCGTAGAAAGCATTTGCGCTCCAATGGACCAAGGTCAAGAAAGCATCGACATCCGGGTTGGCAGTATAAAAATCACTGATTGTGGTTGTTGCCTGGGCTGCATCTTCACCTTTGACTCCCAGCACATCAGCTTTCAGGCTTTATCGGTGAATCCTTATACAAAACCTGTGCAGCGGCATCCAGTCCAGCCTGTCCGACCTGGTGGTTGATACAGACACCCTGTTTGGCGCCAGCAGCGATCAATTGGTCGCGCTCTGGTAGCCGCCCTGGTACTCATCCATACCCAGATAGGTCATGTAAGGGATATCATCCACCAAGGGACCGTTGCCAGCGTTGTAGGCGATGACCGGGATGCCCGCATCAATTGCTTTGTTGATCGGTTCTTTGAACAGAACCGGGTCAGTGACCGTCAGACCGATCCCATCCGGTTGTGCAGCGGTTGCCTGGTCAATCAGAGAAGCGGTTTTTTCAAGATCGAAATTATCGGGACCGAGAATTTCGACTTCCACACCCATCTGTTTGGCAGCAGTCTTGATGCCGTCTTCCACGGTGCACCAGAATGAATCCCAGGCGCACAGGGCATGTTGAACAAAAATGAATTTGAGAGGTTTCTTGGAGCCATCAGTGCTTGCCACTGGAGCAGGTTGCGACAGGAGCAGCAGGCGCAGCAGGCGCAGCAGGTGCTGCTTGTGCAGCGGGTGCGGCAGGTCCGGCGCGGCACGCTGGAGCAGGGGCAGGTTGGCAAGCTGAAAGTAGTAGTGAGACTACCATGAATAATCGCCAGGAACAGCATTTAACTTCTTCATGATTTATCCTCCTCAATATGTTCGGAAAATCATAAGACGAAATGATCGGGTTTTTACAACTGCTGAAAATGTATAATTTTCTTATCATTACCTCCTTTGATAATACCATTCAGTAATGAGGATGAAAGTTAGGATAAGATCAACTACTTTTACCGAGATATGTATTACTGATTACAGAGATAATAATGATGAGACCAACACAAGCCTGGAAGACTTGAATTGGGATCCCCATCAGAACCAATCCTTGATCCAACATTTGAAGCAGGAACGCACCCAGGACCGCACCAAAGATGGTCCCAAAGCCCCCGGTTAATCGAATTCCCCCGATGGCGCTCGCGGCGACAGCGATCATTTCGATCCCATCTCCTCGTAATGGATCAACACTCAGACGATATGAAAACTGGAGAATGCTGGCAATGGCTACCAGAAATCCAGTCAAAGTGAAGCACATAATCTTCACAAAATTGACATTTACTCCTTGTGCACGGGCAGCAGCCGGTAATACCGCCCACCGCGAATACCCAATTACCGAAACGAGTCCGCATCAAGATGAAAACAAAAATAATGACGAGAAGAATGAACCAGATCAACGACATGCGAAAAGCTTGCACATGGAAGATATCGTTCAATAAGGTGAAATCACCATTTAAGATATTTAAATATAGGGATTTCCGGTCCTTTGTAAGAAGCAAAACTGCCTTTCCCGATTGCGCGAACGATTCCTCGGTAAGCCAGCATCGTACCCAGAGTTGCAATAAAGGATGGAATATTGGTTTTTGTTACAATAATTCCATTAAGGGTACCCAGAAGCGTACTGACGATGATAGCCAGAAAACGGCCAAGACAACCGGCATTCCTGCGTTCAAACTGAGAGCCAAGACATAGGAAGCGAGAGCGAAATTGGATCCAACTGATAGATCGAATTCGCCGGAGACCATGAGCATACCAACACCGATCACGATCATTCCGGTAATGCTGCCGAAGGTGAGGATGTTACCAATGGAAAGGGCGTTAAAGAAAATGGGGAGCAAAAAAACTAAAGAAAAGGAAGATAGGATGAAACTGATGAGGACAACGACCTCAGGGATATAAGACAAACGATGACGGGCAACGGCGATCCGATCAGCCAAAACACTCATACTGTCTTCACCTCATAAATGGATTATTGTATTCGGTTTGCGGTCATGTAGAAATTGTTTTATGCAAATGTTTGCATAAAACAGTCTAGCAAGAATATTTACTGAAGTCAAGCCCTAAATTGACTGGATTTGAATATTCCCTTGAGTGAATTTGGTAAGGTAACAATCAAAACTCTTTTGCCATTTCCTCAATCGATAGGTAATAATTTTTGCGTATGTAATACCTGGGAAACCCGGCAAATTTCCTATTGACATGCGGGGAGAAGGCGAAATCGGCGATTAGCAGGTGGAACAGACCCCATTCTGTTAAACCTGGTCGAAGATGCGCGCTGGCTGATCGGTTTGGTCCTGGGTCAAAATCTATTTAGGCATAGGTTGTGAACTTTTGAGGAAAGATCAGGGAAGTTGTTTCTGAACCGGTGAAGAACGCGACGGAATCGAATTGCTGGCTCTTGCCTATCAAAGGCTCAGCCAAATGATCGATGGAACTAGCCAGCAGGTATCTGGAATTGGTGTGGGATTGATCAATACCAGTGATGGAATGAAAGGGGACGAGAAATTTCCTCATGTACCAATAATAATCCCATTTGCGCGTAGGTGTCCCATGAAATACAATTTCTATCTCAATACTCCCAGCAGTTTTAACTTTATTAATACGGGTGGATGTCTATACTACTTGCATATAATACTCAGCTGTCATCATGGGAAAAGAATCGATATTAGGCGTAAATGATATTCAATAGTAGATGTAGGGTATTTTTCGTCTTGAGATTAACAATAGGTTCATTTTCATTCAATCGGGGTGTACTGATGAACAAATGGTGGAAAATCGGGTGCATTGTCACTGTCATCATCATCGTATTGTGCATAGTAGCTGCCGCTGTCATAGCCATTATTGCGAATATTGGCGGCCAATCCAAACAAAGCCAGCAAACTCCATCAGACCCAGTTCGAGCCTTGCAAGTTGAGCTGATCACTCCGAATGAAGACGAAGAATGGCCGGTGAATGCGTCGGTGCCAGTCCGGGCCATGGTGAAGAGTACCGATCGGGTGACCGCCGTGGAATTGTGGATCGATGGGGAGCTTTTCGCAATCCGAGACGGGCTAAACGACCATACTTTCAGTACGGCCACCGGTGAATGGTTCTGGCAGCCAGCCACCACCGGACTCCATACCCTTTTTGTGCGCGGTGCTGATTCGAATGGTGAAACCAATTACTCCAAAATTGTCCATATTCAGGCGGTTGAAGCGAGCGGTTCACGTAAACTTATTACACCCGTAATTGGCCAAACATTGGATCAAATCGCTGCCTCAAATGGAATTGATGTCAATGAATTACTGGAAAACAATCCTGATCTTGAAGCGGATCAACCATTAGGTCCTGACCAGGATATCTTTATTCCTGAAGCCCCGGAGCCTGTCAAAGAAGTGGGGGATGCATCCATCGATCCATATGAACCTCCTACACCCAAATCTAGCAAGGGTGGTATGGAATGGCTTGGGAATCTCCCCGGTATTGGTAATTTGATCCAGAACATAACGGGCACACCAAATTCCTCTTTACCGGCAGCACCAACACTGATCAAAGCAGAACTCCAATCTGGTTGCAGCGCCTACCTCGAGTTTAAAGATAATGCCGGAAATGAGGACGGCAATCGCATCTACAGAGCTGTACCCGGTCAAACTGGCTTCTCAAAAGTTGCTGACCTGCCGCCGTATATCACCAAAACAATCATCCACCAGGATCCGAAATTAAATATCAAAGGCGGCTGGACATATTATGCCGCTGCCTATAATGGCAAGGGTGAATCAAAGAGCCTTCCGATCACAATCGATCTGACCGATCCCACCTGTTTCCCGCCAGAACAAGAGCCAGCGACCGAACCGGGAGGGGATAAATACCGAGGCAAGTTTACTGAAGACCTGATCATTATCAGCCCGGAACCTGTGGATATGGCCTATCTGTATGTGACGATCAATGACCAGACCAGCCGGATTCCGGCTGATTCGGGTACTTTCTTCCAAAAAGGCTCCGGTTATACCTTCGACATATCTGAATATCTGTTGGCAAATATCGAAACATTACCCGATGCCACCGAATATCGCATTAAAGTACAGTTATGGGGTTGGAAGGGCGGAATCCCTGTCTTGATTGAAGAATACGAGAAGATCATCTCCGATTACACCCGATTGATGGGTTGTCTCGAGATATCTCCCGGATACTGTGACAGCCCAAGCGCTGTTTGGAGCACCAATGTTTTGATACCGGAAACAGTTGAGCTTCAGAATGTCCAACTCCGTTTTAAAATGTTGACCCTCAAGAAATCAACCGGCGCGTATTGGAGATTGTCCAGTGCCACATTATACGGTGAAGAATTTAAAACTGATTCCTTTGAAAACACACAGGCTCCAGCACAGGGCGGTGTTCCTGCACAATTCTCAGATACTTGGGCATCCCTTTACGACACGACAAACCAGGAACCGGGCCCAGCATATGACTACGAAACGGATACTCTACCCTGGACGAAAAAAGACTTCTGGCGAACCCACGACAAGGATAGTGGTTTCCTTGTTTATTACGAAGCATGGCCAAATTATCTAAATCCAGATAACGGCTATTATGAATATCCTGTCACATCCAACCGGGTCTATATCTACAACCAACTGGGCCAACCAGCGCCTGAACCCGAGATTCCACTGGCTCCGACCCTGCCGGATATCTACCAGATTGAATTTCTGGAGGAAACCTACGTCCTGCCGGAATTCCCGATCAAGGCAAGATATGGTTGTATTCAGTATATGGATAACGGGCAGGAGCAATGTCCGGTACCATTTGTCAATCCTTGTGCCGATAGTATGAGTTGGGATTGCTTTATTGCAACCGGCATTGCTTTCACTGATCAATATATCGATGCCTATGATTGGTTTGCCGCCAGATACAATGAAGTTGTGGGTGTCGTTTCAAACGAGCTGATCGATATCATCCCTGGCTGCAGGGGTACCTCCGAGTGCGAATGGGTATCCGTCAAGGTCACCGAGCTGGCCTGGTCCTTCATTACGGCAGAACTTGGCCTGCCTGAAAAACTACCTACGAGTGAGCAAGCTGGGGATGCCGCGATTGAATATATTATTCAATATTATGTCGGTTCAGCCTACAATACGGTTGTCTATGAGAGCGGATTGATGGAGTGGCTGCAAAAAAGTGGGGCAGACGAATATATTATGGGAGTCGTTAGCAATTACCTGAGTGAAAAGGCCAATGAATACCAGGACAAGCTTGTTGGAGAACTCACCAGGGAATTTTTGAAGAGCATTACCATCGACCAGGCGGCAGCCTGTGTGGATATCGAAGATGCCCATAACCAGGGCTTCGAGCCATTTTGCCCGGATCCAAACCGGTTTTGGAAGCCTGCCCCCGGCGCTGAATTTGTTGGACCTTCCATTCATGTCAAAATTACTCGAAAGGCGCTGACCGACAACACCAATTTCGGTACCAACGCTGAATCAGTTCAATTTTCGGACTCGAATAAGTATGCGCTTAAGGTCACTAATTCCACGGTAAATGAATACCGAATTGGGCAGGTTGTGCCTTCTTGGGCGGGGTATTCGGAAAGTTATACCAAAAATTCCTGCAGTTCTGGCTGCAAGCCATATGGTTCCGGGGCACCTATCTGTTATTTCGGTTATGGCGGGCAAATAGCCGTACCTTGTTGGTTCGAGATCAAAACCGCCTTGCAAGGGTCCCTGTACCGGGATATTCAACTCCCAATACCATGGCTGGAGATTGGCAAATCGGTGGAATTACCGGTATATTTTCCAGAAAAGACTTTCTGGGTTCCTGGAAAACAATATGAGATCAGTGAAGTCACCGATCCGGAGAAGTGGAAATTCAACAATGGCGACGACTGGAATTACCTGTATTTCTATGGAGTCCAGAATTTCAGAGCAAATCAGTCTGTCAATCCAACATGCCGGATAAACTATTCTGCGGCTCAAGCGATCAATTCGCCCCGCCGGTCGCTACTCCATAGACAAATCAGTCATATTGAATACTGGCAGTTGCATGGTTAGTGTGAAAGAAGGGAAATCGATGAGCACGATTCGGATCTCGCTCGTAGCAGTGTTAGTTCTGATCTTAATAACTGGATGCAATTCTCCTCAGAAATTGGCGCAGCCAGAATCCAACCCACAAGCCTGGTTCGATGCGCCCCTGGATGGGAGTATCCTCACACTAAACGAAGCGTATGAGGTGGTTTTTCATATCGCCAGTCTCGGTGGGGTTGCTCGGGGCGAATTAACCATCAACAGTGAAGTGATGGCCGTATTGCCCAATCCAAACGGAAACAATTCACCGGCTACCCTGCGCCAATCATGGACTCCGGTCAGACCGGGGACGTATACGCTCAAAGTGCGTGCACTAAACACATCTGGGATTTGGAGTGAGTATGACACCGCTGTCGTCATGGTCAACGATGTTAGTCCCACACCAACGGATACTCAAACCCCAACGATCACACCAACACTGACCATTACCGAAACACCCACTATTACACCTACGGTCACACCGACAGGCACCGCCACCCCCACGGCTACATCGGAAGCTTTTGTCTTTGATCCAAGCCCATCTACAGATACCTTCGAATATCAGAAAGACTGTTTCCCAGATCCAGCCACTGTTACCATCAATGTACATATCGCCGGTCCGGGGCAAATCAAGTACGTCTACATCTTTTATCATCTGCAAAACGTGACCAATGGTGAAAAGACTGAGTGGAACGATGGTGTTCCAATGGTCAAAGGCGAAAACGGGAATTATTCGAGAAAATATCTCGTGGAAGGACATTCCTAATCTGGAAGTAATCAGCGATAACGGTGATGACGGCTATTTCTTATATCAATTCGTTGTAACAGGTACAAATGGGGCAAACATAGGCCGCAGTCCGGTATATGGAAATGTTACTCTTTCTCCCTGTGATTAGGCCATTGTGGGTAAACCAAACCTGATTATTTGATTGCTTCTCATTTGTTTGTGCATTTCGCGAACCTGGAATGTGATGACACATTCCAGGTTCGCGGCTTTGATTAACTTCAATTGCTGATCACCGCAGTACAACCTTATTCATCGCCTAAAACTAATCGGCGTAAAATGATAATATTAATACGATTAGACAAAAATGTTGCCTGTTATTGGGCGGGAATATTTGGAATGCTTATCAATATCAATTTATCACTTATCGATATGAAATTTCGTGGGGAATCACTATGACATTTCCAAATGAAGGAACCACTGAAGCTGCTCTCCGCCACAGCGTGGAAGTCATGCGCTACATCATCAAATATGATCCAGATGCGATTGCCGTTTATGACAATGATCTTCACTACATTGCAGTCAGTGATCGATACCTGGAGGATTACAACGTCAAGGCAGAGAACGTCATCGGGAAGCACCATTACGAGGTGTTTCCGGAAATGCCCCAAAAGTGGAAGGATGTCCATCAACGGGTATTGGCGGGGGCCATCGAGCGAAATGAGGATGACTATTTCGAGCGACCGGATGGGTCCATCACCTATAACCGCTGGGAATGTCGCCCCTGGTATCAAGCAGATGGCTCCATCGGCGGGATGATCACATACACGGAAGTAACCACTGAAAGGAAATTGATCGAAAAGGCTCTTCGCGATTCAGAAAAGAAATATAGGGACCTCTATGAACAGATGATGGATGCTTTCGCCATGATTTCGATGGATGGCAAAATCGTTCAATTTAATCAAGCATTTGAGGATTTGGTTGGATATTCCTCGAATGAACTTAATAAAATGAGTTTCTTCGACTTCACCCCGGAAAAATGGCACATATTCGAAAAATGGATCATAGCCGAGCAAATCATGAAACGGGGTTATTCAGATGTGTACGAAAAGGAATATCGAAAGAAAGATGGCACCATAGTTCCGATAGAGCTTCGTGCCACCCTTATAAAAAATGAAAAGGGTGAAAACATTGGTATGTGGGCCATTGTTCGCGATATTTCGCAACGAAAGAAAACTGAAGCAGAAATCCAACATCTAAACGAGAATTTGGAAGCGGAAGTTGAGAGACGAACCGCTGAACTTTCTATTGCGAATAAGGAGTTGGAATCATTCAGCTATTCGGTAAGCCATGATCTGCGAGCGCCGTTGAGAGCAATGGACGGTTTCTCCCTGGCCGTTTTGGAGGATTACGGTTCAAAGCTGGATCCACAAGGTCGCGATTTTCTCCAGCGTATTCGGGAGGCAAGCCAGAAGATGGCCAGCCTGATCGATGCCATGCTCATCTTATCCAAAGTGAACCAGGCAGATTTGCACCGCACCGACATCAACCTTTCACGCATGGTCGAGAATATCGCCCAGGAATTAATGACCCGAGATCCAAAGCGAGAGGTCACCTGGGTAATCAAACCGGAGATGGCCGTGGTCGCTGATCCGGTATTGCTAAGAAGTGCACTCGAAAACCTGATCAGCAATGCCTGGAAATTCACCTCAAAACGTAAATCTGGACGTATTGAAATCGGAAGAAATGAACAAGATGGAGAAGAAGTATATTTCGTCCGTGATGATGGAGCAGGCTTTGATATGAGGTTCGCCGGCAAGATATTTGGTGCATTTCAGCGGATTCATACCAGTTCGGAATTTGATGGCACGGGAATCGGGTTGGCAACCGTTCACAGAATCATCACCAAGCATGGCGGACGTATCTGGGCGGAAGGTAAACCGGATGAAGGCGCAACATTTTTCTTCACATTATCTTGAAATGAGATTTGGAATATGCCTAATAGAAAAATACTTCTCGTTGAAGATCAATTAGATGATATTGAATTGACCAAACGGGCATTCAAGAAAAATAGAATACAAAATGATATTGTGGTGGTGACAGACGGACTGGCGGCACTCGATTATTTGTTCAAACGGGGAATCTATTCCGATCTGCCAGAGCCACATCTTCCTGCGGTGGTTTTACTGGATATTAAACTTCCGAAGCTGGATGGTTTTGAAGTCCTTGAGGCAATTAGAGAAAATAAAGATACTTGTCTGCTTCCCGTTGTCATACTGACTTCATCCAACGAAGAACAAGATATTCTCAATGGATACAAAGGGGGAGCCAACAGTTATGTCAGGAAACCGGTTGCTTTTGAAGAATTTATTGAAGCGGTATCAAAACTTGGGATGTATTGGTTACTTCTGAACGAACCCCCAATCCGTTAACATATTAGAAATAATTCGCAAATACTGGCGGAATCGAAAATGGGATGCATCACGCCATCCCATCTAGAGGTTAAATCGTTGTCGATCTGGGATCGAAATACGCGGTAGTTCCCAGGAGCCTATTTTTTAGCGGTATTGATTTCAGACAATACTTTTGTTACCATCTCTTCCGTGACTCCCATTTGTTTTGCCTGAGGCATGGCAAGAAGAGATTTCAAGGACATCCCACCCGCCAAACCGAGCATTGGGTTCTTCGAGACCCGGGAGCGTATTTTTCAAGGATTTCAACCGCCTTATAATCTTTTAGAATTTCACCCACAGTCGTTTCAAGCGTATATGCCATATCGATTTTCCTTCTGTTTTGATTTCAAATTACCCTATTGATTAGCTTATGATATTCGTTTCTACCATCATACCGATTCGCTAAGAAAAAGTATCAAAGACGTATCAGGTTCCTTTTAAGGGCAGGGAATAACCTGGTGATCACGCATCCAAAATTCTCCCCATTCTTTTAATAAATCAGAACTATTCCAATATTTTGGCATACCAACGCCCGAGATAACCTCAATGCCTAAAGCCTGACAGACATCCCATTCGGGAATACTGGTATGGTCCACCCTATCCCCACCTTTGGTAAATACATTCGGGCGGATACGCTTCAATGCTTCGCGGACTGTCTGATCGTTGTCGATCTCAAACGGAATGACGTAATCCACTCCCCGCAGGCAGGAAACAACCGCGCTACGAGTTTGCACGTCCATGAATGGCTTACCTTTTTTTCGGGTCAGGAAGCCATCACCATTCACCACTACCACGAGGGTGTCTCCATATTGTTTTGATTCGATGATGCACGACGCATGCCCTGGGTGGAGGGGATCGAAATCCGCCGGAAGTACAAACAATCCTTCCCAATTGATCTCGGATTTGATCAAATTCATCGAATGTGACTATCTTGCCGTAGTTTTCCATTTCATTACCTCCTTTAAAATAGGCCAACCCTTAATTTTCGAAAGATAAAATAAACCCATCGAAATTCCAGGGAGAAATTGACACACGTTATTTCCAGGGGCTTATGATCACCTGGGTATCAGGTAGACTTGATTTTCCGAGTTCGGGTAAATCCCAGGCTGTAAGGATGGTCTTTAGCAGACTGTAATGAGAATAGGACGTGTCATCAATAAAGCCAGATTTCGCTTGAGGAGAAATGAGGACTGTGAATATTTTTCCTCCGGCTGTCTTGCCCATTCCACAGCAAGATTCGTCCCGGTCATCTGAGGCTTCATCGAAGGTGATCACCATTAAGTAGTTTCCTCCCAGCGCCGGCGATGCTTGTAGCTTGGCAACCATATCCGCCATCCATTGATCGGCAATCTTTCGTGAACAATCGTGGGATGAATTGCAAATATTAGGCATGATAAACGCAAAATTCGGTAGTTGATTCGCGGATAGATCCTGATCCAATTGGGTTAAAGGAACAATGCTGTTGGCACACCGTTTCGGATCGAGACGAATTGAGTCAAAATAGATAAATGGATTGTGTTTTTGGTAGTATGGTTTCGAATCCCCCAGGAAACATTCGGAAGGCATATCTTCCTGGTACGTTTTCCAGGTCCTTCCGCTTTTTTCGATGTAGTCTGCCAGATTGGGCTGGTCAACAAAACAATCATTACAATTCCTGGTGATATTCTGCGTATCTCCACTGATCATAGCTATATAGTTGGGCAAACTTGGATGAGTCACAGCATAATAGTTCGAAAGTAGAATGTTATCCCTGCCCAGTTGGTTTAAATTTGGCATCCGAGAGCTTCCGGCCACCATGGTATAGTCCTTGTTTTCAAAAACAATAACGATAATGTGATCGAAATTCGGAACTGATGGTGCCGGTTCGGTGGATATATTTGCCATGTCTGATTGTGGAGTGATTGCAGATTCTGCAGGCGATGGAGAGGGTATGAAGGGTGTTGGCGTGGAGGAGATCTCGTTCAAACCATTCAAAGGCTTAACAGGAAAGGAATTAATGCCGGTAGAATTGCAACCAGTCACCAGTATCAGTGAAAACAAGAACGTCCAAAATTTTCTCATTTGTCTCCGAATTAATTACTTGTACGATGTGATGACCGCTGCATCTAGAAATCAAGGATCAATTGCGGTGCGTTTGCGCCAGATTCACGAGAAGCTACACTCATCGCAGTAGAGCTGGGAGTGGTGACGCCAAAAGAGTAAGCACCGTCTGATGTGACATAAGAGGTTACATCAAAGGTAACCCAGGTTCCCGCAGAGACTGCTCCTGATGATGAAAGAACAGAACCCAATGCCGGTGCATTTGAATAAATCATGGTCGTTTCACCCCACCCCGTATCACTTACCCCCCATACCTGAATTCCAGGCGTCGAACTGTTGTTCGTAAAAACCCGCAATCTTGCTTGAACTACCGGTCGACCGGCGATTCCCTGAACAGTGAATCGAATGTAACTATGCAGGTCAGGAGAGGCATCCAACCGAAGGGTGGTGGTCGTTCCAAAATTGGAAGTCGGACTTGAAGAATTCACGTAAGTGTCTGCATCTGGAGTGAAGGTGGAACTTGGTGCTGGCGGACTCTGGGATGTCACATTTACTGCAGTTGATTGGCTGGAGTGATTACCAGCCAGATCAAATGCGTCTATGGTATATGAATAGGTTGTTGATGGTGAAACGGTACTATCAGAAAAAGATTGGGGACTGTTCGATATGGTGGTCAATAGGGAACCATCCCTATAGATCGTATACCCCGTCACTCCAACATTATCGGTCGATTGGGACCAATTCAATTCAATCTGAGATGGACTGCTCGACGACCCTGAAAGCGAGGATGGAATGGTTGGAGGTTCGGTATCCACAAATGGCGGTGTTGTTACGCTGGCAGAGCCTGAAGGCGATGAATGGTTTCCAGCCAGATCGAATGCATCGACAGTATAGAGATAGGTTGTATTTTCAACTACGTTAGTATCTGAGTAGTTTGTACCAGTCCCTGCTATCATTGCGAGCAACGCAGCATCGCGATAAATGGTATATCCGGTCACTCCAACATTATCAGTTGAGGCAGTCCAGGCTATATCCACACGATTGGAAATTGTAGAAGCAGCAGTTAAGCCTGTTGGAATTGAGGGTGCCTGCGAATCTGGGGTTACCGTTGGAGTAGGGGTTGGGGTTGCTGTCGGCAATGGGGTTGAGGTTGGCGTAGGTGTAACCGTGGGTGGATTACCAAAATTGACCACTAGTTGTGGGGCAAAGCCAGCCGCTTCTTTTGAAGATAAATTAAACGCCGTCAAACTGGGTGTATTTATACCAAAACTATATTGTCCATCACCGGTTATCGCTCCGGTAATATCGACCGTTATCCAGGTATTTACAGGAATCGAGCCTGAGGAGACCAGAAGAGGCCCAAAAGATGGGGCGTTGTTATAGTTCATGATACTTTCGCCCCAAGAATTGTCTGCAACACTATAAACCCGGAAGCCCTCGGATGACGCGTTGTTGGTATAGAGGAGCAAATTCACCTGGGAGATGGTTTTTCCTCCAGTTCCTGCAACTGAGAATCGGACATAACTATGGATATCCGGCGATGCATCAACCCTTAATGAGATGGAATTTCCAAAATTCGTCGTGGGACTTGATGCATTGACCCATGTGTCGGCAACCGGAGAGAAAGTCAGAGAGGTTGCCTGGATAGGTGGCGTTGTAACGGCGACACTGTTAGTCTGGGGAGAATGATTTCCTGCCTGATCAAATGCGTCTAATGTATACGAGTAGGATGTACCCGGGCTTACCGTTATATCCGAAAAGGTCAAGGTACTGCCTGAAACCGTGGTCAGAAGTGAACCGTTCCGAAAAACTGAATATCCGATGACGCCCACGTTATCCGTAGACGCAGCCCAGCTCAGATCAACTTGCGTGGAACTGCTGGCAGCAGCGGCTAAACCTGTTGGAACCGAGGGCGCCTGCAAATCTGGAATTACTGTTGGTGTAGGGGTCGGGGTTGCTGTCGGCAATGGGGTTGAAGTTGGCGTAGGTGTAACTGTGGGCGGATTACCAAAAGTGACCACAAGTTGTGGGGCAAATCCGACCGCTTCTTTAGAGGACAAATTAAACGCCGTCAAACTGGGTGTATTTATACCAAAACTATACAATCCATCACCGGTTATCGCTCCGGTAATATCGACCGTTATCCAGGTATTTACAGGAATTGAGCCAGAGGAGACCAGAAGAGGCCCAAAAGATGGGGCGGTGTTATAGTTCATGGTTCCTTCAATCCAGGTATTATCTGCAACGCTATAAACCCGGAAACCCTGGGATGATACGTTGTTGGTATAGAGGAGCAAATTCACCTGGGAGATGGTTTTTCCTCCAGTTCCTGCAACTGAAAATCGGGCATAGCTATGGATATCTGGCGATGCATCGACCCTTAATGAGACGGAATTTCCATAATTCGTCGTGGGACTCGATGCATTGACCCATGCGTCGGCAACCGGAGAGAAAGTGAGTGAGGTTGCCTGCGTAGGCGGCGTTGTAACGGCGATACTGGTAGTCTGCGGAGAATGATTACCTGCCTGGTCAAAAGCGTCTATTGTAAACGAATAGGAGGTTCCAGGACTTGCCGTTGTATCCGAAAAGGTCAGGGTACTGCCTGAAACTGTTGTCAGAAGTGAACCGTTGCGAAAAACCGAATATCCGATAACGCCCACGTTATCCGTAGACGCAGCCCAACTCAGATCAACTTGCGTAGAACTGCTTGCAAATCCAGTAAAATTTGTCGGTACGCTCGGGGCTTGAGAATCGGGTAGGGCGGGTGTTGTCACATCAGCTGGCGATGAATTGGCAGAGTGATTTCCCGCCAGATCGAAGGCGTCGATTGCATACGAATAGGTCGTAGAAGGGGCTACGGTTGTATCGCTAAAGGCCAGCGTCGAACCTGACACCGTTCCCAGTAAGGAACCGTTTCTATAAATGGTGTATCCGGTCACACCAACATTGTCTGTTGAAGCAGACCAGCTAAGGTTGACCTGTGTTGCACTCCCGGCAACTGCTGCCAAATTGGAGGGAACGGTTGGAGACTGTGTATCCTGACCTTGGCCCTGGAATTCAAGGATCAATTGCGGTGAATTCGCAGGTAATTCACGTGAAGCGAAGCTTAAGGCAGACGTGCTTGGTGTTGAAACGCCGATGGTATATAGACCATTGCCTGTAATATAAGGACTCACATCAATTGAAACCCAACTGTTTCCTGCGAATATGCCAGATGAGGAGATCACACTTCCTAAAGCAGGTGCGTTATTATAGTTTGTGGTCAACTCTCCCCAGGTTGTATTTGTGACATTCCTTGTTTGGATCCCCAAAGAAGATGAGCCATTCGTATAGATTAATAGCCGAGCTCTCGTTATCGGATATCCTGAAGTGCCAAGCACTGAAAACCGGATATAGCCGTGGATATCTGGTGAATTATCCAACCGAATGCTAGTTGAATTCCCGTAATTTGAACCAGAACTGGTTGATGTAACGTAGGTGTCGGCTTCCGGTAGGTAAGTGATGCTTGCTGGCATACCTGGAGTTGTCACCGATACAGGCAAAGATTGTGCTGAATGGTTTCCAGCGGTATCAAACGCATCAACCGTATAGGTGTAGGTATTGGCCGGTGAAGCGGACGAGTTAACATAGGTCAGTACACTACCTGACACGGTCCCAATGGATACCCCATTACGAAGAATGGAATAACCAGCAACCCCGGTATCATCCGAGGATGCCGACCAGTTAACACTCACCTGATAATGGTTGACCGCAGATCCGCTTACTCCTGTCGGGATGCTCGGAGCTGTGGTGTCAGGCCCGGTATGAAGACATGGGATCGTTCCGGAATCCAGAACGGTATTGGATATATTTTTATAATTGAACGATGCTCCGCCTGAATTAAGGACTAGCGAGAGTGCTCCAAAGGCAGTTGGGTTGGTATCGATCGAATATGCAACCCGATTATCCGTTTTCTTAATGGTTTGAGTGCCATGTCCGCTGGCGCCAACCACGAATTCAGTGATCCCGACAGCACTCGGTTGACCGGCGCCATCCAAAGGTACCCACCGCTGATAAGTATGATCATGTCCGTTCAAAACAATTTCGACTTTATGTTGGGCCATCAGAGCCCAGATCGGGGACATTGCTGTTGTCGACCCTTCAGGTCCGATGTTATAGACCGGGTGATGATAATAGACTATGGTGCATTTCTGATCATTGGCGATTAGATCCTGCTGCAGCCATTGGTATTGGGCTGATTGCGGATTTACGCCGATCTGAGTGTAATTCGAGTTCAAACTGATGAAGTGCCAACCACCGGCATCATAACTAAAATAATTGGGAACATTATCCCAGTAATCAAAGTAACCTGGCGCGACCCCATTTTCATATTCATGATTACCAATTGTCGGATTGGTGATATTTCGGAAAGTGCCAAAATTAGTACCTTGCTTCCCGTACCAGTTGTAGAATTCAACCGGTGTGCCTTTTTCGTACACATCTCCAAGGTAGAGGAATAAATTGGGATTAATGGAGGATATGAGATTGGTTACAGCGACAGCTTTCGATTCGCCACTGGCACCATCACCAGCAGCCGTAACAGTAAATGACTCTGATGGGCCTGGAGGTCTCCCACCCGTGGCTTGGAACACATTTGTATTCACCGGCGGAGAGGTTACGCCATTGCTGAAAGCGATTGGCAAGACTGTCTGCTGGGTTACAAAGCCATCCCGCATCAATGCATTCACAGCAAGAGAATACGAACCGTCAACGAAAAGTGCTGAAGGAAGGGTAAAGGTATAAGTGCTCTGATAATCCGTGAGCAAATATGAACCATTCAAATAAAATATGACGCGTTGAACTCCGGGATTTGTACCACCAACAGTGACCAATACCGTGATCGGGACATCACCCGTAAGGATGGCATTTTCTGCCGGGGTTGAATAACAAATCATCACAGCATAAGCACCCGATGCAGGTGAACTTGAAGAACATACCGTTCCCGTCTGAGCAAGAGCGATACTGTGATTGAAACTAAAAAGAGGCGAGAAAATTAGAACAAGTATGATTGGAATACTGGTGAGCCATTTATTGGTTTTCATCTTACACCTCTAACTACCGATAATTGATATGAATCCCGCTATTCATACCTTACTTGGTCTCTATCACGTGGTTCTGGCGCAAAGCCAGAGACACAAAACCGACAAGGATCAAGATAACCAATCCACCCAGTGCAGCAATTCTCGACGCTGTAAACCCTTCGGCAAATGTCCCTGCGGGTTCACTCGAATCAAAGTCGCTGATTTGGATATTTGGGAGATGATTGATCTCGCTCATCACATTCAAACTTTGGCTGCCAAAATTCATTGATGGCTCGATATGAGAATTTTCACTAAATTCATTCCAACTAATGATGCCAAGCGCATCAGGTGATGATGCCAGTGCCGTGTTGATCTGTATTCGGAAAGTCTCACCGTCTTTGCGGTCTACGATACTGGTTCCACCCACCAACCGGGCATCAAACCCAGGCGCGGCTGAAGGAATCCATATTCCACCGTCTTTATGCACTTCGTCAGACATCTCAACCAGTTTTTCCTGATACCCCGGATAAGTTTCCGGATTTACCGAAGACCAATAATAGGCGTTTCCATCGAACAAATTGGCAACCCGAATATACCCATCCAGGCTTTTTTCAGTCGCCAGAATCTGCAACCGGTCACGGCGACTGTCTGTAACAGTCGCAATATCCCCGGTGGAAAACATCCAGGTACCAGACCAGATCACCACAGGCTTTGCAAACAACTGAAAAACGGGATTCTTTCCATACAGACTAATGAACTCATCCAGGTCATTGGCAATTCGGCTGACCGGAAGAGGATTTCGATCAAAATCCAATCCCTGATAGATAATTACCAATTTGAAGCTTTCCTCTTTCGCCACTTCCACTAATTGCTTCAAACGCCTGTTGAGCATATCAGTGCTTTTCCAACTTACGATAAAACCGTGTATTCCCGCTGCTTTTGCCCAACGGACGTGTTGCACCATGACTGCCCGGTCGTCACTTGTATACCTTCCGAGGATTGGGTAATCCGTTTTCGCCCTCTCCCAAGAATTGCTGTCAAACCAGATATAGTAATAAGCCAGCACAGGTATCGGGCTTTCCTTTTGCGTATCTCTGGCATTAACAGTTCGGGCGGGAATCAATAACCCAAGCAGAAGCAGGCAGCCAATCAAACTGTGGATGAAAGTGATGCGGTTAATGTTCATGGAGAGATCTCCATTCAGGATCTTTGTAAATTTGGCGCTTCCTTCGAATTATTGGATCTAATAACCAGGGTCGACCATAGACCAACAAACCCAACGCCAGAATCAAACCTAACAACATAACGATGGCCATATCCAAATAAGTAATGACTTTCACATTGACCACTTGATCTCTCGATAATGCGACAGGAGTTTTCGTCTTTAGCCCATTTATTCCGGATAGTTTGAAACTGTATAAACCCCTTGCGAGAGAGTGGATCTGTACATTCCCGGCGTTATCCAACTTGTAACTTACAATCTTTCCATCAGGAAACTCCAGGTTTACGATCTTTCCAACAGGCGAAGCAAAGAGACCGTCTCTAACGGAAATCTGCATGGAATACAATAGGACCTTTGTATCCCATACGCCATCGGGAGATGTATAGAACCTTTGTTGGGCCTGGTTAACCACATTTGAACCATCGACGATCACTTTGATCACCGAATATAACAATTTTGTTTCTTCCAATCCGGTAATCCTTCGGGCAATCCGACTCGCCGGAATCCAGTGGGGTAGAGTATCAGTAAAAGTGAATACATCTCCTTGCGCGCTCTTGACGGTGTATTCCGAAATCCGATCGGATTCCACAGGATACCCTGATAAATCAATAAATCGCTGGCTTACCTGATGAAACACATTGATCCCAACCGGAATGACATCATCCGTGGGGACAGTAATGTGACGGAAAGATTCGTAATCTTCTTCTGACCAACGGCCGAATTCGACTTCATGTCAGAGTTTTGGTACTCATCGATCAGCACATCCAGTCGATACTGGCCTGCTTTTTCTATGAATATTGTTGCCAGTCCATTTCTGTCTGACACGAACTGCTTGCCTGCCATTCTGAATGAAAGACCCTGAATTGGCGGTACGGTTTGTACTTGCACCTTTGCAGGCAACACTTTGAAGTTGATACTGGCATTTGCCTGCGAAAATTCCTTGGAACCTTTGAAAGTAGCTATAAGCTGATGATCCCCTGCTGGAATTATTTTTGTTACTTTAAGTATGAAAGACCCGGCTTCGTTGGACTCAGCCTGCCCAAAGTAATTCCCATCCACGGAAAAGGTGATATGCGCTTGTGGGACAGGATTACCTGCTATACCCATGATTAGACCTTCGATAGAAAATGGCATCCCCATCCCAACATTCTCCAGAGGAGTGATCTCGATCTCTGTCCTTTTAACCGCAGCTTTGTTCGATGCGCCGACAGTACCTGGAGTGGCAAGCACAAGGACAGTAAAAGCGAACAGGATGGCAAAGAGGCGGAAAAATCTCCATCTATTTTCCATGGAGACCCTCCTCCACTTTTTGAACGAGACCATGTCTGGTGCGATGCGTTGCGAAAACGATAGCTCCTACAGATAAGAACAACGCCAAACCGTAGCTGAGGTAGATCTTCAACGAAGGTGATTTAACTGATTGAACTTCCACGGTTCGTGACATTGGCAAGAACTCAGGCTTTCTGGGGGATTGACTAAAATCGAAAGCAGACAAGAAGTTGTTTGCGTTTGCGTCCCGTACAGCGAGAGGATCCAGACTCCAATTAACTTCAATAAATTTCAGAATCGAGGTGAAATCCAATACAGTACTGTCGATGTACCCCATTTTTGCGTACGGGCTTACCAATAATCCTGGTATACGTGGACCATAGCCAAATTCATCAACCACGGGGGGTGAAACATGATCATACCAACCTCCCCAATCGTCATAAACGAGCAAAAAAGCAGAGCTATCCCAGGCTGTCGAACGCATCAATTCCTGGATCAAGGTCTTGACAAACCTCTGACCGGCTTCGGGGTGTTGTGGGGGATGCTCGCTGGCGCCTGATGGAATAATATAGGCTACAGATGGAAGCTCCCCGTTTCGCAAGTCGAGATAATATTGACTTAGATCGACGATATGACTGGATAGCTCAGGATCATCCAGAAAACGATCAAAATTTAATAGTGGCACCCATACAACCTGTGAAGCCCGGTTACCGCTTGTTCCCAGATTTCGATAAGTGATGGATGGGTCATAATTTTGGACGTAAAACTTCCAGGATACTCCCGCTTCCTGCAGCCGGTCAAAAATTGTCGGTTTATCCGCCAGATACTCAGCCAGCGTATCACCTGATTTGCCGTTGGGTTGGATGCCAGCCACGGAAAACATGTGATTGGCGAAGCTTCCATCCGATGCTGAACTGAAGAACCGATCAAAAAGTACGTAATTATCGGCAAGGTTCCAGTAATATGGCAGGTCTTGCCCATCGTAATACCCCATTGCCAGACGGCCATCCTGGTTCCGTTTGTTTAATGCAGCGACAAACCCGTCCATTTTCCCATAATTGTTTTGGTCTCGATAAGTAGATAAGCTATGAGATAAATCGGTTATGGTCGAACTACCGATACGCCAGGGTTCCACATACCCGAGGGAAGGATCCTTTGGATCCACAGGCATCTTAATGCCGTCGGGAAATCCGTCTGCTCCCGGGTATGTGCCAAAATAGTTATCGAACGAATGATTTTCCTGCATTAACACGACAAAATGCTCTATCGGTGAAGTAGGTTGTTCTCCAGAGAGCTGTATGGATGCTTGAACAGGCGCCCAGATTCCAAACAATATGAATAAAAATAACAAAATGGGTGAAATATACCTGCGGATCATGGATGCACCTCATAAATGATGATCACAGGTTTCATTATGCGATTGCCATCCAAATCGATTACTGTGATATTTTCTGTATGGATGGCACGTCCATTGTATTTATTGACATATCCCAGAAGCTTATCGGAGAAAAAGGGAGACCTGGCCGCCGAAAACGAATCCCATACGAGATAATTCAGGTCCGTCCGACGGATCTGAAGATCTGGGTTCAGGATCGGTGTATATGATGGATTTCTGTGTAACGGATTCGGACTCACTGACAATCCATACGCACGCCTTTCACCATAAAACTGGAGAATGTTCGCCATGGATGGACCGATGGTCATCATTCTCGCAAATGCGGGTATGTTTTCCTTGATCCAGGTGCCTGCTTCACGGCCGCCGGGCACTCCACCCGTCCCGGCCAGAAACTTCGTTGAAGTCTCCGGCTGAATTCGTTGCCACGTGGTTGCGCCAAGGGTAATGACAGTGATCCCAACCAGGATCCAACTCAAAGTTCGTCGATATGGTGAGGTCAGAAAACCGGATTTGAAGGGAATTTCGCGGACTCTATTCACCAATTCGGCGAAAATTCTTCCAGCCAGAATAGCGAGGGGAGGAGCGATCGGAAGAAGGTATTGAAACCCTTTTACTGGCCAAACCTGGAAAAAGAGAAATGGAACGATGACCCAGATAATAAGGATCTTTTCACGCCAGGACCGGTCTTTCCATAGAAGGAAGATACCAGCAATAGCCGCGATAACGACCATTACACCAACATACGGGAGCAGATTAGTCAGATAAAAAGTCCATTCATGGTTTGGACGACGAAATAACTGCCAGGTGAGATAATTCAAACCTGTTGAAGATCCACCTGATGAAAGCATCAAAGTAATTGGGAAGGATGAAATGACCAAAGCCATTCCCAGGATGGATAGCAATAAATCACGCATGCGCACCCGCACCTCTGGCGTCAAAGCCAGAAAAGCAAAGATGGCGCCAAGTAAAACAATACTTGTTTCCTTTGCCAGGAAAGTCAACCCCATACTCGCGCCAGATGCGATCAGCCACTCGCTTTTATGCGATTTGGAAAACCTGACCAGCAAATATAGTGTTAATGATGCGAAGAAAACCATCGGACCATCCAGTAGCATCTGGCGGCTCACCATGACGTGATATGGCATCAATGCCAAAAACAAGGCTGCCAGGGCACCAGGAAGTCGTCCATAGAGGTTTTTACCGATCAGGTATGTCAGGTAGATGGTCCCCATGCCAAGGACGACAGATAGTAATCTTCCGGAAAGATCATCGAAATGGATTTGATAAACCAACGACAACAAAAACTGAATGAGTAATGGATGGGCTCGAAAGATGGGGAAAATGTCCACCAATCCCGGAACACCGGCAATGGCCGCAGCCTGACCGGAATAGACGGCCTCATCCGTGTTATATCCCATAGCATTGATTTGCCAAATTCTAAGAAATAGTCCCACCACAAGAGCCCCGATGAAGATCACACGGCTTAGTGCGAGATCATTCACCATTAGCAATGATCCATCGGTTGTGCGAGCTGTAATGCGGTCACGAAGGTTCAACATAGAAGTCCTATAGTTCTATTAAAGATTCCAAGGATGAAAGAGGTGAGATTGAAATAAGTCGATTCGGTAAATTTCAATCCGCACACTGATTCAACCGTTGGCTTCTATTATTTTCATTCCGGATCTGAGCTCGAAAGACGCTCCGCGCATTTTCGCATCGGATATTGAGCTCATCCGGAGCCGATCAACCCTCCACTGATACGGTGACCGTTTCACGCCTTGCAGAGCGTTGGGGAGCTCTCTCTTCACAATTGCAGGCGCTCGCCACCTGATCATTCACGAAAGCAGGAATTCGGCACCACCAATCAAGGCTGTTCGAGCGGATCAGAGATACGGGCAAGGAACCGAGAGCTGAGTAGATGATCTCTCTTTCCTTCTCCCGCAGGTCAACGCCATCCCTGATATACAGGAATTCCTTGATATCTTCATAGGGTGGAAATCCATACGCATCTTCACAATTCTTTAATAAGACGCTTAATGCCTCTTCGTTTGAAATTTGCGAGATAGTCTCATCACCGCGCTCAATGATAAACATACCAACAAAGTTTGCCCTTCTGGCCAGCTTTACCTTTGGCACCAATTGATTGACATGATACTTGGGCGGAGGAACGAGCATCTGAGTGATCAAATTAATCGTGGCAGCAGGCAGGTGGGTCTTGCTGATCAGGAAAGCTAGTTTTCTTCCGGATCGGGAATGGATTCTGCTTTGAAATGGCAGGGTGAATTTCTGAGAAGGGGTTAGCGTATCGGTATTTACCGCGCGTAACGTGTGATAGCTGATCGTTAATGGCTTAGGATAGGTTAATGCAACCCCAGAAGGAGAAACGATCGTCATATCATCTGAGAGGAATGCCGCCTGGTCCGCGTCCCGTCGTTGGTGTGCCAGAATCTTCAGGAGGGTTGTCGTCTTGCCCGTATCAGTCCTTGCGGTGATCATGTAGGCATCATTGCCGAATGCGATCGTAGCACCATGGACAAGCGCGTAGCCCTTACGGACAAATGTCCACCGCAAAATTGGTTCAACGACATTCGTATAAAGGACGTGAGGCGATAACCGGAGAGAAGGCGAGGCAACAATTTCGATCGGCTCATTGGTTAGATCGATCCCCACAGAAAAACCAAGATCACCAAATATCTCCCGATAGGATAGATAATTGCCTGCTTTTTTATCTTCCTTGTTTTGTTTTCGGGGTAAGCCAATCTTGATCCGGATAGTAGGTTGCTGGATCTCCGTACCAACATGAAAGGGTTTCAATTCTGGTAATTCGCCCTCTGAACTGACGGTGATGATGTTATGAATACTATAGTTAAATAAAGCTTTCATGATATTGCTCCTGCTCTTTCCATTGAAATTACTTGATTACAATTGGCTTCCCGGGTTTGGGTTGAGCCCAGATGAAATTATCTGCAAGCGCGAACCTCGCGATGAGGAGAACAGCCAGCGAAACCAGGTTGGATATGATGTAGTAAATTCCCAAAGTAGTGGTCAACAGGTAGATCAGGGGTGTACGTAAAGCCAACGCGACCATATTAATCAGAAAAAACCAGCTTACTCGTTTCAATCGACCAGATGAAGCGCTTCTTCCTTGATAAACAAAAGCTTCGGTCAATCCGAAATTCCATAAAGTGGATGCTACGGTCGCTATGGCAGCAGACACGAGATAGTGAGACTTGAAGCAAATCAGTTGCCAGGTAAAGAACGAGTGAATTAATGACTACTCCACTCAAACCAACCAGCGCGAAACCCATAAATCGAAGCGAACTTTCACCAAACCGCAAACTCCATAGAAGTGACAAATATTTGAAGGCTTCTTTGGCAGATGCTTTGCTCTGGCCAGCGAATCGCTCACCAAAATGAAAAGGAACTTCTCCCTTTTTTAGAGTTGGATTACGAACCAGGATTTCAAGCAGAATTTTAAAACCTTTAGGCCTGAGTGCATTGATCGCGATTGCATTTACCCGAACCAAAAAATAGCCTGTAAGCGGATCGCTGACTCCTTTAAATTGGCGAGGGAAAAATACCCTGGCAATTAAGTCGAGCGCTTTTGAAATTAGATTTCTGGTGGTATTCAACCCAGTCACTTCGCTCGACTGGGATCGCCGGGTAGCAACAACCAAATCCACTTGTTCGTCGACTGCTGTTTTTAATAATACGGGTAACAGTGATGGGGGATGCTGGAGGTCACCATCCATGACACAGGCGAACTCTGCCTGAGCAGCCTGTAATCCGACAACGACAGCGCCACCAAGTCCTCCGGTTCGTTCTTCTCCGGTACGGTGGATCAAACGGACATGAAGTTCAGGGAACTTCCCCATAGCAGCATTGACAACGGATGGGGTATCATCTGTCGAGTCATCCACAAATATTACTTCCGTGTTGGTGCCCAGCATCGCAGCCTGGATGCTTTGAAGGAGCATATCCACGTTATCTGCTTCATTTCTGGTGGGTACAATGATAGACAGGGCTAGATTGTCTACATTCGAAAAAAACTCATCTGATATACGTGCAGAATTATTAATTGCGATTACAGTTTCCATTAGCTTATCCTGTTTAGCAATTTTCTTGTTTTAATCAATTAATTTCCCCTCCCAGACGCGATAAATAATCTTGATAAAAGAACCTTTATCAATGGATAAACTGTCTGGAAAGGATGAACGGAACTACACTTCTTCGCTATCCTCAAATTCTGACAGCAGAGATGTATGCTCGTGGTTATGGAATTGGTAATTTCCTGCTATTACAAGATAAATATAGTCGGATTGGTAATATTATTCAATCAAACCCAAAATGTGTATAAGGTTGACAAGGAAATTATGCCTGAATTTGGTCAAATTGGTCAAAGGTTTTAAGTCAAATCGCAAAGCCGCGTCGAATGTCTGAAGGGGAAATTTGAGTTTTGTTAGTTGAATGTAAGGATTTCTTAAGCCTAGGTAATTGGATATCGTTTACCATGACGGTAACGAGTACGGAAATAGCATCACCGATCAATCGGATATCGAATAATTGATCCATTCCAAGGGAATATGGCATAACTGACTTACAGGATACAACATTACTATTGCTCTAATCCAACTGATCAAATAATTCTCCATTTTAGAAAAACTCATCCGATTTATCGATCAGACGATCGATCAATTGCCTTGCATGTCTGAGCAAATCCACCTGGCAATTACATTACTGATAAGTAAAGGATCTAAACATGTTTAATCGATATTGGTTCAAAAAAATAGCATTCCTGTCTATTGCGCTATTCACGGTATTTTCAATGGTGCTTCCCGTCAGGGTTAACGCAGCAGCCACTGAATTAACTTTCAATACCGAGGCAGATGCCTATGTAATCAGCACTTCACCCAATCGGAACTATGGAACCAGTTCCGTCATTCGGGTAGATAATAGTCCGGAAACACGCAGCTATCTACGCTTTGTTGTCATTGGACTAAACAATAATCCGGTTCAAGCGGCCAGGCTGCGGATTTTCGCCAATAGCGTAAACAAAACTGGTTTTATCGTAAACCTGGTGAATGATTCTACCTGGGATGAGAAAACCATTACCTATAACAATTCGCCAGTCGTTGGCGGCTTCATCAAGCAATCGCAGGCGATGAAGAAAGGTATATGGATCGAGGTTGACCTGACCGGTATTATCACATCCGATGGCATATATACTCTGGCTATCACCTCAAAGAGCAATACTGCCACATCCATTGCATCCCGCAAATCGTCCGGGAAAGCGCCCCAAATAGTCCTCACCTCTGGCGATGGGGAAATTCCTCAAATTACACCGGAACCTTCGGTCACTCCCTTACCTACAATATTGCCGACTCTCGTTCCAAACCCAACCGATATACCGACCTTGGAGCCCACCATCGTTCCTACCAATCTGCCGACTGCGACCTCCACACCCACAAATCCACCGGGGACAGATTGGCAGCCAGCGTTTCCAATCCGAGCAGCATTTTATTATCCCTGGTTCCCTGAGGCGTGGGATCAGCAAAGCACTTATCCCTACACCAACTTTACCCCGACCCTCGGATATTACAATAATTCTGATCAAACCATTCTGAAAGAACACATCGACATGATGCAATATGGCAATATTCAATCTGGAATCGCGTCCTGGTGGGGACAGGGATCCAGATCTGATAACCGTATTGGCGGATTACTCACTGCAGCGAAAGACACGAACTTCAGATGGACTTTGTACTATGAAAACGAAAGCCTGGGGAATCCATCATCCGGTCAGATCAATACTGACCTGCAATATATTCATGATAAATATGGAAACGACCCCAGCTATCTGCGCGTGAATGGTAAATTCGTGGTGTTTGTGTACGCGGATGCTACAGATGGTTGCGGTATGGCTGATCGCTGGAAAACCGGAAACACGGTTGGGGCGTATGTCGTCCTGAAAGTTTTTGCCGGGTATAAGACCTGTGCCAGTCAGCCCGATGGTTGGCACCAGTATTCACCTGCCGTAGCAACCGATCAACAGGGTAGCGAAAGTTATAGTGTCAGCCCCGGATTCTGGTTAAAAGGGCAGCCTGTTAGGTTGGCAAGAGACTTTAACCCGCTGGAATCAAAATGTAAAAGACATGGTTGCTTCCAACGCAAAGTGGCAGCTCGTAACCACATTCAGTGAGTGGGGTGAGGGCACCATTGTTGAACCGGCCGTTGAGTGGCAAAGTGCATCAGGGTATGGCCAATATCTGGATGTGCTGCACCAGAATGGAAGTGGGAGTCTTCCCCAACCAACACTGACGCCAGTGTCAAGCGAGACTCCGTTGCCTGGTCCAACTCCGACTCCCACAGCAACCGTCGAACCGACAACACCACCCGTTATCGGGCAAAGCCATACCCTCCTACTTGCGGGTGACATCTGCAAATACAACCTGGGATCCACAGATCGAACGGGAAATTGTAAGAAAACTGGCGACCTTATCCGTTCAATCCTGAGCGATAATCCAGGCGCGACTGTTCAGACACTGGGCGATAACATTAATAATGATGGTGGAAGTACTTCATATGACGCTGAATATGTAGATCTCTATGATCCGAATTGGGGCAGCTTTCTAAATGTGACCCGATCTGTCATGGGTAACCATGACACCTACGCTCCCAGTGGAACTGCACCCTATTTTGACTATTTTGGCGCTGCTGCCGGTCCAAATCCTGGCGGGTATTACAGTTATGATATTGGCAGCAACTGGCATGTGATCGCTTTGAACGCGCAATGCAGCCAGGCAGGTGGTTGCAGTACTTCAAGTCCGCAATATAAATGGCTCCAGGCAGATTTGGCTTCGAACACCAAGAAATGCGTACTGGCAGTCTGGCATCAGCCACGCTGGACGTCCGGACGGCATACAGACGATCCAACATCCGCGCCGTGGTGGGATATCCTTTATCAATACAAAGTGGATATCGTGGCAAATGGTCACAACCACAACTACGAACGGTTCAATCTTATTGATCCAAACGAGCAAGCGGCAGTGGACGGTATCCGGGAATTCATCGTCGGAACCGGGGGAGCCCCAGCAGATGGGTATTCCTACTCCACAAATCCACTTGACCCGAACGAAGCAATTCGAAACCAAACCGGTATCTATGGAGTGCTCAAGCTGGATCTGGGAGATAACGCTTACAGTTGGGAATATGTTCCCGCCGAAGGATACACCTTCACAAACTCAGGAACGACGCTCTGTCATTAGTCAATATCAGGTAAGTTGAATAGATTAAACGAGGCATCCATAACTTATGGATGCCTCGTTTTGATTAAAATGGGTATTGCGTATAGTTGTTTGTAGTCGGTTTATGCCTGGGTGGTGAGGATGGCTATTGATGAAGTAGATTCTCCACATCCGCGACCGAACCCATCCAGGGACCTGGTTTCTCTTGCTTGAGGGAAGTGATCACACCTGCCCATTGACAGGCTTTCTCGGCCGGGTTATCCAATCGCATCGCGACATACGTTGAAAAACAGGTATCACCCCGACCAGTCCTGCCGACCAGGGATCGTGGATTAAACGGAGCTGAATAAAAAGTATCCCCGGAAAACACAGTAACCCCGGATGATTGTGTCAAAACGATCTCTCTGGGGCCCATAGCCGACAGCGTTCTGGCAGCTTCTTGAATATCATCCTTCCCGGTAAGGAATTCAGCTTCCGCTCGATCCACTTTGAGATAGGTGACCGATTTTAACCCTTCTTTCAAGTCATCCCACGGCCGATATTCCAGACCGTCAGCGACCGGAACCCTGACAAAACCCTGGATATCCAATGCCAGAGGGCTTCTGGCGGCTAATTGTTGTAAAAGGGGTAAATCCACCTCTCCTGCGTATAACGGGGTCACCATAATCACCCTGGTGTCAATTTTGGGGATATTCATCCATTGGAACTTACCGCCAAATCCGATCGGTTTGCAGATCCGGCGTTCCATATCCGCGGACTGGTAGTAATTGGCTATGCCGGAAGTCCCATTTGATTCGGTTGGATAGACCACCACACCCTGGTCAATCATTTCTTCAAGCCTGGAGTAGTCGTCTAAAAGGAGCCTGGTTGCGACGGCCACTTTGTAGCCTAATCGTTTGATGACAATGCTTCCAAAATGGACGCCGCCCCCTGAGGTAATCTCTTCGACTCCATCCACGATGATTTTATCTTTGGCAAAATTGCCAACCATAAGGATATCAACGTTATTCATGATGGCTTTCAGCAGGTAATACCTGGATGCAATCTTCTGCAAAGCTGACGGAAACTGGATCACCAACCTGGAAGAGAACCATCTGATGAGGATCCGTTTCAACGCCTGTGATCATCTGCCCGGCTACATCAACCACATATTCGATCACATCCCCCAAATAGGTCGCCCGTTTCACTTCTCCCTGGTACGTTCCGCCAGATTTCTTGACGGTCACCATTTCCGGGCGGACTATCAGTGTAACCTTGTCATCGGTGTTAAAGGCTTGTTTGACGTTTTTAATTTCGAGTGTTTTTCCGAGCGAAAGGATTTGGTAACCCTGTTTGTCGTGTTTTACCACAATTCCATCCACGAAATTTGCCCGACCTATAAAATCTGCCACAAATCGGCTGTTTGGGTAGCGATATACCTCCACCGGAGTACCGATCTGTTCAATGATTCCCTGATTCATCACAACGATCTTGTCTGAGAGGGTCATGGCTTCGATCTGGTCATGTGTGACATAAACACTGGTGATATTCAGGGTCTGTTGAATCCGGCGGATCTCTGTCCGCATTTCTTCGCGCAATTTGGCATCCAGGTTGGAGAGTGGTTCATCCATCAGAAGCACTTTCGGCTCCATGATCAAAGCCCTTGCAAGCGCTACGCGTTGCTGCTGACCGCCCGAAAGTTGGTTTGGCGCCCGATGCCCGTACCCTTCCAGATGGACCAAATCCAGCACTTTATCCACCCGTTTTGTGATGACTTCTTTTGGCAGTTTTTGCACATTCAACCCATACGCAATATTCTCAAAAACGGTCAGATGCGGAAAGATCGCATAGCTTTGAAAGACCATCGACATATCCCGTTTATGCGGCGGAAGTGAATTGATGGATACACCGTCCAGCACGATGTTGCCGGTTGTAGGAAATTCAAAACCAGCGATCATCCGGAGCGTGGTTGTTTTTCCACATCCGGAGGGCCCTAGAAGAGTGACCAATTCACCTTCCTGGATTTCCAACGAAATATCATTAACAGCGGTTACTTCAGTCACTCCACCGCGGGCAGGAAATTTCTTAGTGATATTCTCTAAAGTCAGATACATGTTTTATGTCTCCGGTTATGGTAGAAAGGTTACATACCCTGACTCAAATCAATCCCATCGCGGCCGCGGAACATCCGTTTCGTGATAAGGTTCAGTACTGCGATGGCCAACATCACGAGGATAATGATCACGGTGGAATAGGCTGCCGCGATACTGACCCCGCCCTGTTCCCATTCGCTGAGAATGGAAGCCGTTACGATACGCCATTTTGCGTTTACTAGGAAGATGATCGCCGATAGGCTGGTCATGTGCCGGGTGAAACTGAAGATCAAACCAGCCAGCAGGGCAGGCAGAGATGAGCGGAAGAGTAACCTTGCGGAAGGTGTATTGCGCATCCGCGCCCAGACTGTTCGATGCTTCCTCAATGGAAGGGTCAATCTGTTGAAGCGATGCCACCCCGGCCCGAACAGAGGCAGGCAGACTGCGAACAATATAGGCAGCCATGATGATATAGGCCCCGCCCACCAACGCAAACGGAATCCCGGTAAAAGATAGTGCACATGGAACAATCAATCCAATCACACCCAGGACAACCCGGTTGTTTCTGCCTTTTAGACCCATGAGTAGCACGACACTGAGGACAAAGATGGCGATGGCCAGCAAAGATGGGGCGGTTGAGCAGTGTTTTCACGTGATCAGCGAATTGGAAGATGGCGTTACTAAAAAATCCACGCCCGAGGGTTCTGCTGTAATCCGCGATTGGTTTGGAAAGCACAATCGCCCAATTGGTGCTCATTAGGTAGACACCCATCAATCCAGCCAAGATTGAGAATCCCAGGTTTCTTGCGGATGAACAATAGCAGAATACCCAGCAGAATATACAGACCACCGAGTGAGAAATACATGAGGCGGGCTTCCACCTTGGAAAGCACCACCCCGGCTATCGTTCCCAGCAACAGGATGATGAACCTCTCAGCAGCGTTCTTCCCGATCGCCTGGGCATAAAATAACGCCAGCAGGGCATAAATGACTATGGCTAGCGCCAGAGGCGGTTTATTGAAGGCAAGGATAAAACCGATGCCCAGGATGGTACCAGGAATGGCGCCACCCAGATTGGAACTAAAATCCAGCGCTTCCTTCCCGCTGAAATTCTTCCGCACCACCAGCCAGGCGATCACCATCCCCAGCAAAGCCGCAAAAGGCGTGGCCAGCGCGCTGAGGAAGGTCGTATCCAGGATCGCTTCCACACCACGCGTTACCGTCATCTCCCAGTGCCGCAGCGTAGGGGTGAAATCCACTCCCCAGGAGAAACTAAACGAGCCATAGATGATGGTCGCATAGAGAAGTACTACAAAAGCGCAGATCAGATATGCAATGACGATAAAACCCCAGCGGATGATTGGGTCTTTTTCCGTGATTTGAGCGCTTGCCGGCTTGCCCGTTACCGAAATGTATGATCGCCGGTTCACATAATATCGCTGGACCATAAATAGAACAGAGTCGGGATGATCAGCACCAGTGATAGAGCCGATGCTTTCTGATAATCATATTCGCCAATCACCGCCAGGAAGATCTGCGCGGAGAGCACGGTTTTGTTTCCGGCGATAAATAATGGATTGCCGAGATCGGCCAATGATTCAACGAAAAGCAGGAGGAACGAGCCGGCCAGGCCGGGAATCAGCAGCGGTAGAGTAACGGTCCTGAAGATGTGCAGCCGGCTGGCTCCCAGACTGGCGGCCGCTTCTTCCATGGCCGGATTCAACCGTTCAAGCATCGCGCGAATGATCAGATAGGCGACAGAAAAGAAAGTGATCGTTTGGACGATCACCAATCCGTCCAACCCGTAAATATCATTCATGCCCCTCACATAGGTGATCCCCAGCAATTTTTTGGTGATCACCCCATTCCGGCCAAATAAAGGATCAAGCTCAGAGCCAGGGCAAACGGCGGTGAAACAGTTGGCAGCAGAGCCAGCCAGTGGATGAATCTTTCGCCCCGGCATATTACAGCGGACGCTGGCATAAGCAAAAATAAATCCCACCAGGGTTCCAAAGATGGCGGTCAGCAGCCCCATGATCATGGTGTCATAAAACGCTCTTCGTAGAGCTGGTCCATAATAATCATCGAAATATCGGGTGAAATAGGTCAGATCGAAGGCGCCTTCCTTGGCAATAAAAGCCACCGGATCATGGTTCGATAGATCGGTAAAACAACAAAAACAAAAATAAAAATTCCGGAGATCAGCAAGCTCATAAAGAGCACTGGATCTCTGAATATCAGGGCGAATTCTCGAAACGTCGATTCTTTAGATTCGGGAAGTAGTTGTCTTGGGGAATTTGCTGGCTGCATCCGACATCGACACATTCCTTCCAAGTAAAAGATTCCGGGCGGCATTGAGCCGCCCGGTTTGGTTAAAAAGTAATTATTGTTTCAGATTTTCAGCATTGGCGATTTCGTTGGTGAATTTCTCAACAAATGCTTTCTTATTCTGGCCAGCCCAGAGGAAATCATAATCGATCAGATTGACCTCGAGCAGCTCAGGGTGTGATAGTTCCACACCTTTGACAGTCGGAGCCTGGTAGGCATGTATAGATGGGTCCAAGAGCTTGCGCTTCAGGGGTCAATGCCCAATCGAACCAGAGTTTGGCAGCCTGAATGTTCTTGGCGCCTTTCATGATGGCCATACCGCCAATTTCGATAACCAGTTCCCTCGGCGGGGAAGGTCAACTCGAGTGGCAGTTTATTGTTTTCGATTTCATTGACGATGTCATGCGAGAAAACAATCGCCACCGCTGCTTCGCCCTGGCCAACAAACTTGGCCGGAGCCGCACCACTCTTGGTGAACTGAGCCATCTGTCCGGCATACTTTTTCAAGTATTCCCAACCAGCTTCCTCACCGCGCATTTGCAGGACGGTAGCCAGAGCAGTATAGGAGGTACCAGAGGTGGAAGGATGCGCAACCATGACCTGGCCCTTGAATTCGGGTTTCAGCAGAGTCATCCCAGGATGTGGGAGCAGCGGTTCCGGGATTGGCGGCCAGCCATTCTGTATTGGTGGCAAAGCCAAGAGTACCCACATAAATGCCAGCCCAGAAGTTGTCAGCATCTTTCATCTTGGCAGGATCGATCAGATTGGCCAGGTTCGGGAGAATCGTATGCTTCAAGCAGACCTTCTTCTTTGGCAGCAACAAAACTATCGATCGGGCCACCCCACCAAATATCGAAAGTTGGGTTGTCTTTTTCAGCCTGAAGACGGGCAAGAGCTTCACCAGCGGACATGCGGACATAGTTCACAGTGATGCCGTATTTCGCTTCGAATTCCTGCTTCATACCCTGGCACCATTGTTCCTGCGGGGTGCAGAGCAGGTTCAGTTCAGTGTCGGTAATCACAACAGGGGCTTCGGTTGCGACTGGCGCTTCAGTTGCCACAGGTGCCTCAGTCGGAGCAACAGGCGCTTCGGTTGGGGCAACAGGGGCTTCTGTTGGGGCGACAGGAGCAGGTGCGCACGCTGATAGTACCATTACGATCAGCATGGTCAGAGCCATCGCGAAACCAACTTTTCTTGAAATCATTCTATTCCTCCATAAGAATATTGTTTGGATTGGCACAGGAGCCTGTGCCCAACTCAGTCCATCATTTGACAGACATTAGGTAATTTATTATAGCCCTAACTATCCAAATGATGAAATAAAATTTGTCAACAATTCCTTGAAAAATCATCACCAATGAGGTATTTCAATACAAAGATCTCTTTCATTTTGAATCCAGAAGGCTATCTCACATGGTTCCCAGGTTAGACATTGTTTTGGATTTATCGTCCAAAAATGATATAAAGAAATTATTGATGAGAGTAAATTTGATTTCTGTCTGAGCAAACCAATCCCCCACACATTTTAGAAACTGTTATGACAAAAACCAAATTTGGTTGGATAACCCACCCAATTATTTGTTTTTGAAACCCGATGCCAAGGGGGAGACAAAGCTTCGGGAATACGACTGTATGTCAAGTCGTTACCACCAGATTGTTCCTTTATGTCATCAATGACATGGCTTGGATTTGCAAGCCAAAGGTAAGATTGGAAGGGTCTGGCGAAAATGGAGATTTGAAATGCAAAAAAGACTTGTTTTCCGATTTGCAACCTTTTTTCTGTTGCTGGTTTTTTGTTCAGCAGCACCGGGGTTTCGGCTTCCACTGTGATCCATGACCAAAAAGACACCAGGACGGTGTTTATTCTCTACCCTGAAGCAGATGCCTTTGTCGACCAAACGGCACCCGAAAGCAATTTCGGATTGACCTCTACTCTCAAAGTGGGTAGCACACCCAGAAGGGTCGGATATCTTAAATTTACTCTGACCGATCTACCAGAGGGTAGCTTCGAATCAGTAAAATTGAAGATCTTTGTAAAAAATTACCCGGTTCCAAGTTTTCAGTTAATGAGGTTTCGAATAATGATTGGTCAGAAGACCAGATTACCTTCGTTAACTCACCGAAAGTCGAAAATGAGGTTGCCCAATCTGATCGGTCTTCTCCTGGAAAGTGGGCTGAAGTCGATCTGAGCAGTTACATTCAAGCTGAAGGAACCTACACTATCGCCATTACATCGAGTGACGAAGAAGGTGAACTGAGAATTGTCGCACGGGAGAAAGAGGAGAAGGCGCCCCGGTTGGAGATCACGATCGTGGCAGGCAATCCGCCAACTCAGGTGGATCCTTCGCCAACTGAGGTACAACCTGTTGATGATACAACCAATGTCCCGGAAGTCACTCCAACTGAACTACCCGGCCAACCATCCAGCCAAAATCCAGAAGCAACTTCCACTGATGGACCTGAAGAAGATCCAACCCAAACCTTATTTCCCACTCAGCCGGTACTTCAGATTCCAACGTCCAACCCAACACAAACAAGTGGAATGGAAGCGACCCCGTCAGAATTCCCAACTCAGCCCTCTCTTCAACTTCCAACGCCAACATCCACCCAGAAGCCTGTAATAATCTCAGCCCAGGCTGCCGTCTTACAAGAAATCAGGTACATCCCCATCGCAGATGCGTATGTAAACTCAACTTACCCGGGAACAAATTATGGAAAGTCCACAGTTTTGCGGGTTGACAATTCACCCATAACACGGAGTTACTTACGTTTCGATGTGATTGGTTTGGGAGGTCAGTCTGTTACAAGGGCACGGCTATTCATTCATGCAAATAGTTCATCGAGTCAAGGTTTGGCTGTAAAAGCCATGACAAATAACACATGGGTAGAGACGATCATAAATTATAACAATGCGCCGGCAATGGGAAACACGCTGTCATCGGTCCCATCAGTTACCGGAGGAACCTGGATAGAACTGGATGTAACGTCGTATGTAGTGAGCGCGAAGACATATAGTTTTGGATTGATCACTCCTGGATCGACATCCATTAATTTATCCTCTCGCGAGACAGGTGCGAATTCCCCATATCTGATCGTGACTGTAAATGGGGTTGGTCCAACATCGATTCCGACTGCAACCGTCACTCCACTCGTCCTGTCCACATCGACCTCGACATCTCTACCGATTTCAACCGCAACCATGACGCCGGTTTCCCTGCCAACATCAACGCCTACCTCATCTTTCATCCCATCTGCTACAACAATCCCAGGATCAGATCCTGTGTTGGTGGGTGCGGGTGACATTGCCAGTTGCTCAAGTTCCGGTGACGAAGCGACCGCTAATTTGTTGGATACGATAGCCGGAACCGTCTTTACTACCGGTGACAATGCTTACGAAAGCGGATCATCCTCGGAGTATTCCAATTGTTACAACCCAACCTGGGGCCGGTTCAAAGCCCGGACAAAACCGAGTGCTGGAAACCATGATTATGGTACCGCCGGAGCTTCTGCGTATTACGCCTACTTTGGCGCCACGGCAGGTGACCCGACCAAGGGATACTACTCCTATAACCTGGGGAAGTGGCATATTATCGTACTCAACAGTGAGATCAGCACATCAGCCACATCTGCCCAGGTTACCTGGTTGCGCCAGGATCTGGCATCCAATCCTGTCAACTGTACGCTAGCATATTGGCACAAGCCTCGATTTTCCAGTGGATCATCCCATGGCAGTAATCCGGGCACGCAACCACTCTGGCAAGCGCTCTACGATTACCAGGCAGATGTAGTGCTTAATGGCCATGATCATACTTATGAACGTTTCGCACCTCAAACTCCGGCAGGTGCGTCAGATCCAAAAGGAATTCGGGAATTTGTTGTCGGTACGGGCGGAAGGTCACATTATGGATTTGGTTCAGCGCTGGCAAACAGTGAAGTTCGAAATGGTGATACCTATGGAGTGTTAAAGTTGACCTTACACTCAACGGGATATGATTGGGAATTTATTCCGGTTGCCGGTAAGACATTCACCGATAGCGGAACTGCTTCTTGTGTGCCGTAATTGGCATGAATATGATCAGATGACAGTGATCATCAGCTAATATGCATAACGCCGGTCGACATGTCGACCGGCGTTAATTCTTTCTCCGAAGCTACTTGGAAGCTGACAGGTGGAATGTTCCAATTAAATAATACCCAAAATCATGGAGCGCATTGAATAGTTTTTTCGGTCCTATTCAATTAGCTATGATTGAATACACAATACTGTATCTTTGGTGATATCTGTAAAAAGAAGCAAGACAGAACCAGCTACTTCTGGACGATATAGACAACCAAGAAGAGGGGTACTATCACGAGAATGAGGATTGTAGCTAGAAGTGCAAGCATATTTTATTCCTTTTATATGGTCTACTAATAATTCAGCTTGCAACCGGTTGCATTCTGAATTAAAAAAATTATGAACTTTCCCGAACGACGACTTCCACGGGAAGTGTAATGCTCTGTAAAGTTCCGGTCTTCAACGAGTTGAGCAGATTTAGCACCAATAAACGTCCTGCATCTGGGACGTTCTGACTGATGGTAGTCAGGGGCGGGGTGGATAATTTCGCGATGGACAGGTCATCATAACCAACTACCGCAATATCACCGGGGACCCGAAGACGATGGTAATGAATGGCTTTTATGACGCCCAACGCCATCAGATCGCTGGCAACAACCACACCGTCGATCCCAGGATTTTCCGTCAGCAATTCATCCATGGCTCTATATCCGGAGCCCGGAGTAAAATTACCGAAATTCAATAATCCGGTATCAAGGGGAAATTCCGCCTCATTCAATGCCGCCTGATAACCTTCCAGTCGCAATTGGATCTCGCCTTCCTCCGAGGGGCCACCGATAAAAGCAATTCGCTTCCTTCCCTTTTTGATCAGATGATCAGCAGCCAGATAACCGCCTGTAAAATTATCCCCACAAATGGAATTGCAACAATGCTTCTCTTTTGGCACTCCCCAGACGATGAAGGGTGCGCTAATTCTGGTCAATTCACTGATCTGGTCCTGCTTTCGTCCGGAGGTCATCAGGATGAATCCGGCCACTTTGCCGCTGTCGAGATACTGGCGGGCCCAATCTTTCTGCCCGGGATCCAGGTGAATAACCAGCATGTCATATCCATTTTCATGCAGACAGCGGGAAATTCCTCCCATGATCTCCAGTGTGAACAGATCGTCAACGGAAAAGTTTTTATGGTAGCCGTGGGTCACAAAAGCGATGGTTCGACTCTCCTTTTTGGTTAGCTGCCGGGCAGAAGCATTCAAGCAAAAATGGTGTTGCCTCGCAATCTCCTGGATCCTTTCGCGTGTTTCCAGAGCGATCAAAGGGCTGTCATTTAATGCTCTCGAAACAGTGGATTTGGATACTTGAGCGAGTTTTGCGATATCGGCGATGGTAAACACGATGTCTTTCATTCTTTATCCCTCTATATTGCAACCGGTTGCATTATAGCAAATCAAACAAATTGTGTCAAGGAAATTTAATAATTTCGCCTTTTGGAAAAACAGACTACCCTGGGGTTGGGTAGTCTGTCAGTCGGGGCGCCGGGAGTTGATATCACACCTCGAAGTCCCCAAAGGGATCTCCGCTTCGCTTCGAGTGACCCGAGACCTAATAAAAAAGACTACCCTGGGGTTGGGTAGTCTGTTAGTCGGGGCGCCGGGAGTTGAACCCGGGACCTCTTGCACCCCATGCAAGCGCGCTAGCCGGGCTGCGCCACGCCCCGAACAACGAAGGCTATTATAGTCATTTCAGCCTGATTTGGCAACCCTATATGTGACGAAAGCCGAACTCTATTTTTGACCGTGTACGTAAAACACCGGGACGAACAAGATCCGCTCACCAGTTTTTGTGGCTTCCATGTCGCGGATCTCCAGATCGTCCAGATTGATCTCTTCGTGACCTGCCAGGTCGTGTTTTATCATCATCCATTCCATTTTGCGAGATTCGCTCTCCTCGGATGAACGCCATTGCCCGCCCAGGATTCCCCTCTCCACAACGCGCATTCCAGCCTCATTCAACCATTGCCCGATCTGCCTGCCAGCCTGAACATTGGCACCCTGCCTGGCTAGAGCGGCGGTTTGCAGCTCACCAAGTGGTTGGAATTCTACAGGCCAATCCACCCGGGCAGCATGGTCCGGCTCGGCCAAAACCAGAAAATGTCCGTCTGGTGTCATGATCCGCCTGATCTCCCTAATGGCTGTCAGAGGATCATTCAACCACAATAGCAGAAAATGGCACAGGACAACATCAAAATGGTTGTCAGGGAAGGGTAAATGAAACGCATCTGCAGCGATAAAACCTGATTGATCTGCTTGATCTTTCGCGAAACGGGCTGCATTCACATCGATGTCCACAGCCGTCCATTGGGAAATCCCCTGATTGGATAATTCCCTCTCCAGAGCCCCTGTGCCGCAACCGATATCCAGGATGGCGTGCCGGGAAGATAGGTGGATCTTCTGATAGAGATAAGACCGGATGGACGATGTCCATCCGGCTTGTTGTTCGTAGCGTGTATTCCAATCCACCAGGGAAAGCATGGCTATTTCAACACAATCCTCTGCGGATTATTCCAGATCGATTCCCAGGTATTGAGCAGCAAATTCCCAAGCGGTTGGTTTATACCCTGAGCCGGTAAGACATCCCCATCCGGTTCAATATACAGCCAGGCTTTGCCGGCGCCGTTGATGACCGTGTCCTCTGTCATTTCCATGGTGATCGGGTTATGAATTCGAATAGGGCACCGGTATATCCCAGACCAGGGATATTCCCTTATTGGCAGCGTATTCGGCACATTTTTTCAGGATCGGGGTATAGGCTTCCGACTTTTCTGTCAGTGACAAACTCTTGACGCCCATACCAGCTAGGCGGTCAATGGTTTCACAATGAGGATCCGTCTGATCTGAATTGATCGTCAGGTGGACGGTCACGAAGACATCCTCCTTTATGCTATCCAGAACAGCCTCCCAGGATTGATCTTCTTTTGGATCGAGGAGAATCATCAGGTGATCCACTCCGGCATTCAGGAGTTCATGCAGGTAATCCGGATCGCATAGGCGATAGCCATCGGTCAAAACACCCGTAACCTGTCCCAGATTTTCAGAGTAGGTTATGAGATCAACCAAATCTGGCCTGATGGTAGGTTCTCCACCGGTGAATATCACATGGGGAATTCCTGCATTCCAGGCTTTTTGCAGGATCTGGTGCCATTCCGAAGTTAACAATTCGCGGCGGACCCGGTCTGATGGGACCACTTCGACCGTATTTTTCTCATTCTGTCGATAGGTCAACGCGCAATCCAAGCGGTATGGGGCAGATATTTCTTTGCTGTACGGGTCTGTCCGGTCTATATCGAAAAACGTCTGAGGATCGAGATCTTCCGTTTTCGCCATTGATTCGATTGTATCCAGGAATTGTTGATAATCGGTTTGCAATAGTTCGCGTTTGGCGTTGTACCGGTCAGATAATTGATCCAGAATGGTTTTTTGGGATGCCCCATGAACCAGATAATAAGCGAACTCCGCGGCAGTCTTATTCAAGTGCAGGGTAGTCCGGGCATTAATGATGAGTAATCCCTTGCCATCCGGCTCCAATCGGAGATGCAACCGATATTGCGTGGGTGCGTCCGGCGGGGATTGGAAGTGATACATTCCTGCCGGCAGAGGGAGGGCGGGTTCCCTGTTCGGTTGAAATAATTCAGTGATTTTTGAAAAGAAATTAGCCATAAGATTTCCTCTCTAATTTGCTGCGGGTATCAGGTCCATATTGATCGATTCAGTATTTGATTCATCGCGGTGTAGCGGGCACCCACCACCACATTCGGCTAGAATGGAGCATCCCTGGCACCGGATCGGAACTTTTCTCCGTTCGCGTAACTCCAATGCAAGGGGATGATTCCAAATGGATTCCCATGAATCTGCCAGCAGATTCCCCAGGGATGAGTAGTACGATTGGCATGGGATCACACTGCCATCCGGTTCCACGCACATGTTGTAGTACGCAGCCGTGCATCCTTTGATCCCCAAATCCTGAGACACCGGGTCGAACCGGCAATATTCGGTGGGTGTATACCAGATCAATTTTTGACCGGCGGAGGCTGATTTTTCTTTCGCCAGATCCAACAAAACCGGCAATTGCTCTTCCCGCAGGCCAGACCCAACCTTTGCACCATTTCCCGAATAGATCAAAGAATTTAAACCGATGGTCGGTACGCCCAAACGGGCCAGAAAATTCAGGGTCTCTCCCATCTCTTGATAATTGGTTTGGAGCATGGTCGTATTGGTCATGACAAAGAGCTTGGAAGCCAGCGCATTCTCGATGCCATGAATTGTCTGCCGCCAGGCACCCTTCTGATGCACCATCGCATCATGGATGACCTCATCATGCAATTCGAGGGTGATCTGGACATGGTCCAGACCTGCTGAGACCAGCCGATCGAGAAATTTCTGATCTGCCAGCCTCCGCCCATTGGTATTAATTCCGGTGATCATCCCTTTTTGTTCAGCATAACCGATCAATTCGGGTAGATCCTCACGGAGGGTGGGTTCGCCTCCCGTGAATACAAGGTGCGGGATGGTCAATTCCCAGCACCGATCAATGATCTGCTTCCATTCAGCGGTCGAACATTCCGGGAAATCACGCGATCTGGCATTGTAACAATGCGCACAATCATTATTGCAGCGGTAGGTAATTGCGAGATCCATCCTGTAAGGAGCAGAAACGACCGCGGAGAATGGCATGGTCGTCTCCAGGAAGAGATCGTGAATCGGGCAGGCGCCATCAGGGCGTACCAGTTCTTCCAACTGAGCGATGATGGTCTGGGTATCTTTTCTGATGACCGGATCATCCACAAGGAAAACCGCTTTCATGCCGCGAACGATCTCAAATTCAGAGGCTCCATTCAGATGGTGGTAACAGATCCAGGCACCGGTTGGATTCAGGTGCATGACGCGATTAGCATTCACCACCAGCACTCCCGAACCATCCGGGTTGATACGGAGGTGAATACGCGATTTTCCGTCATCTTTCGCATAGGCGAAAGGATATAATCCTGAGGCAGGCATCTTCGTCAGCTTGCCAGGCAGCATTTGTTTTAACCAACCAGTAAATGACTGCTGAATAGTCATCCGAACTTAACGTCCTCCACCGGCACAAGCACAGGCGCAACCCGCACAAGCGCAAGCACACGCACATGAATGACCACCGCCGCCACCGCCACCGCGATAGGATGAGGTAGATGGAGGGGGCGGAGGATTCGTTTTATTGGTTACCCCGGAAGTGAAGGCGGTGATGTCACCAACGAGGTTCCCCGCAAATGATTGGACTCCACTCACCATGGATGCTGCAAAATCTCCGCCCGGAAGACTGGGTAATGTAACCGTGATTTTGCCCGGTGTGACTCCGCCAGACGGGATACCGGTTGAGGCAGGTACTGATGGAGCGTGATAAGTTGGGTCGAAATTGCCCCACCACATCGGCACAAAGACGGGTCCTGTTCCGAAAGTATCTCTGGTGCGATCCTGATAGTTTTTATCCAGCATCGTCCATTCCATGTATTCGTCATATTTCTGGCTTTTGATCTCAGGGGTTCCTGCAGCCTGGACCTGTTCCCAGGCACGTTTATTGATGTCTTCGTAGAAAGTGACGGTCTCTTTTCGGCTAAAGCCTTTCATTTTTTCAGCAACAACCTTTACATTGTTTACCATCACTTCCTGCATGGCTTTCTGCCTTTCCTTACCGGCAGGAAGCTTAATCGCATCCAGAAACTCCACTTCGTATGGCTGCAATCCTTCCTTGCTCTCAGCCAAAACTTTCACTTCCAGAGGTTCCTTGTTGGTAACCGCTACAGTTCCCTTTTTGATCACACCAAAAAGGATCATTGTAAGAATTTTATCCATCGGTTGTTCCATGAGGATAGCCGCTTCAACAGCCGTAAGGCCTCGTTTGATCCCGTGGCCTTCGATGGCGATCTTAGGCGGCAGATATTGCATCTTCCTGGCTTTCGCGGTCTTGGAAGCGGAATAGATGGCGAATCCGAAGATCCCAGCGAAAACAAGACCGACACAAAGACAGATAAAGACAGTGGGATCAAACGAAAAGCCGGTTGAAAGCGATTCCTGTGGAATTACGGAAGCCGGAAATGCGGCAGAGAATTCATATCGCTGGGCAGCGCTCGCCTGAGAGCTTTCCCAGACATAAGTGACACGTCCTTGGTCATCCAGGAACGCGGAGGGCTCTTGGGATCCTGGCCAATCGGATGATTGTAATTCGTATTGAGGTTGGTCAGGGGTCTACACCTACAGGGAGGTGAAAAGAAACAAGGAGATGTGTCGATCCCTGCACAAATTGCGATCCAAAGAAGTTGGGGGAGAAACGAACGCTGGCATAGTCCTGGGTCTCACCTTTGGAATAGGTGTAATAGACCTTCCGGATGCCTTCCACCCGGGCAATGACCGTACCGCGCGTCCCGGGTTGTATGGCATCTCCCTTCAGCGCAAGCGTAATGCCATCGTTACCGCTGGTCAAGTTTTCCGATGACGCCCGGCTGATATCGGTAATCGCTTTCCCATCCACCCATGCGCTTACGTTCGCTAAATCAAAATTTCCATTAGGCATACCGATATCCACATAATCAATCGGCGATGCAGATGAGTCATTGATAAAGGTGTAACTATATTGCAGTGTCAGGGTGCCGTCACTCTCGAAGTATGCATCCACAATGGATTCGTCGACTGAAAAGCGGTACGTCTGTGCAAAAGCGGGAGATGTAACAATCGCGAAAATCAGGAGCGTTAGGACTAATATGCCAAGTAGTTTTTTCATTCTCTTCCATCCTCCAATTAATCGATATACGAAGGATTTACCATTTAGGTTCTTCGGTGAGTTGATAAGTGGTATGGCAATATGGACAGGTGACTACCGGTGCTCCGGCTACCAGGGTGACATTTTCGGGAGCCAATGCGCCACCGCAGGACTGGCATTTCATCCCCTCCATCTTCGTATCACCCGGTAGATCTATTTTTACCGTTACATTGCTGGTTTCTGGCGGGGCAGGTTTGCGAAAGGAAAAAAAAGCCAGCGCAAAACAGATCAATAATAGAATGATGCCGGTGACCAGATTGCCGGGATTGCCCTGGGAGCTAAATGCGCTCAAAACGAATAAAACACCGAACACAAAAAACAGGACAGCCCCAAATTTGCCTATGGTTTTCATAGTGTAACCTCCTTGATTGACGCGGACGGATTCACGGTTAAAGTTTGATTAAGTTATACCGTAGGATGAAATCAAAGCTCTCGATTTGAGGATTGAAATCATGGATATTCCCACCGAAGTGCTGACCTTAAGACAGGAAATTCAATATCATAATTATTTATATCACGTCATGGATGCGCCTGTCATCAGCGACCTGGAATTCGACCGACTGCTCAACCAATTGAAAAAATCGAGGCGGAACACCCTGAATGGATCACCCCGGATTCACCTACGCAACGGACCGGCGGCGCCATCATCGACAAATTTAGCAAAGTTGTTCACCCATCACCCATCTTAAGTCTGGCAAATTCATTCAACGCGGATGAAGTGAGGGATTGGTACGAGCAAATCAGCAAGATAAATCCGGCCGTTCGACAGTCCAAGTTTGTGGTCGAGCCAAAAATCGATGGATTAACGGTGGTCCTGCACTATCGTAATGGCATATTCGTACAGGGCGCAACCCGCGGAGATGGCTCAGCCGGAGAGGATATTACAAGTAACCTGAAGACAGTACGGGCGCTGCCATTGAAAATTCCCGTCCATGAAAAAAAGTTCACTCCGCCAGCGGAATTGGTTGTCCGTGGAGAAGCTTTCATATTTTCGAAAGATTTCACCGCGCTTAATCAGCGATTGGCAGAAAAAGGCGATAAAACTTACTTTAAATCCGAGGAATACGGCGGCTGGCTCTCTAAGGCAATTGGATCCAAATCTGACCGCCAACCGTCCGCTTACATTGCTGGTTTATCAAATCGTAAAAATGGAAGGTGATAGGCCAACCACCCAATGGGATCTATTGCGCTATCTGGGCGACCTGGGCTTTCCTGTTGCCCGTCAGGCGGTTTTATGTAATACCATCGAGGATGCCATACAGACATGCATTCAAGCCAATGAGACACGGATTCGATTCCATTTGAAATTGATGGCATGGTCATTAAAGTGAATGATCTAGTGTTAAGCGAGTCGCTGGGATTTACCGGCAAGGATCCGCGCGGTGCCATGGCTTTTAAATTTCCCGCCCGCGAAGTGACCACCAAATTGAATGAGATCCGGGTCAATGTCGGCAGGACAGGCGTCCTCACGCCTTACGCAGTCCTTGAAGCAGTCGAGATCGGCGGGGTAGTGGTCAGACAGGCCACATTACACAATTTTGATTACATCGCCGAGAAAGATATCCGGGTGGGTGATCAGGTGATGATCAAACGGGCTGGAGATGTCATTCCCTACGTGATCGGCCCCATCACCAATCTGCGGAAAGGCAATGAAGCCCCGTTTGTACCTCCAGCCAATTGTCCGGTCTGCGGCACGCCTTCAGAACACCTGGAGGGCGAAATTGCCTGGTATTGTGTCAACGCATCATGTCCGGCCCAACTGGTCCGAAATCTGGAGCATTTTGTATCAAGGGAAGCCATGAATATTGAGGGGATGGGGATCAGGATTGTAGAGCAATTGGCTGAAGCAAGTTACCTGAAAGACCTGGCGGACATCTACTATCTGACGAAAGAAAGGCTTCTTCAGGTGGAAGGGTTTGGCGAGAAGAAGGCAGATAACCTGCTCGTCTCCATCGAGGCGTCCAAGGATCAAACCCTGTCACGTCTGATTACGGCGCTTGAAATCAAAGGCATTGGTGAAGTGTCGGCTGTCGATTTAGCCAAGCGTTATCAGAGCCTGCAGGCACTGGGACAGGCTAGCATTGCTGAATTACAGGAGCTGGAAGGTATTGGACCGAATACCGCTCAGGCTGTGTACGATTGGTTCCAAAGGCCTGTAAATTTGACCCTGATCGAAAAATTAGTCCATGCTGGCGTAAAGACCTTCACCGATGAAAAGAAGGACGTGAGGAGTGCATCCCAAGGATTAAGCGGGTTGACTTTCGTGATCACAGGCACACTTCCCACATTGAGTCGCGATGAAGCGAAGGAACGCATCCAAGAACACGGCGGAAAGGTTACAGACAGCATCAGCGCCAAAACCAGTTATCTGGTTGTCGGTGAAAACGCTGGTTCCAAATTGGATAAAGCCCATTCCCTTGGGGTGAAAACCATCGATGAGGCACAATTACTGGAATTATGCCAGCCTTCCGCGTAGGGGACCTGGAGATTACCATGACCATTCAAAGATCAAAAGTCAAGATCGCCATTGTTGGAGTTGGAAATGTGGGTGCGACCTTCGCGTACGCTCTATTGCAGAGTGGAATCGCCAGTGAGATTGTCCTGATCGACGCCAATCAAACCAAAGCCGAAGGCGAGGTCATGGATTTAAACCACGCGATGGCATTCACTTCCCCGATGAAGATTTGGGCTGGCGGGTATGAAGATTGTAAGGGTGCGACCATCACGGTGGTCACGGCAGGCGCAAGTCAAAAACCAGGCGAGACCCGTCTGGACCTGGTTCAGAAGAACACGGCCATCTTTCAATCCATCATCCCTCAGATCGTAGCCCACAACCCGGAAGGGATCTTGCTGATTGCGACCAATCCGGTGGATGTGCTCAGTTACGTCGCCTGGAAAGTAAGCGGTCTTCCCAGCCGTCACGTGATTGGCTCCGGGACCATCCTCGACACAGCCAGGTTTCGGTATCTTCTCAGTCAACACGCAGAGGTGGATCCGCGCAGTGTTCATGCGTTTATCATCGGAGAGCATGGCGATAGTGAAGTGCCCGTCTGGTCGCTGGCCAATATTGCCGGCATGCGCCTTGAGGATTATTGCAAAGCCAATTGTAAGAGTTTCGATGCCAAAGTCTGGGAGAAGATCTTCCATGAAACTAAAGACGCTGCGTATCAGATCATCCATCGTAAAGGCGCGACATATTATGCTGTTGCCAACGGATTATTACGGATTTGTGAAGCCATTTTGAGGGATCAGAACACAGTCCTCTCCGTCTCAACACTGGTAAATCATCTGGATTCTGTCAAGGATATCTACATCAGCGTTCCCTGCGTGGTCGGAAGAGAGGGGATTATCCGAACCATTAACCTGGAGATATCGCCAGAAGAGCAGGCAGGACTCGAGCATTCCGCGTCTATTCTGCGGGAGACATTGAGAGAAGCAGGATATTAAATCCTGACCCAACATAACAAAAATATATCTCAGTACCAGTCAGAAAAGGCTGCCAGATAACGCATGGCAGCCCATCAATTTTATTCTACCAGGACCGGTTTATCTGTATTTTTAATTCAGCTAGATCCCCGTGGCGGATTGAATTGCTACCGGACCAGATTCAAAGACTGGATTGGTTTTAATGTGCTCCAGACTCATTTTCCGAAAATGGTACGCGTAAACGGTCATGGTGATCGCCAGCGGCAGCTTGGATGGATATCTCCTGAGGGTCGTGAAAATCAGCCGCCAGTAATGTGCCGCCGTTTCCCTGGCCAATCCAATCCAGGCAATTGTCCGGAATAGCGCTTTAATTTCAGTCCAGGTAAATGCGATAGGCGCTGTTTTGGGTTTGAAATGGTCCAATAAAACCTGGATCCGTTTATACACTTCATCTGGTTGGAAGAGTTTTCGCACCAACGCCTGATACCCGCTCTTCAATGTCTGGATATCCATTCGCGTAATGACATTCGTACCACCATCCCCATTATCACCTGAAAACCCTTCCGCGATCCTGCCTTCAGATTTCAACCTGCGATAAAGTTCGGTCCCTGCCGGCGCCTGGAGCAATCCAACCATGGCGGTCACGATCCCCGATTCTTGAATGAAATCAAACTGGCGCTGGAAAATAGAGGTCGTATCGCTGTCAAAGCCAACGATAAAACCAGCCATCACCTGAAGTCCGCTTTGTTCCAGTTTGTGCACATTATCAAGGAGATTTCGACGTGAATTTTGTGATTTGTGACATTCTGCCAATCCTTCTTCACTGGGCGTTTCAATCCCGATGAAGACGGATGTGAATCCGGCATCGGTCATCAATCGGACCAGCTCGTCATCATCCGCGAGGTTGATGGATGCTTCCGTGATGAAATTGCAGCCTCGTTTATCCTTTTTCCATTCGATCATCGCAGGCAGGATCTCTTCTTTGAGTATCCGTTTATTGCCGATGAAATTATCGTCCACCACAAAGATATTTCGCCTCCAACCGAGCTGATACAGATAATCGAGCTCAGCAATGAATTGGCTGGTGGATTTTACCCGGGGACGATGTCCAAACAGGGCAGTGACATTACAGAAATCACAATGGTAAGGGCATCCACGCGAGAACTGGACACTCATGGCATCATACTGATCCATTTGGAGGAGCTCAAATCTGGGCAAAGGCGCTTCTTCGATCTCACACAAATCCTCGGTCTGATAGATTCTTTCTGGGTCTCCATTTTGGAAATCCTCCAGGAATTTATGAAACGTGATCTCGCCTTCATTCAGGATCAGGTGGTCGATATCTTGAAATTCTTCCGGCTCACAGGTAAATAAGGGACCTCCCGCGACCACTTTCCGATCAAGGGAGTGACAGCGATCGACTATCGTTCTGACTGAGTCACGCTGGATGGTCATCGCGCTGATCAGGATGAAGTCAGACCAGAGAATATCCCGGTTGGTCAACTCTTCAATATTCGTGTCGACCAGTCTGGTGTTCCATTCCTCCGGCAGCATCGCAGCGATGGTTACAAGCCCCAGTGGAGGATTGGCCGCTTTCTTATCAATAAACTTGATCGCATGGATAAAACTCCAAAAAGTATCTGGAAATTTCGGATAAACCAGTAGAATGTTCATTACTCCTCCAATAAGCAAATTTCGATTAACTAACCATAATCCTCTAAGCGCCAATCCTTATGTACCTGTGGGTAGAACTTGGAGTGGGATTAATACCGTATAAAAGATGTAACCGGTCATATGACCGAACCAATTTTACGGATGCTATAATCATGGATATGGATTTACACGCACGTCGATACAGCAGTAGTCTTGGTGCCACGCTTGCGTTTGCCGTCGTGGTCATGGGTGTATTCCTCTCTATTTTTGTAACCCTGAGAGAGATCACTAGTGTCGTTATCGCGGTGATTGTCCTGGCGGGCATTACTTATGTCTTTTTGGGAATCTACGGATTTTCGATCATTTCGCGTTTGTCTAATCCCACATTCCACATGGCCTATTTCATGGTTCAGTTGGCACTCGGGGGATTGATCGTCTTCCTGAGTAAGGGGACCGGGGTCAGCGTGATCATCCTATTTCCCCTCATTGGACAGACGGTAATGCTCTTACCGCCACGGCCGATGATCGCTGTAAATGGACTGATCGTTTTGCTCTACATCTCAATCCTGGCTGTCAATACTGGCGATTGGGGTCGTTTATGGAATAACGTTCCCTGGTATCTGGCCGGGCAATTGTTTATCATCATCTTTCTTCAGACGACCATCGAAGAAGACAAAGCCCACGCGGATAATCTTCGATTGCTGACCGAATTGGAGATCGTCAATAAGAACCTGAAAGATTATGCGGACCAGGTGGAAGAATTGACCATCACCAGAGAGAGGAACCGGTTTGCCAGGGAAATTCACGACGGTGTTGGCCATTATCTGACCGTGATCCACATGCAGATTCAGGCTGCCCTGGCCGTCATGGAATCCAAGCCAGACCGTTCCCGTGAGACGCTGGAGCGAGCAGCCAATCAGGCCAAAGAAGCCCTGCGCGAAATACGGAATTCCATTTCACTCTTGCGTGACCTTCCCGAGGAGGGGGTCAGCCTTGAAGTAAAGATATCCTCGTTATTAAAGCAATTGGATGATAGTACGATCAAAGCCACTTATGAGAGGGTTGGTGAACCGATCGTCCTACCGGCAAAGCTGGACCACACCATCTACCGAACCATTCAGGAAGGGATTCAGAATTGTTTAAAACATGCGCAGGCCAGGCATCTCTGGATTGTTTTGGATACATCTGACCCTCGGTATGTCAAGCTATCCGTTCGTGATGATGGATTTGGCAAACAAACGAATACGAATGGGTTCGGATTAACCAGCATTGGAGAAAGAGTCCGCCTGCAAAACGGGCAATTTTTCGCCGGGAATCATGCTGATGGCGGTTTTTTCCTTTCCATCGAGGTCCCATATGAGCGCTGAACTTCGGATATTGATCGTCGATGACCAGGTTTTATTCAGAGAAGCGTTGAATACACTTCTTTCGGTACATTCCGAATTCAGGGTGGTTGGGGAAGCTGGAAATGGACAGGAAGCTCTGGATGTCCTGAGCCATGTGAAACCGGATATCGTCTTGATGGATCTGCGAATGCCGATCATGGATGGGGTGGAAGCGACCCGCAAGATGATCGAGCTGTACCCGGATATGAGGGTCATCATCCTAACCACATTTGATGATAATGATGATGTGATCAACGCGTTACGCGCCGGGGCAGTTGGATATCTGATGAAAGATGTCACTTCAGAAAAGCTATTCGAGGCGATCAACTCCGCTTACCGCGGTGAATATTTCCTGCTGCCATCCATCACAGCCAAAGTGGTGAATGAGCTGACCCGCATCCAGGACACTTCCAACCGGGGCAATATCCCACCACATCCAGATCTAATCGAACCACTATCTCCCCGGGAAATGGAAATATTAAATTTAGTCGCCAAAGGCTTGAACAATCGTGAGATCGCCGGTCAGTTGGTCATCACGGAAGGTACTGTAAAAAACCATTTGTCCAATATTCTGGGCAAGCTTAGCGCCAGAGACCGGATGCAAGCCGTCCTGAAAGCCAGAGAGTATGGGATCCTTGTCTGAGACGAAGGTTTCAGCTCCAGCGCTCGACACACAGCCCGGGTCAAAAAGTAAGACCAGATTGGCGCTTTTTCTGTCCATTTCGCATTTCATATTGGCCTTGTTGGGCGGATTGATTGCGGTATTAACTCAGAACGCCTGGTATTTGACTTTGCTGATTCCTGTTATTTCCGCTCTCTGGTTTTGGGTCTCAGTCAGGTATCGTATCAAAGCCGGATTGATCGTTTTTGGTATCCTCACCGGCACATCGGCAGGTTTGATCTGTCTTCTGGTACCCATCACCAATCTTGGGATCGAGCAGAAAATCAGTCTGGCTCTCGCGCTTTCAGGAGCATCATGGCTGTTGATCTGGCTTTTTTCGCGCAGAGTATTCTCTTTTGTCTTATGGTGGGCAATTCTGCCGGGATTTATTCTGGGGGGTACGGGGGTAGGTGTTCTTTATAGCTCGATGCAGATATTTGATTACATATTCTTCATTGGGATATCCGCTGGCGCGGGTTTACTGGTCTGGGGTCTTGGACAGAAATTGTTCGGTCTGATCGTTGCCGGCAGCCTGGTATTCTCCATTTCTCCTGGTGTCACCTTCTCCTGGAAGTGGATTACTCCGGTGAGTGTCCTCAGCCAGATCGGCATCATGCTGGTATGGTTTGCGCTTGGATGGGGTGTGATCACCATCAGCTCGAGAGTGGTGACCGAGAAATTCATCTGGTGGCCGCTCATCCCGGCCGGCGTTCTGGCAATGGTTGGCCTGGGTCTGTATCTTGGGGGTGATCCGGTTATCGGGTCCGCGGTATTGTCGAACAGCGGCGCGATGGGGATCATCCTATTCGGTCTGTATCTGACGTTGATGCGCTGGCGAATCAAGAGATAAGAAAAGGCGGGGCGCGATTTTATCGCACCCCGCCTTTTTCGTATTAATGAGATTATTCCACTTTAAAACAGAAAACAAAAAGCAAAATACCCAGGGTCGTTGGCGCCCACCAGTATGTCTCCAATAATGACGGCATGGCTAGAGCGGATCGAGCCGCAACCCCAACCAGCATCAACACCACAGCGATAACGACCAGAATCCAACTGGTCACTTTAAAAGGCGGAGTGTTGGGGTCTTTGCCTGGCATTGGACCAACTTTTCCTTTTTTTCGGTTCGCTTCCCGCATATGTTCCAGGATAGCCTTTTTTTCCAGGCGGCGCTTGCGTCCCCGGAGTTGTAATATCCGCAGATAAAATATCCCAATCGCAACAAAAATAATGATCAATCCAGTTTCCATACGATTCCTCTCAGATTGCAGTTAGGATAATTTTAGTTTGGCCAGGATGGCCTTATGGAAGGTATCCAGGATAGGTTCTGTGCCTTCGCCGATCCTGACATTCCGGGCACGGATGGTTAATTCATACAGACCTGTTTTGATCGTCTCGCTATCCGGATGGCTTTCAAGTTCGAGGGCAAAGACCCGGGTACTGGGCAGGCGGGTCAGGAACAAGTCGAAGAGTGTATTTTTCTTGGGATTTTTGATGAGGGCCATATAAAAAACTTCGCCCTTCATGGTTGGCTTCGGAAGACTTAGCAAAACCAGTTTGATGGGATTTCCGTCTTTATCCGCGTATTCTTTGATCTGATATCCCAAACCTTCCGAATCTGATGGAACTTTGATTCCCAGATTATCGGTCAGGTGTTTCCACCAGAAGCGGAGGAAAACTACGCCATCTTTGTCGAGGTATTTTAAGAAATCCTGATTTTGATTGTGCCACATGATCGGAATGGTCTCATGCGTATAGTTATAGTGTTGGCTTTTCTTCTGATCCACATGTACTCCTATGGGCTGATTAGTTTTCCGAATTCGTCGTGAAGGAACTGATCCATTGTAATTGGATTCCGTCCTAATATACAGGTTAAAGGATGGGAGATCCCTCCAACCCATATTTATCATAGTAATCAAACATGGCAAGCAAGGTTTTCCGGGTGTATTCTGGTATATTCGACTGGCAGGCATTTTCTTCCCAGACCGTTTTGCTGGTTTCCACTGCCAGGACCGGTTTCTTCAGTACTATTGATAATTGTGCCGCAATTTCAACCTGGCTGATGGGTAGGGTTCCAACGAACTCATAAGATGCCATGAATGGTGGCAGGGGTTTCAAACACCTTCGCCACGGCTGCAGCCACGTCTCGCAGGTCTACCAGTGAGATCCGCGCGGACGTTGAATAGGGCATGGGATAGATGCCATTCAAGATCATGTCGTAATACCCCAGGATATTCTGGAAGTAGGCCGTGGGCTGAAGGATGGTATAGTCAAGTTTGGATTTGAAAAGCACTTCTTCCACTTGCAACTTTTGCCAGTGATGCGGCATCTGGCTGGCGTGCGGATGGAGCACTGAGTGATACACGAACCGGTTTACTGAAATGTTCGCGCAAAGGCGGATGATATTTTTTCCAATTTCAAATTCATCGGAGGTCATATTAGGGCAGATGTGATAGATCCCATCCATCCCGGTCAACGACTTCTCCAGATCACTCGTAGATCGCAGATCGCCAACCCTGACATCGGTTGCTCCTAAAGCGAGTAATTCATCCACGTAATCTCTCTTGTGGGTGAATGCATAAACCTGGTGACCTTCGCTTGCCAGCCTGGCTATCACTGCTTTCCCGGTTTTGCCCGAAGCGCCGGTGATCAGAATGGATTGTTTCATGGTGGAATTGGTTTTCTAATAAGGTAGGGGCGCACAAATGTGCGCCCCTACCTGTCTTAATTTATCGTTAGAACTAGGCTGCGGAGCGATCTACGCTTGGTTTGAACCAGCGGAAGATGAGGTTCAGGATGATACCGACAACTGCGCCGGTAGCGATCGCCGGCCAACCGTATGGGAAGATGCCCTTGAGCAGGGGGATGGGCAGGAAGCCATTGGCATAACCAATGTTACCGCCGATACCGACTACCAGGATGATGGCGCCGATGGCCAACTGTTGTGGATCATACAGGTTGACTTTTTCAGCCATCATAAGCGCAATACCCTGCATACCAATGACACCGAACAGGTAGATGGAGAGACCACCAGCAACTGCGGTTGGGATGGAGTTGACGGCGTCTTTGAGTGGGCCGATGAAGCCCAGGATGATGGCGATCGCGCCAGCGGCTACCAGTACTGGGCCGGAGTAGTTGCGGGTGATGACCATCAGGGAGTTGTTCTCACCATAGTTGGTACCAGCGGTGGAGCCGAAGATACCATTGACCAGGTCATTGAAACCATCGAGCATCAGGTTCAGGCCGATGTAGCGGGAAAGGAAATATTTCTCGCGGCCTTGTTCTTCAGCCAGGTGGTCAACATACAGGGAGATCTGATACAGGTGGGCGGTGGATTCCGGGATGGTGGCGATAGCCATGATACCAACACCGATCAGAACGGTGACGGTCAGCGCATTGTTGAAAACTGGGAGGGTAATGCGTGGTGCGGTGATGAAGTGGGGTGACGAACTGAGGATTGACCAGACCAAGGAGGGCAGCGGCGATGTAACCAACGATGCCACCCAGCAGGATCGGGAGCATTCCGATGAAGCCCTTACCCTGCAGATAGACAGAGAAGAGAACTGCGGCCAACAGGGTGATGATAGCAGCAGCCCACCAGGTTAGGGTGACGTCAGGAGCGGCCAGCAGGATCAACACCACAGCAGGTACCGGAGGCCATGGTCAGAGCGGTGTAGCCCAAGACCAATACCAATGGTGCAGGCAACGGAGCCGGTGATGACTGGAGGCAGGACTTTATCGACGGCTTCTTTACCACCAGAGAGGCGGATGATCAAACCAACGATTACGTTGATAATACCGGTTGCAACAAAACCAGCCTGAACAACTGAGATGGTTGCGGCAGAGGCAGGCAGCGCCAAAGCCCAGACCGGGTTCCAGATACATTAACAGCAGAAACGACAGCGGTAATATAGCTGAAGCTGGAGCCGTAGTACAGGGGAATGTATTTGCCCATGGCGAATTTGGCGCCTAAGAGGCACAATGGTTCCCAGACCAGTGATGGTCAAAACGGTTGACACATCAAAGTGCATGAGGAGGGCGCACAGGACGGTCGCGGGGAACATGGTCAGAACATGCTGGAAACCAAGCAGGATCAATCTGACCAAATGGGGGGTGATCATTTGGCAGATAACCCATTACTTTTGGTGCGGTAGTGGCCATTAGAATTTCCTTCCTCTTTCTTAGAATAAATTTCCATTAGATTTAAAAATTACTGTATGGTAATTTTCTGAGCATAGAAGGGATCTGCCAGAAAACTGTTGCTTGAATGCTCTCTCGTATACCATCACCTCCTCTCATGAAAAAAAGTGGAGATCCAGTTAATGATTCCAGATCTCCACTAAATTTCTTATACTGTAATTTTGAAGCAATGATACGCAATGGTACCAAAATGATGGCCATGCTGGTACTACATAAAGAACCATTCTTACTTCAGCGGATTTTTTGAATCTACTTTTTTAATATATTCTTTTGCTAATTTTTCGCCAACAACTTCTTCTTCGGTTAATTCTTTCTTCTTCAATTAAATCAGACACCGTAATCCTCCAAAACATTAATCTAATTTTAACACAATTTTGCTAAATGTCAAACATGTTACTAAACTATAACACCGATAACTCTTATTTTCGTTTCTCGACCTCCTTATCCAATTTCTCCAGACCGCTTTTCAGCATGCTTTTTGAGACACTGTCAATCAGACGTTGACCAACACTGGCTAGCTTTCCGCCGATATTCAATTCCCCGGAATATTTGAATAAGGTGCGTGCCATCTTCCAGTTGGGTGAAATGGACTTTCCCCACACCTTCAGCAAAACCAGCTGCCCCTTTACCTTTACAGTCATAGTGAAGATTTCCGGTGCATTTTCTTCGGAGATCGTGTATAATCCAGCAAATTGTCCGTTGACCGGACCGATTTTGAGCTTGATCGTTCCTTCATATGCATTCGGACTCATTTCATTCATGGTACTTTCGCCAGGGATGGCTAGTAAGAAGAGTATTTGGATCTCGAACAACTGCCTAAGACAATTTCGCGTGGACCATTGAAAACATAATCACCATCAATTTTCATTCCCATACTTGTACTCCTTTTATTTTATCTTTATGTTCTTAGCATCTTCAACCAGATGGTAAAGCTGACTTGGATCAATGGGCATTTCCTTGATGAAAAGCCCGGGATATCTAAAGCATTTTCAATTGCCTGAGCATAGAGTGGGGGAATGGGAATGGTTCCCGATTCGCCCACGCCTTTGATTCCAAGTGGATTTAAGGGTGAAGGTGTATTCAAGTGCCCGATCTCGATCTTTGGCGGCATATCTGAAGCGCGTGGAATGAGATAATCCATGAAAGAGCCATTCATTAATTGGCCATTCTCATCGTAAACAAGTCGTTCAAAGAATGAGTTACCAATACCCATCTGAATACCGCCATGGAGTTGTCCATCCAGGATCATTGGATTGATCACAGTACCACAATCATCGACAAATATGAATTTATGGAATTTTAAGTTATAACTTTCCGGATCCACTTCGATGATCGCTGCGGCTGCACCATAAGATGTGGCGCCGTAAGGTGGAGCGTAAAAGCCGGTAGCTTCAAACCAGGTTCAGTACCTGGTTTGATTGTTCCACGCATCGGATTGGCTTTGATGGCCAGATCGCCCAGTTTGATCGATTTTCCGGGAATATCAGCGACTGCGAACTTCGCCATTACCCAATTCCAATTCATCCTCAGGAACATTGAACAATTTACTGGCTGTAGCCAGGATTTTTGCTCTGACCAGATTTGGCTGTGAGATGATAGGCATTTCCTAGAAACAGTAGCTCCACGGCTGGCAAATGTACCTGTTCCCCAGGCAAATTTATCAGTATCACCGGTTTCAATGATGACATCTTCCGGTCTGGACACCGACCTGGTCGGCAACAATTTGAGCAAAGAAGTGAAGTGCCCCTGTCCCTGAGTGCCAAAGATACTTGATGCAAAGACTTTTCCGCTGTTGCCGACGGTGATCTTGGCACCTTCATATGGACCGACACCGGTATTTTCCGTGAAAAAAACCAGACCAATGCCTACTTTTTTGCCCTGTGCGCGTAGCTTAGGTTGCTCTTCTTTGATCAATCATCGTAATCGATCATTTCTTTGGCTTTTTTCAACGACAGCCGGATAATTTCCGCTATCCAATACGAACTGAGCAAAGTCCTGGGCGATAATTCCGGTTTCAAGAGGGAATTTGGCATCTGCTGGGATGAGGTTGATTTCGCGGATATCTGACAGGATCTTTCCAAGTTTATACGCTGCGAGCATCCAACATTCTCTCCATAACATAAACACCATATGTTCGACCGGCGCCACGAACTGGTGAAACGATCATCTTATTGGTAAATACGGATGTAAATTCAGTATAGAAAACGGGAATATCGTAAGTACCCGTGGTATGTGTCTGGGTGTTCAGTGGGATGGTGGCAGTATATGGATTAAAGCGCCAGTATCATAAAGGAAGACATCCTTGAATCCAAGGACTTTACCATCTTTATTGAATGCAATTTCGCAATCATGCATTTGAACACTTTCAGCAGTGGTGCCAATGAAGTTCTCTGCCCGATCTTCCAGCCATTTGATGGGGCGATTTAAGTTTGATAGATGCAAAAGCAGCATAAGACTTCTTCTGGTTGGTTGGTCATGACTTTTGGACCAAAAGCGCCACCAACAAACGGGACAACCACACGTACTTTTTGTTCTGGAATTCCGAACCAGGCAGCCATGCTGTTCCGCAAACCAGAAGGAGATTGAGTATTGCAATGGATCGTAAGCTGTTCATGCATCTGATCCCAATTGGCCACAAATCCGCGATTTTCCATTGCTCCAGCACTACCGCGATCCATAATGAATTTCTCGTGCGATGCAGAAATCAGCTTTCTGTTTTGGCTTCCGCAAAATTACCACGCTCTTGGCGGACATGAGTAGCCAGATTGGTACCAAGCTCTTCATGAACAAGTGGTGAATCAGGTTTAAGAGCATCTTCTACATTTTCGACAGCAGGTAAGTGGATCCGCATCAACATATGATCTCAGCCAGTGGCATCTTCAGCGATATAACGGCTTTCAGCAACAACCATCGCGATGACTTCGCCCTGATGATGAACGATAGTCTTTTACAATCGGGATTTGGGTGCGTGAATTTGCAGTAATTCCAGGAATGGAATGTGGGGCAGGAACAAGAACAGGGCCCGGATGCCAGAAATCACCAAGATCTTCAGCGGTATAAACAGCTACAACACCAGGCATCTGCTTTGGCTGCAGCTGGTATCAATACTATTGAATTTTGCATGCGGATAATCACTCCGCAAGAAAGCAGCATGAAGCATATCGGGATATGTCAATATCCGCTATATACTTTGCCCGTCCAGTCAGGATCCGCGGATCTTCATTTCTTTTTATTCGTTGTCCAAGAAATTTCTTTTCCATGGTGATTACCTTTCTACTATTTCTTCACGGGTGCAGCCATTTTTTCAGCTGCCAGTTTTACCGACTTCGATGATGTTCTGATATCCAGTGCAACGGCAAAGATTTCCATCAATTCCTTCACGGATCTCTTCCAGGGTCGGATTTGGATGTTCTTTCAGAAATGCTGTCATCGTCATCAGAATACCAGGAGTGCAGAAACCACATTGAGCGCCGTGTTTTTCCTGGAATGCTTGCTGGATGGGATGCATATTTTCCGGTGTCCCAAGACTTTCAACAGTTTCGACTTCATGGCCATTAGCTTGAACAGCGAAAGTAAGGCATGATCGTGCGGTTATACCATCCAATAAAATTGTGCAGGTTCCACAAACTCCATGCTCACAACCAACATGAGTTCCAGCCAAACCCAGCTTCGTAGCGGATGAAATCACTCAAGAGTAAACGAGGTTCCACAGAGCGTTGTATATTCTGTTCCATTGACTTTGACTTTAATTTTGATAGGTTCGCTCATATCTGACCTCCTATTTCTTCGCTCTGGCGAATTGCTTCGGTCGACTGCATCGATACCAAGGGCACGGGCCAGATGGCTGCGATATTCGGCGGAGTAGCATGAATATCCGGTCCTGGATCAAGTTCATTTGCTACACATGGCTTCAATGGCATCCGGATAAGTTCATGCTGTAAGTTTTGACCTACCAGGAGCTGCTAATGCTTCTTCAGACAAGAACTGGTATTTCGGAGACACCCATGAAGGCCAGTCCTGCCATCGTTCAGACATCTTTTTCATCAAGTGTAATAATGGTAGCGACACCCACAAGAGCGGATGCTCCTGCCTGCCGGGCTATCTGCTTGAAGCTGAAGTCCAGTATGTTGTAGCTAATGCGGGAACTTCCGATCTCAGTCAGCATTTCATTTGCTTCCATGACATTGGTGTATACATGGATACAAAAAAATCATCTGCAACGACCCATCGATCTGCGGTTTTACTGATTGATATGCAAATTGAAATTCAATGCGAAGCAACCACTGGAAATTGACCGGCTGGATCACCATGAGCTAAAGCGCCACCAAACGTGCCCCGATTTCGAATTGTGCGGGTGAGCCAGCCAATGCAGACATTCCGGAATCATTGGAGCGAGTTCTTCAACCATGCGGATCCAATTCAACCGTTGTATCCCTGGTCATCGTACCGATGAGCAATCCACCGTTTGGAGAAGGTTTAATATAAAATAATTCCTTTAATTCATTCAGATCAACAAGGGCAGTTGGTTGTGCCAGGCGGAAATTCATGGCAGGGACAAGACTTTGACCACCAGCCAGATACTTTACCACCATCATCACCGACTTCAGCAATGTCGATCCAGGCTTCTTCAATACTGGTATGGTGCAAAATATTCAAAAGAGGCTGGTTTCATTAATTCCTCCTCCTATGCAAATCAGATGGATAAATATCAGATACAACTCACAGGAAGGATTAATCCTCTCTGTGAGAGTCATGGTTCAGTACTATCCTTCTTTGAAGGCTACAAAGCGTCCCCACATGGATTCGACTTCCATGGCTTTTTGAACAAAACAGCCGATGTAGTAACGACCACTTGGGTATCTAGCAAGTTGACCGCCCAGGTTTTCTGCATGGACAATCTTCTTCGGGAACAGATTGTAGATGCATATCCTGATAGTACTGATCCAGAGGATACATTTCATCCCAATCTTTGCCAAAATCTTTCTTCAATTTGGCATTCGCTTCTTCAAAAGTTTTCGGGTGCCAGATTCGCTGAATGGTATTCATCGGGTGGTCGGCGGCAACACAATCGATACCGATCCATTTGATCTTCATTTTGGCAGCCCATTCAGCAAAATCAGGTGATGGACCTGGATGTTTGATCATATAGCGGAATTCATCGGAATCCTCGCTGATCCAGCCAAATTTGTACCAACCGGTCTTGATGATGAGGATATCGCCTTCATGGATATCAACAACACTTTCAATCATCGCAGGTGTGTAAACAGACGAGTTGCTGACCAGACTCGGAGATATCAGCAATGACACCAGGACCAACCCATTCTTCCAAAGGAACCTGTCCAATCGTGCGACCATCGGGATAGAAGTGTTTCTCGCCATCCATATGGGTGGCAAGGTGGATGGAGGCATTACAAATGGATCCATTGCGACCCATACCAAAGAATTGACCGCCAACACGTTTGGTGTATTTTACCGTAAAGTGGTTCATAGTTCGCCCACTGGGGTGATTGAACGCTGAATGGGACAGACAGATCAAGCATCTTGGAGGAGTTCATCTCTTTCAAGAAATCGCGTCTTCAGTCATTCCATCCGGAGCTGTCCATGCAACATACACGAGCCCAGGCAGCTTCCACTTCCATGAATGGAATTGGTTGAACAGAGATCCAGGCACGTTTGTTCTTGAGTTTGTCGATCTCACCCACAATGGCTTCCACGAAAAGCATGTGGGCTTTGGGCAGGGTGATATGGGTCAAGGTGTAATATTCATCCTGTTGGGAACATTTCATCCCATTTTTTACCGTATTTCGCAATGAGTTTTTCTTCTGCTTTCTTGAAGTGATTCTCATGGAAACGGCGAATGGGTGTGTTCATCGGGTGTTCGGCACAACCGCAGTCAACACCAACCAGTTTCAATTTCATATCCATAGCCCACTGGTAGAATTCAGGGGATGGACCTGGATGGCGGACATAGAAACCAAAATCTTTGTTTTCAACACCACCCTGGGCATTTGGATTGAAGACATCTGGCTGATCCCAGGAATACTGATGGTATCCGGTATTGATGATCAGAATGTCACCTTTTTTGACGGTCACTTTTTTCGTGATCATTTCCGGTGTGTAGAAACCATAGTCTTCAACCACATCAGAAATATCAACGACGACACCTTCACCGGTAAGATCGGTCAGAGGGAATGTCAGAAATGGCGCGCATGCCGGAATGGAAGGCACGTTCACCAACCAGATGGGTACCGACAGTATTGCTCCAATTCAAGATCTGTCCATTCGCACCTGCTCCACCGCCATAAGCACCGGTCAAGCGTTTGAAAAAGTGAACTTCAAGTGATTTTTCGAACGGCCAAGGTGGTAGTAAAGATACTGCACCCCTGGGTAAGATCATACAATTTTGGCATCACTCATCATTTTGATAAAACTTTCTCGATCCATACATATCCTCCAGTTTGAGTATTAGAATATTGGATTAATTAGAAGCCGTATTTTTCTGCAAAAGCGACGACAGCTTCTTCAAACATTTCATTGGAGCGACTACAACACCTGCTCCAACCTGACCAACACCCGGATCTTTATGAGCTACACCGGTATTTACGCGAGGGGCAATTCCTTTTTCGACAACTTTGCGAATATCAACACCGGTTGGGGTTCCACGGAAATCAAGGTAGGGAATGGTTAAGGATTTATGCTCGCCATATGTGATTTCGTACATATCATAGGTGGTGCTGATTGCATCTTTGGCTGTTCCACCGATGAAAGTAACCAGTGCTGGTGCTGAAGCCATGGCAAATCCACCAAAACCTGCTGTTTCGGTGATGACACTGTCACCAATATCCGGATTGGCATCTTTTTCAGTGAAGCCCGGGAAGTATAGAGCTTTGACGATGGGTGACGGGAGCAGTAAACCATTGATCACCCAAACCGCTGACATGGATGCCAAAATCAGTACCATTGCGTGCCATCGTTGTGACAATAGTGGAGTCTTCGATGCCTGCGGCTGCATCAGCCATGGTTTTAGCAGCAGCCATCACCGGGTTCAGGATGCTGAGTGCATTTTCACCAAGGAATTTGATGATTTCATATAGCCTGTCTGGTTGTCATCGCATACTTTGGCGATTGCTGGAGCAAGTTCTTTCGTAAAGAGAACTGAGCAGGCATCCAGGCGGTTATGTCCATCATCACCCATATGTAATGCCTTGCGAAAGCATGGCACGAATATCAATACCACCCAGTTCTTTAATAGCTTTATCCAGAACAGGTCCCATGATTTCATTCATCAAATGCAATTTATCCAAGGACATCCTCGCTGTAGGCACCCATCCGAAGTACTTTGCCACGACCTTCATTCAAACCGGAGTATGCTTTGTTGCCGTGAGTTGGTGTTCTCCACCTCATAGACCATGAATGATGGAGAAATCAAACCAGCCATCGGACCGACAGAAGCATGATGATGGCAGGGAGCATACTCGATCTTACCGGAAGCTGCCAGTTTCTTAGCTTCTTCCAGATATTCTTGCCAAGACCTTCGTACATCAGACAACCCCAAATGGCGCCTTTGACAGGACCAGCCATCCGATCATAGGTGATCGGAGGGCCAGCATGGAGTAAGTAGATTGGATTTCATCCCAGGGATCAAATCTTTTGCCAGGCCAACGCCGGTGAGCATAGGGCGGGCATCCATCATCTGTTCAAGAGCTACTTTATTTGCTTTTTCGATATCTAAGAACATAATTTCCTCCGGTTATTTCTTCAGGCTCGCCTGATGGCGTTTGATGTTGGCGAGAATGCGCATCAGTTTTTCATTTCCACCAGCCGGTGGTTTCCAGTCAACATGAACAGTGGGAACACCCTGTGCAACCAGATTTTGGCAAAGGATTCCAGACCGAGATTGATTGCTTCAAATCTTTCCGAAGCATATCCAGATCGCTGGTTGAATTTGAATTCAGGCACGGATTGGCTGCAACTAGCTGGTTTGGCAGCTTTTGGCTGTTAGGAAGCGGGAACGACATCATTGGGATTCAATGCCTTGCAAGATCGCACCGGCATAGCGAACAATTTCTTCATTGCATGTGCTTACCCAGGCACCAGCGGCTTCCATTTGGGCGATCTGGTTCCGCAAGCCTTGTGGATCATCATCGGTACCGGTGACTACTGCGACGACTTCCAGATGACGACCTGCTTTCTTGCGCAGTTTGGATTGCTTTTGCAACTGCAGGCCAATTCCTCGGCTGGATTCGGGTGTGAACCATATCCAATGACGACATCCAGCATGATGACAGCGACCGAGGATCATGGCTGCTTCTTCGAGGATCGGCGAACACGTAATTCATTGTCCATCATCGGATGCAAACGACCAACGGTGAATTCATCTTCACCCAAGATCAACAATGGAATGTTCCTGGCTGACAAGGAATTTGGCAAGTTTATTTTCTTTACGAAGTGGAGAATTTGCCCAGACTTTCGGAAGATAATCTTCCAAAATATATTGGGCTTCATAAGCAAGCGTTCCACCGGAGAAAAATCCACGGAGGTATTTTTGACCTTTAGCGAATTTGGTGACATCAACTTTGAACTCAGCGGCGGCGCTTTGTTGCATAATTCAATGGCCAGTTTTCCGGATAGGTCTTTGGTTAGTTCAACGGCGATTTCCGCTGCTGCATCCAGACTGCCGGCAAAATAAAGGTTGCCTTCCTGATTATTTTCGGGTGTACGGCCAATAAAGCAAACAACAACTGGTTTTTTGGCTTTTCGCCTGTTTTAGTACTTTTTCCGCCACCACTGGAGCCGGTGGTTTGGAAACCAGAACGATCACTTTTGTCTCATCATCGCGGTTGAGGATATCAATACCCTGGCTGAATGTTTGCGACCTACTTTTTCCGAAAGATCACGTCCACCGGTGCCAATACCATAGGTCATTCCGCTGCCTAATTGAGCGATACGCGAAGAAACCTGCTGCAATCCTGTTCCGGCAGCGGCAACCATACCGATGGGTCCAAGACGGACTTTATTGGCAAATCCAAGTCCCATACCGCGAACGATGGCGGTTCCACAATCAGGACCCATCACGAGCAGACCTTTTTCCGCCGCTTTCTTTTTTAGCTCGATCTCAGCTTCAACAGAGACATTGTCACTGAAAAGAAAGACATGTTTTCCAAGATCAAGTGCATCATGGGCAACAATGTCAGCATAACGGCCAGCCACAGAGATCAAAGTCCAACTGGCTTCCGGGAGATTTTCTGCGGCGGATTCAATGCTTTTGGGCAATGATTGCGAGTCGGATGCTGTTTTCTTTTTCTTGAGCATATCTTCCACCTGAGCCAGGGCAGCCAGTGCTGCTTTTCATTATCAGCTCGGACAACAGCCACCAGATCGTCAGGTTTCGCTGCATCTACTTCAGGTGAAACAAGGTTAATATGAGCCAGCAGTTCTTTATTTGATTCGGTACCCATGATCACACCCGCATCTTCCACACCGGGCAAATCAGAAAGATTGCGTTGTAACTGCATCAGAAACGCAAAATCATAATACACACCAGTCCGTATTTCAGCTTTAATCACAGCCATGCAAACCTCCAGGAGATTGTGGTCTTATGAAGCAAAGACCGGATTTAATGAATAGATTAAAAAAACCTGCCGTTAGTATTACCTATCGACAGGTTGAATAAACCAGATGTATAGATTCAATAGTAGGCTTGTTGTTGGAGCTTGGTAAATCGAACATTACGGCTAAGGTTAATCCTTATAATCAGATTCGAAATGACCAGGACGCTAAACTGACAGAAATATTCAAAATTCTTTAAGAAACTGCCAGGGTGAGGTCAAAAATCAGTATAGCAAAGGAAAATTGAAAAATCAATCTGACATATGTTGAACTAATATCACATTAATTTTGTATTTTGTCATACATAGCATTGGGAATAATGGACAAATTCGATGACTGAGGGCATTTTTCCTGATACTTGACACAAATTACTCGCGTTAATACAATGAACTATCTAAACGGAATAGGTATTCTGTTTTACAATTCCTTGAAGGAGATTATCAATGAGACTCGAGCCACCAGAGAAAATATCGGAAGAACAATTAACAATTGATGTCCGTGAGATTGAACCTTTACTCCAGGCGCCTGCGATGGACTTGAAACCATGGCCTGAAGCGATGATCACCCTCAAAGATGACCGGATCTTATATATCCGGGAAATGAAGAATGACGATGTCGCTCCTCTGCTTGAGTACATGATGAAAGTCATGGAAGTCGAAAAGGATTTTTATGATATCGTCGGTGCTCGGGTTTATGCTGAAATTCTTGGACAGTACCGTTCCCGTTTAAAAGATCCCTTTACCCTGATTGGTACCATCGATGGCCAATTAGCCGGCTTTGCAAATGGGCGCATGATGAATGAGGATATCGCGATCAGCCTCCACACCATGACCTTTTCCCGCCGCGGCCGAATTGGTTGGGCAATGTACTACGCCAAGACGTACTACGCCCTGGAAATCCTCGGTGCAGACGAGTGGTGGTCGACTTTTGAAAGCTATAATGGCTGGCGGATGGCCGGACTTGAAATGGCTCAACCCTCTTACCCCTGGCCAGAATACCAGCATGAACTGGGTGGAGCCCGGGTCTACTATGTGACCAAAAAATACTGGGATACCAGCGTCAAGAATTTTGCCAAACAGATGATCGGTTCTGACCTGGTTTTCGATGTACCTGACGCGGTCAAGAAAGCCAACGCGAACTTCCGCATTCCAACGGACATGGTTCTCTAGATTTGGAATGAATTAACACAGCCCGCTGATTTAGCGGGCTGTGTTTTTATCATTATTCGATCGGTGATTACACATTCCTGGAGATGATATAGCGGGCAATACTCTCTAGGCTATCCCTGTATTCACTTTGTGGCTGCTTGTGCAGATAACTAATCCCCTCATCCACGAAGGTGGACGCTTCTCGATGAGCTTTCTGGGTGCTATCACTTTCCACTATCGCGCGGATCAGCTCTTTCGTCTGCTTTTCATCTTCGAGGTATTTTTGATTTACCAACGCGACCGCATTTGGATCTGTCTGATTGGCCTCGAGGTAGTATAGAGCCGGCAATGTGATCAATCCCAGCCGGAGGTCATTCCCAACCGGTTTTCCAAGGGTGACCTGTTCCCCATTAAAATCCAGGATATCATCCACGATCTGGAATGACATGCCTATCGCGTGCCCGAATTTCGCCATTTGCGAGACGACTTCCGGATTTGCGTGACTTAAGATAGTCGCTGCTCGGGTGCTGGTTTCAAATAAGGAAGCTGTTTTGGCATATATTCGCTTGTAATACACATCCCGGTCAGCCAGAAATCGTTTTGAGAATAACTGAGTAATCTCGCCATTGACGATGGTTCCGAGTGTCTCGGCGAATATTCGCATTACTTCCACATTATTGGTGTCTGCCGCGAGCTTGGCTGCCCGAGCAAAGAGAAAATCCCCGGTTAGCACGGTCGCTCCCGGAGACCACTGTGAATTCAAAGTGGGAGTTCCACGCCTGAGCAAGGCACCATCGATCAGGTCATCATGAACCAGGGTGGCGGTATGCAGCATCTCAATCGCTCCGGCTAACAGAATGCTGGCATGAGGATCCGCGCCGTGCATTTTTCCAACCAGTAAGGTGATCGCCGCCCGGATCCGCTTACCACCGGATGTGAGGATGATATCCAGGGCTTTTTGCAGGTCAGGATGATAATCCTGAGCCTGTGAACGCATTAATTGGTCCACTTCTGCTAATTCGGCCTGAATTGGGGTATAGAAAGTTGTCTGGCTCAAATAATTACTCCAATAAGAAAAGCGCTTGGGCGTTTCGAGAGGTTGCATCCATGATAACCACTTCCTTACACTCTCTGATTATAGCTGTTCTCTGTCCGATTAGGGGTAGATAGGATGGCTCATTTCTTTTACCCCGAAATGGAACGGGTGTCAGGTAAGGACTATCCGTCTCTAAAAGCAGGGAATTGAGTGGAATTTCAAGCGCGATTTCGATCTTTTGCGCAGCATTCTTATATGTCACCGGACCGGCCAGGCTGATCAAAAATCCGATCTCAATGAAATGCCTGGCGGCAACCAGGCCTCCCTCAAACGAGTGCATCACACCGAATGGCGGTTTGAACCCCGTAGAATCACGCCGGGATGACCATTCATCCAAAATGGGTGTGATCTGTTCCAATGCATTTCTGGAATGGATGATGACGGGTAATGAGAACTCATCTGCCAGATCCAATTGCGCCTGCAGTCCGTTGATCTGCAAGTCCCCAGGGACCCGTTTATGGTAATCATCCAGCCCGATTTCCCCGATTGCCACCACATTTTCAGAGCGTAGTATCTGGCGTAATTCTTTAATATCGGATCGGTACCCATCATTCAAATCATTTGGGTGGATTCCAACGGCGGGAATAATCTGTGGATGAAGCCGGGTCAGGGTCAATATCTTCCGGCAGGATAGAAGATCGACTCCGGGGTTGACCATCAAGTCAACTCCAGAGTCGATTGCACGTTGAACAACCTCGGCACGATCTGAATCAAAATGGGGCAGATCCAGATGGCAATGGGTGTCAATATATCGGGACAAAGGTCAGATTCCTGCGATCTTCAGACCATCCTGAAGGATATTCTTGACTTTGTCCTTTTGGGTGGTCTCGCAATATACCCTTATGATGGGCTCCGTACCGGAAAACCGGATCAACAGCCATCCGCCATCTTCGAGTTCGAATTTGTATCCATCGGAGGTATTGAGTCCCTTTACGCGGATGCCCGCGATATGAGTTGGCTTTGCATTGATGATCGCCTTTTCCCGCTCCGCACGATCACCTTTGAAGCTTGTATCGATCCGGTCGTAATAGTGTGCTCCCACTTTCTCAAACAACGCCTGTAACAGCTCAGATGGTTTTTTCCCGGTGGTCACCATGAAGTCGAGGAAGTATAATCCTGCCAGGATTCCATCTCGTTCGGGCACATTGCCCCGGAATGCATATCCACCGGATTCCTCACCGCCGATCATGGCGTCCACCTCGAGCATCTTTGGCGCGACATACTTAAATCCGACCCCGGTTTCGATGACCGGCACATCGTAGATTTTACCCAGCTTTTCCAGCATACTGGTTGTGGAAAGGGTCTTCACGATCGGCCCGCGCTGTTTGCGTACTTCCAATAAATAAAACGCCAGGAGACCATACGCCTGTAATTGATTAATGAATACCCCGTTCTCATCCCCAAAACCAACTCGATCTGCATCCCCATCGGTGATCAAGAGCACATTAGCTTTCTGTTCCACAGTGGTTTTCAATCCCACATCGATATTGGGTGGGATGGGTTCCGGGCGTTTCATCTCGGGATAGATCGGATTTCTGGTGTTATGGATCTCAACCACCTCTGTGGCGTCACCATTTAATAAACCGCTGAACCAACCGCCGCCATTTCCCCACATGGCGTCGATCACGATTTTCAATCCAGCTTTTCTGATTTTTTCGATGTCCACCAGGTGGTTGATGTGATCGATATAGGCCGGAGCGGCATCAAATAAGACAATCGTGCCATTCTTGATCCCATCTTCCGGTGGAATCAGCTTTACATCCTCGATCCGATCCGGGATTTTCGCTTCGATGTACTTCAACCCTTCCGGGTCGATGGCGCCCCCAAATTCGTTTCGGACTTTGAATCCGTTATCTGTGGGTGGATTGTGTGACGCGGTAATATTGACCGCACCGGCTGCTTTAAGATTGACTACAGAGTAGGCGATAACAGGTGTTGGTGTAGCCTTATCGGTCAAATATACATGGAAACCATTCCCTGCCAATACACTGGCTGCTGCCAGAGCAAAATTCTCCGATTGGAAACGTTTATCATAGCCGACGACCACCCACGATCCATTTTTCCCTTTGGAGTTCAAATATTCGGCAAAACCCTGTGTACACCGCCGGACATTGGCAAATGTATAATCCTCGGCGATCTCACTTCTCCAACCATCTGTCCCAAAAAGAATTTTCGCGGTCATCGGACCTCCCTTGTACAGCAAAGATAGTTCAATTATATCAATGGATATAATCAACCAATAACCTTTGTGAAAATGCTATAATCTCATCCTATGTCCAACATGAAACACATTTACCTCGATTATTGCGCCACCACTCCTGTAGCTCCGGAAGTAATAGGAGTGATGCTGCCTTATTTCAATCAGGATTACGGCAATCCCTCTTCCGTACACCGCTTCGGGCAGCGGGCGGAAGCTGCGTTGGAGCAAGCCCGAGCAGATATTGCAGGTTGTTTGAATTGCCTGCCCGAGGAGATATTTTTCACCTCCGGAGGTAGCGAGAGTAACAATCTGGCCATCCGAGGGGCTGCTTTTGCTGCCCGAAAACGATCTGGGAAGGATCATCTCATCACAACCGGTGTGGAACACCCGGCTGTGCTCCAGACGGTGACCGACCTCAGCCGTAATTTTGGGTTTTCAAGAAGCCTGGTTCGAGTGAATTCATATGGCATGGTAGAGATGGGTGATCTCGATCAATTACTGACTGACCAAACCGCCCTGGTCAGCGCGATTTTTGCGAATAATGAGATTGGCACGATCAATCCAATTCGGGAACTTGCAGGACTCTGTCATAAAAAGGGTGTCCTTTTCCACACGGATGCGGTTCAGGCTGCCGGACCACTGAAGATCGATCTCAATGACTTGCCTGTCGATCTGTTGTCGATAGGCGCGCATAAATTCTACGGCCCGAAAGGTGTTGGTGTGCTTTTCATCCGCAAAGGAACTCCCATTCAACCCATCCAGACCGGGGGTTCTCATGAGCGAGGTTTTCGGGCAGGGACATCAAACATTCCCTATATCGTCGGTATGGCGGCAGCCCTGAAGATCGCGGTCGCAAAGCGTATCACAGACTCTAAAACCCTCTCGAATCTGCGTGATCACTTAATACAGACAGTTCAACTGACCATTCCGAATGCAATACTGACCGGGCATCCAATTGAACGGCTTCCCAACCATGCTAGTTTTGTATTTCCTGGAGTAGATGGGAATACATTGGTCGCTTTATTGGATCATGCCGGGTTTGCCTGCTCGTCTGGGTCTGCCTGTAAAACCGGCGATCCCCAGCCATCAGAAGTACTGATCGCCATCGGGATCGATCCCAAAACTGCATTAGGATCCTTACGGGTAAGCCTTGGAAGGGAATCCCGTAATGAAGACATCGAACATTTTTGCCAGGTCCTTCCCGATCTGGTTGCCAAAGCGAAGAATCAGTAAACACAAATGACAGATTCCATTATCGTCGGGATGAGCGGGGGAGTGGACAGTTCTTTCGCGGCTGCTTTTCTGAAGGAGCAGGGTTTTGACGTTATCGGCATCATGCTGCGTCTGTGGGCTGAAGAGGGCCAGGAAGAATTGAATCGCTGCTGCTCGCCAGACGCTATGATCATGGCGAGAAGGGTGGCCGCGCTGCTGGATATCCCATTTTACGTTGTGGATGCCCGCGCTGAATTCCGGGAAAAAGTAGTGGAGTATTTTCTGCGGGGATACGCCCAGGGGATCACGCCAAATCCGTGCATCGTCTGCAATACGGAAATCCGCTGGAAAATCTTATTGAACCAGGCAGAGAAATTTGGAGCCGCAGGGATTTCCACCGGACACTATGCGAGAATTGATCGCAGTTCACAGAATATGCACTTATTACGCGGATTGGATGGCAAAAAAGACCAGTCGTATGTCTTGTCGATGCTCCCCAGAGAGTACCTCGAAAGGACCTATGTGCCGGCGGGTGATTTTCTCAAGGAACAAGTCCGTGCCAAATGCGCCGCCTGGGGATTACCCACAGCCAACCGGCCTGACAGCCAGGACCTTTGCTTTCTGGGCGAGCTGGATTACCGCCAGTTCCTGGAGAAATATGCCCCGGGGCAGAACCTGCCGGGCGAGATCGTGAGCTTGGACGGGAAAGTATTGGGGGCGCATACCGGTCTGGCGCACTACACCATCGGACAAAGGAAGGGTTTGCGCATAGCTTACAAGTATCCATATTATGTGGTGGCAAAGGAATATCCCACAAACCGATTGATAGTTGGAGCGAAAGAAGACACCCGGTTGGCGGAACTGGATCTGGTCAATGTGAACTGGCTCGAACCTCTCGCCTCTGATGATTTTATTGGGGAGGTGAAAGTTCGTTATTCCTCCATTCCACGGAAAGCTGTGATTCACCTTGAGGAGAAGACAGTTCATGTGGTTTTCGACGAACCTGTGGGCGATATTGCACCTGGTCAAATCGCTGCGATTTATCAGGACCAAATTTGTTTGGGTGGGGGGATTATTGTATAATACGAACGGTATCTTATGACCCTACCCGCATTTCTTTTCGGTTTTTTGATCTCAACCATGCTAGGTGCTGCATTTCATCTGTGGAAGGATGGCGGCGTCTGGCGGTTACTACTCTATCTAGCTCTGAGTGGGAGTGGTTTTTGGCTGGGTCATGCCCTGTCACTGGCTGTTGGTTGGGATTTTTGGAAGCTGGGTCCATTGCGGATCGGTTTTGCCATCATAGGTTCCGTCGCACTCCTGGGTATCGGCTACTGGTTATCCCTGATCAATCCCGGGTTTACCAATAAGAAATAAATCCAAATTCTAATTAACAAAAAGAGAAGCAGAACCAAAGTTCTGCTTCTCTTCTATATTCAGGTTAGCTCAGGTAAGGCAGACAGGTGCAGGATCCTGTCTGCCAAGGAAGGTAAAATCCTATTGCAGGAGGATGACGTTAGATGCCTGAAGCCCTTTTGGACCTTTTTCTACCTGAAATTCGACGGCTTGGCCTTGTTCGAGATTCTTGAACCCATCGCCGGTGATGGATGAATAATGGACAAATACATCCGGTTCTCCATCGCGCTGAATAAAGCCATAGCCTTTGGTGGTATTAAACCACTTGACGGTACCTTGAACTCTGTCGCTCATTCCTCACTCCTTATAAATTAAAACTGGCTGCCATGGTCTTGTCCTGTAAGGAGCATCGAAACGAAAGACGACCTGAGCACCCAATGATGCACAAGTCGGTTTCTAACGGCCATTACAAAATCAAGAACCACATACTATCTATTTTTATACACCAATTTTTTTGACTGTCAACAAGAATTTGATGGAATTTATTCAATTTTGATGGTTTCTGGGATCAAATCTTATCCTTCTGTCAAGCAAATCTTCTTTCAAATAAAAAAAGATGGCTGAGTAGCCATCTTTTTTGCATTCATCGGCGATGAAACTCAATATTCTTCGTCGTCGTCCATCCATAGGTCTTCGTCTTCATCTTCGTCAGCGCCCATTTCATCCCATTCTTCCAATTCTTCTTCCTCTTCATCCCAATCTTCATCGGTTGCCAGTTCGGCATTGGGCGAATAGGTCAGACATCCGGAATCAGGATCAAATTCAACCTGGGCGGCGCTGCAATAACCATCATCCAATAAAGCGCAATCAAGATAGTGGCAGCGAATTCTTGGCATAGCTCTCTTCTCCTCAAATAAGGCTTAATTATTTAACAACTTTATGGTTTTGTAAAGAGAAATTACAAACAAAATCAACATCAAAACGGCCGATACGACACAATAAATACAGATGGCATCCAAGACCGCCAGTTCGATATAGGTCAGGTATCCCGAGAACAGTACTCCTACCAGAGTGATGACAAAAATCAGATGATTGATCCAAAGTATCTCACTTTTCTTTTAAATCAATATTAAAACCAATACCGTAATGAGAAAGTAACTCAGAAAACCAAGATACGCTACCGGAATACCGTAAAGTTCAGCATAGCTACTGTTATTGACAGAGTTACAATCACCAAAGCCAGGAGCACAGACGACGACGGTATTCACCAGTTTTGCCCATGATAGGTAGCCAGCGTCCAGCATTCCGGCGATCCCCAGAATGAGGATGGCGAAATTGGACTTCTTCATATACCCCATGCATACTCTATCATTGCGGCTGCGATTTTACCGTAAGATATCAAATCCGTAAACCCCCTGTAGAAAGCAATTATCCACCTCGAACGCGGTGAACTTCCATTACATTTTGCAAATTTTCAATTTTCGTCAAAATCCGACTCAACTGGACAATATCGCCAACTTCCAGAATGACATTGATGACTGCCAGATTATGATTGATTTTTAAATTAATGTCCACTAAATTGATACTCTCATTTGTCAGAATGGATGAGATATCTCCCATCAATCCCTGTCGATCATAAGCTTTTATCTGGACGGAAACCGGGTAGGTGCGGACAGGTTCACCCCAGCTCACCTTGACGATCCGCTCCCGTTCGCGTAAGCGCAATATATTGGGGCAATCCTGCCTGTGGATGGTCGCCCCGCGGCCGCGGGTGATATAGCCAATGATTTCATCCCCGGGCACCGGATTACAGCATCTCGCCACTGTGGTCAGAAGCCCTTTTAATCCCAGAACAGTAACGGTATCTTCCGTGATTTTGGTCGATGTAGCCGGGTGGGGTGCAAGTATCTCTTCGACCTTTTCTTTTTCACTCTCAGAAATCTTGCCTGATGATCCTTCCGATAGAGACATCACCGCAACCAATCGCCTGATAAAAATCTTCTGGATCGTGAAGATCAAATTCCTGCCATTAGTTGAGAGTAGATCAACGTCAACCAAACCCAATCGGCGGAATTCCCGCTCCATCATGATCTTGCCCTGGGCCACATTTTGGTCATAATCCTGTTTCTTAAACCATTGCTTGATCTTCGACCGCCCGCGCTGTGTGGTGACCAATCCCAGATTTGGGTTCAACCAATCGCGGGATGGACCGCCTTGCTTTGCGGTTAGGATTTCAACCTGATCGCCAGTTTTGAGCGTGTAATCCAGGGTGACCAATTTGCCATTCATCTTCGCCCCGCGGCAGCGATGACCAATTTCTGTATGGACATGATAGGCAAAATCAATGGGTGTCGATCCGCTGGGCAGATCAATGATATCGCCACGGGGAGTAAAGACATAAACCCGATCCTGGAACACATCGGTCCTCATTCCTTCCATGAATTCCTGGGCATCATCGACATCCTTTCGCCAGTCCATCAGCCGTCGAAGCCAGTTCACCCGTTGTTCGAATTCATCATCCCGTTTACGGCCTTCTTTATAGCGCCAATGCGCGGCGATACCATATTCTGCATTCTGGTGCATTTCCGGCGTGCGGATCTGCACTTCCAGCGGTTTGCCATCATCATAGATCACTGCTGTATGCAGTGATTGATAAAAATTATCTTTAGGCGCGGCAATATAATCATCAAATTCATGGGGGATAGGCCGCCAGTGGGTATGGATCACACCCAATGCGGCATAACAGGATGGAATATCCGGTACGATCAACCGGACTGCCCGAAGGTCCCTGACCAATTCAAACGATTTCCCTTTTTCCATCATTTTCTTATAGATCGAATAGATATGTTTCGGCCGGCCGCTGATCTCCACCTTGATCCCTGCCTGAGTGAGGTGTTGGATCAGGTTATCGATGGTGTTTTTAATCTGATTTTCCCGGTTTTCCCTTTTTTCGGCCAGTTGTTCGGCGATCTCTTTGTATTTTTCTGGATCAACATACCGGAAAGCGAGGTCTTCCAATTCCCATTTGATCTGCCAGATACCCAGGCGATTTGCCAGTGGAGCAAATATCTCCAGTGTTTCCTGCGCGATACGGAGCCGTTTTGATTCAGGCATATAACCGAGGGTACGCATGTTATGCAGGCGGTCAGCCAGCTTGATCAGCACCACGCGGATATCATCACCCATTGCCAGAAAAGTTTTACGGAGCGTCTCAGTCTTTAGATCACGCCTGCGAGATTTTTGCGCCGAGGTTTCATCTTCTTCAAAAATGGATTGGTCATCCATTTCCTTGACGATCACTCCGTTATCCACATGCTGATCTGCCCGTGAAACCCGGGGTAGATTGGTGAGCTTCGTGACGCCATCCACCAATTTGGCAATTTCATCACCATATTCGTTGCGGATCTGGTCCAGCGTCACTTCCGTGTCTTCCACGGTATCGTGAAGCAGACCGGCCACGATCACTTCGGGAGGCACTTTCATCTCCACCAGGATAGCCGCGACAGCCAGGCAGTGAGAGATGTAGGGCTCACCCGATGCACGCTTCTGGCCTTCATGAGCTTTATCCGCGAGTTTATAGGCGCGTTAAATCATCTCCCGGTCGACCAGGTTGTATGCATCAGGAAGGCTTGCTAACAGGTTCTCTAACTTCACAGGTACGCTTTCTTCATCAAAACCTAACCGGTTTTGGTTGATATTAGTGTAATCAAAAAAATGGGATAAACAAGCCTGTATTATACGGAAATCTGTTGCAGCAAGCTCGCGAGAGAAATATCTGCCAGAGAATTGATCTGCATATCCGCGTGATCCATTTTAAGGTGACAGGTAACCGAATTCGGCACGGCGATCGTGAAGATGCCAGCCGCTTTGGCGGCGGTCACACCAAGGGGAGAATCTTCGATCGCGATCACCTGATATGGATACATCCCCATCTCTTTCACAGCTTTTTCAAACAAGAACGGATATGGTTTTGTCTGAGTCACCTGTTCGCGGGTGACGACCGTTTTGAAATAGTCCCTCAAACCATGGATTTTCAGGTTTCCGTCCACCCACTCAAAGGAAGAACTGGAAGCAATTCCGAGGATGATGCCCATTTCTTGGGAGTCTTTCAGTAAACTCATCACGCCCGGCAAGGGTTTCGCATCTCTCAGGATCTCAGTTTCCAATTGTGTATGTTTCTGATGGATGAAATCGGCATCCAACTTTTGGCCAATTCTGGATTCCAGGTAGACCAGAGGATCAAAAAAACTATCGGAAGTACCAACAGTGGAAGACCAGAGATCAAAGGGGAGGACTACCCGGTATTCGCGATAAATATCCAACCAGGCCTGGTAGCTGGACGCTTCCGTATCCAAAATGGTTCCATCAAAATCGAAAACAATACCTTTAATCATGTCCTGAGTACACCTGGAAGGGTAATGGGTAGTCGAATAATTGTAACTCACTCTGGATCATTTTGAGTTCGTTCTGCAGACTGGGACTAACAGGAACGCCCTCCTGTAATACCCGCTTTTCGTTCTCGAATTCTTTTTCGCCTGCCAGGAAGATCTGTTTTTCCCCGGCAGCTTTGGGTGAATCGCGGAGTTCGCGAAGCAGATCGCCAATATTTTTCTTGAATTCATCCAGTGGAAGAAAGCTCTCTATCTAAATCGCCATAAAGAAATGACCGATCTTGAAGGGTTGCTTCTTACCGGAAAAATCGAACCCGGTCAGTCCGTGCAGGAACGCGCCTGTCTGCAGCGCTGAGGAAAGGATTTCCACGATGGTAGCCAGTCCATAACCTTTGTGGCCGCTGAACTCTTCCCCGATCCCACCAAGGGGTAACAGAGCACTGGTATCTTCGGTCAGATCTTTCAAAATTTGGTGCGGATCATGGGCGGATTGACCATCACGATCAATTACCCAGCCATCCGGCAGGGATTTGTCTTTTCGAGCATAGATTTCGACCTTACCACGCTGGATTATGGAAGTGGCCGCATCGAACAGAAATGGACACTCCATATCGGTGGGCGCTCCAAACGCGATCGGATTTGTGCCAAGCATTGGCTTGATCCCAAAAGTGGGCGCGATGGACGGTCTGGTATTCGTCACGCTCAAACCGATCATGCCGGCTCTGACAGCCATTAATGGGTAGTAGCCTGCTATGCCGTAATGGGTGGAATTGCGCACCGCTACAGATCCCATGCCGATATTTCGCAGCTTTCTCGATGGCTGCTTCCATCGCCCTGTAACCGATAACTTGACCCATGCCGTGGTTGCCGTCCCAGACCGCCGTAGTTGGACCATCCCGGATCACGTCGATTTTGGTCTCTGGGAACTGGATGCCAGACTTGATGCGGTCATAATACATTTTCAGACGGCTGATGCCATGCGATTCGATTCCCCTCAGATCGGATGCAATGAGCACATCCGTGCAAATGGTGGCATCTTGTTGTGGAACTCCCGCCTTCAGAAATACCGCCTCGACAAATTTCCTCAACTCAACAACCGGAATTACTTTTTCATCCATCGTTGGGTAATCTCCCTATTTCAGTTTTTCCGCTTCGGCGAAGGACCGGGACGGAGATAGAACTTGCAGGATGGCTTTATCCTCATCATCCAGTTTACCGACGATCATCCTGGTGAGCAGCTCTCCCACGGAAGGTCCGAGCATGAATCCCTGCCCGCACATTCCCACCGCCAGGAGAAAACCCGGAGCTGAGTCAGCCCAACCGAGAATCGGGAAACCATCCGGCGTCATCGGGTAGAGGCCGCGCCAGGTCCGTCTGACGCGGATATTGCTGAGACGGGGCATCACATCCACCATCCGTTTGGCGACCATGGGGAGAAAATCGCTGGTTTCCTGCACATTGTCCCCCCAGATGCTGGGATTTGGCGTGATGCAGAAGATGATCTGCCCGGTGATATGCTGGTAAAAATAATAATTCGCCGACCCGGGCGAAGGACGGATATCGACAACCATGGGGCGAAGGAATCGGGCTACCGGTTCGGTTATGGCTGATTCGTGCGAGTCCGGTGTGACGGGTACATCCAGGCCAGCCAGTTGCGAAATCGGCCTTGCCCAGGCGCCGGAAGCATTGATGACTGTTCCGCCGAAGTATTTTCCATTCTTGGTTCTGATTCCTGAAATGCGATCGCCAGTTTTCAAGAGTTCAATGACCGGCTCATTGAAAAGATATTCTGCGCCATACTTTATGGATTGAACATAAAACGAGTGGATCGCGAGCAGAGGAGAGGCATTTCCATCTTCCGGCGAATAAGTGCCGCCCAGTAATCCGTTCGGATTCAAGTCAGGAACCACATCGCGCATCTGTTTTTGATCCAACCAGTCAATATTCAGGTGATAGGAATGATGGATGCTTAAAGGTCTTTTAATATCCTCTCTTCACGCTCCCGGTAAGCGACAAAACAATATCCACCCTGAAACCACTCAATATCATCTCCGGTTTCTTCTTTCCACCCGGAAAATATCTCAATGGAGCGGAGGCAAAGTTTGATCTTTGCCGGATCTGAGTGGGTTGCACGCACGCCGCCGATAGCTTTCTTGTTCGATCCCTGACCAACGCTCGGCGCGGAATCAACGACCAAAACCCGTAGGCCTTCACGGGATAAATAATACGCTGCGGGTGTTCCAATGGAACCTGCCCCAATGATGACGACATCGTACGTTCGCTGGTCCATATTAACCCTCCTCTTCCGGGTTGATGCCCGCAAATATGCCCAGTGGAACTTCCATGAAGATGGGGCGTTTGGTTTGCGCCATCACCTTACCGGGATCGATCCCTTCATCAAGGAACAAGCGGTAGATCAAGGAACTGCAGGTCTTGGATCCGCAAGCGCCCATCATCGCCTTGGTGACCGTTTTGATCTCATTCAAGTCGCGATAGCCTTCCTTGATCAATTTCCTGATCTCACCGGCTGTCACCCGTTCGCAACGACATACGATGGTATCGTCTTCAATCCGTTTGACATAATGATCCATCGGCTGAATATCGCGGATCTCTTGAACCTGGATGCCGGCTATCTGCTGGGCGATCGATTTTGGCGCCAGAACCCGAACGATAATGGTCTTTTCTGAGGATTGGGCGGCGCTGATCTCGGCCACTTCCACTTCCTGTAATGCATTCCCCGAGGTATCCATCACGGTGACGATGTCGCCCTTTTGGATTTGTCCATAATGAAATTCATACGGGATGGAAACCAATGGGAATTCAGGATTATCGTGATAATCGACCAGGGTGATGGCCAAACCCGGGCAGATATTGACGCATTTTTCACAGCCGCTGCAACAGTAATTGTTCCCCAGGAAGGTGGGAACCTGACGAATATCATTTTTTTCGATGTAGATCAAACCCTGGGGGCAAATTGTGGAGCAGGGATCGCAGGGTATTTCTTGCGAACAATGGATGATCGGCATCACACCGGTACTGATTTCTGGTATCTCTTCGGAAGGACTCTTCCCGGGTCGGGATTTTAATACCTGAGCCATGTGGTACCACGTTTTTGGTATCGCCCCTGTGGCATGTCCGAGGAGAGATGCGATCTCCAGTCCTTTGATCTTCCCTGAAAAGATGGCAGCCGATGCCTCCGCAATTTCTTCTGCGTCTCCAGCAGAGAGGGCAGTCAGGCCAAAGTCCTTCGCTTTAATATAGAATTCATTGACAGGGTCCAATCCAACCGCAACCAGGACTGTATCGCAAGCAAAAGATTTTTCGGTGCCGGCAATGGGTTTGAAATCTGAACCAACCTTGGCAATGGTGATCGATTCTACCGTTTCTTTTCCATTGGCACTCAAGACGGTATGGGAAGTGTAAATGGGCACTCCCATCCGTGAGAGTTTGTCTTTGTGCACCTTGTATCCGCCACACTCGGGTAACGCTTCCACCAATCCAACCACCTGGATGCCAGCCTGGAGGGCGTGATAGCCGGCGATCAAACCAACATTACCGCCGCCGATGATAAAGAGGTTCTCAGACGGCTTCACCAGGTCCCGGTTGAGCAAGGTCTGGAATGCGCCTGCTCCGAAGACACCCGGAAGAGAATTTCCAGGGAAGGTAAGTGATTTTTCGCGGGCTCCGGTGGCGACCAGCAAGACTTCTGGTGAGACCAGCACATATTCCTTTCCCTCACGCAGAATCCCCACTTTCTTATCCGAAAAGACCGCCAAAGCGGTGCTCTGCGCCCAGATGGTGACCAGAGGGTACTGGTTGACTTCCGTTTGGAGTCTGGCAGCGATGTCTATTCCGCGCGTACCCGCGTATACCGCGTTGATGGAACCAAAAAACCGGTGGGTTTGTAATACCAACTTACCTCCCAACCGGTTTTTATCATCAATTAACAAAGTGGGGATCCCCAATTTTCCCAATTCAATCGCGGCAGAAAGTCCCGCGGGACCGCCGCCCAGGATCAAAACAGGAACCTTCAGTTCTTGAGTATCCTGTAACTCGAAGGATTCCCGGACAACCTCAGGCAGAATGGGCAGGCCATCCATGGGTTCGAGGTGTAGATCAGGTCTCACCGGTTCCATGCAAGCTTTCACCGGTCGTCCGTTGGCCAGGACCAGGCATTGCGCGCATTGTCCATTGGCACAAAAAATACCCAGTGGAGCGCCATCCTTGTGGTGATGACCGAAGATGCGAATTCCATTGGCAAAAAGGGCGGAGGCAATCGTGTCCCCGGTTTGTGCTTGAATTAAGTCACCCTTCCAATAAATGGAGACGGGCTGTCTGATTGTGATGGGTAATATGGGATGTTTGGTTACACGGAAATCAGGCATAGCTCCTCATTTAAGCGAACAATTCGAACAGATCTCATGATCGATTATGATATCATAGCGCCTCAGACGATTATAATGGACTCTGACAGCACTAATCATTGGATGATTTGTATTTTGGGAGGATAAGATGAAACGTATCGCGGTTTTAACCAGTGGAGGCGATGCGCCTGGCATGAATGCAGCCATCCGCGCGGTAGTACGCGGTGGTATTGATCAGGGATGGGAAGTGTTTGGCATCCGGTTGGGATACCACGGTCTGCTGCACGGTAATATGATCTCAATGGGCCGGCGGGATGTCGGTGGGATCATGCAACATGGCGGAACTGTTCTTGGAAGCGCCCGCTGCCTTGACTTTAAAACCGAATCTGGGCAGAAAGACGCGATCCGGGTACTGAATCAAAACGACATCGAAGCGCTGGTCGTCATCGGGGGAAATGGGTCTCAAGCTGGCGCACACGCCTTGCATCTCCTAGGATTTCCTGTCGTCGGGATCGCATCCACGATCGATAACGATCTTTTTGGCTCCGATATCACGATCGGAGTCGATACCGCCTTGAATATCGCCCTGGAAGCGATGGATCGGTTGAAGGTCACGGCTTCATCGCACCAACGCGCATTCCTGTTGGAAGTCATGGGTCGCAATTGCGGCTACCTTGCCCTCATGACCGGTATCGCAGGGGGTGCTGAGGCGATCGTCTTGCCGGAGGTGGAAACGGATCCGGAAGAGATCGCCCAAAAGTTGGTAAAGGCGTATGAGAAAGGGAAAGCGCACGCTCTGGTGGTCGTTGCCGAAGGAGCCCGCTATAACGCGGCAGGCCTGGTGAGCTATTTTACTGAACACCAGGAACGCCTGGGTTTTGAAGTGCGGGCGACCATTCTTGGCCACACACAGCGTGGTGGTACGCCCAGCGCCTATGACCGTATCCTTGGCACCCGATTGGGTATGGGAGCCGTAGAATTCCTTGCAGAGGGCAAATTGGGGGTTCTGTGCGGGTGGGTGGGAAACAAGATCAAATCCACTCCATTGGAAGAGGTTGTCGCAGGGAAAAAACCACTGGATATCAATCTGCTGGCGATGGCCGGCATCCTCGATAAATAATCAGATCAGAAAAACAGGATTGCTTCTGGTGAAGCAATCCTGTTTTTAATTCTTGAATTTCAGATATGCTTCGATGAAGCCGTCCAGTTCGCCATCCAGGACTGCCTGCGTATTTCCCATCTCAAAATCCGTCCGGTGGTCTTTGACCATCTGATATGGGTGTAGAACGTAAGATCGGATCTGGCTGCCCCATTCGGTTTTCTGATATTCCCCACGCAATTCAGACAATTGCTTCTCCATCTCCACCTCTTTGATCTCCAGCAGACGGGCTTTCAATACCTTCATGGCATTATCCCGGTTTTGAAGCTGTGATCTCTCATTCTGGCAGGAGACAACCAATCCGCTGGGTAGATGCGTGATACGGATGGCAGTGGCGTTCTTTTGCACGTTCTGTCCGCCTGCGCCCGCGGATTTATACACATCAATCTTGAGTTCATCCGGATTGATGTGAATTTCATCGTCGGCGTTGGGATCCACCGGAAGCACTTCCACCTGAGCAAAGGAAGTATGGCGGCGATGGGCTGAGTCGAATGGGGAGAGTCGAACCAACCGGTGTACTCCTTTTTCTGTGCGCAAATACCCGTAAGAGTAAGGTCCTTCCACAGAAATGGTCACACTTTTGATTCCGGCTTCTTCACCATCTGACTGATCGATGATCTCGGATTTATACCCTTTACGTTCAATCCAGCGGAGATACATGCGCATGAGCATCGCTGCCCAATCCTGCGAATCGGTTCCCCCGGCGCCGGCGTTTATGGTCAGCAGTGTGTCTCCCTTGTCGTATTTTCCGCTGAGTAGGGCATCCAGAGAGCGCTTGCCCAATTCGTTTTCGATCTTTGAAATTTCCGTCTCCAACTCCAGACGCATGTTTTCATCATCCAGCTCAGACAGTTCCTTGATATCCTCGGTTCGTTTTCGGATATCCGTCCAATATTGAACATCCGACTCCAGGTCGGCGATCGATTTCATCAACTTCTGGGCGGAACTGCGGTCATCCCAAAGATTGGGATCTTCCACGATCTTTTTCTTCGCGGCTAGCTCGGCTTCCTTGGCTGTGATGTCAAAGATGCTCCATAATTTGATAGATTTTTCCCAACTGTTGCTGTGCGCGTTCCAATAAATCTTGCATTCCGGCTCCTTCTTCTTACTCCAACACTCCGTCCACAAACTGCTTCGGATCGAAGGGTTCCAGATCTTCCAATTTTTCGCCGAGTCCGGCGAACAGGATGGGTAATCCCAGTTCTTTCTGTATGGCAAAGCCATGCCGCCTTTCGCGGAAGAATCCAATTTGGCGAGGATGACACCATCCACCCGGGTTGATTCCTTGAACATTTTCGCCTGTTGGAAGGCATTTTGACCGGTAGTTGCATCCAGAACGATCCATACGGCATGCGGCGCTCCGGGTAAAGCCTTCCCAACCACTCGATATACCTTTTTCAATTCTTCCATCAAATTATATTTGGTATGTAAACGACCGGCGGTATCAATGAATAACAGGTCGGTTTTCTTGCTCAACGACGCCTGAACTGCATCAAATGCAACTGCTCCCGGATCGCCATTCTCTTGCCCTGCTATGACGGGGATATGTAGACGATCTCCCCACACCTTTAACTGGTCGACCGCTGCCGCCCGGAAGGTATCCGCCGCAGCGAAAAGCACCTGGTAGCCTTGTTTTTGATAACGTGCTCCCAGCTTGGCTATGGTGGTTGTCTTCCCGGATCCATTGACTCCCACGACCAATACCACGGTGGGGAGTGACTTGGGCGTAAAGATTTCCGGAACGATCAACCGCTTTAGCAGTTCTGCTTTAAGTAGTGACTGGTATTCTTCCGCTTTGGTCACACCCAGATCGGCAATGGATTTCCGGAGGGAAAGGATCACATCGATGAGTCGTCGCCGTCCCCAGATCGGCTTGCAGCAGGATCGCTTCCAATTCCTCCCAGGTCTCTTCGGTAATCTCACTGGCGCCAAATAAGGTGGCAATCTTCCCAAAGGTGACTTTGCGGGTTTTGTCTAATCCGTGTTTCCATTGGTCGAAAATGGATGTCATCTTAACCTTCTGGTGATGAAGTGGATGATGCTAGCTGCCCACAGCCAGCCTGGATATCAATTCCCCGCCGAAGCCGGATCGTGCAGGGGATGCCGTTTCCTTCGAGTGCGCTTTGAAATGCGAGCGCTCGCTCGCGCGATGACCCCTTGCCGCTATATTCCCGGGTGGGATTGAGTTGGATGGCATTGACGTGGCAGATCAACCCCTTGAGTTTATTCGCCAGATTCTGGGCGATTACCCAGGTGTCATTGACGCCATCGATCAATGCCCATTCGAAGGTGATTTGCCGATGGGTGGTTTCCACATAATATCGGCAGGCATCCAACAATTCTTCGACGGGGTACTTCTTATTGACAGGCATCATGCTGGAGCGTAAATCATTATCCACGGCATGTAGGCTCACCGCCAGATTAACCTGCCGTTTTTCATCAGCAAACTGCCGGATCTTTGGCACAATTCCCACCGTTGAGATCGTCATACGCCGGGCACCCAGATGGAAACCCTTCTCGTCATTCAGGATATCGATCGCTTTCATCAGCGCTTCATAATTGTGGAATGGTTCTCCCATTCCCATAAAGACAATATTCTTGACCGCTTTTCCACTCTGGCGGATCAGACGGCTGAAGTACAACACCTGTTCAACGATCTCTCCGGCTGTGAGGCTGCGAAAGAAGCCCATCTGTCCTGTAGCGCAGAAAGTACAGCCCATGGCGCACCCGGATTGAGTTGAGACACACAATGTATCGCGTTCCGTGTACTGCATCCAGACCGTTTCGATCAGGCGCTGGTCAGGCATGGAGAAGAGCAATTTTCGTGTTTCCCCGTCTTTTGATTTCATATCCCGAATTGGAGAAAGAGAATCAAACGAGAACATATTAAACAGGCTATTGCGCATAGCTAGTGATAGATTGGTGAAGTCTTGGAGCTGGTGCCAGCCTTTCACATACAAACCTTCCCAGAGCTGCTCGGCGCGGTAGGCAGGATGACCCAATTCGATCAACATGGATCGCAATTCTGCCTGATCGTAATCATAGATCAGCGGTTTGACCGACTCGGAGAGGGGGAGTGTGGTATTCATAGCCCAACCATCGTGGATAGATCATCCTCAATATAATCAGGTGCAGGCAACCAGACGCTTGCCTGGGCCAGCGTGGCAACACCCGAAAGGACCAGCGCTGTTTTGCAACCACTGATCTGTCCGCCGAGGATGTCTGTCTCAAGCCGGTCGCCGACCATCAGTGTCTCTGCAGGGGAGTAGGTCAAGCCGCGCAAGGGATAGGTCTATCAGGTATCGGCCTGGTTTTCCCACAAACAAGGGTTCAGTTTCCGATGCCGTAGCCACAGCGGCGATGATCGCTCCGGCGCCCGGGGTCAGTCCGTGCGGTGTTGGGAAGGTTTTATCCGGATTCGTACCCAGGAAAACTGCGCCTTTTCGGATGCAGGACGCTGCAATCTCAATCTTCTTATAGGTGATCGAACGATCCACTCCCACAATCACCACTTTGACATCCTCCTCGCAGTTCGGATACCCGGCTTCCTCTATGGATGCCACCAGGCTTTTCTCGCCCATCACATGGACATTGGTGCCGGCGGGGTAGTTATTTTGCAGATAATACACAACCGCCATCCCGGATGTGGTGATCTGCCAGGGTTCCAAAGCAACGCCAAAACCGGAAAACTTGTCCAGATATTGTTGTACAGTTCGGGTGGCGTTATTGGTAGCCAGGACAACTTTAATTCCCAGGTCATGGAATCGCGCGAAAATGGCCCGCAGGTCTCCAATCGGCTCTGAATCCCGCCAGAGTACCCCGTCCATATCCAATATGACGCCTTTAATCCCTGCTACCGAAAAATCGATCAACGCTTACTCCTATTTCGAAGAATGAAAACAATTATAACCGGGCGCATTCGGTATTTCACGAATAATTAAAACCGAGGTGAAAAGCCACCTCGGTTTTATCATTTCATCGATTCAATTCACTTTACTGCAGGTTTTTCATTCACCTTTAGGATCTGGTCAATGAGGCCGTATTCCAACGCCTGATTGGCATTCATGAAGAAATCCCGTTCGGTATCCCGCTCAATCACTTCCATCGATTGCCCGGTGCGCTCTGCCATGATCTCGTTCAGCCGGGCGCGCAAACGCAATATTTCTTTGGCGTGGATCTCGATGTCGGAAGCCTGACCTTGCGTTCCACCCAGTGGTTGATGCATGTGAATGGTCGCATGGGGAAGGGCGTAACGTTTCCCTTTTGTCCCTGCGGCAAGTAAAACCGTACCGAATGAGGCTGAGAATCCGACCGCGAAAGTGGAAATGGGGTTGGATATCATCTGCATCGTATCGTAGATCGCCAATCCAGCGTAAATCTGACCGCCGGGGGAGTTGATATACATATTGATTTCTCTCTCAGGATCTTCCCGGTTGAGGAAGAGAAGCTGAGCCACGGTCACATTGGCAACCTGATCGTCAATGGGGGTTCCCAGGAAGATGATACGCTCTTTGAGCAACAATGAAAAAATATCGTAAGCGCGCTCACCACGTCCCGAAGACTCGATCACCATCGGTATTACGTTCTTGAACGACGACATACTCATTTGAATTATTCTCCTTGAACTGTGTCAGCAACTTTTTTGCTGGGTTTGCTTTTCGCTTTTTTGACCTTCGGTGCTGCTTCAGCCGGTGAAGCTTCCGCATTTTCTTCAGTCATGGTCCCGGTAGCAATCTTTTTCAGTGTATCGTACACCCTGCGGTTCATAACTCTGGTGGCGGCTTCCATGGCGATGGCATTCACCAAACGCTCCCGAGGCATCTTCTTCACCAGTTTGTCAAAATCTTTGGTCGTGGTCGCTATTTCCTGCAGGGTCTGCTGATACCCTTCTTCCATTTCTTTCTCGGTTAATTCGATCTTTTCGGCCTTCGAGATCTCACTCATGATCAGCGCCCGTTCAAGCCGTTTTTGGGCATTTGGAACCAACTCTTTCGCTTCAAATTCTTCCTGGGTGAGCTTATTCAGCTTGAGATAGGCTTCCAGATCCATCTTTTGGGTTGCCAGGTCTCTCTCAAAGGTTTTCAGCAAGTCCTGCTTCTCATCTTCAAGTGCCTGGGGCGGATATTTAATCACGGCATTCGACTTGATCTGTTCGACAACTTTGTTGTAATACTCAAAATCGAACTCTGCCTGTGAATTGGATTCCAACTGCTGGCGAATGCTGTTCTTAAATTCATCCACAGTGGCAAACTCACCAAAATTCTTGATAAATGTATCGTCCACTTCGGGTAGGACCAGTTTTTTCACACTTTGCACCGTCACGTGATACTGAACTTCCTTACCCTTCATCTTCTCATCGTGAAAATCATCCGGATAAGTAAAGGAAAGGTCCAATTCAGTCCCATCTTTGGCGCCGACCAGCTTGCGGCTGAATCCCTTGAACGGCCATTCGTGTTCATTTTCAGCGTTTTGGCATCAATTTTCACCTGGAGCGTTCGTTCCGGGACAATTTCTTCTTCCCCGGCTTTACCCACGATCTTCAGGAAGACAACATGGCCTTCTTTGGCGGGCTTATCCAATGGTTCCAGGGAGGAGTAATAGGAGCGGTATTGTTCAATTACCTTCTCCACTTCTGATTCGTCGATTCCTTTATAGTCGTATGGGACACGCACAGCGCGGTAATCGCTTAATTCAACTTTGGGCGCCAGGGGAACAAGAAAGGACAGAATGAGCGGATCCATGCTTACGATCTCTTCGAGAGAACCGTTAGCGCCGACTTCAATGTTCTCTTCTTTCAGAATCTGCGGATAAATCTCATCCACAACCATCTCCACCGCTTCTTCGTGGACTCTGGGCTCGCCGATATATCGCACAATCATATCGTACGGCGCTTTCCCGGGTCGGAAACCGGGGATTTTGGTATGTTCGGCAATATGTCTTGCCGCTTTTTTCATTTTTCGTTCGACAAGTTCAGTTTCAACTTCAACAACAACTTTTAGCTGATGATCATCACGGGGGGTGGTTTCAATTTTCAAAGCATTCTTCCTTATGGATAAAAAATGAACAGCAACATGGGGAAAGAGGGACTTGAACCCCCACGCCTTTCGGCACATGATCCTAAGTCATGCCTGTCTGCCAATTCCAGCATTTCCCCGGCGAATGGCAATTATAAGCGTAAGAAGAGGTCAAGTCAATAAAGCCCATTTGCAATATAATACAGGCTGAATATAAGAATTTCATCATCAGGAGCGAACATTGTCTCGGATTATCACTGTGATGGCACTGGAACCGAACGGATCCGGTTGACCAAGTCGATTGTGGTCGCATTACGAGAATTAATGAAACAAAAAGAGGCTGGATGCGCATAGCTATGATTTAGTGCATATATTGTGCTGGCTTTGCGGATGATCAACTTGAATGTGGAGAAGACGGTCGTCGCCTGGGAAAAACGAGATTATTGGCTGAAGGCGGATAAATTCCGCATGCAATGGGGATGGGTGAGTATATCCTCTGAAAAGATCCATAAAGCTCTTCAAACAGGCGATTGGGCTTCATTGGCCGTACAGGCTGCCCAGATTGGCCAGAAATTGGCTGCCGTGAAAGTATCTGAAAAACATCGTCTTGGCACGCCCTGGATTGGCGCATGGAAACGTCTGCAGGAAATGAATTAATGGCTTTGAGGAATGGGTTAGGGTAATCATCAAAGCGAGTGTTGTGCTTGAATTCACTTCTTTGATCACACCACAGGTCACCAACGGTAAGTAGATGAGCAGGGTGGGCCAGAGGATCGATGAGTTTTCTTTATTATACTTTATGGTTTCGATAAGTACTATTATCGTAAACAATGTGATAGAATAAACCTATGAGCACAAGAACCGTCCAGGCTGTGATCGACCGTTATCTGCAATCGGTAAAAGATTCGCGCAGTGAAAACACGCATAAAACCTATCAGAAGGCGCTACGCTTCTACCTGCTGCTCCTGCAGGATAAGCGGATAGATCCTGGGGAAGCGGATATCCATGAGATCACGGAAGATACAGTCTCCTGGATGATCCAGGCGCTCCACCATCATGCGGCGACCACAGAACGCCTGTACCTGACGGCTGTGACGGGTTTCTTCGAATACCTTGCAGCAGAGAACCTGATTCCGGTTAATTTGTCCAGGGTAAGGCTGCTCATCAAACAACGGGCGCGTGTCCCGGGGATCCGGCTTCCGCAATTCCCCAAAAACGCCATCACCACCATCCTGGATCACATGGAAGGTCTCAAACAGACGATTCCTGACACATTGGAACAACACAGCAAATTACAGCTGATGCGAGATCGTGCCTTTATCATCACCCTGGCGGAGACCGGTCTGCGTGTTCATGAAGCCTGCAATCTCAAACGCGGCGACATCGATTGGACCGAAGGCCGGGCAGTCATTGTAGGAAAAGGGAATCGGGAGGCAGTTGTCCGATTTTCGCGCAGGTCACAGCAAGCCTTGGATGAATATATCAAACTACGCGCACCAATCGACGGCCAGACCGGAAAACCTTTAGGTTCGCTTCCACTCTTTGCTCGTCATGATAAAGGCGCCGGCAAGACGATCAAGTCCATCACACCGACTACCGGTAGAAATATTGTGGCGGATTGGGTGGAGAAAATTCTGGGTCCTGAAGCAGCAGGAACGATCACGCCACACTCTTTCAGGCATTATTTTGTCACCAGGGTTCTTCAAAGGACTGGAAATTTAAAAATTGGCTCAGGAATTGGCCAGACATCGGAATATTGCGGTCACACAACGCTATGCGCATCTTTCTAATGATGAGCTGGATCGAGCCTATTGGGATGTTTTCGAAGACGATTCTAAATCAAACTAAGCAAAAAATATACAAAGACAAAAGCGGCTGCGAAACAGTGGAGTTTTCCTCTCCCCTGCCCCAGTATGTGAATATCACAGATATGCATTGGCTATGCGCATTATTAAGTTCCAACCACCAGTCCGCCATCCACGCTGATCACTGCACCATGGATGTACGCCGCCTCATCGCTTGCGAGAAAAGCGTACACATTCGCGATATCCTCGGGCTGCCCCAACCTGCCCAGCGGCGTGTGTTTTTCCATCTCCGACAATACCTCCGCCGGCATTTTTTTTACCATCTCCGTGCTGATAAATCCAGGAGCGACGGCGTTCACCCGAATTTGGTACTTTCCCAGCTCGCGAGCCCAGGTTTTGGTCATACCGATAACACCCGCTTTGGTGGCCACGTAATTCGTCTGACCGAAGTTGCCATACAATGCCACGACCGATGCCGCGTTCAAGACCACTCCCCCACCCTGGGCGATCATTCCGGGCACAACGGCCTCTGTACAGTGGAATACGCCATATAGATTCACCTTGATCACCCGGTCAAACGCTTCATCAGACATGCGGTTAACCGCCTCTCCATCTTTCCATTTGATCAGTTGTGAATCCGCCGTAATTCCAGCGTTATTGATCAGAATATCTATCCGGCCAGTCCCGGCAAGTGTCTCACGAACTGCCATATCCACTTCCTCAGGCACGGTGACATCAACCGGAATGTAGATGGGTTTCTGAGAATCCGCATACTTATCCAATTGGGGAGGTGTGACGTCCCAAATCACCACCCGTGCACCCTCTTTTATAAACTTTTGGGCTGTCGCAGCGCCAATGCCATTGGATCCGCCGGTGATCACCACAGTCTTTCCTTGAAATCCCACCATAATCACTCCTTCCCAATCCCGCATTTTCTACTATACAATTAGGATGTTCCATCAACCATCATTCTATCAAAAGTTTGAACAGGTACTGCTATGATTCTACGGACAATTGAGGGAAGAAGTGTACCTTTATGCCACTCAAATGGTCCGTGATGGTCTGGCATACGGCTCACAGGGCAATATCAGCCTGTTTGACCGGCTTGCCGGTGTGGTGTCGATCACCCCTTCAGCCATTCCCTATCATGCGATGAAACCGGAAGATATTTGCATTGTGGATGCTGGCGGCAGCATCATCGACGCCAAATGGAAACCGACCAGCGAGATGGCATTGCATCTGATTTTTTATCAGCATCGTCCGGACATCAATGCGGTTATTCATACTCATGCACCCTATGCGACTGTCTTCGGTGTGATTGATGAACCGGTACCCATGATCCTCACCGAAGCGGCAGCCTGTCTGGGATCCGAGGTTCCCGTAGCTGCCTATCAGCGGCCAGGTACGATGGATCTTGCCCGGGCTGCCTTCGAGGTCATGGGACAGGGCATTGCCGTGGTGCTTGCCAATCATGGATTGGTTACCGTGGGTGAAACCCTGGCGCGCGCCTACGAATCGACCCAGGCTGTGGAGACATCTGCCCGATTGACGATCATGGCCAGAAGCATGAACAAAACTCCCACCGAATTGGATTCACAGGAGGTCAGTGAAATGCGCCGGCTATATCTTCAATCCTACCGATCTCAACTTTCTTGAACCCAGATCGAAAAGGTAGAGATCGCTTTTCAGAGCGCTTTTAACCAGACCACCGTCGTATCATCATCACGAATTTCTTTTTGGGCGCGCAAAGATTGGATCCATTGATCGAAGTCTGTGAGATTATTCTTCTTTGCCAGTCTCTGTTTCAAGGTCAAATCTGGCTTTTTCCCAATCTCAACCTGCTCCAACATCCATTTTGCCAAGGCATCTGTGGCAATAAAAAAATCGTCTCCGCTTTCCCATGAGCCGGAATATTCCCATTCCCCCATGAACTCTAGCCGTGAATGACCCGATCCGATCAACGGCGGGTGGTTGCTGAAATCGGTGGATTTGCGAACCGGTAATATCTGAATAGGACATTCTTTCCTGAATTGAAACAGGCAAGTATCTCCGATGGCCTGCGCCCTCCAGGTATTTGTTGTATGAAATCTGTCAGTCCCTTCTGGAAAAAACTTCAACCAGAGTATCGTGGAATAGGCGCCATCCTTCATCTTTTCTACATCCATCCGGGAAGGCTCCATTTGCACAAGCGTTTGATACCATTGCTGCCTTGCCTTTTGAATCACGTCCGGTAATTCCGCCTGTTTTTCGGTGTTTGTGCTGACTTTCACCAGTGAATCGGCAAAAATCCTCGAATAGTTGCTGCGGGTCGCCCCATCAGCAACCGCGCACTGGAAAAAGGATCCCTTTATACAGTCACCGTTAGCCAACCGCGGGGCAAACGCATCTTCATTTTCTTCAAGGTTATGGGAGGATTTTGGTAAAGTGACGGCCCGCCATTGGATGTTAATCTGAGTTGACATTTTATTAATCTTGTGTCATCGGGCGGTTTGATTTTCAAGAGATTGGACCAGAATTTCCCGCAAGACACCCATATCAACCTGGCTTAATCGAGGAATGTATAAACAGGCTTTACTGGACTTATATTTACCCAGCCGGGCCAATAAATCGTTCCTTCCCTTCCACCCAGATGTGGCGTAGATAGTGAGGTTTTGTTTCCTTGGAGAAAAACCAATCAGAAACATTTCCCCCGAATGCCCGCTTTCGTAATGATATCCCGATTTACCAAAACCGATCATACTTGGTCCCCATAAGACGGGTTCTTCCCCAGTCAATTCCCCCATCAGCTTTACTAATTGATACGAATCCAATCGTTTCTGCTCATCGGAGATCGAATCAATAAAATCTTTCACACTCTCACCGGTGGGTTTTGTTTTAATTCATACATGACGAATGACTCCAGTTGTGCGATCGTCTTTTCTGGATCAAAATATTTTGCGCCTATTTACTATCAGGATAAAGAAATAAAAGTACTTTTTGTGCGTAGTGTATAATAATCACAATCCTAATTTTAGGAATGTGATATGAGTGGGAAGAGCATACTGATCATCGAACCAGATGAAACAGTAAAAAATATTATTAAGAAAAGCATCCTTGGCTTCGATCCGACATCGACCATTAAATCCGCGTTGGATGCTGTCGATGCGATGAGGATCATTCAACAGAAGGTGTTCGATTGCCTGATGATTGACGCAGAAATGATCCTGGCGATGGGTGAAACGGGTTATGAGCATTTCCGAAAATCGTTCCCGGCCAGCATTTCTGTTGTGATCACAGGGTACACCTCAAGTTTAAAAGAATTGCCCAAATCCATTCAGGAATCCGTCTCAGTCATCACAAAACCGATCGACCAGCGCTCCTTATATCCCATTCTGACCGGGATCATTGGTCCACTCAAAACAGAAATTTCCCAACAAGACAGTTTATCCTCTATCCAATACCAATACTGCCAGGAGAAGCTGCTGGCCTTGAGACACCAGATCTCTGCCCGCTGCATCCTCTTGAGCGACTCTGTTGGCAGCATCCTTGTTTCTGCCGGTAATACCGCTGGCCTCGCGCCAGAGTTGATGACTTCCCTGCTTGGCGGAGGAATAGCCACCCTGCAGGAAGCAGGCAAAGTGTTGATGGATGACGCCATCATTCATCTGTCCTATCGGGAAGGTAAGAAAACAGACCTGTACGCCATCAATATTGGCGTTCGATTTCTGATTATCATCATCATTGATAAGACCATTGGCTACAGTAAGATGGGCAGCATTTGGCATTACGCCCGCCAGTCTGCATTAACCCTGCATGAATATCTGACCGCATCACATTCCGCATCCGATTCCCCGCATGAATTATCAGAGATTAGTGATTCCGCGATCTCGAACGAACTGGATCGACTCTTCAAAAAATAGGCTTCGTATCCCGTCATCATCAGGAGAGAGCTATGGTAGACCAGACAGCTGAGAGTACCAAAATCAGACTACGGGGGGGGTTATCGCTAACCGTGGTTCAGATCAACCAGATCCAAAAGAGTATTAATCGCCTTTTGGAAATCGTGCCAGCCCAGTATATCCTGCTGGTTGACACTTCCGGGCAATTGGTCACCACAGCCGGGGATAAAAGTATGATCGATTTATCCATTCTGGGTTCACTCATCGCCGCAGACCTGGCCGCAAGCCAGGAAATTGCCAGGCTCACCGGTGAATTTCAGGAATACCAGATGATATTACGGGAAGGCGACCGGACAAATATTATTATTTCGGAAGCGGGTAAGCATCTTGCCTTCCTGGTATTGTTCTCCCGTGAAACTCCCATCGGTTGGGCTCGAAAACTCATTCAGAACGCTGCGAAAGAAATTGGTTCCTTTGTGGTTCAGCCAGTAGATGCTACCCAGGAAGAACAAATCAGTCCCACCGAAGGAAACCTACCCGGTTTGTTCAACGATGCTCTTGACCAAATTTGGAAGGAATGATGTAGATGTTTATCAATTGGCAGCTTCGCCAGATAAATCTTAAAGTTGTCTATTATGGACCAGCCTTGAGTGGAAAAACCACCAACCTGGAACAGATCCATGCGCGGATTGATCCAACCCGGCGAAGTGACCTGGTCTCGCTCAAAACATACGAAGACCGTACCCTGTATTTTGATTTTTTGCAATTGGAATTGGGCAAAATTAACGGGCTCACCCCAAAAATTCAACTTTACACCGTACCCGGGCAGGCATTTTATGAAGCCAGCCGAAGGTTGTGCTTCGAGGCGCTGATGGCGTGGTGTTCGTGGCCGATTTCAGGCTCCAACCGGATCAATGACAATGTGGATTCCTGGCAGAACATGAAGAAACACTTGATCTCACTCGACCTGGATTTAGATCATCTGCCAGTCATCGTTCAATTTAACAAACAAGACCTTCCAAACGCGTTACCAGCCACCTTTTTACAGAATATCTTGAATTGCCAGAAGTACAAAAGCATCCTCTCGGTTGCGAATATTGGGCAGGGTGTTTTCGATACCCTTAAAGCCATCATCTCAGGTGTGGTGGTAAACATTCAAAGTGAAACTATGTGACAGGTTGCCATGAAGCAAACAGAAATGTTCACGAGAGCAAGCATCCAGGCGTTGATGCAGGACATCAATCAGCAGGGTAATTTTGAACATACCCTTCTCACTGACGACCAGGGATTGCCAATCGCATCATCCATATCAGACCTGGATCAATCGGAAGTGCAGGCAGCCCTCGTCTCGATGGTTCAGAAAATGGCCAGCCAGATCAGCGACTTCCTACAAATGTCGCCCACAGCGGAATTCGTGCTGAATGATGTGGAAGGAAAAAGATTGGTAATTCGTCCATTTACAATTCAAGGTACGGAATTTATTCTGACGGTACTGATCGCCAATCATCAAACGCCGTATCGCCGGCTCGTTGGTTCGGCGATCAAAACGATCAAATCAACCTGGGTGTATTAGGTAGGAGGCAGATATGGGTATGCAGGGTAGTCTTCATGATATGACTGTGGCTGACATCATCCAGGTGAACTGCCAGGACAAGAAAACGGCGCGTGCGACCATTCACTCCGATCAGAAGGAAGCTGTGCTTCTTAAGGACGGCAATGTCATCCACGCGACCATGGGGAAACTGGTCGGCGAAGAAGTGATCTATCAAATCTTATCCTGGGATGAAGGCGATTTCAGCATCAACCTGGGCGAGGAATCTCCAGATATCAGTATCAAAAGAAATTGGTCTGGCTTATTGCTGGAAGGCGCCAAACGGATAGACGAACATACATCCGAGGGTGGTTTGGAGCTTGATCTCCTCCAAACACCGATCGATCAAAAAGATGAATTAATGATGGGATTATTGACCAAATATATGGAATCCATCTCATCGGCAGACGCGGTTGCCATTGTAGGAATTGATGGGTTCATCAAATACATCGCCCATAAAAACTTGATTGACGAAAGTGTCTTTGGCGCCACCGGCGCTGCAATCCTCAATCTCGGAAAACGATCTCTGGGTTTACTTCGCATGGATGGTTTTTCCAGGAGCATCATCGGGGGGGATAATAATACCGTCCTGGTCGCAATGATCAATAAATACACCATACTCGTGGCTATCTTTTCAGCCCCGGTCCATAAGATCAATATAGATTGGAATGTATTGGATCAATTGATGGGAGACGTGGCTACCCTGCTCTAACGGTGAATTGTACCATCTGGCATGGTCGTACCTGCCAGCGACGATGCATACGATAACTGCTCAAATGTAATTTTCGCGTCCAATAAATTCGCCCGGGATAAATTCGCACCATCCAGGTTTGCATTCGTCAACACAGCCCGTTGCAGGCATGCGCTGGACAAATTCGCGTTCATCAAATTCGCATCAGTAAAATCAGATAATGTCAGGTTACAGTTCATGAAACTGGTCTGAAATGCCGATACTTTCATGAGTTTGCCTTCATAGAGATTGGACCAGGATAGGTCGGCTAGATTGAGAGTGCAGCTTTCCCAATTAGCCCACCTTACCGACGAATGGATCATCTGCACACCGGTCAGGTTTGTATAGGTAAAATCAATCTTGTCCAGATTCGACTGACTCAGGTCAGCGAAATCAATCCTCGCCTGAGATAAGCTTGCATTGAGCAGGTTCGTTCCGATCATATTCGCGCCGCGTAAATCACATTGATTAAGGGACGCATTGCTCAGCATCGTGTCACAAAGGTCAGCCAGGATGAGAATGGAATCGTTCAGAGTTGAACCAATAAAAACAGAGCCATTTCCGAGAATTGCCCGAAGGTCCGCATGTTGGATATCAGAACCGCTGAGGTCCGCTTTTTCGATATTGGCTCCGTTGAGCAAGACTTTCCCCATTTTTGCGTACCTTAACTCAGAACCCTGCAGATTCGCCCCGATCAATTTGGCACCACCCAACATGGCCATATTCATCTTTGCAGCAGAGAGGTCAGCAAACATTAGATCAGCATTTGCTTCGATTTTTTTGCCGTTTATGATCATGGACAAACCTCTTTCAAGATGGTTGGCTCAAAAATCTAATTGCAATGATTATGCCATAGATAATGGATGAATAAAAATTGGCAATAACGGCATGTTTATTGCATAATAGTTATGTAATTCAAATCAGATGGCAGGTATATATGAAAATTAAAACCATCCTTTTCGTAATGATTACAACCAGTTTCCTCCTCGGAGCCTGCGGTTTGACACCGAGTTCAAAACCGGTGACCGATGATGCCATGCAGACTGAGATCGTAATGCTATTGACCTCCATGGTCACTGAAACACCCATCCCGCTAATCGTGGATACTCCGATGCCTGTGGAACCGACTTCAACCTACAATCCATCCATGCTCCCAGGTGTTCTGGTAACTGCAACACCAGAACCTACGATTGGGAACGATCAGCCCCTGCTGGATATCACTCCGTCTGAGCCTACACTTGAGATGCTCACGTTTACTCCTGATGATGGCACGGATAATTCCGATGACTTAAACGTGGATTCCACTCCCTCCCCCGCCGATCCGGTGGATAGACTGGGCGATCCCGATTTTGTCGATACATTTGATAATGGCGACAATTGGTTTTTAGGCAAAGACGCCTATATCGACATGAAAGTCTCCAACGGTAATCTGGTATTGATCGGCTTATCCCAAACCAGCGGCTGGCGCATGACCAATCGGTCGATCAAAGATGGTTATATCCAATTGATCGGGAAGATGGTTGAGTGTGAAGGCGCTGATGCATACGGATTAATGGTCCGGGTTCCAAATGTGACCACCGGTAATAGCGGTTACCTCTTTGGCATCACTTGCGATGGGAAATATGGCTTGCGTAAGTGGAATGGCGAAAAAATGCTGACCTTGATCAACTGGAAATCCAATGATGTCATCAAAAAGGGTTCCAATCAGACCAACCGGCTGGGTATCAGCTTGATCGGGAATGAAATCGAGTTGTATGTAAATGGAAAATTGGTAGGGACTGCCATCGATAAAGACTTTCGCCAGGGTGGTTTTGGATTATTCATCAGCGCCCGTGAGACTGAAAAAATGACAGCTCTCATGGATGAGATCTCACTCTGGAACGAATAACCGCTTTCAAACATTATAAAATGAGCTGGAAGATTAACTTCCAGCTCATTTTTGTTCATTTCCGTTTTCTGTCGGTCAATTCAATTACATCCGGAAAATTGATATGCAATCGTTTGAGCGTTTCAGGAGTTGGAATTCCATCGGAATCCCAGCCCCGCCGTTTGTAAACCGCATCGACCAGTTGTTCATATTGGTCTTCGCGATATTTTCGCAGGGCGGCGACCTTCTCTGCAGTGCTTATCCCGTTGGTATCCATTCCAACCAGGTCCTTCAGGGCTGTATCGTACCGATCCTGGCGTGATTCGTACTCTTCTTCGGTAACAGGACCCATCGCCCGATAAGGCGGATAATCATACTCGCGGGTGCCATATCCCAGTTTGAGGTTGAATACCCGCTGGAAATTGTAAACTTTTTCCGATTGAAGCATCAGGTCTTCAGGGGTCACCTTTGTGCCGGTCACACCTTCATAAAGCCAGGTATAATTTTCGACATGTTCAGGGACTTTGGCTGGTTCTTTGGCAGTGTTATTTGACTGCGGGATGATGTCATTCCAGGGTAAGTTTGCATAATCCATGCAGGCTGAACCATGTTCTCCAGACAGGGAAATAATGAACGCTTCTGCTTTTGCCTCAAAGGTAGGGAGCTGCTTGTGGACCATATCCATGAAAATCAGCCAGGCATCATCGTGTTGGGCACCTTTGTTCGCCATAGCATAACCTGCCTTGCTGGGCCAGGGATTCTTTGGTCATGTATTCGGAGAATTCAATCCCTTGCTTTCCATGCCGATATCCTGAAGGATAGACGGATCCGCATGGAATCGCGTCTGCGAAGATCTTCTTCATGGCGCGAACGCCCTGTCCAACAACCAATCCAAATCCTTCTCCACGCGCCATCTGATGGATCATTTCGATCACAGACTTGATAGTTCCCCCAGGTGAGGTCCAATCCTCCGGTTCTTTCTAGGTTGAGGATGCCCGTTCTCATAACATTCCATCGCAAATGCCACCGAGTTTGCCAGGGATATGGTATCGATTCCGTAAGTATCGCAATAGAAATTCATTTCCAGTATCTGGTCGGGATCAAAAATGCCAATATTCGAGCCGAGGCCTCCCAAAGTCTCATATTCAGGGCCATCGAGAGGTACATCTGGTCCTGTGTACGGTCCAGTCTGAAGATGGAAATGGGGAACCATATGAGAGCAGGCCATCGTACAACCATACCAGCAGCCATCCGGCGCAGAGTGATCGAACTTCTGCTTCCAGATACCACCCACGATGTGCTTCGATTCCTATCCGCACCGAATTTGTAATTGTGAACCGGCAGAAGATCATAGTCGTTCATGACGCCAACCAGGTATGGCGTTCCGATCTGGCGCATATTATTCTGGGTCTCATCAAAATCAGAGATTTCCTTATTGATCCGTTTTCCGGCTTTTCGCAGTAGTTCGAGATCGGCGCAGCCATTGCTGTCCGCGCCAGTCTGGGTGTATTTCACAACAATCGCTTTGATGTTCTTATCCCGCATCACGCGACCGGCTCCACCTCTGGCGGCTTGTTTGATGCGGATTTCCTTCCGGCGTGGATCATAAAAGCTGATATTCAATCCGGTGATCGGTACATAATCGGCTGCCTTGCCGGCAGAGATGACTGATATTCCGCGCATTTCTCGCTCGTCTGACGCATACATTTCAGTCAGAAGGCGATTGATTAGATGGCTATCCACCGGGTCATCTGGCGCTTCCTCAATTCGGACCTGACCATGATCTCCATCAATGAAGATTACGATCTCCTTATCTGATTTTCCCTGAATCTCCAGGGCATCCCATCCTGCGAACTTCAGATAGGGGCCAAAATAACCGCCGCTGTTGCTATCCACCACCGAATGGGTCAGGGGTGATACTGTTACGACGGTGGCTTTTCCTGAGCCTGGGTATTGGGTGATTCCCCCGATCGGACCGCCGGAGACTATCAATTCATTCTCAGGCGAATTCCACTTTGTACCTTCATTCACAGCCTGCCAGAGCAGCCATAGACCAAAACCTCGTCCGCCGGTGAAGACTTGCTTCATGGCGTCACTGACGGGTTTTTCTTTGACTTCCAGTGTTTCCACATTGATGTAAAGGGTTCGATTGGCATATCCCCTTACAACGGGTAACAGGTCATAATTCTGTTGGGCGATTATTCTATGTTGGATTTGAGTTGATTTTGTGATCACTTGATCCATTGTTCTCTCCATTTGTTGGATATCAGATCCTATTATAACCAATTAGTATGAGCAATATATATTGGCTATGCGCAGTTAATGTATGGATTTAAATTTCCTTTTGAATTGAGTTTGATAATGACGAAAATTTTGTTATTATCTTGATATATTATGAATTCCATCCGCCTGAAATACGGTATCCGGGAAATATCCCTGAAGGTATCCGATCGTTCCACCATCGATACCATTCTTCCCACTTTCACTCCTTCTGGGAAACCGGGACTGGAGGTGGTACAGGATGCCATGCAGAACCCCATCTCCGCCATTGATTCTGCGAAACTTCAATCTGCGAAAACCGTTGCGATTGCGATCAACGACAAAACAAGACCTGTCCCCTACGGGCAGATTCTGCCACCCCTGCTGGAATTCTTATCCTCGCGCGGTATATCTCCCAGCCAGATCACCTATCTGATCGCGACCGGCACCCATACCCCGCTCACATCCGATGAAATGGATGCATTACTCCCCTCTGAATTGCGCAGGGAGAGCGCGATCATCAGCCACGACTGCGATCAGGCAGAGCAACTTGTGCCCATTGGTCAGACTCCGGCCGGGACATTCGTAGAGCTCAATAAAACCTTCCATGAAGCCGATTATAAAATTGTCCTCGGCAGCATCGAACCGCATCATTTTATGGGATATTCTGGGGGAGTGAAAACAGCGGCGATCGGATTAACCAGCCGGCTTTCCATCCGTCAAAATCATGCTCATTTGACCTCACCCCTGTCCACGACGGGCAATTATGAAACCAATCCATGCCGTCTGGATGTGGAGGAAATGGGAAAATTAATTGGGATTGATCTGGCACTTAATGTCCTGATCAATACCCAGAGGGAAATCGTCCATGCATTAGTGGGTCATCCGGTGGATGTCATCCAAACAGGTATCCTGTTCTCGCAAAAGATCAGTCAGGTGGAAGTAAAACATACCTACGATCTCGCGATCGTTTCTCCTGGTGGATACCCTAAAGATATCAATTTCTATCAGGCACATAAGGCCATCACCAATGCCGCTTCACTAACCAGGGATGGAGGCAGGGTCATCCTGCTGGCTGAGTGCATAGAAGGACCTGGCAGCCATCTTTTCCAGGAGTTCATGAAAGGGATCACGTCACCCGGCCAGGTATTGGAAAAATTCAATCAGATCGGGTTTGAGATTGGTCCTCACAAAGCTTTCCTTTTAGCCAGACAGTTGAATCGGATACAGGTATCGCTCCATTCCTCGATGTCTGACGAGGTCACCCGGTCCCTGCTGCTGGAACCGATCACTCTCGAGGAAATTCAAAACCTGATCCTGGAGGAACAACGCAAAAAATCAAAAATCGCGATCCTTCCGTATGGAGTAAATACCGTCCCATTGCTCCGGTGAAAGGATGAGCGAATGATCGATCTGACCCTGCACAACGCGCATTTGGATGGGGATTCCTTTTTTTACGAGGGAGATTCCACCGGGATATTGCTCATCCACGGTCTGACCGCAACCACCGCTGAAGTCCGGTTCCTCGCTGATTCACTTCATCGATACGGTTGGACCATCTCTGCGCCCTTGCTACCCGGTCATGGTACAAATTTGTTGGATCTGGAACGCTTTCGGTGGCAGGATTGGGCAGATACTGTCGTGAGTGCTTATCAAACCCTCGCCAAACGCTGCGGACAGGTTTTTATCGGTGGAGAATCAATGGGAGGATTACTGGCCTGTTATCTGGCAAGTAATCACCCAGAAATTGCTGGATTACTGTTATTCGCCCCGGCTTTTCGAGCCAGAAGCCTGTGGCTGACCCCGATCGTCCATTATTTTTATCGCTTCAAGGCAAAAAATAATCTGGATGAGCGGATATTATGGAAAGGATATAAATACCATTCCACCCGGGCAGCGTATCAGCTATTCCTGTTGCAACGGGTAATGGAAAGTCGTTTCAACCTCATCCATCAACCGCTTTCCATGTCTCTGGGTAAACGTGATACTGCCATCAGCCTTTCAGCAGCGGAAGAAGCGTTTGATCAGATCCCATCGGTGAACAAGACATTCCATATGTATGGAGAATCAGGCCATTGCATGATCTTGGATAGGGAAAAAGAAGTAATCAGCGCCGAGAGTGTCCGGTTCATTCAAGACATATTAAGGGAGAAAACGGAATAATTTTGTATGGGTTATAATAACTGACGGAAGAGAATTCAACCGCGGAGGATCATATGACAAGCAACGTTCGAACCCCGGGCAAGACGACCATCGCTCCTGATGTATTACTATCCATCGCCAAATTGGCGACCCTGAGTGTAGCCGGCGTCCATAAATTAAGCGATCAACCCGCGGACATGGGCACCTTTTTCAAGACCAAACGCGGTGATGGCGTCAAAGTGGAAGTGGAAAATAACACAGTTTACGCGGATCTCTTCCTCGAATTGGAAGGAGAGGTGAACGTACGAGACGTTTGCCGCCTGGTCCAGGAAAAAGTCGCTCGAGCGATTTCCGAAATGGTTGGCATGGAAGTTGGCAGAATCAACATCCATGTGGAAAACATCGTATATTCCTCGAATATGGAATAGGGATGAAGTCCAGGACCAAGGCTCGCAGCCTTGCCTTGCAAGTACTTTATGAATTAGACCAATCGAATCACCCGGTGGGAGATGTATTTTCTAACCGGATTGTGGACCTCCCCCTCGACGAACCACTATCTGTGTTTGCCAGTTCCATCGTGCAGGGTATATCACCCTTGCGTGAGGAGCTTGACCATGTCATCTCTAAACACGCGCCTGAATGGCCATTTGATCAGGTAGCCATCATCGACCGCAACATCCTTCGCATCGCAGTCTGGGAAATGGTTTTTGATTCAGCCACCCCCATCAAGGTCATTATTAACGAAGCAATCGAGTTAGGGAAATTATATGGATCAGACGCCACGCCCCGCTTTATTAATGGTGTGCTGGGTAGCCTGGTTCAAAATCAGAACGAGATCAAGCAGTATTTTGAGAATAGTAAACATCGTCCAACGGAGTGATTTGGCTATGCGCAGACCGATCCATGCAGTCTCTCCTTTTTTTACTCCTCAATCATCATATTAATCATATTATCCAATATACTACTGGGAATAGGCGACATGATATTTCGGTCAACTTTCCAGGTTCACCCAACTCGACAATCCGCGACACTTTTAAGCTCCAATATTCTTGGTAAACCCGGTTCAAAACTTTTCAATTTTTGGAAGCAGTCATTATTTCAGATCTCATAAGGAGGAACATTGGCCCACTCATCTGGATCGGCGTCGGTTGTGGAATATTTGAACACAAAGGGCATCCACCCAACTGGTGACCTGTATATTGATCTGGACAAAGATAAACTGATTGAAGATATCCTTACCCACAAGGAAGGCGTTCAGGCGGGATCCGGGGCGATTGTGGTGACTACCGGGAAAAACACCGGTAGATCACCGTACGATAAATATATCGTTTCGGATGCAGATCACTCTTCCATCTGGTGGAGCAAAACCACAAAATCGATGTCAGCTTCCCAGTATTCGCAGATTCGTGGGCGGCTGATCCGACATCTCGAAAAAAGACCCATCTACATCCAACATATGTCTGCCTGTCGTCCGCAAGCGATCAGTATGCCAATCACCGTAGTTTGCGAGACAGCCTGGCATAGTCTCTTCGCTAAAAACCTGCTCCTCCCGGGAAAGCCGACAGGTGATTTGGAATATCTGATCCTGCACGCACCAACCTGCTTCGCCCACCCTGAAACGGATCACACTGCGTCTCCGGTTTTTATCATCATTAATCTGGATCGCAAGGAAATCCTGATTGGCGGAACAGCCTACGCCGGTGAATTAAAAAAAGCCGTATTCACCATGCTCAATTACATTCTGCCCACTCAAAACATCCTGCCGATGCATTGTTCCGCAACTGCCGGAAAAAATGGTGATGTCAGCCTGTTTTTCGGTCTGTCAGGAACAGGCAAGACTACCCTGTCATCAGACCCGGAACGGCTTCTGATCGGCGATGACGAGCACGGATGGTCCGATCAAGGCATTTTCAACTTTGAGGGTGGATGTTATGCGAAGACGATCCGTTTATGCCAGGAATTTGAACCGGTAATATGGAATGCGGTTGGACAGCCAGGCAGTATCCTGGAGAATGTGATCCTGGATCAGAAGACTGGAAAAGTAAATTTCGATGATAATCGACTCACAGAGAATACGCGCGGCGCATACCCGCTGGCGTATGTTCCGAATTACTTCCCATCGGAAATAGCTGATCATCCGAACCACTTATTCTTCCTCAGCGCGGACGCATTCGGCATTCTGCCGGCGATTGCCAAATTAACCACTCAGCAAACGATGGAATATTTCCTGGCCGGATACACCTCCAAGCTGGCGGGTACAGAGCGCGGATTAAAACCGTCGCCTACACCCACATTCTCAGCCTGTTTCGCCGCGCCATTTTTACCCAGACCTCCCCAGGTGTATGCAAAACAGTTGGCTGAACGAATCGAACAGCATCACACATCCGTCTGGCTGATTAATACCGGTTGGTTTGGAGGACCTTACGGAGTTGGGCAACGTTTCCCGTTACCTATCACCCGCAAGCTGATTCGAGCGGTCATTCAAGGTGAGATGGATCAGGCGGCAATGGAAACTGAACCCATTTTTGGCTTATCCATCCCCAAATCGATCCCGGGGATACCTGAGCATTATCTTTTGCCCTGGAAAAGTTGGCCAAAACCGGAGCAATACCGCGAATCCGCCCAAAAGCTGCTTGCTGCCTTTAAGGAAAATGAGAAACACCTGTAATGACTGATTAAATTACGGCAAGCTTGTGATCCACAAGGTGAATGCTGCCACCGCGAGGAAGGGACCATAAGCGATGGCCAGGAATGGTGTGTATTGTTTTCGCACCAGCGAAATGGCAATGATCACCAGGCTGACCAAACCACCGAGCAGAATACCAAAGAAGAGGCTCGCAATGATTCCAGGCCATCCGATCAGCAATCCGCAGACGGTTGCCAGTGTGACATCGCCGAAACCAAGACCCTCTTCCACCGGAGTTCCCCGTTTTTTGGATAACAATCGCCCGAACCAGATCCCGATCAGGTACAGGATATACATCATCGCAAACCCGGCTATGCCGCCCAGGAGGGTGTTCAACCATCCATGCTTGAAATAACCGAGGATACCCAGAACTACTGCGCCAATGATACTTACCGGATGCAGGATCAGGTGATGCTCAAGATCAATGATGATCACCAACATGAAGAACACGAAAACGAGAATACCCTGAACAATGGCAATTGGTGATTGGATGAAGTAGGTCGCGATCAGAATAAAGCCCAGAAATGCGGTTGTACTGACTACCTGGTGTCTCAGCGTAGCTTTCCTCCCACACGATGGGCAGGGACGATTCATCAAGTATCGGTTGACACCAAATTTCTCATGACAATCAGGGCAAGCGGAAACTGAAAGTTTTCGGTACAATGGTAAAACATCCGCTAAATAATTGATGACCGCCCCAGCTATCCACCCGAGGAATGCGGAGATTACAAGCACAATTTCCGGTTTCATGGTAACCTTCCGAGGATCTTTTAGCTAATTATACAGGAGGACTTCATGGAGCAATTTATTATCCAAGGTGGAATCCCACTCAAAGGTGAGATGACACCCTCTGGAAATAAAAACTCGGCTTTGCCATTACTGGCAGCCTGTATCTTAACGGACCAACCGGTCGTACTTCACAATATTCCATATATCCGTGATGTGATGACGATGCGCGCTTTATTGGAAAGCCTGGGGGTTGAATTTGAAGAAATCGCGCCACATTCCTGGAAGATTCAGGCTAAGAACCTTCGTCCGGCGGATCTGGACCCGGATATCTGCCGTAAAATTCGCGCTTCGATCCTGTTGGCTGGTCCCATCGTAGCCAGAGTGGGTGAATTACACCTTCCCCCGCCGGGTGGTGACGTGATCGGTCGCCGCCGGGTGGATACCCACATGATCGCCATCAAAGCCCTGGGCGCGGAGGCGAATTATGATCGTATGTTCCACTTCAAGGCGAAGAAACTGACCGGGGCGAGCATCCTATTGGATGAGGCCAGCGTGACGGGCACAGAAAACGCCATCATGGCCTGCGTCACCGCCGAAGGCCATTCCATCATCCACAACGCGGCATCCGAACCGCACGTACAGGAGCTTTGTCACTTCCTCAATGTTTTGGGGGCGCAAATTCATCACATTGGATCGAACACCCTTCACATTGACGGTGTTGCCTCCCTGCATGGCGGCGAATTTACCATCGGTCCCGATTACCTCGAGGTGATCAGCTTCGTCGGAGCCGCGGTCGTTACCAAAGGAAGCATCCGAATCCGCAACGCGGGTCACGAATACCTGGATATGATCCGGTTGGTGATGGGTCGACTGGGTGTGGAGTGGGAGAAGGATGGTCCAGACCTGGTGGTTCCTGCCGAGCAACCAATGACCATCGAACAGGATCTGGGTGGCGCGATACCGACCATCAATGTGATGCCCTGGCCGGCTTTCCCGACCGATCTGATGAGCATCGCGATCACCATCAGTACCCAATCCAAAGGCACTGTCCTATTCCACGATTGGATGTATCCATCCCGGATGTATTTTACAGATAAGCTGGTATCGATGGGCGCTCAGATCGTTTTATGCGATCCTCATCGCTGCATTCTTCAAGGTCCCACCCGTTTGTTCCCGGAGAAAATGGAAAGCCCGGATATCCGGGCCGGGATGGCTCTCGTTCTCGCGGCACTTTCCGCGGAAGGAAAATCGGTAATCCGCAATATTGGCCAAATTGACCGGGGGTATGAATTGGTGGATACAAAACTGGCCAGCCTGGGCGCCAGGATTGAACGAACGGAAGGTTAAAACAAAAGAGGCGTTCCAGAATAACGGAACCGCCTCTTTTTTATTCGATCTGATTGGTTTTATTTCGCTTCGTTCACGACGTCCATAAATTGATTTACCGCATCCCGGATGGAAGCTTCGGGGGTCGCGCCTACCTGGCGATGAATGATCTTGCCTTTATAAAAAAACAGCATAGTCGGGATTCCCTGCACCCCATATTGAGTGGCCCATTCGGGATTCTCATCCGTATTTACTTTCGCGACAACCAATTTTCCAGTAAATTCGTTTGACACTTTTTCAAGGACCGGGGCGATCATCTTACATGGCCCGCACCAGGGCGCCCAGAAATCGACGATGACCGGAAGGTCAGCTTTTAATACACTCTTATCAAATTCCGCGTCAGTTACATGTATGGGTTCACTCATGATCTACATCTCCTGTAAAAAGTATCTATCTCATATTATAGATAAAGTTCGCAAAACCGGAAAGGATAAATATCACGAATCTCCATCAATCGTTGATATTAATGACCCTCTTTTGTTGTACAATGATTTTTATGGAAATTCAGATAGCAGTGGCAAAAACGAACAAATACGCCTCATCAGAGAGCGGCGACACTCTGGAAGTCATCGAAAGACCCAATGGTGGATTATCTGTTGTCCTTGCAGATGGTCAAACCTCTGGCCGGGGAGCGAAAGCGGTATCCGGTCTGGTTGTCAGAAAGGTGATTACGCTGCTGGCCGAAGGTGTTCGTGACGGCGCTGCTGCCAGGGCTGCATCTGACTATCTATTCACGGAAAAAAACGGGAAGGTCAGCGCCACACTGAATATCTTTTCCATTGACTTCCTGACAAAAACGTTGGTGATCACCCGCAATAATTCGAGCCCGGTGTTCATCTCACGAACGGACAAAATGGACTGCCTCTCCGGAACCAGTCAGGCGATCGGAACTTCCCGAAATATTCGGCCCTCCATCACAGAGATACCCATCACCGTCGGTTTAACCGCGGTGATGTTCACCGATGGATTGATGACCGCCGGCGAGCGAAAAGGACGGCAGATGGATATCTGCACCGCGCTGGACGCCCTTCTGGAAGAACAGAGTCCGGGTTCACAGACGATAGCGGACGCGCTTCTTGCCCAGGCTTTACGTCTGGATGATGGCCGGCCGATGGACGACATCAGCGTCGTGGTCTTACGGGTCATTGAACAGAATACCGATGAGGTCCGTCGGATGCTGGTCCGTCTCCCGGTTCCTTCCCTGTATGAGTGATTCTTACGAATAAAGATACTTTCCTGATTGGTTTAGTTGGCCCTTGCGGTTCAGGAAAAACCACCCTGACAACGCTTCTTTCGAGCGCTGGCTTTCAGGTGAGACACATCGCACAGGAACATTCTTTCGCTCCTTCCATGTGGAAAAAGCTCACCAATCCAGATTACCTGGTCTTTCTTGACGCCTCATTCCAGGAAACAAAATCAAGGCGGCAGCTCGACTGGAACGAGAACGAATACCTGGAACAACATCGCCGATTGGAACACGCCCGCTCTCATGCTGATTTATACATCTGGACGGATCCGTTATCGCCGGAAGAGGTCCTCGATATCATTCTTGCCCATATCCAACCCCTTTTGCCACCGGCTCTAAAATAAATCACACCCTACTCATGGATTCTTAATAAAGGTATAATCACCCAATCCGGCCAGCACGAGCTGGCATTTGTATGAATTGGAGGAATACCGCATGAATCGACGTAATTACATCATTCTCGCCGCGATCGTCCTCCTGGTTGCCGTTGCACTATGGATTGATCTACCCGGCAATCCAGGCATTCACCTTGGCAGTTTCAATCGATCGCTTGACACCCAATTAGGGTTGGATTTGCGAGGAGGATTACAAGTTTTGTTGGAAGCGGATCTACCCGCTGACACACCTGTAGACCCCCAATCCCTACAAGATGCGAAGCAAATCGTGGAAAATCGTAGTAACGGCCTGGGCGTAAGCGAGGTCGTCTTCCAGATCGCTGGCAATCGCAGGATCGTCGGCGAGTTTCCCGGGCTGACCAATGTCGATGAAGTTCTGGACGTTTTGAAACAGACCGGGCAGCTTGAATTCGTAGACATGGGATCTGCGCCTGCTCCGGAAGGGACCATAATCGAAACTGACCAGGGTCAATCGGAAGCGGCTGCCGTAACAGCAGAACCCACCGTCGCTCCAGAATCAACCACTGCTCCCGTTGGGGATGCTACAACCCCACCCACCATCTACCACACCGTAATGACCGGCTCAGAATTGAAGTCCGTGGCAGTCACCCGCACCCAGGTGGGTAAATATGTGGTCGACTTTTCCCTCAAACCGGATGGGGCGAAAATCTTCAAGGATTACACGACTGCTAATGTGGGTAAGTATCTGGCCATTGTGCTGGATAAACGCGTCATCTCAACCCCGGTCATTAATTCAGCCATCACCGAAGGCAGTGGATTGATCGAAGGAAATTTCACCGTCAATTCAGCCAACGCTTTGGCCATTCAGCTTCGGTACGGTTCCCTGCCTGTCCCGCTTAAGGTCGTGGAAAGCCGGATCATTGGCCCATCCCTCGGTGAAGATTCACTCGATAAATCATTGATCGCCGGAATTATCGGTTTGATTATTGTCATTCTCTTCATGATCATCTACTATCGGCTCCCGGGTCTGGTCGCTACGATCTCTTTGCTCATTTTCGGCCTCCTTACCTTTGCCCTTTATAAACTGATTCCGATCACGCTCACTTTGCCGGGTATTGCCGGTCTCCTTCTGAGCACTGGCTCAGCGCTGGATTCGAATATCCTGATCTTTGAACGGCTGAAAGAGGAATTGCTGGCAGGCCGAACCATTAAACAGGCCGTGCAGCTTGCCTGGAACAGAGCCTGGCCATCCATCCGTGACTCGAATATCGCCACCATCATCACCTGTATCATTCTCTACTGGTTTGGTTCATCCTTTGGCGCGAGCATTGTAAAGGGATTTGCCGTGACACTGATCCTGGGTGTGGGTGTTTCGTTATTCTGTGCGCTGCTGGTCACACGAACACTGCTGGCTTTAGTGCTTGAACGCTTCAAACCATCCAATCTTCCGCGCTGGTTTGGGCTCTAAGAGGGTAACCACATGAATATCATTGGAAAAAGAAACCTTTTCTTCATCATTTCTTTGCTCATCATCGTCCCAGGTTTTATCGTCCTGGCGATCTGGGGGATCCCGTTGTCGATTGACTTTACGGGAGGATCCCTACTGGACGTCGCTTTCAAATCAGGGACTGCTCCTGCTCCCGCCCAGGTGATTGAAATTTACACCCAGTTGGGGCATAAAGACGTACAGGTGCAATCCACCGGTGCAGATGAACTGATCATTCGATCCGATTTTATGGATGATTCCGGACGCAGGGAAGTTATCGCAGAAATGGAAACCCGGTTTAATGACCAGGTTGAAATACTGCGCTCGGATAGTGTTGGACCTACTGTTGGGAAGGAAGTCGCTTCGCGCGCTGCAGGCGCTGTCGCCGTCGCTGCCCTGGCAGTTATCATCTACATCGCTTTCGCCTTCCGGGGCATTCCACACGCCTTCAGATACGGTATTTGCGCCATCCTGGCAATGTTCCACGATGTCGCGGTTGTGATCAGTCTGGCAACCATCGGCGGCCATTTCTTTGGCTGGCAGATAGATTCACTTTTCCTGACAGCGCTTCTAACTGTCATCGGCTTCTCAGTTCAGGATAAGATTGTGGTCTTTGATCGAATCAGAGAAAATTCGAATATCTACCGAAAACTGCCTTTCGAGACGTTGGTCAATCACAGCATCGTCCAGACGTTACAGCGTTCGATCAATACCCAATTAATGACAGTGGAGTTCATGCTGCTCGCATTGGCATTGTTCGGAGGTGTGACCCTGCGTGAATTCGCGGTCATTCTCCTCGTCGGATTATTCAGCGGAACGTACTCTTCCATCTTCATCGCCGCTTCGACCCTTGTGGTCTGGGATAGCCGCTCGAACAGAGCCAAAGCCGTTGCCTGAAAGAATGCTTAAAAAACAATAATCGAATAAAATGGATGGTATGAGTACACTCAATCCTTCGCACAATCGATCGATGACCACTCCTATTTTTCCATAGAAATTGAAACAGACCGGGTTCTGATTTTTTGTCAGAACCCGGTTATTTATTACCCTCAAAGGAGAACCACATGCGAAAAGAAGTCATCCTTATCACAGGTGTTAATGGGGAAATTGGACATGGACTGGTTGAATATCTCTCGAAATCCAGTTCCACTCAAATTGTCGGTCTGGATATCCAACCACCTGATGACCTCATCAGGGATAGTTGCGCGACTTTCATCCAGGGCGATATCCTCGACCTGATGTTACTAGGCAGACTTGTTGGAGAATATGAAATTAAAACCATATACCACCTCGCATCGATTCTCTCCACCAAAGCGGAATACAATCCGGAGACTGCGCACAAAATCAACGTGGAGGGTATGCTCAACCTGCTTCGTTTAGCCGTTGAACAATCACAATGGCAGGGTCGGTCGGTCAAATTTCTGTATCCCAGCTCCATTGCAGCCTATGGATTCGAGACCCTAGCATTGAAAAATGAAGCTGGAAAGGTGAAGGAACATCAGGCGGATTTCCCCACAACCATGTATGGTGTCAACAAGCTGTACTGCGAACACCTCGGTCGTTATTATGCCCGCTACTATAAGCAATTGTCTGCCGATCGGGAACGATCCATCTATGTTGATTTTCGGAGTATCCGCTTCCCCGGTTTGATCAGCGCCGCGACCGTCCCCACCGGTGGAACGAGCGATTATGGTCCAGAGATGCTCCACCATGCAGCCCAAAAGCAACCGTATCATTGCTTCGTTCGCCCGGATACTCGCTTGCCTTTCATGGTAATGCCTGATGCGGTGAAATCACTGATCGAACTCGAGCAAACTCCTCGGGAAAAACTCACCCAATTGGTCTATAACGTCACCAGTTTCAGCCCATCAGCGCAGGATTTCCTCGGACATGTGACCAGCGCATTCCCATCCGCGAAGATTGATTTTGTCCCTGATAAAAATCGTCAGGCTATCGTGGATTCCTGGCCGGCCGATCTCGATGATTCGGCTGCCCGCCAGGATTGGCAGTGGAAACCTGATTACGACGAAACGCATGCTTTCGAAGACTACTTGATCCCCGCCATCCGCGAAAGATACCAAGCCTAATTACGAAGAACAATCCGCTTGATTTCGCGGATTGTTCTTTTCTGAATATAATTAATGTGGGAGGGCATATGAATACTCAATCCACTTCATCCCCATATCCGATCGGCGAAGATGAGAAAGTATCGCGGGTCATGATCTATACTTCTTCCCTCTTATGCTGGGGAGATGTGATCACGAAAGAGATGATCAGAGTAAGCACCTGGTTACGAACCAATGCCGCCCCGGATCATATCACCCTCCTGCAAGCGAAAGTGCTGCAGGTGCAGCAACCTGCCCAACCCAAACCTATTGCGTACGAACAACTTCATATTCCCTGTTCCCAGATCATTGCCTTCCATCTTCTGCCGCCCGCCCAGGATCCGCCTGATTATGACCCCATGGACGGCGTCAGGCGTCAGGAAGCGGTAACCGTGATGATTGGCCCGTACCAAATGGCAGGGAATTTATTGATCTCTCAGAAAGCGGATATTTATAGATATCTGGAGATTACGAAAGAGACCTTTCCTTCTTTGTATGATGTAGAGATCAGCTACCCGATGGTCACTTCCACCGGAAAACTTAAGGTGCCTTTTCTCATTTTCAGATTCTCAAAAGCTATTTTTTCAGCCATCCATCAAAACAATCTGCCTCAGGAAAATCCAGAGGCAGGGTGAGGAAAGGCTGGGGGTGAAGGATTCGAACCTCCACAAACAGATCCAGAGTCTGCTGTCCTGCCGTTAGACGAACCCCCACGGTTCAGCTAGATCGCATATTAAGCTCGCTAAATGCGATGATGCCCCCCATTTTATCATTGTTCCAACACTTGAATTGCTCTGTTGATCCTTGCCATCACCTGCTTGTAGCCCAGGATCTCCATACTCTCAAATAAGGGTGGACTAACCTTTTGTCCTGTTATGGCTACACGCAATATCCCAAATACCTGCCCCGCCGTAAATCCTGACTCTTCCACGTACGCACGCATGAGAGGCTCACTCCCTTCCAGAGTCAACGGGACGACACCGGCCAATATTTCCTGAGAACGTTTGAGCACGATCAGGCTCTCCTCCCGGGTCATATTCTTCCCGATCAGGTCTTCCTGTGTGCATTGAATATCTCTAAAGAAGAAAGCGGTCAGGTCAACGGATTCATCCAGAGTCGACAATCGCTCGCGGATGATCGGCGCAATCCGGGTCAGGGTATCCAAATCTGCCTGTATCCCCGCATTTTGAATAAAGGGGAGAACCCTGGTTGCCAGGTCCGCATCGGAAAGTTTGCGAATATGCAAACCATTAAAATAATCAAATTTCTGAAAATTAATCGCTGCTGGCGATGGATTCAGATGATCTAGAGAAAATTTCTCAACCAGATCCTGGATGGTGAAGAATTCGGTGTGGTCGTCATAACTCCATCCCATGAGCGCGATCCAATTCACCACAGCGTCGGGCAGGTAACCAAGCTCTTCCAGATCTTTGATAAAGATCGAATAGCCATCCTTCATCGCATCCACTGCCTCACGCTTGCTCATCTTCCCTTTCCCGCTCGGCTTTAGAAATACCGAAAGGTGGACATAGATCGGTTCTGTCCAGCCGAATGCGCGATGGATCAATCCATGTAATGGAAAGGTCGATAGCCACTCGGAGCCGCGAATGACATGCGTAATTTTCATCAAATGGTCATCCACTACCGCTGCCAGGTGATAGAGCGCCCACCCATCGGATTTGACCAGGATATAGTCATCCAAATTCTTGTTTTCCAGGCTGATCTCACCCCGAAGCAGATCCTTTACGGTGGTTGTACCTTCTTTCGGCGTTTTGAACCGGATGACATACTTTTCCCCGTGCTGGATCCGCTCTCGGGCTTCGGCAATGGATAGATTTCGGCAGGTGCCATCGTAATGGATGGGTTCCTTCTTTTGTTGTTGTTCCTGCCGGACTTTGTCCAGCCTTTCGGAGGAGCAAAAACAGTAAAACCCATTCCCGGATTCGATCAATTTCTCGGCATATTCCTGATAGATCTCCTTGCGTTCTGATTGACGGTATGGCCCATAAGGACCGCCGACATCCGGTCCTTCATCCCAATCCATCCCCAACCAGTGCAGGCAGTGAGTGATCTCCTGTTCAGCGCCTTCGACATACCGGCGAAAATCAGTATCTTCAATCCGCAGGATAAATTTGCCTCCCAGCTTTCTGGCAATCAGGTAATCGTACAAGGCTGTCCGAGCTCCGCCAAGATGCAGATGTCCAGTTGGTGATGGTGCGAAACGTACTCGAATGGTGTCTGATGACATGTCGTTGCTCCTGGCTAGAATTCCAATGGTTTTTGGCGCAATACCACGCTCTCTACCAATCCCACACCCAACAACATGGATAAGAGCGAGCTTCCGCCATAGCTGATAAATGGCAAAGTTAACCCGGTGACCGGGATCACTTTGAGATTGACGCCCATATTCACGGCTGCCTGAAAGAACATGAGCATCCCAAAACTGTATGCGATCAATGCCCCGAACAAATCGTGGGCTAGATTCCCGGCTCTCAGGCATCGGATGATGACAAAGATCAACAAAGCTATGATGATCACAGTACCGATAAATCCAAATTCTTCCGCCATCGCAGAGAAGATAAAATCGGTATGTCTGACCTTTAGAAAACGCAGTTGAACCTGACTCCCATGTCCATATCCCTGCCCCAATAACCCGCCTGAACCAATGCTGATGAGAGCTTGCTCCACATTGTAGGTATTGCCATAGGTTGCATTCGGATCAGGAAGAACGAAAGTGATGATCCGTTGCTGTTGATACGGTTCCAGGAAAGGAAACGCGGCTATCCCGGCGAAGATGCCAATAAGGAGCATGAAAAAGAGAAATTTCGGATTTAATCCCGCAATCCAGATCATTAGTAGCCAGATCACTGCCAATACGATCGTTGTGCTCAGGTTCGGTTGAAGGATCACCCAAATTGCAAGACCACCTACGATCAACAAACTTTTAATGATCCACTTCAAATCATGAGGTTCATGCTGTGATCTCGCAAAGAAATCCGCGAGGACCAGGATCAGCACCACTTTCGCCAGCTCGGATGGCTGGATATTCACCAATCCGGTCTCAATCCACCTGGCCGCACCAAACCTGGCCTGGGATGAGACAAATACCACAATCAACAAAACGAACGTGATGCCATAGAGCACTTTGGTTACAGACGCCCAATAGTGGTAATCAATGATGGCAGTGGCGATCATCACCACCATCCCGATCGCCAGGAAGGTGAGCTGCCGGTTAACATACCCTGCGAGTTCCTCGTTCCCCGCGACCGCCGATTGGATCATGGCGACCCCAAAGATGCTCAGGATGATCACGGCGCCAAATAGCCAGTAATCGAAATGGCGCCATATTTCTCGTTTAATAATCACGGTTGCCTTCTGTTCTCATTCAATCACGTCCTGGCCTGTGGGAGGATTTCCTGTCGATTGTAACTCGAAATAAGCTTTCAAGACTTCCATCACAATGGGACCTGCCACGCTGGAACCTTCGCCGCCGTTGTAAACAAAAGCCACAACTGCGATCTCAGGATCATCATAAGGCGCATAACCCACATACCAGGCATGGGCTGGCCAACTGCCTGGAACGCAGAGATCTTTAGCCCGAGCCACATCATCACAGTATTCGGCTGTACCAGTCTTTCCAGCGGATGGATTTGGCTGCCAGGAAGCCATCTCTTTGGCCATGGTGCCTGTTAGAACCACCTCTCGCATACCATTCTGCGCTTGTTCAATCACCCACGGTGCGACCGTCTTTTTTTCGGTGGTTGGGATCGTGCCATCATACACCGTGATCACCGGATCCACGGTGATGTCATGGATCATTTCTGGCTGGAATGGTTGAGTGACCTTGCCTTCACTATCCACGAATTCCTTGATGATGGTCGGTTTCATTAGTTTTCCATCATTGGCCAGTGTCGCGATGGATACCAAAACCTGAAGGGGAGTGGCAAGGACATATCCCTGCCCCATGGTTCCAATATACGTATCTCCGGATGACCAGTTTTCACCAACATTCAATCTTTTCCATCGCGGATCAGGGATGAGTCCATTTTCCTCACCGGGAAGTTCAATGCCCAGAACCTGGCCGTATCCCAGCGCCCGGGCGTATTCGCCAATTCGGTAAATACCCAAACCACCATCCGGTATTTCGTCCTGATATCCACCACCTATCTTGTAGAAAAACACATCACAGGATTGAGCAACACCCTTGATGAAATTCACAAGTCCATGGCCAGTTTCCAGCCAGCAAACATATTCGCGGGGTGTACCGGGATCATTGGCATAGTAGACCTGATTGATCACGATTTTTCCCGGGTCGACGAGTTGTTTATTCAGGTCGATCACCCCTTCGTTTAGCGCGCCAATAGCGGCGGCCATTTTGAAAACCGATCCAGGCGGATGTTCCGCTGAGATGGCGTGATTGAATAACGGTCGGAATGGATCACTGATCAGTTGTTCGTAATAGTCTCCGGGGATAAGCCTGGCCATCCGGTTATTTTCATAGGTCGGATAAGAGACCATGGCCAGTATCTCACCGGTCTTCGGGTTGATTGCGATCACCACCCCATTTTGGGATTTGACTTCGGCTAGATACGTGTTCCAAAAATCGATTTCCCGTTTAAGCGCCGTTTTTGCGACCAATTGCAGTCGGGAATCGATCGTCAGCTTGATGTTTTGACCTGGAATCGGTTCAACCGGTTCTTCCAGATTACGAATTTCCTGACCGGCGACATCCAGTTCGACCAATCGTTCGCCATTTTTGCCGGCAAGCTCCGTTTGCATGGATGCTTCCACACCGGCGTATCCCACCTTGTCGCGCCCGGGTAGGAATCCCAGGTCACGATATTCCTGCTCAAATGCCGCCGGGATTGGGCCAAGGAAGCCAATCACTTCCGAGGTTAGATCACCGGTTGGGTAGTCCCGGATCGGCTCTACCTCCACGTCCACCCCTGGCCAATCGGATCTATGCCCACGGATAATCAGCGCTGTTTTTTCATCGACATTACACTTGACCCTGACCGGGTTGTAAGGCCAGTTCGAGTCCCCGATCAACACAATCTGCTCAATACCAAGATCGGTCAGGCAGGGTGTAAATAGACGGACCGTCTCATCGTTGATTTCGCCATTACTTACCGGGACATCGATCAATTCGCTTAAGTTGCGATAGATCTCCTGTACAGCGCCAGTATCGAGTGGTAGGAAGGCCGGTGTGATCACCACATTGTAGGAAGCAACGTTTTTAGCCAGGATATAACCATTCCGGTCATAGATGATCCCACGGGTGGAAGGCAGGGTGATGCGGGATGTACTATTGTTGAGAGCTTTTTGTGTATATTCACCGCCCTGAATCACCTGAAGGGTAAATAATCGAATGACGTAATATACCAACACAAGCGCAATCACAACGTAAAAGCTGATGATGCGCCATTTTTCAAATCTGTTTTCCGCTGGAAAGGATGATCTCATTCATACTCTTTCGGGTAAATCCAATCGACCAGGTCTTTTATGATCAGGAAGATTGGCAATCCCAGGAACATATTCAACACGCAGCTCGGAAGGATGATCTTCGTAAAGCTTGTTGAAAAGGGTAAGTTCGCCCTGGAAAAACTGATCCCCACATACGTGCTTAGGAGAAGGATCATGGAACCAATAAAGGTCAGGAGAACCATGGTCAGGATTGGAATATTCCATAACCTGCCACGCAAAACGATAGCCAGCATCGTGGCCAGCAGGTAGCCTGCAATCACAGCGTAAAATGGGGCTGCGGTGATGACACTGACAAATATACCAGCGATGAAAGCCCACCATAGAACTTGCTTGTTCGGACTTTGCAGAGCCCAGGCAAGCAAAACCAACAAGATCAGATCAGCGGTACCGTAAGCGACATTTAATCTGCTGATGATGGCTGATTGCATCACCGTTAATAACGCGAAGACGGGGATTCCAAGTAGAGTAACCACAGCTTATTGGGCGGGAACTGGTATGAGCGGTGTGATATCAAGCGGACGGAAGTTCGTGATGACGAGAACCACGCTCAAATTTGAGAAATCCACCACAGGTTGGACGCTGGCTCCCTGGAACAATTCATTAGAAGCTTGCTGAACACTGGTGATTTGACCGACCAGAATATTGGCTGGATATTTACCACCCAGTCCTGAGGTTAACACCACCTCCCCGGGTAAGACTTCCAGATCCTGTGGGATGAGCGACAGGGAGATCTCACCGGTCACTGAACCAGACATGGTCACTTCGGTTTTCGAAGTTTCCAGAATGGTATTCACTATAGAGCCCGGATCATTAACGAGCTGAACCCTGGCCGCGCCTGCGGTAATTGCATCCACCGTACCAACTAGACCGTTTTGAGTCACAACCGGCATTCCATGCTTGATTCCGCTGTCTGAGCCATGGTTGATGATGACATAATGCAGAAATGGGCTTGGGTCTCTTCCGATGACGCTGGAAGCAATGTACTGATTTTCCGGATTTTCCCTGGCAAAATCGAGTAAGGCATACAAGCACTTTGGATTCGTTGATCTGTTGCTGCAAAATGATGATCTGTGTCTGTAATCGGGAGATTTCGGCAGCCTGTTCCAGGTTCTGTTGACGAAGGCTGGCAACATCTCGCGGGACGGTAAAAAAATCATAGATGGCGGTAAATCGGGTCGAAATCCAGGTTTGGAAATTGACGAAAGGTTGGAGGGTATTGTTTACGATCGGATCTGCATACCCGCTCAGGGAAAGCAGTAAGATACCCGCAATAATGAGCGCAAGCATTCCCGTTCCTGCATAACGGGGAAATTGGTTTTTCATAGGATTATCGCTATTCTATCCTCAAATCCTTAGCGGCGGGGAGAACTCCGCTCAACCGGAACGAGGAATCGGGCGTATTCATCCAAATTTTCGAGGACAAGGCCGGCGCCGCGCGCTACACAGGTCATCGGGTCTTCCGCAATCCAGACCCGCAGGTGAAGTTCATCGCTCAATCGTTCCGCCAAACCTTGCAGAAGCGCTCCGCCGCCTGCCAGGCAAACTCCCGTCTCGAGCAAATCGGATACGATCTCAGGGGGTACTTCATCCAGGGCATCTTTGATGGTATCGATGATCACCCTGACTGAATTGGATAAAGCTTCTCGGACTTCCACAGAAGAAATCTCAAGCGATTCCGGTAATCCGGTCACCAGATTCCTACCACGGATAGTCATGGTTTTTTCACTTTGAAGGGGATAAGCCGAGCCCACGGTCATTTTAATCTGTTCTGCCATCAGCTCACCGATCAGGAGATTGTACTTGTTTCGCAGATAGGAGATGATATCCTGGTCCATCTCATCTCCGGCTACCCGGAGGGAGCGGGAAACAACAATTCCTCCCATCGATATGACAGCGACCTCCGTCGTGCCACCGCCGATATCCACGATCATGGATCCACGTACTTCCAGGACCGGCAGACCGGCTCCAAGTGCGGCAGCAGAGGGTTCTTCGATCAAATACACCTCACGAGCGCCGGCGGCCATGGAAGCGTCAAAAACAGCCCGTTTTTCCACTTCGGTTGCACCGGAAGGGATTCCCACCACCACCCGTGGGCGTGGGAGAGGTACGATGCTCTGTTGGTGGGCTTTATAAATAAAATACTCCAACATGGCCTGGGTAATTTCAAATTCCGAAATGACCCCATCACGCATTGGGCGGATTGCGAGGACGTTCTGTGGTGTCCGACCGACCATCTCTTTTGCCTGCAAACCGACGCGTTGAGGTTTCCGGGTGCGCTTGTCAATTGCCACCCAGGACGGTTCATTTACAACAATGCCTTTACCTCGGACGTTGACGAGTGTATTTGCCGTACCCAGATCAATGCCAATATCCAGAGAGAAAAACCCCAGAAACCAGTTGAGGGGATTGAATGCCAAAGGATGCTCCTCACAAAATGCTAGTTGTTATGCGGCATAACCTCGCCGGATTATACCATAACGGAACCTTCGAAATTTAAATAACTGAATCGATCAAATTATTCTGATCTCATTTTAATCGGATGAATCAAAATCAGGTAACGAAATCCATCCTGAATTTTCTTCCGAATTAATCCCCCTCCAATTCCATCTGAATGGAGGTAATCGATGGGCTGGCGTGAATAATTCTGACGGTTGGATTGATTTCATCCAATCGAATCGATGGCATATCTACACCAAAGGAGATTGGATCCAGGGCGATCAGTTGAACCTTCAATCCTCTCATGCGTGCCAATTCAGCTGCCTTGATCAGTGATTGGCTGGCCACAGGAGTGATCAACCAAAGCAGTGATCCTCGTGGAAGATACCGGCTTTGGAAATCGAGAACGGTGTCCAGCCCGAGATCGCTTCCACCGGTGATCAAGGCCAACGCCTCAAGGATTTTTATCAATTGCCGATCACCTTTATCGGCGGCCAGGAATTGCCAGCCATCTTCGCGCCAGATCGTTCCCACCGCATTCTGCCGATCTATATAATGCTTCGCGATGGAGGCAGCAATCGAAGTGAGGTAATCCAGGGATGCCGGTTGGATCTGACGGTTTGGTTTCCGATCCAGCATCCAAAATCTGCCAGGAATCAACCGGGTTTTGGTTTTCCACTGGATGGATTGATCCAGGTCGAGCAGGAGGTAGACATCCGATTGGGGGTCCTGGTCGAATTCCTTAACCATGATCTTCCGAATCCGGGCAGTTGAAGGCCAATGGATTTTGTTTAATGGATCCCCCGGTGAATATTCCCGGATTCCAGCGGCATACGGGGTAATCTCAGAAGCCTTTCGCTGGAGCGCTCTTCCCCCGGGGAAATAACCGTATGGTTTTTCCAGATGATCGATCTCCATGATTGTGGGGGTCACCAGAATATTCTGGGTTGATTTCGAACCTCTTCTCACGCGTAAATACGCCCAGGATATCTCCTGATCGGATCAAAGTTGGCCCCAGGGAATAAAAACCGCGTTGATAAACTTGAGTATAGGCGGAATATGATCGGACCTGGTTTGAGCCAATTCGGGTCAATATTTTTGATCCGGAGTTATAGGGAATACCAGATAGATCGCTTACCTCGATCCAGGCTTTCCATATCCAGGATTGGTTCGAGATCTCATAGATCTCCCTCAGATAATCTCCGGATTCCATCCTGTCATCGCGCGAATACCTGCGGAGTGATATTCCATGTAATGAGAAATAGGTCCAAAGCCAGGAAAAAAGAATCACCCCGATCCAGAGGACCATCACCCGAAAGAACAAAAGCTCGCCAACGATAAGGGTGGAGATCCCTGTGACGATTTCCAAGTGCCAAAACCGTCCAAAAAGAAGAGCCCGGTTTCATGCTTGCCTGGCGAAAGACAAATCTCCAGGTATGGATATCGACCCGAGGATCTCGAGCAGGATCTGCTCAGGAGTGAGGTGGGATATCCGTCCCTTCGGGCTGACCACGATTCTATGGGAGACCACAGCGGTAAATACCGTTTTGATGTCATCCGGGATCACGTAATCCCGTCCCAGGATCGCAGCTCTGGCCTGGGAGGTTTTGAACAATCCCAGGCTACCGCGCGGGCTCGCGCCAAGGTAGATATCTTCATGCTGCCTGGTGGCGCGGATCAAGTCAATGACATACTGTTTAATGGAATCAGAGACGTGAATATGTTTCACTTTCTGCTGGCATTCTGCCAATGTCTCAATCGAGATGATGGGCGTCAGGTCTTCGATGGGGTGCTTAATCTGTTGCTTTTCCAGCACCTTGATCTCATCAGCGGCATTGGGGTAACCCAGTTGGATTTTAAGCAAAAAACGATCTAATTGGGCTTCAGGCAAAGGGAATGTCCCTTCGTACTCAATGGGGTTTTGAGTGGCCAAAACCAGGAAAGGCTCCGGCAGCGGATGGGTTAATCCATCCACCGTCACAGTTCTCTCTTCCATAGCCTCCAACAGAGCGGATTGTGTTTTAGGGGTTGCCCGGTTGATCTCATCTGCGAGCAGCACCTGGGTCATGATCGGTCCGGCCCGATATTCAAAGGTTTGGTTTTGCTGATTGTAAATGGATACACCCGTGATGTCCGACGGAAGCATATCAGGTGTGAACTGAATCCGTTTGAATGTGCACCCAACTGTCCTGGCGAGACTTCGCGCCAGCATGGTTTTCCCAACTCCCGGAACATCCTCGATCAAGACATGCCCCTGGCAAAATAATCCAATGGTGATCAATTGCACCACTTTTTCCTTGCCGATGATCACCTGCGAAATATGATCCGAGATCTTCTGATAGGTATCTGCCACACTAAGATTCTGTTCGGCCATCCACTTTACTCCATCGCTTTATCAAAATAAGTAGGGCAACCATCACGATCAAACTGAGGATGCTGATCCATGATCCATAACGAAAGGATACAGGCTGATACGCAAGACGAACCACGTGATTTCCTTCGGGAACGTAGATCCCGCGGAAGGCGAAATCCATCCGTTCCAAAGGCACTTCCTGGCCGTCCAGGTAAGCCTTCCACCCTGGATACCAGATGTCCGATTGCATCAACCATCCTTGTTGGGTTGTCTTTAATTCTATCCGTTGTTGGTTGGATAGGTTAACTTGTATATCCATATCGAGGTTAACATCTGCCGGTAAGCAAGTCTCGTTTGTGTCTATCGACGGATTCTCCAGAATTACCCTGGATACGATTTGATCGTCCTCAATTTTCATAATCACTTTGGAGAGAGATTGGCTTTCATCCATGCTCCGCTCAGCACAGGTGAAGAAATGATATCGAGAAGGTGAATTGACGTCCGACAAACTTACCGAGCCGGTGAGTGGATGAACCTCTTCCACCAAATCTACATCCAAATAACTTAATAGAGCCTGCATTTACCATACCTGGTTTACTCATCACATCATCCATCCAGACCGAAAACCGGCGCGGAGTGAATGGATCAAAGTTGTTCATGGCTGGTTTCTGTTGCAGAATATTCGAATTTGGGATGAATGCGGAGGTCAATTCGTCCCAGCGTCCGGCAGGAAGAAAAGTATCAAAGCGGAAGTAACGGTTAAATTTCAACTGCGATTCATCCTGGGCGGATAAATAGATCCGATGTGCACTCTCCGATTTGATTGGTTTGATCAGATCCAGCGTTTTTAGTGGGATTCCGGGGTTGACGAAGAAATGCGCGAAAAGTAAATCTCCAAGAATAAACAGGACCAGGAGATTACTCCAGATTGGCGCATGTTTGCCCTTTTCTGGAGCGAATAAGTTGAATAGCATCAGACCAAAAAATAAAATACTGGTATGCAATGCTCCATCGAAATAGCTTTCCTCGATGGAGCCATCCAGAATGAAACGGGCGAACAATGCTGTCAGGATTGCCCCGAAGCCTGCCATGGCACCCAGGCGGGACCAATATAAGCGTCTGCCGGTTGGTTTAACCCATCGATCCAAACCGAAACCAATCAATAACACCAGTCCAACCACCAACCAGATGCTGAAACGGGTCGGCGCCTGGAACAAATTAAATGTGGGTATGGACCGGTAAAGAAATGGGAATAGAGGGGTATTCTTACCCAACGCCAGCGCTATTCCCACGATAATGAAACCGATGGCAAACCCCCGAACCGTCCGTTGATTGTTACTGAACTCTCCAAGATCCTTCCGGCGGTTGAACAGGCCGCTGATAGCCAGAATGACGGGAATAAGGCCAATGTAGATGGCATCCTCCCAGTAATTGTCAGCAGTGACCCAGTAAGCATTTCGGCCGGGGTTGCCAAAAAGATCGGGGGAAAACAGGGATAATAATCGCCACGGCCAGAATGAATAATTTAGGGCGTAACTTTCATCCACAGCCTGGGCTCTCTGGCTCTGCAATAAATATTCAGCGGTCGGGATGAGCTGAACCGCGCATATACCGATGGCAATCAAACTGATCACGCCAAGAACGGCCAGTTTCTTCCAGAAAATTTCCCTCTTCCCACTGATCGAGAAGAGTAGAACCCATGCCACGACCATAAGCTGGGTGTACCAGGTCAATTGAGCGTGTCCGCCCAGTAATTGAAGCGCCAGGACGATCAGGTGAAAGACTACATACCTGACAAATTCTTTTCGATTTCCCGATTCCAATGCGCGCATCCATCGAAGGGAGCACCAGAGCAACCAGGGCAACCATGCCAGGACAGCATTCATGCTTAGAAAACTGGCGCGGGCGATGAGATATCCACCCAACGAGAAACTTAATCCACAGATCGTCTGGGCTAATTTCCCGAAACCAATCTCGCGGATAAGTAAAACCATTCCGATGCCAGACACCATCAGATGCAGCATCACCAGAATTGTTTGACCAACGGCAATCCCTTTGATTGAGCAACAGGCAGCACCCATCCAAACCAGGATATTGGGCGGATATAACAGGGCGGATTGGTAATTCGCGAAAAGAGGCGCCCCCATGCCCACCTGATCGCTCCACAAGGGCAGAATTCCCGAGACCAATTGCTGCCAGGCATCCAACCGCCAGGGCAGGAATTGCAGGTAAGCTGTCCCCCAGAATAGGAAGTTGCCCTGGACAAGCAGCGATCCGATCATCAAAAGAGGACCTGGAACTTGCCAGAGAATAGGCGAATTATCGCGCAGGAAAGCTGTAAACTGGTTTTTTCTCATGGAACGATCTCCAGAAGAGAAACATTTCCGCTGGAAAAGATTTCCTTTGCGCCGGTGATCTTACTTGGCTGGGTTTTTATATAATTCCGCTCCCGATCGCCAAGAATGGCATATCGAATCTGGTACTCATCGATCCATGATTGCCGGTCGGATGAAGTTGATCTACCTGAGAAAAACAATTCTGCCTGTTCTTCAAAAAAGGGATAGGGAACCGATTCCGATCCGAGACCCAGCGAGACATATGAGTCCGTCCAGGCCGGGAGTTCGTTACCGGTTCGAAAGATGGTGAGAACCTTTTGGCTCCCCCCGATTTTGCCAAGTTCATCGTATGTGTTTACATAATCGATTGGAACAAATACCGGCGATGCCAGGTTTCTGCTCGCTGTAAAAGCGCCTACAAGCAGGATGACTGTGGATGGGAGTGAAAAAATCAGCATGGCCGAGGTGAAAACTCGCCTGCTCGTCCCGTTGTACTGTTGGACGATGATCAGGACAAGAATGATGACAGCCACCCAAACACCTAAGGCCAGGCGGCGTTGAAAGTAATATGGGAGAGTCACCAGGACCGGTACCAGTATTACCCAGAGAACCAGGAATTTTCCCGGCAAGCTACCTATGGCTACGCGCAACTTGCGATAATTAATCACACAGAAGAGGATAAATATCCCGAATGAGAATAGATAGTAGCTGATCGGTTGTGCATACGCCACACTCTGCTTCGTCCAGGCGACAAGGTATCGGTCATTCCGTGACTGATATAGCATGTACACCACCCAGCCAATGGAAGGAATCAACGCGATCAGGCTTTTTATGACCCACTGACGCACATCCAATGACCGGATCCCTCTCTCAACCAGGTAAAGAAAGAGGTAAATCCCTATAATGAATAATCCAACGGCTGCGAAGATCGATTGCATCCATCCGACCAGAAAGAGAAAGCATCCCCCTTCGATGATCCTTCTGGTCTGGGTTTTGGTATCCAGACCATCCATTCCGGATTGGATAAAACTGGTAATGGAAAAGAACATGAGTCCTGTCCCCATAGCCAGGTGAGATAGAGTGAAGATGGATAGAAAACCAAAGGTCTCAGGCGAAAGGAACTCCAATGGGATTCCATCCCCGGGAAAGGCTCCCGGGAAGAAAAGCATCAGCCAGCCTGTCCCGCCTCCAACTGTCGCAAGGACGGTCGCCAGTAATCGATACCCCACAGTGAGCGGGAATAACCGGATAAACCGGTTGATACCTATCACATAGACCCAAATCCCCAGCCACCGGAAGAGGTGAAACAAAACCACCAACTGGGCATGTTGTGCCGGTGGTGCTGCCAGCTTTCCCAACCACAGATAAGGCAGGAAAACAAGCAATCCGTCCTGGGGAGTGACCGTAAAGGGTGATCGAAAGATCACATCCCCGGCTGAACCCCGCAGCATCTTCGCAATGTAACTGTTCCCATCATCCACACCCACCAGGAATCCGCTGAACCGCCATTCGTCCGTCTGGGACGCGAACCCGACCATGTAAGGTAGGCTGGTGACCAGAATCACCCCCAGAATAAACCAGACAAGGATCCGTTTTTCCTTTTCGAGGGTCATGTTCGATCCTTAAGGGTAACCAGCATCAAGAGTAAGGTGATCAAGGCTATGGTGATCCCCAGATAGGTCAGAATGGGGTGATATTCCATCCGCAGGATGTGATTCCCCGGTGGAATTTTAATGGATCTGAATAACCCACCTTCAGTCGCTATTGGAACAGCCTTCCCATCCAATACAGCCCTCCACCCGGGATATGCGATATCTGATGTTTTCAGAACTCCTTCCCCTGACACCTGATATTCAACTCGATTTCGCGGAGTAATCAAGTAGAGTCACCGGACGGATCTGCCCATTCACACCCTGCATAAATGGATATCCTGAAAAATGCTCATTTTTGTAGACCCAGGTATTCGGTCCCTCCATAAGGGCAGGCCAATCATTCTGTTGGATGGGATAGCTGGCGATTAGGTAGCGGACATTCAGGCGGTCGAGCAGGCTCAGATCGGGAACTGCATCCTGGTTATCCACCTTGGGATTGCCGGTCTTCAATGGCGGTTGGACAACACTATACTGGTTGGCCGGTACGCCACTGGCTCGGGATAGGAATTGGACATACTCCTCCAACTGAAGCGGATGAACACCTTCCGTCAGACCGATGCTGTTTTCCACTGCCTCCACCTGACTAATGGAGTAGGAAGGAGAATAGATCCGTTCAAACGGGTATGGTTTGATCTGCTGAAGGATTGACGGTGGTAAACCGCCGGTGTTTTCGGTGGTTGTGAAAGTTGATTTCCCAATCATGCCGATTTCGAGAAAGACAAACAGACATACTCCGACCACGAATAACCGGGGACTCAGACTACGCCTGTGATATAAGCCGATGAGCACGAAGAAACAAAACAAGATGAGTGGCGTGATCAACCAGAGTTGATAGGTACCCGAGCGATTCCATTGTGTTCCGGCGATTAACCCTGCAGCAAGGAAGAATACAAAGCTGATTCCGAGGGTCACATTTCGTATTTTCTCTGCTTTTTCCTCCAACAGGGCAGATAATCCCAGCATGGCAAGAATGATCAGCGCGATGGAACCCGGGAATAGGATTCGGGGTGGAACCCTCAGACTGTCGAGAACAGGTATCGAGATGATCTGCCGCATACCTGGAATTTGATCACCAAGGGAGAACAGCAGAGAAATCAAAAATACAAACAGCCAGGGAAGCGCTTTCTTGTGATTGGCGGAGATGATTCCGATGATACCCAGAAGGGTCAACCCGGATCCGGTAAAGATCATCCACTCGGGGGAACCGCCCAGCGTGGGGAAGATGAGGGTGAGAATACGTTCAACTGGCAGCGAAAGCGTCAGATTATCAGCAGCGGTCAATTGGCTTCGGGTGGAGAGGGCTACAAACTGAAGAAATGGAAAGAGCAGTGGGGATGCCAGTAATAACCCTCCCAGCAGGCTCTTTCCCATCCGAATGGCAACCCCCAAAACCGACTTCGCCTGGTCAGCTCCTATTGAAGTGAAGACATGGTACTCCGCGGCGATCCAAAGCAAAATCCCGTATGGAATCCAGCGGACATCCGCCAAAATCATCGCGGCAACAATCAACGCCTGCCAGATCCAGAGTCGTTTCCCTGATCTGACGGTTGCATATAATAACCACGGCGTCAGGCACACTGCGAACAGGTAAGTGACATGCCCTGCGCCAAAATGTGCGTATAACTTAGGGAGCAGCGTAAAACAGATCCCGCCGAACAGACTGAGATTACTCGGCAAACCAACCTGTTTCAGGTACTGGTACAGGCCATAACCACCCAGGAAGATGTGCAGAATGACCAGCAAATTCAAGCCGAAGGGTTGGGGAAAGAGCATTGCCAGCCAACCAGGTGGATACCACAATCCAGAGAGCGGATCTGCATCGAAAGGATATCCACTCAAGATCAACGGATTCCAAAGTGGAATTTGTTGATCTTCGAGGATCGCCTTCTGAATAAAGATGATATTTGGAGCGTGGGTGATCTGGATATCGCTAAATTCGGTTCCCACAGCTACATGATAGGACGATAGAGTGGGTCCAATAAAGAGAAATGGAATCAGAAGAAAGACAAACCAGGCAGGGATATTATTGAACCACTTCATAAATGACCACTTCCCCAATCTGATATGCGATCGGATAGTCGAATGAAGGCGCATTCCAACCTGCGCTCTTCTCACGCGGTCCAACCAGGATAAAATCCACTCCCTGGCCTGCTATCACCTGCTCACAGGAAGTTATATCCCCAGCCTGCAAACACCCGAGCACTTCCGCTTTTCTTTGAGCAGCATCCGGTGTTTCGAATGGGTGCCCATACACCACCCCAAGATTGGTGAAGGCAGGTATATACAATCCGGTATCCGGACCGGTCAGGATGGTGTCTGCCGTGCCGGCGTTCTCTTGCAGCCAGGCGAAACCGGCGATTTCATCGCGATAGAGAAATAACAAGGGTTCCAGACGCATCACGCCCAGAATGCCAATCGCAATCAGGATCAGATTGGACGGTAGAACAAGACCAACCCAGGCCATTCGAAGCAAATTTCCCAGCTTCGGTTTGGCTTCCAGCCATATATCCACCAATTGAAATCCCAAGTATGAGAGGGGAATGACCAATGCGATAAGAAAACGACGCTGCCATTGAACCGGCAATAAGCTCAAGACGATGGCAGTGATCATCCAAATTACGAAGACCCTGCTCTGGTTCAACTGTTGTTTTCTACTCTGGTACAGGTGGATCAATGCCAGAATCAAGGCTGGCGAAAAGGTAAATACCCAATTGAGCGGGGTAAGTCCGGGAGTGATGTTTTGTTGGTTCCAATTCGAGAAGGCTGAGTCACCGGCAACGACCCACACTGAATAGATCATGTAAGGCAATCCTGTAAGAATGAAGATGACCAGTGCAATGCCATCTCTCTTCCAGGTTGATTTGCGCTTCAATAATCCCCAAATCCAATCCATCCCTAAAACCAGACCCAGAACCACATTGCCAAATGGTTGGATGATCGCCAGTAGGAATGCGCCCAGACCCATCATTCCATATCGAATTGGGAGGGATTTTTCCTTCCAGGCCCAGATCATACCAAGCAGACAGGCAATCGCTAGGGGAAAGTGTGGGTTGGTGAAAGAGGCCAGGAATGGGAAGGCTTCTGCGACCCAGAAATCGCCGGGAACGATGCCTGTCGGTAAAAGTATCCAGCCGAGTCCACCACCCAGGCATACGATGGTCATCATCCAGGTTGATGTCAGCCGCCTGGCAGCCACCAATGAGGGTAATGTCAGCCATAGTGTGAGGAACAGGATGATCGCATTCACCATTCTGCTCAGGTGAAATACTTGAATAGATCCAATCCCGTATATACGCGCCTGGTGTCCCAGGAAAAGGTAATACAGAAAAAGAGGCTTCCCTTCACTCATTTGGGAGGTGAAAGGTAACCGGAATGTCCAAGATCCGGTCATACCCTGTTCGATTTTCGCCAGATATGAATAACCATCCTGAGGATTTTGCAGGAAACCATTAAATTGAACCTGCTCGTTGGATTGCGCATCCGCGAAAAGATACGGTGCGATCAATAAAGATAGAAAAATGAGGAACAATACCCACGGAAAGGTTCTCCTGCCCATGGTTGACAGTATACTCAAGAAAGGCGTACCCCGCAAACCAGGCTGCTTTCGTTCTTGCCAATCGGGGCAACCTTTCCTATAATCAACTCCATGAACAAATCCATGAATCTCTTCCTTCTCCAGCAGACAGATCTGAAATTGGATCAGTACAATCACCGAATCCAGGAGATTCAGTCGCTCATCGCCGACCAGACCGAACACGATCTGCTCTCCCGCGAAATCGATACGATTCACACCGATAGACTGGAGATTGAAAAGAAACTGCATGATATCGAAGATAAGATCAAATCCACTCGGATCAAGATGCAGCAATCTGAAAGTTCCTTATACGGCGGGAAGATTTAAAACCCCAAAGAATTGCAGGATTTGCAAACTGAGATAGCCATACTTAAGAAACAAATTGCCGAGTTCGAAGAGCGAGAATTCGATCAGATGGTTCTGACTGAAGACATCATCACTCAGGAGAACGACGCAGCACATCGGCAGGAATTATTCGACCAACAAAAGGAAGCTGAGAGTGTGATTCTGATGGCAGAGATCAACACTCTCGAGCAGGCGATCAGCCGGGTGACGCCTGAAAAAAGCGCTCTGACCACTGGACTGGATCAGACCTCCCTGGATATCTATCTTAAAATTAAGGAAAACAAAATCCGGAATTGCAGTTACGCAGGTGGAAGAGAATGCCTGTGAAAAATGTGGCGCCGAGATCACACAGGCAGAATGGCAGAAAGCCAGGATAACGCAAGAATTATGCTTTTGTTCCACCTGTGGGAGGATAATCTATGCCAAGTAAAGCCAGTGAGTTCGAGACGCGAAAAATTCGCAGGAGATATTGGAAAAATACAATACACAGGTGTTTCTTCGCGCGCAGTCTCTGCATCTGCTTGCCAATCTTTTCCCCCTGGATGATGTTCTCGTCCTGCCTGGATTGATTCCTCCACCCGTTCAACTTTCACCAGACTTTACCGGCGTTTCGAATAGTCTGGTTCATCTTGAATTACCTTATCTGCCGGATTGGGGTGAGTTCCTCGCACCGTATTCGGTAAAATCTCTCCCGGTGACAGAAGTTTTGAGAGGCGGTCTGAGCATCGCCATTATTGGTCAGCCGGGAACCGGAAAGACGTTTGCACTGGCGTCCTTATGCAGCCTGGTTGCACGGAAAGCGTCCGCCACCGGATATCTCAACCATAACCTTCCGGTATTAATTCACGCCAGGGATTTAATTGAATTTCCCAGTACGGATGATCCCCTTCAGCAGTTGAGAGCCATCGTATCAAGCTACCATCCCGATATTCCCGCGCCAAAGTTGGAATCAATGCTTCGGGATGCCTTCCTTCAAAAATCGGTGTTGTTGTTTATCGATGGATTGGATGAATTACCTCGAAATCTAATTCAAGAATGCCAGGAGGATATTAAATTACTGGCAGCCCAGTTCACTGAGATCAAATTCGTACTCACCGGTCCCGCGGATTTCTTGGATGGATTCCTCGAAATGGGCGCCTATCCCCTGGCAATAAGTCATTGGAACCGCCTGCTCAGAAGTAAATTCATCACCAAATTGACCCGGGCATACTTCAAGCATTTCGAAACCGAAATTACCGACGAACAACGAGAGAACCGTCTGCAATCCCTTCTCTCCTGGAGTCAGGATCAAGATTCGACGTTTACTCCCCTTGAGACCACGATCCAGACGATCAGCGCATTGGCTGGTTTGGATGTCGGAAAAACATCCTTTGATATCATGCAAAACTATATCAATCATCTGGTGCCTTCCAGTTCTACCAAAGCTTCCCTGGAAGTGTTGGCCTATCAGACTATCATCAGTGAAAACCCGATCATCAATAAGTATGAGATCGATCACTATGTACCTGAATTGAGCCGGACATCAGAACCGGAGACAGGTCCCATTCAGGCCGAAGTAGGGAAGGCATCTAAAGCATTATCCCTCGTCTCAAAACGGATGGTTTTGCAGCCAACCAATCATGGGAATGTCATTTTTACCCACCCGGTTTTCCTCGGATTCCTGGCCAGCAATGCCTTAATTCGGAATGGACAATGCCAGGCGGTCTTTAATCAACCGGATTGGTCTGCCAAAGAGCTTTCCCTTAAATATCTCTCTCATCTGATCGATATATCACAATACATTCAATTGGATCAGATGGATGAGGAAGCACCCTTGTACCGACAGTTGTTTATGACCTCACACTGGTTGCGCGAATGCAAACAGGGAGCGATATTTCGGCCCCAGATCATGCGCAGGCTCGCTCAAATCTTGAACAATGATAACCAGCCATTCACGGTTCGGGCACGCGCCACAGCCGGTTTGGTGTTTGCCAATGAAAAAAACATTGTTGGCCTTTTTAAACAATACTGTGATTCCAGTTCGCCCGTCATTCGCCGGCTGTCAGCCCTGGCCTGCGGAATTCTACAAGACCCAACCACGATTAAGAAATTGTCGGAATTGTTGGGGGACCCGGAGCCTTCAGTGCGGAATGCGGCTGCCATGGCACTGGCTGGATTCAATCACACCCAGGCGCAAGAATTGACTGCACAGGTCTTGCTCCAGGCGGATGAATCAATGCGTCGAATTGCAGCCGAGATGCTGACATTAAACCAGGCAGAAGGCATTCAAACCCTGAAAGATGGCGTAGCTTACAAGGATATTTTAGTCAGGCGAGCCTGTATTTATGCGTTAGGCTTGCTTCACGAAAAATGGAGCGTCGAGCTCTTAAAGAAGCTCCAAACAGAAGATGGACAGTGGGTGATACGAAATACCGCGGCGCAGATGCTGGAGAATATCTCGAATATTGATGCTCATATTCCGCGTAAACAACCGGAGGCATATTTGGCTCCCTGGTTGATTGCTTATGCCGGTAGAAACGGGGAAGGTATCTCGCCAACCATATCTCCACTTCCGCTGTTGATCCGTGTTCTGGCCAATGGAAGCGATGATGAGAAGATCGGTGCAATGGAGTACTTAGGCTGGTCCAGTGAGGAAGGTGTCGTCGCCCGGTTATACGATGCAATCTACCAGAGACAATCCAATGTGAGAGAACATGCCTTGTATACTCTCTGGAAGATCTCGCTCAGTGGAATTCATTTCCCATCCATTAAGAAATTTGGATTAAGTTAGTCCGCAATAAGGGACGTAATGATCCGGAGTGCATCGGATTTAGAGATTCCCTCGATCCGAATGACTTTGTCTCGGGCTGTCTCGCCCCTGACAAGTTCCATTTGAGATTCTGGAACATCCAAAATTTGATTCAAGTATCGAAAAAGCGCTTTATTCGCCTTTCCTTCCAGAGGTGGCGCCTGGATCTTTATCTTGATTCTTCCATCAGATAAAATCCCAACCACCTGGTTCTTCTGGGCATTCGGTTGCACCCGAATTTGCAGAACTGCACTCTGGTTATTCACCTGAAAGGATCCGATCTTGACTAAGGAATCCGAAATAATACGGTTGAGAGTAAAGATCCCACAAGTTGGACAAGGAGAAGTAAGACCAGGGGACTCAAGTCCAACATACCGATAGGCGGAACCACCCTTCGGATCGGCGTGAGCAATGGATTTACCAGACTGTCCAGGAATTCCCTCACGCGATGGTAAGGCGGCAGGATATAACTCAAAACAACATCCACTACAATCACCACAATATATATCTGAACGACAATCTGTACGAATTGTGCCAGGTAGTATCCCATCTGAAATTAATCCCTTTCACCAAATAAAGCTGTACCGATTTCGAACCATTGTCGCGCCTTCTTCAATGGCAGTTGTGTAATCCAGGCTGGTTCCCATGGAAAGTTGATCCAGGGTGAGCGTGGGATACTTCTTTTGTAGGGTAGCCAGGAACTCTCTCGCCTGGGTGAAATAGGGTCTCGATTTTTCCGCAACGAAAGAAAAGGGAGGCATGATCATGATTCCTCTCCAAATCAGATTCTGGCAGGAGAATGATGCGGTCAAGATCCAGCCATAATTTCCCCAATTCCGCATCCGTCTGAATCAGATATCCTGATTTATTTGCTTCAGCCCCAATATTGATCTCTATTAGACAATGCAGCCGCTTATCTTGTTCGGCAAGGGCAGTTTGCAGCTTACTCGCCAGCTTGAATGAATCAAGGGAATGGATGTAATCAAAATGGCTTGCGACCAGTGCTGCTTTTCGAGATTGGATATGCCCTACCATATGCCATTCCGCATTCAGCCCGGCGAGTGCCTCTATTTTTCCGGCACCTTCCTCAGGATAGTTCTCACCCAGGATAGTTCCCCCGGCTATGATATACGCGGATATTTTCTCGATCGGTTGTTTCTTGCTCACCCCGATCAAGCGAATATCTTCTGGATTTCGACCATATCGGGTAACTGTCGAGGCGATATTGGCCTGAACTATCTGGTAACGCTGCTGAATCTCTGCCGCCCGATCCATTTAGTCTGATCTCCTCCCGCCTAAGATAAACGGATGAGTGCTCCAAAACGACCGGTTTTCCCTTTCTCTTTCCGGTGGGAATACCAATCCGAATTCTGGCAAACAGTGCACAATCCCGCGATCTCGATCTTCTGGACACCGGCGCGCTCCAATAAAAGGCGGTTTGCATTCCACAGATCCAGGTGAGATTGGCCATGGTAGTTATAGAACAGGTCTTTTTCACGACCAGGAAGTGTTTTCCGAAATACTTCCACCACCTCACTGCCCACCGGATAGTGTTTCTGGCAAATGGAGGGACCGATCGCAGTGATCAAGTCGAAGGGTATGCTCGAGAATTCTTTTTCCATCGTTCGGATCAGTGCTCCGGCCGTGTCTTTGCCGGTTCCGATCCAACCAGCGTGACCGATTCCGATGGCGTTATGGCTGGGATCATACGCCAGGATTGAAACACAATCTGCAAACCTCATCATTAAGGTCAATCCCGGTTGGTTGGTCACGATGATGTCCGCTTTTTGATGCTCTTCATCCATGGCGCGTGGTTTTGTTGCCAGAACGGCATCGGCGCTGTGAACTTGCCAGACATCAAAAACCGAGTTGTAAGGTATGGATACCGCATCCAGCAGTCTTCTCTTGTTTTCACGAGTATTCTGGACGGTATCACCGACGGTGCCACCCAGATTCAGGCTTTGCCACGGTTCAGGGGAAACACCGCCCTGACGGGTGAAAATTCCATGCTGAATCGGAAAGCCGGTGAGACTATCGAATTCCATCCACCTGATACTCCCGGCAGATTGGAATTTCATCCCAGTTTACCTTGATGCACAGCGAACTTCTTTGCCAGTGCTTTGCGACTATCCCGCATGGTATCCTCGATCAATGGATAACCGTACCAGGCGGTACTGATGCCGAAAAGTAACCGGTGATGGTGCGTAAAAATGGTGTACTCTCCCGAACAGGTAGCCAGGAAATGGTATTCTCAAGAAGCCCGGGTAATTGGGAGACCCCATCGATACCCATCGGAAGGATTCCCAACACAACCCATACGTACCACGGGATGGATCTGATCCGATTACCGGTGAGCGAGAACAATAGCCCGAAGAGAAGGATACCGCCATATATGGCCACATCCCTTTCACAGAGGGCAACTTTATAGCCCAGGGTCGCATTCCCCAGATAATTTCGTGATCCCCAGATATCTGAGCTGGGAATCCCCGTCGCTTTTTCGAATGACAATCCAGGTTGGAAGGCTAATTCGCGAGGATAAGCCGCCTGTTCCCCGTAAAGGAACCATGATCGAAAGGCGAGTTGGTGGCAAAGCGGGCTGTAAATTTTGTAGATAATGTTGGCGGGGAGTGTCGCCCCGGCCTTATTAAGAACCGGCGCCAGAAACGGCAATCCCACAAAGATAAACAACAGGGCATTAAAGAGGATCATATAATTGCGGGTGAGCCAATACGAAAATTTATCAGAGCCGCTGATGGAGGAGCCCCTTTCCAACTTCTTTTGATACGCGACGTCCCCGCTTTCGGTGAGGGATTTTTGGCGATCCCGGGCAGCGCCCAATGTCATTTTAATATCCGCAAGGGTGAACGGCCGGAACAGGTGATAAGGTCCGACCTCGAGGACTGGAGTCCTACCGATGTAACCCTGATAAATTTCCAATTCATCATCAATCGGTATCGTCACCACTTGGTGAGGATATTCGTTTTGAATACTGCTCAACCATTGGAGAATTTCATCCAGCGATGTGTCATTTTTTGTCGTGTATAAGACCACATTTACCGATTTCAATGCTGCCACAGCCTGCGCCTGTTCACTCATTTACAATCCTATATTGAAAGGGAGACCAAATCTGGCTAATCGTTCAAAAACGCCAGCCAACAATAATATTCCGACCAGGATCAGCACCACTCCCATGGCAACCTCTATCCAGTGCAGTACCCGGGCATACTTCCTCAGAATTTGCGTGACCCATCCAATCCCGAGGGCTGCAATTAAAAATGGGATCGCCATTCCTGCGGAATAGGCTGCGAGGAGTAGGAAACCTTGCTGAAGATTACCCCCGTTTAGTGCCAGAGCCAGGATCGACCCAAGAACCGGACCGACGCAAGGCGACCAACCGGCCGAGAAGAAGATGCCCAATAGAAAAGAAGAGACTAAACCGCGGCTGCGGTCCACCTGTGTATGCGGACGGAGGTCATATTCCAGAAATGGGAACCGATATATGCCGGTCATATGGATGCCAAACAGAATGATCACGATCCCGCCGACCTTTGCCAGGATACCTTTTATGGAATACAGGAACCCCCCCAGAGCAGAAACAGCCAGGCCGAGTAAGATGAAGACCACGCTGAATCCCAGGACGAAGGCTAGCCCGTGGGAGAACGTGACCCAGGAAGATTGCTTTTCCGTTTTCGATGCTTCCAGGGTTCGCCCGCTTAAATACCCGATATAGGCCGGGACCAGCGAAAAAACACATGGAGATAAAAAGGAGGCTAATCCCGCGAGTACTGCCAGGCTAATTGAAACTGTCATGAGCTACCTTTACGATTCGACGACAACAATTCTGGAGGATCCCTTCTGCCAGTCATTCCAGGTCAGATCACCTGGATCGTAAGGAACTACCGGTGTTGTCCAGCGCCAAACGAATTTCGCATCCTCTGGGAGGCAATTGACACATCCATGCGATCTGGCGAATCCATATTCATTATGCCAGTAGGATGTGTGAATTGCTGCGCCGGTTGTCGTAAATAAGGATGTCCACGCAATGGCAGGTGTGTCGAAGGCTTCTCCGGTTCCTCCTCCCGCGCTCATATGCAGGGAGAATAGTTTTCGCCAGATCGGGTGATCACCCGGAGGAGTTTGCCAACCTTTGGAGAGTAGCGGCCCGGTAGAAACTCGGCAAAAATGGACTTCACGGTCACCTTCAAAACAGGAAAGGGTCTGTCGAGCCAGGTTAACCACTACTTTCTTGTTTTCGATCTCCGGAGAGATCGGAGCGACCTCTTCCGGTGTGATGGGCTTGCACGCTTCGGCGGGGGTCCAATAATATTCTTCCGCCGCGCCAAATCGCTGGGTAAGCAGATACTGCACCTGACCGGATTTATCCGTGCGAATTTCACTGGCCCAGAAAACCTGCCCGTAATACAAACGGGGTTTCAGCGCATGCTGAAGCCAGTAAGTACCCGGAGGACCTTTTTTAATAATATCCACCGCAGGTACCGTGATATCCACCCACATACCGGGCTTATCGCCATAAGAAGGCAATTCCTTCAGCGGCTGCATTGAGGATGTTCTTCACGGGTTGTACATAACCGGCATAGACGAAACCGCCTTCAGTCTCAACCCAACGCTGATTGATGGAATTGAGATCCACATTGGAGGCGGCAGTCGTGTGATACCAGGGAATGATGTCATCCCGGGTAACAGAACCGACAGTCTGGCTGTTCAGATCAGGTTTAGCCTTAAGATCAAACCAGGCGCCTTCGCCGCCAGCACAGATCCGTCCAATTTTCTGGTCAGACTGGGCAGGAGTGAGGAGTGACCGCATGTCCATCCGGTTCAGGACAACAGCTCCGGCGGCCACATGAATGGATTTGGAGAGAAAATCCCTCCGATTTATTAGATATTTTTTATCCATATTGGTATATACGATACTCTGACCTGATTCGCTTGTCAACCTCTCGCGGCTGCTTGCAACAGCTCATCCGAGAGGATCAATTGCTCTACCTGATCAATTTCCCTGCCCCAGCATCGATCATCGGGTGAGTATGGAACTGCCGCTCTGACCGTCTCAAAGACCCGCCGGATCGGCTCGCTCATCCTCCGCTCCGGTGATTTTCGAAGGCGTAGATCCATCGCACGACAGGCTGTATATAGCTCAATGGCGATAATCTTTCTCACATTGGTCAGGATCTGATTCGCATGCCTGGCGGCGGTCATGGAATTGGCATTATGATCTTCCTGTTCACCGGAGGTTGGCAATGAGTGGACTGAATCAGGGGTGGCCAGGGTCTGGTTTTCCAACACCAGGGAAGCCGCGGTGTATTGAGGCATCATCAACCCGGAATTTAAGCCTGCTGCCAGGTCATTATCTACAAGCATATTCGGCAAACCGCCATTTAGATTCCCATCCGTCAGACGGAAGATCCGTCTCTCCGAGATGGCGCCCACTTCCGCCAGAGCGATGCTCAGAAAATCCATCACCATACCAATCGGTTCTCCATGGAAATTTCCACCGGAGAGGGCGATTCCCGGTTCGAACAGGAGCGGATTATCTGTTGCGGCATTGATCTCTTTATTCAGGATCGCCTGGACGAATACAAGGGTCTCCCAGGCAGCGCCGTGCACCTGGGGAGCGCATCTGAGGCTATATGCGTCCTGCACGCGGCCGGCCGCGTCGATCAGGCTGCTTCCCTGGGTTAGTTGTCTTACTTCACTGGCGATATGAATCTGACCGGCTTGTCCTCGCGCAAGATGGATTCGCTCATCAAACGCATTGGCACACCCTTCCAGGGCTTCCAATGTCATGGAGAGCGTCAGGTTGGCCATTTCTACCAAATTCAGCGCATCGCTGATGCATAACGCGCCGATGGCGGCAGAGAAGGTCGCCCCGTTATTTAATCCCAGCCCTTCTTTCGGTCCGAGAATGATCCGGCTCAATCCAGCTTTCTCCATCGCCGCTTTCCCGGACATCAATTCGCCTTTGTACCAGGCGAACCCGGAATCTTCGTCACAATCCTGGAGGTCGGTTGTGAGGACAAGCGCCATGTGGGAGAGAGGACCCAGATCTCCGGAAGAGCCCATGGATCCCTGTTGCGGGACAACCGGAACCACATCTTTGTTTAACATATCGCACAGCAATTCAACGATGACTGGTCTGACTCCCGAATAACCTTTGGCAAGGGTGTTCGCTCTGACCAACATCGCCGCGCGGACGATCTCTTTCGGTAATGGATCCCCGGTGGCCACAGAATGGCTCAGGATAAGATTACGGCTCAGTTTCGCGCAATCGGATGGAGAGATGCGCTGGTCGGCAAAGATCCCAAATCCGGTATTGATCCCGTACACGGGTTCATTCTGCCTGGAAATCTCTTCCACCCAGCCCCAACTGCGCAGCATCCGTTCCCGGGCGCTTCCATCCAATTGGACAGAATCTCCCTGCCTCGCGACTCGGATGATTTCTTCAAGCCCTAATGTGTTGCCATTGATGGCTATCATCGACCCTCCCTCTAAAAGAGGAACAAACCTGCGATTACCGAGATTACCGGAACGGTAATATTATCCAGATCTTTCCATGGGATGGATTCCACGGCAGCTGCGAGCAACCCAAGCAAGATCAAACGGGGGATAAAGATTCCCCAGTCAATCGAAAAAACGGAAGCCAGGGTAAATATCCAAATCACGAAGAAGCTGAGGAGCACTCCGCCTAATAACATGGAGATACTGCCTACCCACGTTTTTTGAGGAGACCAGGGCAACTTCCAGGTATTGAATCGTTTACCCATAATGTCAGCCAAGCCATCTCCTCCACATAGAACCATTAATGCAATTATGCCGATCGGGTTATCTTTCCAAAACACCAGGGTTAGGACCACAAAAGCTATTCCGTAATACAACGGTCCGCGGAGAATTTCCTGGCGGACACCTGTTCTGGACATGGCTTTGACCGCGGCATCATCGTGGATCACTCCCAAACCAACCAGAGCGAATTGGATGGTTGTTGCCAGAGGAACGAGAGCGGCTAAATATCGACCAGACGATTGGTCATCAAAGAGTAGCCAGCAGAGAACAAAGAGCGGACCCGTTCCGATGTGGATGATCTTCCGACTCAATTTGCCATCGATCCACCCGCGATGGGCAAAAAAATCCATCACCCTCAACCAGGTAATAGCCAGAACAAAAGTGATGAAGGCTGCAAGGAGGTTGTTGTTCAGCATCGATGGTCCTCTGTAAGCAGGATTATTTTAGTCTTTGGCTTTGAATTCCCGGCGTGCTTCCCGTTGCATATCTCGCTGGGCGATGGAATCCCGTTTATCGTAATTCTTCTTCCCTTTTGCCAGGGCAATTTCCAATTTCGCCCGCCCCTCTTTCAAATAGACTTTCACTGGAACAACCGTCACACCCTTAAGGCGGACTTCATTCCAAAGGGTTCGGATTTGTTTCCTGTGTAAGAGCAATCGCCTGGGTCGGATGGGGTCGTGATTGTTGCGGCTGGCAGGGTCGTAGGGTGCAATGTGCGCGTTGATCAAGAAAGCGTTATTACCATCGATCTGAACATACGATTCCTGCAAACTCATTTGTCCATTCCGGATCGATTTAATCTCCGTTCCCTGCAGCGAGATTCCAGCCTCAAATCGTTCTAATAGGAAGAATTCAAACCCTGCTTTTCGGTTCCGGGAGACCACTTTCTCTGTCATGGGGCTGATTTTAACATACTATCCCAGGCGGAATAATAATAAGCCTGCCGCAAAACGGAGGACTGCGATGAGGAGCAACGCATTCGAAATTCCCATCCATTCGACAAACAACGGACCTGAAAGGGACCCGACCAGGACGGCGGAAAATTGAATGAAATTATAAAAAGCCAGGTAAGGTGAGCGATTTCCTTCGGGAATATGTTCCAGAAGATAGTTGTAGAGCAGCCCGCCTGCCATCCCCCAGGCTAATCCTCCCAGTCCGGCGCCGATCCAATAAGGTACCACCGATTTACTGAACGCCAGCACCGCGGGATATAAACTCATGAATACTGCTCCCCAAACTACGATGCGCTTGGAGCTAAATCTCCTGGACCAACGGGGAATCTGCGTGGAAATGATAAAAATGACGCCGAAGAAGAATCCATTGCCTATGCTGATCAAATTATCGTCGAGCTTCAATTGGTTCACCAGGTAAAGAGGAAACACTGGGATTCCGAGGAATTGGGTGGTATGAAAGCCGAACAAGCCAATCATCAAGAGCATGAATTTCCGATTCCCCGCAGACCTGATCAAATTAAGCATCATGCGGAGGCTGCTCATTGGAGCCTGGTCTGTTTTACTGATCTCCTCAGTTACCGCGATGTTTGCTTTTGGTGGGAGACCTTTCCAGACAAAATACAGATGCACGGAACTGAACATTGCGCCCAGAAAACCGAATAGGAATACTATCTGGTAATTCAGGGGAAAGCTTAAGCGGGTAAGCAATTGTCCGCATACGATCGAACTGACCACCGAAGTGACTGCGAGAGCGGCATTGCGAGTGCCGGCCAAATAGCCCCGCCACCCGATTGGGACCGCATCCGCGAATAGATCGTTAAATCCCACTTGGAGCACAACCCCGGGGATATTCATCACAAAGGTGAGGAGGATCAATAGCCAGACCTGCATGTCCTGGGATAGGATGAAGGGGACAGGAATCCATAACAGGTAAAATATGCGATGGTATATCGAAAACCGGACGATCTCGCGAGCAGTATTCCGTCCCTGCAACCATGCCCCGAATGGGATCGCGAAAAGGATGTTCACCACCGCCGGAGCTGCTGCCAGCAAACCCAATTGAAAGCCATCTCCGCCAATCCGGGCAACATACACCGTGACAAAGGATAACGAGGTTCCGTTGAGCACTCCCCACCAGGAAATATCTCCGATGAGGTGGATAAAATTCCAGCGGAGATTTTCAGGCAGATCCGAGGTTTTCCGAAGAAGGAGCACAGACGACCTAATAGTCGGGAATGGACCGCTGGTAGATCTTCTTCATCAACGGCGAAGAAATGAGAAAATCGGCGGTGGACCGATTACAGGCGGTTGGAATATTATGTAAGACCGCAATTCGGAGGAGAGCTTTCACATCCGGGTCATGTGGTTGTGGAGAGAGTGGATCCCAGAAAAAGATGAGCAGGTCGATTTCTCCCTCCGCGATTCGCGATCCGATCTGCTGGTCTCCGCCGATAGGGCCACTCATGAATTTGGTGATGGCTAAACCGGTCTCTTTTTCGACCAGCAGACCCGTGGACCTGGTGGCGAAAAGATGATGCTTTTCGAGGGTGCCTTTGTTGTATTGAATCCATTCAATCAGATCGTCCTTTTTCCCATCGTGGGCGATCAAGGCGATTCGTTTGCTGGGTTTCATACCGATTTCAAGGTTATTCATGACCAACTCCATTATCACCGGAAGGTTTTTTAAGATAATCATAATGTAGCATTAATAATCTCACACGGCCACCAACCCCTCTATGGCATCTCATTGATCCATCCCTGGATACATCCAATCCAGATTACAATAGATCAGATATTGATATCTTTATTATTCACAACCAACATTCCATCAAGGACTTGTATGCCAGATCTACGAGAATATGCCAACCAGACCACTACCAGGCTGATCGCAGGGGGAATTTTGCTCCTTCTGATCGTTGGGGATGGGTTGATCTGGCTGATATATGGTGGAGGAGCCGCCATCACCGGACTTTTATGCATCGGCGCCGGGTTATTCCCCATATTAATTATTGTCGGCATCCTGGCCGTGATGGATTGGATCGTAAAGAAGAACCGCCAGGACGGATAACCTTGTTACCTGCCCCGCAGCACGCTTAAGATCCCTCCGAAAATTCCCAGAACAGCCAGACCGGTGATGATCATGCCCATCGGTACCTTGGCTGTGACCGTATTTCCATTGACTTCCTCGAATGTTGGGATCACCAGATCTGGGGGGGGCGTGTAGGTTGGCAACCTGGTGGGTTGGATGGTGACGATAAATTGAGCCGCCAGGGTGGGATCGATCGTCGCTGTCTGAGCCGGGGTGGGAGTCGCAGGCGGTTCCACAGCCTGAAGGCTGCCGCCATACAGCGTCACCAGCGAGGAGTGGACCCAGGCTAATCCACCCGGCACACCATGAAATTCGATCTGAATCCAGACCCCACCTTCGGTGCGTCCCTTTGCCGGCACTTCCTGTCCTGCGATCAAAACACCCACAATCGCGCAGGTGGTGGCATTTGGGCATTCCCGCACATTGATCTGATCCTGATCGGAATTTACTACGATATAAGTTCCGATGGGCGTTCCGGTGACAGTCGGGATATTCTGACTGGGCAGATCGACGGTCGGGACTGTCTGCGCCATCCCTTCACCGCTCACCAACGAAGGAGCCAGGATCATACTGACTAAGACAAAACCAATGGCGATCATTGGTAAGAGTGTGGCATTTTTGGGTTGATTCATCTTGATTTACTTATCCATTCCGAATAAATCGAATTATAATCGAATGCATGATACAGAGAGTTTACCATGGAGATTTAACCGCTGAAGACGTTGCCCAGGATCTGGGAGCGTACTTCAATCGAGGTAATTATATCGTTCAGTCGTTCCGGCAAGGTGACTTCATTACCGTCCAAATATCCACCCGGCCGATTCGTTCATCCGGTGGGCAAACCGCACTGACGGTATCCATCCGTCCGATCGAAGATGGCTTATCCATTCAGATGGGCGAACAATCATGGTATGGTGTGGCTGCCTCCCTGGGTGCGACCGTTTTCTCCGCTTTGAGGAATCCATTCACTCTGCTTGGCCGATTGGACGATGTAGCTCAGGATATCGAATTGATTCAGATCACCGAGGACGCCTGGAAGATCATTGATAAAACCGCCGTAGCTCACCGCTCCTCCCACGAACTATCTGACCGTCTCCGCCGTCTGGAATGCCGATATTGCGGTGCAGCGAATCCAGTTGGCGAAGCCACCTGCGTAGCCTGCGGTGCCCCGCTGGGCGACATGCAACCGGTCACCTGCTCCAAATGCGGTTATGTTGCCAAAAAAGGGGAGATCTTCTGCCCAAATTGCGGTAACAAGGTCAGATTGTAAATTTCAAGACGGAAGATACTACTCAACCTCGCCCTTAAATCGCCATTGTCGACCGTCTCTTTCGATAAATTCATCTGCTCCCGATGGACCCCAGGTACCTGCCTTATATACTGGCAGGTTTTTTATTTTTTGTTTTTCCCATCCATTAATAATGTCGGTGGTGAAACACCAGGCTGCTTAACCTCGTCACTCCTGGTGAACAGGGTGGCATCTCCACTAAGGCAATCCAATAATAACCTCTGGTATGCTTCTGGAGGTTCAGCGCCAAATGTTTCAACATAATTAAAATTCATGGTGACCGGCTGTACCTGGTCCATGGGCCCCGGAACCTTTGCACCAAAGGATAATGTGATGCCTTCTTCCGGTTGAATGTTCAGAGCGAGAACATTTGGCGCGTCGTACGCCATATTCCGGGCATTGAATAAGGACAAGGGGACCTGTTTAAATTGGATGGCAATTTCGGTCAATCTTCTAGGGAGGCGCTTGCCGGCCCGAATATAAAAAGGAACGCCTGACCATCTCCAGTTATCGATAAACACCCTGGCAGCCATATACGTTTCGGTGGTCGAATCCTGCGAGACATTCTCTTCAGATCGATAGGCGGGAACTCGCGCTCCGTCCACCGCGCCAGATGAATATTGCCCGCGGCAGGTGTTTACCGCCACTTCCTTCCCTTTGATCGCCCTCAATGCCTGCAATACCTTTACCTTTTCATCCCGAACCGCATTCGGACGAAAAGCGACCGGTGCTTCCATTGCCGTGAGAGTGAGTAATTGCAGGATATGGTTTTGGAAAACATCCCGGACGACTCCGGCATTTTCGTAAAATCCACCGCGCGTTCCCACCCCGTCCGATTCCGCGACCGTGATTTGGACGTGGTCCACATATTTTTGATTCCATAAGGGTTCAAAAATACCATTCGCGAACCGGAACACCAGGATATTCTGCACGGTTTCCTTGCCGAGGTAATGATCGATCCGATAGATCTGATTTTCCTGAAAGACAGAATGGATGACTTCGCTCCAATTCTTCCGCGGTTTCCAGGTCCTGACCATAGGGTTTTTCCACCACAATCCGGCACCAACCGCCCTCAGGATCCGTGGAAAGGTGATGCTTTCCGATAAATTCTATGATGGGTATATATAACTCGGGTGGTGTCGCGAGATAGTGCAAAACCTGTTGAATTTGATTCTGCTGAAGATAAGTTTGCAGTTGCTGATAACCCCGGTCATCATTGAAGTCTGACTGGATGTAATGGGCATTTTCAACCATCCGCGTTACGGATTTGGCTGAGGGGTTATCCACGCCACCGTATTCTTTGATGGAATCCCGGATGAGCTCCACCAGCGTCTGATCCGTCCAGTCTCTTCTGGCGAAACCGATGATGTGGAAGGGTTGTTCGATCTTGCCCGCGGCTATTAATTCGTATACAGCCGGTAAAAGTTTTCGTCGGGTCAGATCTCCGGTCACCCCGAAGATGATCAAAGCAATGGGATCTTTGGAGTGCTTTGGCATAGGCTATTCCGCCTTCTTGATTTCGTGACCACCAAATTGATTTCGGAGTGCCGCGAGTACCTTCGCAGCATAACTTTCGTCCTGCCGGCTTTCGAAACGCCGGAAGAGCGACATCGTGATCACCGGTGCCGGTACATCCTGATCGATCGCTTCCTGAACGGTCCAGCGACCTTCCCCGGAATCAGCGACCCAGCCTTTGATCTCACTTAATTCAAAATCTTCCCGGAGAGCCAGTTCAGCCAGATCCAACAACCAGGACCTGACCACAGATCCGTTCTGCCAGATCTGTGATATTTGATGAACATCCAGGTTGAAATCCGTCTTATTCTTTAAAGCTCAAATCCTTCGGCGAAAGATTCCATCATCCCATATTCAATCCCGTTGTGGATCATCTTCACGAAGTGGCCAGCTCCATGCGGACCAACTCTCCCCCAACCGGATTTCGCTCCAGGCGCCAGCGTCTCAAAGATGGGTGTGAGACGATCTGTGATCACTGAGTCGCCACCGATCATTAACGAATAGCCTTCTTTAAGCCCCCAGACGCCTCCGCTGACACCTGCATCCACACTATGCATGCCCTGCGATTCAATCCATTCCGCCCGTCGAATGGTGTCTTTGTAATTGGAATTGGCGCCATCCACTAGAATATCCCCTTTATTCATCAACGGGAGCAGTTGACCGAGCATATCGTCGGTGACACTGCCAGCGGGAAGCATTGTCCAGATGATCCTGGGTTGGGGTAATTGGCGAACCAATTCTTCCAATGTAAAAGCCGGTATGACCCCATTCTCTTTTTGAAGCTCCAATATAATCTGGGGGCTTCGGTTATATCCAACCACTTCATGACCGCCAAGCGCCAGCCGGCGGGCCATATTCGCGCCCATTCTTCCAAGTCCGATCATTCCAAGTCTCATAGGTTTCTCACTTTCAATTTGATGCCTTTGATCAGGCAGGATAGGGCAGAGATTTTCCCGCCAATCCTGCCAGAATGTTTTTCGTGCTCATCTCTGCCATTCTCGCCCGGGTTTCTTCCGTGGCAGATCCGATATGGGGCAGAATGAGGCAGTTGGATAGTTTGAATAGGGGATGATCTGGCGGAAACGGTTCAGGATCTGTCACATCCAGTCCGGCAGCCCTGATCCAACCTTCTGTCAAGGCGGTATAAAGATCATCCATCCGAATGATGGAACCCCTGCCCATATTGATGATGATCGCTTCTTTTTTCATCTGCCGAAATACGCTTTGATCAAATTTGTAACGGGAATCCTCATTCAGCGGCGCATGGATGCTCAAGATATCACTTTGAGCGATCAGCTCCTGAAAGCTGACGTAAGCGGCCGGAAAATCCAACTTGCCGGCAGCATATTCCCTGCGGTTATGATAAATGATCTCCATTCCAAAGCCAATTGCACGCCGGGCTACCGCCCTGCCGATCTCGCCCATCCCGTAAACACCCAGGGTTGCCCCTGTCAAATCCCTGCCCAACCACCTGGCTGGATGCCACATCTTCCATTCGCCCGACCGGGCAGCCATCGCAGCTTCGGGTAATTTCCGCACGACGGACAACAACAGAGACATGGTGAGGTCGGCGGTCGCGTTGGTTAATACCCCGGGAGTCTTTCCCACCTTCACATTGTGAGCTCGGCAATATTCCAAATCGATATTATCCGTTCCCGCTGCCAGATTGGCGATAACTTTCAGATTGGGCATTCGGCGGAGCGTATCGCTCGTCAATCGGTCACTGAGAAGGCATAGAACCGCTTCGACCTCCGGAAAGCTTCCTGCCAGGGTATCCGAGAGGCCTGTTTCATTATCCGGTCCCACGACAATCGTGCAGTGCTGATTCAATGGTTCGATCCATTCTTGCGGTAACGGATGGGTGACCAGGACTAAGGGTTTTTCTTTCATGCATTCCTTCATTCGAACAGGATAAATTCAAGGTCGTTCATATTGGTACCGGTCGAGCCGGTAATAAGCGCGTCATCCATTAAGTTGAAAAATGTGTATGAATCAAACTTTGTTTGATGATAACGGATATCGATCCCCTTTTGCATCGCTTTTGTATAGGTTTTTAAATCGACGATGGCTCCTGCAGCCGGGGAATTGCCATCCTCACCATCCGTGGCGAAAGTGAACAGGCTTACGCCCGAAAAATTCTGGAGCGGTTTTGCCATGAGCAACGCAAATGAGTATTTCTTCCCCCGAACCCATTGGATGTAGGCTTAACCGTGGTCTCTCCACCGTAGATCAGCACGGATCGGTGCAATTTTCCATAATATTGTGTAATATCTCTCGTTATGCGGTCTGCCGCCAATTCCACCTGCCCCGTCAACCAATCAGGCTGGGCGATGGGCGTCCATCCCATGGATCGGATCACGGTCTCCGCGGCTAAAACCGCTTGCTGCAAGCTGCCGATTTCCAGCGCGAATGATAGCTTTTCTTCCGCATCCTCGGGTTTAACCGTCTCAGGCTGATGTCCATCTGCGCCCTCTTGAAGATATCGGAGTATGGACGGGGGAACTTCTTGATTGAGTCCATATTTTTCAATAATTTGGAGCGCATCGGTGTAGGTGGATTTGTCCGGACAGGTCGGCCCCGATGCCACCATGCTCAAATCTCCGGATAGAACATCCGAAAGGATCAGGCTGATCGAAGGAGTTTCTCCCAGCCAGCGCAACAGTCCGCCACCTTTTACCGCGTCAATGTGCTTTCGGATGGTATTGATCTCATCGATTGCCAACGGGTTGGAGAGCATCAGCCTGTTGATTGAGGTGATGTCATTCAGGGAAATTCCTATTCTGGGGAACGGTCACCAAAGCAGATCCCCCGCCTGAGATCAAGAAACAATACCGGAGTATGGATTTCCTCATTTAGTAGAAAAGTTCGGACTGCTTCGCCGGCAGCCAGGCTTTTTTCATCTGGGATCGGGTGGCCTCCCTGCATTATCTGATAGGAATCGGGCAGAATCACCGTAAGATCAGCCGATTTCTCGATCACCAGGCCTTTTGTTACCCGATCACCAAGGATCTGGTCGGCAGCAGCGGCCATCAACCGGGCTGCTTTTCCAATGGAACAGATCCGTATTCCCTTGGAGAGATCCAACCTGGAATTGACACCGGATACAACCAGCGTATCCGCATCCACGTATATAGAACGGGTAACAGACAGCATCGGATCAGCCGCGATCAACACTGACCCGATGATCGCTTCGATGAGTTGACGTTGGCATTATTCGTCGGAGTAGAGGTTTGCAGTTGATATTCAGAAATCTTTTCATTAGCTTCCCTGATTCCATCAGGATCATCTTGGATTTTGGGGGTCGATTTGCATGCAAGCTGCATGGTCGTAAATGGTCGCATATCCCAATCATAGTATAGATTGCCGGATTGAAATCAAATTCTCCTTGCCAGATTGTGTATAATCAATTCATCTTTGCATTCATCAATTCATCGATAGAGGGAAAAATGATCACCATAATTGCGGATACCACCTGCAGTATTCCACAACCCGAATTAATCAAGTTAGGTATACCCTATCTACCTCAGATCATCATTTTTGGTGACGAACAATTCCGTGATGACACCGAGATCACCACTGCCCAATTCCTGTCCAAACTTAGGGCATCCAGCAGTCTGCCAAAGACGGCAGCCCCTGCACCGGCGCTCTATAATCCAATTTACAAGAAGGAATTGGACGCCGGGAACACCGTCATCGTCCTCACCCCATCGGCTGAAATTAGCGGGACTTACCGTAGCGCAATCGTCGCCGCCGAGGAATTTCCAGGCGCGGATATTCGCATCATAGATACGCGGACAGTTGCAGGCGGATTGGGATCACTGGTGCTTCTGGCTCATCAATGGGCGAAAGAAGGGATGGATGCGGATACATTGGAAAAGAAGATTAGAGAGTTAGCCTCCCGCCAAAAGGTCTACTTCGTTGTCGATACGCTGGATTACCTGTACAAAGGCGGTCGAATTGGCGGTGCATCCGCACTTGTCGGAAGTATCCTGCAAGTGAAACCCATCCTTACCTTGAAGAACGGCCGCGCGGAAGCGGCTGAAACCCAGCGCACGAAAAAACGCGCACTGGCCCGTATCGTGGAAATTGTAGAGCAGGAGTGTCCGCACGATCCGAGCGGATTGTTGAGCATCTCCCAGGGTGATGCTCTGGATGATGCAGCCGCCTTGGCTCTTGAATTCACCCGGGTTACCGGTATTCAAGATATCCCCATCTATGAAGTCCCACCCGCGATTGTGGTTCATGCGGGTCCCAAAGTAATGGAAATCAGTTTCTTTACACAAGCCTGAAAATACTTTCAGCTTATCAAAATCAATACTCCCCAGGTAAACTGGGGAGTATTATTAATTATTGGCTATACGCACTTGATGAATATTTCCGTCAATTGCTCAAAGTTCAACTCGACCGGGTTGCCTTTCATGCTACTTGTCCGCGCGGTGAGATCGGCAATCTCCCCGGCCATCGACCGATTCATCCCATATTTCCTCATCCCCGGGATATTCAACCGAAATCTCAGGTCATACAAGGCTTCGATCGCTTTGCCAATATCCCCTTTTGGACTTCCCATATATTGCGCAATCCTGGAGTATTTCGCAATTGCCGGGTGCCCCGGTTTTTTCTTCTGTAGAATGGTGAAATTCGCTTCAAAAACGACCGGTAGGAAACAGGCGCAGACCACTCCATGCGGAACATCATACATGCCGCCAATCGCGGCCGCAAAGCCGTGGACGGCACCCAAACCGGCATTAGCCAGGGCAATGCCACCGATCAGGCTGACATAAGCCATCTTTTCGCGGGCATTCAGATTGTCCCCGTCCTCGTATGCCTTCGTCAATGATTCAAATGCCAGGGGAATGGCTTTCTCGCACAAAGAATCCACCAGGATGGTTGAACGGCTGGAGAGGAAGGCTTCAATCACCTGGGTCAGAGCATCCATTCCCGTGGCTGCCGTGACGTCCGGTGGAACCGATCGCATGGTTTCAGGATCCACTATCGCCACATCGGGGATCATCAGCGGGCTTCGAATGCTGGCTTTCACTTTCTTTTCCTTGAAGATGATTACCGCGTTGCGGGTCACTTCTGATCCAGTCCCGGCCGTGGTAGGGATGGCGATATGGGGTAATGATGACTGCGTGATTTTCGTGCCTTTTCCAACGATTTCGGCATAATCCAGGCAGATGCCACCGTTGGTAACCAGCATGGCGATTGCCTTGCCGCCATCCATCACGCTGCCTCCCCCGAAAGAGATCACCTGCCGGACTCCGGCTGATCGCGCTTTTTCCGCTTCCTGGTCTATCAGGGTTGAATCAGGTTCGCCAGTAATTACCGCCTGCAGATAAGAGATGCTCCTCTCCCGTAGCAACGCAAGTACCGGATTATCCAGTGCATTGTGCCGCCCGGTGACCAGTAATACAGGACTGCTTGGATCACCCAGATAATCGGCCACCCGGGAAAGCGATCCCCGTCCGAAATGGATCTGTTTGGATGTAGCAAAATCAAAAGATTGGACTATTTCCATTCTTGATCATTCGGAAATATGTTGTGGAATCGTTCACTGTGCCTGGGTTCAGACATCATACTCTCCACTAGATGTTTCCATTTCTTATAATGCTGGGTATCTTTATGAGAGGCAAAATCCGCCGGTGTGAGATACACCTCTTCCAATAAGAAATCCGCCGGATTTTCATCTTCCTGAAAGACATCAAATCGCCGAATACCTTTTTCTTGAAGGCTGTTGAGGGCATTTTCACGGGTTGCGAGAATAAAATCTTCCACCCGGTCTTTCTTTACATGGACATGGACATGAACGATAAACATACATCCTCCTAAGGACAATAACTTGTGTCTTCCATTACAATTATAAAGACAGTTCACTTTCTTGGACAGAAGGTAATCATCATACGGTATGGATATTCCGATTCTTTTTCAAGACGATCACATTCTGGTCGTCGATAAACCTGCAGGACTATTGTCCACGGGGGGTGGTTACACCGAGGGTTTACCCTACTTGCAGGAATTGCTAGAGCCGATATTTGGAAGGTTATGGCTCGTCCACCGGCTGGATCGGGATACGAGTGGCGTGATGATCCTTGCCAGAACGGCGGAAGCTCATCGGATGCTCAATATCGCCTTTGATCACCGTGAGATCCAGAAGACGTATCTGGCCATTGGATTGGGAATCCCAGACTGGACTACCTACGATTGCGATCTACCCTTGAAGGTCGACGGTGATCGCGCCCACCGCACCCGAATCGCAGAAAGTGGAAAACCCGCCATGACCAGCTTTCAGGTATTGCAGTCTTTTTTCAACACAAGTTTGATTCAGGCCAGGCCGCACACCGGATTGACCCATCAGATCCGGGCCCACCTCTCCGGTTTGAATCATCCCATCTTGATGGACGACCTGTACACCAATTCCGAGATGAGATCCCGCTATCAAGCCGTGTTGGCTGACCCGTCGATCAATGCCAGCATCAGCCGGATTGCCCTTCATGCGTTGCATGTGGAATTCAACCATCCCATATCTCAAACCCCGATCTCCGTCCAGGCTCCCCTGCCCACTGATATGAGCGAGACAATCAAATTCTTGCAGGCAGCCAGCGGTCAGTAAACGAAAGGAAGAGGATCCCGTAGAATCCTCTGCTGTAAGGGTTCGATAGTTCAAAACTCAACTGTTTAAATATGCTTGTGGAATACCCGGTGATTCTTATACGGTTTCCCACCCACATTCTCGAGATCTTTCCGCATGAGCTTGGTTGTTTCAGCTACCTGGGTCAGATCGGCATGCTGAAAGTCGAAGCTGTGCAGGGTGTCTTCCATTTCCGAATATAAGAGGGCGTTACCACCTCTGCCATGATACTCCGGCAAAATACCCATCCCGTTGAATGAGATCCATTTCGTTTTCCGCATTTCCAGAAGCAGATCGATGACCGTAAGCGGGGTGAGTTTGCCTTTGCCCCGTTGCATCGCTTCCGATACATCCTGAAAACCGAGCAGGAAGCCAACCACCTTGTCGTCCGCTGTGATGATCTTGATTAGCTTGGGATTAACCACCTGGATGATCGTATCCACCACAAATTTGACTTCCCTTTGTGAAAGCGGATAGTATTCCCAGTTTTGCACAAAAGTGTCATTGTAGGCTGTGCCAATTTTATCCGCCCAGGAAACCAGTTCCGCTTTATTCTTGAATCGTTTTACCTGGAATGTTCCTCTTTCCTGCACCCGCTTTGCGATCTCATGGATCCGCGGATCCAAATGGAATTGTTTAGCAGGGATATAACAGGAAACGAAATCCACTTCCTTTTCAAATCCAATGGCTTCAACCAGCTTTGGATAATAAGCATAGTTGTAATTCATCATATTCATCATCTGGCGGTTCTCGAAACCTTCCACCTGGATGCCGTAGCCATCCAATGGGCCAAATCCCTTCGGGCCGACAATGTGATCCAATCCACGCGCTTTTGCCCATTCGAAAACCGCGTTGAAGAGCGCATTCGCCACTTCCTGGTCATCAATACTGTCGAAAAAGTAAAACTCACCATCCTTGGTATGGTGGTACTGGTTGAAAGGTTTGTTTTCCATGGCAGTAATTCGACCCACAACCTTGCCGTCCCGCATGGCAAGGAAGAAATCAGCATCCGAATGTTCGTAGTAGGGATGCTTCTTACGATCCATCATATTTCGCCAATCGACCTTAAACGGAGGTACCCATTGTGGACAGTCTTTGTATAAATCAAAATGAAATTGGATGAATTGATTGACCTGTTTCTTATCCTGCGTGTCGACCTTTACAATGGAGATCATGTTTGCCTCTCTGGAAGAAGATAAGGTAATAATTATTGAATAAATAAGTATAGTCCCGAATGACCATCTGTCCATAAAAACACGGAAAACTGTGACTGGATACTGTTACCCATTCCGGTGACGGATCTGCTCGATGGCTTGACGATGTGCCTGTCCTCAAGTATAATCCCCACGCTTAATAGATATGTAACAATACCGGATATTGTGATTGATCGATAGGAGTAAATGATGGTTCCGCAGCCAAAACGTAAACTTTCCAAAGGTCGCAGAGACCGCCGCCGTTCGCAAGATGCATTGACCTCTCAGAATTTGGTCCAATGCAGTAATTGTGGTGAGATGCGCCTCCCCCATACGGTTTGCCCCAAGTGTGGGCATTACCAGGGGAAGGAAGTCATCAGCATGGAAAAAGATTCCAAGAAGAAATAATTCTGAATCACCGCAGATAAAAAACCGCCTTCAGGCGGTTTTTTGATTCGACAACAAATTGAGGATGTTCATGGAGGCGTTTACTTGATGAATTCCTGGTACCTGGCCAGCAGCCGGATGGGTAAGCGGCCTTTAAGATCGACGCCCTTTTCACCATATTTGATACTGTCCACCTGACCATTCTCATGGAACAGGGAGATGAGTTGACCTTGCGAATATGGCAGCCTGATCGAAACGGTGAGATAGGTTTGATATAACACCTCATCCATTTTTTCGAGCAGCAAGCCCAAACCTTCCCCTCTGGCTGCTGAAATGGCTACCGCATCCGGAAATCCCTGCAGCAATTCGTTGGCTTGGTTGCCCACCTTGAGCATATCAATCTTGTTCAGCACATTGATGACAGGGATGTGATGTGCGTCAATATCTTTGAGAGTTTCGATCACCGCCTGCGCCTGTTCTCTCGCGTTGGGATGGGTGATATCAATGACATGCAGCAATAAATCTGCCTCAGAGATCTCTTCGAGTGTCGCTCTGAAAGCGGCAACCAATTGGGTCGGCAGTTTTTGGATGAAACCCACCGTGTCAGTCAGCAAGATGATCTTCTTGTCGGGCAGGATGATCCGGCGGGTCGTGGGATCCAGTGTGGCAAACAACTGATCTGCCACAAGGACATTGGAACGTGCCAGTTTATTCAACAGGGTGGATTTGCCGGCATTGGTATAACCGACCAATGCAACGACCGGGGTCTTTGACCGCTTCCGCATCTGGCGGTGCCTGGCGCGATGCTGGCGGATCTTCTCGATTTCCTCTTTCAGGAACACAATCCGATGGTTGATCTGGCGGCGGTCCACTTCCAACTGGGTCTCGCCCGGACCGCGCAAGCCAACTCCACCAACACCTCCCGCCCGGCCACCACCACCGCCAGCCTGTCTGGCAAGGTGGGTCCAGGCACGGGTTAAATCGAGGCAGGCGATATTCATAATAGGCCAGCTCGACCTGCAGAATGCCCTCCCGGGTATGCGCGTGCTGTCCAAAGATATCCAGGATCAATGCGGTTCGATCCATCACCTGGAGTTGATCTTTGAATACTTTCTCCAATTCGCGTTGGTGGCGCGGGGATAAATTATTGTCGAAGATGATCACATTCGCTTCGGTGTCTTCGACCAGCATCTTCAGCTCTTCGACTTTTCCCGATCCCAGAAATGTTCCCGGCGAAGGCTTATCCAATCGTTGGGTGAGGACTTCCCACCACTTCCAGACCGGCGGTCTCCGCCAGACGTTCAAGTTCCTCGAGGGAATCATCCAACGACAGAATGGAGGGTGAACCATGTATTTCGACACCGACGAGAAATGCTTTTTCCTTCGGCCTCTGAGTTGATTTGGGTTGTTTTTTCGCCATAAGGGTTACTGCACAGCCATCCACTCGCTGAATCGGTTTAATGCGGTTTGAATCTTATCGGCCGGCGTGGCGAGTGAGATGCGGATGTAGCCTTCCCCGTATTGGCCATAGACTACGCCGGGAGTCAAGCTGACACCGGTTTCGGTGAGGAGCTTGGTGCAAAAATCGGTGCTGTTCGTCCCATCCGGCAATTTGACCCAGACATAAATGGCAGCCTTCGGAATGGTGACATCGAATCCGAGCCTGGTAAAGCTATCCACCACCAGATCGCGACGATGCTGGTAGATATCATTCCGCTCTTCGAGCCAGGTCTGATCTCCGGTGAGCGCGACCGTTCCGGCTTCCATGATCGCCTGGAACTGAGAGGTATCCACCTGACTTTTATATACACTCAGAAATTGAATGACCTGGGGGTTGCCTACAACCATGCCAATTCGCCATCCAGCCATATTGTAAGTTTTAGATAAGGAATTGAATTCGACTGCCACTTCTTTTGCACCCGGATATTGCATGATCGAAGGGGCTTTATATCCGTCAAAACAGACATCGCTGTATGGGGCGTCATGTGCGATCAGGATCTGGTGTCTCTGAGCAAATTCGATCAATTCGAGATAGAAGCTGTCCGGCGCGATCGCCCCGGTTGGATTATTCGGATAATTGATCCAAAGCAGTTTCGCGCGTTGTAAGATTTCCGCCGGGATGGATCGGAAATCAGGTAGAAAATGATTTTCTTTCAATAGAGGCATCGAGTACACTTCCGCCCCAGCGATCTCGGCCCCGCTGAAATACACCGGGTATCCCGGATCAGATATCAAGGCAATATCGCCAGGATCAAGCATAACCTGGCTGAGATTGAACAATCCTTCTTTTGAACCGATCAGGGTTAATACTTCCTTGATCGGATCCAGTTCCACGCCGAAACGTGTCCGGTAATAATCGGAGACCGCCGTGCGAAACTTCACCGTGCCGGCGTACGGCATATAACCATGGATATCCGGTCGTTTGGCAGATTGGTGGAGAGCGTCCACAATAAAATCCGCGGGGGGGAGATCAGGCGATCCCATATCCAAACGGATGATATCCACCCCTTTGCCCTTCAATTCGGTTATTCTCTGCCCTAAAATGGTGAAAAAATAGGGTTTAAATCCGGCAATTCTTTGAGACGGCTTGAACTGAATTGATTGTTTTTCCATATCCTGCCTTTGTCTGAGAGATAGGGTTATGATAACAACGGTCTGACTGGTTTGGCAAGCCCCTTCTGTTTAATCTTTTCGATCACCGTTTGGGATAGTTTTCCAACCAGGTTTCCAGTGTTCTACCTAAAGCTTCGAGACTGCTCACGCTGAGCTTATCCAACGTATCCTGTGTGGTATGCCAGTGTGGGTAATCAAAATCGATGATATCGATGGCCGGGATCCCTTTATTCAGGAATGGGGTGTGATCATCGAGGATATGGTATCCACCCTGATCCAGAAAGATATCGCCATATCCCAGGCTTTGACCGGTCTTCCAGATCTCATCCTGCAGTGATGCATCAGAACTGCGCTCCCGCGGGAGAGTTAGATCTTCATCTCCGATCATGTCGACGATGACCACCGCGGCAGGTATCTCTGTCAGATTCTCGACAAAGAATTTGGAGCCGAGGATCCATTCCCACCCGGGAAGATTACCCTGATCCTCTGCATCAAACATCACCAGCCAAACCTGCATGTTTTCGTTCACATCCAGCGACCGTGCCAGTTCCATCAGGACAGCCACACCGGAAGCGCCATCGTTAGCCCCCGGAACCGGACTTTCCTGTGCCGGGTAAGCAGGGTCTTTATCCGCTACCAGCCGAGAATCATAATGAGCTCCAAGAATGACGAGCGGGCCATGTTTTCCTTTTTTCGCAATCAGATTTTGAATTTGTTGGCCCCGATAATGTCCGTCCTGGTGGCTGACGGTCCACCCGTTCTGTTGGAGTCCCTCCTCTGCCCATTGGAGCCATTTTTGATGGGAATCAGAGCCAGGTGTTCGCGGCCCGAAATTCATCTGAGTTTGTGCGGCGAGGAAGGCTCGTTCGCCTTCGAATGTTTTTCGATCAGGAGGTGTGAAGACCAAAGCACCAACGAGGACCAACAAAATAAATCCCGCAAAGATAAGCAAGTTGGACGAAATTCGAATTTTATTCATGATGGATATCACCATTGTGAACCAAATCCAATTGTTTCAAGTATCCATCCATGGCCTGCCTGGCATTGGATGCGATCTGCTCGTGTTTTTGTCTTTTGGTGATCCTTCGTTCCATTGTGAGCGTCGGCAGCAGTCCAAAGTTGGCCTTCATCGGTTGAAAAGATTCGGGATCGGCCCTGGTGATGTAATCGAACAGGGCGCCCATCATGGTCTCGACCGGGAGGATCATCGGTTCCTGCGCCTTCAGATGGCGGACTGCGTTCAGCCCGGCCAGCAAACCGGAGGCGATATTGCCGGCGTACCCTTCCACCCCGATCAATTGTCCGGCAAAAAACAATTCTGCCCGTGTCTTATGGTTCAAAGCGCGCGTCAGAAAACGTGGTGAGCAGATGAATGTATTCCGGTGCATTTGTCCATACCGGGTGAATTCCGCTTCTTCCAAACCTGGGATCAAACGCAATATCCGCTTTTGCTCAGAAAATGTCAAATTCGTTTGAAATCCGACCATGTTATACATCGAATCGGCGATATCATCCTGGCGAAGCTGAACCACGGCATAAGGCCAACGGCCAGTTCGCGGGTCGGTTAATCCGACCGGACGCATCGGTCCAAATGCCAGCGCTTGCATATCCCGGCCGGCCAGGATTTCGATTGGAAGGCAGCGTTCGAAGAAGAAGCCGCTTCCCGCTTTCACCCCGGAAAGGATGTCCTTTTCAAAGTCGTGCAATTCAATTCGTTGAGCCTGCAGCAACTCGTTGACGAAAGTCTCGTACTGGTCCTTTTTCAACGGGCAATTGATGTAATCACCCTCTTCCTCGACGCCCCTGCCATACCGCGAGCCTTTGAAAGCGACATTCATATCAATGGATTCCCGATGGATAATAGGCGCGATGGCATCATAAAAGAAAAGCGATTCCGCCCCTACCAAATCAGAAAGGGAATTCATCAACGGCGCTGAAGTGAGCGGACCGCTGGCAATGATGGTTGTTCCGGTGGGAATTTGCCGTACTTCTTCGCGAATCACGGTGATTCGGGGATGATTTTGGATGGTTTCGGTGATCTTCCTGGCGAATAAGTCCCGATCAACCGCCAGGGCGCTGCCAGCCGGGACAGACGTTTCATCTGCTATGCGAATAATCAGCGAATTCAAACTGCGAAGTTCATACAAGAGCTGCCCGGTTGCCCGATCAGGCAGAATGGATCCCAACGAATTGGAACAGACCAACTCACCCAGGTAATCCGTCCGGTGCGCCCCGGTTTCAACCTCTGGGCGCATCTCATAGAGGGTGACGTAAGCACCCATCTCCGCAGCCTGCCAGGCGGCTTCGCTCCCAGCTAGTCCCCCGCCCACGATCTTGATTTTCATTCTGGGGTCGTCTCTCATCTTGAAAGGATTGTACCAGACCCATGATTTAAATTGGTCTCTGGTTTGTGTAAAATTGGTCGGGCATATAAGTTGCAACATTCGTAAAAGGATACTATACTAACATTATGTTCCAGCTACAGAATCAATCCCAAAGACATCTGACGACCGCCCATCTGGCGCAGACGATGACCTTGTTGAGCCTGACCGCCGAAGAGCTTCATCAAAAGATCGAAGCCGAGTTGGCAGCCAACCCTGCGCTGGAAATGGTGGAGGAAAGACGTTGTCCATCCTGTAATAGACTCCTCCAGAATCAGGATCCGTGCCCGGTTTGCTCCCGACCGAAGAACATCCTCTCCGATGACCCGATCGTATTCGTCTCACCGCGTGAGGATTTCATCTCTGGCAGCTCCATCCCTGAAGAGGACATGCCTGAAGATAATATCGGTGCAGCCAGTGAGGACCTCCCCACCTACGTGCTCAGACAGATCGCGCCCGAATTGGACGCGAAAGATCGAGGATTGGCCGCTTACCTGTTAACCCACCTCGATGAAGATGGTTTACTGATCGTCTCGCTCGTCGAAGTGGCGCAATATCATCATGTGCCTCTATCCCAGGTCGAAAATATCAAACGATTGATTCAGCATGCCGATCCCATTGGCGTTGGCTCTGCCACCCCGCAGGAAGCCATGCTGGTCCAGTTGGAAATGTTGGCCGAAAACCACACAATTCCGCCACTCGCTGAAGAAGCCATCCGCTCTGGCATCCATATGCTCAGTCGTCACCAGTATTCTGACCTCGCTCATCTATTAAAAACCAATATCAAGACCGTTCAGGAAGTAGCCACCTTTATCGGCAACAATTTGAATCCTTTCCCCGCCAGATCCCACTGGGGAGATAGCCGGGAACAGGGCAAAACCAATGATCAGGTGTACCACCGGCCGGATATCGTCATCAATCACCTCAATCAAGACAGCAACGGCCCGCTGGTGGTGGAAATCATCATGCCGATCTCAGGAACACTGCGCATCAACCCGATGTTCCGCCAGGCGATCAAAGAAGTGACCACAGATAAAGTGGATGACTGGAAATCAGATCTTGAAAAGGCATCCCTTTTCGTGAAATGCCTTCAACAACGAAACCACACCATGGAACGTCTCATGTCCCGGATCGCCTCCTTACAGAAGGCATTCATCCTTCATGGCGAGGGAGAACTTAAACCGATCACACGCGCGGCATTGGCCAAGGAATTGGAAGTTCACGAATTGACCATTTCAAGGGCGGTCTCCAATAAGGCTATCCAATTACCCAACGGCAGGATCGTTCCTTTTGCAAAATTCTTCGACCGAAGCCTGCACATCCGGACCGCGCTTCAGGGCATCATCCAGGGCGAGTCCCATCCATTTAGCGATACGGAATTGGCTGTCATACTGGCAGAGAAGGGCTATCTGGTCGCTCGCAGGACTGTGGCGAAATACCGGGCGATGGAAGGTATCCTGCCTGCTCACCTGCGGCATGCTTCTACTGTAAAACCATGAGCAATTTGCTTTCCCCGCATGCACCATTTCAATCCTTGTGGCGCGGCAAAAACCCGGGAGTCAGTGAGTTTACAACCCTCCTGGGTCTTTTAAATAATCCGTCCATCGTTCTGGAACCTCGCCAGAACCATATCCTCACGGCCAATCCTGAATTCTTAAAGCTGACCGCCTTTTCTATCAACGAATTGATGCAGGTTGAACTAAAGAACTTGTTTCTGGATGTCAGTCGGTATGAAATTGTGCAATCCGGCGATCATCAGACCCGCCTGGCGCGCCATATGCGTGATCCGATGGAAGTGGTGGTGCGTGCCACGCCCCTGGATCCCACCGGTAACTGGCATTTGCTTTCCATCGTGCCGCAGGACCAATTCCAAAAAAAGTTGGATGAGCAGGTCTGGCAGGAAAAATACACCCGTTCATTCCAGAAATTAATATCCGTCATCAGCCAACCCGATTTGACGGGTAGCCTGAGCCTGGCATTGGAAGTTGGACAACTCATGCTTCAATCCCGCTTTCTGGGAGTCTACCGATTTGACTCAAAACGGATGCAGTTTGAGAAAGTGGCCAGCACCGAAAACCAGGACGCACCCATTTTTCCCCAGGTTGTCGCTGCCAATGATCTACAAACTGAAAACCAAACCGATATCTGGATTCCAGGCAAGCGGGTTGTAAACGAATTTCATCGCGTCGCCCGGGTGGGAAACCTGCCTTATATCGGGGTCCATTTCTTATCCCAGGATACGGTCAATCTGGGCATCCTTGTTTCGACAGACACACAGGGACAACCATCGGCTGATTACGAAAAGGTGCTGGAAATTCTAGGCGCAAGCATCACCAATGCAATGTACCATCATATTCTGATTCAAAGCCTGAGACTCCACCCTGGCCGAACATAGAAAAGCGCTCTTAATTCGGGATTCCGCCATGGATAATACCCATGAAGGGATCATCATCGTCAAGAAAGACCTGACCATCGAGAATATGAACCCGGCTGCCGAGATGATCCTCGGGTATGGCGTATCCGAAGTGATTGCCGCCCCCCTGGAGGATATTCTGGTTGGCACCGAGACCATCATCCCGGCGCTCAAGGCTGCCATGGATGGGATACCCACCCATAATCTAGGCAATGTATCGCTCCATCGCAGGAATGGGCAGCCATTCCTTGGTCATCTGCAAACCATTCCGGTGATGGTGGATGATGGATTACTGTCCATTATCGTCATCATTCAAGATGTCAGCGAAAATGAACAGATCCGTGTCAGAACCCAGCAGTTGGAGCAACGTGCCATCCTTGGTGAAGTCACGGCCATTTTCGCCCACGAGGTGCGTAACCCGATCAACAACATTTCCACCGGATTGCAGGTCCTGCAGATGAATTTCCCACCGGATGACCCGCATCAGGAGACGATTGCCCGTTTGCAGCATGATTGCATCCGCCTCACGCATTTGATGGAATCAGTCCTTTCTTTTTCGCGTCCGATGGAGTATAAAATGGAGGCGACCGATCTGGAGGTCCTCATCAGCAGGCTGCTCGATCGATGGCGTCCTCGTTTCGCCAAATCCAATGTGCAGGTTTACTTCCAGATCGATCCCGGTACTCCCTGGGTGATCGGTGATCTACGGGCGCTCGAGCAAGTCTTCACCAATTTGATCAGCAATGCGGTTCAGGCGATGAAGACGGGTGGATTATTGGCGGTGAAGATCACCAGCTCGACCGAGAATCCATCCAACCCGGAAGTGGAAGTGTCCATTTCTGATAACGGACCGGGAATTCCCGACGAGATCCGGGATCATATTTTCGAGCCATTCGTCACAACCAACCCACAGGGAACTGGATTAGGATTAGCTATTACGAAGAGGATCATCAACGCCCATCGAGGCAGCATCAGCGTTAATTCATTTCCCGGGGGGACGGTATTCCACGTTTGCTTGCCCGCCACCAAACCAATTCGAGGAGCCACTACATGACCGCGACCATCTTAATCGTAGATGATGAGGAAAACGCCCGTAAATTTATAGCCGAGTTCCTGGTATCGAAGGGTTATGAGGTGAACGGCGTTGCCAACCTGGCTGAAGCCAGATCGGCCATGCAAAAAGAGATGGCCGATGTCATTTTGTTGGATGTGAATCTACCCGATGGTTACGGTCCCAATTTACTGGCTGAAACCGCTTCCATGCCGTATCGTCCTCCGATCATTCTGATCACTGCTTATGGGGATATCGATATGGCTGTGGAGGCCATGAAAAATGGCGCGCACGATTTTCTCCAAAAACCGATCCAGCTATCCCAACTGGAACAATCCATCCAACGCGCGCAAGAAGTGGTCTCCATGCGGCGCGAGCTCGCCCACCTTCGCAATGCGCAGCATCCGAATATCGATTTCATTGTTGGCGAGACGCCAGCCATGAAGACCGTCATCTCTCAGGCCAAGAGGGCAGCCAGCGCGGCTGTCTCGGTGATCGTCACCGGCGAGACCGGCACTGGCAAAGAGGTGTTGGCGCAATTCATTCACAAAATTGGCCCACGATCAGGAAAACCTTTCATAGCCATCAACTGCGCGGCCATTCAACCCACCATGCTTGAATCAGAGCTGTTCGGTTATGAGGCAGGAGCCTTCACCGGTGCGGAAAAGAAAAAAGTAGGCTTGATGGAAGTCGCCGATGGGGGCATTCTCTTCCTGGATGAGCTTTCATCCATGCCGCTCGACATCCAGGGGAAACTCCTGCGCGCGATCGAAGAGCAAAGCTTCCGGCGTGTCGGTGGGACAGCCATGATCAAAGTGGATATTCAGGTTCTGGCTGCCTCCAATCGCAACCTGATGCACCTCATTCAGGACGGAAAATTCCGGGAGGATCTATACTACCGTCTTAAAGTGGTGGATCTACATCTACCTGCGTTGAAGGACCGGAAGATGGACATTCCAGATCTGGTCGGGTACTTTATTCGCAAAGGCAATTCCCGCCTGGGAATGAATATAGACGGTATGACGCCGAAAGCGCTGAAAGCCCTTGTCGATTATTCGTGGCCGGGAAATATCCGCGAATTGGCGAATGTACTGGAACGCACCATGCTTTTCTGCGATGATCCGATCATCGACGTCCACCACCTGCCCCCCGACTTCGTGAACGGCGCGTAAGCCGCATCACCGATTTCCTACCACGGCATAATTCTTGCAATTTAGCCTACTGAATACGTATTCAGGAGGCTGAAATGTTTAATATGACGATCCCTGATTTCTTGCTAACGATGGCAACGGGAGTTTTCTTGCTCGGTTTGATCTCACTCTGCATTGGTATCTTTGTGCTCGTATCCCGCACAGTTGGCAAAGATATCACCACACTGGCAAATCAAACCGCCAAGATGGCTCAAAAAGGAATCACGGAAGACGTGGCTGGCCTGGTTGGGAACGCGTCCGACCTGCTGGCAGCCCTGAATGGGCTGATCAAGACTAGCGCCGGTATTGGGGTGTTTCTTGTGATCATCGGCATGATCATGATGGCCGGCTCTTACTGGCTCGTCCTTCAAATAACCACGATGGTCTAATCTTATCCATATTCAAATTCTTTTCCCGCAGGTGCAGCTATGGAACCAGCTGATCTATTAATGCAATTGAATGAGATAATCGCCAGCCCTTCAGCGGCTGACGTGTTTAAGAGTATCTATATGGATCCTCTTCTTTTCCAATCCTTCGAAGAACCTGAAACGATGGAAAAGGTTGCGGCTGCCTGCGGAAATGATCCTTCGATGTGGAATCCTGCCCGGATTGGATTTGCGTTGACGGATACCGGATTGGATCTTGGCGAAATCTCACAGGATCCTCTTCAACCGATTCCGGCGGACTTGCGCCAAAAAGTATCTGCCCTCTATCAAAAGGTTTTGCGCAAGCAGACCATGATCTACACCGTGGAAGAATCTGTCTTCCTGGCCCTCGCACTTAGAGAACGGCGCAGATTGACGGAATCGTGGTCCGGGTTGGTGAAAGAAATTACCCGCAACTACACGTCAGATGAATTTTCCGCGGATAATTGGACCACTGCACTAGCGATGACCTACTGGTTGTGCCCTGACCGCGCTGATTTCCTAAAGGAAATCAATTCCTTCAACGGGAAATTGGATGGAATGGAGTATTTCATCCTCGTTTCCAGGATTCTCTTATCCTCACCGATAAACACGACAGATAATACCGTCTCCCTGCTCGTGGGTGCTGCCCAAACACTGGATGAGAGTCAACGGGTGAAGGCATTGGAATGGCTGTATGGATACGGTTTCGAGGGACTGACCAACGAGATCTCCACCCGATTGATGGGCGAAACCAGTCAGAATTTGGAAACCAGCCCAGAGGCTCCTGCCAGCATTGCGGATCCCCTGGAAAAAGGATTCCAATTCCAGAAAATGGATCACCTTTTATTCCAGGAAAAGGTCAATAACTACCAATTTGATACCACTGTCCGGCCTTCCTTCCTCGTGCAGCAGGAAGAATTGTTGCGCCAGGCTCAAGCCCGAATGGAAGCGCAAAAGGCTGCCCTCGTCATAGGTGAAGACAGGATCCTGGCGTGGAAAAAAGTATTGGTCCTCGTCCCCGAATCGGAGTTGGCCAAAGCCGAGCTCGCTGCCGCATACCTTGAAAATCAGGACATGCAATCCGCGGGGAGCGTTGCTTTTGGTGATTCAACCCATCCCCTGGTGCTCGCAGTCCGCGCCTGGCTCGCATCCAGCCAGGAGAATCTATTGGATAGCGAGTTATTTTTCGACCAACTTATCCTCTCATTGAATTCCAGCAATACGTTGGACAATTCCATGCTCAGAAGGATCGTGGATATCGCCGGCCAGGTCGATCTGCCTCAGAAAATGGACATTTTACTGGCTGCCCTGCCTAAAGGACTGCCGATCCAATCTCAGGCGATCAAACTGAAGACACGGCTGGCATTTGATCGTGGTGATTATGATAAAGCCCGCTCATACGCTTCCGCATCCCTGTTGTTGGATGGACACGACAGCTCATCCCGGCGGATCCTGGCGAAGAGTTACGAAAAACAGGATCAATTTGATTCCGCTCTTCAGGAATGGGAAAAGATCACTTCCGCAGGTTCCACACCGGCGCGCACCGACCTGATCGCTTATGCGGGCTGCGCCATCCGAGCGGGAAAACCGGATATTGCCATTTCCACCTGCAAGCAAATGATCGAAACGGATTCATCGGATGGGGCCGCTTTCCTTGTCATCGGAGACGCCCACCAGCAGTTGAAGCAATATGACCAGGCCGGAGAGTATTACGAAAAAGCCGTCTCACTCTCCCCTGAATTGGAAGAGACCTGGAATAGGTTGGCCAATTACCACCTTGCATCGGGTAATAAAGAAAAAGCGGTGGAAATCCTGAATACGGCCATCAAAGCGGTGCCAAATGCGGCCAGTTTGAATCATCTGCTTGGCTGCCAATATCTGGAAGACGGCGCCAATTCTGAGGCAATTCCCCTATTCGAGAAAGCTTACCGGATCGATCCTAAAAATCTGGACTATATCCGCACCTATGGCGAGAGTTTACAGAACGCAGGTCAGTGGATGGATGCGGAAGCCGTATACAACCGTGCGGCCAAAACTTATCCATTCGATCAATCCATCCTTTTCGCCCATGCAAAGAGCCTGCTAAAGCTCAACAAGAAAACAGAAGCCCTCATCCCGATGCAGCACCTGGTAGAACTCCATCCTACTGGTTCGGATGTCTATCTGGTATTTGGTCATCTGGTTTTGGACGATCTGATTCCAGATTATGACCAGGTTCAGCAGGATGATGTGGAGACGATTTCGCTTCTGGATTACTCACGCGATATCCTGCAGGATGCCAGTGATCGGGAACCTTTGAATTCCCATCTCCGACTGTTGCTGGCAGAAAACCTGGCCAAATTGGGCGAAAAGGAAGCCGCCCGGCAAATTTTCGCCTCCCTCACGGAACAGATTTTGACCCTGCCGGCTGATATCCGCTGGCGGGTTAGCTATGGCCTGGGAATGACCAGCGGGCAAATGGGTGAGTTCGAGGTCGCCCTGGCAGCTTTACAGGAAGCGGCCAACCAAAACCCCGAAAATTTCCTGATTCACCAACAACTGGCCGAAGCGTACCTTCGTGCCAACCTCGATCAATCCGCCCTTCAGGTCGCCCAGCAGGCTTTATCCATCAATCCCAAAGATCCGGATAATTTGATCTGGTATGCAGAATTCTGCACCCGTTCCCATGATTTGCACGAAGCCTTATCTACTCTGGATGCCATCATCAAGATCCAACCCGACAATGTCGATTTGCGGATCAAATTAGGCGCGATGCAAATCCAGGTGGGAGAAATTGAAATTGCGAAAGCCACATTCAAAAAACTGGCCGGTGAGATCAAGTTGACCTCGGCCCAATATCAGCAGATCGCCACCCAGATGGCAGCCCAGAAAGAATATCAGGAAGCGATCGGGTATCTCCGGCTGGGTATCCAGGAATATCCTCAAACCTCATTACCCCTGCTGATGGATCTTGTCCAAAATGAACAAAAGATGGGAGATCTACCCTCCGCCTTGAACACCCTGGAAACGGCTATTGGTTTGGATCCTCAAAACCGATTGCTCCAGATCGTCAAAGCGGACATGCTCGCTTTTGGCGGGAGCGCAGATGAGGCGATCATCACGCTCGAGCAGGTCAATCAATTGGCTGAGACTTCCCCGGATGATCCTGCACTGAACTTGGAACAGCGTCATGGGATTCTTCTCCGGCTTGCCTATCTCTATCGTAAAACCGGAGCCATTCAAAAGGCAGTAGAGATCGCGGAACTTTGCCTGCAAGAATACCCGGGCGAGAGTGAAGTGACGTATCTACTGGCGGATATCGCATTCCATCAATTGAATTTCGAAAAATCACGCGCATTGCTCGATAAATCAGGCATCCTTCTGGAGCCGCAGTCCCAGCTTGTTGAGATGGCGTCCATACTCCGATCAGCCATCGAACTTGCGGAAGGAAATTCAAACGCTGCTGGCAGCGCATATCAATCTCGCAACCTGAATTCCCGTTGGTACCTCTGGAAATCCGCTCTTGACATACTGACTTCCTCCGAAGATCAATTGGATTTGAAAACTCTATCTTCCGTTCAAAATGAATTGAATGGTTTAACTCTGGTGGAAGTGGATCACCTGCTGCCGGCCAGGGATAAGCACCAGAATAAATTGCCTGATGTGCCGACCTATGATCCTCTGTCTTCCAGTCCGCTGCTTGGAACCATTATCGCGGATGCGGCTGCTCTGACAGGTTCATACGAAACCGCGCACCTCCTCTTCGATCAATTGCGCGATCGGTATCCTTACGAAATTTACCCGGTTTTTGCCATATCGAAGCTATATGTAAAACAGGCAGAAGAATACCGTCTGGCGGATCAGCTTCATCTCCGTCATCACCTGCCTCCATCTGATTCGCTAAGCGTGGGATCATTTGAGACCTTTGAAGAGATGATCCTGGCGACTGAGCGTGTCTCGGATGCGTCACTCGTAAAGGCCTGGCATAAACGCGGAGTCGCGGCATTCTACCCAACCATCGACAATTTCACCGCCGTCTCCGTCTGCCCGGAGTTCGCCTCCACGCCTAAATTCCAGATCGGACGACTGGCGTTGGAGAATAAAGTCGCCGATCTGATGCAATATCTCGAATCATCCCAGGTTTCCCTCAAAGATCGTGTGGAAGCGGCGGTTCTGGTTCAGGGCAAAGCTCCTCAGGACGCACTCCAAATCCTGCAACCGGTCGTGGATCAACTGGCCATTCGTCCTTCCTACCTGGCGGCATATTCCATTTCAGCCGCCAAAACGGGCAATTTACAACCAGCCATCGATGCGATGGAAAATGCCCTGACTCAATGGACAGATGAACCCGATTGGCACCTGTTGGCAGCCGAGATGGGCGCCCGTGGTAAAAACGCCAATGGCGCCTTGTATCACTGGAAATTCGCGGCCGATATCGAACCGGAAAACTATACCTACGCTTTGGAAATGGGAAAAGGTTCCCTCAGGTTCGACGATACGATGCAGGCCATTCAATACCTGCGCAAGGCTGCCCATTTGGATCCAGTCAACCACCAACCCTGGATGTATATGGCTCAGGCGTATCGAGCTCATGGAGACATGAATCAAGCCATTGCCTCCATCGAGAGATCGGTGACCCTGTCGCCCAACAAATCTGAACCGATGGTCTACAGCGCTCAACTCTCGCTGGAAGCAGGTCAGGCTGAGGAAGCCCTCAAGAAAATCGACACTGCCCTCCGCTTGAATCCAAAAGAGGTGAATGGGCTGATCTTAAAGGCGAAAGCGCTCCAATCCATCGGACACACCGAAGAGGCCCTGGAGTGGATCTCGCACTCATTGAGCAAAGTCGCCGATTCGCTTCCCCTGCTGCTGGCGCGCAGCGAGATCGTTCAGGTCAAGGAAGGTAAGAAAGCCTATCTGAAATCATTACAGGAGATCGCGCAGGACTATCCGAAGGACCCTGCCGTCCTCCAGAAGTATGCCCAGGCGTTGGCCGAAAATGGCCAGCCGGCGGATGCCCTCCATATCACCCAACTGGCGCTCAAAGCAGATCCAGATCAATTGGATATGCATCTCCTGGCAGGCAGGTTATTGAGAAGCACCGGTCAATTGGATCAGGCCATTGATCATTTCTCAGCCTGCGTCACAATTGATTCGGACCATGTCGAGTCGTATCTGGAGATGGCAAAAACATACCAGGAACGGCGGGATTTCCCAAAAGCCAGTACCCTTTACGAGAAGGTGATCGAAATCAACCCCAGAGATTATCGGGGATATTACCAGCTTGGGCTCTTATTGAGAGATGCGAAAGATTACAGGGGGGCGGAAACCATGCTTCGAAAGGCTTCTGAGCTGACAAAAGAGGACGTCAATATACTTCGGCAATTAGGCGCAATAATTGCACTCAACCTGGTACACAATCCTCAGGAGGCATCGGTTCACTCATGAGCGGCTTACCCAACAACCCACTCCTAAACCACGGCAATATCAGCCGGGAAGATTTGCTGACGATCATCAGTGTCGGCTTCCGTAAAAAAGAATATCGATTCGTCCGCCAATTGGTTCTCAATTGGCTGGCAGCGTTCCCTGGTGATATTCAATTCAATTATTTCTACGCACGAACGCTTTCAGAAGACGGAAAAGCGCTTCAAGCCCTACCCATCCTGGATATGGTATGCTCCACAGATCCTGAATTTGTTGCCGCCCATGAATTGCGCCTGTCCGTACTGGCTCAGCTCGGAAAGAACACCAACCAGGAAGCCGGTTATCTCCACGCGCTCAGTGGACGTCAGGTGGCCGGAACCACCCTGCCCGCCTGGAGCAAATCTTACCGGCAGAGTCAGGAAGCCTTTGAAAACGAAAAACTGGAAGATTCAGAATTATTCATCCAGCAAGCGTTGATCGCCGATTCCTCCGTGGATCTCTCCGCGGCTTTTCATTTACAGATCGTTTCCGCGGTGCATGACAGCCAGACCCTGTTGAATTTGGCCAACCTCTATCATTCCCGTTGGCCCGATTGCATCCCCGTCACCCTCTTCCTGGCTGCCGCCAAACTGAGTCTCGGTGAGGATACGGAGGCGGTAGCATTATTACACCAATGCGCCTCCAGGGATTCTGCCGGACAGGTGATCCATCGTATTTGGGGTGATAACCATCCATACAAGCTTCTCTGGCCTGAGCTGATGCAGATCCGCTTTGAGGTCAGCATTCCCACGTCCATTTCCGCAGCCCTGGGATGGAATCAATTGCCATTCAGTGTTAGCCCCGAGCCGACCCCGCAGCCCGTCGCACCTGAACCAATGGAAGCCGTATCTTCAGAGACTTCGGCGGCTGTTGGACCCATCGAAGTGTCTGCCGCTCCGATTTTAGAACCCGAACCCCTGATGGAGACAGCTCCGGTCGAAAACAGGATCCCGGAACCACTACCCACTCCAGAAGTGGAGGAAGTACCCGCAGCCAGGCATGATGAAAGCAAACTTGGACCGGAAAGCTTGCAGGATGTACGGGAAGAGCTGGAACGGATCGCCTCACGCCTGCGCATCAGCGGCCTAACCCGGAGTGATGGCCGATTCCCAACCTATGTGGTGATGTCCACCCGTAAAGGTTTGGAAAATCAATATGGTTCACAATCCAGTTTCATCCTGGATGAACTGATGAAACAAGTGGTGGAAGTGATCCGCAAGAAAAAAGGATGGAACGCGATCCTCCTTTATGTGGATGATCCCGCAAGTACATCCGCTTTTGGGATCAAGCCTGCACCTTTCAATGATCCCTGGAAGATCAAATTGGCCATCGCAGACCTCGACAAAGCACTTGGTAAACGAGGTGAGATGATCGGTGCGTTATTCATTGTCGGTGGCCCCGAGATCGTGCCATTCCATTACCTTCCCAATCCCACCGATGATGCGGACACACAGATTGCCTCTGACAATCCGTACGCTACCGTGGATGATAATTATTTCGTCCCGGAATGGCCGGTTGGACGTTTGCCTGGCGGAACCAATCATGACGCGGGGATCTTGCTTCAATACCTGCGAAAAATGATCACCTACCACTCAGAACAATCCGCCGAAGAACCCTGGTGGCAGCGGATCAGCATATTCTCCCCGATTTGGAATAATATGCGGCGCGTGTTGGCTCATGGTATTGCCAGCTTCCGGCCATCATTTGGCTATACCGCAGCAGTCTGGAGACAGGCTTCCCTGGAAGTGTATCGTCAGATCGGTGATGGCCAATCCATGCTGGCCTCGCCTCCCACTCGTTCTGGTCAATTGATCGGGAATGGCTTTTACCCATCCAAGTTGCAATACTATAATTTGCATGGTGTGGCTGATGCCGCCGAATGGTATGGCCAGCCTGAATTTAATGATCTGAAAGATTCACCAGATTATCCTCTGGCCGTCAGCAGCCAGGACATACCGAATAATGGGAACGCTCCTACCGTGATCTTCACAGAAGCGTGCTACGGTGCATACATCGATGGAAAGAATGAAGATCAGGCATTGTCCCTCAAGTTCATCTCGACCGGCACGAAAGCGTTGGTTGGCTCCACCTGTGTCTCGTATGGTTCGGTCTCCGCTCCCCTCATCGGCGCAGATCAACTGGCAAGTTATTTCTGGAAATTGGTCAAAGTGGGTACCCCGGTGGGAGAGGCGGTTCGGAATTCCAAGGTGATGATGGCTCAGGAAATGACCAGACGCCAGGGATTTCTGGATGGCGAGGATCAAAAGACCCTGATCTCCTTTGTTCTGTATGGTGATCCACTGGTTGCGATCCTTCACAACAAGAAATCCAGCAAAGCCATCCGCCGGGAACGGATCAAAGAACCCGTGCTGACTGTTTGCGAAAGCGAAGAAGAATCACTCGATCCATCTGAAGTCAATAGTGATGCCATGTCGCATGTGAAATTGATCGTGGAGCAATATCTTCCCGGTCTGAAAGACGCCAACTTCTCGATGAGCAAGCAATATGCCAGTCAATCGCAGGCTACCGAGCTCTTCTCTAAATCCAGTCATCCATTGCAAGAAAAACACACTGTCGTGACCGTGAGCAAGGAATACAAAGTAGCCAGAAAACAGCATTTCCATTATGCCCGTCTGACGATCGATCAAAAAGGGAAAGTGATCAAGCTGGCTGTATCGCGATAAATCTTCGCCACGAATTGTGATATAATCTGTCCGTTATGAAAGGCACACTAACCGTGTGCCTTACTTTCCGCACGCGGTTCATCCACGATGGAAACGCGGGCAAATCCGAGGAAAGGAGGAATCCATGCGTAATTACGAACTTGTTTGCATTGTTCATCCAGATCTGGATGAAACAGCTTTTAACGGTGTGCTTGAAAAAGTTAAAGGTTGGATCACTGAGGGTAATGGAACAATTACCAAGGTTGATGTCTGGGGCCGCCGTCGAATGGCCTATACCATTCGAAAGCAGCGCGAAGGCCAGTATGTCTTATTCGAGTATCAACTCGAGCCAGCTTACAGCGCAACCCTGGACCGCAATATTCGTTTTCTTGAACCAATCATGCGCTACATTAACGTTCTTCTGGATGAGTAATATTCAATAACGCCTTACTACAGCAGAGAGGATATTGAGATGACACGCAGCTTAAATAAAGTGATGATCATTGGTCATCTGGGGAGAGATCCTGAGATGCGATATACTCCCTCCGGCAAACCGGTCACCACTTTCACCGTGGCAACCGGACGTTTATGGAAATCCTCCGATGGAGAGCAACACAGCGAAACCGAATGGTTCAATGTGGTTGCCTGGGGAAATCTGGCCGAACGCTGTAAAAACTATCTTTCCAAAGGCCAACAGGTGTACGTGGAAGGCCGTCTGCAAACCAGACGTTGGGAAGATAACGAAGGCGTAAAACATGTAAGTATCGAGATAGTGGCAAATGAAATGTTGATGCTGGGCGACCGAAGGGAAAATACCGCCGTCCAAAATGGCGACAATCCCGTTTCGGAAGATACGGAAGAGGAATTCCCCTTCTAGATCATCCCGGCATGTAAAAAATGAAGGAGTGTACGAAATGTCAGATGTAAATGAAAATGATGCTCCTGTATCTGGTCCCCGGCATTATGTTGCCAGACCGAAATTCTGCCAGTTCTGTGTGGATAAAAACCTGAAGATCAATTACAAAAGTATTGATATGATCCGCCGCTTTGTGACGGAAGAAGGCAAAATTCGACCACGCCGGCAGACAGGAACCTGCGCCAAACACCAACGGATTTTGGCCGGGGAAGTCAAACGGGCTCGACAGATCGCGTTGCTGCCCTTTACCGATAACAAAAACGATCGATAATCCTAAATATGGGAGTGGGGTGTAAGTAAACGCACTTACACCCCACTCTCGTTGTATCAGGTGATAGATATGCAAAAAGACCAACCATCTAAGATCGTCACTAAAAAACACCTCGCCCGAGTCGAAAGAGAAAACATCCAGAATCGATGGATCATGACCGCTTCGATCATCGTCATCGTTCTGATCGTTGGTATTCTCGGCTATGGGATCCTGGACCAGAACGTTTTGCGAGGACAACAACCCATTGCAAAGGTCGATGGCGACGCCATATCGACCAATGAATTCTCAGCATTCGTCCGGTATTACCGCTGGCAGGTGATCCAACAATATCAATCCACCTCTGAATTGGCTCAGATGTTTGGCTCAGACCCGAATTACAGCAGCTATTTTCAGAACTCCCTATCCCAAATCGAGAACCAACTGAAAACCCCTTCCATCATCGGTGAACAGGTCAAGAACCAATTAATTGAAGACCGGATGATTCGCCATGAAGCGGTAAAACGCGGCATCACAGTGACCAAAGAAGAGGTCGACGAAGCGCTTCAGGGCGCGTTTGGCTATTATCCTAACGGGACGCCCACCCCGGAGATCTTCCCCACCAGCCTTCCTACCTCCACCCTTTCCCCACAACAGAAAAAGTGGATGGCCACGCTGGTTCCAACCGCTGGATCCGGTCCGACTGCCGCTGTAACGGACAACCCGCCGTGGAAGCAACTGCTGAACCCACTGCCGTCGTTGAGCCAACCGCATCCGGCCCCACGCCGACGGTTGCCCCACTTCCAACCGCAACTCCTTACACCCTCGAAGGGTATCAGACACTTTATAACAAATATCTGACCACCTGGAAGACCGACGCCGACATCACTGAAGCGGATCTGCGCATCATTTACGAAAGCGCATTGTACCGTGAGAAGCTGCAGGATGTGATCACGGCTGATCTGAAACCGGTGGAAGATCAGGTTTGGGCCCGCCATATCCTGGTGGATACCATCGATGAGGCCAGGACTGTCCTTGGACGCCTGAAAAAGGGTGAGAACTTTATCCCATTGGCGGCTGAATTATCCAAAGACACCTCCAATAAAGATCAGGGTGGCGATCTTGGCTGGTTCGGCAAAGGCAAGATGATGGCCGACTTCGAGACGGTTGCCTATCAACTCCCTGTCGGTGAAACGAGTGAACCCGTCCAGACCACCTTCGGATTCCATATCATCCAGGTCCTCGGGCACGAAGAGAAATCGCTCGACGAGCAAGGTTTTACAGATCTGAAGAACAAATTCTTCACGGATTGGCTAACCAAACAAAAAGAGACCGTCACCATTCAGGAATATGATTACTGGGTGGACCGCATCCCGACCATACCTGATCTGGCGACCATTCTTCAGCAACAGCAGCAACAACCACAATAGTTGATTCGGATTAAAGCAAAAAGTGAGTGGCTGATTACAACCACTCACTTTTTTTGTTTAATCAGTTACGTGCAAGCATATCTTCGGAGACTTCGTCCAATCTCAAGCTGATCGATTGGCTGGTCGAATCTTTACCCATGGTTATTCCATAAATCACATTCGCCGCCTGCACGGTGTTGCGGTTATGGGTGACCAGGATGAATTGAATATCCTTGCTCAACTCTTCGAGCAACTCTCGGAACCGGCCGACATTGGTCTCGTCCAGGGCGGCGTCCACTTCGTCCAAGACGCAGAAGGGCGTCGGAGCGATCTTCAATAAGGCGAAGATCAATGCGACCGCCGTCAGGCTTCGCTCACCACCTGAAAGCAGGGTTAATTCCTGCTCACGTTTTCCCGGTAAGCGGGCGTGGATCTCGATCCCGGTATCGTGAATGTTGTCCGGCTCGGTCAGAGATAGCCGTGCGCTCCCACCGCCAAAAAGGCGATTGAACATCCGCGGGAATTCTTCTGCCACTAACTGGAAAGTATTCAGAAATTCTGACTTCATGAGTAGATCCAGGTCGCCCAGGATCTTCTTCAAATCTTCTTCCGCTTTAAACAAGTCCGCCACCTGGGTTTTCAGGAAGTCATGGCGCTCCTTGGTGCTGAGATATTCCGCCTGGGCTTCCACGTTGACCGCTCCCATACGCCGGAGCATGGCTTTTTGGCGGGATAGACTCTCCTCCAATTCAGGAGATAGCTTTTCCACATGGGGCAGTTCTTCCACCATCCCCTCAAAGGGTAAAGGCGTGGGTCCGGATTGGTTTTCAGTGTATTCAAAAGCCACCAGGCCGAAATCTTCCTCGATCCTTCGCCGCAGGGATTCGATGGCTTCTTTCTTGTGTGAGAAATCCATCTGCGCCTGGGTAAGGTATTTCTCGCCGTTGGCCAGGGTGTTCTGGCTTGTATTCTCGATCTCGAGTAATTGGTTATATTTCTCATCGAGATCTGTTAATTCTGTTTCCGTAGGGAGGATCTGCTCCTGCAAGACCAATAGATCAGCAGACCGCAGTTCTTCTACCTTCTTTTTCTCCGCTTTCTCTTCCTCCAGTGTCAACATGCTTTGCTGGACCAGACCGATCTTTTCCACCAGGCTCTGAATGTGATTGTCGGTATTCGCCAGAAATTCCTGCTTCTCCCGAATCCGACGGAGGAGATCATTCAGGGCGCGCTGATTAACCGCGATGTTGGTCTGCTGGAAATTGTACTCAGACTGGAAGGTGTCGATATCTTCCATATCCGATTCCTGATTGATGAGGGCCAGTTCATCGGTTAGTTTTTTCACTTCCGTATTGGCATCCTGAATTCCAACCCGCGCCTTGCTGATCTCGTGCTCCAGTTGTTTTTGTTCAGTTTCCAGATTGATCTGCTGGGTATGATTCCAGTCCAATTGACGTTTGGTCTTTTCTTCCTGGATGGAAAGCTGTTGATATTGGTGATTCACCTGCCGTAGGTGAGTTTGCGATTCGGAATTTTTCTTATCAAGATCGGTGATACTATCTTGAATCTCCTGTTGGGCATCTTCATCCCGATCGATCTCTTTCTTCACGGCATCCGCGTCCGATTGAAGGTCCTGAAGCTGCTTTTCCAGATCCTGGAGCTGGCGCGGCCGGCTGATGCGTGTGCTGGAAACCAGTTTGCCTCCGATGACAGCCCCGTTCTTATAAAACACTTCCCCATTCAAGGTGATGACGCGGCCATTATCCGGTAGTTGAGCGAGGACCTGGCGGGCATCTTTACGAGACTGGACGATCACGGCATTATGCAGCAGTAATTCCAGGAAATCGCGATAACTATCGGGGAATTCGATCAGGTCGATGGCATTGCCAACGATGGCATCACCCTTCAAGTCGATCTTCTTGAGTTTGCCACCCTGGCTCTTTGAAAGGATCGCAGACCGGGTGTTGCTGACCGATTCCAGGGATGACAAGGCAATTTCCAAATCTTGCTCCCCTGAGACGATGACCGAATCAACGAAATCGCCCAATGCGGCAGAGATGGCAGCCTCATATTCCTGCGGGATCAATAACTCACTGCTGAGGGCTTTCTCCATCCCGCGCAGGTCCCCTTTACGGATCAACGTCAACAATTGCTTGGCACCGGCAGAATAACCAGTCAGATTTTTTTCCGCCTGGACGATGACATCCATTTCAATTTTTAATTGCGCCAGGTTTCCCTGAAGCTTGCCCACTTTGGCTCGGTTGGATGTAAGCCTGGCTGAAAGCACATTTTGTTCGCGTTTATAACTTGAGATCTGTACCTGGATGGATTGTGCGTCACGATCCACCTGGTCTTTCTCGTTTTTGCTCTTCTCCAACTCAGCCAGAAGGGTGTTGATGGATGCGGAGGTATCGTCGATCGATTTTTGAATGGAATCTTTTGAATTGGAGATCGATTTTTTTCGATTGGTTTTTTCTTCCACCTGGGTCTGCAATTGGATCAAAGTAGATTCCAGTTGGCTGATCCGGCGTCTCAAATCCCCGACTGCTCGTTCACGGCGGGTTTTCTGCTCGCGTAATTCGTCCAGGCGAAGTTTGACTTGATCTGCCTTCTTTTTGGATTCCACCAGGTCCGCTTCCAGGGTGGCTTTTTCATCTTCCAGACCATCCAGATTCTCGCTGGTCGATTCCAGTTCCTGCTTCAAGCGAACTTCATCCACCCGATGGTTGTTCAACTGGTCGGTATAGGATCGGAGTTTTTCCTCGATCACCGCGATTTCACGGGATACGATCTCTTTCTCATTGTGATGCTCGGATGCCTGTCCATGCCAGACATTCAACCTGGAACGCAGTTCCGTGATCTTGAGCCGCAGGTTGGTCACCTGGGTTGCCAGGGTTTCATATTTGATTCGGGAACCTTCGACCACTTTTTCCTGTTGGCGGACGGTTTCCCTTTGATGCAGCAAATCCTGCTGGCTCTTGAACCAGTGATAGCCATACCATTCACGCAGGACCATCCGCAAATCGGCTTTGACCCGTTCGTATTCCATTGCCTTTTTAGCCTGGCGTTCCAATTGGTTAACCCGGGGTTCCAACTCCGCGATGATGTCTTGCACCCGCTCAATATTGCGATGGGTATTCTCCAGGCGGTTCAACGATTCTTCTCGGCGGGATCGATAGAGCCCAATTCCGGCGGCTTCTTCAAATAGCTTACGGCGTTCTTCCGGTCTAAGGACCAGGGAAGCATCCACCATACCCTGGCCGATCACGGTAAATGTCCGCTCGGATAGGCCGGATTGCGAGAGTAATTCGCTGATATCGCGTAATCGGACGCGCTGCCCATTCAGCAGGTATTCGTTCTGCCCATCCCGGTAAGCCCGGCGGGTGATGGCCACTTCAGAATAATCGATCGGCAGCCAGCCTTCGGTATTATCAAAATGGATGGTGGCAGAGGCCATTCCTGCCCGGGGTCGGCCTTCTGACCCGGAGAAGATCATATCTTCGGTTTTCTTACCCCTTAGCAGACCATAGGCCTGTTCACCCAATACCCACCGTAATCCGTCTGCAATATTCGACTTGCCCGAGCCGTTTGGACCGACAATGGCAGTGATCATCCCCGGGAATTCAAAAGTCGACCGGGCGGCAAAAGTTTTATATCCGTGCAATTCCAATGTTTTGAGTTTAAGAGGCATGAAAGATTCCAGTACTGAAATTTTAATCGTGAGAGATGCCAATTTTAATTAACGCCAGCCGGGCTGCCTGCTTGGCGCCCTGTTGTTTGCTGTGACCGAATCCGACGCCATACCCTTCACCATTGATGACCACTTCCACTTCAAATTCCTTGTCGTGGTCAGGACCGGATATGCTGCGGGTATTGTAAACCGGAGTGGAAAGTCCTTTCGACTGGGACCATTCCTGTAATCGGCTTTTTGGATCTTCAATTTTGTGGTTGGCGATAATGTCCTTGGCCGCCGGGTCCAATAAGGGAGTGATGAAATGAGTGACACCCTCAATTCCGGTGGATAAATAGATCGCCCCGATCACCGCTTCGAAAGTATCGCACAGGATGGGAGTCCGGTCACGCCCTCCAGCTTGCTCTTCGCCCCGCCCCAGCCGAATCGCGTTCCCCAGATTAATATCTCGGGCGAATTGGGCCAGCTTTTCCGTATGCACCAGGGCTGAACGCATGCGGGTCAAATCTCCTTCCGGCATTTCCGGGTAGTGATGATAAAGATACGCGCCGACCATGAAATCCAGGACTGCATCACCGAGAAATTCCAGCCGCTCATTGTCTTCCAATGCATCCGGGTGCTCATTGATGTAAGATCGGTGCGTTAGTGCGCGTGTGAGTAAAAGCAGGTCTTTTTCAAAAGAGAGGTGGAGGCGTTTTGCGAGATCGCTCGGACGTTCGTGTTCATCCGCTGACTTATCTGCATTCATGAAACTACTCCCGAGTTAAAGGAACGCAAAACCCATACTTGTGTCCTGGATCTTGAGACCCTTGAACTCTATTGACTAGAATATTTGTATCCAGAGCCTGAACAGATCAGGATCACTGGCTCTACAACAGTATCAAATTCTTGTTTTAGCGCTGACCATACCAGAGCCGAAGTTGGTTCGACGTAGATTCCCCTTGCTGCCATCTGGAATCGGCTGCTCAGAATGGATTCCTCTTCGATTGCCACTATCTTACCATTATTTACGGTTAATTGCTCCAAAATTGCTTCTCCCCGAACCGGGGCAACCACCCGCACCCCTTCCGCGATGGTTGGCTCTTCCACATTGGCTCCACCGATATGGCTATACGCATTGTAGACAGGTGCACAATTCGCAGCTTGAACTCCCACCATATATGGCATTTCCTTCAACAATCCTGCCACATGCAGCGCCTGGAATCCCCGTATTATGCCCAATAACAGGCTCCCATGCCCCACAGGCGCGATCACTGTCCCAATCTGCCCGTTCACCTGTTCTGACAGCTCATACGCGATTGTAGCGATACCCAGCATACCGAATGGCAGATAGGCATGGCTGGCATAGGCAGTCCCATGATCGGCAGCTTCCCGCACCTGGCGAGCCGCTTCAGATCGCGGTCCTTCAACCGGGATAAGGTTTGCCCCATACATCTCAATCTGCCTGCGCTTCGGCCCGGATGCGCTGGCAGGGACATATACGCTGGCGCGGATATTGGCCTTTGCGGCGTAGGCTGCGAAGGAGGCGCCAGCATTGCCAGAGGAATCTTCCACTGCCTCTTTGATTCCCCGGTTGACCAATTGCGCTGCCAGAACAGCCGTCGCTCGATCTTTATATGACCCGCTCGGATTCTGATACTCCAATTTGTATCCGATCGTTTTTCCCTGAAACGTGTCCCAAACCAGGGCGGTATTGCCTTCGCCGAGATATATCTGATCGGGATCCACATTCGTCCCGAAAGTATGCTGATATTTCCAAATTCCGGGCAAATTTCGGCGTACCTTTTCAACTCGAAAGTAAGGTACTTCCGCCAGGTCATACACCCCTGAACAGGTTGGGCAAAGGAATGGCAATCCCTCCTGTGGGTAGGAGGAATGGCATTGGACACATTGGACCATGTCGGTCATTTCGGGTTCTCCGGACGAAAAGTTCCCTCCACCCATTCTTCTCCGGTCGGGCCGATCTCTTTCTTCCAAACCGGCACGATCTCTTTCAAACGGTTGATCCCATATTTCGCTGCCTCGAAAGCGCCCTCATCACGGTGACCGCTGCTTACGCCGATGGCTGTGGTGATTTCCATTGGACGAAGTGTGCCTATCCGCTGTACCAGGAAAATACCATACACCTTTGGCCAGCGAGCGCGAATCTCGTCACAGATTTGTAGCATCATCTTCTGGGCCATTGGCTCATACGCTTCGTAATTCAGTTCCATTGTCTTCGGATGAGGTGCTCCCGGAGTTTCCCCACGGACAAATCCGGTGAAGATCACCGCTGCGCCAATGTGCGGCGCCTGAATTTGCGCTGACAATTTATTCAGATCAATGGCATCTTCCGTCACGAGCCGAATGCAGGGCAGATCGCTCCCACCGGAAACGGGCGGGAATATCCCAACCTCATCTCCATCATTCAATAAGAGGTCTCCGGTGACAAATTCCTGGTTTACAGACACCAGAAAGTGGTCCAGGCGGGGAGACAAAGCCGGGTAAATCTGAATCAATCTCGCTTTCAACCCGGTCAGACTGTGGTCCTCCACCAGTTCAATCGAGGAATTTCGGACTCCGGTCAGCTCCCTGGCGGATGCGAAAAACTGAATGGAAACTGTAATACCCGCTTCACTCATTGACAATATCTCCGCTCTTCCCGCCATGTTTTTCGATCAAACGGATGTTTTGGATCCTGGCATCCTTTTGAACCGCCTTGATCATATCGTACACGGTCAGCGCGGCAATGGAAACGGCCGTCAACGCTTCCATCTCCGCTCCAGTCCGATCAAACGTCCTGATGGTCGCGCGGATCTCTATTCCCGGTAGGTCTTTATCGGGAGTCAAGGTAACTTCTATCTGGCTGATCTGGATCGGATGGCACAACGGTATCAGGTCTGAGGTTTTCTTCGCTGCCAGTATCCCCGCGATCTGCGCCACTCCCAACGCGTCCCCCTTTTTGAGATTACCTTCCAGTAGCAGGTCCAGGGTGGAGGGCAGAAGCACGATCTGAGCCCCGGCGATAGCCACCCGATGGGTGGGATCTTTGGCGGATATGTCCACCATTTGCGCTTTTCCGTCCGTATCGAGATGAGTCAGTCTTTTGTTTGCCATACGTTGATTATACCCAAACCACCTGGAAATCTGGAGTTGTGTACAGGCGGGAACTTCATTGCTATAATACCCTCTATGCCCGTTTTAGTTCAACCAGGTCTCCCCGAAGATTATCGGATCAATACCAGCGTCTATGAAGGACCGCTGGATCTGTTATTGACTTTGATCGATAAGGCGGAATTAGACATCACCCGTCTGGCATTAGCCCAGGTTACCGACCAATACCTGGCCTATCTGGATAACCTGGAGTTCAAAGACCCTACCGAGATCTCATACTTTCTGGTTGTCGCTGCCCGGTTTGATTCAGATCAAATCGGAAGCGCTCCTGCCCACCCCTCCGACGCGTGAGCTTGGTGAGGAAGATCCAGGTGAAGCGCTTGCCCAGCAATTGATCCTGTATAAAAAATTCAAAGAGGTCTCCCAATTTTTCTTCTGGCGTGAAGAGAAAAATGAATTCACTTTTTTACATATAGCCCCGGATTATAAGATCGAAGGGATGCTCGACCTGACCGGCGTGACCATCCAGGAAATTGCCGAAGCTGCCCGAACTGTGTTGTTGGGCAAGAATGACCCCACTTTTGGCGACGCGGTCATCACCCTGCCGCAGATCACGATCCGTGAAAAGATCGGATTGATCATCGCTACTCTGCGGGAAAATGGCTCAATCTCCTTTTCGTCCATGCTGGAAAACAAGAATAACCGCCTGGAATTGGTCGTCACCTTCCTGGCGTTGCTGGAACTGGTGAAACAGCACGTGGTGGAAACCCGTCAGGATAGCTTGTTTTCGGAAATCATGCTGGAGCCAAGTGGTCTGATGGATGAGGTGGCGGAGTATTCAACGGAATTTGGTGAATAACCTTATAAACCCTGTATAAACTTACTATTGAACTATGCTATAATTTTTTTATGCTTCCAGAAGAAAATATCTCACCCGAACCTGTGTACGAAAACAAACCTGATCCGGATCAGCAACGGAAGAGGAATTTGACCTTTCTTGTTGTCGCCATCGGAGTTTTGATCCTCGCCGGGGTGGTTTTTTCCATCATCGCCCTCTCCGGAATGGATTCAGATGGAACCGGAAAGATCCGGGATATTTTCATCATATTCATGGCTGTAGAGTTTCTTATCATCGGAATTGCTCTGGTGGTATTGATCATTCAATTAGCTTCACTCATTAATCTGTTGAATAATGAAGTCAAACCCATCCTTAAATCCACAACGGAGACGGTGAATACCTTAAAAGGGACGACCCAATTCTTAAGTGATACGATGGTGGGACCGGTGATCAAATTGAATGAATATCTTGCCGGCCTGAAGAAGCTTATTGATTTAGTAAACATATTTAAATAATCTGACAAGGGTTCTTGAAAGGAGCACAACATGTCTGATCGATCTGATTTTGGTTCATTCCTGGTGGGTTTTGTCATCGGTGGTTTGACAGGGGCCGCGGTGGCACTTTTGCTCACTCCCCAATCTGGCGAAGAAACCCGTACTATGATCAAAGAGAAAGCCATCGAGCTGAAAGATAAGGCCGTCGACACCTATGAAGATGTCGCCGATAAAGCCGAAGCTTTTTCAGCCGATGCCAGAGTAAAGGTATCTGAAATGGCGAAAGACGCCAAGATGACCGCCGATGAGCTGACCAGCAAGGGTCATGTCATCCTGGACCAGCAAAAGGCGAAAGTCACCGAAATCGCCAAAAAAGTTCGCAAGACGGCTGACGCCGAGTAATCCTCTTTTCTGGGACAACTAACATTCATCCCTTCCCGGGCTAGTTTTCGCTGGGTGGGGATATTTGTTTAACCTTGCACGCTATTCAAGCCAGACTTCTTGAAGCACAGAACCGATCTGATCGATGAGGTCGCCAGCCAGAACCGAAGCCGGATGTCCCCGGACTTCACTTGCCATCAGGGCAGCTCTCGCGTGGATGAATACGCCCGCGCAGGCAGCCTCAAATGCGGGTATTCCCTGTACCCGTAAACCCAGGATGATGCCGGCCAATACATCTCCGGTTCCGGCGTGTGCAAGTGCAGAGGTCGCCAGCGGCATCACGTATGAATGCCCGGATGCGTCTGCGGTGATCGTCCCGGCGCCCTTCAAAACAACCACACACTTCCACTGCCTGGCATATTGGAGAGCGATCTCCTGCCGGTTGGTTTGGATTTGCTCCACAGTCAGCCCGGTTAATAAAGCCATTTCTCCGGGATGAGGCGTAAGAATCGTGTCTGCAGGCAGGAGTTTGTGCCAATCCGGAATTTTCGTAAGTAGTTTGAGGCCATCCGCATCGATCACCAGGGGAGGAATCGAGTACTTCTCCCCTTTTTTGATTGTCCCTCCAAGATTAAAACCGATATGGTCGGCCTTCCCTGTCTCGGAGATGAACAAGCTTCTTACCAATTTCTCAGTGGTGGATTCCAGCCCCATCCCGGGGCCGATGAGGACCGCTTGCATTCCAGGGAGGTTTTTCTTGATCAGATCAATCCCGTTTGCAGATAATACTCCGCCTTCTTCTGGCAGATGGAGCCAGATCGCTTCGGGGAAAGCGCCCGCGAGGATGGGATGCAGGAAGGAAGGCACTCCCAACTGGATCAATCCAGCTCCCACACAGGCTGCCGCTTTTCCGGCCAGGAGAGGTGCACCGCTATAGTTGGAACTGCCGCCGATCACCAGTCCGGTACCGAAGGTTCCTTTATGACCCATTCGATCTCTGACCGGCAGCATCCGTCGGACGACCTGGCCATCAAGTAACTCGGGCAAACCGTCCTGCCAGCCGGGGATTTTCTCGTCGAAATGGATGGGAACGACCACGATCTCTCCGCAAATTCCCAGTGCATTGCCCATGAGCATTCCGCTTTTAACCGCGGCCATACAGATGGTCATCTGTGCGGGCAGGGTCTCCGCAGCCATCTCTCCGGTGTCACAATCCAGTCCACTCGGAGTATCGACCGCAATGGTGATGAACTGATACGGCCGTTCCCTCATCAGCAGTTTCACGTGAGCCAATATTTTTCGCAGTTCCGGTTTGAGGGGTAAAGTGACGCCGGTTCCGATCAACCCATCCAACAGGATGCAGTCGGATACCAATGTCGCATCCAGCGTCTTTTCTTTCAAATCGTGAATTGGAATATCGGTTTGGGATAGTTCAAATAAATATGGGTCGGAATTTTTGGAGCGGTGGAAGACCAGAGCCTGCACATCCCAGCCCAATTCGGCCAATGTTTCCAATGCAATGATAGTATCACCCCCATTGTTCCCCGAACCGATCAAACCGATGACAGGGTAATCTCCCCGCAGATGGCCGTACTCCCTGTCAATGACTCTTGCTATTCCGCTTCCCGCGGATTTCATCATCTCGTCGAAGGATAATCCGTTCTCATTGGCTTTTTCTTCGAATGCCTTCATCTCTTGCACTGAAACCAGAAACATGGTTGCCTCCTCGCGATATCTCTCTCCCATTATAGCCAGCTTGCGGCAGGAAGATCACCTTGCAGAAAAGGTTAATTTAGTCTATCCTTAATCCTGACAGGAAATTAATAAAAAAAGCCGCTCGAAGCGGCTTGCTTTTGTGCGCTGGGGGGGACTTGAACCCCCACGCCTTGCGGCACATGGCCCTCAACCATGCCTGTCTGCCAATTCCAGCACCAGCGCGGAAAGCATTGCAATTATAACTGCCTCCATATTCTTGTCAAGGAAGCCATTTACCAACTTACGAACTGAAGGAGCACTAATGACCGTCATTCTAGATGCGATGGGAAGCGATGCCCATCCTGATCCCGAAGTCCAGGCAGCCATTCGATTCGCCAGAGAGTATCGGAGAAGAGATCATTCTGGTTGGCGACGAGCGGGTAATTTCGGAAAAGCTGACCACCTATGGTGGAAAAAACCTGCCCATCCGGGTTGTCCACGCACCCGAAGTGTTGGAAATGGAAGACAAACCGGTGGAAAATGCCCGCAAAAAAGCGCAAAATTCCATGGCGGTTGGCATGGAATTATTGAAATCCGGTGATGGACAGGCTTTTGTCACGGCCGGAAACACCGGCGGCGCGATGGTCAACGCTCTCTCAAGCTTGGCCGCATCAAAGGTGTTCTGCGACCTGCCCTTTCCGCCCTCTTCCCGACCGCAGCGGAAAATGTGTCGTGCTGGATATCGGCGCCAACGCGGAGTGCAGGCCGGAATTCCTGCTGGAATTCGCGGTCATGGGCAGCATCTATGCCCAAAAGATCCTGCGGCTTGACAAACCCAGGGTAGGCTTGCTCTCGAATGGCGAGGAAGCTGGAAAAGGCAATCAACTGGTCAAGGATACTTTTCACCTTCTGGAGAAGACGGACCTCAATTTCATCGGCAATGTGGAAGGAAAAGAACTCTTTGGCGGCGGTGCAGATGTGGTCGTCACCGATGGATTTACCGGGAATATCCTGCTGAAAACCAGCGAAGCCGTTGGCAAACTCATCATCTCGAAATTGAAAGCTGGATTGATGTCTTCCCTGCGGACGAAAGTCGGAGCCTTGCTCGCAAAACCCGCCTTCGCGGAAGTACGGAAACTGATGGATCCGGCGGAGACCGGAGCTGTTATACTTCTGGGCATTGACGGGCTGGTCTATGTCGGCCACGGCCGATCTGATGAGAACGCCATGTTCAGCGCAGCCAAAGCCGCCCGGCAGGCAATCCAATCTGGTTTACTTAACAGCCTGCGGGAATCCATCCAAACCCAGATAGCCCAACTATAATCTTCTCCGGAGAACCGAACAGCCAATGAAAATCGTGACGAACGAAAAACTGATCAATCGTAACGCGAAGATCGCGAAATTTACTTTTTACATCTCTCTGGCCATATTCGCCGGCGGATTAATTGCCTCCTTCCAGAGACCGGATGATCCCAGATTGCTGACATGGACGATGGTCGCGTTGATCATGGGTTTCACTTTTTCCCAGGTCAGCATCTACTTTCAGAACCGTTTTGGCAAGAAACCCCGTCCCGATGAGCACATTTCTGATTCCCTCAAAGGGTTGGATGGCAAATTTACCCTCTACCATTACCGGTCTCCATTATCCCATCTCCTGGTTGGTCCTTCAGGTATCTGGGGATTCCTTCCCTATTCACAGAATGGGACGATCCGTTTCGACAAGGATCGCTGGAAACAAAAAGGCGGATCCGTATTAATGCGGTTGTTCGGTGGGGAAAGCCTGGGTAGACCGGATCTGGAAGCATCTGCCACCGAAAAAGAGATCGCAAAAATGCTGATGAGGGTTTTTCCGGATCAAACTGAACTTCCCCCGATCCGGATTGGTCTCGTATTCACGAACCCGACCGTCAAGATTGAAGCGGAAGATGCTCCCATCCCCACCCTAACAGCGAAAAAACTCAAAGAGACCGTGAGGAAATACGTCAAAACGGAAGCCATTCCAGATGATACCCTGTCCAGTATCAACCAATACCTGGAAGAAAAATACCCAACCAAGTAACACACATAAAACTAAAAAGATGATCGGAGTCAGCTCCGATCATCTTTCTTTTTCGTCCGTGTTGTGGCAACTCGTGGACGTCTATCCCCGCCACCGGTATCCACCTTTCGGGATTTATCAGCCATGGGGCGTTTCAATCCAGTCCGCGGAACAGCAGCCCGACGGGTTGAGGTCGCACCGGCCGGTTTTCGGTAAGGTCTTCTGCCCGGACTTGTTTTCTTCAAGGTTTGGCGTATCTCGGACTCACTCAGGTATCGCCACTCGCCTGGTTTGAGCGTTCCCAATTGGATCAGACCGATCCGAACGCGTTTGATGCGTAAGACTGGTAGTCCGATCGTGGAACCAATTTCACGGATCTGGCGTTTCCGCCCTTCATGCATAACCACTCGCAGTGTAGCCGCATTGGGTGAAGAATCGATCAATTCCACCCGTGCGGGGGCAGTCCGGTAACCGTCCTCGAGGACCACACCTCGCCGCCAAATTTCCAACTGGCTCGTATCTGGCCGATTTCCGATCTGCACGATATATTCCTTATCGTGTTCATAGCGCGGATGGGTCAATTGATTGGCAAAATCCCCATCATTGGTCAACAAGATCAGCCCTTCGCTGTCATAATCCAGGCGGCCTACCGGAAACAGGTTCGCGTCAACCGGCACATAATTCAACACATCCGGGCGGGAATCGTCCTGATGGATGGCAGACAGTACCTGGCGTGGTTTGTTCAGAGCGATGTAAACCGGTTCGGGTGGTCTGTGGATCGGTTTAGAATCAACCAGGATCTTATCCCTTAAGATGTCGGCTTTTTCGCCAATGGTTGCGATATGCCCGTTCACACTCACCCGCCCCGATAGAATATAAAGCTCACAACCACGGCGTGAGCCATATCCGGCCTGGGCAAGTATTTTTTGTAATCGTTCTTCAGCCATTCTTAATCCTTAAATACCTTTTCTCGAATCTCTTCGGCCTGTTGCTCGCCCAGATCGAGTTCAGGTAGCTCGTCCAATGAATTCAGCCCAAAATATTGCAGGAAGTCCGACGTGGTTCCATAAATGATCGGCCTGCCAGGTCCTTCCCCTCGCCCGGTCTCTTCGATCAATCCTTTACTTAGTAGACTCTTGATCACGCCATCACTGTTTACGCCTCGAATATCATCCAATTGCGGACGGGTTACCGGCTGTTTGTAGACGATGATCGCCAGGGTTTCCAAGGCTGCCCGGCTCAACCTGCTGGTTGCCTGCAATCCGAGGAATTTTTCGATCATCGTCCCGAAAACAGGCCGGGTTGTCAATTGAAACTTCCCGCGGTGTTCCTGGATGGAGAGACCTGAACCAGCAGCATATCTCTCTTTGAGTAATGCGACTCCTTTATCAGCCTGTTCCGGGCTGATATCAGCGCCTGCGGCGATCTGGGCAAGTGTTACCGGGCCAGGAGCGACGAATAAAAGTGATTCGATGATTGCATCCAGCGGGTGTGTTTCTTGATTTCCAGTTGATTCTGTCATGCTATAATTACCCGAGTAAAATTTATCGTTGTGAAAGCGAATAAGATGAAAAAACCAATTCAGATAACCATTATATCAATCATTATCGGGTTACTGGTCATGAGCTGTAATCTCGTCTCAAATTTTCCGGGTCTCAGTAAAAATGTCCCAACCAGCACGGCGATCCCATCAGCCTCACCGGAACCAATCAGCATCGAACCGACCGTCATTGTTGTCGACAATTCCATCACGTTTTCCTTCACCGAATCTGATGTGCTGGCCTGGATAGAAAAATACCAAACAAGCAATCCCGACGTGGCGCTTCAAAACCCGTCGATCAAAATGGATGATGGCGTAGCCCAGATCAGTGGAATAGTGGATAGCGAATTTATTTCCGGAGATGTTCTGGTGACATTCACGGTAGATGTGAGTGTGGATGGATCTCCGATCATCGCAATCGACCGCATGGAACTCGGCGGGATGGGTTTCCCGCAATCCACGAAAGATCTATTCTCAACAACCATCAATCAGTCCATTTCCCAGGCAATGGAAGAAGAGTTGGATGGACGAACCATCCAGAATGTCACCATTGATGATGGCAAAATGACCATCCAGACCTCAAATTGATCCACTGACCGGAATTGAATGAAAAGACCCTGGTTTATCCTACTTCTCCTTATCCTTACAGCCTGCCAGGCTGTTGGACAGTCGAAAAATCCAGAAATCAGGGTCACCATATTCGTGGATGGCCGGGAAAATGAAGTTTCACTTCCCGCCAATTCGATCGTCCAGACCGCGTTGACCAATGCAGGGATTGTACTGGGTCCACTTGACCGGATCGACCCTCCTCTCAATACCATCGTCGCATTGAACGACAAGATCAAAATCACCCGGATCCGGGAAGAATTTATCGAGAGAAATGAGATCATTGAATACGAGCAACGCGTGATCCATAACGAGAGCCTCCCGGAAGGTGAGATACGATTACTTCAACCTGGAATTAATGGTGAGAGAACAGTCACCTACCGGAAGATCTTTGAAGACGATATAGAAGTATCCAACCTTGAATTCAAATCGACAGTTTTGAAAGAAGCGGTGCCGGAAATCACCATGATCGGGGTGCAGGTGCCATTTACTTCGGTCAATATCTCGGGGGTCCTGGCTTATATTGACAATGGCAACGCCTGGGTGGTTGACGGATCCACCGGCAATCGGAAACCGCTTATCACCAGCGGTGACCTGGACGGGCGCGTTTTCTCAGTCTCCTTCGACCGGGAATGGTTGTTGTACTCTCGTAAAGGTGATACCGCCAAGGGGATCATTAATTCGCTCTGGGTGATCAGGCTTACAAAAGAGGACGCGAGACCGATCGATCTTCAGGTCAAGAATGTGATCCATTTCGCAGATTTTATCCCCAGCTCCAGTCAGACCATTGCCTATTCCACCGTCGAACCACGAGAAGCCGCACCCGGCTGGCAGGCAAACAATGACCTGCATTACAAAAAATTCTCCAGTTCGGGTACCCTGAATCCACAAATTGAGGTGGTTGAATCCAATTCCGGCGGGATCTATGGCTGGTGGGGCACGCAATTCGTTTGGTCGCCGGATGGCACTCGCCTTGCTTATACCCGGCCGGATGAGCTGGGCACGGTCAGCTTAAAAGACGGCAAATTTCTATCCAAGATATCGCTCATTCCGTACGAAACCCGCTCAGATTGGGCCTGGGTGCCGGGTGTGACCTGGAGTCCGGATGGAAAGTTCTTTTATACCAGCGTCCATAATCCGATCGGCAATGTCAACAAGCCGGAAAGTTCGACCGTTTTCGACCTGACCGCGAAGTCATTGGATGAGGAATACCTGATCACGATACTGTCGAACAGCGGCATGTTCTCCAATCCGGTCGCATCCACTTTCCAGGAAAATGGCAGCTTTATGGTCGCCTATCTGCAGGCGATTTTCCCTGAACAAAGCGACAACAGCCGCTACAGGCTGGTTGTAATGGATCAGGACGGATCGAACAAGAAGATCCTCCTGCCGGAAGAAGGATCGCCTGGATTAAATCCTCAATCGGTAGTTTGGTCGCCCGATTTTCAAAATGGCGCCTTTGTGTCTGCCATCTATGAAGGTAATCTGTGGTTGATCGATGTGGTGAACAATAGCAGATATCAAGTAACCGGAGACGGCCTGGCCGTCAAGATAAGTTGGAGATAACATTCTCATGGAGAGTATATGCGTGTCTTAATTACTGGAGCGGCGGGGTTTTTAGGTTCCCACTTATGTGATCGCCTGCTGGCGGAAGGCCATCAAGTCGTTGGCCTGGATAATTTCATCACCGGGAATATCGCTAATATTGCTCATCTTGCGAATAATCCAAACTTCGAGTTTATTAAACAGGATGTGGCGAATTTCATCGCAGTACCTGGAAAAATCGATGCGGTGATGCATTTCGCCTCCCCGGCCAGTCCAAACCCGGCTTCACCGTATGGATATCCAAATCTGCCCATCCAAACCATGAAAGCTGGCGCGCTTGGAACTCATAATACACTGGGCGTAGCCAGGGCAAATCAGGCTCGTTTTTTGCTCGCATCAACAAGCGAGATCTACGGTGATCCAAAAGTCCATCCCCAGGATGAATCTTACTGGGGTCATGCCGATCCAATCGGTTTTCGTTCTGTCTATGATGAAGCCAAACAATTCGCCGAGGCGTTGACCATGGCGTATCATCGTTATCATGGTTTGGATACGCGCATAGTCCGTATATTCAACACATATGGCCCCGGCATGCGGTTGGATGATGGCCGGGTGGTACCCAATTTCATCCTGCAGGCGCTAAAAGGTGAACCGTTGACCATTTATGGGGATGGCAGCCAGACCCGAAGCTTCTGCTATGTGGATGATCTCATCGAAGGCATATACCGCCTACTGCTATCGGATGAGCATTATCCAGTCAACATCGGTAATCCGAATGAGACGTCCATCGCGGAATTCGCAGCTCTCATCAATCAGTTGGTGGGTAACAAGGCTGGCATCATCAGTATTGCCGATCGGCGTTTGGGAGATGATCCTCAACGTCGTCAGCCGGAGATCACCCGCGCCCGAACTATTCTCGGTTGGGAACCCAAAATCTCAATCGAACAAGGCATCGCCAAAACAATCCCATTTTTCAAGAAAGCGCTTGGCATTGCATGATCATCACGAACACGAGAGAAAGATCACGATTTTTTCGTTTTGCTGTGGTAGGTTGCATCGGTGCGATCATCGATTTCGGAGTATTTAATATTTGCACGAACCTGTTTGGGATCAAAGCTCTTTATTCCAGCGTGATCTCATTTATTCTGGCAGTCGGCAGCAATTTCATCTGGAATCGATTTTGGACCTACCCAGATTCACGAAGCAAACATGTGGTTCATCAACTGGTTCAATTCCTGGTAATCAGCCTCATAGGATTGATCATTCGTACGCCCACCTTCGCGTACCTGGAAAAAGTATTGATCGAGGAACTTAATACCTTATCCATTCCTTCACCGCTGACGCCAGTTTTCATTGGACACAACCTGGCGCTGGCGACCGTGATCATACTGGTCATGTTTTGGAACTTCTTTGCCAACCGTTTTTGGACATATGCTGATGTACAATAAAGACAGCAGGATTATGAGCGCATGGGAAATCTAGAAAAACCAATTCCGGTATATACCTCCAGAGGAGATGTGGGTGGCATCCTTGTCTATCCCTATATTTACAACCCCACCGGCGAATGGATCGGTTGGGTCACACCCGAAAGGGAAGTCTATTCTGTATTGGGTGTATTTGTAGGAAGATTGGGCAACCCTCCCCGGATATTGAGACGCCGGGCGGATGAATATCAACGTCCCCGAAAATCGCCTCCTCCCCGGCCAAAGCGAATATACCCGCCAGCCACGATACCACTCCCCCCCATGATGCCTGAGCTTGCGTTTGACACGATCGACGTCTTCATCGAATTACCGCAAATGTTGCATACCATGGACTCCGGCGAACTGAAAGAAGACCTGGGATAAATTCCTATGGAAGAAAATATGGATGGTAAAACCGACGCGAAACCTTTCCAGGAAATTCGCTCCCTTAAAGACCTGATTGACAGGGCGACAGGGAAGAATATCTCGCTAAGCGAAACGCTGCAAGATACCTCGGATGTGAGCGCGTCGGATGTATTACCATTTCCATTCCAGGCCATCGTCGGGCAAAAGGAAATGAAACTCGCGCTCCTTCTTGCGCTCATTAATCCAAGTCTGGGTGGAGTGATCTTGCTGGGTCCGCGCGGCACAGGGAAAACCACGGCTGTTCGTTCCTTACTGCCGCTCTTGCCTCTGGTTGAGCGGAGCGCCTGCGTATTTGGATGCCTTCCGGAAGACATTGAGACCGGAGGGATGGATGCGGTTTGTCCGGAGTGCGCCAAAAAGTATGCCGAGGGCATACCTCTCACCCGAAAAGATCTGGTCCGCATGGTGGAAATTCCCCTCAATTCCACCATCGATGATGTGGTGGGCGGAATGGACGAACGGAGTACCAAAACAGACCGCTTCAGTATCAAAAAAGGACTCCTTGCCCAGGCAGACCAAAATATTTTATATATTGATGAAGTGAATCTGCTCCCTGATGACATCACGGATGCCATCCTGGATGCATCTGCCCAGGGTAGGTATACCCTTCGGCGTGAGCTGCTTTCCGCATCCTACCGGGCGCGTTTCACCCTGATCGGATCGATAAATCCGGAAGAAGGACGCCTGCGTCCCCAGATCATGGATCGATTCGGGTTGAGGGTCATCGTCCAGCGACTGGAGACCGTGGAAGAGCGGAAGGAAGCCTATCAGCGGGTCCACGCTTACAACGCCAATCCGATCAGGCTGACCATGGATTACACCGATGAAACGATCTACATTCAGAAAGAGATCGTCTCTGCCAGAAACCGCTGCAGATCCACCGAGATTCCTGAAATGGTTTCCACTTACGGGATCGCATTAATTCAATCCATCAAAGTCGAACTCCCTGCGGGCAGACATCACCTTATTCGAAGCGGCCAGAGCCTACGCTGCCGCCGATAATCGGACAGAGGTTGCCAGGGAGGATATCAACGCTGTTGCCCCAATGGCCCTCCGACTGCGCCGTTCACGGTTTATGGATGATTATTTCGCGCAGCAGCAAACTGAGGAAGAAGAAATAAACCAGGCGTTGAAAGAGCTTTCCTAACTCCCTCCATGCCTACCTTAAATATTACACATCAAGATCGATTGGAATCCTGTTTGGCCGGGGAAAAACCTGACCGTTTACCGATTGCCCTCTGGAGGCACTTCCCCGTAGCCGATCAAGATCCCAATCTGTTGGCCCGCACGACACTGGATCATCAATCCCGGTACGATTTCGACCTGATCAAGGTCACCCCCGCCAGTTCCTATTGCCTTCTTGATTGGGGTATCAAAGACGAATGGAAGGGTAACCCGGAAGGTACTCGAGATTATTCCAGCAGGGTGATCCACTCAGCGGACGATTGGTTGAAACTAAAAGTTCTCGATCCCAAGGCTGGGGCTCTTGGTAGATCGCTGGAAGCCCTGAAATTGATCCTCAAAGGCCGTGTACCAGCCACTCCGGTGATTCAGACCATATTCAATCCACTCTCACAGGCGAAGAACCTGGCGGGCCAGGATACGTTGTTAGCTCACCTACACGATCATCCAGAAGAGTTGACGATTGGCCTCAAAACAATCACTGCGACAATTCAGGTTTATCTGGCGGAGGCGATGAAACTGGGCGTGGATGGCATCTTCTACGCCGTACAGCATGCCCAATCACAATTGCTGACACCCGCTGAATTCCAGCGTTTTTCAACTTTTTATGATCTTTCGATCCTGGAAACCGTTCGACCGTTGTGGTTGAATATGCTCCATATCCACGGGACGAATGTGTTATTCGACCAGGTCGCGGCTTATCCGGTTCAACTTTTCAACTGGCATGACCGGGAAACAGGTATCCATCTCAGCGAAGGGTTGAAAAAGATATCCGGCGTAGCCTGCGGCGGCCTGAGCCGGGATGAGACCATGTTACTCGGATCACCGGACCAGGTGGCTAAAGAGATCCAGGATGGCTACGAACAGACGGATGGCCGCCGGTGGATCATCGGAACGGGATGTGTGATGATGACCACAACTCCAGAGGTAAATATCCTCGCTGCCTTGCAGGCAGCCAGACAATATTAAAGGACAGATATGGGTGAATTGAGAGTGATCAGTGGTAGCGCCAGGGGAATGAAATTACGGGATGTGTCGGGTGACAGCACCCGGCCAATCACCGATATGGTCAAGGAAGCATTGTTCAATATTATCGGACCGGATATCGATGCGATCTGCCATTTGGGATCTCTTTGGCGGAACCGGGGCGGTTGCCATCGAAGCATTGAGCCGGGGAGCCAGTTACGCCAAGATCAGTGATAACAACCGGAACGCCATTCAAACGATCGAATCCAATTTGATCCATACCCGGTTGGCTGAGAAGGCTAAAGTCATCAAAGGCGATGCATTCAACCTGCTGCGAGTTAACCCGGATCGGGTATTCGATTACATCTACATTGCCCCGCCCCAGTATAAAGACATGTGGAAGGAAGCGCTCACCATCCTGGATGAGCATCCTGAATGGTTGTTGGATGACGGTTGGGTGATCGTCCAAATTCATCCGCGAGAATTCGCCAAATTGGAATTATCCAATCTGGAAAAATTCGATGAACGCAAGTACAGCAATACATTGTTGGTTTTTTACCAGAAGATTTCAGGGGAGCCGGTCAGAGATATTGAGTGACCATTTTCCCGTTTGAGAGGTAATTACGGCCAAAGATGAACTGATCCCCTGGTTTCCATTCGGTGACGCGGGGGATCAACTCATATAGGTCCGTTACGAGGTCCAATTCATCCAGGTGATGATTATCCACCCAGTACAGATCGCCTTCCGCCGACGGACTGAGATTTCCCCCTTGATACTCCCCCTTGAAAACGAAGAACAGGACACCTGGATTCGCGGAGGTATCCACATGGATGACGCCGCACAATTGAAGCGATATTCCCGTCAGTCCGGTTTCTTCCTGTAATTCCCGGCTGGCGCACGCGGATACCGATTCGCCCGGTTCGAGGTGCCCGCCAATCCCGTTGAACAAACCTGGCCAGATCCTTTTATTCGGCGAACCTTTGATCAGCAAGACTTGCTCCCCGTGGAAAACGAAGATCAAAACACGTGGACTTACCGTATACCTGGCAAATTCCATTCCCTGCGCTTCCATGGCTCACCTCAAATAACAAGAGGCAAGAAGTGAAAATTCACCTCATGCCTCTTGTTTGGTATTCATTGGATACTTACAGCTAAATAATCAGTCTGCCAGATCTTTGACGTCTTCTGGTGAGACGGTTTCACCCAGGAAATCAAGCGCATGCGGCTTGACGGGTGGATGGGTGATGAGTTTGTCCACGAGTGGTTTGGTATCCTTCAGATTCAATAAACCGAACAACTTGGTGAATTGATCTTCCCAGGCGCGGGCGATCTTCTCTTTCTCTTCGACCGGGAGGGTCCAGGATTGCTTTTTGAATGGCCCAACCGCACTCTTTCGAGATTTGTAATAGAACTGCTCGTCGGTCATATCTGGCTTGCGATCCGCGGTGCTGTGGATGTCGAGGAATGAATACATATCCTTTTTCAGATCCAATGGGATTAATTCAAAGAATATATTCATGAAATTGGTTGCGAGATGGATCTCACAGGCTTCAGCATCGACAAACTTGCCAAACGCATTTTCTGGTAGTGTGCTGGCTCCGTGCTGAACCGCGCCACCCAGACCAAATTCCTTGCGTGACATGCGGCTCAGTTTGAGCATCGTGTCAAAATCCACGCTCACCTGGGCGATCGAGCCGTCGGGTAGAACTACACCGCCATGCGAGGTCCCGGTCTGAATGCTGATCTTGCTCAAGCCGAGCAGGTCTGGACCAATGCTTTTAAGATCCGCAACGAAACCGGAAAGGTAGGCGCATAATTCTTCTTCTGTTGAATTGTGTCCGCCAACTTCGCCGATCTCGCCACCCACTGAGATGGTGACCGATTTGGGCTCCACGGAGCGAATATAGGCTGTCAATTTGGCTGAGAGGTCTGTATTCACCGTCTGCTGGTCCGCGATGGTTGTCTTGCTCAGATCGACCATCGTCGAGGTGTCCACATCAATATTCAGGAAACCGGCCGTGACCGCTTCCCGGATCAATGCTTTGAGGGCATCCATTTCGGCTTCCGGATTAACGGCATATTTTTTCGAGGACACTTGAAAATGGTCACCCTGAATGAACACCGGACCGCGATAGCCTTCCTGAACGGCTGCCGCAAGGATGGAAGTGGCGTACTCAGCCGGGCCGCTGGTCGGTGTAATTCATTTCAGACCGGGCGATCTCGAAGATCATCGCGCCGGCGTTGATCTTTTTCGCCGCCCGGAAGACAGCTTTCGCCAAATCAAAGGCCAACACGCGCAAGTTCATAGCAGGCACAGTGAACGGCTGCTGGATGGCATCCTTACCGCGGGCCATATAAAGTTCGTGAATGGAAGCCGGATAGACACCGATCTCCTGAGCAGCAGCACGAACAAAATAGCGCGCCCAGCCGGCTTTTTCGCCGCCCGCCAGGGCCGAAATTTCCGCCAGGTGATGGACATTCGCCCGAAACACCTTTTCGTCAACGACAGCTACTTTTCCATCCTGGAAGGTGACTGAATGGTTCACTGTCTGAAGCACTTCGTTAATCAACTGTTGGTTCATTCAAATAACTCCTGGTTATTGGATTAGCTCAAGAACATGGGAACGCCCATGAAGTCTTTAACGCGGGGGTGGTAATTTTCGAAATCATAGAAACTGGGCACGTCAACTCGTTTCTTACCCGACATGATGATATCGACCGGAACCGTGGTGTACTTGCCACCATGCAGAGCGACCATCTTCCCGGTTTCTCCGCGACGGATCAATTGACTGGCCAGATTTCCGAATGACATCGCCACCATCCGATCCAGCAAATCCGGGGCACCAGAGCGCATCAGGTATCCGATCTGCTGATACATGATATCCTGACCGGTCCGGCGTTTGACTTCATCGGCGAGCATTTCACCCACACCACCCAGTTTTTTGTGGCCGTAGGCATCCGCTTCGCCACCCTCGATCACCTCGCCACCTTCCATGATCGCCCCTTCAGAGATGGTCATGATGGCGTAATTGGAAGGGTTATTCCTTTTGTCTTCCATCAGGAAATTGCATAGCCGATCCACATCGAATGGGATTTCCGGGATGATCGCCCGGTCCACATACGCCAGAAATGCGGAGATCAGGCTGGTTTCGCCAGAATTTCTGCCAAACAACTCGACAATGCCGATCCGCTCATGGGATCCGACAGAGGTCCGCATATTGGTGATGAATTCCACAGAGCGGGTTACCGCAGTGGAGAAACCGATGCAGTAATCGGTGCCATACACATCATTGTCCATGGTTTTAGGGATGGCAACGACTGGAAAGCCTTCCTTGTGCAAACGGGCGGAATAGCTGAGGGTATCATCACCACCGATGGTGACCAGATAATCGATCCCCAAGATGGGCGATCACTTTTAAGACATACTCGGTGTAATCCATGGTCTCGGGATTCACCTTTTTACCAAAGGTGGAATTCTTCAGAAAATCAGGCACCCAATTCAATTTAACATTCTGCGGATTCGTTCTGGATGTATGCAGGAAAGTTCCACCGGTACGGTCAATCGTCCGGACGTCATCCCGATCCAATGGACGGATGTAATAATCGTGGGTCGAAGGTTCATCGAGGTTGTATTGAAGCAGGCCAGCCCAACCCCTCCGGATACCTAATACCCTATACCCTGATTCCAGGCAATTCAGAACGACAGACTTCATACAGGGGTTCAGACCTGGTACATCCCCCCCACCGGTAAGGATACCAATTGTTTTGGACATCGGAAATTCTCCTCAAAGAAAAGATGAGTGCAAAATGGATCAGGCGGCTGAGGTTTCGTCCGCCTTCACCATCGGCATTTCAAAAGTAATTCTCGATCCCTGTCCTGGAACGCTGTCAATTTCTGCCCGTCCGCCCAGCATTTCCACCCGATCCCGGGTGATCTTAATTCCAAGATTTGCGTCAGATTGTTTGTCCTCTGCCGCAATTCCTTTTCCGTTATCATCCACGCTTACCCGGATAATGTCTGTTTCAATATTGAGCGTTACTTTCACCTTACTCGCCTGGCTATGCCGGGCGGCATTCCCCAGCAATTCCTGCAATGACCTGAAGATCATCACTTCCAGATACGATGCCATCCGCAATTCAGATCCGGTAACCACCAGATCGACATCCAATCCGGTTTGTTCTTTGTAGGTATCCACATATCGTTTGACAGTCGGCACCAGGCCGAGATCATCCAACATCATCGGACGCAATTCGAAAATAAAGTTGCGGACCTTCTGGAAAGTGGTCATGGCCGAATTCTTGAGACTGGCAAGTTCATCCTTCGCGCGGGTTTGGTCCACGTCAAACAGACGCATGGCGATCTCTGTCTGCAGGATGAAATTGGATAATGCTTGCGCGGGTCCATCGTGCATCTGCCTGGATAGGCGCTGTCGTTCTACTTCCTGCGCGTTGATAAGCATCTGCACCATCTCGGCTGCGTTCCCTTTTTTATTATCAACGTTCGATTTGCCAGATTCCAGGATCTTCTTGGTTTTATCCAAAAAAGTAAGATATTTTTTCAGGGCGATCTGATCGGCCTGCAATTTTTCTATTTGTCCGCGCATGACCAGCAACCGTTGCTGTGTATCCAGAGCGGAATCATACATAGAGCGAATTTCCTGACGGGGCAGTGATTCCAAAGATGTTTGGGTTTTCTGCAACTGTGCTGTTATTGCTGCATTTTTCTGGGTAATACGCGCCATCTCAGCCTGGCTCTGGTCAACCAGCATACTGATCTCCCGGATGGATCGGCTGGTTTGATCGTGTTCGGTACTGATTTCACTCTGGAACTCATCCCAGGGATTACTCTGTTCATTCCCACTTTTTGGCATCATTCCAATGCTCCTATTCTGAGATGGTACATCGCCCCGTTCGATTACAGCCTAACTTACAAATTATACTCAATTCTAATCAAATGTTATAGACAACTGAACGACCAGAATCGGCTTCCCTTAATATCCATCTGCTGCATTAACGCACAGGATGGATGTGAACCGATCAATGAGTCAATAGAAACCCGGGCACTATTTGATCCAATAAATCACCATCTGACTCCCCACCGGATTGGATGGCGAAATTCCCCTGAGAACGATACACCTCCTCCAAAGGAAGGGTCAGCGGCGGTTGATACCAGTCTGGGAACACCATCAGATAATCCGCTTTACGCGACTGAATATAAGCAGAAAGTTGATCGGGCTGCCGAATCCAGGGTATTACTTGCGGATCGATCAGTCCTGCCAGGTCGAGGATCTCACGGTCTGCGAAGTAGCCCAATGCGCCGATGTCATGCGCAGCGATCAACGAATCGATGGGTGTATTTTTCGCGATCCATTGCGAGGGCTCGACCATCTCAGTCTGGATGATGGCGACATCCTTCGCGTATGCCTGACTGCCCAGCATAAGAAAAGCCAGTGCAGTAATAATGACCACCCCGGCATAGGTCCGGGTTAGGATGAAATGCAACCGTTGCGGTATGGCAGCCAGGTTCAAGTTGAGTAATGAATTCAATGAAAAAACCAGAAACACCGGCAGGATAGGCATCAGGTAACGGCCGTGCTGATACGTCACCGGCAGCTTCCAGGCATACAGGGCAACAAATCCAACCACCCAAAGCCATGTGGCTATGCGCAACACGTCTTTTTTCTTCAATGATTGATAGATCCCGAGAATAAAACCGGGCAAAATGGCCATCCCCGCCCCTGCCAATGGAGCCAACCATAGCCTGAAGAACCGCTCGAGGATGCTGGTTGCCTCCCCGTATTCCATTTGTTTGGCGTACAGCGTGTTCGGCCAGATGGTTCCTGAGATGGCCAGATTGAACCAGAGGTAGCCTGCCACCAGCACTCCGGCTGGGATGATAAAACGCCCCAATTCTTTGCCGCCCGTGCCCCTTCGCCAGTGCACGATCAGAGCGACCAGGACGGGTCCCAGCAAGGTGATCCCATCCGGGCGGGTCCAGATGGACAATCCGGTGCAGATACCAATGGTCAGCCAGGTTGGTTTGGTTTTTAACAATTCGGTCAATACAACCAGGAATAACGCTGCCTGTAATACGGTTTCCATTCCGGATGCCGCCGCCCAGACCAAATGCCACTCACTTGTCACCAGCAGCGCGACTCCTGAGAGCCAGCATCGGAGACTGTCCCCCTTTGAACCAGTCATACGCACGCAATCCGATCAGGCAAAGAAGTGCGGTGCCCATCATGTTTGTCCAGATCAGGGTTGGGATTTTTAGTAGAAAACCTATGGAAAGCAGGGCTGTCCACAATGGAGAAGTGGACCCGGCGGCGGGCTGCCCGGGGTTGAACGCCCATTCTCCCCGTTCAGCCAGGTTGCGGGCAAACGTTTGATGGATCCAGGCATCGTCCAACGGGAAACCCGTCTGATAGGTTTGGTTGCTGACCACTAGGAAGAGAACCACCAGACATATAGCCGCCAAAATGAGCACTGATTGCCCCATCCGGGTCTTCATGGCGTCACCTCGGCCGGGTTCAGATCAAAGATTTGAATGCCGTCCAGCTCACCGATATAACGAAATCCGTCCCTTAGGCTTCGTAGGATTCTGGTAGAGGTCATCCAATTGGGAAATATGGCTGCCATCCAGCAGGAGATAACTCGCTGAGAATTGATACGCGAGATCCTGAATTGTAGTTTCATCCCCATAAGGGATCATCAATGCCGGCCGGCCTGTGGATGCGTAATAGGCTGGAGGATTATTGACCAGCACAGGTTGATCATCCCCTGCCGACTCCTCGTCCAGGAATGCTTCCACAAGCTGATACTGCCGCCAGAGGTTTGATTGATTGACCGTGTCTGCAAGCCTGTCGGAAACCAGAACATAGGCGCTGATGACCGCCGCCAGGATCCCGATTCCGAGCAGGACCTGGTTTTCGGTCAGCGCAAATCTAACATCAGTTGGTTTCCATCGCTTCCACAAAATGGATATTCCCATCGGTGCAAGTATCCAAAAAAAGGCTGGAAGATCGCGAGCGAATGCAGCAATCCACCCCGCATCCCTGCCAGCGGAAAGACGAAGGTCATCAGACCGAAGATGGCGACAAAGGCGATGGCAAAGAACCATTTTAAGGTTTTTTGCATCAAAGCCAGCCATCCGGTGATGATCCCAGGAATGAGGATGATCATCCCATTCACGGCGAGTACCGAAGACAGGTTGAGCAATAATGCTTTCCAGCGCGCGGATAGGATCGCAGCCCATCCAGCCGCCAGCCAGGATTCCCGGGTGAGCAAATCTGCCGGATATGTGAATAGTTGGTCATACGTGGTAAGCCAGAGCCCCCGCGATGTTCCCGGCGGCATGAGACTACCGAAAGCCATCCAGTTTCGGCTATACCAGGCACCCATGATCACGAAATAGCCGAACAGAAACAGGAGCAGATCGAAGACGATCTGGGAAGATTCTTCTTCGACTGAACCACACCTAAGGTAAGGAGCAACCCGCCCAGCAGGAATAGCCAGACCAGTCCGTCCGCCCTGGTCAGGTGTATCACCCCGCTGATCCCGCCCAGAAAAAGCGCGCCATACCAACTGCCTCGCAATGAGTCATTCGTGATCCAGAACAGTAAACCTAAACCGCATAAAAAGAGGATGACGAACCCATCCGGTTCTGTGACAAATTTGAGGTAGTATCCGCCTGCAAGAACGAGACGAGCTGACGAAAGCGCCCACTTTTTATTCTTAAATATCTGATCACTCAACAGATAGGTGATGGGCGCGGTGCATGCAAATAGAACAACAAAAGGTAGGCGGGCGAAAAGTAGACTGGAATTTCCGCCCAGATACATCCCCGCCGCAGCCACGAGTGAGGCCGCCGGCATCCAGTAGATGAACGCCGGGAATGGGATTCGATCCGGCTGAGCCAAATAATTCCAGATGGCGTAATCCATCCATCCTTTGCCCTCAAAGATCGATTTTGCCCCGGCATAATAATAATCCGCGTCCATGTATCCGGTGTATGGACGAACTATCAACAGGATCGCTCCGATCAAAACACCAGATCCAAATAGAATCCAGGTGGCTTTTTTCATTGGCTGAACTCGTAGCAGACCAGGTCGCCCACACTGAATGAATCAAGTTGCCGATATGTCTGTTTCAATTCTGTGATGCGGGGATGCTCCGGATAACCCATTTGCTTGTATTCAGACTCGGCTTTTAGCAGGGTGACAAAAATAACCTTCTGATAACCACTCACCGCCAGGGTAGTTGTGGGATACGCTTCCAGATGGATCGCCTTTTGGGTTTGAAGAGCCAGGGTGTCGTTATGTGATCCGGGTGTATCCGCGAGGAACCGCTGGGTTAGGGTCGGTTTGTAGACCACCATGGGGAAAAAGCTCAACTTGTTGTCGTGCAAAACCAGGCAATCGGAGGGTGGGCATCGACGAGCCAATCTATCCGCCATTTCCGAGAAGGGTGAACGCGGGAAGTCATCGTATTGATACTGGTATGGCAGGGAGATGATGGAGGAGATCAGGACCAAAACCAGGCTAACGATTTCGATAATTGCCGACTTTCGCTTACCTGTTTCCGGCTCAGACGGGAGGCAGGCTAGAGCAATGAGGAGGTACAAACACAACCCGGATGCGATAAAAGCCCGCGGTACATACACAGGGCGCATCAGATAAGAGGCAACGAACAGAAGAAATGGTGGTAACGCAAACAAAATTGCCAGGTACTGCACCCGAAGGTCGTGCCTTCTCGTCCAGATCTGGATCACAAGCCCGACCACAACCTGGGTTGCTATGACGGCAATCACCGCCGTCACCAGCGTTGGTTGCGGCATCGATCCAATCAATTGCATCATGGCCTGGAGAACCTCGATCAATCCAGGTCTTGGTGTCCAAAACGCAGTCTGGATTTTTTCAATTTGCCCGGGCACCAGGAATAACCAGGGCAAAAATCCTACCAATACCAGCAATTGCGCGAGCAACACCTGTCCCAGTTTTTTCCATTCGCGCCGAAGGATCAGCAAAAAATCCACCGATACCAGTGAGAAGACCGCCAGATTATGGCTGTACATTGCGAGTAACCCGAACAATACAAATGAAATCCAGGTGCTTCGAGACGGCTGACCGGTTTGGGATATACGCCAGAACATCCAGAAATATCCGATCAACCCAAGCTCCAGCATGACATACATGCGAATTTCCTGGGCATGATAGATCTGGAATGGCGAAATGGATGTGAGTGCAGCCGCAATCAGACCTACCCGAGCTCCACCCAAATCCGTACCCAGACGGTATATGAGATAGACCACCACCAGGCTGAGCAGGATGTTTAAGGATCGAATAAACACGATCGATTGGGAAAACCACATCCAACCATGCAGAAGGAAGTAATACAGGGGCGGCATGGTATCCGCCGCAGTACCCTGCACGATCTCCTGAAAGGATTGCCTCGAGAGAAGGATGCTGAAGGCGTCATCGTACCAGATTCCACGGGTCGAGACGGCTATGAGCCGCAGAATAAAGGCCACAAACAGGATCATACCAAGCGTAAGGGATGGATGCTCCTCAAAGAATGACAAACGGAACTTGCCGGCAGCCTTCATCGCTTTAGCCTACCCTGGCTCATCTTCCAACAGTGATCTCATCGGCCGGACAAGCCACCAACGAATCCACCACATCAAGACCAATAGGAAGAACGGAACAACCAGGTACATGACAGGTTGTTCATCGGTTCCTTGAACTGTCGCCAGGAAGATCGCCCAATAACCCACAAACAGAAAAAGGTAGATGATCCCGTTAAACCATTTACCAAGCATCGGCCAGCGCTCTTCTGTGATCTTGTTCACCAGGAACAATGGCGCGATCAAGGCCACATAATGGGGAGTCGCCGTCCTGTATGCCACCAGATTGGTCACAACCAGGGTAAGGAACGCCGTCCACAGGAAGGTATTCCCGCCTTTTCCGCGGCTTCGCATCCATTCAAAGACCAGATACAAATAAAAAGCTGCATGCAGCATGAAATTTACTTGCGTCTTGATCCCCGGCACCCAGGAAGCGATGATCGATAGTGTGGAGCCGATCCGGTCGGTGTAGGTGGGGTAATTGATGATTTGTCTCAACCAATCCAGAGGCCAACCGGGTAGAAGCAGGTAGCTTCCAATCATCACGGCTGCAAAACTGGCGGCTGTTGCGCCTATTAGCCTCCAGCGTTTTACAGATAAAGCCCAGAAGAGAACATAGATGACCAGCAAGTAACTCATCTGCGGTTTGGATGTGGAAAGGGTTAACAAAATTCCTGCAGCGACATCCTGATTTTTCTGGATCGCCCAGATCGCAAGCAACATCAATAAAGCGTTGATCGCTGAGTATTGGCCGAGGATCACCGCCCGAATTCCGCAATACCATAACAGACCAAACAGCAGCACACCTATGAGCCTGAACCGTCGAACTTTCCATCCGGTCATCCGCAAGGACACCATCGTGATCAGAACCAGGGTGATCTCCAGCACGGTCATAAAAACCGCTCTGGCCAGCGTATATTCCATGATGCCAAATGGCGCAAAGAAGATCATGGAATACAGCGGATAGACGAAATGAGCAATATCCTCCCCCTGCGCTGGATTCGCCGCCCTGCCGTAGATCAGTTTTTGCGCAATCAGGCTGACTTCGTCCGAATACGGATTCTTGCCATTCATGAGCCATTCATGGGCGCCATTCCAACGCGCCAGGAAATCATTCCCGCCAGGGTTCTGTTCGGCGAAACGGAAATTGATGAATGTCAATCCTGCCGGTATGGCGATGACCGCGATTGCCAACAAAATGACCAGGATGAGTTGTCGTCTTGATTTTGTTTTTGGGTTCATGGGATAATAGGCTCGAATGTTTCAGGTATTGTACACTTAAGCGGAATCACGGTCAATTTTCAATCCCCGAGAAACGGTGGCAACAATGAAGCTGACGATCGCGCAATATCAAATCCAACACGGACAGCCATCCGAAAATCTGGCAATCATCCACACTCTGGCCGGGAAAGCCCACGCAGACCAATCCAACCTGCTGATGCTGCCCGAATTATGCCTCCATGGCTATCATTCAAACAGTATCAAACTGGATTCCCAATCGCACCTTCCGGCCATTTTGCCGGTGCTGGGCGATATATGCAGGAAATATTCGCTGGACATCTGCGGATCATTCGTGGAAGAGGAAGAGGATACTCGCTATAACACGATGATCTATCTGGATCAGCAAGGCCGCCTGCTCGCCAAATATCGTAAGACTCACCTCTTCAAACCTCTAAACGAGCACCGCTTTTTCCATCCAGGTGACGCGGTTACTGTGGTCGATACCGCATTCGGAAAATTGGGACTGGCCCTCTGCTACGATCTGCGCTTCCCGGAATTGTTCCGGGCGATGCTCGCCCAAGGAGCGAAAGGTTTTTTGATCTGCGCGGAGTGGCCCGTAGAGCGAATCGAACACTGGAAAGCCATCCTCAAAGCGCGAGCGATTGAAAACCTGGCCTGGATCGCCGCCTGTAATTGTACAGGCACTACAGGGAAGGCAACTTTTGGCGGCTCCAGTTTCTTCGTGACTCCCTGGGGAGACACGCTGGCCCAATTGGATGGGGAAACAAGCCAGACCATCGAATTTGACCCGGCCATCACCGAGCAGATTCGCCTGGCAAATCCATTCCTGGATGATAGGCGGCCATTCTAAGGGTTCAAGGAATAGATGACAGCCGTGGGATCGGCAAAGATCCGTTGCCAATTGCCAGACCCATCGAGAACATCCACCAGTGGTGAACGAACGGGAATAATCACCCAGGAGATTTGGTACTTCTGGAGCAAGCGATCCCAGCCATCCCAGCCATTTGAAATGACCTCATAATCGCGGGTTAGAGCTTCCCCATAAAAATCCGTCTGCCCGTCGATGAAAACGAGCGTATCCGGCCACATCCGAAAAAGAAGGTATCCTCCCCACATAAAGTCGTTGAACATCCGACCGGGTTGAGGATGGCTTTCGAGCCACTCCACAGCCTGCACCGGATATCAACTCGGTGTGTAGTGGTTTCGGTCACGCAGAGCCGGTTAAATCTGAAATAATCCGATCCCAAATAGGAAGATAAGGATCGACAGCGCTACAGGAAACCCGAACAGGAAGGGCTTCGGCTCGGATTTGGGCGACGAAGATTCATTCTGCCGATCCAATTGCAGTTTGAAATCAGGCAACAAGCGGGCAAAGCACTCCGCCAGAATAGGCAACGAGATGATGATGTAGAGGGGTATATTCCTCCCGCTGGTAATGCCAAATACACCGAATGCAAACAGGAGAATGACCTTGTGAACCGATAGCGTTTTCCAGTACAGGACCAGGCAAATGATCCCCAGGATTAATAACAATGTGAATGGCAGGACGCCGGTCTGATACAACACCGGCGGCATATATTCCGCAGTATGACTCACCAGATATCGGCTCGACAAGAATCCATAGATCGTCTGCCAGATCCGAATGCCGTCCGGGTTGATCAAACTGATGGCGAGACTCACCCCAAACAGGATGGCGAATTGTTTGAGTAGAGGTAGATACTCATCCGATTTATGTTGGAAAATCCCTTGAATGAAATATCCACCCATAAAACAAACGAGGACCACCAATCCGAGTATGAACGCCCCATGCGTATTCACCCACAGCAGCATGAGAAAAACCGCCAGGACCAGTTTCCAACGAAAACGGATGGTTGAGACCAGTAATTCCATCCACAGAACCAGGAACAGGTAGGTGAAAATGTGCGGTCGTGCCAGCCAGTGTATGCGTGATGCAGCAATCCCGATGACCACCAGGATTAAGGTAATGGGGGTGGAATGGGTGATGCGGAAGATCCGGTAGGTGATCAGCCAGAATACCAAACCCAGCAATAATGCCGTGAACAGGACCACACCAGAAAGTCCCTGCCAGTTGAAAAACAGCCTGAATATCACTTCAGGGATCCATTCATGTGGAGAGAAAGGATCCCCAAATCGGGTATGCGAGAACTCATCCGTGGTTGGAATGGTTCCCCGATCGAGGATCACCTGACCCAGCGTCAGATGTCTTCCCAGGTCGCCATCCACATTAAAGAGGAAAGGTCCCAGCGCCAGGCAACCCACAAATACACTCAAGAAAATGACGGTTGGCAAGAAATACGGAAAAAATCGGGATGGTGAGGTTGGTTTCATGGTTGAGCGTTTTGGTAGATCACATCGAGTGAGGTAATGGGCAAGGTTCCGGACAGGTTATAGAAAATGGTGTATCCTGCGATGGCATGCTCCTGCCAGATCAAACCTTCTTTTCGCAACAACTCTCGGATCTGTCCGTCCAATGCTGGAAATTGGTGGGTGATCATCGCGATCCGATCTGAAGTCCCAACCTGGTTGGTGTAAGGGGTATAACGGTCATCGCGGGCAGTGTACCGAAAATCCTGGTGATACGGCAATCTAGGAATAAAGATCAATTCCTCATCCGAGAGGAAAGCCATTGGATAGGATATCCAGTAAGTGGTGTAACCGGTCGTCTCCCCCTGATCCACCAAAAACTTCATCACCTCTCCAAGTTGGCTGTGTTCAATCTCGGTGTGCGGAGCGAATTGGGTGGTCAGTCCGGCCTGACTTATCTTTTCCGCCTGGATCGTCCCACCACCCTGAAACAGGATCAATAAGCCGGCGATTGCCCAGGCAATCCCAGGTTTCGACTGCTCCAATTGAGCCAGGACGCCGCCAACAATCATAGGTAGCAAGATAGTGATCGGAATGAAATACCGACCGGAAGGATCGACGCCAAACGAAGAGAGGATGAAAACCAGAAATAATAATCCAACCGGTGCTGCCAATAGGAGCAGATACACCTTTTTCCCGGCATACTTGATTGCCCGAACCAGCAACCAGAACCACAGAAACAGAACCACAGGTATCAGCGGGAGCAATAACCATTGGGTGGTCCAGGGCGGACGAAATCCAAGCGCAGCGGGGACACCCAGAAGGATGAAACCAACCAGGTGGATCCCTATGCTCACCAACACTCCAGCCGTCTCTACGGCCACAGCGCTGCCGCCCAATTCACTGAGCAATCCGCCCAGTCCATGATTCACAGCGTAAGCGATCCAGGGGTACGCTCCCACCACGGTTCCCAGTAAAAGCAAACCGGATGCAATGAATCGGAAAGAAACCGCCCGGTAGAATTTCCAGATCACGACCAGGCTGAAAAGATAGGCAGGGATGGAAAATAATAGGGAGAAGCCAAAAGCCCATAATCCAAATCCACCCAGGACACCCAGGATGAAAATGGGAAGGTAACCGGGAGGTGTTTCCTGTAGAGAAATCCGCTGGTAAATATCCACAGCCAAATAGAGACACCAGATTCCGATGATGAGCGCTTCGTTGTACCCTCCCAAACTCACCGTAGTGTACAACACGACATTGACCGGAGGCAGCGACAAGAGGAATATAGTCCACCATCCAACCCGGTAGGATTTATGGATTTTTACTACGAGAAAAAAGATGGAGACCAGCAATCCCAACCAGAGGAAGATCTGCAATCCCCGCATGGTTGTGATCGAACTCGCCAAACAACTGGAATGCGAACGCGTTTAACCAGGCATCCAGGCTGCCCATATAAGCCTGCCCGTAGAAGAAGACCGGTCGTTCGCCCGCCAGAATGTGTCTGGCCATCAATCCGACAACCGCTTCGTCACTATTGAAAGGCATTCGCCCGTTAACCACCCAATACCAGCGCAAACAGACTCCAACCAGGCTCAGGAGGATGGCACAAAATGGCAGTACGTATTCCCGAATGGGGCGTTTTAGTTGATCGGCACTCATCTGTTTATGTAGAAGGATGACTAGACCATCCCTGACGGTAATATTCTGTTTGATTAAGTGTTGTTTGGTAAAACACTGTATTATTGTAGCGTGAAATGAAATCAGCACAAACCATGGATTGAATTGTACGTCCTCCGACTTACCTCTGGAATCTCATATTCTGCGCACTGAGAACATGATCAAACGACACCTGTATCACATTATTGGCACTCTTCTCACCCTCTCCTATCTCATTTTCTTCTATGGAGGTCTGCTTTCGGTTCCATTTCATCCGGACAAATCTACTCAGATCTTTATGAGCGGTGATTTCCAGACCATGTTTACCAACCCGTCCGGATTATTCTTCGACCCCGCCAAATTAACCGACACCCGGCAGCATTATCGCCTTGTGGATGCTCCCCTTGCGCGAACCGCAGTAGGAAAAGGACTCACCCTGACCGGCCTGCCTCCCCTGCCACAAGATTGGGATTGGGGCGTCCCCTGGGATCAAAACATCGCTGCCGGCACATACCCTTCCTCAAATACCCTTCTGATCGCCCGCCTATTTACCAGTCTTTTCTTCCCTCTGGGGCTGGCCGCATTTTTCCTGACATTGCGCTCATTCACCGGAAAATGGATCAGTCTGGCCGGGGTCGCATTTTTGGCGATTAACTCGCTGATCCTTTTGCATACCCGCCGGGCAATGGCTGAACCGCTTTTCATCACCATCTTTCTGCTGCTCATCTGGCGGTTATCCAAACCATTCTCAATCGGAAATATTATTTGGATATCCATCCTACTAGGTCTTTTTCTTCAGGCAAAGCAACTGGCTTTGCCACTCGTGGTTGCTGTGATGACGATCCTCTTGTGGAAGGGATGGCAAAAGTTGGGCTGGCGATCTCTCCATCACACACTATTACTACCTGCCGGATGCATTCTTCTGTTCCTATATATCTCGAATCCGGTCATGTGGAAAGACCCGGTCCAGGTGGCGCCGATCATGCTCGAACAACGCCAGATGGTCAGTCAAAATCAATTGGAGGTGTTTCGGTCAGCAGGCAGCAACCTGGCGCTGACCACACCGGCAGAGCGGGTCATCGCAATGGTCGCGCACACGTATCTTGCTCCCCCCGCTTATTACGACATAGCAAATTATCGAGAATCACTGGCAGCCGGGATCGCATCCTATTCGAAGAATCCCCTGAATCTCGTCCTATCCGGATGGATATGGGGCGGAATCTTCCTGACCCTGACCCTTACAAGCCTGATCCTGTTTGGAATCAGACTTTTCCGCCGCCCATCTTCCCAGCCGGAGATTGTTGCGATATCCATTTGGATGGGTTTTGTACAATTTGCCGGTTATTTCCTATTCCTGCCCCTGGGATTTCAGCGATATTATCTGGTTTTCATTCCTTTATCACTTCTGATGTGTATCTATGGTATTCAGCAGATATTCCCCAAAGATACATCCAGATAAAAAAAGAGGGCTCATCTTTCGATGAACCCTCTCAGACTGCTGGTTCGATTAGCCGACCAGTTCAGGTGTACTCTTCTTGCTCTGAGTAATACCCCAGACCACTGCACCGAAGAGAACGACCGCGGCGATCAACACACCAATGCTGATCCCAGAGCCGGTCATCAGGGGATATTTCACGATCACCGGCGCTGCCAGCAATGAAACCATATTGACGACTTTGATCATCGGATTCAATGCAGGACCAGCGGTATCTTTGAGCGGATCACCGACCGTATCACCCACCACGCCAGCTTTGTGACGCTCGGAGCCTTTGCCGGTATTGGCGGCCAGGTCGCGGGGTTCATCCTCGATGGATTTCTTGGCGTTATCCCAGGCGCCGCCGGCATTGGACATGAAGACCGCCAGCAATTGTCCGGACAGGATCACACCGGCCAGGAAACCACCCAGCGCTTCCACCTCGAGCACCAATCCAACCAACAGGGGCATGGCCACCGAAATGGCCGCCAGGGGGATGAGCTCTTTCTGGGCGGATGCGGTGGAGATACTCACTACACGCGCATAATCCGGTTTGACGGTGCCTTCCATGATGCCCTTCACCTTGAATTGGGCGCGGACTTCAAACACAATTTCCGCGGCAGCCCGGGCGACGGCTTTGATGGAAAGGGAACTGAACAACCAGGGTAAAGCTCCACCCAACAGGAACCCAACGAAAACTCGGGTATCCGAAATGCGGATGGCATCCATGACATTCGCCACCTGCATCTGGATCTGGACACGGCTCACATCGGTGATGAAGGATGCGAACAGAGAGACGGCTGCGATGACTGCAGAGGCAATTGCCACACCCTTGGTAATGGCTTTGGTTGTGTTACCCACGGCATCCAGATCAGCCATGATCTGGCGAGCCTTTAGGGTATTTTCATCATCCATCCCATGCCAGGCCATTTCACCGATTCCGTTGGCATTGTCTGAGATCGGTCCGTAGGAATCCATCGCCACATTATTGCCAGTGTGGCTGAGCATACCGATACCGACCATGGCGACAGCATACAGGACATAGATCGAACCATCCGCCTGATACAAAGCCAGGCTCATGATAAAGCTGATGGCGATTACGACCAGCGCCCAGACCGAAGATTCCATGCCAGTCGCCAGACCCGAGAGGATCAGGGTAGCCGGACCGGTGTCTGCCGCTTTGACGATGTCTTTGACCGGGGTTTTCTTTGTGGAAGTGAAGTAGGAGGTCAACGGATTGAAAGCGACCGCCAAGCCTACACCGATGGTGGTCAGCATACCCAACCGCCAATCATGAGCGTACCAGATGGCAACAATGAATGCCCAGATGACGGTATTGATTGAGGAAACTTCATATGACCGGAACATGGATTCTTCCGCATCGTGCGCGCGTAAGAATTTGATCGGAATACTCTCCCAGATCGGCACTGTGAAAGTACCGAGAATGGAGCTGATCACGCCGATACCGCGGATGATCAACGGATAGACGATCCACTTCAAGCTATGGGTCGGATCAACAGCCATGAGGGAGAGACCAAGGATCAAAGACGATACGATGGTCACTTCATAGCTTTCAAAGATGTCGGCTGCCATACCAGCGCAATCTCCAACATTGTCACCAACCAGATCTGCGATCACGGCTGCATTGCGCGGATCATCTTCCGGGATATCTTTCTCCACTTTGCCGACCAGGTCAGCGCCAACATCGGCTGCTTTGGTGAAGATTCCACCGCCAACCCGCATGAATAAGGCCAGCAGAGTACCACCAAAACCAAATCCCAACAGTGCGTCAGGAGCAGCTTTACCGAAAATGATGAAGATCACGGTTCCACCGAGCAAACCCAGACCATCGGTAAGCATACCTGTCACAGTTCCGGCATAATAAGCGATGGATAATGACTTCGTTAAAACCACGCCGGGCGGCAGATGCGGAACGAACATTCGCCTGAATGGCCATCCTCATACCAAGCTGACCAACCAACAAGGAGAATGAAGCGCCCAGGATAAAGGCTATGGTTCGTCCGACAGCAATGATGATCTGCGTATTCTGAGGAAACTCTTCAGTTGCTTCAGCCGACGGCGGAACGATGTACACGCTTAAAAAAAGCGCGATGGCTAGAAGCACAATCGCAGGCAGGATGGTTTTCAGTTGTTGGCTCAGGTAGCTGTCTGCGCCAATGCGAATGGCGTTCCAGACTTCCTGCATTTTCTCGGTACCCATATCCTTCTTTAATACGCTTTCCTTCAATAACCAGGCGTAAATCAGACTGATAAATGCGACACCGAGGACGCACCAAATGGCCACTGATTCAAATTGTGTCAGGCCGTGACGACTTACATCAAAAAGATTCATAAGCTCTCCTCATCCAGAATTTGTCCTACATTATACGCCATTTATGATAATTGGATTAATTTATCAGATGAATTCACCGAACTTGTGACACAATCAGGAGATTTTTCATATCTTTATCATTAGTCTTTCATTAGAACAAAATTTGCTACTTGAAATCTCGTTTTTCCTGCTGTATAACAATACAAGTCGGAAATTGGTTGAATTTTTTCGACGGTTGGAGAAAACAAGTTGCCGGGTTTGCAGTGTATGCATCCTTGGCAATTCATTTTTGTAAGGATCATGTATCATCCAGGTGGATGAATTGACCAGAGTTCATGGCTCAAGACGTACCATCGATCAGCATATTTGCGTCATGATCAGGGGAGAATTTGAACAAATACACTGGTAGATCATATTTGAGATATGAAAGTGCTATTCTGCCTATTGAAGTCATGATGGAGACCATACTTTATATGGACAAAGGTCACTATGCCCGCCCACCCGATCTGGTTACTCTGATAGATTGATCCGTTCAATGTTAATGGACTGCGTTAGATTTCTTAGGGAGAGGATACCGATCATTAACTCGAACGTGATTGCCCCTGCCTGTAATGGCCTGGATTTCGCGCCTGGCGCCAAGCCATTATGAGGTATTGAAAATGAAAATGAAAACGGTTATTCTGATATAGCTACGGATAGGACATTCCAACGACAAGATTCTTGCAAAAAAGGAATTTTTTGTACGCGTGATGGGTTCATGCGGTCGGATTTTGTCGTTTACGATAGGTTGAAAATAAATGGATGATATCGTATTAAATGTTGGTCGAAGAAGACGAGGACGAATTTTCGGCAATTGCTCGATTAATCGAGCTGGGTCGAACGAAATCATATGTAACCATAGATGACATCTTGCATTTCTTCCCTGAAGCGGAACAGGATGTGGAGCAGCTCGAAGAAGCGTTTGCTGCGCTATTAAGTGCGGGTATCCCATACATTGAAGATCTTGCGTCCATCGAAGGACCCAATGAAGAAGATCTGATGCCGGATGAAGAAGATGAGATGGAAGAACGTCACGCAAATGTCCTGGATGACCTGGCGAATATTGATACGAACGATACGATTGGTCTGTATCTCAAAGAGGTCAGCCGTGTTCCTTTGCTCAACGCGGAAGAAGAAGTAACTTTGGCCCAGCGGATCGAGCGCGGACGGATGTGCCCGCGAAGAGCTGGCCAAAGGGAATCACTGCACACCGACGCCGGACGGAATTGCGCCATCTGATTGAAGATGGCTGGGCTGCCCGCGAACATTTGATCACAGCCAACAGCCGCCTGGTCATTTCTGTTGCGAAAAAATATATGGGAAGCGGTGTTCCCTTTCTGGATCTGATTCAGGAAGGGAACATTGGTTTGATCCGCGCGACCAAAAAATTTGATTATCGCCGCGGACATAAATTCTCAACTTATGCCACCTGGTGGATTCGCCAGGCGGTTACCCGCGCCATCGCGGACCAGGGTCGCACCATCCGTGTTCCGGTTCATATGGGCGACCAGATCAATAAATTACTGCGAGTTCAGCATCAGCTTGACCCAGCGGCTTGGCCGGGAACCATCCGTTGATGAACTGGCCGTTGCGCTGGATGTTCCACCCAAGAAAGTGGAGAATATGATCCAGGTAGCCCGCCGGCCGCTTTCGCTGGAAACCCCAACTGATGATGAAGAGGATTCCGTCCTGGGGATTTCATCGAAGACGATCAGGCTCCGCCGCCCGATGATCAGCCACCTATAACCTGCTGCGGGAACACCTGGAAGAAGTATTGAACAGCCTGCCACCCCGCGAAGTGCGAATTTTGCAGCTCGATATGGTTTGATGGATGGGCAGGCATATACTTTGGAAGAAGTTGGACGGAAAATGGGCGTTACCAGTGAAAGAGTAAGACAGATTGAAGCTCAGGCATTAAGCCGGTTGCGTCATCCGACTATCCGGCGCAAAGCTGCGCGATTACTTGGGCGAATAACACACTCAAAATAAACTCCTTCACCGCCTGAAGGAGCTATTTTATTACGGTACAATACTTGCATATTCACTGATAATGCTGCATACTATTCATGGGAGGGTACCCGGATATGCCAAAATTATCCTTACGAGCCTATAATCGTGAGATTAGCAGTCTCATCGACCGAGGCCAAACTGATGAAGCGGTTGCGCACTGCCAGTATATTCTCCAAACATACCCCAAACATCTCGAAACCTACCGTCTGCTCGGCAAAGCTTATCTGGAGGCGCATCGGAACAGTGAAGCGATAGATTTTTCAACCGTGTCCTCGCGGTTGTTCCTGATGATTTCATCACCCATGTTGGGATGAGCATTATTCGCGGCGAAGAAGAAAACCTGAATGCTGCGATCTGGCATATGGAGCGCGCCTTCGAAGTCCAGCCTTCCAACCAGGCTATTCAAGATGAATTGAAACATCTATACGGACGCCGCGATGGTCAGGAGCCAACAAAAGATTCGGCTTACCCGAGGTGCATTGTGCCGGATGTATGCCCGGGGAAATCAGACCCGGCAGGCGATTGCGGAGATTAAATCAATTCTGTCAGAAACACCGGACCGGCCCGATCTGGAGGTCCTGCTCGCACGCATGTATTTCCAGTCTGGCATGACACCCGATGCGCTTGCCCTCTCCCAAAAGATCCTTGAAAAACTACCCTTCTGCTACGATACCAATAAACTGATGGTGGAAATCCTACGGTCATCGGATAAGATGAGCAAATCCGATTTTTACCTTAAGAAGATCATAGCCCTTGATCCCTACGAAGCGTATGTGACAGACCCGAATAGCACCGTTGACCAGGTGCCTGACGAATGGGTTGAAATTGAACACTATTTCTATGACCCGACCGGACAGGGTAAACCACCTGCCGCTGAACAGAGCGTCCAACCCGAAACCACAGATGAAGTTGCACCGGACTGGATGGTTTCCGAACTGGCTGGAGAAGATGATCTGGGAAGCAAAGGATTTACCCGCATCCTCAATTCAGCAGCATTATCACAAGAATCCTCTCCCGAGGACTCAAGTACTATCACCCAGCCGGTTGTGACAGAACCTGTCGACGAGAGTCTGCCATCCTGGTTACGCGGAGCTGAAGAGACCAAAGAGGAAGCAATTCCCGATTTCCTTAAATCCACTGGCTGGGCGACTGCCGGATCCATCACGGATGAAACACCCCCTGCCCAGGTCATTAATATGGATGAATTTGTCGCCGCGGCTGAAGGTGAAATTGCGCCTGCCGAAATTCCTGATTGGTTACAGACCATGGCTCCCGGTGGTGATGCAGAGAAGAGCGCTGTATCGGCATCCCAAACCGAAGATCTTTCTCAGATTGGTTGAGTGGATTGGATCAGACTCCTCCGCCCGCCGATGAAGGACTACAAACCCAACCAGAACCTCAAGAAACTCCCGAAATTCCGGTTGCAGCTGTTGAACCTGAACCTGTGAAGGAAGCAGAAGAAGAACCCGCATCAGCCCTGCCTGATTGGTTACAGCAGATTTCAAGCACGGGCGAGGCAACCATGACGGAAGAGCAGGAAATTTGGAAAAAAGAAGAGCTTCCGGCGGACGAAGCTGAAGCACAGGGTGACCAGGTTATTTCTGAACAGCCTTTCTCAGACGAAGTGTTCCCAATCGAAGGCGGAACAACAATTCTCTCACCCGATGATGTGCCCGATTGGCTGCAGGATATCCAACCGGCTGCTGAGGCGAGTGCAAAATCACCGGAACCGGAACCAAACATTCCGGTCGAAGACCTTCCCTCGGAGAAACCTCCGAAAGAGATGGTCACCATGGTTTTGACACCGGAAGAAAAGGATACGATGCCGGAGTGGTTGGCCGAAATCAAACAGGCCATCCCCGACGAAGAGCCGGTTGCCGAAGCAACTCCTGAAATTATTGATGAGAAACAGACCGCCACTCTTCCGGATGATGATGAAAAAGAAGAAGAGCAGATGCCTGAATGGCTCCACTTGCTGGATCAGGATAAACCAGGCTCTGAATTCGAGGTTTCCGGCGGGGCAACTCCAAGAGATTTTGACGTGGAAGCAATCATCCCGTCGATCAGTCCTGAGGAGAGCGATACCAAAGTGGTTGAAATTCCGGATGCCAAACCAACAACTAGTATTCTCCCACCCAATCCAGAAGATGCGGGGGAAGAATTACCTGATTGGCTGCACGAGATGGATACCATGCCCACTGACGAACCTCGTTCGGTTGAGCTCCCGGAAGAGACCTCACAGGAAGGATTCCCCGATTGGCTGCAAGGCTACAATACACCTCCGGCTGAATCTCCTCTGCCTCCCGCCGAACCGGCTCCCATTGAGGAAACCACGGAGGAAGTACCAGCCTGGTTGCAAGATCTGACCGTAGGCACGGATGAAATCCAGCTCAGAATTGGAGACACCTGATTGGCTAAAAGACATGCAGATCAGCGCGGAGACCGGCGAAGAGATCAGTGCGGTTTCTCAATCTGCCGATTTGCCTGTCTGGCTGCAGGATTCTGATGCGGAAGTGAAGCCGTCTGAGGTCGAAGGAACATCCATTGAAAGCGTTGCCGAAACTCCCGAGCCAGTTGAAACGATCCCAACTGATCAGCCGGTCGTTGAATTACCGGAAGATCAAGTAGAAATTCATGAAACGGTGCTTACCATCTCAGACAAACCTGAGGAAGAAATTCCTGAAACAGTTTTACCATCTGCGGAAGAATTCTGGAAAGAGACAGCCGAAGTTGAAGGAGTATCGGGGGAAGCATCGCAGGTCAGTTCAGAAATGGAAAGCACGGAATCCATCCTGGCGGACGAAAGTGCTGCGGCCGCGGCTGCCGCGATCGGTATCCCACTCTTTGCGGAGAGGGCATCCCAATCGGGAGTCACTAAATCCCTACCTCCCCTGACAGCTTCCCAGATTCAGGGTGAAGATGAGACAGAACTCCCTGAAGAGATGGCTGGTGAAGAAGTGGAATCAGCGGCGGAAGTGCCAGACGCAACAGATGTGATCGTCTCTGACGCGCTGGAATCGATCATGCTTCCTGAAGAAACGATCCCCTCCGAAATAGAAGAGGTCGAAGTTGAAGCGGTCGCGACAGAAGAAGAAGAGACGGCCGAAGTTGCAGAGTTAGAAGAATCAACCGAAACCGTCACTCCGGTGATAACGGAAGAGGTTGCCGAAGAAGTCATCCCCGATCTGACGGAAGCTGTCCAACCCGAACCGGTTGTAGAAGTAACATCTAAATCAGCCAGCGAAGTGTCAGACGAAGAAGAGGTTCCATCCCCCGTTGAAGCGGAAGAACCTGAGACGGTCAGCCAAGAACGGGTCGAGGAAATAGCTGTAACCGATGCCATTCCCGAAGATTTACCTGAAGTCGATTATTCGGTTTTATTCAGCAACGCCCAAAACATGGTAAAAGCCGGAGATTACGTATCTGCCCAACCAGCATTGAACAACCTCATCACGTCTGAACAAAAATTGGATGATATTATTGCCCTGGTTCAGGAGGCGTTAAATCGGGATCCAACAGACTATAACCTTCTGTTGACCCTAGGTGACGCCTACGGCAGGTCTGGCAAGCTCCAGAGCGCTCTCGATGTCTATACGAAAGCTGAAGAATACTTGCAGTAAGTTAAACGCTTGATATGATATACTACTCGGGGAAATTAACCCCGAGTAGTATTATTTTGCCTTGCGAGGTGATATTTTGGAAAGAACCCTTGTCCTGATCAAACCGGATGGTGTGCAACGCGGTCTTATCGGAGAAATCATCAAACGACTGGAAACACGCGGGTTGCATCTGGTCGCCGCGAAGTTCATGCAAGTGGATAAATCGTTGGCGATCCGGCATTACGCAGTCCATGAGGGAAAACCCTTTTACGATGGGTTGATCCGATATATCACCGCTTCGCCAGTGATGGCAATGGTTTGGGAAGGACCCAGCGCGATTGCGGCGGTCCGTCAAACAATGGGCGCCACCAAACCCACGGATGCGGCCCCCGGTACTGTGCGCCATGACTTTGGGTTGATTGCCAGCCGAAATCTCACTCACGCCAGCGATAGCGTCGAAAATGCGAATGTCGAGATCGCCATGTGGTTTAAGGAGGATGAATTGGTCTCCTGGGAACGGGTAACGGATAAGTGGATTTTCGATTTGAAATAAGTATTTTTCCTTGACGCAGACAGTTGGACATGATAATATATCCTCCGTTCGGGGGCGTGGTGTAGCGGCTAACATGCGGCCCTGTCAAGGCCGAGACCGCGGGTTCAAATCCCGTCGCTCCCGCCTGAACCCAAAGATCTGCTGAAAAGCAGGTCTTTTTGTTTTCAAATCCCGTCCCCATAAGGGGATGTTATCGCTCCCGCCTGAACCCAAAGATCTGCTGAAAAGCAGGTCTTTTGTTTTCAAATCCCGTCCCCATAAGGGGATGTTATCGCTCCCGCCTGAACCCAAAGATCTGCTGAAAAGCAGGTCTTTTGTTTTCAAATCCCGTCCCCAAAGGGGATGCTATCGCTCCCGCCTGAACCCAAAGATCTCCTGAAAAGCAGGTCTTTTGTTTTCAAATCCCGTCCCCATAAGGGGATGTTATCGCTCCCGCCTGAACAATCAAAAACTGCGAAAGCAGTTTTTTGTTTTCAAATCCCGTCCCCGGAAGGGGATGCTATCGCTCCCGCCTGAACCCAAAGATCTGCTGAAAAGCAGGTTTTTTGTTTTCAAATCCCGTCCCCGGAAGGGGATGCTATCGCTCCCGCCTGAACAATCAAAAACTGGGAAAGCAGTTTTTTGTTTTCGAATCCCGTCCCCATGAGGAGATGCTATCTCAATAAAAATGATTATTCAATTTATAGTTGTTAATCTGTGTGCCGATTTCTTTCTCCTTCACGCAATAATCCTTGTTTAACCATCCCGGAAGCGCGATAATGGAATCGGTATTGGAAATGGTTTGGAGATCTGGTTCGGTAAAGAAGAAGGAGATCCCATGGAAAAAGGTCGAATGCCGGCATTATTCATCGGTCATGGCAGCCCGATGAATGCCATAGAAGATAACGAATTCTCACGCGGATGGCGCGAAATGGCGGAGTCGCTACCCAAACCGAAGGCGATTCTGTGCATTTCCGCCCATTGGGAAACCTGGGGTTCCCTGGTGACAGGGATGGAAACGCCCAGGACAATTCATGATTTTGGGGGATTCCCCAAAGAATTATTTGAAGCCACTTATCCTGCACCGGGTAGCCCATGGCTGGCTGAAGAAGTGAGGAAGATCGTTCAGTCCAAACCTATCGGATTGGATCAGGATTGGGGTCTGGACCATGGATGTTGGAGTGTGCTGAAGCAAATGTATCCCAATGCGGAAATCCCAGTGGTGCAATTCAGCCTGGATTACACGAAAAATCCCCAGCAACATTATGCACTTGCCAAGGAATTGGCTTCATTAAGAGACCTGGACGTCTTAATACTGGGAAGCGGGAATATCGTTCACAATCTTCGGAAAGTGGTATTCAGGGGCAGCCTGGGGGACTTCAACCAATCCTTTGCCCTGGATTGGGCACTGGAAGCGAGCAACCTGTTCAAGAAATTGATCAGCGAAAACAATCATCAGGCTTTGATCAATTATGCCGAACTCGGACCCTCCGTCCAACTGGCGGTACCTACACCAGAGCATTATTTACCGCTGCTCTACACCCTCGCCGTTAAATCCGAGGATGAAACCATCACGTATTTCAACGACAAACCTGTCGCCGGATCATTGACGATGACATCCATTCTCATTCAATGATCGAAACCGAAATCAATTCAATCCGTATATATTTCATAAGATGAAATCTTCGAAGTAAGGACTTTGCTAATGACGACAAACCCATCCATGGTTATCCAGGCTAATTCTGAAGCGATCAAAAGGGTATTTCCCCTTCCTGATACCAACCTGGCGAAAATATTGAACGGAAACGAGTACCGGAAAAACTTCCATGCCAATTTGAAGACTTGGAATCCGATGATCGTGTTTCTCTACCGACTTGGTCTGCTGCCGCTTTTGGGCATGTCAAGAACTGTGATGTTCTTAATCACGAAGGGATGCAAGAGCGGAAAGACCCGCTATACCCCGATCGGGTATTTCACTATTGCTGGAGAAACGTACCTCTTTTCAGCCTGGGGGAGAGGAACCGGTTGGTACCGCAACGTGACCGCCAATCCTGAAGCGGTAGCCATTCAGATCGGATTAAGAAACATTCTGTTAATCCATTGGAGATCACCGATCCGGTAATAATTCAGCAAACTCTGGAAAAACTGATCAAGGAAACACCGGATGTGGCGAAGTATCTTTTCGGTTGGGATCCACAAACTGATCAGATTGCGCGATCGGACTTCAGTCCGATCATCGAACGGGTATTGATCATGAAGTTTCTGCCCCAATAAAAACCACATCCCGCCACGATAGCGGGATGTACTTTGCATCCATCGATGGATGATTTCCAGATAACTATGAACTCTGTTTTACCTTCTTCAGGGTGGACAGGTTTTCCGCAGTAACCTTTGAATATACTCCCCGATATTTGGCAGGCAACAGATCGGCGATCAGATACATCACTTCGTCTGTGATCTTTTGCCTGACTTTTTTATCTTTGATATCCAAACCATCTGTCAGGCGATACACATCACCCACCCGGATATGAAAATCTGTCCGAATAAATCGATGCATATTATCCCAGACCAACTCGCCGCCATAAAATGCCAGGGGCAGGATGGGGGTCCGGGTCAATGCAGCCAACAAGGCAAACCCGGGTTTCCCATGCTGCAGTTTGCCGTTCTTTGAGCGGGTTCCTTCCGGGGCAACCACCAGGATCTGCTTCTGCCTGAGGGCTTCCCTCGCCCGTTGGATGGCGCTGAGATCAGCTTCACCACGTCGAATAGGGATAGCTTTCCAGGTGGAGAACAGTGCGCCTAGAAACGGATTATCCCAGGTTTCCTTTTTAACCAGCCCGGTGACGGGACGGGGGAGCATGTGAGTATACAGGAGAGGAGCGTCGAGGAAATTAACATGATTTACCGCCAGTATCAGCGGTCCTTCCATGGGCACCTTCGACAACTCAAGATCATCCACCCGGCAAATAGTTCGGGAAACTCCGCGAATGGCGAAATTGAGCATCCTGATTGCGATTGTCATAGGGTCATTTTAGCAGACAAGATCCAAAGCATGAGGAACCAACTCAACGATGACTTCCTTGCCTTCGGTACAGACGGTCTCTCCATCTGCATGGGCGGGGATCGATCCTTTCAGGGCGGTGATAACCACTTTCTTACTCTGGAAAAATCGTACCGCCGGATGTCCCTCCTGGGAACCTTTCATAAACCGGGTGATCAAGGGAAACGTCTTCAGTTTGGTCACCTGAGATACGCAGCAAAGATCAAACTGGGTGTCATGGGGATCTCCTTTCGGAGCCATGAAGAAACCACCACCCATCCGAATGCCATTCATTATGGACACCATCAACGCGGATAGAGTGATGGTATCCTGATCCATGACCACTCTTAAGATGGGTGTCTTGTAAAAGATAAAGATGGTTTTGAGCGCAGCGACGATGTAGGATGTGAACCCTTTTAATCGCTTCATTTTTGCCGCTTCGAAACCCACAACCGCATCGAATCCAATACCCACCCCGTTCCCGAAATATCTACCATCCGGGAAATTGTCGCCAAAAGCAATCCCGAGATCCACTTTCCGGGGTGCGGTGTCCAACAGGAAATGGCAGGCTGCATCCAATTGCGTGGGGATACCCATGGAGTAAGCAAAATCATTCCCGCGCCCCACTGGGATCACTCCCATGATCGGAGTTTTTCCACTCCCATTTTTAACCTTCATCAGGCCATTGATGACTTCATTTGAGGTTCCATCGCCCCCGGCTGCGACCACCATATCGCTATGCTCACAAGCCTGGCTGGCCAATTCGATCGCATGAGCGGGGTATTCGGTTTGGATGAGAGAGTAATCCGCCTGGTGCTCGTCCAGGATCCGCTTAATAGTCGGAATGGAAGCCAGTCCATTTCCCCGGCCGGATATGGGATTAAGAATGATCGTTGAATGCATTGTCACCTCAAGATGAAGGAATGAATTGATTGTAGTGGAGGGAGTGGTGAGGGTCAAGTAGGACGATTTTAGAAAGCAAAGCAGTTTGCTCAAATAACGGTTTGAGACAGATGAAACCTCCTGTCAATAGCCAGTTTACGGTTGCTTGACTTTATCCCCCTTACCCCGTAGAATGATTTTATCTTTGGGAAGAGGACTGGCCTAGCCAGGCACCGAAGGGGCAAATCCATCTCGTGGATGAATTTCTCAGGTAGAAGGACCCGGGATATCAGTCTCTGGAAAGTTCGCAAGTACCGAAGGGGCAAACCTCATGTGCGAGGCGAATCTCTCAGGTTAATAACAGAGGCACACGGTTTTGCCGTGTGCTCATTTATTTAACCAACACTTCAATGGAGGATACAGATGAATATTCCGACCGGTTACAAGTTTTCCAAAACGGATGAATGGGTCAAGGTTGAAGGCTCAACAGCCACCATCGGGGTTTCGGATTATGCTCAGGAACAACTATCGGATGTGGTCTTTGTTGAGATTACGGTCAGCGACGGCGATTCCGTCCAAAAAGGGAAGGTCTTTGGTACCGTTGAATCCGTAAAAGCCGCCTCAGATATCAATCTGCCCGTTTCAGGGAAAGTTGTCGCAGTAAATGAAGCACTGGCCGATACCCCCGAAAAAGTTAACACCGATCCTTATGATGCGGCCTGGATGATCAAATTGGAATTATCCAATCCATCCGAACTGGATGCTCTGATGAGCCCGGAAGCCTATAAAACTTATTGTGAGACACGGGAACACTAACATGTTTATTCCTCATACTCCCTCTGAAACCAGGGAAATGCTGGATTCGGTCGGGATTCCATCCATGGAGCATCTATTCAAGGATGTACCGGCCAAATTCAGATTCCCCAAGCTGATCTTCCACCTGCCATGACCGAGATGGAGATTCTGGCTGAGTTGCAAAACCTGGCCTCCGCCAATGAGTCACTGAAGAGATGATCTGTTTCCTCGGCGCAGGTGCATATAGGCATTACATCCCTGCCGCAGTCGATATGCTCCTACGGCGCGGAGAATTTTATACCGCATACACCCCCTACCAGCCGGAGATCTCTCAGGGAACATTGCAGGCGATTTTTGAGTATCAGAGCCTGATCGCTGCTCTTACCGGTATGGATGCCAGCAATGCCTCGCATTACGATGGCGCTACAGCCTGCTGCTGAAGCCGTCATCATGGCCTATCATCATTTTCGCGGTAAACGTCCAAAGATGATCTTATCACCCACTTTGAATCCGATGTACCGGGAAACTATCCGCACCTATACCCAAGGATATGAGGATCTTAAGCTGATCGGAGACGAAGTCACAGGGGTCCCAACCGGTGAACCAAATCCCCTGATCGCGCAAATGGATGAACAAACGTCGCTCGTTCTGGTCCAGTACCCGGATTTCTTCGGAAATATATACGACTACACCGAGCTGGTGAAAAAAGCGCATGAGGTTGGCGCTCTGGTTGCCATTTCCGTCAATCCGATCGCACTCGGGTTGCTCAAAACACCGGTGAATTTGGCGCTGATATTGTCGTCGGAGAAGGACAACCACTTGGTATTCCGCTATCGTATGGCGGTCCATATCTCGGGATTTTTGCCACCAAGAAAGAATATATCCGCAAAATTTCAGGGCGTTTGGTTGGTGAAACGGTCGATTCGGACCGGAAAACGTGCCTATGTTCTGACACTCACTGCCCGTGAACAGCATATCCGTCGTGAAAAAGCTACTTCCAATATCTGCACCAATCAGGGATTGCTTGCTCTGGCAGCGACGATCTACATGAGTCTGCTGGGCAAACATGGTTTGAAGAAAGTGGCCGAATTGAATTATCAAAAAGCCCATTATGCCGCTGACCAGATCGCGCAAATTCCCGGTTTCAGGATCTGCAGCACTCAACCATTCTTCAATGAATTTGCGGTATGTTGCCCTAAACCTGTCGGTGAAATCTAATGCTCATCTGCTGGATCATGGTATCATTGGGTGGATATGATCTTGGTCAAGGATTATCCGGATATGGAGAATTATCTGCTGGTCGCTGTGACCGAAACGAACACCAAAGAAGAAATTGATATGCTCTGTGAAGTACTCGCGGAGGTGAACCATGACTGAGCCAACCATCTATGAGATCTCATCTCCCGGTCGTCAGGGTGTTCGTTTCCCGAGCCAGATGTTCCAGTTACGCCAGTATCCCAAGAATCTACTTGCGTGAAGACCTGCCATGCCCGAAGTATCTGAAATGGATGTCGTCAGCCATTTTACCAACCTATCCAAAGATGAATTACAGCATTGATGGCGGGTTTTATCCACTGGGTTCCTGCACCATGAAATACAACCCCAAAATAAATGAAGCGGCTGCCCGATTGCCTGGATTTGCAGCCACCCATCCGCTCCAGCCTATCGAGACAGTTCAGGGCAACCTGATGCTGATGTACAATCTGCAGGAGATCCTAAAGAGATCAGCGGATTTGCAGCTGTAACTTTGCAACCCGCAGCCGGAGCACAGGGCGAATTGGTGGGTGTGTTGATCATGCGCGCCTATCATCATTCCCGGAAGGACTCAAACGCAAACAAGATCCTGATTCCTGATTCAGCTCATGGGACCAACCCTGCCACCACCAGCATGAGTGGAATGGAAGTCGTTGGAATCCCATCGGATACCCGCGGAAATGTCGATCTGGAAGCTCTCAAAGCTGCCTGCGATGATACACTGGTTGGCTTGATGCTGACCAATCCAAATACATTCGGGTTATTTGATGAACATGTGGAAGAAGTAGTCAAGATCGTTCATGCAGCCGGTGGTTTGGTCTACGGCGATGGCGCGAATTTAAATGCTTTACTGGGCATCGTTCGTCCAGGCGATCTTGGCATCGATGTGATGCATTTCAATTTGCACAAAACCTTCTCAACCCCGCATGGCGGTGGTGGTCCTGGATCTGGTCCGGTTGGTGTTGCCAAACATCTGGTTGATTTCCTCCCTTCTCCATTGGTCGCCATCATTGAAGAGGGTGATGATGAGAATGCGCCTTTGTATGGATTATTACGATCCGCCCAATTCCATTGGCCGGATGAAATCTTTCCATGGCCATTTTGGAATGATCGTTCGGGCATATACCTACATCCTGATGCACGGTCCGGAAGGACTGCGCAAGATCTCAGAGTATGCTGTTCTGAATGCCAATTACCTGTTATCAAAACAGAAAGACGTATACACTGCCGTATGACCGGGTCTGTATGCATGAGTTCGTGTTGGAAGGGCATTGGGAGGATGCGCCCGATGTGCACGCGCTGGATATTGCCAAGCGATTGATGGATTACAACTTCCATCCACCGACTAATTACTTCCCCCTGATCGTCAAAGAAGCGCTGATGATCGAACCTACGGAGACGGAAAGCAAACAAACCCTGGATGCATTCGCTGACGCAATGTTGAAGATCGCGGAAGAAGCGCATTCAGAACCCGAGCTGTTGAAATCGGCCCCGCACAACACACCCGTTGGAAGGCTGGATGAAGTGAAAGCTGCTCGTGATCTCGTCCTCTGTTGTTGGATACCCGAAGGTCTCGACTGATCAAGCCAAAACACCCCTGTTTTCAAAGACAGGGGTGTTTTTTTAAATCTGTTAAGAAATTGATAATATTTTCCACTTGTATCGCACAAATGGTGCTGTCATAATTGAATAAGGAAAAAACCTGATCGTTTTAGGCAGGTTGATTACATCTTTATAGGAGGTGAAATCTGTGAACAGAAAGAAAGAAACTGGGCAGGGATTTGTTGAGTATGCCTTCATTATGCTCTTAGTCGCCCTGGCAGTCATCGTGATTTTGGCTTTATTAGGTCCTGCGATAGGTAATGTCTACAGCAATATTATTCCGCTTATTTAGTCATTCTTGTTTTTTTATAGGGCTGCCTGTCAGACAGCCCTTTTTTTATTTCAGGACCAGTGAAACCGGGCAATGATCAGATCCCATGATCTCATCATGGATCTGAACGTCGACCACCCTCGGCATTAAATTGGGAGAGATCATATAGTAATCCAGGCGCCAACCAACATTTCGGCTGCGGGCATTCGTGATGTAAGTCCACCAGGTATACTGAACTTTATCAGGATACAGGTAGCGGAATACATCCACCATGCCATGGTTGATATATTCATCCACCAAAGCTCTTTCTTCTGGAAGAAAGCCGGAAGTCTCCTGGTTCTGTTTTGGATTTGCCAGATCAATTTCATTATGCGCGGTATTGAAATCACCCGTTATGATAATTTGCTCCCCGGCTGCCACCAGCGCGTCATAGAGCGTCAACAATTCCCAATAAAACTCCAATTTATACTCGACGCGGTCTTTTCCGCGCTGACCATTCGGAAAGTAGATATTGAACAATCGAAATCCGTCGTGGATGCTCTGTACTACCCTGCCTTCGATATCAAACTTTGGATTCCCGATTCCCATAGCGACCAGGTCGGGTTCTTTACGAAAGAAAGTCGCCACCCCACTGTAGCCTGGCCGTTCCGCCGGGTTCCAGTGGATGGTATAACCCGGAATATTCAATTGTTGGTCAGTCAACTGAATCGGTTTCGATTTAATTTCCTGCAGACACAAAATATCCGGTTGCGTTTGCTCCAACCAGGCTTGAAAACCCTTTCCACTAATTGCACGATACCCATTGACATTCCAGGTGGTTATCTTCATCTCTGCTCCGGTTGCATATATATTAGCCTGTGGTAAACTTATTTACATTATAAGGAGGAAATCCATGGATGTCAGTCCCACGAAGAAGATTGTATATGTTGAAGACGATCCAGAGATGATTGACCTGGTGGAACTGATCCTGAACCGGCATGGCTACATTGTTTCAGGCGCCCATGGGGGCAGGCAGGGGATCGATGTTATCCATCAAGTAAATCCAGATTTAATCCTACTTGACCTCATGATGCCAGACCTGGATGGCTGGGATGTCTACCAGCAGCTCAAAGCAGATGAGGCGACCAAATCCATCCCGGTGATCATCATCACCGCCAAAGCACAATCCATTGATAAAGTCCTCGGTTTACACATCGCGAAGGTGGATGATTACATCTCCAAACCTTTCCGTCCTCAGGAATTATTAGACAGCGTCGACAAAGTCATCAATAAGCGCTAATTATCATTTTCGATTTTCAATGTTACAATTTTTCGGACGGCGATCAAGTCGTCCGAATTCTTATGAAAAACCAATTTGTCCTGACCAATCAATCCAAACCCGACAATCCCGACATAATGATCCGCATCTGTCTGGATTTCTTCTCGCGTCTGAAGGGGTATATGTTCCATCAACCCATAGGGGAGTCTGAAGGAATACTCCTGAGTTATCCACGCGAGTCACGGTTGGAATCGTCAATCCATATGCTCTTCATGAATTTTGATCTGGCGGTTGTCTGGTTAAATGAAGATTATCAAGTGGTGGATAAAACATTGGCCAGGAGATGGCGGCTGTATTATGCATCCTCAAAACCTGCCGCGCACGTCCTTGAAATCCATCCCAATCATCTGGATACCATCTCGATCGGTGACCAGTTAGTGGTAAAACATGCGTAAATTGATCGTTCTTGCTCTTCTGGGATTCATTTTCTTACTCCCTGCGCAGACAATAGTGTTTGGGCAGGATACCGCGCCGCAAGGGCCGATCTACATCGTTCAGCCCGGCGATAACCTGACCTTGATCGCTTCCAGGTTTGGCCTGTCGGCGGACGAATTGATCGCAGCCAACGGTATTGTCGATGCAAACTCCCTGAAGATCGGGGATGAACTGATCATCCCGGGTCTGGAAGGCATTCAAGGTTATTTGATCACCGAGACGGTTGGCTTTGGTAATTCACTCAAACAACTGGGTATCCAAAACCTGGTACCGATGCAGACCTTGATCAAGCTGAATCACATCACCTCGCCGGCTGAGCTATACGCTGGGGTCAACCTGGTGGTGCCACAGGCGGACGAAGGTAAACGCCTGGAAAACCGCTATCTTCTGCAATCGAATCAATCCTTGCTTGAATTCGCCATGCTTGGTGGAACATCCCCCTGGTTGTTGGCACATCAAAATGAATTGTCCGGTGCGTGGGATACCCTGCCCGGAGAATCCTATTACCTGCCCGTCGGCACCCCGGAAGGTTCGATCAAACTTTCCTCATCCCCTTTGGAAAACGTGACCATCAGTCCGTTACCGCTCGTCCAGGGGAAGACAGCAGTCATACAGGTAGAAACATCCCAGCCCTTTGAGTTGAGCGGGAATCTCCTGGGGAACGAACTCCATTTCTTCCCGCAATCCGATCGAACCTACGCCAGCTTGCAGGGTATCCATGCGCTGCAGGAACCCGGGATTTACCCATTGCTCATCACGGTGAAACTGGCCGATGGAACGGAATCTCACTCAGAACAAATGGTCATTGTGCAAGACGGGTACTACGCCAAAGATCCTGTCCTGACAGTAAATGAAAGTTTTGTCGATCCAGCCATCACTGAACCGGAATTGGAATGGCTGCTGCAGATCACAAACCAGTTCACTCCAGAAAAACAATGGCAGGACATCTGGATGAGCCCTTCCCCATATAGCTACCAGGAATGTCTGAATTCCAAATTTGGTAACCGCAGATCTTACAATGGCGGTCCTTTTACCAATATTCACACGGGTGTTGATTTCTGCGGCGGTGATGGGGTTAAAATCTACGCACCCGCAGATGGAACTGTTGTATTCGCAGGCGAGAAAACCGTCCGCGGTAATGCGACCATTATTGATCACGGCTGGGGCGTATTCTCAGGTTACTGGCACCAAAATCAGATCTTCGTCAAAGAAGGCGATCAAGTTAAAAAAGGGGATGTGATCGGATTGGTCGGAGGCACTGGTCGCGTGACCGGCGCTCACTTACATTTTGAAATTTGGGCTGGCGGTGTGCAGGTCCAGCCATTGGATTGGCTTCAAAATCTATATCCACCTGAAGAATAAAACCTTATTACCTCCCAATAGTGCTTAGTAATACCAATAATCCGGCCAGGGTGTCCAACCCGGATGTATTCCCCCATTCTAGCAATGAAGATTCAATTCTGGAGAGGGAAGTATTTCTGGTGAGGATTTCATCCAGGCCATGGATGATCCGCTCGTCCGCCTGCCCCCGGAAAGCGAATTCCAATATGTTGGCAGATACCAGGGTTGTCTTCTCGAAAGCTACCGGCAGAAGATGCGAATGGAGCAGGTCAATCCCAGGAACAGTCGGAGATGTCAAACCGTAACGCACCATACCTAATACGATACCGGACAAGAAATCATCCCCGGAAGGCGTCAGCCCCCGGCCGTACCCGATTACCTTTTCCAATCGGGTAATCTGCTGCTCCACGGCAGCTTTTCCAAAATCTTTCAATATCGGCGAAAAACGATCACTCAATGGCTTATCAGACGATTCGGACAGGTCAGGATCACCTTCAAGTATTGGGAGGCAATTCAGTAGACTTTCAGTTTTGTGAGCGGTTAACGACATTAAGCGAATTGCGCGAATTACAAGGGGATCAATATCTACAACAGAACTTGCATCCCATACAGGTGGATTCCATATTTGAGCGGATTGAAGATCGATATCAAATTCCTGGGAGATTTGTAATCCGGTCGGATGTAATGTCCGCCCTGGCATCATCACCCAAAACCATGTGACTCGAATTGGACAGAGTAATGGTCAAAGGTCCACAGTATTTTTCTCGCGATAAAAATACCACCCGTTTTGAGGGATGCCTGAAGAAGATTCCTTTTGATGTATCCCCAGCAATTTGTAACTCCCCGGGGGTCTGCCGGAGTTCTTCTACGCCAACACCGATCCAATCTGCATGGATAATTTTATTCATGGAATAATTAAATCACATATTTCGGATTAGTATTCATGCATAAAAGGATGTGACAAACATCAGCCTTTGTCTGACATCTTTATACTTGACCTTTACTTCTCTACTCCGCATAATATATTTACTTTGTTAGCTCTGTTATTACCCATACGGCTTTCCCCAATAAAAAAGGCAGGTGGCGATTATTCCCCGTGCTCATTTTGCGTTTAATGATCCACAATTCGCGCTGTCTATTTGGGTATTACTGGATCTTCGGACCAGATCGTATTCGGTAAGACAAGTAAATATCACCAAAATCCAAAACTTTTGAAAGAGAGGATGTGAACATCTATGATTTCTGCGCATCCAGGGTTACCTGAATTTGATTACATCAGGCCAGCCACTCTCACTGAAGCCAGCCAATTTCTGGCCAGTCATGCCGGTGAAGCCCGGCCATTCTCTGGTGGGACAGACAGCTTCGTCCGTATGCGTGATGGTTTCTTTACCCCAAAATACCTGGTAGATATTAAAGCCCTGGAAGGCACCACAGTCCTGAGATTTGATGCCCGGACTGGCCTGACAATCGGCGCGGCTGTCCCGATGAACCGCGTCGCTGCTCTCCCTGAGGCGAAAAAAATTACCCGGTATTGGTGGAAGCCGTCAAATCTGTTGCCAGCTATCAACTCCGCAACCGGGCGACCATTATTGGCAATATCTGCAATGCTTCACCCGCAGGAGATACCATCGGCGCGACGCTGGTTTATAACGGCGTGTTGAATGTGTACGGTCTGGATGGTAAAAAATCCATCCCCGTTCGTGAGTTCTTCACCGGACCCGGCAAAAATGTGCTGGAACCAGGTGACATTGTCCTGTCCATCACTTTGCCGGTTCCACCGGTTGGGCACGCTGGCAAATACCTGAAACTTGGTCGAAACCGCCTGAGCGATCTGGCCATCGTTGGTGTCACCGTGTTAGGCTTCAAAGATCCTTCTTCGAAATCCGGTTATCGCTTCTCGATTGCTGTAGCTTCAGTTGCACCCACGCCTGTCGTCCTTGTGAAAGCGGAAGAAGTCCTTACCAGTAAAGCGCTTTCGCCAGAAACAATCCAGGAAGCTGCTCAGGCTGCGATGGATGGCGTCAAACCAATTGATGATGTCCGTGGAAGTGCAACTTACCGTCGCCACATGGTCCGAAACCTGGTGAAACGTGCTCTTGAAGAGACCGTTCAGTTACTGGGGTAATCAGACCGAAATCAGCAAAAGAATCGGAGGATATTATGGGTTTTCATCAAATTAACATGTACAGTCAATGGAACGCTGGAGATCGGTTACTGTTCCATCCAACATGACCTTGTTACAAATGCTGCGCGAAAAACTGGCTCTCACTGGAACCAAAAATGGCTGCACAGCCGGTGAATGTGGCGCCTGCACCGTTATGGTGAACGGTGAACCAGTCAATAGCTGTATGATGCTGGCTGTCGAAGCGATGGTCAGGAGATCGTCACGATCGAAGGTCTGGCCAAAGATGGCAAGTTGGATATCGTTCAGCAGACCATCATTGAAAAAGGCGGCGTGCAATGTGGTTTCTGCACACCTGGCATGCTCATTTCCGCCCGCGCATTACTCAACCGCAATCCTCACCCAGCTGAAGAAGAAGTCGTCGAAGCACTGGTCGGTAATTTATGCCGCTGCACCGGATACTCTCGGATCATTGAATCAGTCCAGGCAGCCGCCGAGCGGTCATAATGCCAATTCGCGATCAAAGAATAGGAGACTGCATATGGCTCAGGCTGAAGCAAAACTCGAACAATGAATCCGGTCGGAAAGAGTGTTCCGCCGGTTGGATGTCCTGGAAAAAGTAACCGGTAGCGCCCAATATACCGATGACATTCCATTTGGTCCAGCTTTACTCTATGGACGTGTAAAACGCAGCCCGGTTGCACATGGGATCATTAAGAAAATGGATGTATCCAAAGCAGTCGCATTACCCGGCGTAAAAGTTGTTGTCACAGGTGAAGACTTCCCCAACCTGGTCGGTCTTTATCTGAAAGATAAAACTGATCTTCGCGATAGATCGGGTCCGTTTTGTTGGTGAAGCCATTGCCGCAGTCGCCGCAATTTCTGAAGAGATCGCTGAAAAAGCGCTCGATCTGATCGAAGTGGAAATTGAACCACTGCCTGCCGTTTTTGACGCTGAATTTGGCGCATCGAAAGAGGCTCCCCTTCTCCACCCTGATCTGGGAAACTATGAATGCCCCAATTTCATCTTCCCCGAACCCGGGCACCAATATCTCCAATCATTTCAAAATTCGGAAAGGTGATACGAAGCCGGCTTCAAAAAATGCACCACGATCGTGGAAAAGAAATTCCGCATTCCGCATGTGCAGCATGTACCGATCGAACCGCATATCGCGGTTGCGCAAGTGGAACCAGATGGCGATGTCACAGTCTGGGCATCATCACAATCGCCATTCTCCCAGCGCAGTTCCTTCGCAAAAGCCCTGGGCGTATCTGAAAGCAAAATCCGCGTGATCGCGGGATATGTGGGTGGTGGATTCGGTTGCAAAGCCGGCGTGACCATGGAAAATGTCGCAGTTGCCTTGGCCTCCAAAGCTGGCGGACGCCCGGTCAAAGTTCGCCTGACCCGTGAAGAAGAATTCTTCACCAACTTTGTCCGCCAGGGATTGATCATCAACCTGAAGATCGGTTGTGATGCGCAAGGTAATGTGCTTGCCATGGAAAACACCCAGTACTGGGATGGCGGCGCTTCAACTGAATACGGCGTAAATATCACCCGTGCGGGTGGATATAACTCTTCAGGTCCGTTCGATATCCCGAATGTCAAAACCGATGCGATGTGTGTTTACACCAACCACCCCATCGGTGGCGCTTACCGTGGTTTTGGTATGTCCGAACTGCATGCTGGAATCATCCAGACAATGGACATGCTGGCCGAAAAGATCGGCATGGACAAAGTCGAATTCCTGAAACGAAATGCAATTCAGGGCGGTGATTTCAACGTGACCGGGATGAAGATGCATCCGGTTGGCCTGCAGGAATGCATCGACCGCGTTGCCAAAGAATTGAAATGGGGTGAAAAACGGAAGCCAGCTCACCCACCAAGAAACGCGGCAAAGGGATTGGCATTGTATGGAAAGCTCCCTCCATGCCCCCGAATGCCGGCTCCAGCGCTGAAGTCCGCTTGAACGAAGATGGTTCTGTCACGGTATCTGTCGGTGGACAGGAAATCGGTCAGGGAACATTCACTGTCATGGCCCAGATCGCTGCTGAAGCACTCGGTGTTGCATACGAAATGGTAAAGATCGAAGGTCCGGTGGATACCCGTTACAGCCCCTACGAATGGCAGACCGTTGCCAGCCGCTTGACCTGGAGCATGGGAAATGCCGTCCGCCGCGCCGCTGAAGATGCCCGCAAGAATATCCTCGAAATGGTTGGCGAAGCCTGGAATGAAAATCCCGCCGACCTCGATATCAAAGGTGGAGCGGTGATCTCTCTCAAATCGGAGAACACCATTCCACTGAAGAATATTGTTGTGTACGGCATCCCCCGTAAAGATGATAAAGGTTGGATCGGTGGTCCTGTCCTCGGACGCGGCACTTTTATGCCCACCTATGTCACCGGACTCGATAAGGAAACCGGTCAGGGTGAACGGGCGGTTGTCCATTACACCACTGGCTGCCAGGGCAATTGATATTGAAATCGATACCGAAACCGGCAAGATCGAAATCTTGAAAGCCGTCTCCGTTTTCGACGTAGGTAAAGCAATCAATCCCGACCTGGTCAAAGCCCAAATTGAAGGCGGGTTCATCCAGGGTATGAGCTCTGCGATCTTTGAAGAAATGAAACTGGTGAATGGCGTGATGAAGAATCCGAGCTTTGTGGATTACCGCATCGCCACCACAGCCGATCTGCCCAAGGAGAATATCGCATTGTTTGTTGAAACAGCCCAGGATGATGGTCCGTGGGGTGCCCGTGGAATTGGCGAACATCCGATGACTCCAACCATTGGCGTTTTGGCAAACGCGATCTATGATGCTGTAGGTGTCCGGGTATCAAATCCTCCATTGAGCGCGGAGAAGATTTATCTGGCAATGCTTGAAGCAGGTATGGTTAAGTAAGACTAATAAATAAGTGTGCCGGAGATCGCTGGCACACCTCATTATTTGTGATATGACAATCAAGGCGCTATCTGAATAGTATCACTTGCTTTGTCAGACAAGAAAAATTAGACTTAAGAATAACCAATTTTGTTGGAGGTTCATTGTATGGGATCATCTGCAGAAGATATGATCATAAGCAATTGAAAGAGATGCGTCAGAAGGCAGCCGAAGGTGGCGGGCAGAGTCACGGATTGATGCGCAACATGCCAAAGGCAAAATGACCGCACGTGAAAGAATTATCGCAGCTTATTGGATGATGGTTCATTTCAGGAAATTGAACCATTTATGCACCATCGTCACACGTGATTTCGGTCTTGGATAAAGATCCGCTATACTGGTGATGGTGTGGTAGCAGGTTTTGGAAAGATCGATGGCCGCCGCGTTTGTGTTTACGCTCAAGACTTCACCGTATTAGGTGGATCATTCGGCGAAGTCGCTGGAAAGAAGATCGCCAAAGTGATGGATCTGGCCATGAGCGCCGGTGTTCCGGTCATTGGTATCAATGATGGTGGCGGCGCACGTATTCAAGAAGGTATCTTCAGCCTTGAAGCATATGGCGAAGTATTCTATCGTAACGTACACGGCCAGTGGTGTCATTCCCCAGATCAGCGTTATCATGGGACCATGCGCCGGTGGCGCAGTTTATTCCCCCGCCATCCAAGACTTCATCGTCATGGTCAGAGGTATGGGCAATATGTACATCACCGGACCGGAAGTGATCAAAGCGGTGACCGGTGAAGCGATCGAGGGGAAACCCTGGGTGGTGCTGATACCCATAGCACCATCAGTGGTGTTGCTCATTTCGCCGCTGCCGATGAAAAAGATGCATTTGCAATCATCAAGAAGATTCTTTCCTACATTCCATCCAATAATACCGAAGCTGGTCCAGCAGTCGCCGCACTGATGATCCCTGGCGCTCTGACAAAGAATTGGACACCATCGTCCCAGCAGACCCTTCTGAATCTTATGATATGCGTGATGTCGTAGCCAGAGTCTTTGACCTCGGTTCATATCTTCGAAGTATCCGCCGGATATGCCCAGAACGCAATCATTGGTTTTGCCCGTTTGCACGGACAACCGGTTGGTGTCGTTGGACAACAGCCCGCAGTCATGGCTGGATGCAATTGATATCAACGCCTCAGATAAGATTGCACGCTTCGTGCGATTCTGCGATGCGTTCAATCTTCCCATCGTCACCTTCAGCGATTCTCCCGGTTTCTTACCTGGCGTTTCTCAGGAACATGGTGGGATCATCCGTCACGGTGCGAAGATCCTGTATGCATACTCAGAAGCATCTGTTCCCAAGCTCACCGTCATCACCCGCAAGGGTTATGGCGGCGCCATGATCGTGATGGGTTCAAAATATCTGCGCGCAGATTTTGTTTACGCCTGGCCTTCTGCTGAAATCGCAGTCATGGGCGCCGAAGGTGCTGTAAATATCCTTTACCGTAAGGAATTGAAAGATAACCCAACGCCAAAGAAGATCGTGCCCGCCTGGTTCAGGAGTACAAGGATAAATTCTCCAATCCCTATGCCGCAGCATCTGCCGGTCATATTGATGATGTAATTCTGCCCTCTGAAACCCGACAACGCTTGATTGCCGCTCTTGAACTGCTCAAAGACAAACAGACCAGCCTGCCAGCCAAGAAACATGGCAATATTCCGCTGTAAATTAGCACTATGGGAAAACCAGAAATGGTAAGGATTTGGAGGTAGTATCTTTGAATCCAATTATGCAAGGTTTGTCTATAACAGTCTGCCGGTCTGGCAACACCTTCCTGGCACTGGGAATTTTCATACTGGTCATGACGATCCTGCAGAAAATCTTTCCCGGTGGAAAGGAAGCACAGCAAGAAGTCAAACCAGTCGAAGCTGGAGAACATCCTGTCCATGCTGGCGAAGCAGCTGCAGAGGCTGGTGATGGCGAATATCCCAGTTGTAATCGCTGCCGCTGTCAGTTATTTCCGTGGCATGGCATAAATCCAGCCTGGGGACATCGCTGGAAGAAGGGAAAGAGTGGTTGGTGGACTACAAATCGAATGACCGCCCAGCAAGGACTTGGAATTCGAATCAAGAGGAGTGGGAAGTAATGAAAGAGATAAAAATCACAATCAATGGTAAGAAATATGATGTTAAAGTCGGTGATGTCACAACATCGCCAATTGAAGTCGTAGTCGATGGAAAATCTTATCAGGTCGAATACGAAGCTCCTGCTTCAGCGTGCAACAGTTCAAACTCCAGTTGTGGTCACTGCTCCGGTGGTTTCTGTCAACTACCCCTGTTGTCTCAGCTCCCTCCAGTTGCCGCCTGCGTGGATCGGGGAAGTGGAGTTACGTGCGCCTATGCCAGGCACAATCGTCAAGGTCGATGTCAAAGCAGGCGATAAAGTTACCCGTGGTACAGCAACTTGTTTCACTCGAAGCGATGAAAATGAAAAACGCCATCCGTGCTCCAATGGATGCTGTGGTAAAAGCAGTGCATGTCACTGAAGGTCAGAAAGTTCAATATAACGACATCTAGTATCCTTCGAATGAGGCAACCATGGATTTATCAAATCTAAAAGTCCTGCTTATCTGCTATCAACAACTCATCTGGCAAAATGTGGTCATGATGCTTATTGGTGGTGTGCTAATTTATCTGGCGATCGCCAAGGATTATGAACCTGTTCTGCTTCTGCCGATCGGGTTTGGTGCAATTCTCACCAACCTGCCCTTCACCGGAATAACTGAGGCCGAAGGCTTTCTAGGCATATTATACAGAAGCTGGTATCGGAACCGAACTGTTCCCGTTATTTGTTTTCATCGGTATCGGTGCAATGACCGACTTCGGTCCGCTACTGGAAAATCCGAAGATGGCTCTTCTTGGCGCAGCCGGACAATTGGGTATTTTTGGCACCCTGATGCTTGCGCTCGTGATCGGTTTCCCGATCAATGAAGCGGCCTCCATTGGCATCATCGGCGCAATTGATGGACCAACAGCCATCTATGTCTCCTCCAAATTGGCACCGCATCTATTGGCTCCAATCACGGTTTGTGCATATAGCTATATGTCGCTTGTCCCGATCATTCAACCGCCGGTCATGAAATTCATGACAACCATGGAAGAACGAACTGTACGTATGCCTTACTACCAAAAAAGAGGTTTCCCGCATCGTAAGGATCCTCTTTCCGATTATGATCACCATCGTAGTTTCACTGATCGCACCAAAAGCGTCGCCATTGATCGCCTCCCTTATGTTTGGTAACCTGATCCGCGAAGCCCTGGTGGTTGATCGATTGAGCGATGCTGCTCAGAATGAACTCTCGAATATGACAACCCTTTTCCTCGGAATCACCATCGGTGGCACGATGAATGGGGATAACTTCCTGAAACCACAGACGCTTTATATCATGGCCTTGGGACTGTTGCTTTCGTAGTGGATACAGCCGGCGGATTACTGATGGGTAAATTGATGTATGTACTTTCCGGAAGAAATTCAACCCCTTGATCGGTGCAGCCGGCATCAGCGCATTCCCGATGTCTGCCCGAATCATCCAGCGGTTTGCGTCTGAATACGATTTTGAAAACTTCCTTCTGATGCATGCCATGGGCGCCAACGCTGCCGGTCAATTGGCCAGTGTTGTCGCTGGCGGTGTCGTACTCGCACTTGCTTTCAGGCACGCTCTAATCTGGTTATAATCGGCGCAGCTATAAATTACTCGCACCGGTAATTTACTCAAATCAAGGTACATCCAAAATAGTATTGCTACATATTACAAAAGGAGAAAAACCATGAAACTGATTGATCTAACCATTCCATCTAGGTATCGCTACCCCAGCCTGGCCGACGTATGAACCCTCAGGTAAAATACTTCAAACGTCTCGCACCAAATGGCGCCAATGGTCAACTTCTGACCCACTCCAACCACCTCGGCACCCACCTTGATGGCGAAATCCATTTCTACACCGCCGGTAAAGACATTGCCGATCTTGATATGGATTATCTGGTTCACGAAGCGGCCATTGTCGATCTCTCCGATGCCTGCGGTGATTATCAGGTTTACACCAGCAAAATGATTGAAGACCGCGTGGAAGTAAAAGAAGGCGATATCCTCGTCATCCATACCGGTTATCATCACTTCGGATGGGATCACCCACCGCTGATGAAATTCGCTACATGGTGAAGCATCCCGGTCCAGGCCAGGAATTTGCTGATTGGGCGAAGAAAAAGAAATTGCGCTGGATCGCTGTCGACTGCGGTTCCGCTGATCATCCGATGAACACCATCATCCGCACCTGGATGCCCCGTCAGGCAGCCGAAGCGGATAAAGTTTTCCAGAAACTGTACAAACAGATCCATCGCGGAATTCTATGATGACAGCAAGTATCAACTCATGCACATCGACCTGTTCCCGAAATCAATCATCCATGCTGAATGCTTTGGCGGTCAAATATCGATCTGCTCCTCAACCGCCGCGTCCAGGTCGGTTTCTTCCCCTGGCGTTTCGTTGATGGGGAATCCTCCATCGGCCGTGCTGTCGCTTTCGTTGAAGATAAGGAATATGACGAACTGATGAAGAAAGCTGCCAGCATGCCCAAGACCAAATTCGGTGATGCGTACGACCCGACCCATGTGGATCGGTTGAACAAACTATCCAAGATCTAGTCGTGCAGTTGTATAACAATTTTTCCATACCACATCTTGATAAGGAGAGTATACTGTGAGACTTGAACCCCCTGAGAAAGTATCTGAAGAACAATTGACGATCGATGTACGCGAGATCGAACCATTGCTGCAAGCTCCCCCTATGGACCTCAAACCATGGCCAGGTGCTATGGTTAAACTGAAAGATGGCCGCACCCTGTACATCCGCGAAGCCAAATTAGAAGAAGCCCCCATGATGCGCGAATACATGAAAAAGTCATGATGACCGTTGATCACGACTTCTACGATATCGTCGGCGCCCGTGTTTATGCTGAAATCCTGGGTTGGTATCGCAAACGTCTGAAAGACCCCTACACCCTCGTCGGCTTGATCGATGGTCTGTGGGCCGGTTTCGCCAATGGCCGCCTGATGAGCGAAGACATCAACATCAGCCTGCACACCATGGCTCTCCTTCGTGGTGGCCGTATCGGCGCAGTCATGTATTACGCAAAAGCCTACTATGGTTTCGAAATCCTTGGCAACAAGGAATGGTGGGCGACCTACGAAAGCTACAACGGTTGGATGCGCTGGGGTCTTGGTATGGCTCAGCCTTCTTACCCCTGGCCAGAATACCAGCATGAACTGGGTGGCGCCCGTGTTTACTATGTCACCAAGAAGTACTGGGACACAGGTCGTCAAGAAATACGTCCAGCCAGATGATCGGCGCTGAACTGGATATTCAATGTGCCCGATTCCGTCATCAAAGCCAACGAAGTTATGCGCGCTCCGGAAGAATTGCTCGTCTAATCCGGAAGATCAACTACCTAAACTGCCTCCACCTGGAGGCAGTTTTTTTACCCAATTTGGATCCGATCCCTGGGTAATTCGAATTTCGACTTGTGTCTGGTTTTACCCTAAGGTATAATTACCGCGCGAAATCGAAACCGAGAAAACGAGGCAAGGTATGGCATCTGCCCCAGCATCACTCCAGGTAGACTATTGGGAAAAATACCAATTCACACAAGAAGACCTGGATTTCATCAACAATTTTCTGTTCGAAATTGAAACACCCCAGACGACCCACGAACTTCTCAAAGCGGTCATCCAAAACCGTATCGAGAAAGAGAAGACTTCCCTTCAGAAACAACTAAAAGATAAGGGACGCGCTTATCAACCAGGCGAAGCTTATCAAATTAATGAAAAAATGGTCTTTCCCGCTCTTGGATGGATCGAGGGGAAAGTGGTCGGAGTCCGCCCTGGCAACAATCCGGAATTCGCTCCATTCAATATAATCGAAGTTCAGTTTGATAAAAATCTGGTGCGTACCTTTGCATCTGAATTGGCTGAGCATAAATTAAATACACCTCCCGAGATGGGTGAGGATCCAATAGAGTTTCAACTGGAACATGTCATCGAAACATACGGTAAATCTTTGGAAGCACAATTGGATGAAGCGCTATCGACCGACCCCGGTCTGGCTTTGATCACCGGTGCTTGGTTCCCCAGGGCACTTTTTGTGGATATCAACATCGGCCAACTCAACCTCGCTGAAGCCGTCTTGGATATGGCCGGTGGCGGACCGATCCCATCTGAAAACCTGATCGAACAGTTGGACCTTCCACCGGGCGTAAACCCCAGGTTAATCGAATCGTCCTTGAATTTGGCCTTGCAGGAAGATCCCCGTTTCGATGAAGTGGGACCATCCGGCGATGTCATGTGGTACCTTGAAAGGCTGGAACCAGACAACGTTCGGAATATTCCCCTGTTCCTGCAATATCAACCTACTTCCATTTCCCGAAATCAATTTACACCCCAATTGGAAGAGCTGGAAAAATTACTGGATGACGAATTTTGCTCGGTCTGTTTTGAAATCGAGAAAAAGAACCAGGCGGAGATCATCCTGACCTATCCACACTGGCGGGCGGGTACTTTGCCGCTTACCAGCCGCACGAAAAAACTATTCCCCACCGCGCTGGAATCCCCCCGGATTCAATTTCAGTTTGTGGATGCCGATACGAAAGTCAAACACCAAGGGTGGGTGGTTCGTCCGAACAAATATGTGGTCGGTTTGAATGACTGGTATCAGCAGAATGGCGTTATCCCCGGAAGTATCATTACCATCCATAAAGCGGATGCCCAGGGAGAGGTGCTGATCAAAGTGGAGAAGAAGAAAACCAAAGAATGGCTGCGAACCGTCATCGTTGGCAAGGATGGAAAGATCGTGTTTGCCCTGCTTAAGCAGCAGGTCAACACCACCTATGACGAGCGGATGGCTACCGTGATTCCTGACTTGCAGGGATTGGATAAGATCTGGGAAGACCAGGCAGCCAAACGCCCTAACTGGGAACATCTCATCACCCTGTGCGCCCAGGAATTGACCAAGCTCAATCCTCAGGGACATGTTCATGCGCAAGAGTTGTATGCAGCGGTGAATATATATCGAAGATGCCCACCAGAAGTGGTCTTCCATGTTTTGGTTACTTCGCCCGCCTTCCAATTTGTGGGAGATCTGTATTACAGACTGAATGAGCAAGGATCCCAGGAATAAACCTATGGAAACCAAACCTCATTTCTCCTTCGTAAAACCAACCATCCACACACCATTTCATATTGATTATGCCTGGTGGAAAGAACACGATAATAATTGGCGGGTGTTCTTATTTGATTATCTCTGCCCGGAGCATCAGGATTTGTACTCGTCCTCAAATGAGGATGAGATGATCGACCATATCGATCCTGAAACAGCCGAAGTCCACCCGATCGATGGATTGCAGCAAAAGCTGATGATCCATTGCTCCAAGCAAGAGGGGTTTGTCGATGAGAATCACAGTGCGGTGGATAATCTTTTCCGGATCTTCTTATCCAATGGAAATACCCCGCTCTCGCCTGAAGAATTGGGCAATTTGACAGGGAAACCTGCGGATACGGTCTTACGCCTGCTATCGGGTGCGCGCGTGTTTATGGGCATTCGCCCATACAATTTGTGATACCATTACCCCATTGCCCCAGTAGCTCAATGGACAGAGCACCGGCCTTCTAAGCCGTTGGTTGAGAGTTCGAGTCTCTCCTGGGGCGCTATGTAACGTACCCCCTTACCAAGGGGGTCGCTCCGATGCCCTTCCGGAGCGGGGGGATTCAGATTTGTTAGAGGGGAGTAGTATCCAAGTGGGAGGATTTCCAGTCTCTCCTGGGGCCTATTTAATGTACCCCCTTACCAAGGGGGTCGCTCCGATGCCTTTCCGGAGCGGGGGATTCAGCATGGTTGAGACCCCCATAAGGGGGTAGTCTGCGAATTCTCCTGGGGCGCTCCTTTACATGTCATCGCGAGCGAGCGCAGCGAGCGTGGCGATCTCGTACTTGGTTGAGAGCCCCATAAGGAGGTAGTATTCCAAGTCTCTCCTGGGTGCTCTGCTTTGTACCCCCTTATCAAGGGGGTCGCTCCGATGCCCTTCCGGAGCGGGGGGATTCATCCCTGGTTGAGAAATCCACTCAGTATATCCAGCAAATCACCGACCGCCCAGCACTACTCACCAGCCCATTAACAAAATGGTCCCATTAACCATCCATTATTCTTACGCTATTCCAATATCCGCACATATAATTAGAGATGGAAAGAGAATTACCAAAAGGATTAGATATGAATCGAGAATCAAACCTGTTCCGGCCAGATGAAACTTCCGGCTCCAATCAAGAGCAGCCAACCGGCGTCATCACCTGGCGTGTGTCCGTCCGCCGCCCGCACACCTGGCACCCACCCACGGACCTGTACGAGACCGAAGACAAATTCATCATCCGGGTGGAGATCGCCGGCATGAACAAGGAAGAATTCTGTGTATCGCTCGATAACAACATCCTCACCATCTCAGGCGTCAGACCAGATATGCCATTAAGACGATCCTTCCACCAGATGGAGATCCTGTTTGGTGACTTTAAAACAGCAGTGGAATTACCATCTTCTGTGGATTCTGACCGGGTAACCGCGGAATATCGTGACGGATTTCTGAATATCCACCTCCCTAAAATCCATCCCACTATAATACAAATCAAAGAGTAGACCGTATGCCAGCATCCAGATGGAATGAAATCGCAAATGACCTCATCGATTGGATTGAGGAAGATCAAAAAATTATGGAAGAGTATCTCACTCTCTCGGTCAATTACCCTTGCAATCTGAATCGGGCGATGATCCGAATAAAAAATCCAGCCCGGAAGATGACCGATTATCCAAACTGCCCGAAGAGCTGCCCATCCTGCCCTTGCGGGGTGTGGTGGTTTATCCCGAAACGGCCGTCCCGCTGACCATCGGCCAGCCCCGCTCCATCCGCCTGGTGGATGAGGTCGTCGCGGGCGAGCGGCTGATCGGCCTGGTGACCTCCCGCGACCCCGAGCTGGAAAACCCCGGGCCGGAAGACCTGTACCAGATCGGCACGGTTGCGATGGTCCACCGCCTGTTCCGCGCGCCGGATGGCACCATCCGCCTGCTGGTGCAGGGCATCGCCCGCTTCAAACTGAGCGAATTCACTCAGCTGGAGCCTTACCTAAAAGCGAAGATATCGCTCTATCCCGGAGAAGGTCGAGAAGGCCTGGAGGTGGAAGCCCTGGCCCGCAATGCCCGCGACCAGTTCGAGCACATCGCCGAGATGATCCCTTCCATCCCGCGCGAGCTGGTGGCATCCATCACTTCACTCGAAGATCCCTGCAGACGGTTTACACGATCGCCAACTTCCAGCGGATGGACCTGGCAGACGCCCAGGCAATCCTCGAGATCGATTCGACCTCGCGCCAAGCTGCACAGGCTGGTCGGCATCCTGGCCCGCGAAGGCGAAGTGCTGGAAATCGGCCAGAAGATCCAGAACGAGGCCCGCTCCGAGATCGAAAAGATGCAGCGCGAGTATTTCCTGCGCGAGCAGCTCAAAGCGATCCAGACGCGAGCTGGGCGAAGGCGACGAGCAGGCGGCCGAGGTCGAAGAATTCCGCAAGAAGATCGAAGCCGCCAGCATGCCCGAAGAAGCCGAGAAACAGGCCCGCCGCGAGCTGGACCGGCTGTCCCGCCTGCCGACCGCTGCAGCCGAGTACGGCGTCATCCGCACCTACCTGGACTGGCTGGTCATCCCTGCCCTGGTCGATCAGCACACCCAGACAACCTGGATATCGCCCACGCCCGCCAGGTGCTGGACCAGGACCATTATGGCCTGAAGGATGTCAAGGAGCGCATCCTGGAATATCCTGGCGGTGCGCAAGCTGCGCCATGGAGCGCGCAGACGAATTGCGCCGAGATGCAGAAAGACGATGATCCGCCGCGAGCGCGAAGGCGTGATCCTGTGCTTCGTCGGCCCTCCCGGGGTGGGCAAGACCTCCCTTGGGCGGTCGATCGCCCGCGCCATGGGGCGCAAGTTCATCCGCATCTCGCTGGGCGGCGTGCGCGATGAAGCCGAGATCCGCGGCCACCGCCGGACCTATATCGGGGCGATGCCCGGGCGGATCCTGCAGGCGCTGCGCCGGGTCGAGATCCGCAACCCGGTCTTCATGCTGGATGAGATGGATAAGCTGGTCTTCGATTTCCACGGCGACCCGGCCTCTGCCCTGCTGGAAGTGCTCGACCCGGAGCAGAACTCCGAGTTCCGCGACCATTACCTGGAAGTGGCCTACGACCTCTCGCAGGTGATGTTCATCACCACCGCCAACCAGCTCGAGACCATCCCCGCGCCCGCTGCTGCGACCGGATGGAGATCATCAACCTCTCCGGCTACACCGAAAGCGAGAAGATCGCCATCGCCACGAGCTACCTGATCCCACGCCAGCTCGGGAGAACGGCTTGCGACCGGAGGAAATCACATTTCAGCGATGAGCGGCCTTCAGAAGCATCATCCGCTCCTACACCCGCGAGGCGGGCGTGCGCAACCTGGAACGCGAGATCGGCTCGGTCTGCCGCAAAGGTGGTCACCACGCATCGCCGAAGGAGAAGAAAGACGTCACGGTGAGATCACGCCGAAGAGGTTCGCGAGCTATCTGGGCCGGCCCACTTATTTCGGCAACGAGGAGATCGCCATGCGCACCATCGATCCCGGGTGTGGCCACCGGCCTGGCCTGGACACCGGTCGGCGGCGATATCCTCTTCATCGAAGCCACCAGCATGCCCGGCAGCAAAGGCTTCCAGATCACCGGCTCGATCGGCAACGTGATGCAGGAATCGGCCCACGCGGCGCTTTCCTATGTGCGCTCGAAAGCAGAGAACATCGGGTCTGGACCCGGATTTCTTCGACAAATCCGATATCCACCTGCATATCCCGGCCGGCGCACAGCCCAAGGACGGCCCTTCAGCCGGCGTGACCATGGCCACCGCCCTGGTCTCGCTGATCTCCGGGCGGCCGGTCCGGCCGGATGTCGGCATGACCGGCGAGATCACCCTGCGCGGCCAGGTGCTGCCGGTCGGCGGGATCAAGGAAAAGGTGCTGGCCGCGCATCGCAGCGGCTTGAAGACGGTCATCTTGCCCCAAGCGCAACGAAGCCGACCTGGAAGACTGCCCGAAGAAGTGCGCAGAGCAATGAAATTTATCTTCGTGAAACGGTGGACGAAGTGCTTGAAAGCGGCTCTTGAAACCAGCTATCCAGACCTAAGCAAACCCACAACAACTGCCGGCAAGACCAAACCTCATAGAGTGGAAAGGAAATGCCTGACGAAAATTCATCTTATTGAAGATGATCGACCATGCATCGTCTTGCTGACAAACCTTGCTCGAAATGGAGGGTTTCAAGGTCATCCACCAGGTTCAACAACATCGGAGAGTCCATGATCGAAAATGATCCAGCATGACAAAGCCAGACCTTGATGCTGATGGATGTCCATCTGCGCAAGATCGATGGCTTCGATCTGCTGCAGCAGAATCCGAAGCGGATCCGAAGATAGCAGATATGTGAGAGTCATGATGTCTTCGGGATGGATTACAACGGATACTGCCTTGGACTGCGGCGCAGACGGATTTCTTCTTAAAACCTTATATGCCGGATGATCTGATCCAAATGATCTAAGACGTACTGCGGTTAAAGCAACCGTCAAATTGAAGGAGAGATACATTGGAAAAAAAACAGAACGCACATCCATGCAATGGTATACGATCGATCTACACTTCCACACCCCTGCTTCAAGCGATTACCAGCAGCCGGAAATGTATCTTATCTGGATATCCTGCAACGGGCGGAAGCCCGCGGCATGGAAATCATTGCCTTTACCGACCACAACACCGTCGCTGGTTACCGCGGATGCAGGAGGAGATCGAGCAGCTGGAGCTACTAGAAAAACTGAACCGGCTCCTGCCCGAAGAGAAAGCCCGACTGACTGGAGTACCGCCGGCTGACTGGAAAAGATCCTGGTCTTGCCCGGCTTTGAAGTTCACCGCCACCTTCGGTTTCCATATTATCGGCATTTTTCCGCCGGACAAACCGGTCCGGGAGATCGAGCACTGCTGCTCGACCTGAACATCCCCTCCGATCAGCTGGATGAAGGCTCGGCGACCGTCGGAGCGACCAGTCGATGTGCTGACCGTTTACCGGATGATCAACGAGGCCGGCGGGATGGTCATCGCCGCCCATGCCAATTCGAGCAACGGCGTGGCGATGCGCGGCTTCCCATTTGGCGGGCAGACCAAAATTGCCTACACGCAAGACCTCAACCTGCATGCCCTGGAGGTCACCGACCTGGAACGACAGGCAGTCGCACGACCGCCGGCTTCTTCAACGGCACCAAGCCGGAATATCCCCGCCGCATGCACTGCATCCAGGGCTCTGACTGCTCACCGCCTGACCACCGACCCCGTCCGCAAGAAGAACCTGGGGGTCGGCGACCGGGCCACCGATGTCCTGCTGCCAGAAGTCAGCTTCGAAGCGCTGAAAGAGCTGTTTACCCAGCAACGACTTTGCCCGCACCCGCCCGCACCGCCTGCAGGAAGAACCGGCCTATGATTTCATCCGGGCCGCCCTCGAAGAAGGCGCCGAACATCATCCAGGATTTCCACGAGAGCATGACCGTCCGCGGCGGGAAACTCTACGCGATGATCGCCGACATCTGCGCCTTTGCCAACACCAACGGCGGCACGCTCTATATCGGCTTATCCAGCGACCCGAAAAAACCGCCGGTTGGCGTGACCGGATCCCGACAACGCGATCAGCCAGTTGGAAAAAGAATGAACAACCGCATCAGCCCGCCCCTGCACTGCACACTGGATGTCCATGAGATCCGCGGCAAGAAGATCATGCGTGTGCTGATCCCGCGGGGCGATGACCCGCCCTACGCGGTGGATGACAACAAGATCTACGTCCGCGATGAAGCAGAAACCGGTCTGGCGGTCCGAGATGAAATCGTCGGCCTGGTCTGAGAGATCAAAAAACCCCCTTGCCCGAAACCGAGCCAGGCCGAGTTTCCACACCCGCCAGTGTGGAAAGGCCTCCGGTTCTACCTGTCGGAGAAGCCCGTTGAAGCGACCATTCACCCACGCACCGGGGTGGAGATCATGACCGTGGAAGAACGCAATGGGTTCGTTATTACACGATGCGCGACCTGCGCAACGGGAATATTGTGAAAAACGTCACCCATTCTTCAGCCCGCCGACTCTGGCATTATGCCATCAAACGCTACGACGAGATGGAATCATTGGGCGATAAACTGCAGGTACACTGGCAGGGTGAATATGGACTCGTACGCAAATACCAGCAAGGGCCCATCTTCATTTACGACCTGGTCCAGAAGGTCGACAGCGCTTTCCGCTTTTATTTTGGCGTGACCCCCAATGGCATACATGGTCCCTGGAAAACCCTGACAGGTGAAGAAGAAGCATGAGCAACTCACCCTGGATCATGCGCGAGCTGGTGTTCCCGCAGGATTATCCCGGGGTAGCCAGGCTCTGGAAAACCGTGGGGGGCGGAGTAGAGTTTGGGAAATCGGATACGGAAGAGGAGATTCGGACCAAATTTAACCCGCGATCCGGACCTGTTTCTGGTTGTGGAAGCAGACGGCGAAATCATCGGCACAGTGCTTGGCGGTTTTGATGGTCGGCGGGCGATGATCTACCACCTGGCGGTAGCGCAGAACTTCCGCGGCAGAGGGATCGCCCAAGCCTTGATGGCCGAGATCGAGAAAAGGCTTCTTGCGAAAGGCGCGCGAAAGATCTATTTGATGATGAACCGCGATCATCCCGAATTGATCGATTTCTACTCGAAACTCGGCTGGTCCGTCATGGACATCTATATCGCTGGAAAGGAATTTTATCCAGAATGATCCGTTACGCGATTCTTACAATTTCAGACCGCTCTGCCCGAGGTGACCGGCCAGACCTTTCCGGACCCGCCCTGGTCGAAGCGGTCCAACGTCTGGATGGGCAGGTGACTGAAACAGATCTGATTCCTGATGAGCAGGATCAGATCGCCGCCCTGCTGCGCCATTGGTGTGATGAAGACCGGGCGGATGTCATCCTCACCACCGGCGGAACCGGTTTTGCTCAGCGCGATGTGACACCGGAGGCGACTCTCCAGGTGATTGAAAGATCGGCACCTGGACTGGTGGAAGCGATGCGCTGGAAAAGTCTTCAAATCACTCCACACGCCATGCTCTCTCGCGCACAAGCTGGAATCAGACGAAGAACCATTATCATCAACCTTCCCGGAAGCCCAAAAGGCGCCGTGGAGAATTTCGAGATGGTCTCATCCGTGTTACCGCATGCTGTGGAATTGCTTCGAACAGACCATATCCCGGATTCGCATCACAAGACCAAAGAATAGTCAGGAAGATCATCCTCTTGTCTATCCTCCTCAGGCAGGATATAATCACCCGTTGACTTAATTCAAGGATCGAGGAAGAACGATGATTGATGTAAATGACTTACGTAAAGGCACCACTTTTGAACTGGACAACACCCTTTATAAAGTATTAGATTACTCTCATAACAAATCCGGTCGAGGCAATGCTTCCATCCGAATTAAAGCGCGCAACATCCGCACCGGAACGACACTTGAAAAGACCTTCCAATCGGGCGATCGGGTGCAGGATGTCCGCCTGGATTTCCATAACGTGCAATATCTCTATGGCGACGGGGACAACTTCTACTTCATGGACCTTGAAACCTTTGAACAGCCTGGTATCCCCGCCAAAATTATTGGCGAATACTCCGGGTTCCTCAAGGAAGGTATGGAAGTCAAACTGACCTTCTTTCAGAATGAACCGATTGACATCGATCTACCCACTTCAGTGGATCTGAAAGTGGTTCAGGCGGAAAATGCAGTTAAAGGTGATACCGCCACGGGAGTCACCAAGAAGGTGAAAACCGAAACCGGGTTGGAAGTCAGCACTCCCTATTTTGTGGTGGAAGGTGACACCATCCGCGTCGATACCCGAACAGGCGCTTACGTCACCCGGGTCTAATTCCGCCAGGAGTGGTTGATCAAGTAAACATAACAAACTCAAAGACCGCGGCTGTCCTGCCGTGGTCTTTCTTAATGGTGAAAGGAAAATCATGATAAAACATCTTCTGATCGATCTGGATGGGACTCTCCTTGAAAATGATATGGATGTGTTCGGTCCGGCATATTACCATCTCTTAAGCACCCATCTTTCACCGCGGATTGCCCCGGATAAGATGATCCATTACTTACTGGCCGGAACGAAGGCGATGGTCATGAACCTGGATGGCGCAAAAACCCTGGAACAGGTATTTGATGAAGTCTTTTACCCAGGCATCGGCATCCAGAAAAGCGAGATCATCGATGATATTCTGGCATTCTACGATCAGAAATTTCCCCAATTGAAATCGGTCACCAGGCCGATCCCGGAAGCCGTTAGGCTGGTTACGACCGCGCTCAGCCAGGGATACCAGGTATCCATCGCCACCAATCCGCTCTTCCCGAGAACCGCCATCCTGCAGAGACTCTCCTGGACAGGGTTGTCTCCTGATGAACAAGCTTTCACTCTGATCCCGTCTTATGAGACGTTTCACCACGCGAAACCAAACCCGGAATATTACCTGGAATTGATGACACAGTTGCAGACCTCCCCGGAGAAATGCGTGATGGTGGGCAATGATTATGAAGCGGACATCGTACCTTCAACCCGGGTCGGAATATCCGCCTTTCATATCATTGGCGCAAATTCGACCCGTAGTCTACATGCATCAACCGGGTCGCTGTCAGACGTCCTACCCTGGCTGTCAACCTTATAAGAAATGTGTAAGAGTTTTATAAAAGCCTTTATTTCCCCGTAAATCGGGGGGATGGATTGGTATAATCAAATACAATGTTAATTTGGCTAACGAATATCGGGAGGTATGAGTGAATTCTCGAAACCAATCATATATAGTTTATCTTCTGCTTTTCATCGCGATCATCGCCATGGTATTTACCCAGTTCAGGCAATCAGCCACCGGGACCGATACCCTTACCATCAATCAGGTCGCAGCGGATATGAAATCCGGCTTGATCAGACGAATCAGCGTGGATGAAAATCGCCTGGTTGTTGTATATGCTGAAAGTGAAAAGAAATCCAATAAGGAGCCCAGCGAAACCCTGATCAAACAACTGATGGACCTGGGTGTCACCGCGGATCAATTGGCTCCTGACAAGGTGAAGATCGAAATCAAACCACCCAATGCCTGGCTTGGCATATTGACGATCATGGGCTATGTCCTCCCCTTCCTGCTTCTCGGTGGAGTACTATGGTTCATCTTCCGCCAGGCGCAGGGAAGCAATAACGCCGCCATGTCATTTGGAAAATCCAAGGCGCGTATGTTTACCGGTGATCAACCCTCCGTGACCTTTGCGGATGTGGCCGGAGTAGAAGAAGCCAAGGAAGAGCTAAAGGAAGTCGTGGAATTCTTGCGCGAGCCGCAGAAGTTCATCTCGCTCGGCGCTCGCATCCCCAAAGGCGTCCTTCTGGTTGGCCCTCCTGGAACCGGTAAGACGTTACTCGCCAAAGCGGTATCCGGCGAAGCCGGGGTTCCCTTCTTCTCCATCTCCGGTTCGGAATTTGTGGAGATGTTTGTCGGTGTTGGCGCAAGCCGGGTACGTGACCTGTTCGAACAGGCCAAACGCCACTCACCCTGTATTGTCTTTGTCGATGAAATTGACGCGGTAGGACGCCAGCGTGGCGCTGGTCTGGGTGGCAGCCACGATGAACGTGAGCAGACCCTAAACCAGATGCTCGTCGAGATGGATGGATTTGATACCGATACCAATGTCATCATTATGGCAGCGACCAACCGGCCTGACATTCTCGATCCAGCCCTTCTCCGACCCGGACGGTTTGACCGTCGTGTGGTCCTGGATCGACCGGATGTACGCGGTCGCGAAGCCATTCTCAAGGTGCACGTCAAGGGTAAGCCTCTGGCTCCCAATGTCGATCTCAACATCCTGGCCCGATCCACCCCCGGGTTTGTGGGTGCCGACCTGGAAAACCTGGTCAACGAAGCGGCCATTCTTGCCGCGCGTTTGAACAAGAAGGTCATCAATCAGCCTGAATTTGAAGAAGCCATCGAGCGGGTGATTGCCGGACCGGAACGTAAAAGCCGGCTGATCAATCCGGAAGAAAAGCAAATTGTGGCCTACCACGAAGCCGGGCATGCTGTTCTGATGAATGCCATACCTGAATCCAATCCGGTGCAAAAGGTATCCATCATCGCCCGCGGCATGATGGGTGGATACACACTCTCCCTGCCGGAAGAGGATCACACCCTGATGTCGCGCAAGAAAATGACGGCAGAGATCATCGGCCTGTTAGGTGGACGTGTCGCAGAAGAGATCGTCTTTGATGACATCACCTCCGGGGCTTCCAATGACATCGAACGCGTCACACAGCTTGCCCGTCAGATGGTCACCCGATTGGGTATGAGCGACGAAATGGGTCCAATGGTGTACGGTCAGAAAGAAGAACTGATCTTCCTGGGCCGGGAAATTTCTGAACAGCGAGACTACTCTGAAGCGATCGCCGAAAAGATCGATGCTGAAGTTCGTAAAGTGGTGAATAACGCGTACAAGGATGCGAAAAAGATCCTGACATCCTATCGCAAGGAATTGGACGCTGTAGCAGAACGATTGTTGGAAGTGGAGACTCTAACTCGCGACGAGTTTGAACGAATATTCCCTCCCCCCAATCCAAAGAAAAGTGGTACTCCGGTACTCGCTCCTAAAACTGTTTCATAACTCGCATAACAAAGAAAATAGCTGTCCTTAACCGGACAGCTATTTTTTGATTAACTGTAAAAGGATTCAATCAATACCCGGCGTAACACTTTCCCCACCGTGGATCGAGGTAGATGATCGATCAAGCGGATTTCGCGTGGTTGTTTGAAATGAGCCAGATTCTTCTTGCAGTGTTCGGATAGCATGGAGAGATCAAGGTTGGCGCCCGTTTTCGCCACAACCCATGCCACCGGAATCTCACCGAGGTATTCATCAGTAACCCCGGCAACGGCGACTTCAGCCACACCCGGGTATCCTTGAATGACTTCCTCGATCTCGGATGGCCAGACCTGCAAACCGCCCACTTTGATCAGATCCTTTTTCCGTCCAACGATGTAGAAATACCCGTCTTCGTCCATTCGGGCGATATCGCCTGTATATAACCACCCGTCTTTCAAAGCCAGTTTGGTTTCATCATCCCGGTGATAGTACTGCTTCATCACCTGCGGACCGCGGATCAGCAACTCGCCCGCTTCTCCAACCGGTTGAACCTTCATCGGATCATCGATCGAGACAATTTTGCAATCTACATCCGGCAGCGGCATGCCGATGGACCCGGTTTTATTCTCTCCGACAACCGGGTTACAATGGGTGGCCGTCGGCGCTTCGGATAAACCAAAGCCTTCCACCAACCGGCCGCTGATCAATTGTTCAAAACCTGTTTTGATCTCCGGCAGCAATGGCGCGGAACCGGATATGCATACCTTCAATGATTTTAGATCTTCCCGGTATTCACTCAAATATTCCGAATGCAGAATTGCATAATACAGGGACGGCACACAGGGAAAGATGCCCGGTTTGTATTGTCTGATCGCTTCAAAAAGCGCCTTCCCTTTACCCGGGGTTGAGACAAGAACCATCGGTATTCCCATCTGAATGGCCAGCCACATCCCCAACACCATCCCATAAACATGGAAGAATGGAATGGCTGCCAGAATCGGCTGAGAGGACTTCTTTTGCTGAAGCCAGGTACTGAATTGAAAGACGTTAGCAATGAGGTTCCGGTGGCTTCCTACCGCCGCTTTGGGGACTCCTGTTGTACCCCCGCTGTATTGCAGGATGGCCGGGGAATCGGGTGTGATCTTCAATATTGGATAGGCGTAACCGGAGATGGATAATAACTCCTTTAACCGGATTTTTCCATCCAATTCATCCACCTTATGGTCTCTAACCATGGTGGGAATGTCGGAGACAGATAACCTTTCTTCAGGTTGACAGAGGATTTGTATCCGAATGTTTTGTTCGCTATGAACTGCATCTAGAATCTGTTGGTGGGACTCGAGCGCGAAGATCACCTGCGTATCTGAGTCTTGTAACTGGAAGGCGACTTCCCTGGCCTGGTAGGTGGGGTTGACCGCGACAACCTTTCCCCCCAGCTTTAAAATGCCAATATAAAGGATAACGAAAGCAGGAATGTTGGGTAACATCAAGCCAATCAATTCTCCAGGCCGGCAGCCGATGGCAATGAGACCATCCCGAATTTTATTGGAAAGCAAATCCACCTGTCGGAATGAATAGGTCTGCTCTCCGTAGTGGAGGCAGGGATCTTTTCCGTGTTTCTTCACCTGGTTTTGGAATAACTCCACCAATGTGATCTCAGGATACTCCAATTTATGGGGAACTCCCGCATCATAATGGCTCAGCCATGGTTGTCCTGGATCGATCATACCTGTTCGTTCTCCAGCAGAAATGAATGGATTAATGCCACGATCAGCTCGACGCTCTCCCCTGAGGAATCAAACCAATGGATGTTTGGATCAGATTCCTTGAACCAGTTCGCCTGTCTGCGGACAAATATCCTGGTCCGCCTTTTTAATGATGCCGATCGCCTCATCGAGTGTGGTTTTTCCACGCAGATAATTTCGAATTTCAGGATACCCAATTGCACTCATGGAAGGAAGGTCTTCGTCAAATCCTTTTTGAAGGAGTGCTTTGACCTCCTCGATCAAACCATTGCTGATCATCGTCTCGATTCGTTCATCAATCCTTGCGTATAAATCTGGCCGGGGCAATGCCAATCCGATCTGGAGCAACCGGTACGGGCTGGATGTTCGCGTCCGCTGGGTGGAATACGGAATCCCGGTGGAATAGATCACTTCCAGGGCACGAATCACCCGGCGGGGATTATTCAAATCCACCTGGTTATAAGCGGTTGCGTCCAATTTTCGGAGCCACCGGGCTGCCTCCCCTTTTCCTCTGTTGTTCCAAATTCGCTCCAACCAGCCTCGCAGACGGGGTTCGGCAACCACTTCCGGAATATTCCAGCCTTCGACCACAGATCGGATGTATTGGCCTGTACCGCCCACCAGGAGAGCCCGCTTACCACGTTGAGTAATATCATGAATGATCTCGGTGGTTCGCTTCTGATAATCTCCCAGGCTGATCACCTCATCCGGATCAGCGATGTCGATCAAATGATGGGGTACAGAACGCATCTCCAGGGCAGTGGGTTTGGCAGTTCCGATATCCATTCCCCGATAGAAATAGCGTGAATCGCAGGAGATGATCTCCGCGTTGATCTGTTCGGCGATATCCACTGCAAGTGCGGTTTTTCCAACCGCCGTAGGTCCCACCAGAAGTATGAGGGGAATTCGTTCAATCACTGGCGACATTCTCAAAGTGTTCCAATTGAAAATCAGGTTCTCCCGGCTTGCCGACGATGGCAATCAGATCCATGCGCCAATCCTGAGGAAGGTCGGTGCGATCTGCCATCACCTCGGCGATAGCCTGCAGAAGATGGCTTTTTTTCCTCGGCGTGAGCGCCTCTTCCGGATAGCCCATCTTCAGGTTGCTGCGGGTTTTAACTTCCACAAAAATGGTCTGATCTTCGCGAATGGCGATCAAATCCAATTCACCATAAGGTGTATGAAGGTTGCGATCCGTGATGGAGTAACCCAGGGATTGCAGGTACTCCGCGGCCATTTGCTCCCCCCAGCGGCCGATCCGGATATTATGTGTATTTTTCAGTATGGGTTCGGATTTTTGCATGGTTGTCCGCTGGATAATGCAGAACGCATCAGGTAATCGATGATAAAATGAGGATATCCAAACTATCTTATCATATCTATGCCAACTGCTGAAATCCTCACAATCGGAACGGAAATTTTACTCGGAGAAATTCAAGATACCAATACCTCTTACCTCGCGCGTATCTTGAAAGATCTCGGAGTGGATTTGTATCGTACCCAGACCGTTGGCGACAATGCCGCGAGGATCGCAACCATCCTGCGCGACATTCTGACCCGCGCAGATCTGGTCATCACCACTGGGGGGTTAGGCCCAACGGTCGATGATCCGACCCGCCAGGCAGTGGCGGACGCATTCAATCTGCCCCTGGTTTTCCGCGAGGATTGCTGGCATGAGATCCAGGCATATTTTGAACGGATCGGCAGAAATATCCCCGTGAATAATCAACGGCAAGCCTACCTCCCGGAAACGGCAGATACCGATCCCCAATCCGGTGGGAACAGCTCCGGGTTTCATCCTGGAGCAGGCCGGGAAAGTTGTCATCAGTCTGCCCGGTGTGCCAAAAGAGATGGAATGGTTAACACAGGCAACCGTTATCCCATTTATACAATCCCATTGGCTGCTCCATTCCGTGATTCGCACACGGGTAATCCATGTCGCCGGGATTGGGGAAGCTCAACTCGATGACCTCATTGGTGATTTTGAGAAAACCAGTAATCCAACGGTTGGCCTTCTGGCGAAATCAGGCGTGGTGGATATTCGGATCGGCGCGAAGGCGGAAACCATCCCGGAAGCGGACAGTCTGATCGAAGGTTATATCCAGAAACTGCAGACAATCCTCGGTGATCATATTGTAGGCTACGATCAAACAACACTCCTGGATACCGTGCTCACACTAGCCCGGCAGCAGATTGCCCCATTGGCTGTCTTAACTGAAGGATTTAATGGAAGATTAACTGACCTCCTGGCCGGGAAAATTCCCGATCGATTACTGGTTACTGAAGTTATAGCCGACCAGCCGGGGCAACTGGAGGAAGTCAACTATCCGACCATTTCCCTGCACGGCCGTTTTGATCAACATCCTGCCGAATTGCGCATGGTACTTCATACCAACGGTAAGAAAAAAGAGACTATCCGCAAATTTGCCGGGCCTCCTGAAAATGGTATATCATGGGGTATCAACACTTCACTGGATTTTATTCGCCGGTACCTACTCGGTGTTTTGGTAGATTGATTGGGAGAAGATATGAAACAGGTTGATACTTTATTCATTAACGCACACATCCTCACCATGGATGAAGAATTCCATCAGTATCCTGCCGGCGCCCTGGCGGTGGATGGCGACAGCATATTGGCCGTCGGGGATGAGAAGGATCTCGTCTCGAAGTATCAGGGGAAACAAATCGTGGATTGTGGCGGTAAGGCCTTGATGCCGGGATTGATCAATGCCCATACCCACGTGCCGATGACCCTTGTCCGCGGACTGGCAGATGATCTGCGCCTGGACGTTTGGCTGATGGGGTATATGATGCCGGTCGAGCGCGAATTTGTCTCGCCTGATTTTGTCCGCCTGGGAACCTCGATCGCATGCGCCGAGATGATCCGGAGCGGCGTGACCAGTTTCGCGGATATGTATTACTTTGAAGAGGATGTCGCCAAAGCGACCGCTGCGGCAGGAATGCGTGCATTGTGCGGTCAGACGGTCTTGAAATTCCCCAGCCCTGACGCCCGGTCATTCGAAGAATCACTGGCTTACGCGCGGGATTTCATCTCCCGCTGGAAAGACCACCCACTGATCGTGCCGGCCGTTTCGCCTCACGCCCCATACACTTGTACTGCCGAGATTCTGAAGGCGTGCGCGGACCTGGCATTGGAATTTGATGTGCCCATTCATACCCATATCTCCGAGACCGCCCTCGAAGTGGAAAACATGCGCAATGAACAAGGCATGCCGGTGGTTCCGTACGTCAAAAAACAAGGCTTGCTGGAAGCCAAAGTCCTGGCTGCTCATTGTGTGCACATTGATGAAGGCGAGATGCGCACTTTCCTGCATTACAACACCGGCGTTGCGCATAATCCCTCATCCAACCTCAAACTGGCCTCCGGGGCTGCGCCTGTCAAAAAGATGCTCGACATCGGTCTGAATGTGGGTATCGGTACTGATGGTCCGGCATCGAATAACGACCTGGATATGTTTGAAGAAATCCGATTGGCTGCCTTCCTGGCCAAGAACACCAGCGGTGATCCAACTGCCCTTCCCGCCCGGACCGTTCTGGCGATGGCTACGCGCATCGGAGCTCAGGCCATGCATATCGGCCACCTGACCGGTTCGCTCACCCCGGGTAAACGGGCTGACATCACGATCGTCAACCTCGACACTCTCCACAATTCGCCAAAATTCATGCGCGATCCAAACGGGGTCTATTCCCAGATCATCTACGCTGCCAAGGCACAGGATGTCACGGATGTAATGGTCAATGGAAAATTCCTGATGCGCGATAAACAACTCCTGACCATCCAGGAAGCGGATTTATTGGTAGGCGCGCAGGAATATGCCAAAAATATTGATAAATTCCTGTTCGTGCGGGAGAAATCGGTTCTTTCGAAGCTGATCGCCATTGGCGGCGCATCTGAAGTGGAAAGTTTCGAAGTCCAGATGAAAGTTGAGATCGAGAATCCGGAACAGGTGATCACAAATCTGGATCATCCCGAGATCGAGATCCTCCGAAAACGACATTATCACGAATATGATACCTACTTCGCCTTCCAGTCACCCGAGAAAGACCGCCTGCGATATCGAGAGGATGATTTTATTGCTGACGACGGTCATGTGGAAAACACCCGCTTCCGCCTGACCTTGATCGGACCGGCCGCGGAACATCAATATCAGGAGAATATCAATCTCTCCAGAAGCTTGTATATCGCACCGGCGACCCAAAGCTTGCGGTTTTACCGGGAGTACTTCAGACCCGAACAGGAAATGGAAGTGGAGAAGGATCGATTGCGTTATCGGATCTTGTTCCAGGGAATTGAGTTCTATATCAATATCGATACCCTGCTCAAACCCATCCAGGGGCATTTCCTGGAGATCAAAAGCCGGACCTGGAGCCTGTTGGATGCCGAAAGCAAAGCCCGTAAAGTGGCTGACCTCTTGCAAGTGTTGGTGCAATGCTGTACCGAACCGGTGACCCGGGACTACATCGATATGCTGGATTGATGCTCAATGGCTGAATTAAAACAGGTAAAACAGAAGATCAATGTCCTCTACATCGCAGCGGAAGCCGATCCATTTATCAAGGTCGGCGGACTTGGTGATGTGGCCGGATCTCTCCCCGAAGCCATTCGCGGAGCCAGCAGCCTGCCTGAGTCGCCCGCGGAAGTGGATATCCGCCTGGTTCTTCCGTTTTACCCTCCTCTCAAGGATAAGATCAAGGATGCCCAAGTGCTCGGAGAGTTCACCCTTAAATCCGGAACTGAAGATCAGAAGGTAACCGTCTACGAGACAGCCAGTGGAACCATACCGGTGTATCTGCTGGACGGCGAACCCGTACAGAAAATGGCGGAAGTGTACTCCAATAATCCTTCGGCAGACGCGGAAAAGTTCATCTTCTTCTCCCTGGCTTGTGCCATGCTACCCGAGTTCCTGCGCTGGCCGGTTAATATCATCCATGCTAATGATTGGCATACAGCCATCGCCGTTTACGCCCTGAAAGCGATGGGCGCCTTCCGCCGACCTGCCATCAAAACCGTGCTGTCCATTCATAATCTCCCCTACCTGGGACAGGGCTGCCAGCCTTGCATGGAAGCGTATGACGTGCCGGCCTATCCATTCGGTTTATTACCAACCTGGGCGCAGCATCTCCCCCTTCCGCTAGGTTTGTCCACCGCGGATCGCATCATTCCCGTTTCACCTGGATACGCGCAGGAGATCCAAACACCAGAATTTGGTTGCGGTCTGGAACGGCTGATGCAAAGTCTGTCAAAGCACATCACCGGAATCATCAACGGCCTTGACCAAGAACAATGGGATCCCTCCGGGGACCCGCTGATCCCCCATTCCTATACATGGGATACGATCGACCAAAAAATGCTAAACAAACAAGCTCTACTGGAATCGCTTGGTTTAAACACAAACCTGAAAATACCGCTGCTGGTGGCCGTATCCCGGATGGATCATCAGAAAGGGATGGATCTGATCGTCAGCGGCCTTCAGGAGCTGATGGATTTCCACTGGCAGGTGGTGATCCTGGGCTCCGGCGATCCTGACATTGAAGAAGTCTGCATTAAGTTTGGCGAACAACATCCCAACCGGGCAAGGGTCATTACCGGTTTTCAAACCGATATCGCTCATCAACTATACGCAGGCGGTGATATCTTTCTAATGCCATCCCGTTATGAGCCGTGTGGAATCTCGCAAATGATCGCCATGCGGTATGGGACGATCCCCGTTGCCAGAGCAACCGGCGGCTTGCGTGACACCATCATCCCTACAAGGCCGGGAAATACGGGAACAGGGTATCTTTTCGACCAAAGTTCCACCGGTGCATTTGCCCAGGCCATTCAATTCAGCCTGCAGGATTATTCCGATCCGGTGATCTGGAGGGAAGTTCAACAAAACGCCATGAATACAGATTTCTCCTGGAAAACTTCTGCCTTGAAATATATTCACCAGTATGCAGAGCTCGTGCGCGGAAAATCATCGAATGGGAGGAAATGACCATGAAAACCAGAGTCGTCATTCTGGCTGGAGGTGAGGGATCGAGGTTGGGGATCCTGACAGCGAAACGCACCAAACCCGCAGTCCCTTTTGCCGGCAAATATCGGATCATCGATTTCACTCTCTCCAATTGTGTCAACTCGGATTTATACGATGTCATGTTGATTGCCCAATATCGGCCTCACTCGCTGATTGAACACATCGGGGCAGGCAGTCCATGGGATTTAAATCGGGACATTTCAGGGGGTGTTCGCATCTACACGCCCTATCGCGCGCGTGGAAACGCCGATTGGTTCACGGGTACAGCGGATGCCATCCAACAAAACTATAGTTTTATCAAATACAATCAGCCGGATTTGATCTTGATCCTTTCAGGTGATCATATCTATGCCATGGATTATGAACCGCTGATCACCTTTCACCTTGACCACCAGGCAGACCTGACCATGGCTTCCATTAAGGTTTCCACTGGAGGAAGCATCCCGATTTGGCATCTTGAAGGTTGAGGAGAATTATCGGGTCTCCGAATTTGTGGAAAAGCCCAAACATCCACCGGCCACCCTCGCGAATATGGGTGTGTATCTCTTCAATACATCCGTTCTCGATAAAGTATTGTGGCAGGATCATAAAAACAAGGAATCCACCCATGATTTTGGCAAGGATGTGATCCCGCGCATGATCCAGGATAAAGCCCGCGTTTTCGCGTTTCCATACAGCGGCTATTGGGTGGATGTTGGCACGACGATGAGTTATTGGCAGGCCCATATGGATCTATTGCAATCTACCCCATCCATCGATCTGAACAATCGATCCTGGGTCATCCACACAAAAACCGAGGAACGCCCACCGGTTTATATCGCCGGCAATTCGACCATCCGCAACAGCATGATTACCGATGGCTGTGTCATCGCAGAAGGCGCGGAGATCATTGATTCCATCTTATCACCCGGAGTGGTGGTCAACCAAGGCGCCAGGATCATCAAGTCCATTATCCTCACCGACACCGTCATCGGCGAAAATTCGACCATTATGTACTCCATCCTTGATAAACGGGTACGGGTCGGTAAAGGGAATATGATTGGCGGTCTCACATCCGAAACAGACCCTTTGATCACCACAATCGGTAAGGCAACAGTCCTTCCCGACCAGATAGTGATCTCACCTGGGGCGACCATCGATACGGAACTGAAACCAACTGATTTTGAACTCATTGACAGTCAAGAACAATGAATTTATTCAAGCCAGGAGCAAGCCCAATGCTGACTGACCGAAAATCAGGTATCCTCTTACACCCGACCAGTCTGCCAGGGCCGGATGGCATTGGCGATCTGGGCCCTGAAGCTTTCGTCTGGATCCAATTTCTTGCGGATGCCGGTATCGGGCTCTGGCAGGTTCTGCCCCTGGGACCCACCGGATATGGGGATTCTCCTTATCAATGTTTCTCCGCTTTTGCCGGTAATCCGTACCTGATCAGCCCCGCTCTTCTATTGGATCAGGGTTGGTTGGAAAGTCAGGACTTTCAGGATCGCCCGGACTTGCCTGCCGATCGGGTAGATTTTGGACCGGTCATCCAATGGAAAAAGACCATTCTGGACAGGGCGTTCAGCCGTTTCAAAGCCAGATCTACCAAAGAGATCCTGTCGGAGTATAAACAATTCTGCGCAGATCAAAGTGAGTGGCTGGATGACTTTGCCCTGTTTATGACGATCAAGGAACAAAATGGCGGTGTCAGTTGGACGTCCTGGCCGGATGAATTGCGAAAACGGGATCCTCAGGCGCTGGAACAGGTTACCCGCAATTATAGTAAAGAAATCGATCGCCAGCGATTTTACCAATACTGTTTCTTTTCCCAATGGAAACGGATCAAAGAGTATGCCAACCAGAAGGGCATCTCAATTATTGGAGACATCCCCATCTTTGTTTCGCATGACAGCGCGGATGTCTGGGCGAAACCGAACCTATTCCATCTGGATGAAGATGGCAAACCAACCGTTGTAGCAGGTGTTCCGCCGGACTATTTTTCCCCGACCGGCCAATTATGGGGAAACCCACATTACCGATGGGAAGATCACAAAAAGACCCATTTCGAATGGTGGATCAAGCGGATCAAAACTTGCCTGCAAACGGTCGATATTATTCGATTGGATCACTTCCGTGGATTTGCCGGTTATTGGGAAATACCGGCTCACCTTCCCACTGCAGAGATCGGCGAGTGGAAGTCCGGGCCAGGTTTCCCGTTTTTTGATGCCATTCAGAAAGAGTTGGGCAACCTGCCTTTGATCGCGGAAGACCTGGGGCGGATCACCCCGGACGTGATCGAACTGCGTGAACGCTATCAGTTGCCTGGTATGCGGATTCTACAATTCTCATTCGGTACCGATGCGAAAGAACCGTTCCTGCCGCACAATTACGTTCAAAACTGTGTAGCCTACACCGGCACCCACGATAACGATACAACGATCGGATGGTTCGGAACAGCGCCTCGGCAGGAAGTGAAATATTGCAGGGATTATTTGCACAGCACCGGGGAAGATATCGCCTGGGATATGATCCGAGCGATCTGGAGCTCGGTTGCGATATTTGCCATCGCTCCAATGCAGGATTTTCTCCGTCTGGATACTCACGCCCGGATGAATTTCCCCGGAAGGCCAGGCGGGAACTGGGGTTGGCGGATGCAGGACGATCAAATCAGCCCGGATCTGGCGGCTGAAATCGCGGAGATGAACCGAATTTACGGCAGATGACCTTCCAGACTGGTAGATGATTCGGCCAATCTTGATTGATTCAGACTGACAATCAAAATACCCGCCAGAATGAATAATGCCCCTCCAATTTTCAAAATGGAGGGGATCTCTTTGAAGATGAATATGCCCAGAATTGTCGATCCGATGGGTTCTGCCAATAGAGCAATGGACACATACGTGGGAGAGAAATGCTTTAACGACCAATTGAAGCTGGTGTGGCCTATGAGTTGGGGAAAAATGGCCAGACCCAGCAGCCAGAGGAATCCGTTCATACTTCGGGGTAGAAGTTGCCCGCCGGATATAATGCTCATGGCAACCAGGAAGATGGCCGCCACCCCATAAACCAGCGTGATGTATGGGGTAATGGATATCGTCTTTTGGACGCGTTTACCGATCAGCAGATAACCGGCTGCCATCCACGAGCCAATCAAGGCAAGCAGATTCCCCAACAACGGGGACGCCGCTTGCGCGGTTCCCTGACCGCATACAAAACCGGCCAGGGAGAGCTGACATTCCTCGCTCAATGCGACGATCCCTCCTCCTGCCAGGGATAGTATCAACCCATAGATGAAGAGTGGGGTTAATTTTTCGCGCTGAAATATCACCGAAAACAAGCCCAACCAGACCGGAGTGGTGGTCACCAACACAACCGAACTGGCGATGGTGGTGTATTCCAGCGACGTGATCCAGGAAGCAAAATGCAACGAGAGGATGAATCCGGCCAGGATGCACCACAGCAAGATGGATTTTGAGACCGGGAGAAATGCCTGCCTGAATTTGATCAATACAATGGGTGTGAGTATAGCTACCGAGAAGAGCAAGCGGTAGGCGGCGATCTCAATCGAACGGATTTCTTCTCCCTGTGCCAAACGCACAAAGATGGCGCCGGTTGAAGCGGCAAGAACGCCAATGAATAATATCAGGAAGGCACGGTTTCGGTCTGCGGGTCTCATGATCCTCGCTGGTTCAGCTTGACAAGGTTTCTACCGGTCGCTACAATCAAAAAGATACAGGTAGTTACAAAAAACAGTCAGAGGAGGAAAACAAATGACGTTTGAACTATCCCCATTACCATACAGCTATGAAGGACTTGAACCATATATCGACGCCCGAACGGTAGAAATCCATTATACCAAGCACCACGCGACTTACCTCAATAACTGTAACAAGGCATTGGAAAAGTATCCACAATTTGGCAAACACACCATCGAACAGCTTCTGTCTGACCTGAGCGTCCTACCGGAGGATATACGGACGGTGGTCAAAAATAACGGCGGTGGCTTCTATAATCACAATCTTTACTGGGAAAATATGCAGCCACCCCAATCCGGTGAACCGACCGGAAAGCTACTCACAGCGATTCAATCCACTTTCGGCGATCTGGCGAAGATGAAAGAGGAAATCGAAAAGACCGGATTAGGCCGTCTGGGAAGCGGATATGCCTGGCTTTGCCAGAAAGCGGATCATACGCTCACAATTCTGGCTACCCTAAACCAGGATTGCCCAGTATCCGATGGATTAAAACCTCTTCTGGTAGTGGATGTTTGGGAACATGCTTATTACTTAAAATACCAGAATCGAAGGGCGGAATACCTGACAAATTGGTGGAATCTGGTAAACTGGACTGTAGTGAAAAATCGTTTCAGAATCATAACATTTTCTTTGGAGGAAAAATATGACCCACGTCATCACTGGTTTATGCCTTCGTGACGGAGGCTGCGCAACAGTATGCCCGGTCGAATGCATCGTGCCAGGAAAACCGGTCGAAGAATGGCCATGGTATTATATCGACCCGGATACCTGTATTGACTGTGGCGCCTGTGTTCCGGAATGCCCGTTTGCAGCCATTTTCCCGGAAGATGAAGTACCATCTGCCTACAAAGCCAAAGGCACGGAGAAGTTAGCCGAGCCGGTTGGTACCGCTGGCTTCACCGAAGTGTTTGATGGAACCGACCACCATGGTGATGCCGTTCATATTACGTCCACCCGCACCCTGGCCGCTGGAGAGGTGGTTAATCTGATGCCGTCCATTGAAACCAATGCCGACTTCTTTAAAAAAGGTCCCGGTTACAACGCGGCCAAATAATTCTTAACAGGCAAAATGAACTGGCAGACGGTCAAATCTGCCAGTTCTTTTTATTTCAGCTACTATATCGGTTAGAGCGATTCTGCCGCTACCAGCGCGGCGCCAATGATCCCTGCATTATTTAAGAATTTTGCCGGAACGATTTCCGCTTCCACCTGAATATACTTGCGGAATTGAGCAAATTTATTGCTCACCCCGCCTCCGATGATGACCAGATCAGGATAGATCAAAGATTCCACATGTTTCATATACAAATTCAATCTCGATCCCCATTCCTCCCAAGAGAGCTTTTTTTCGTCCTTTACTGCTGCCGAAGCTCGTTTTTCGGCATCTTTTCCATTCATCTCCAGGTGGCCGAATTCGGTATTCGGTAATAAATTCCCATTCACGAAGATCGCTGATCCGATACCTGTCCCCAGAGTAAGCATGAGGACAACTCCAGTTTCCCGACCTTTTCCTGCCCCAAGGCGCATTTCGGCCAGACCGGCGGCATCAGCATCATTGATCACTTTCACCGGTAATCCGGTTTTATCCTGGAATAACTCGTCGATCTTTGTACCCACCCAGCTTTTGTGGTGGAGATTTACCGCAGTTAAGACGACCCCGTGCCTGACGACCCCCGGGAATCCTGCGCCAACTTTCCCTTTCCAATCGAAATGATTCGTGATTTTCAGGATCGAGTCTGCAACCGGCTCTGGTTTGGCTGGGATCGGGGTTGCGACCCGGAACCGGTCCCCGAGCATGACGCCAGCCACCGTGTCCACGATTCCACCTTTGATTCCCGAACCGCCTATATCCACACCCAATACTTCCATTCATGCCTCCATCGGATCGCGTCAAGGGCACGCGTAATTCAGATGCTCGTCCAATGTCTCCGAAAAATTATGCCGGCCAGATCCATCACAGGCGGACCTAAAATAATAATAATTCGTATCCGCGGGGAAGGCAACAGCGCGGAGAGAATCCATACCTGGATTACAGATCGGTCCAGGCGGCATGGAATCCACTTGATATGTATTATAGGGGGAATTAACCTGCAAATCTGCCAGGCTTAATGGGACTTTCCACCAGGTCTTCAAGGTGTCGTTATACCCCAAAGCGAATTGGACGGTAGGGTCTGTCTCCAGCCTCATCCCGGCTTTTATTCGGTTATAGAAGACCGAAGCGATGATCGGTTTTTCATCATCAATGACCGCCTCCCTTTCAACAATGGAAGCAAGCACGACTGCCTCGAATGGATCAACGCCCTGCCTGGTCCATCCTTTTTCGATCTTATTCGTGATGGCATCGTCGAATTGCATGACCATATTGCGGACAAACTCAGATGCTGTGATATCCCTGTCCAATGGATAACTCACCGGAAATAAAAATCCTTCCAGGGAGGGTAAAGTACGATAGGATGCAGGCAAGTCAGAGATCTGATCCGGATGGTTGACTACCTCGAGGAATTCCTGACCATTGAATTGAAAACCATAGCTCGCGAGTGAGTTGGCAATTTCTTCCGCTCTCCAGCCCGGTAAGATAGAAAATACCGTCCGATCACCTACGGAAGTACAGAGTTTTTCCGCTATTGCTATCCCGGTCATCGACCCGGATAGATAATATTCTCCGCTCCTCAGGCAGCGATCCTGCCCGCGATAGATCAGATAATTCGTGAATGTTTCCTGAGATGAAATAAATCCTTCCTGTACCAACCTGCCTGTGATGGATTGGACAGTCTCAGACGGACTGATCTCGAACAAAGTTCTTTCTCCATCAGGATCATGCGGCACGAGTAAATCCTCCCCAGACTGGTAGAGGCGGAAAGAATATTGCCATTTCTGCAGTCCACCCAATTCACTTGATGGGCTGCCGTATAGTTTGGCCACTTGATCTGGTATCATAACGACCGCATAGAGTGTTGTGGCAATGCAACACAATATGCCGATAAGGATCAGCGGCAACAGGAAACGTCCTGTTCTCTTTCGTCTCCGTCGAATGGGTTGGTTCATGTGATTGAATCCAAATATCTCTGCAGTATGATTAATGCGGCGATCGCATCTCGATGACCTTTTCTTCTGTTACGGGGAATGTTCATCTCTATCGCGGCGGACTGAGCTTCATTAGTCGAACCATATTCATCGATCATCATAACCGGTATTTCCGTCAGCAAGCGGATCTCGTCTGCCAACCGGATCGCTTTTCTGGCTGATGGGGTCAGATTCCCATCGTCATCCAGGGATTGGCCAATGACAATCCGCTCCACATTTGAATCCATAGCGATCTTCAAGATGGACTCCGCGTCCGCCCGGCGGTTGCTATGCATGACCACACCCAGAGGGTTGGCGGCGATTCCCAGATCATCACTGATAGCCAGCCCAATTCTTTTTTCCCCGGGATCAATGCCGAGAATCCGCATGTTACCTCACCTCCACTTGAATTCTGGATGCGAGAAAGGGTAACCAGGGCCAGCTTTTAGGATCAATTTCAATCACCGCCGAATTAAGCTCTGGATAATGGGATCGAAGAATGGTCTCTGCCTGGCTTACGGGTTGACCGGTCAGCATCGATTGGACCTCTCTGGAGTTTATGGAACGGACTGTCAGCTTATTGCCCTGCAAGACACAGGCATAGATCTGATTGGATCCAGCTCCCTTGCATTCGAGCGAAAGCTCTTCACCTTCCATTGGGATCAGCACTTGCCCGGGAGATAGACCCGGCGCATTCACCCGATTGAAATAATCGGCCAGGACCTTTCTGGATACCAACAGGATTTGGGTGGTCACGGTGGTGTCCAGGCTGATCGTGTTGCCTGGTTGCCCCACCTCGGGATAGTATTCCTCCGAGACGGTGTCGGCTATCTGGAAACTCAATTCAACCAGATGTTGGTCGGGATCGGATGCCTCGGAAATTTTGCCAATCGTCAATTGCTTGATTTCGGTCATTACCTCCGCACGGATCGCATTACGATCCAATGCTCCCGGAGAATTCACCTCACGGCTCAATCCACCTTTAAAAGCACTCTCATTCCGGACCGATAATTGCGTTCCAAGCAAAGAGTTGATTTGGCGGATAGCGCCACTGTCGACATTTCCCGTTTCGCCAGCCTCACTGGCTTTCGCCTTAATCACGATCTCGGATCCAATCCTACCTTCCAGTATTCCTTCTTCTGTTACCGTGAAGTGTACAGGCATCTCGCCAGCAGTCGATACCATCGTCCCTATCGGGATGTTTTGGGTAATATCCGTCATGTTGGTGAAGATGACCGTCCCCTGCGCGAAATCTTGAGGGATGACCGCAGTCTCAGTCGCTGGATTGGTCCTGGCAAGAGAGATCGTTTCGGTATGGATTCTGGCGGGAATATTCCCCGTCATCGTCATATCTGTGAAAGCCGCTGAGATTTGGAATGGGATTTCAACCGGAGTACTCATCTGTTCAAGCGTCAGGATCACCCGGCTGGATGGGATTACCATGATCAGGATGCCCACAAGGGCAAGCAAAAACAACCCGCCCAGCAGGATCTTTACCGGCTTCGTAATTTCAAGCAGGGGATTAGTTGCAGGCTTTGGGGTGAGTCTGGTCAATGGAGATCGATCAGAACGATTAAATCGGATGGGTGAGGTAACGTTCCACCGGTCGTGCTGAGCGGAGGAAATATCTTCAAAGACTTGAACATCCACCTCTTCGCAGATCAGCCGGGTTTGTGGATTGGCTGAAATCATACCGATCTGTTTACCCAGCTCGGTGCTCTTTCGATGCAGACGGAGCAATGCGTTTCTTTCAGCCAGCCAATCAAATGCTTCTGTGTCTTCCAATATCAAGCGGGGAGTATCCGCCAGGGTGATCTTATCCAATAAAGAAATAAGATTATCGTATGCTTCAATTCGGATAATCTGGGTTTTCATATCCCTGAGATTATACATGATTAAGCGGATAAGGTCTCGGCGGCGCAATGGTGTGCCTCACGAAAGGTATCGCGAATGACGATCTGCCAGTCCATCTGATCACATAATAGGGAAATCAAAGACCAGCCCCCGGACAGTGCAACGGCGGCTGGTTTGTTGGATGTAAATCTGGATTAATCCGCTAAGATTTCTTCCACCAATTTAGTCAGGCCGTTTCTGGGAATTTCCAGCCGTAAAATACGCCGGTCCCGCGCCTGGAGGGATTCGAAATCGCCAAGAGCCTGAGCCCTTTCCAACGTGCCAAACGTGGTCTCACCGGTTTGGAGATCCTCAATTGGCGCAGCAGTGATCAGGAGGAACAGGCCATTGTTCGCGCCTCCTTTATGTATCTGTCCCGTGGAATGCAGAAAACGTGGGCCAAATCCACGGGTGGTGGCAAGGCCAGTATTCAATTGCAGGTATTCCCTTAATGATTCAAGTGCCTTTATCACCGAAGGCTCATAAGGCAGATAGGCATTGATCGCAATGTAATCGTTCTTCTGAGCGGATGCCATAAAGCGTTCCAGCACTTCTTTAATATTCTCTGCTCCGGTCAGACGGACCTTCTCTGATGCGAATGCCTGCATGTTGGCGGATGCCCAATCTGGAGTTGGTTCGTTGAATTTGCCGGTGAGTTTAAATTCTTCCATTTTCTGGACGGTTCGCGTTTTATTATCCTGGACATCCGGTTGGTCAAATGCATTCACCCGGATGACAGCGCAGGCAACCGCGACGGCTACCTCCCAGCGGTAGAATTCACCGGCCAATTCGTAGGCATTCGATATGGGAAAGAGCAGTGATGGAACCTGATTCTCGATCAATTTGGAGATGAATGGATCGTGCTGACCCATCCTTCTCAGATAAACAAATAGCCGGTCATCTCCGTAAAAAGCCTGACTTTGCGGTTTCTCCCTCACGATCGGAACAATTCCCCGGCCAAGTTTTCCGCTGCTTTCGGCCACAAGCTGCTCCAACCAGTCCGCGAAGGGTTCGTCGCCCGGATCACATAGGATCGTGAGCTTATCTCGTCCGCCAAGGGCAGCCTGTCCGAGTATGGCGCCCAGCACCAGGCCAGGATTGGCTTCCGCAGGTATGGAAGGATCGCATTGTTTCTGCATCCGTTCAGCCTGGTTCAATAGTTCATCCAGGTCCAACCCGATCAGACCGGCTGGAAGGAGTCCAAAAATCGTCAGTGCCGAATAGCGTCCGCCAACCGTTGGATCGGCCAGGAAAATCTTGCGGAAATTTCGGGAGAGGGCGGTCTTTTCCATCGAGGTGCCTGGATCGGTGATGGCAACAAAGTGTGACCCTGTTCCACTTCCACAGGTTTCCAGTGCCCAATTCCAAAAATAATCCAAAAACGCGTTCACCTCTGTCGTTCCGCCGGATTTACTGGCAACAATGAATAGAGTGGTCTTCGGATTCAACCTGCGAGTAATGGCACGCACCTGGTCCGGGTCGGTGGAATCGACAATGTGCAATTTCAATTGATTCTGACTGCCAAATACCTGTCCATATAGCTCCGGTGCCAGCGAGGATCCTCCCATGCCGAGGAGTGCGATCAATTCAAACCCTTCCGAGAGAAGGAGATCGCGGAATTGAGTGATCTCCGGAATTAATTTTCTGGATGTCTCCGGCAAGAGTAACCATCCCAATCTACTCTTGATTTCCTGCTGTTGATTGGGAATATCACTCCAAAGCGAAGCGTCTTGTTGGTACAAGCGCCCCATAAAGCGTTCATCTCGGAGATGCGTCACTCGAATCTGGGTTTCCTGGCTCAAAATACCGGATTGAAAGATGAATTCTTGCCTTCTTTTTTCAATCAGAATCCAGGCAAGCAGTGTAAGCGTCCGAAAAGGATTTGACGCCTTCTTCTTCGAGTTCCATGGTCGCCTGGTCGATGGATATGCCAACATTTTTCAAACGATCTGGGATTTTTTTGGCTGCATTCAAATCCTTGGAGATTCGGTCTTGAATATCAGCATGATCTAGTAGCGCAACCAATGTTTGTGGAGGTACTGTGTTCACGGTATATGGACCCATCAGCTCTTCCACATAGATGACATCGCGGTAATCGGGATTCTTGGTGCTTGTGGAAGCCCAAAGGGGACGTTGAAATCGTGCGCCTTTTTGCTCAAGGGCTCCAAATCGTCTCGATTTCCGGTGGGAGAGATAAATTTGATAGGCCAGACGAGCGTTTGCGATGGCTGCCTTACCGAGAAGCGATGTGCATTCCTCGATCTGTTCACCCCGTTGGATCAGATCTTTCAGTTGCTGATCCACCTTTGTGTCGACCCTTGAAACAAAGAAGGATGCCACAGATGCGATCTTATCCACCGGCAATCCATTTTTTATTCGCTTCTCCAGGCCGGATAAGAATGCATCAATCACTTCTTCGTATCGCTTCAATGAGAAGATCAACGTCACGTTGACGTTGATGCCTTCGGCAAGCGCCGCGCTGATGGCGGGCAATCCTTGCTTCGTAGCCGGAATCTTCACCATAATGTTCGGGCGATTGACGAGGTTCCATAACCGTTTCGCCTCTTGAATGGTCTGCTCGGAATCATTCGCCAGAAGAGGATTGACCTCAATACTGACATACCCATCCAGTCCATTTGTTTTCGAGTACAGGCTGGCGAAAAGGTCTGCGGCCGCCTGGATATCCTCCCGCGAGATTTGATCCAGGATCTGATCGGGCTTCCAGCCAGCCCATGCCATCGTCTGGATGGAAGAATCATAATCGTTTGATTTGCTGATGGCATTGTTGAAGATCGTCGGGTTGGATGTCACGCCGTAAATTTTCCCCTCATCGATCCATTGCGCCATCTCGCCTGATGCCAGCAATCGGCGTTGGATATTGTCGTACCAGATGGATTGTCCCTGGGAAAAAAGCTGCATACTTCAATTCATAATTCACCTTAAGATCTAGATGATTCGATCCGCTTTATCTTATTGATCCGATTGAGGTACCGTGGCTCCGGATTTTGCTCAGCCCGTAAAAAGGCGGTCACAATTTCCCCGGCCAACGCTGTTCCAATGATTTTTCCACCGAGGCAGAGCACATTCATTCCATCGTGCTCCACTCCCTGGTGACCGGAATAGACATCATGACAGACAGATGCGTAAGCTCCATTAACTTTGTTCGCAGCAATGCAGACGCCTATGCCCGAACCGCATAACACGATACCCCGATCCGCTTCGCCTTTTTGCACCGCTTCCGCCACCTTTTGGGCGAAATCGGGAAAATCAACCTGGTCTTCCGAAAATGTGCCAAAGTCAAGGATTTCGTGCCCTTCGCTGGCAACAGTTTTCAGGACAACCTCTTTCAAGCTATAACCAGCATGGTCAGTTCCAATGGCTATGCGCATATCACCCTGCTTTCTTAACCAGCCTATGGGCTTCTTCCACGATCCGTTCGGTGGTGATGCCCAAGTTTTTATAAATATCTTTGTATGGTGCCGATGCGCCATACCGGTCCAAACCTATGATGATACCCTTATCGCCCACCCATTTGCACCAACCCAACGTAGTCCCCGCTTCGACCGCAATTCGCGCCGGAATGTTCTCTGGTAAGACCGATCGCCTGTAGTCAGCATCTTGTTCGCGGAAGAGCTCCCAACTGGGGAAGGAAACCATCCGAACACGATATCCTTCTTTGGCCAGTATCTCACCTGCTTCCACAATTAATCCGACTTCTGAACCGGATGCCATCAATATCAGATCAGGCTTGCCCGTCCCCAGGTCAGATAGGATATACGCGCCACGGCGTAAATTATCCGCGCTGGCATGGATTGTTCGATCCAACGTCGGAACCGCCTGGCGGGTAAGAATGAGTGCCGTCGGACCATGATCCCGTTCAATCGCCAGTTGCCAGGCAATGCTGGTTTCATTTGCATCCGCCGGTCTAATGGTGACCAATTGGGGAATAGCTCGCAGCGCGAGCAGTTGCTCCACCGGCTGGTGAGTCGGACCATCCTCCCCCAGACCGATGCTGTCATGTGTGTATACCCAAATGCTCTTCAAATGCGAGAGCGCCGATATTCGAATCGCCGGGCGCATATAGTCGGAAAATACCAGGAATGTCGCACCGTAAGGTCTGATCCCGCCGTGATAAGACATGCCATTGACGACCGCCCCCATCCCATGCTCACGCACGCCAAAATGAAAATTGCGACCTTCCGGGCTGACCGACTGAAAATCGGGTGATCCTTGTATCCAAGAATTATTGGACGGAGCCAGATCCGCGGAGCCGCCAATGAGTTCAGGTAGTTTGCTCGCGATGGCGTTTAATACCTTCCCAGATGCTGCCCGGGTAGCCAACCCTTTCGGATCAGCAGGGAATACAGGTACATCCTTGTTCCAATGGGCAGGAAGCTTTCCTGACACCCTGCGCATCAACTCAGTAGCAGGTTCCGGGAAAAGGGCTGTGTACTGTTTGATTTGATCGTTCCATTCCTCTTCCTGGGCAGCACCTCGTTGGAGAGCCGTCCTGAAATCGACCAAGACATCATCGGGTATGAAGAATTTTGGTTCAAGCGGCCATCCCAAATTTCGCCTGGCGCCATTCAATTCCTCTTCCCCCGGCGGTTCGCCATGGGCTTTATTGGTATCCTGGCGGGTTGGCAAGCCAAACCCGATATGGGTCCGGCAGATGATCAAACTCGGTCGTGGGTCTGCTTTAGCCTGTGTGATCGCGGCATCAATCTCGGCAACGTTGTTGCCATCTTTGACATGCAATACCTGCCAGTGATAGGCTTCAAATCGTTTTCCCCTGTCTTCAGTGAATGCCAGTTCGGTCGGTCCGTCGATGGTGATGTGATTGTCATCATAGAAATAAATCAGTTTTCCGAGTTGGAGATGTCCTGCCAGTGACGCAGCCTCCGATGTGACACCTTCCATCAGGTCTCCATCGGTGACGATGGCATAGGTGTAATGGTCAATGACCGGATATCCGTCGCGATTGAATTCGGCAGCCAGGTGCGCTTCAGCTATGGCCATGCCAACCCCATTGGCAAATCCCTGCCCGAGGGGACCCGTTGTGGTTTCGACCCCGGGTGTCAGCCCATATTCCGGGTGACCGGGAGTCAGGGAATTCCACTGCCGGAACCGTTTCAGTTCGTCAAGTGGGAGCGCGTATCCGGTGAGGTGCAGCAGGGAATAAAGCAGCATGGATCCGTGCCCGCCTGACAGGATGAACCGGTCGCGGTTCATCCAATTTGGATTGGCCGGATTATGGCGGAGGTGTTTTGTCCAGATGGTGAATGCGATGGCCGCGACACCCATCGGCAAGCCTGGATGACCTGAATTGGCCTGTTGAACTCCATCTGCGGCTAAAAATCTGATCGTGTTGATTGCTTTTTCCTGCTCGGTTGTATTGCCTGCCATCGTGTCCTCCTGGGTGTACAATCTTAAAATTGTACCATGCAATAACTTGCGGGAACCCCAAAAAACAAGCGTCCGCGCCCATTAAAATGAGAGCAGACGCCATTAATTTCCCAGGCTACCCATTACATTAAGGCTTGAATGCGATCATGCCTCGGGAGGATAATTAATTTCTGTCAGCAGGTCTACAATCCCTTTTTCGGTCGTGGGAGGTCCGTAGGTGATGGTCACTTTCTTCTGTTGAACATCGCCTTCGACCTCTTTGACGCCTTCCAATTCGGCGATCTCACTTTTAATCGTATGAACGCAGTGATTGCAATTAATATTGGGAATCGAATAAGTTGTTGTAGTCATTGTCACCTCTGTTTGATTGTATTCATCTTTTTATTTAGATGCAGCCCCTCTGTATAAGTGACATCCGAAGATAGGATTATCTTGACATGCTTGCCGTTCCTATCTACACTACAGGAAGAGAACAGGGAGAAGGATAGATGACATCAAAAGGATTTTACGCCAGTAAACCATTGGATGGAAAGACGGTCCTAGTCACCGGGGCTGCCAGACGGATAGGACGAAGTCTTGCCCTGACTGTTGCCCACGCAGGTGCGAATGTCATACTCCACCACGGACATTCTCCGAAATTGGCCGCCCAGACCCTGACTGAGATCAAAGCTTTGGGCCGCGAAGCGTATATCATTCAATCTGACTTGAATGACCTCAACCAATCCTCCGAGCTTATCTACCGGGCAAACGCCTATGGTCCGATCTATGCGCTAATCAACAATGCCGCGATTTTTGATCCGCTTTCCATGCTGGAGACAAGTCTGGATGATTGGCTGCGGCACATGAATACCAATCTTACATCGCCTTTCTTACTATGCCAGGCTTTCGCGAAGGAACTCCCTGAGGGGGAAAAGGGAAAAATCGTCAATATCCTGGATTGGCGCGCCTTCCGACCGGGAGCGGATCACTTCCCTTACACCGTATCCAAATCGGCATTAGCCAGTATGACAAAATCGATGGCCATTCAACTTGCTCCGCGTATCCAGGTCAACGGTTTGGCTCTGGGTGCGATCTTACCCCCGGCAGACCAAAACGTTGATAAAGGAATCGTCGCGAAAATACCCGCTCAACGTTGGGCGACCCTTGAGGAAGTCGGGCAGGCATTATTATTCCTCCTCTCCGGGCCAGAATACATCACCGGTGATATCATTTACGTTGACGGCGGTCGACACCTGATTTAACGATTGGAGAACAAATGGATCGGATTCTTATTCATGATATTCTGGCACGCGGTGTAATCGGAGTCAATGACAGTGAACGGCTGCACCCGCAGGATATTCTTGTCAACATCACTGTGTTTACCGATACCATCCATGCGGGTAAATCAGATGATATTGAAGACAGTGTGAACTATCGAACCATAACCAAGAAAACCATTTCCATTGCCGAATCCGCGCAGCGATTCACGGTCGAAGCCCTGGCGGAGGACATCGCCAATTTCATACTTACCCTCGCCCACGTCAAGGGCGTCCAGGTTCGGGTGGAGAAACCAGGCGCCGTCCGTTTTGCCCGCTCTGTCGGGGTAGAAATCGAGAGATGGATGGATGGATCGTAACGTAATCCTGCTCCTGGGCTCGAATATTTTTCCCGAAAAAAACATCCCTCGGGCAATTCAATTGCTCAAACAATCCCTGACCATCCTGTCATCCTCTTCCGTTTGGATCACCCACCCCGAAGGCGGAGGGGGAAACGATTATCACAATATGGCGTTGGAGATAGAAACCGATATCCCCTACGATCACTTAAAATATCAGATCCTCCGGAATATTGAATATCATCTTGGACGTATCCGGGTCGATGATAAAAATGCTCCCCGTACGATGGATATTGACATCATTCTGGACGATGGCATTGTGATGGATAGCAAAATCTGGCAATTCGCCTTCATTGCTGTGCCCGTATCCCAACTCAAGCCAGACCTGGTGACACTTCTTCCCGAACAAACGCTCGCTGAATTGGCGGAGACCTTAAAAAAGACAAGCTGGATGGTAGAGCTTCCAGCTTATCCTTTCTCTTAGTGTAATGCCAATTAAATGTGGAGTGGTTCTGATCCTCTGGAAATATTGTCCAGAAATTCCATCCGGGTCGCCATATTCGTCCGGAAATAGCCATGCACCGCAGAGGTTGTCATCCGGGCGTCATGTTTCTTCACGCCCCGCATCATCGAACAGAGATGGAACGCCTCCATCACAACTGCCACTCCCTTGGGGTGCAGCAATTCATTGATAAAATCTGCCACCTGGCTGGTCATTCGTTCTTGAACCTGCAGCCGTCTGGCGAACATATCCACAATGCGCGGAATTTTGGATAATCCAATGACTTTCCCATCCGGCACATACGCCACATGGGCTCTGCCAATGAACGGCAGCATGTGGTGCTCGCAGAGCGAATAGAATTCAATATCCCGAACGATGACCAATTGGTCATATTCCACGTCAAAGAGCGCGTCATTCACCATCGCGATCGGATCAGTTCGATAACCGCCCAGAAGCTCCTCATACATGCGCGCCACTCTTTCGGGTGTGCGTTTCAACCCATCCCGTTCTGGGTCTTCACCAACCGCTGTTAGAAGCTGAAGAATGGAATTCTGCAGATCCTCATGCTGAATGCCATCATCATCGATCAGTGCGGCCGCTTTATAAACCTGGGTATATTTTTGATCCACCTCGTCTCCTCTCATACTCGAGGGCTGTCGTGAAGGACAGCCCTCTATCTCACAAACTAAATCAATTTTGCTGAAGTTGATTATGCAATCTCAGGAATGATGACTCCATAAGAACCATCACGCCGTCGATACAGGACATTAATGGAATTATTATCCACGTTATAGAAGACGAAAAATTCCTCGTGACCGAGTAAATTCATCTGTTCAAGCGCTTCCATCTCATCCATGGGCACCAGGTGGAAGGTTTTCCGCTTCACTACAATGGGTGAATCGCTTTCATCCATGACCACAGGTTCAGGGGAAACTTCCGCCGTGGACTTGCCATCACCACGACCTTTCGCGCGTTTGCCCTTGTAGCGTTCAATCTGGCGCTGCATCTTATCCATGGAAGAGTCGAATGCCGCAAATAGATCATCCGCTCGTTCTTCAGTACGCAGGACGAATCCTCGTCCTCTGAGAGTGATCTGTGAGACATGCCGGTCTGCTGCGCTTCGAGCGGATTTGCTAAACCCAAGATCAATTCTCACTTCATCCAGGTCAGTTAACACCCGATCAAACTTACCCACTTTTTTCTGTACATATTCATCAATCCGATCCGTGACTTCCATGTTTTTCCCAATAATATCAATTTTTGCGACCATCGGATCCTCCTAAGGAATTGAGATATTCTTATTTTCGCCTAAATGTCCTGATTATTCAAGCTGTCATATCACCTATGACGGCTCTCGCCAGGGAAATGCCATAGACCTGCTTTACTCCCGAATTGATGAGGAACTCGGGCACATTCGTTGATGGTTGAACCGGTGGTGATCACGTCATCAACGATCAGTACATTTTTATTCTTCCACTTAGTGCCGGTCGTTGTAAAAGCATCCTTCAAATTAGCCGCGCGCTCATTTTGATGTAAATGAACCTGGGATTCAGTATTTTTTGTTCTGATGACATATTTCTCGTCCAGGGGTTTACCCAATGCCATCGCAACCGGAAATGCCAGGACATTTGCCTGGTTGTATCCCCGCTCTTTCATTCTGTTTTTACTGAGTGGAATCGGTATCACCACATCCAGGTTCCATCCGTTATGATGGATCAACTTCACCAGGGAATCCGAAAAAGCGATTCCAAGTGAAAGATTATTTTGATATTTCAGAGAATGGATCGCTTCTTTTACGCCACCGGAATAAACAGCCCAAGACCGGATTGCCGTAAATTGCGGATCATAAGTATCGCATCCCGGGCAAATTTCGAAATCTCCGGCGGGATAGCCGCATAGATCGCACAGGTTGCCTGAAATTTTCTTGACGGAACTCTGACAACTCTCACACCAGATCTGGCCCGGCTGACCACAACCCGCACAGATTGGCGGATAGATCCAATCCAGAGCATGCCAGAACACATGGTATAGAAATTCGGCGGGTCGATCCATTCGCCCACCTTTCCAGGAAAATGTTTGTACTTATTCTAGAACATGCCACCTAGCGCGGAGTGCATCAGCTTGAGAGCGGCAGGGGTCAATAAAACGATCATCAGGCTTGGAAATATCAACCCTGCCATCGGGATCAACATTTTGATTGGCGCTTTATGTGCTTCTTCCTCCGCCATCTGACGTCGTTTGACCCGCATCTGATCTGACTGGATCCGCAGCACTTTGGCCATGCTTACACCCAATTGTTCGCTTTGGATCACAGCGGCAACGAAACTGGTCATTTCGGGTATGCCGATCCGATCAGACATATCTCGCAATGCTTCACGGCGTAATTTTCCAAGTTGTATTTCTTGAATCACCCGCCCAAAAGCCAGTGAGATTTCATTCGTCCATTTTTCGCTCACTTTGTGCATCGCGGCATCGAAACCCAGGCCGGCTTCCACACAGATGGTGAGCAGATCCAGCGCATCCGGCATACCGCGTCTGACTTCCTTCTGTCGGCGTCCGATCTTACTGCTCAGCCACATCTGTGGGAAGTAAAACCCTAATATGGTGAAAGCTGCAACTATGAGCATAATCCGGCCGAATGGCCAATTGGTTTTGGCCACGGTGAATACCAGTATGAGTAATCCACCAAACAGAACCGCGATACCAAATTGAAGAACCAGGATCATGGAGGGTTCCATTCGCCCCGGATTCCCCGCCAATTCCAGCTTGCGCTGTGTGTTTTGTAATGCGTTTTGGGGAGTAAGTTTTGCCGCGAATTCTCCCATTTTACGAGCTAACGGGTAGATAATTCGTTCAGAAAATGGCTGTGCCAATTCGATTTCTTCCAGATTGACTACGCCATCGAAAGTGCTGAATTCAGCCAGACGCTTCTGCAGGATATCTTCCGCCTCAGGCATGCGTAAACCGATGACAATCAAAATGATTGCCCCAACCAAGACCAATCCTCCGAGAACTAATAACGCGATCATGGTCTAACCTCCATCACTTTCTATACTTCTACCTGACCGATCTTATTCATGGCAAAGTAACCGGCAATAATCATCAACGCGCCCACACTCAGTGCGATGTAGCCGCAGGGGAACGATTTCTGGTTTGAAAAATTCCATCATATATTCCCGATTCAGCAGATAAAGGATACCGATCACGAATAAAGGCATCATGGAGAGGAATCGACCTGAATACATAACCTGAGCAGTCAGCACTCTGATCTCGCCCTTAATCCTGACGCGTTCACGGATCGTATGCGAAATGGTATCCAGGATTTCCGCCAGGTTACCACCGACTTCACGTTGGACATTCATGGCGGTGATGACCAGATCCAGGTCATCGCTCGGGATGCGCCGGAGCAAATTATCCAGACCTTTTTCGGTGGAGACGCCGAGGGAGATTTCTTGAACCACACGTCTGAATTCATCGGCAATCGGGTTCGGCATTTCACGCGACACTGCTTCCATGGCTTGAAGGTTGGAATAACCAGCCCTCAAACCGTTCACCATCAAGTTCAACATATCGGCCAATTGCGGATCAAATCGAACCAACCGTCTGGATTGTTCACGTTTAACATACATTCTGGGTAAGAACGCACCGAATATCGGCGCCCAATATCGCCACGAAGATGGAATTCGAGCCGATGAAAAATCCGACCGCACCCACCCAAACGCGGCGATCACCATCACAGCGATATACTCGCCAGGTTTGAATTTTAGATCTGCCCGGGCTAATTCTTTACCGATCCGATCGCCCATGGAAGATCTTTCCACCTGCCTGGTGATCCAGTCGGTGATGGGAGCGTCTTTTATAGCCTCTTTGGTCTTCTCATATTGCGCTTCATCTTCGATATATCGGCCAAGACGTTCTTCAACCATCGACCTTTCGCTGGTGACTGAGATCACGATCCCAACAACCAGCAAGATGAAGGCGATCGCGCTCCCGATGACCAAAACCAGAGTCAGACCAGTCATAATTCAATCCTTCGAAGCATCAATTGGTATGGATCCATGCCAGCCTTATTTCCGTAGCATTCGTACCAATACCAAAGATCTGTGGAGGCAGCCGGATACCAGATGCCTCTATTTTGTCCATGAATTTCGGGCGCAACCCGGTTGGTTTCAATCTTCCGACTACCCGTCCATTTTCATATCCCTGCAAGTCGAATGCAAAGATATCCATGGTCGTGATAACGTCGCCTTCCATTCCAGAGACTTCGGTTACGCTTATAATTTTACGAGTGCCATCCTTCATACGTTCCTGATGAACCACCAGGTCAATAGCGGATGAAATTTGCTCACGGATAGCTCGGACAGGTAAATCCATACCCGCCATCAAAACCATCGTTTCCATACGAGACAGGGTATCACGCGGACTGTTTGAGTGGGCGGTTGTCATGGATCCATCATGACCGGTGTTCATCGCCTGGAGCATGTCCAGGGCGGCTTCATCGCGGATCTCACCTACGACAATCCGGTCTGGTCTCATTCGGAGGGCATTCACAACCAAGTGACGGATGGTCACCTCTCCTTTTCCTTCAATGTTTTGAGGGCGAGACTCGAGGGTGACCACATGCTCCTGCCGGAGTTGAAGCTCGGCTGCATTTTCGATGGTCACAATGCGTTCGTCATCAGGAATATATCCAGAAAGAATGTTAAGTAGAGTGGTTTTTCCAGAACCAGTACCGCCTGAAATGACCACATTTAATCTTGATTCCACGCACGCTTTCAGGAAGATCATGCTTTCCTGGGTGGCGGATCCAAATTGAACCAATTGGTCGATGGTGATCGGGTTCTTGGAGAATTTACGGATGGTGAGAACAGGACCAACCAGAGAGATGGGAGGAATAATCGCGTTCACACGGGAGCCGTCTGGAAGACGAGCATCCACATACGGGCTGGATTCATCGACGCGCCTGCCTAATGGAGCCACAATACGATCGATGATACGCATCACATGCTCATTGACTCTCAAACGCACTCGGTTCACGGAAGAGTTTACCGCCACGCTCGATATAGAGCTTGGTGGCGCCATTGACCATAATTTCTGTGATGGTCCCATCCTCCAACAGCCTCTGCAAAGGACCGAAACCTAAGATTTCTGCGCTGATTTGTTCAAAGAGACGGGTTTTTTCCTGCCGACCCAGGATGATATTTTCTTCCACCAGGATCTGTTCAAATAGTGTCCAGATCGTTTTCTTGACTTCATCCACTTTCGATACATCTGTCGCGGGATCCATTTCCGCGAGCAATTTATTCTGAACCCGCGTTTTAAGATCCATCAGTGTATCTTGAGCGCCTGATGGAACAAATGGTGAAACCCATTTCTGCTGAAGTGGCGAAGTGGGATTTGTTGGCGCCTGTGGATTCTCTTCATTATTGGAGAGAGATGCTGTCCCCTGACCGCTACCAATTCTTGATAATAAGGACATGTTTGGTTACTCCATTACTTTTTAAAATTTCCCAACAGCTTTTTCAATATCTGCATTTTCTAGTTTCTTCAATTTCTCTTTAACAATTTCTCCGAATGCCAGCATACTTCTGCCTATCGGTTGCGTTTTATTATCGATCATGAATGGAACGCCTGTGTTGATTGAGTTCAATACAATTCGTTCTTCGAATGGGATCACTGCATTGATTTCTTGCTTCAAGCTCTCACCGATCTTATCCGGCAACAAGGCAATCCGCTTGTCATACTTATTCATAATGAATATAACACGTTGACGGCCGATTTGGAATTGGTCGACCAGCGTTAGGAAGGATTTGGCATTCTTAATGGATGGGATTTCCTGGGTGGTGATCAGTATCACTGCATCAGAGACTTCAATGGCATCCAGAACTGTCTCAGAAAGATGCGAGGCTGTGTCAATGATGATATAGCTATAAAGTGATCGCAGGTATTCCACTACCAATTTAAACTCACCCGGCTTAACATTTTCTGCCATTTCAGGCCTGGGTGGTGCAGCAAGGATATTCAATCCAGATTTGTGAACAATGACGACATCACCCACTAATATCCGGATCCAATTCTGCTGCTCTCGGGGTCAGGTCGACCACAGAATTACGGGCTTGTTCGTTATTGAAAACCGCCACATCGCCATATTGAAGGTTGGCGTCCACAACAATCACTTTTGAATCAGGGCTCATGAGCGTGATACCCAGGTTGACCGCGATCGTGGTAGTGCCTACTCCGCCTTTGGGACTGTACACCGTGATGATTTTTCCGTGGGTGAGCATAAACTCGGTTTTCCGCCCACGGTTGTCTGAAATTGTTGTGCGAGATTCACTCGAGCTTCTTCTTCGAGTGCCATCTTCCCCACGGTTTGAATGGTATTGATTAATTCATCAATCGCGGGCGGTTTCGCCAGGAAATTGCGCGCACCCACCAGCATAGCCTTTTGCATATATTTGGGATCATATTGGACGGACAGGATGACGATCTGGGTAAATGGCAGTTTCCGGCGGATGGCTTCTGTTGCCGCGATCCCATCCATATCCGGCATATTGATATCCATGAGGACCACATGAGGTTGAGTCTCTGTGGCAAGCTCAATCCCCTCCAGTCCTGTTCGGGCCGCGCCCACGACCTCAACATTACTCTCAAATTGAAGAAGCTTACGGATATTTTCTCTAGTTTCAGGATTATCGTCGACGATGAGAACCCTGATCTTATCAGCATTCACCCATAGATTACTCCAAATTAACCTACGCTATTGACTACATAGGTGGTAAGCCTGTTGGTCACAGGCTTACCATTCCCCTTATTTGTCCGTGATATTCCTACCTTCCCAGTCTATTGAGGCGCTGGTTGGGCATCTTCCAGTCCTGCCGGGAGGGTAAGTTCTGTCTTACCAGGTTGAAGACCATATGGTTGTTTGGCAGGGAGAGGAATCGAGTAGCTGTCCATTGTGTATTGTAAAGTTACTGCGTCGGTCTTGACTCGTTGTTCGTCACCTGCACCACGAAGGGCCAGGTTCATCTCGGCGCCTGAATACATCAAATAGTTCAATGTAACCGCATCTTGCGGTGTGACGACCAAAGTAATGATCTTGGGTTTCTTTACTACAGGCGCAGCCGCTGGCTGTTGACCTTGTGCCGGGGTCGGTGTCGCTTGAGCCTGATCAGTGACAATTGCCGGAGTATCAGAAGTCTCACCTACATCCAGAACAATGACATCCTGGAGGATGGTTTGAGAGACCAGGCGGGGTCTTTGTGCTTCGGATGGCTGCAAGTAGACCGGTTGAGCAAGCGATTGGTCTTGTTCCGCTCGGCCTTGAGAGCCACCTTCTCCCACCCTTGAGCGAAAGCTACCGCTGATGGCGTTTCGGCTGAACCCGGTGAGTATTGATTACACTTGCCAGCCCGTTCGGCAGGATGGATTGCCAGGAAGCATCCAGATCGACAAACATCATCGTAGCGATCACATTCACATGGTCACCTGGTTGAGGTGCATATCCCACGCTCGAGATCGAGTTTAGCATTGGGATGGTGACTGCCACCATTCCTTCCGGGATTTTAAAAGCTGAGAGTGAGCCTGTCAGCCTGATCTTGCACCAGACTGCTGGTAATGGGCATTTTCGCATCCAGATCAATCTTGGCTCGTTTCCCAACCAATTCACTGATATCGGTATAAAATACACCGGGCACGATCAGATTCTTTGGATATGGAACAGTAGTAAAGTATTTCCTGGTTAGTATCGGTTCCATACGGCACGGCTTGAACGCTCATAACGATGTTAGACATTTCGTCGGCCGGGGCGGGAGTGCTTGCGATTGTTGGGCGGATAGGGTTTACGGACGAACGATCAACAAATATAACGCAGCCACCCCCAGAATAAGGATTATTGCGATTAAGATAAAAATCCTTCCGCGTCGCTTGGTACTTTGAGCCATAACAGCCTCCCGTCTCTTCACTTGGTGAATGATTACTTATGCTATCATATCCAAACTGCCTTAAATGTCAAGCAAGTCTGCTTTGATTTCGATGGGTAAGGTGCAAGCATCTTGCCAGGTGGTGCAACCGGTCAGATGACAAGGACCCTGTCTTGGACAGGGTCCTTAATGTTTGGCATAGCGATTTGGTCGCCACGATCATCTGTTAGATGGAGGTCATAATGTTGCTGAAGATGTTTCCGATGGCGGGTCCCAATAGAGCGAGGATAACGATTACTACGACGGCAACTAAAACAAGAATTAAAGCGTATTCAACAAGGCCTTGTCCTTTTTCTTTGATCATCATGATATTTTCTCCTTTCCTTGAAGGTTTTTTCTTCAATAGATATATTCTGATTATACGGTAAGCATAGCGGAATGCGTCAGTTATATCTTACAGTAAGCTTACAATGGTCATGAGCTAAGATCAAAGGACAATCACCAGTTCCCTCCCAAAATGAAGTTCACGACAGCATTAGAGGTTTTATACAAAAAGAAAGACCCTGTCTAAGACAGGGTCTTTCAGGTATGGCGAACCTGAAATGGTTTGCCAGGATATCCATTAGATGGATTGAACGATGTTACTGAAGATGTTTCCGATAGCGGGTCCTAACAGGGCAAGGATAACGATGACAACAACGGCGACTAAAACAAGAATTAAAGCGTATTCAACAAGACCCTGGCCTTTTTCATCAGTGGATCATCATGATATTCACCTCCTTCCAGTTTTAGATATTCTCACAAGTAATAATCTAATGCTGATTATAGATTAAACAAGCACGAATACAATGGATAATTCTTACAGAAACCTTACAAGAAACTATTTTTCCGGCTTGTCTTCATTAATTACTAACCAGGTTAGATTTACTCTCACTGAGAAACTTCCACAATATCGTTCGTATATATTGTGAGAAGATTCAATAATCCTATAATGACATAAGGATTTGACTACTGATGCAATTAATTTGCCAATACCGGCATGAGGAGGAAAAATGACGGATATGTTTGATAAGGTAACCGCTCAGCAGGATATAATACGGAAATTATTGAGCAAAATCCCTGGATTCAAGGGATATATTGAAAGGGAAAACCGAAGACATTCGGATAAAGATCGTTCGCGATACGATCGCAGACCGTTTTGACGAGATCTGGAAAAGAATCTCAACTCTTCAACGGGAACTGATCAAGGAAGGAGACCTGGAAACTGTCGGCGATCTCGAAATCGCCGCACTAAAAATTCGTCAATTATTGACCGGATCAGAAAGCGTCCTATGGATATCAGGGTTCTTTGATGCGGTAAAGGTCAATGAGGCAGAACTGGCACAGGTTTATCAGTATGACCTTGCCATGCTGGATCTGGCTGACCAAATTGAAAAAGCGGTTGATAATGTGGAAGCTTCCATTTCAATCAGATGGGTTGCCGGCTGCAATCCGTAATCTGATCACGTTATCCGATCAGGCAGTGCAAACATTCGACCGGCGTGCTGATGTGATGACCGGTATCTCATAATTCTTCCTCGAGGAGATGGAGCAGATCAAATGGCTAGAATTTTTGATGTCGTAGAATACCCCAGTGAAATGCTGGATGAAATCGTCCATCGTTTCCCTGAAGTGGGCGTGGCTGATCTGCGGATCGGTTCACAGGTGATTGTCCGTGAATCACAAAAGGCAGTGTTTTTCCGGGATGGAAAAGCGCTGGATGTATTTGGTCCTGGCCGGCATACCATCGTCACAGCCAATATCCCATACCTGATTGACTTCATCGGAAAAGCGTTCAACGACCGAACGCCATTCACTGCTGAAGTCTATTATGTCTCCATGCGTGAATTTGCAGACCGAAAATGGGGAACACCTCAGCCGATCATCGTCAGCAATCCCGGCATGGGTTTGGGTGTGGCACTGCTGCAAGGCTTATGGTTCCTATCAGTTCAGATTAAAGGACCCACAGCAATTTGTCGTCCAGATTTGTGGCGCACAGGGCATCTACCGTATGGCTGATATCGAAAACCGGCTGCGTGGAATGCTGCTATCCAAATTGCAAGATCTTCTATCAGAAACAGCGGCCAAGAACTCGGTCGTGCAATTGCTTGCCCTGACCGAAGAATTAGGCGCGGGTGTACGAGCCAAAGCGCAGGATGATTTTGCGGCGATCGGATTAACCTTCAAGTCATTCTATATTGCCAACCTCAAACCCTCCGAGAAATCCGCCGAAGAACTGCGCGCGATGGGTATGCTGGATATGCAAACCTACACCCAATTGCAGGCAGCAGATGCCATGCGCGATGCAGCCCAAAATCCAACCGGCGGTGCCGGCTTGACAGCCGGTATTGGCGCTGGTTTGGGCATTGGGAATGTCCTCTCCCAATCGCTGCAGGGAATGACCGGTGCATCAGCCGCAAACACGCCAAGGCGGGCGGCTCCGTACCAACCAATGGCATGGCCGATGTGATGACCCCAGCCGAAGCGGCTTCCATTCTAAAGGTGTCTGAAGAAGATATCGTGGCAGCCATCACAGCCGGTGATCTCAAAGCCCGCAAGATCGGCAGCGCGTATCGGATCAGCAAGGAAGCGCTCGAGAATTACCTCAAAGGCTAATGAAGACATCGATTCATCGATCTACCAACAGAGATAGGAGACAATTCTATCTCTGTTTTTATTTGCTATTAAAAAATTAGGGTAGAATCAGTCTCGGTCAGACAATCTAATAGTTCGGGGAGAATGGATGAAATTCACGAGTATCACTCCAAACAGATCTTCTCGCGTATGGAATCCCCATCCCAGAGGCAGAGTAGCTCTTACAGCCAGTGAAGCCAGACAAACAGCCGAAGAATTAGGAACCAGGGTAGTCATAAAATCCCAAGTCTTGGTTGGGGGGCGCGGAAAAGCCGGCGGCATCCGTGTAGCCAAAAATCCGAAAGAAGCGGAAGACCTGGCAACCGCGATTCTTGGGATGGAGATCAAAGGATTACGGGTGCGGAAAGTGCTCGTGGATGAAGCGATTTCCTTTGATCGGGAAATATACCTCGGAATAACCAATGATCGAAACCTGCACCGGCCCGTGATGATCGCATCATCCTCGGGTGGAGTGGATATTGAAGATATCGCTCGCTCTGAACCGGAAAAGATCGTCAAGGTTTGGATCAATCCCCTTCTAGGTTTGAAAGAATACCAATCCCGCGAAATCGCCAGCGGCATAGACCTTCCCCACGTACATTGGAAACCTTTCCTTGAGATTGCCCGTGGATTATGGTCCGCATATCGTGACCTGGATGCCTCGCTGGCAGAGATCAATCCCCTTGTATTAACCCCCGCCGGACAACTGATCGCACTGGACGCAAAGATCACTCTGGATGACAGTGCCATGTATCGGCATCCTGAACTGAATGAACTCCGCGATATGGATGTCGAAGATCCGTCCGAGATCGAAGCCCGCAAATATGGTCTCTCATATGTACGAATGGATGGCGATATCGGCTGCCTGGTGAACGGCGCCGGACTCGCGATGACGGTCATGGATATGACCAAGTTTTTCGGGGGTTCGCCAGCTAATTTTCTGGATATCGGCGGCGGGGCAAGCTCGGAAAAGGTGGCTGCGGCCATGAAGATCATTTTATCCGACCCAAAGGTCAAAGTGGTGATGGTCAATATCTTTGGAGGCATCACCCGCTGTGACGAGGTGGCAAAGGGCGTTTTATCCGTCATCAAACAAATGGAAAAGCCCATCCCCCTGATTGTCAGGATGATCGGAACGAATGCCCAGGATGGTCTTTCCATTCTGGCCGAGCTCAAACCTCAGGTGTTTGAATCCTTGAGCGAAGCGTCCAAAGCAGCAGTCACACTGGCGAAAGGGTAAATTCATGAGTATCTTGATTGGAAAAAACACCCGCGTCATTGTTCAGGGAATCACCGGAAATGAAGGCCTATTTCACACCAAAAACATGGTTGAGTACGGGACGAATGTGGTGGCCGGGGTCTCGCCTGCGAAGGGTGGAGAGTGGGTCCTCAATGGAAAAATCCCGGTTTTTGACTCGGTAAAATTGGCCAAGGAAGCGACCGGAGCGAACACCACGGTGGTTTTTGTCCCTGCTCGCCATGCAACCGATGCCTTGTTCGAAGCCATCGATGTCGGAATGGAATTGATCGTTTGTATCACTGAAGGCATTCCCGCTCAGGATATGATGAAAGTGGTCGCGTATGCCGAACAGCGTCATACCACCATCATCGGACCGAACTGCCCGGGTATTTTGACTCCGGGTGTTTGCAAAGTGGGGATCATCCCTGGGAATATCGCCATTCCTGGCAACATCGGGGTGATCAGCCGATCTGGCACCCTGACCTACGAAATTCTCTTTTCATTGAAACAGCACGATCTGGGTGCATCCACCTGTGTTGGCATTGGCGGCGATCCGATCATCGGATCGAGCTTCATCGATATGCTCGCCTTGTTTGAAGCGGATCCATTTACCGAGAAGATCATCATGGTTGGGGAAATTGGCGGGACCGATGAGGAAAAAGCCGCGGAATACATCTCCAATGAGATCAATAAACCGGTGGTGGCATTTATCTCCGGGCAGAGCGCTCCCCCCGGAAAGAGGATGGGGCATGCCGGAGCGATCATCGACGGGGCTACCGGCTCGGCGTTGAGCAAGATGATCGCCCTTGAAACCGCCGGCGTCAAAGTCGCCCACCAGCCGGAAGAGATCATCGATTTGCTTTAATGGAAAACAAACAAGGCGCAAGTAAACCTTGCGCCCTGTTGATTTCTTTTCAATCAGGATTTATTTCTTATGGGAATCAGCATAAGCGACGACATCGGCTACCGTCTTGATGTTTCGGGCGTCGTCATCGCTGATATTGAGGGTAAATTTTTCGCAAAACCCATCAATAAGAAAGAATTGATCCATTGAATCAGCTTTAAGGTCTTCGATAAAACGTGTTTCAAGGGAGATATTGGCTGTGTCCATCTTCATGACTTCTGCAATTACTTCTTTAACACCTTCCAGAGTCTCTGCCATTCGTATCCTCCAAATTTCTATGTTTGTTACTAAGTGAATTGTATCTTTCATCAGCCGCCTGTCAAGGAAACCGATTAACAGATTCGGCTTCAAATTGACAGGTCTGATGACCTTGATTATAGTACTAAGTGAAGGAACACCATTTGACGATGAAAGATACCTTGATCTCCAATCGCAAGCAGGACCATATCCAGATCAACCTGGAAGAGGATGTTCAATCCGGGATCACGACTGGACTTGAACGCTATCGGTTTATCCATTGCGCATTACCAGAATTAAGATATGAAGGAGATCTCCACAGATATTACCTTCCTCGGGAAGAATCTGCGTTCTCCATTATTCATTTCTTCCATGACAGGCGGCACTCCAGAAGCAACCCAGATCAATCAGAATCTGGCAACCGCCGCGGAACATGCAGGCATTGCGATGGGGGTTGGATCCCAGAGAGCCGCATTGGACGATCCACGCCAGGCCAACAGTTTTCAAGTCCGAAAACACGCACCCAACAGTTTACTCATGGCCAATGTAGGTGCCATTCAGCTCAATCATGGATATGGATTGGATGAATGCCGAAAAGCCGTAGACATGATCCAGGCAGATGCCCTGATCCTGCATCTAAATCCCGTCCAGGAAGCCCTCCAGCCGGAAGGCAACACCGATTGGAAAGGACTCCGGAAGAAAATTGAACAGGTCGTCCGCCAGATCGGTGTGCCTGTCATCATTAAGGAAGTTGGTTGGGGCATCTCCGGCGAATTGGCAGCCGTTTTCGCCGGGATGGGTGTTGCGGCGATCGATGTGGCCGGCGCTGGAGGGACCTCGTGGTCACAGGTGGAAATGCACCGAATGACAGATAAGGGACAGCGGACAATCGCGTCTGCTTTTCGGAATTGGGGCATCCCCACCGCGGAGGCCATCCAACAGGTTAAAGCCGCCGCGCCTCATATTCCCGTCCTTGCCAGCGGAGGGATCAAAGATGGCCTGGATGTCGCCAAATCTATTGGGCTGGGTGCATCTCTGGTTGGGATCGCCGGGCGGATACTGAAAGCGGCCACTGTTTCGGAGGAAGAGACCATCGCCACGGTCGATCAGGTGAACCGGGAACTGGTTATTTCCATGTTCGCAGCGGGTATTGATTCCATCCATTCATTATTCCAGACACCAAAGTTGATCAAACTCACATGAATCCACTGGAGCAATATCCCATCATTTCCGAGATGCGCGCCGCCGTGGAAGCCGACCTGCGGTCGACGATTGACCTTTCCTTCTCTGAAACCTATCGAGAGATGCGTAATATGATCTCTTACCACCTGGGCTGGCTGGATGACCTTTCGCAGGGCAAGCGTATTCGGCCCATATTGTTGTTGCTGATCACACAGACACTCGGTGGAGATTGGAAGAACGCGGTCCAGGCTGGTGCTGCCATCGAATTGATTCATAATTTCTCGCTGATCCATGATGACATTCAAGATCATAGCGAGATCAGGCATGGACGACCGACCCTGTGGAAAACGGTCGGTGTGGCGCAGGCCATCAACGCGGGTGACGCACTATTTACAATCGGTCTTAAGAAGATATGGGATCTGCAAAAGAACTTTGACCTTGACCTGGTTGCCCGTTCGTATCTGATCTTGAATCAAACCTGCCTCAGGTTGACCCAGGGCCAATATCTGGATATTGATTTTGAGTCCAGGCAGCCAATATCCGATCGGGAGTATCTCGAGATGATCGCCGGGAAAACCACCGCACTGCTTTCGGCTTGCACGCAGATCGGCGCGATACTGGCTGGCGCATCACCCAGAGTTGCCTTATCCGCGGTCGAATTTGGGCACAACCTGGGAATGGCTTTTCAGATCGTGGATGATTACCTCGGTGTTTGGGGCGATCCATCCATCACCGGGAAATCCGCGGCCAGTGACCTGGTGGAAGGGAAAAAAACCTATCCCATTCTCCTCGGCCTGGCTGACGATAATCCATTTTCAAAACGCTGGTTGGAAGGCCCCATTCACTCGGAAGACGCGACTGAATTGGCCGATATGCTCGGGGAGACTGGCGCAAAACAAGCCACCATCCATAAGGCAGACGAGTATACTCAGAAGGCTCTGGCAGCCCTGGGAGAGCTTTGCTCCCCTTCCAATTCGAGACAGATCCTGGATGACCTCACCCAATGGCTGTTGAAGCGGGATGTATGAGATAGAGCAGCTCTCCTTGACAAGGATTTTGGCTATCCTTATAATGCTTCTACATCAGGCGGGTGTCGCCAAGTGGTAAGGCAGTACCTTCCCAAGGTACCATTCGTGAGTTCGAATCTCATCACCCGCTCTTTCCAATATGAAATATAAACCCGAAACAACATTCGTGAGCCCCCGGAAGGGGGTAATATTCGAATTCTCATCACCCGCTCTTTCAGTAAGAAATACAAACTCGAAAGAACATTCGTGAGCCCCCGGAAGGGGACGATGTTCGAAATCTCATCACCCGCTCTTTCCAGTAAGAAATCCAAACTCAAAAGAACATTCGTGAGCCCCCGCAAGGGGGTAATATCCCCATAAAGGGGACGATGTTCGAATCTCATCACCCGCTCTTTCCAGTAAGAAATCCAAACTCAAAACAACATTCGTGAGCCCCCGCAAGGGGACGATGTTCGAATCTCATCACCCGCTCTTTCCAGTAATAATCTCAAATTCAATTCCCTTTGCACCCGAATGAAACTTTCAATCTCCTATCACGATGACGATATTCAATCATTCTGCACTACACGCACGCCCATATATGAATCATGTAAAATATTAAGTAGAATTCTATTCATGATAGGAGGGTTTCAAACATGTTGGTTGAAGAAAGAATGTCTCGACCAGTTTTAACGATCACGAAAGATGTCCCGGTGCAGGATGCGCTGGCCATGATGAAGAAAGACCACGTCCGCCGTTACCCGGTAGTGGATGGACAGGGCAATTTGATCGGCATCGTGACCAACACCGACCTGCTCAATGCATCCCCATCTGAAGCCACCACGCTGAGCGTCTGGGAGATCAATTACCTGCTGACCAAGATCACCGTCGAACGGGTGATGACAACCAAGGTGCTAAGCGTAACCGAAGACACCACCATTGAAGAAGCCGCCCAATTGATGGCGGATTCCAAAGTGGGCGGGTTGCCCGTCCTCCGCGATCAGAAATTGGTGGGGATCATCACGGAGACCGATCTCTTTGGTGTATTCCTCGAAATGTTGGGTGCTCGCTGCGCTGGTGTCCGCGTCACGGTGGAAGTGGACGATGTCGCCGGGAAGATCCACGAGATCACCGGTGTGATCAGCAAATTAGGCGGGAATATCCATGGATTGGGCGCCATCCAGGGTAGTTCCATCGGTAAGACGGACCTTACATTGAAGGTCAGCGGAGTGGATCAGGCCGTATTGGAGAAAGCGTTACTACCAACCGTCGATAAGATCCTGAACGTCCGGATGGAAAAAGGAACCGGCTGCAAGTAACCGCTTTGTTTTGCCCCACAAAAAGGATCACCCGGCTTCCTGGTCGGGTGATTTTTGTTGACATTTCAGATACCTCCATCTACACTAGACCCATGTTAGCCAGGGTCTTTTCATGCGCGGTCATCGGTTTGGAGGGGGTCATCGTCGAAGTCGAGGTTGACACGAGCGGTGGTCAACCGGCTGTTGTGATCGTCGGATTGCCGGATGCTGCTGTTCAGGAAAGCCGGGAACGGGTTCATTCCGCCATTAAAAACGCTGGGTATCCCTTTCCCCGCCGGCGCGTCACGGTTAACCTGGCTCCTGCCTCCGTCCGAAAGGAAGGCCCAGCCTACGACCTACCCATCGCCCTCGGGGTTCTCGTCGCGAGTGAGTTGATCGATCAGGAATTGCTGAATGGCACGCTGGTTCTCGGCGAACTCTCACTGGATGGGACGGTCCGGCATGTTCGTGGAATACTTCCCATGACCGCCGTTGCCAGGCGCGAAGGATACAAACGGGTGATCGTCCCTGCCGATGATGCACCGGAAGCAGCTCTGATCCCGGATATCGAAGTGATCCCTGTTCACGACCTGGCGGAATTAGCTCTCCATTTGAATGACGCACAACCGATCGCTCCGTTACCTCCCCTTGACCCGGAGGAAGTGGAGATCATCGTTCAGACAGATTTTCGTGAGATCAAAGGGCAGGAGCATGTCAAACGGGCGATGGAAGTGGCCGCCGCCGGTGGACACAATATGCTCATGATCGGTCCACCCGGGGTTGGAAAGACACTCCTCGCCCGCGCAATGCCGGCCATCCTTCCAAAAATGACCATTGAAGAAGCGCTGGATGTGACCCAGATCTATTCCATCGCGGATCAGCTTCCGCCGGGGATCCCGTTGATCCGAAACCGACCGTTCCGGTCACCGCACCATACCATCTCGCACGCCGGGTTGGTTGGAGGTGGGAACATTCCTCATCCCGGTGAGATCTCGCTCGCCCATCGGGGAGTCCTCTTTCTGGATGAGCTGCCTGAATTCGGTTCGCGGGTCCTCGAAGTATTGCGCCAGCCGATCGAAGATAAATTGGTCACGATCAGCCGCGCCCAGGGGACGCTCACCTTTCCGGCAAATTTCCAACTCATCACTGCCATGAATCCCTGCCCGTGCGGTTACTATGGTGATCCTCTCAAACCATGCACCTGTGCCAGTTCAACGGTCACCAAATATCAAAAACGAATTTCCGGTCCGCTTCTGGATCGAATCGATATTCATATCAATGTCCCGCGGATCGAATTTGAAAAGATGAATGACAACCGGGTCGGAGAATCGTCTGCCGACATTCAGTCCCGGGTGGAACAGGCCCGCCAAGTCCAAAGACAGCGGTTTACCGGGACAACGATCGCATCCAACAGCGAGATGCGTCCTGCCGAGATCCGCAAGTATTGTGAGCTGGATGACACCGGCCGTAACCTGATGAAAGCTGCCACCAACCAGATGCAGCTCTCCGCGCGATCCTATCATCGCATCTTGAAGCTTGCCAGAACGATCGCCGACCTGGCAGGAGCGGATTTGATCTCACCCGTCCACCTGGCGGAAGCGATCCAATATCGCCCGCGGATGAACGATGCTTGATCCATTATCGATCCACCCGCGGATCGATACACAAAACCGGGGCCGTCTTGTCCAATAAGGAACCTATTCAATTGGTTTGCCTGGGGCGTTCCACGGTTGATCTTCTCAACCTCGTGGATCATTTCCCCTGCGGCGATGACCTGATCCGGGTGATGGACAGCAGCATCCAGGGTGGTGGACCGGTCGCCACGGCGGCCGCAGCCGCATCCCGCCTGGGTTTACGTTGCGCGATCCTGGATTGCATCGGAGACGACTGGCGGGCTGATATCATCCGGGCGGAGTTCAAAAAGCATGACGTTTGCACAGACTATCTGCAACAAGCACCTGGGTGTGAATCCTCGCAGTCAGTAATTCTGGTGGAAGCGCCTACCGGGAAACGAGCCATCATCAATGCCCGCGGAAACACACCCCCACCCTCGATCACACCGCCATGGGTCGACATTCTTCAATCCTGCGCGGTGCTCCATGTCACAGGGACTTACGCCAGAAACGGTTCTTGAAGCCATCTCCATCACTTCAAAGGCAGGGGGAAAGATCAGTTTCGATGGTGGAGCCGGATTATTCCGAGAGGAAGATCGCGAGATCATCGAAAAGGTGAACTGGTGCATCTGCGCGGAAGACTATGCCCGGCGTTTGACCGGAATGGCTGATGTTCCATCCATGCTTGCCTCCATCGCGGCGATGGGTCCTGAGATCGTTGGGATCACCGCCGGAACAAATGGCAGTGATTGGCGGGCAAAGGATGGCAGCCTGTTCCATCAGGATGCGTTCCCTGTCAACCCGGTCGTAGATACCACCGGGTGTGGAGACAGCTTCCACGGCGCCTTCATTTTTGGGATGCTGTCAGGCTACACCATTCAGGAAGCGGCTCGACTCGCATCGGCAGTCGCAGCCATGAATGCCAGGGTACTTGGTGGACGCTCTGGTCTGCCGGATTTGAAAGCGGTTCAACAATTTATTCATTCTTTATGATAACCAAACCATTATTGGATATAATCGGTAGTGAAACATAGACCGAAAATAACGATTATCCGTAGGAGATTCGTATGGCAGAGTTTTCCCGATTTGAAATCTATATGATCATCAACAGCACCAAACCACTCTGGCTGGGAAAAGTGGATTTGAGTGAGGCGGATCTAAGGGGTGGTAGTTTTCATGGAGCCGTGCTGGCCGGTGCTGATTTGCACAAATGCCACCTTCAGGGTGCCGACTTCGTCGGTGCGAACCTCGGCGGAGCCAATCTCCAGGATGCGATCCTGGTTGGCGCGGACCTGCGCAGGGCTTATCTTCGAGGCGCCGATCTCCGCCGGGCGGACCTGCGGGAAGTGAATCTGGCCGAAGCGGATCTGACGGACGCGAAATCTATCTGAGACCAATCTCCTGGACGCCAATATGGGCGCCGTCGATCTGACCAATGCCAATTTGACCAATGCCAATCTCACTGGAACCAACGCTCCCGATCACCTGATTCTCAGGGCAAAATCGTTGGTCGGTACGGTCATGCCGGATGGTTCCGTAAGCGAACAACAGGCGGCAACCGGAAAAGAACCCGTCTAGTCCTCTCACCCAGTCATGAACAACTCTTATCCGGTAGGTCACAGCTCACCGAACAACTCTACCCCTGCCACTCCTCTGCGCTGGACCACTTCTTCCTGGATCCTGATCAGTTCCTTTGTGTTCCTGATCGGCCTGATCGTGATCGTCTGGTGGCCGCTGGTGATCGATTATGCCTCTTATTTTCGTCCAGACATGCCCTGGTGGCTTCAGACCGACTGGCTCCTGATCGCGATCTTCCTGTTCATGTCCGCTGCGATCATGATCAATGCCGACATCCGAAAGGATTGGCTGCTGATAATGGTTGGCCTGGCGGGCGGATTTGCCATCGAGTCGTGGGGAACGAACACGGAGTTGTGGGCTTATTACACGGGGGAACGACCTCCCCTCTGGATCATCCCAGCCTGGCCGATCGCTGCTGTCACCATCGAGCGGATGGCCCGGCTCACGTCACCCTGGTTTGCATGGATACGCTCAACCTGGCTCAACCGATATTACGCGGGGACGATGGTGTTTTTCCTGCTTCTGTTCATACTTTTCCTGCTCCCCCGTGCATTTAATCCCTTCAATATCATCGCTTTCCTTACTGTCGTTGTGATCATCCTCTTGCCGCAGGATCGCGCTTACAGTCTGGTCACTTTCCTGATGGGATCCGCCCTGGGGTTTTTTCTTGAATTTTGGGGAACATCGCGCGGATGCTGGCAGTATTACAATCTCGCCGTTCCACCATTGTTCTCAGTCCTGGCCCACGGCTTTGCATCCGTCGCATTCTGGCAGGCCAGAAGATTGACGCTTTGGTCAGCTAGCTTCATCAGTCGTTCTATCTCCGGGAAGTTGCTGGGATTAAGAAAACGCATCGATTAACCGCCGACCCAGACGATAAAGCGGGGACAGGCTATTGACCTGTCCCCGCTTTGATTTTTCATTGCACACATTCAGAAAATACTGATCATAGCAATTTGCTTATTTCCTTACCCCAGTTGTTGATGTAATCCCAATCACGGTAATCGCCCGGCACACCTTGAACCACCAGCATCACAAACGCAGCCTGCCACCATATGAGGCGGTACATTTCCAGTTTTCCATTGAAAAAAGCAACACTCAGCGGATGAACCTTCGGAGCGGCTTTCAACATCGGTCTGAGGTAATAACCGATTGTGGTGAATTTTTCCTTCAGGCTCAGAGTCCCACTCTTCACGGGAATACTTTTCAGGGAAGGATCCAACGCCAGAGGTACATCGGGCATTTTCTCTCCGGGCGCCTCAGTTAGACGCATGGCGCTGGCGAAGTATGCCACCTTCCGGGTTGACAACACAGCCTGATGCCTGGCGACGAATTGCCTTGCGAGTTGATGCCAGCCAAAGATCATCGGCGCACCGATGATGACCGCTTCATACTCGCTAAGATCAGTCACATCTGCGATGGGTTTAACTACGGCTGAATGGCCTTCTTCGTTCAAGACTGCAGCTATTTTTTCAGCAACTTCCGCCGTTGAACCGGAATTGGTTGAATAAGTGACCAAGATCTTGCTCATGTCGTACTCCAAGTTTGGAGGAAAATATAAACAACAAAGTCCTGGAGTGGGCAGCAACTTATCGAAGTCACCGCTTACTCCAGGATTTATCAGGTCGAGAAAACTAATACTGACCGATCAGTTTGGCGATGAAACGATGAAACCCGTGGACGGATTTTACGCCACCGGCGTACATGAAAATGCACTTGCCTTCAATGGGACTTACGCCTAACTCACGGGCTACCTTGCTGGCTTCAACAGATTGGGAGCCCTGGGTCAGCCAGATGTTCGTAATTCCAGCCGTGACCGCATCCCGAATCACCTGGGCGGATGATTGGGGTGACACTGAGATGACAGCACCATCCACTTTGCCAGCCAGATCCGATATGCTGGCGTAGCATTTATCCCCTTTGATCTCGCTCATCTGGGGATTAACACCGAACACTTCATAGCCGTTCGCTCTTAACTCGGTGTACACTGCGGTCCCAAATTTCTGATCATTCCGGGATACGCCCACAACAGCAACTTTCTTTAATGCAACAAAATCCTTAATTTTCTGGTCCATTTTTCTTCCTTTTGATGATTAACAGATACAAGAATGAGTGCACAATAGAACACTCTTCATATACGCAATTATATATAGATAGTTGCACTTGAAAAGACTAATTTGAAAAAGTCGATGGGAACTAGAGGATTTTGCTGATAGAAACTGAGCACCCCAAAAGACCCCTATTTTGTCTGGAAGGAGACAATTCCACTCTTGCACTTTGATTCCTTTGGATTATAATACATTCATGCAGACGAATATATCAGCGCCAGACGTATTCCGCTTACTTGGTCAGCCCATCCGGGTCCAGATCATACTGGTCATTGGTGAGGGTGAGGCTTGTGTCTGCCACATGGAAGCAATATTGGGCGTTCGCCAGGCGACCATCTCACAGCATTTGATGGTGCTGCGAGATTCGGGTTTGGTTCTGGCAAACCGGGAGGGACGGAATATATTTTATCGCCTTGCGAATCCAGGGTTGTATGCGTCTGTCCTTCGGGTTGCGGAAGTCAGTGGGACAATACCCGCTGCCCTGTCTGCATATGCAAGACAACCAGTGGAAGGCTGCCCCTGTCCAACCTGTAATCCGGGCGTCGACCCGAAGCTTTCTTGCGGAAAGCTGAATTCGTCCAGATCCATAAAACCATCGTAACCATTTTTTGGGAGACTAATCATGGAAAAATCCGTCACGCAAAAACTATCCTTCCTTGACCGCTTCCTCACCCTGTGGATATTCCTTGCCATGGCTGTTGGTGTGGGTTTGGGATACCTGTTCCCGAAGGTTGTTGAAACCTTCAACGCCTCCGTCTCGGTTGGGACGACCAATATCCCAATCGCCATCGGATTGATCCTGATGATGTACCCCCCATTGGCAAAAGTCCACTACGATGAACTGGGCAGGGTATTCCGCAACTGGAAGGTCCTGGGTCTCTCCCTGTTACAAAACTGGATCATCGGACCAATTCTCATGTTTGTTCTGGCTATCATCTTTCTTCGAGGGTATCCCGAGTATATGGCTGGCCTGATTCTCATCGGGTTGGCGCGCTGCATCGCCATGGTGATCGTCTGGAATGAGCTTGCCAAAGGCGACAACGAATACGCTGCCGGGTTGGTGGCTTTCAATAGCATATTCCAGGTATTGTTTTACAGTCTGTACGCCTATATCTTTATCACCTTGTTACCAACCTGGTTCGGCATGGAAGGGGCAGTCGTTCAGATCACCATCGGTGAGATCGCCAAATCTGTCTTCATCTATCTGGGAATACCCTTCCTTGCAGGGTTTCATCACCAATCGGGTACTAATCCGCCTGAAAGGCAAAGACTGGTATTACAAGACCTTCATCCCCAAGATCGCCCCCATCACCTTGATCGCTCTGCTATTCACCATCCTGGTGATGTTCAGCCTGAAGGGCAACCTGATTGTCACCATCCCGATGGATGTGGTTCGGATCGCGATCCCGCTCCTGATTTATTTCGTGGTCATGTTCCTGGTCAGTTTCCTGATGGGGAAAGCGGTTGGCGCGGATTACAAACAAACGACCACCCTCTCTTTTACAGCCGCCAGCAACAACTTTGAACTGGCCATCGCTGTGGCTGTGGCTGTGTTCGGCTTGAATTCCGGACAGGCTTTCGCAGCGGTGATCGGTCCACTCGTGGAAGTGCCGGTGATGATCGGTCTGGTAAACGTGGCCTTCTGGCTCCAAAAACGGTTATTCAAAGGGAAAATGACTGTCGGGATGACGAATCCAGAGGTCAGCTAGAGTACCGGATGAGTCCTTATTGCATCCATACTCTAAATCGGTGGCTGCAAAAAACCTCCCATCGCATGGTTAATATTCTCGCGATCATGAGATGAATATTTAAGCCACGATAAGCAACGACTTACCGAAATAATTTATGATTGTCGAAATAAAGGAGAACCAATGAATAATCCAGATCCATCATCCGACTATTTTGAACAGGTCGCAAGTCAGTGGGATAACCTCCGTGCAGGATATTTTACCGAAGCTGTGAGGGATGCCGCAATCGAAAAAGCGTACCTCCGGGCTGAAATGGTTGTCGCGGATGTAGGCTGTGGGACAGGTTTCATGACCGCAGGGCTGGCTCCCCTGGTTAAGCAGGTACATCTGCTTGATGCCTCACCCGCCATGCTTCAGGAAGCCAGAAAGAACCTGGCAGATTACCCTAATCTGGTTTTCCACGAAACCGATGGAAGATCTTTACCCATGCCTGACTTGAGTGTGGATGTTGTCTTTGCCAATATGTATTTACATCATTGCCCTGACCCATCGGCTGCAATTAAAGAGATGGTACGGATTTTAAACCTGCGGGACGATTGATCATCAGCGATATGGAAACACACACTCACACCTGGATGAAGGAAGAGATGGCGGATGTCTGGATGGGCTTTTCACCAGATCAATTACGATCCTGGTATCGTGAGGCAGACCTGGTAAATGTGATGATCAAAACCGGCGATCAATCCTGTTGTGCAGAAAGCTCCACAGGAGGTGACCAGGAAGAAAAAACCGATATAGGCATTCTTATCGCCTCTGGTACCAGTAGGATGGCCATGCGTGAGGCAGTTCAGGAAGCATATGGCGCCAGGGCTGAGGTTGGAGGCAATTGCGGATGCAGTTCTGAGGAGAATGCCAGCCTGTTACAAAGCCACCTGCTGCGGCGGTTCTTCGACTGTGAAAGAAGAAACATCCAAATCGAGTAGTCAGTCCTGCTGCCCGGGTGATCACTATCTTCCTGCCGAAGGCGTAAGCTTCTCAACAGATTACAACTCATCTGAAATATCCGCTGTTCCAGCCGAGGCGGAAGAAATATCACTTGGTTGTGGTAATCCGACGGCCATGGCGAATCTGAAACCAGGTGAGATTGTTCTGGATATCGGCAGCGGAGGCGGCATGGATTCCTTCCTGGCCGCTTCTCATGTCGGAGAAAAAGGGCATGTGATCGGCGTGGATATGACACCTGCCATGGTTTCCCGGGCAAAGGCGACCGCAGAAAAATCCGGCATCGAAAATGTCGAATATCGACTTGGCCAGGCCGAATCGCTACCGGTGGATGACAACAGTATCGACGTGATTCTATCCAACTGTGTGATCAACCTTTGCGAAGACAAAGGATTGGTATTTCAGGAAGCATTCCGAGTACTAAAACCGGGTGGTCGGCTGGAAGTCAGCGATATGGTGACCGACAAAGCATTCTCCACCCAGGCTCAAGCTAATTCAGGTGAGTGGACCGGGTGTGTTTCAGGCGCCCTACCGGAAACGGAATACCTTGATCTTATCGAAGAGGCAGGTTTTACAAGGATCAGATCGCGCCGCAGTTCAAGTGCTGGATCGGTGGACGATGTTAACGTCTATAGCACCACCGTCTCGGCGGTGAAACCAGGCGGAAGAACCAAACTCGAAACGCGATCCAGCTGCGGATGCGCTCCTGGGTGTTGCAACTAAAATTTAGACATTATGTATTGTTAGTTAAACCAAAAGAACTCCGAACCCAATATGAATTCGGAGTTCTTTTCATCAATTATCCATACCAATGCCGTACCGTCCAATATCCTCCTATATCACGAGGATGATGATTCCTCCGACCGTCATCAGCATGCCGATAACCGTCTTGGCAGTCAGGGGATCATGCGCGAAGATCAAACCCATCAGCGCACCAAACAGCGGCGAGGTGAATGCGATGGGCATCACCTGGGTAAGCGGAGCACCTTTCAGCGCGGTGTAGAAACACAGCATCCCAACTGCGCCTGCCACCACACCTCCCCCAATGATCATATAGAGGAGAGCTTTCGTCCCTGCCTGCGGGAGGGTCTTCCACTGCGGGAAACTCACCGCAGCCAGGATGATGAATGCCACGGCGGTGCGGATGGTGATGCCCAATTGCGGTGAGAGGTTCCCCATGTGTAGGCCTTTTTTCTCAAAATATCCTCCCACACCCCAGGCGATGGCGGTCAATAATGGCAAAGATCTGTGGTTTCATTAGCTCTCCTATAAGATATTCAGTATTAATAAATGGCTATGCGCAATTTCATTACTCGGCCAGGATCGCCTGGACGATCTCCCGGAAAACTTTCGTATGATAATCCACATCCGCCCTGGTGGTCGCCGGACACATGAGCGACATATTATGGAAAGGCGTCATCAGAATACCACGGTTCAGGTTGGCCAGGTGCATATAACGGTCGAGATCAAAATCCACAGCGGCTTCGGCATCTCCCCCATTTCGGGGAGTCTCCGGGCAGAACCAGTATTCCGCGCGGGCGCCCAGCCGGTTCACCACCCAGGGAAGGCCAAACTCATCGATGGCTTTCTGAACCTGCCTGGCCCACTCTTCTGCCAGAGGGATCATTCGACCGAAAGCTTCCTCCGTCAGGACGTTGGTCAGGGTTGCTTTCACTGCTGCCAGTGAGAGCGCGTTGCCCGCCAGGGTACCTCCGATTCCACCCACATCCGCCTCGTCGATGGTGGTCGTCTCGCCGATCCGGTCTGCCACTTCCTGGGTAAATCCGTACACCCCGGCCGGGATTCCGCTTCCGATGGGTTTGCCGATGGTCAGCATATCTGGCTGCAGATGATGGGCTTTGGTATACCCGCCCGGACCGGTGCAGATGGTATGGGTTTCATCGATGATCAACAGGGTGCCGAATTTGCGGGTCAATTCCCGTAAGGCATCCAGGTAGCCGGGGTCTGGATGAATGATTCCGATATTGGTCATGACCGGTTCCGCCAACACGCAGGCGATATCGCCCGGAGCCAGCGCCTATTCGAGCGCTGCCAGGTTATTCCACTCGATCACACGGGTGGTGGTAGCCGGGTTGACCTGTGGGCCGACAGACCCAGGTCTGGGACCGGGAACACCGTTGTTGATCGTGCAGAAGGTCTCATCTACTGTGCCGTGATAGCAGTAGTTGTAAACCAGGACATAAGGCCGCCCGGTGATATGGCGCGCGATCCGCAAGGCAAAGCGGTTGGCATCCGTAGCGGTCAGGGTGGTTTGCCAGTACTTCAGACCGAACCGGCGCTGCATCTCCTCCCCCACCCAGATGGAGTCTTCGGTGGGCAGCATAAAGGTGATTCCCTTATCCAATTGTTCTTTGATCAACGCAATGGAGCCTTCCGGCGAGTGGCCGGTCATAGCCCCAGTGTCACCGAGACAGAAATCGACATACTCATGCCCGTCCACACAGGTAAAATGGGCTCCCCGGGCTGATTCTACGAATAACGGAAAACCGCCCGCCCACCGGACCATCCAATTCATGGGTACGCCGGCCAGCAGTGACGCCTGGGCTCTTTCATATAATGCATACGATTTTGGGTGGCGATCCTTGTACACCTTCATTTCAAGATCAAGACACTGCTGGAGCTTGCTGCGGTCTATCGCGGCCATTGATGACAATCCTCCTGAACAGGGTAGATGAATGTGGATGGGTTAATTATAGGGGAAATCCCGCAAGGAACACGAGCTGAAGCTTGTGAATGGGGAATGGAGATCGGTGAATTGAGAATGGAGATCTGACGCACCCAATCCTTAGAAGAACCACACCTACTACCCGTCGGAGGTATTAATTCCCAATGTCGAATAACGGCTTTCTAATTTCCATTTACCAGTTACTAGTCTCCGATCTCTGATCTCCGATCTCTGTTTTCAGGTTACTGGTCTACTGATTTCTGGTTTCTGGGTATCTTGTATCAAGTTGGTGGGTAAAAACACTTGTATTGTGTGCGAATAGTGGCTATAATGTGGTAGAAAGTGGTAATAAGTGGGTTAATGTGGGACGCCGGTAAAGCAACCGGCGTTCGATCTTAAAAAGGACAATAGAACATATGTTCCTAGGCAGATATTCTCACTCATTCGACGATAAAGGACGGATCGCGGTACCCACCCGGTTCCGTGACCTGCTCAATGATGGCGCCTATCTCACCCAGGGGTTCGATAAAAATCTGATGGTCTGGCGAATCGTGGATTTCGAAAAGATCTACGAACAGGTCAATAACATGAGTATCACCGACCCGAACGCCAGACTCCTCAAACGATTGATCTTTGCCAACGCGGTGCATGTGGACGTGGATAAGGTGGGACGAATCCTTGTGCCGCAATACTTACGGGATGCCGTCGACCTATCGGGCAATGCAGTCATTGTCGGGGTCGGGGATTATTTTGAAATCTGGTCGCCCTCGTTGTGGGAAGCCCAAAGCAACCAGATCCAGGACAGTGAGACCAACGCACAACGGTTCGCAGCGCTCAATCTATCGGCGAAATAATCATGGCTGAACAGGTGAACGACCCCGGTCTACAGCACCTGCCCGTACTTTACCAAGAAGTACTCGAATATCTCGCACCGGCTGCACCCGGCCGATTTGTGGACGGAACACTCGGAGCTGGCGGTCACGCCTTTGGCATGCTTTCCACCTTCGGATCAGGCATTGAGCTGCTTGGAATAGATCTTGATCCGATCGCGCTCGAACTGGCATCCAAACGGCTGCTGCCTTTCGCCGGGAATATCCACTTGATCCAGGGCAGTTACGCAGACCTGACGGATCATCTCAAGGCAGTGGGCTGGTTGAAGGTCCGCGGAATTCTGCTCGACCTGGGCGTTTCTTCGATGCAATTGGATCGGCCGGAAAAAGGTTTCTCCTTCCGGGTAGACGCTCCCCTCGACATGCGGTTCAATCCTTCGGCTCCTCTCACGGGAGCCGATATCCTTAACGGATCGGATGAAGAGGAAATTGCCCGCATCCTGTGGGAGTATGGTGAGGAAAGGCATTCACGCAGGCTGGCAAAGGCAATCGTCGCCAGGAGGCCGGTTTCCACCACAGCCGAACTGGTATCGATCATCGAGAAGACGATCGGATACCACAAAGGCGGCATTCATCCGGCAACCCGCACTTTTCAGGCGATCCGCATCGCGGTCAACGACGAATTGGGTAACCTGGAAGCGTTTCTTCCTCAAGCCGTGGAAAACCTGGAAGCCGGGGGAAGAGTGGCAGTCATCTCGTTCCATTCGCTGGAAGACAGGATCGTCAAGCATTACTTCCAGCGTGAAAGCAAGGATTGCATCTGCCCGCCCAGGCAACTGGTTTGCACCTGCGGGCACAAGGCAACAGTAAAAATCCTCACCCGCCATCCCGTGGAAGCGGCTGAGAACGAGACGAAATTGAATCCACGGTCTCGCAGTGCAAAACTGCGGGTGGTTGAAAAAATATGATGTGGCATGAGATTTGCAAAGAGTAATGGTTACGATGATGAAAAACCGATTAATGCAAGCTTATAAGTTGGTCCCCTGGAGAAGCCAAATGCAATGGTTGGGCTTCGCTTTCCTGGTTGTCGCCGCCATCTCACTCATTGCCTGGCTGTATCTGTCGATCTCCTCAAAAGCCAGCATCGCCGGTCGTCAAATCCAGGAATACCAGACGGTCAAAATCAAAGCCGAACAGAATATCGCCTCTCTGGAGACCAGCCTGGCGAACACAACTTCTTCCGTAGAAATGGCGAAACGAGCCAAACGGCTGGGCTTTAAGGAAATGTCCCCGGATCGCTTCGAATATATGGTTGTCCCGGGATATGGCGGCAAACAGGCGGCCATCCTGGCCCCCGAAAACTATGCAACTGACTTGAATTCGGGATGTGGTGTCCACTGAATTTACTCAATCCCTCTGGGATTGGGTTTACCTCAGCTATGTGGAACCCTCTCTGAACAGGCGGACACCATGAAGAACCGCATTATTCCCGCTTCCTGCTACTCGGAACTGCCCTCTCACTGGTCGGTCTTCTCATTATTGCGCAGATGGTTCATATTCAGACCAGCAAACAAGCCAAAGCCGTAACTGAATTATGGCAAAGAATGGGCTTTTGTTCCCAAAACCATTTTCCCCGAACGTGGAAAGATCTACGATCGTTTTGGCAGCCTCCTGGTGGGAAATACCCTCAAATATGAAGTCGGATTGAATCTCGCGGATGTGAGCGACCCTGAAACCATTGCCCGCGCTATCGAGACCATTCTCGACCTGGATTACCAGGCCACACTTGAAAAAGCACAGACGCCCGGTTCCGATACAGCCGCTTATGTACTCTTGAAAGACTTTGTCCCGTCGGAAAAAGCTCAGGAGATCCGCCAGCTCATGGATTCCTACCAGCGTATGGCCGAGCAGCCGGACAAACAAAGACAAATTCGCACCCAACCTGGATGGCATCATCCTCACTCCCCATCTGCAGCGAAGTTACCCTGAAGGGTCACTCGCCTCGAATATTCTGGGCTTTTATACCCTCAATACCAGCCAACCCAGCCGAACGCCTGACCGGCATGAGATCCGGATCGGCGATGGCTTTTTTGGAATCGAAGAGAAATTCAACGATATCCTGGCCGGGACGCCGGTCGATGTTCAGGTTCCGCTGGACCCCACCCTGGTCGATCAGATCCCACAGGTTCCGCCGGGTGGAGATATCGTCCTCACCATCGACCGGGAAATTCAGAGCAGCATGGAAAAGGTGATCGACAACTCGGTCAAGTCCTCCGGAGCAGTATCTGGTACGTTGATCGTCCTGGATCCAAAGACAGGTGAGGTCATCGCGATGGCGACATCCCCCCGATTGGATCCCAATGAGTACTGGAAGATCGGCAAGATCTTCGATAATGCCGCTTTTTACAACCGGGCAGTCTCCACAACGTATGAACCCGGCTCGGTATTCAAAGTATTGACCATGGCATACCGCTCTGGATGCCGGGATCGTTACTCCTGAAACACCCTTCCTCGATACCGGGGAGTTTGAGATCGGTGGCGCGATCATCCGCAACTGGGATGGCAATGCCTGGGGTGAGCAGAACATGATCGGATGCATGCAGCATTCATTGAATGTTTGTCTTTCCTGGATTGCCAAACAGACCGGACCAAAAATATTCTACGACTACATGGAGCGTTTCGGAATTGGGCATCAGACCGGAATCGACCTGGCGGGTGAAGTCGGTATTCCCGTTACGTCTACCGGGTGATGGTAACTGGTATGACGTCGACCTGGCGACCAACTCATTTGGTCAGGGATTGGCCGTCACACCGATCCAACTGGCATCCGCTGTCTCCGCTGCCGCAAACGGGGGGAAGATCATGACCCCACACGTGGTGAAATCGGTCATCAGCAATGGACGACAGTACAACACCAGCATCCAGGTCCTTTCCCAACCCATCAGCGAGCAGACCGCCCATACGCTGACCGAAATGCTGGCCGTTTCGCTTGAAATCAGAATCATCCGACGCACTGATCGAAGGCTATCGGGTAGCCGGGAAAACCGGAACTGCAGAAATTCCAACTCCCTGGGGTTACTCTCTCGGACAAACCAATGCCTCGTTCGTGGGTTGGGGTCCGACGGATGATCCTCAATTCCTGGTTTATGTTTGGTTGGAAAAACCAAAGACCAGCATCTGGGGTTCCATCGTCGCCGCTCCTGTATTCCGAGACGCGGTCAGGGAACTGGTTGTGCTAATGAACATCCCGCCAGATGACGTGCGGGCAAAATTGGTGGATTGAGGGATGAAATTGCTTACTCTCGCTGATATCCTGGAAGCATTGACAGGAATCCGTCCGGTTGGGGCTGATCTTGTGATCACCGAAGCCACGATCGATTCTCGTCTCACGATTCCTGGTTCGCTCTTCGTCGCACTTCCCGGAGAGCGGGTGGACGGGCACACCTATGTGGGTGACGCCTTCCACAAAGGCGCAAATATCGCCCTCATCCAAAAAGATCTCTCCAGCCTTTTCCCGGTCCTCGACCTTACCCGTTCGGAATTTGCCTCACACCTGCCTTTCCCCAAAGTACCTTTCTGTATTCTGGTGGAAAATACCCTGCTGGCCTTGCAGCAGATTGCCCGATTCTGGCGTTCGAAGTTGGATATCCGCGTGGTCGGTATCACCGGCAGCGTTGGAAAATCCACCACGAAAGAATTGGTCGCGGATGTCTTGACCCGAAAAGGCCGGACGCTGCGTAATCCCGGCAACCTGAATAATGAGATTGGTCTGCCGCTCACCCTGTTACGGCTCGGAAGCGGCTATCAACACGCTGTGCTCGAAATGGGATTTCTATGTTCCCGGGGAAATATCCCTGCTTTGCGATATTGCCAAACCGCAGATCGGGGTGGTCACGAATATCGGTACCGTTCACGCGGAGAGAGCCGGTTCGCAGGATGTCATCGCCAAAGGCAAAGCCGAATTGGTCCAGGCGCTGCCGGCGGATGGTACCGCCATCTTAAATTACGACGATCCGCGCGTGCGGGCGATGGCGGAGCAGACCAAAGCCAGGGTACTCTTTTACGGGCTGGATTCAAAAGCCGATCTTTGGGCAAGCGATATCGTGGGTGAAGGCTTGGAAGGTATTCGTTTCACCTTACACCATCATGGCGAGGACTTTCAACTTCGGGTTCCGCTCATCGGACAGCACTCCGTCCATACCGTATTACGAGCTGCCGCGGTGGGCGTCGCCGAAGGGATGTCTTGGGGCGATATTATCTACGCCCTCCGTTTCAGCCGGACACAGCTTCGCCTGGTTGCCGTACACGCCTTCAACGGTGCAATGATCCTGGACGATACCTATAATGCCTCGCCCGAAATCGACCCTAGCCGCCCTGAACCTCCTTGAAGAACTGGACGGCAATAAGATCGCGGTCCTCGGCGACATGCTGGAGCTCGGTCCGTATGAAGAAGAAGGCCACGAAAAAGTGGGCATTCGCGCCGCGGAAGTGGTCAGCGACCTGGTGACGCTCGGCGAAAAAGGAAAGACCATCGCCGATGCCGCGCACAACGCCGGCTTAGCCAGCGGTCATATTCAGGTTTGCCAAACCACCGATGAGATCATCGATTTCTTGAAAATCCGTCTGACGCCGGAAGATGTCCTCCTGGTAAAAGGTTCCCATGGCATGCGGATGGACAAGATCGTGACCGCGCTGGAAGGTACCCTATGAAAGAGACTTCTCTCGCCCTCACCCTCAGCGCTCTCTCCTTTATGATGGCCGTCATTTGGGGTGGACCACTGCTGCGGGCACTTCGTCATTTCAAAATTGGGAAGCTCATCCGGGTGGAAGAACCCGACGCGCATGTCACCAAGATGGGAACTCCCACCATGGGCGGCGTGATGTTCATCGCCCCGGTTGTCTTCCTTACCCTTTTGCTCAATGCCGCTTCGCTGATCGGGGTTGATGTTCTTGGTAACTCCGTATTATTACCAAACTTCGTCCTTATTTCATATGGATTACTCGGTGCGATTGATGATTGGGAAGGCATTCGTGGTCCCCGCCGGGGAACAGGGATGCGCATGCGCACCAAGTTCCTACTCCAAACCCTTCTCGCCCTGGCCATCGCCGTTGTCTTGCAATATATGCTCGACGTCCCACAATTACACTGGCCGGGGGCGAAAAAACCGCTCGACCTGGGAATCTGGTATATCCCGATCGCGATGTTCTTGATCGTGGGCGCCTCTAACGCAGTCAATTTCACAGACGGGATGGATGGGCTGGCCGGATTGATCTCAGCAACCGCATTTGCGGCTTACGGTGGAATCGCCCTTATGCAGGGGGATGTATTCCTCGGCCGATTCTGCTTCACCCTGGTCGGAGCCGTCTTCGGGTTCTTATGGTTCAATGTTCACCCCGCCCAGTTATTTATGGGAGATACAGGCTCGCTCGCCCTGGGGGCAACCCTGGCGGTGGTCGCCCTGATGACAGGGCAATGGCTTGCCCTGCCGTTGATCGCCATCATTCCGGTCAGTGAAGCCGTCAGTGATATTCTGCAAATTGCCTACTTCAAGTTGACGAAGGGAAAGCGTTTATTTAAAATGGCTCCCCTTCATCTTCATTTTGAACTTTCCGGCTGGAGCGAAACGCAGGTCGTGCAGCGTTTCTGGCTGGTCAGCCTATTATTCGCCATGCTTGGTCTGGCGCTCACAATGGTATAGCCATGTCAAATTGGTCTGGAAAACACGTCCTCATTATCGGAGCCGCCCGTCAGGGTTTGGCTCTGGCGCGTTTCCTGGCCAAAGAAGGCGCCCAGATCACCATCAATGATAAACAAAGCGTGGATACCCTCAAAACCGCCATGGAGCAACTGGATGGATTGAAGGTCCGCTGGGTCGGTGGCGGGCATCCCATCTCTCTTCTCAACGATTGCGATCTTGTATGCCTATCCGGTGGAGTACCACTCGATTTGCCGGTCATACAAGAAGCGATCCGGCGCGGGCTTCCGCTTACAAATGACACCCAGGTCTTCATGGAAGAGGCACCCTGCCCTGTTATTGGGATCACCGGATCGGCTGGCAAAACGACCACAACCACCCTGCTCGGACGGATGGCTGAAGCAGCCATTCATTCCCCCAGGAAGGCATGGGTCGGAGGGAATATAGGCAATCCGCTGATCACTTCTGTCCATGAGATGAAGGACAGGGACCTGGCCATCATGGAAATTTCCAGTTTCCAATTGGAACAGATGACGATCTCCCCGGCGATAGCTGCGGTTCTGAATATCACGCCCAATCATCTCGACCGACATGGGACGATGGAAACCTATATTGCCGCGAAAGCGCGCATTCTCGATTACCAGAAACCCGACCAAATCGCCATCCTCAACCGACAGGATACGGGCTCCTGGAATTTACGGCCGCACGTCAAAGGCAAATTGGTGACATTCGGCGAGGCGCCATCAACAACGGGCGAGCCTGGGACCCTGGTAGTGGAAAACACGATCGTATACGCGGATGGCGCCACCACCGAACCTTTACTCCCTGTGAGCGATATCCAATTGCGTGGCAGACATAACGTGCGCAATGTTCTGGCTGCCTGTGCCATCGCCCGGGCTGCCGGATTTTCCACGGAAGCCATCCAACAGGGTGTTCGGGGCTTTGGTGGCGTCGCCCACCGGTTGGAATTTGTTCGCGAGTATCGTGGTTCACGCTGGTACAACAACTCAATTGCCACCGCACCTGAAAGAACGATGGCGGCAATCCATTCATTTACGGAACCACTCATCCTCCTGGCGGGTGGGCGCGATAAGAACCTGCCCTGGGAAGATTTCGCCAAACTGGCGAACCGACGTGTGAAGCATCTCATTCTTTTCGGCGAAGCTGCCGGAAAAATTGAGGATGAAGTCAAGAAGCAAAAAGACTCTGCCAGCAAACTCAAGGATATTCATTTATGCGGCACGCTTAAGGAAGCCGTGCTGCATGCCGCCGGAGATCATCAAAACTGGAGATGTTGTTTTGCTTTCCCCAGGTGGAACCAGCTTTGACGCTTACAAAGATTTTGAAGAACGTGGTGAGGAATTTCGAAAATGGGTACAACAACTTTCGTAAAATCGACAATCCCGACCTTGCCTGCTTCTGAAGCGCTTCCAAAACGCTCGATGAAATTGCGGATGGATGTGCCGCTTTTGATCATCGTCGTCTGCATGTTGGCGTTCGGTCTGGTGATGCTGTATTCAGCCAGTTGGGATTTCGCGGTGACCCATGACATGCCCGCCACCGCCATCTTCATCAAGCAGATCCGCCTGATGATCCTCGGATTGGCGCTGGCTTTCGTTGCCTCACTGGTCGATTATCACCGCTATCAACGGTATATCCTTCTGATCATGGCCGTCACCATCACTTTACTCTTCCTGGTGCTGGTCTTTGGTCGTGGCGAAGCCGGTCCGGCACGAGGTCTCTTCAGTGGTTCCGTCCAACCGTCCGAATTATCGAAGCTGGTGATCATCCTTTACCTGTCGGTCTGGTTATTCTCCAAGAAAGATCAGATCCGCAGTTTCAAGATGGGCTTCGTCCCGGTCATTTTTATTCTTGGCATCATGGGCGGTTTGATCCTGTTGCAACCAGACCTCAGCGCAGCTGTGACCGTGATCGCTATTGGCGGGTTGCTCTTCTTCCTGGCAGGAGCCGATTGGCGGCAGATCATCATCGCCATGGCTTCCACCGGCCTCTTCGGTCTGATCGGACTAAAACTCTACAGCACAGGCGCCAGTCGTTTTCAAGATTATCTCGCCGGCCTTAAGGACATGACCGAATCGTCCTACCATGTCATGCGCGCGATGGAAGCCGTGATCAATGGCGGGTGGTTTGGTGTAGGCATCGGTCAGGCAAATACCAAATACACCGGTCTTCCCTTCCCATACACTGATTCTATTTTCGCGGTCATCGTGGAAGAGAT
>CAVVYT010000009.1:0-733241 GCA_963752535.1 uncultured Chloroflexia bacterium
AGCGAAGGGGATAATCTGGTGAAAAGTATTATCAATGGGAAGTCCACCTACTACCTGGGCAAGCTATACCAGAAGAAGATCGATGGCACAGAGGAAACCATCCAAAAGTACTACTCGAGCGGATCAGCCCAGATCGCGGCGCGAACTATTCAGGGAGAAAACGATACCTTGCAATGGCTGCTCTCCGATCATCTGGGGATGTGCCAGATGTGGATGCGATTCGCCGCGCTGTATCAGTCTGATCCGCGCTTCCGGGTGGATGGCTCCATCCTGAGTTATGTCAACGATCAGGTGGTCCCGTAGAAGTAGCGCTGAACTAGCCAATATGATGAAGGAATGAGGTTGGGCTTCGCTCTCCACTCGTCCGGCTCGGGGGCTGTTTGTCCGCGCTTCGAACCTGTCCTATCAATATAACGCAAGGGCTGCCCTCTTTGAGAAGCAGCCCTGTTGGTTTAACTATTTAGTCCTTACTCAGCCGGCCATCTGAGGGACAGGTTTCTCCGCCTTCTTCACCAACTCCGGCCAGACCAGGTGGATGATGATATCCGCGCTGAAGTGGGCCACCATGGCAGACTCGAGCCCGTAGCGCATATACAGCCATCCGAACGCCACGCCGCACAGGCCGTTCAGCAGGAAGGCGCGAAAGAGGACCAGCGGGGTCAGTTTGGTGATCTGGGCGGTGGCGGGCAGGTGTCCGGCCCCGAACAGCAGCGCCGCCAGGATGTTGGCGATCCACAGGATGGCGGTGGTCTCACCGGTGCTGGCTGCCTTCCACACCAGGCTGATCAGCCAGGCGAAACCCGACATCACGAACAGGCGCAGCAGGATCTCTTCCACGAATGCCGCCATAGAAGCAGGCCAGTGCCCGCTTCCAGAATGCGGATCGTTTGTCCGAATCCCTCAGCGCCACGGGCAGGCGCGGGTAGAATACAAAGCGCTCGAGCGCCATCAGGACCACGCCAGAAGCCAGACCCACGAATACGGCCAACGGCACGAACGCGGTGAGCGACGCATCCACCGGTTGGCCGGCGGCAATGGCGGTGAAGATGGGCAGTTGCAGACCCATCTGGTTGGCGGCGAGCAGCCCCAGGAAGGCCGCTACCGCGCTCAACACCAGTCCCTGCATGGTAGCTGGCCAGCAGGATCACCACCCTGGGCGGCAGAGATTTCTTACCCTCCACCTGTTTGGCTTTCAATGCTTCCAGCCCCGCGGGGTTGAGCGCCAGGCTGTAAGGGATGACCGCCAGGGTTCCGAGAACGCCAATGGCAAGCAACATAAAGAAAATAATCCAAAAAACTGTATCCATTCTTAACCTTTCAATTCTTGTTTTGATTCAGCCGCTGCCGGGACCATCACCGTGGTGAAGATCCGTTTCTTGAGAAGGCTTGATCCTCCCTCATCGGCAGCGGTGATATACGGCAGCAGGGCTGCATTTACTTTTTGCGAGAAATCCATCAGATCCGCGTCGCTCATATACAGGATCACCTGGCCATACCCCACCCCATCCGCGGCCAGATCGGCTTTCGGAGTCTGCCTCAGGTAAGTCGAAAATTCATCCACCAGGGTCGCCATGAACGAGGTGAAGTAGCGCAGGTGGTCTTCTTTGGTCAGATTCTGCACATCTTCCCCGCTCAGGTGGGTTTGCATGGACGTGTTCAGCGCATACACCTTCTCGGTGGTCCCGCGCACCTGTCTTTCTGAAGCGACGATCAGCAGTCCGCTCTCAGCCAGGCGGTTGATATGCCGGTAGAGGGTTGCCTGCGGGATCTCGGGCATCAGCCCGGCGATCTGCAAGGGCGTCATGCCATCGTTCCCAGACAGGGTCATGATGATTCGCATCCGCACGGGGTGAAGCATGGTGTCGAGCAAGTTATTTTCTGACATACGCATTTCCTTTTATTATCATTATTGATTATATTATCGTTTGTGATATTGTCAAGGGTTTACCAAGAGAAATCGGCGTTATTGGTCATCTCAAATCTCTGCTCGCCATATGGGTTTAGATTAAATATCTCCGTGCCCTCTGTGATCTCTGTGGTGAATTCTCCGGAATCGACTCATCAAATTTCTCTGCGACCTTACCATCCAGGATTCCTGCGATGGAGGGTTTCCCGCACAACTCGAGCACCATTTCGGTTGACAGGAGCACAAAAATCAATATAGTTCTACTGTTAATCATTCTTAATATTGAGGTAGAACATGATCCCACGCCACCGCGCACCTTCTTATCCTGGTTCGATTCTGATTCGTCTGGCTCTTATCTTCGTCTTCGTTTTCAGCATTCAGTTCTATCCCAATCCGAAATCCAAAAACAACCTCGTCAGCGCCGCATCCTGCAGTACCGGCAGCGCCATCCGAACGGGTTTTGTCCTATCGAACACGCTGGCCGCCATGGACGACGGCTCTTCACCCTAGACACCCCTCGGCTTTAGCATTAACTTTTTCGGCACCAGTTATTCGAGCGTTTACGTCAATAACAATGGGACGGTCACGTTTACCGCACCAAGGTCCTCTTTCACACCTGTTGGAATGACGGGTGTCAATTTCCCAGTCCTGGCGCCGTTCTTCGCCGACGTGGATACGCGCGGTATTGGCAGCGGTCAGGTTCAATACGGCCAGGTGGCCAATATCAAAGGTCATCGGGCATTCGTGGTCAACTGGCCGACTGTTGGCTATTTCAGTAATGGTGTGAATAAACTGAACACTTTCCAACTGGTGATCATTGAGAGGCAAGACCTTCTTCCCGCCGGGCAATGGGATTTTGAATTCAATTACGGTCAGGTCCAATGGGAAACGGGGTCTTCCAGCGGGGGAGTAAACGGCCTGGGAGGTGTATCGGCCTCCGTTGGATTACAGCAACGGGATCACAGCCAATCCCATCTATTATGAAATGACCGGGTCGTTGATGCCCGGGGCTTTCCTCGATTCGAATGCTTCCTCAGGCCTGACCCACAATGCGAGAGGGGCGACAACCTGCGGAAGATACTTTTTCGCTGTCCGCGGAGCAAATGGCATTCCAACTATTAGTCCACGGCCTGAGATAATCGTCACTTCAGACCTGCCTGATCCATCGGAAGCCGGATCGCCCTACACCGTCATCGTTCAAGTGCAAGGCGAGGTTGGCGCCCCCATCCCGAGCGGTAAGGTGATGGTTTTTGATGGATACGGGAAATCGTGCACGATCAATCTCGTCTCCGGAATGGGTAAATGCAACCTGGCAAGTGTACGTCTGGGATCGATGAACCTCACTGTGGCGTACGGAGGTGACGGGAACTACGCTACAACGAATACTAAAGTGCCTCATCAGGTGACAGCGTCTCATGGACCGCTTGTGCTTGCGGGACCGAATACCGATCCGGCTCACGGCAGCGCCTCTAAATATTCCATTAACAAGTTAAAAGTTGCCTTTGATAAAGACGTCATTCATGATGGCACAGAGGATGCTGCCAACAATGCGTCCAATTACATCCTCGTGGAAGCTAACGGAGATGGGTTCCAGACCTCCCAATGTGGAGCGAATGTAGATGCCGGGGATACTGTCATCCCTGTATCTGGCATCACCTATTCCAATAACAATGAAAGAGGTCCATTCGTGGCCACGGTTTCGTTCCCCTGGTTGGCGGCCGGAAGTTACCGTTTGATCGTGTGTGGAACGACCTCCATCCATGACATGTTGAACGTTGCATTGAATGACGGTGCGGTGGATACCATCATCGAATTCTCGGTCACCGGCGGGATGCCGCCCAGACTGCCCAAAACCGGGTTCGCCCCCGGCAGTATTTCAAAATTGGATCCACAGCCCGTTGAAAAGCAATACCTCAGCCTTGACGATCTGGTGCTCACCATCCCCGGTCTGAATGTGGAAACTACGATCATCGGCGTTCCCGTTTCCAAAGATGGTTGGGATGTGTCATGGCTGGGAGAACAGGCTGGTTGGCTCACCGGAAGCGCCTATCCAACCTGGGTAGGTAACTCGGTCATCACCGGGCATGTCTGGAACGCCTCCAATCAGGAAGGTCCCTTTGCCCGCCTGAAAGACCTGTCGTATGGCGATCAGGTCGAGATTCATGCCTGGGGTCAGGAATTTATCTATGAGGTACGGGAAAACACACTCATCGCCGAGAATAACCTGGCTGCTGCCATGAAACATGAAGAAGATCATTCATGGATCACCCTCCTAACCTGCGAGAACTATTCCGCGGAAAAAGACCAATACAACTCACGCCGGATGGTCAGAGCGGTACTCATCGAAACAAAATAACCTGTTCGCAATTCCAGAGATGCACCCCGCAACGGGTGCATCTTTTATTTTCCGCAATCCTCTTCCCAGATTTTCGCTCACCTGTTACTATTGTCAGACAATCCCCGAATACACGAGGCATCATGTCTGATCTGAGTAGTAAACTCTGGCAAATGGAATTAGCCCACCCGGTCATGCCGGCCGCCGGTCCGCCCGTGCAGGATGCCAAAGCGTTGGCTGCCTGCGCCCGCGGAGGCGCATCTGCCCTGGTGGCCAAAACCATCTCGACGACCGCGGCGGTCATCCCCCACCCCAACATGGCGGATTTCAAGACCTATTTCCTGAACACTGAACTGTGGTCCGAGCTGACCCCTGAGCAGTGGATCGACCATGAACTGCCGGAAGCCCGCAAGCTGGGATTGCCCCTGATCGTCAGTCTGGGATACACGACCAAAGAGATCGCTGAACTCGCACCCCGGGTCGCTCACCTTGCGGATGCGCTGGAGCTCAGCACCCATTACGTCAGCAACGACCTGACGCCTGTGCAGAACACCATCCGCGCGGCCAAAGATGGTTCAGGGTTGCCGGTGCTGGTGAAGGTCAGCCCATTCCGCGATATCCAACGCTTTGCCGAAGCAGCCCAGGAAGCCGGCGCGGATGGCATCGTGGCGGTCAATTCGTATGGGCCCGCCCTGGGGATCGATATCGAACGTGGTGGGCGTCTGTGGATGGGTGGAAAAGGGTACGGCTGGATCTCCGGTCCGGCCCTCAAACCAATTGCCCTGCGCGCCGTATACGACGCCGCCCGGACGGTGGACATCCCCATCATTGGCGTAGGCGGAATCAGCAAAGGCGCGGATGCAATCGAATTCCTGATGGCTGGCGCCAGCGCCGTCCAGGTTTGCACAGCCGCCATCACCAAGGGTCCTGAAGTATTCGGCAAGATCGCCCGTGAGATGGATGCCTGGCTGGATCAGCATGGCTATACCAGCGCGCAAGAGATCATCGGACTCTCACTCCGCCAGTCCCCACCCGAGATGGATCATCCGCCGGTGGTTGTTCCCGAAAAATGCAACGGCTGCGCTTTGTGCGCGATCAGTTGTCCCTATGATGCGTTGTACGTCCAGCAGAAAATGATCCATGTTCGTGAAGAAAATTGCACCCGTTGCGGATTGTGTATTTCGCGCTGTCCGAGCGGAGCATTGCAGGTATAAGCCCCCCCCATAATCCCCCCATTTTTATAAAAATGGGGGGATTATGGGGGGCTGCGGAAATTCCCAGGAATGGGATAAAATAATTGGCATAATTAACGGGGAGGATATGCCATGATCACAACCACACATCAGGTGGGAGACGTTTATTTTCTGGAATATGCGCAGGATGAAAAACTGAGCTCGGTTCAGGATGCGCTGGACCTGGTTTCCGCCTGTGGAGAGCAGACCATCCATCGGGTTCTGCTCCATGCCGATCACCTGGATGAACGATTTTTCGATCTCAAGTCCGGGCTGGCCGGCGAATTCCTATTGAAATTTTCCAATTATTATCTCAAGGTAGCGTTGGAGATTCCCCGTGAGCGCAATTACGGGGAACGATTCGCCGAATTCGCCTCCGAGACGCGCCATAACCGCGAGTTTCGCATCTTTCACACCCGCGATTCCGCGATCGAATGGCTGGTGATGGAGTAAGCCCACCATGATCAGATCTCACTTATTGCTCATTGTTGTATTGCTGGCCGGGTGCATCCCGGTACAGGCGCAGCCAACCATGGTGCAGCCGTCCCCGACCGTTACCCAGAACATACACGTCACACCGGGACTGCCGGTCACGGCCATCGTTAATGGGACCATCCTGACCGGGATTGATTCTGAACCCATCCCCAATGGCGTGATCCTCGTCCAGGCGGATCGAATTGTCGCTGTGGGTACGGCTAAGACAATTCAAATCCCTGACGGGGCGGAAACGATCGATGCACAAGGCGGGACGATCCTGCCCGGTTTCATCAATACTCACATTCATAGCGGATATTCGAAAACGATGCTGGAGCAATGGTTGCAGGGCGGCGTCACCACCGTCCGCGACGAAAGCACCGGCAGCGGTTCCTACCTGGATAAAAATCTGGCCCTGCGCGATTCATTGAAAACTGATCCGAATTACGCCCGGCTCATCTCCGCCGGAGCGATGATGACAGTTCCAGGCGGGTATGGTCAATTGCAAGTCTCCTCTGTGGATGAAGCCATTGCTGCCGTCAACATCGAATTGGATCAAGGTGTCGACCAGATCAAGGTCTCGCTGGAGGATGGGTATGCCGGGAAACATGGATTGCCCAAACTCACACCCGCCCAATTGAAAGCTATTGTGGAGACAGCCCATGGACGCGGCGCGCGAGTCTCTGGACACATCACCCAGGCAGCCTACATCCCGGCCATGCTGGACGCCGGTGTGGATGACATCGCCCACAACGCCTGGGATCCGATCCCAGATGAAACCATTGATCGCATGGTCGATGCGGGGGTGTATTTCATTCCGACCTTTACTGTGTTTCGCAATTATGACGCGCCGGTGGAGCAATGCGTCTTGAACCTGAAAGCCTACGTCGAAGCGGGCGGATTAGTGGCTCTGGGAAATGATTATGGCGGCGGTCCCGGTAAATTTGAGGTCGGTATTCCGATGTACGAGATCGAGATGATGCAAGAAGCCGGGATGTCTGCCATGCAGATCATCCAGGCCGGAACGAGAAACGCAGCTGCCGTCATCGGGTTGGAGGATCAGCTTGGTACCCTCGAGCCAGGCAAAATTGCGGATATATTGATCGTGGAAGGCGATCCGCTGACCGACCTGAGCACACTCACCCGGATCCAGTCGGTATTCCACCTGGGAAAGAAAGTGGAACTGAATAAGCTAACTGATTAGGCCTCAAGCCGTTCACTCCCTCCCCTGGCGAAGGGAGGGTTGGGGAGAGGTTTATCTCTCTCGGCACCGAGCATCTGTCTGATCGTCAGTCCCCTCCCTGGCAAGAGGAGGGTTGGGGAGAGGTCGATGGCGCAGGGAGTGTCCGCCTGATCGTCAGCCCCCTCCCCGGGAGCGGGGAGGGTTGGGGAGAGGTCGATGGCGCAGGTTGTGTCAGGCTGATCGTCAGCCCCCTCCCCTGGCACGAGGGTCCTCTGCTTGATCGTCACCCCCCTCCCCGGGAGCGGGGAGGGTTGGGGAGAGGTCGCTGGCGCAGGTTGTGTCAGGCTGATCGTCAGCCCCCTCCCCTGGCGAGGGGAGGGTTGGGGAGAGGTCGATTTTCTCCATAAATCCGAGAGAATTCCCAGGGCGTTTCCTCAAGGCAACTGATACACTTATTATATCTATAATCTTCACAAAACCTATGACCCAATCCAAACAAAAATCTCCACTTCTTACACTCTCCCGATCACTCCGGAAAAATCAAACTCCAGCCGAAGCGAAACTATGGATGCATCTCAGGGGTAATCAATTCAATGGGTATAAATTCAAACGCCAGGTAGTCATCGGTGCGTATATTGTCGATTTCTCCTGTTTTGAGAAAAGAATAATTATTGAAATCGATGGCGGGCAACACTCGGATCAGGAAGATATGGATGCGGTCAGAACCGAGTTCCTGGTTGGACAGGGTTATCGGGTGATTCGGTTTTGGAATCGGCAAGTCATGTGTGAAATTAATTCTGTCCTGGATGAGATATACCATACCTTGGAAGAGATCACTTCAACTTGAAAAGGCGACCTCTCCCTCACCCTCCCCTTGCCAGGGGAGGGAATGATACTGAAATAAAAATTCCCTCACCTGGCAAGATGAGGGAATAATTTTGCTTTCAGGATTCTCCTCGGTAGGAGAGGACTGTTGAGTTAGCGGTTGAACGCGCGCCGGTAGGATGGGCGTGCCTGTGAGGGCGTCCGGGTTGGGATTGGGGCGGCGACTTTGTAATCGAAGCCTTCCACCATCATGGTTTCCATCTCGGTTGGCATGATCCTTTCGAGGGTGCGAACCATCTGGAAATCATCCGGTGTCACAAAGGTGAACGCGTCACCGGTGTGATGGGCTCTGCCTGTCCGGCCAATACGGTGGATGTAATCATCCGCCGTGCTGGGCATGTCGAAATTGATCACATGTGAGATGCCTTCGACATCCAGACCGCGAGCGGCAATGTCGGTGGCAACCATCACACGGAAGTTGCCTGCCTTGAAGCCTTTGATCGCCTGTTTGCGCTGTTCCTGAGAACGGTCACTGTGCAGACTGGTCACTTTCTCGCCGGTTTGCTGGATCTGCCGGGCAAGTTTCTCCGCGCGATGCCGGGTCCGGGTGAAGATCAAGACGGATTGAGTATCGGTGGTCTTCAACAGTTCCATGACCAGGGCGGTCTTCAAATGTTGAGGAACTGGCAGCAAGGCATGGGCTACGGTTTCTGCCGGAGCGGTTAGCCCGATGGAGATCCGGGTTGGGTTATGCAGAGCCTGTCGAGCCAGTTGCTCAACGGCATCCGGGAAGGTGGCCGAGAAGAGCATGGTTTGACGATTGGCAGGCACCATGCGGATGATCTTTTTGATCGAGGGCAGGAAACCCATGTCGAACATCCGGTCAGCCTCATCAAGCACCAGCACTTCAATTGCTTGAAGATTGATGCGGCGCTGCTCAACCAGGTCGATCAATCGACCGGGGCAAGCCACGATGATCTCCGCACCTTCCTGCAGTGCGCGAACCTGCGGTGACTGGCTGACTCCGCCAAAGATGGTCACACTTCGGATATGGGTACCTGTCGCCAGGCTGCGGATATTTTCGTGGATCTGATCCGCCAATTCGCGGGTCGGGGTGACGATGAGAGCGCGAACCTGTTTACCACGTCCCTTAAGGAGGCGGTCAAGGATCGGCAGCACAAATGCGGCTGTCTTTCCGGTACCGGTCTGGGCGGTGGCGATGATATCTTCCCCGCGTAATATGGCGGGTATGGCCTTCTCCTGGATGGGAGTCGGCACGGTAAAACCAAGTCTGTTGATTCCGCTGTTCAGGCGTGAATCAAGATTAAAAGTAGAAAAATTCACAATTTCCTTTTCTTCAGAAGTCAGGAGAAGTATCTACAGCTAAGCGATGCTTATGGGAGAAAACGGCTGCGACTGCTGAAATAGAATGTTAGCAGTGAACGAAAATTTGACAGTGCAGCATCTTGTACCAATTCGAACACAATATATTTTGATTAAGTAGGCCTGTTGCCTTCAGTGGGAGGTCCCTGGATAGTGATTTGCTGCAAGGGTTCCCGGCATATTTCAGGCGAGTTTCATTCTACCACACAAATAGTCCTAAGTCGGACCAAGTTTATACAGATGGAATTGGAGTACAGTGATTGGAAATCAGACATCAGAGATATATCGAATAGTTTGTAATGGTTCACTAACATCTTTCTTATGAGTTTGTCTACCTGATTGGAAATCAGGTGCTACGAGAGATCTGATCGGATAGTTTGTAATGGATCACTAAACATCCTTCTCATAAGCTCGCTTACCCTACCCGGCCTGGGTAGGGAAGCGAGGGGAACGGTTCTATCAGTATTACTTAGTCTAAATCGGATATCAAGGATATAGAGAAGGAATGGAGGTAACCATGATGGGATTAGGCACCAGAGTGCTAACCGAGATAGTTTGTAATTGATAAAGTTCTATCTTTCGATTCCAGTGAAGATGGTTCAATCCTAGCTGCAGTCTTTAACATGTGGATATGGCGTAATATGGGAATTCGGAAAAGATGAAATATTGTTTGCTGATTTCAATCGTCAGAACGACCTTCCCCAAGGCGGAGCAAACACAAATAAAATTGTATTATCGAGGGACGGAAAGTTAGCTACTTTTGGAATGGTATATTATCCAAGACGAGGACTCGTCCTTATGGATATTATTGATATCGCAGCTAAAAAAGTGATCGCGAGCGTATCGCCCATTGATATTAACCATAATTCTGCAGTTGTAGCGGTTAACGAATGATCTTATTTTTGCCGGAACAGGAAAAGAAGTTTATTATTGGTGGCCAGAGGCATATTCATGGTTTGATGACAATATGGAAAAGTTAATTGGTAATACTAGTAAGGTGATTTCTCTGAAATTTTCGAATAATGGCGAGCTTTTAGCATCCGGTGATTACAAGGGCACAACAATATTATGGCATGCAGAAAAGTAAATAATAAGTATATGGACGATATTTGAGCTTTAAAAAACCATCGTTGACATATCTATATTTCGGAAATGATAACAATTTCTGACTATAAACTAATCCGAAATTGTAACAAACTGCTATTCATTTTTAATTAACGCTTTCTTTGATTATCCACTAAATCCTCCAAATTCTCTTATCCAGCCAATCTCAAAGATATCCTGCCACGATCGATTTCCACCTTGATGATCTCCACCTCGATGATGTCCGCCACCTGCAGGTAGGTACCTGAAGGCATCTGTGATCGGTGCAGCAAGCCATCCTGCTTCACACCAATGTCGACAAACGCCCCAAAATCAACCACATTCCGCACAGTGCCTTTGAGCTTCATTCCTTCGGCCAGGTCTTCCATCTTGAGGACGTCGCTGCGTAATATTGGCAAAGGCGCATCCTGGCGCGGATCACGTCCCGGGCGAACCAACTGCTCGAGGATATCCATCAATGTCAGGGCGCCGCATCCCAGCTCGGCTGCCAGTTTTTCCGGTGTGATCTGGGATCGCAACAGTTCCACTGCCGCTTTCCGCTCTGTCAAACCAGCGTTGGATGTGATACCCACCCGCTTAATGACCGCTTCTGCGATGGCATAGCTCTCCGGGTGGATGGCGGAGGCGTCCAATGGATTGGTCCCTCCGGTGATGCGCAGGAAGCCGGCGCTCTGTTCGAACGCCTTCGGGCCCAGGCTGGGTACCTCATGGAACTCTTTTCGATTAGTGAATTTACCCTTTTCATCACGGTAAGCCACCATTTTCTCTGCCAGCTTCGGGCCGATCCCTGCCACATACGCCAAAAGCGCCGGAGATGCGGTATTAACATCCACGCCCACCCGGTTTACCACATCCTCCACCACCCCATCCAGCGTGTTTTTCAACAGGGTCTGATCGACATCGTGTTGATACAAACCCACCCCGATGGAGCGAGGATCGATCTTGACCAATTCCGCCAGTGGATCCTGTACCCGCCGGGCGATGGATGCCGCTCCGCGCAGGGACACATCCAGGTCGGGGAATTCCTGCCGGGCAAGCGGACTGGCCGAGTAGACACTCGCGCCTGCTTCATTGGTGATGATGTATTTCACCTGAGGGAGGTCCTTGATCAATTCAGCCGCCAATTGCTCTGTCTCGCGGGACGCTGTTCCATTCCCGATGGAGACCAGTGTCACCTGATATTTACTGACCAATCCCCGCAGAGTGCTCAATGCCTCATCCCATCTTTTCTGCGGTTCATGCGGATAGATCGTATCAGTTGCTAACAATTTCCCGGTCGGATCCACTACCGCCACTTTGCAGCCGGTCCGGAAACCAGGGTCCAGCCCGATTACGGTTTGACCGGTGAGTGGGGGCTGACTGAGTAATCCGCGCAGATTTTCGCCGAAGACGTTGATGGCGTGAATATGCGCTTTCATGGTCAGCTCACGCCGGACATCCCGTTCAATAGCCGGGAGCAATAGCCTGTCTGCGCTGTCGTCGATCGCCAGCACCATCTGCTCATACCAGAGAGAATTGACATCCGGGCGGAAAGCGTTATTGATGGCGTAGCGCCAATCCCGTTCGGGCACCACGACCTTCACCCGCAGCACACTCTCCGTTTCCCCCCGGTCGATGGCCAGCACCTGGTGAGGGCGGAGCCTGTCCACCCGGTTAGAATATTCATAATACAGTTCGTACACACGCCGTTCGTCCTTCGCATCCTCCTGGATTTCCGCTTCCAGGTTGGCGAAATTGAGCGCCCTTTCACGGGTGACCCGGCGCACGTCAGCATGATCGCTGATGGATTCCGCCACGATATCTCTTGCCCCGGCCAGCGCGTCTTCTACGCTCTCCACCTGGTCGCTCATATATGCCTGGGCGGCCTTCTCCGGTTTGTCGCCTTTGCGAGGCTGCTCCAAAATCAGGTCTGCCAGCCCCTGTAAGCCTTTTTCCCGGGCAATACTGGCACGAGTGCGCCGCTTGGGTTTATAAGGCGCATACAGGTCTTCGAGCGCGGTCAACGTTTCGGCGGATTTGATCTTTTCTTCCAGCTCCGGAGTCAGCTTGCCCTGTTCAGTGATTGATGACAGTATGGCGGTTCGCCGGTCACCCAGCGTACGTAATCGATCCACTTCAGATTGGATCTTACGGAGCTGGTCTTCATCCAGGGTGCCGGTTGCTTCCTTCCGGTATCGGGCAATGAACGGAATGGTATTCCCGGCGTCCATCAGTTCTACCGCAGAATGGATCTGGGAGGCTTTGATATGCAATGAGTTGGCGATAATGAGATCGTAATCAGTCATGACGCTGCTTTCTAATAAAGGGTGATAGAACGGAATTGTAACATGCCTTCCCCACCGGATGATCAGATGTCAGGTTTCTGGATGTGATTAGCAGAATGAATGCCTATGCGCAATACCTGCAGTGGTTAGCCACCTCCCACCCGCTTCTTTGAGAACTTCGCCCGGGATACGGTATACTATTTTTATGGAGGCATCCATGAAACCAATCGATCTCAACCATTTCCCCCGATACAAGCATTTTCAACTTTACAACAGCTTCGATTATCCCCATTTTAATCTGACCGCTTCGGTGGACATCACCCATCTGCAACCGGTGATCAAAGAGAAAGCGCTTTCGATCACGATCACTTTCACCTACCTCTTCGCCCGGGTCGCCAATGAAATTCCCGAATTTCGCTACCGGATCCGTGACCAGAGTATCGTCGAACATGAAGTGGTTCATCCTTCCACTTCCATCCTCACCCCCGGCGACTTGTTCTCGTTTTGCACCATCGAATACTCGCCTGATTTTGATGCCTTCTATCCTCGTGCCGTGGAACGGGTGGACGAAGTACGTAAGCACCCCACTCTGGAGGATGAACCCGGCTCGGATAATCTGCTCTTTATGTCCAGTATCCCCTGGATCTCATTTTCCCAGATCACACACCCCATCCATATGCATCCGGTCGATTCTGTGCCGCGTATTACCTGGGGCAAATACTTCATAGAATCTGGTCGGATGAAGATGCCCCTGTCCATTCAGGTGCATCACGGTTTGATGGATGGCGTTCATGTGGGGCGGTTCTTCATTCACACCCAGGAATACCTGGATGATCCATCCCGCTTCATTAATAACGGTCATGATTAAAACAAAAGCGGGAGGCGGACCAATCGAATGATCCACCTCCCGCTCTGAATAGCTTGCTATTTGAGCCAGTAAAACAGTCCCTTTAATGTGATCGCATAAACCCGGTAAGGTTTTGGCCCGACCAACACCTCGTCTTTGATAAAGATGGTCGGTGTGCCATAGAATTGAGTCTTGACCACTTCTTTCAGCATGGCCTGCACGGTAGTTTCAGTATCCGGTTCCGCCATACAGGCGCGGATGGATCGGCTATCCAAACCAACTTCATTCAGAATCCCATCCAGAATTGCAGGGTCATCCAGGCGGGCGGCTTCTCCGGTGAAGAGCAGGTCGTTCATCGCCCAGTATTTGGCCGGGTCTTCCTTGTTGGCGCAATAACCCACCCTGCTCAGTGTATCGGTGCTTTCCTTCACCGGATAATGAAGAAAGACCATGTCGGTTTGGTAGCGGTCGACCAGTTTTCGGATTAGCGGATACGTCTTTCGAGTGTATTCACAATGATAGCAGCCGATGAAGAAGATCTGCTCGGAACCGCTGTTATCCAATACCGGGAAACCGGTCAGGTTCACGCCATCCAGGGTCAGAAAGTCATCGCCTGCATCCTTGGGACGGCAAACCGCAGTCACGGCAGACACCTGATTATTCTGATTCTTGGGATCGAATACGCAAAAACCAGAATTATTAACTCCGTTGCAGTTCCCGGTCGTGTAATAAAGATACACACCGCGGACTGCCATCACGCTGCTGGCAGTCAACAAAATAAAGAATATCCAGGCGATCACTTCAAAATACTTGTTCAAAAACCTTGCGCCACCCTCCGAACGGGTGATCACGAATCCCAGGATCTTCGCCTTCATTTTTTCATCGAAACCGGTATTGCATGGCCGAAAGGTCACCCGGCGGAACACGCAATCCAATGCTTCTCTGGCGAGTTGACGGTTGCTGGCGCTGAAGATACCCAGAATGGATAGAACGACAAAGGCAATAATACAAAACATGGGTTAGAGGACCTTCCGGATTTTTTTGAGATTTTCGACGAATTTCTCGGCTTCTTCGACAGTATTATAAAAATAAGCGGATACGCGGACGCTGCCTTTGATCTGATGCGCGTTGAACCAGGAGTGGACACAATGTTGTCCTGATCGCACGGTGATCCCGGCCATCTGATCGAGCATTAACGCGATTCGATGGGAATCGATCTCTTTGAAGTAGAACGGGATGATCCCGCCCCGTTTTTCAGGATCCTGTGGGCCGATAAATACCAACCCCGGCAGATCCATGATGCCATCGGTGATGATGCGGTTAAGATGCAACTCCTGCTTTTGAATCGCCTCAAAACCGATCTTCTGCAGATATTTTGCCGCCGCGCCTAGACCCATGATCCCGGCATAATCCTGCAAGCCGGCTTCGAATTTTCCCGGCGGTGGCAGGAATTCACAGGTCTCGTAGGTCGAAAAAGCCACGGTATCTCCGCCAACCAGGAATGGCTCCAACTTTTCCAGAAGTGCATATTTGCCATACAGCACACCCATACCGGACGGGCCCAACATCTTATGCCCGGAGAGAGCCAGGAAATCCACATCCAATTGTCTGACATGAATCTGTTGATGCGGTGCCATTTGGGCGGCATCCAGTAATACCAGTGACCCATTTTTATGCGCGCGTTTTATGATCTCAGCAACAGGGATCGTCACCCCGTCCAGATTAGATGTAGCCCCAAGGGAGACCAGCTTGACTTCTCCGGTGAGATTTTGCTCAAAGGCAGCCATATCGAACAAATTATCAGGGGTTGACCTGGATATCTTGATCTTAACCCCGGTTCGTTTCGCGAGCACTTGCCAGGGGATGAGATTGGAATTGTGTTCTTTATCTGAGATCAAGACGGTGTCCCCGGCTTTTAGACCCAGGGAAAATGCCACCAGGTTGATCCCTTCGGTGGTATTACGGGTGAAGACGATCTCTTCTTTTTTCGAAGCGTTTAATAACCTGGCAATTTGTTGCCTGGCTTCATCAACGCCAACAGATACTCCCGCTGCCAGATGATGCATCGAACGTCCGCCACAGGCGGATTGATCTGAATAATACTGATTCATCACATCCAGTACGACCTGCGGACGCAAACTCTGGCAGGCATTATCCAGGTAGATCACTGGTTTTCGATTAGGTTGTTCCTGTAAGAGGGGGAAATCCTGACGAATACGGTGGATGTCCATTACCTTCCCTGCAATTTTCCAAAGAATGAATAACTTGAAGGTAATTATACCCAGCCAAGGGTTAATGTGAGATTAGGATTCCTTTTATCCATAATATCGCCCGAAAATTGAATGATGGTTATCGTTTTGTCCGGTGTGTCATCTTTTCTTTGTACATCCGGTCATCGGCAATTCGCATCACCTCTGTTAGTAGACCATCGGGACCACTGCATGCCACTCCGATCGATAACCGGAGATGTTGATCACCGGTATCTTTTATTGCTTTAATAAATCTGCTGACAGCATCCTGGGCAGGTTGTTCTTCGGTCAGGGGCAGGATCACTCCGAATTCATCTCCGCCTATCCGGGCGACGATATCTTCTGCCCGAAACGCTTTGCGCATACATTCAGCCGTTTTCTTTAATAATTCATCACCTGCATTGTGACCGAATCTGATCATTGATTCCCTTCAAGAAATCCATATCGGCGACAACAATGCTCACCGGAAATTGCCGACTTACCTGCAATCGCTCCAATTCAACCTCGAAAAAATTTCGGTTATACAATCCGGTCAGAATGTCGTGTGTGCTCAACCGAATCAGTTCGTCCTCGATCCGTTTTCTCTCTGTGATCTCTTTTGAAATACAGATGACACTATCAACCTGGTCGTCATCCCCAAAAACGGGCTTTACCGTCGTGATATAGAAATGATCGCCTTCAGGGCGGGGGACTCTGACTTCGATGACTTTGGTTTCGCGATGCTCAAAAACCCATTTCACCGCTGCAAACCGTTTGTCTGCTTCGTTTTGATCGAATACATCCCATATTTTATGATGGATAATATCTTCAAGCGGTCTTCCCACCCCATCCGCGAAAGCTTTATTGACATAGCGGTATTGTCCATCCGCGTTGAATGCAAAAATGGGATCGCTGGAATCATCCAGTAGAACCCGGTATTTTTGTTCGCTGCCTTTTAGTGTCTGGATGGTCTCAACGGATTGCCGTTCTCTCTGTTTGAACTCCGTTAATTGTTCCTTCAAGGTAAGGATTTCAGCCAATAATTGTGATTTCGTCCATTTTGATAAATCAGTATTCTGCATGCTGACCCCGTATCCCCGTTAAATCGAATCACGCCTGAGCTTATACTTTGCGCGAATGCGCATCTGCAATACCTGGTTAATTCGGATTGAATGATTATATCAGTGTTGCGCTATGCGATTCCTATCTGGAATTATATCCAGATCGAATTTTCCAAAGGTTTCCGCATACAAACCTAATCCCCTGTATAATTTCTTTTGGAATTGTACACTTCGTGAGGTGAAGCATGGCTAAATGGACGGCTGTTGTGGCAGGAAATATTGGCTCTGGAAAGACATCCCTGACTGAGCGAATCGGTACTCGTCTGGGTTGGAAAACTGCCTTTGAATCCGTTTCGGATAATCCCTATTTGCCAGATTTTTACCGGGACATGAAGTCGTGGTCTTTCCATCTCCAGGTCTATTTCCTGGGGCATCGGGCCGACCAATACCTTCAAATGCACGTAGACCCGGTCTCTGCCATTTTGGACCGATCGATTTATGAAGATGCTCATATCTTTGCCCGCGCCCTCAACCATATGAGTAATCTGAACGAACAAGATTACCACACCTATTTACGTCTTTATAACCTGGTGGTGAGCCGTTTACCCACCCCCGATCTATTGATCGTCCTGCGAGCGCCGGTTTCTGTCCTCATGAAACGAATCCAGGTTAGAGCGCGCAATATTGAGACGGGTATCAGCTCCGATTATCTCTCCCTGCTGGACTCTTTCTATGATGACTGGCTGCGTGATTTTGATTTATGTCCGGTATTAACGATCCAAACGGAAAATTTGGATTTTGTCCACCAGCCAAAAGCACTGGATATCGTGGTAGATCGCATCAATCACAAGCTGACCGGTAAGGATGAAGTGGTATTGTAGAGTGGGTAATTGGTAATTGAGGTAATTGGTAATTGGTAATTGGTAACAACTCTCAAGTTTTCTGGTTACTAGTTACTAGTTACTGGTTACTAGTTTCTGGTATTCTGATTTCTGGTTTCTAGTTTCTGATTTCTGGTTTCTAGTTTCTGGTTTCTCGATTGGTGCAACTTTCCGTCGCAACCACCGTATATATCTTAGAAACCAATATTGCAGGAATGAATGAGCGCAACGCCACACAGTATTTCTGAAACAAAGGATCACCCGCTTGACCCGGCTAACTTCACGGAAATCGTGGAGCAGTATCAAAAGCCGGTGTTCAATCTGTGCGCGCGTATGTTGGGGGATGAAGTTGAAGCGGAAGATGCCGCCCAGGAAACATTCTGGAAGGCATACAAGAACATCAAATCGTATGACCCCGACCGCCCATTCCTGACCTGGCTGCTCTCAATAGCAGCCCACTACTGTATCGACCAGATCCGAAAACGCAAATTCGGCTCCGTCAGCATGGATGCCATGCCGGATGACTTTATTCCAGATCTGGAGATGCTACCGGAACACGCCGCCACGCAGTCAGAAGAACAAAATAGAATTCGCGAACTGCTCACCACCTTATCACCGGAAGACAGGTCTGCCGTTGTTATGCGTTATTGGTATGACTACACAGATGAGGAGATAGGAAAATTGCTACATCTTACCGTTAGTGCCGTAAAGAGCCGTTTATTTCGCGCTCGAAAACAAATGGCTCAGGAATGGCTGAAAAAAAACAAAAATACCCTGCTACCAAACAGGAGGACCCATGAACCATCAGCCGTTTGAAGATTGGATTTTTGAAGAGCATCTCTCAGATATCCAGAAGAAGGATTTAAAGAAACACCTGGCTGCCTGTGATGAATGCCGTAGTCTGCAAAGCGCATTGAAGGGAGTGGAATGGACTTTCACCAATACGGTGGAAATGGAACCGCACCCCGGGTTTAGTGCGCGATGGGAAAAATACGCCGAGAAGCGAGTCTATCAGGAACAAAACCTGGGCGCGTGGATCGTTTTATCCGCCATGGTGATGGTTGCCGCAAGCATCATGATGGTCAACTTTGGCCAGATCTGGTTTAGAGATTTGAATTTCTTTCAGATCGGTATCGCCGGCGTCGTTCGGACGATCGATATCGCCACCCAAACCGTTGAGTGGGTTTCTGCCGCCAGGTTCTTTATGAGTGCCATCCCATCCGGATGGGCGCAAATGATCAGCCTGATATTGGCCGCAGTAGCCGTCTTCTGGGTTACCATCTGGATCGCTGCCCTGCGCAGGATCACAGCCAATCAAAGGAGGGAAGTATGAAAAACTTCCGTGTCATCATCCTGTTGGTTGTGCTGCTCAGCCTCCTGATCCCAAGCCCGGTCAATGCCGCTTCGGCGAAGGATGACCGCGTGGTTATGGGTGGCAGCTTTATCCTGGAGAGAGATCAAACCCTTAATGGCAATCTGATCGTCATTGGCGGGACGGCAAAAATCGAAAAAGATGCCGTCGTAAATGGCAGTATCATGCTCGTTGGCGGGCAGGTGACCGTCGATGAAATCGTGGAAGGTTCGATCACCCTGTTTGGCGCTTCTGCCAGCATACATGATTCCGCGATCATCCTGGGTGATATTTATGTCACATCCTCGGTTCTCAATCGCAGTGATCTGGCCGATATCCGAGGCGAGGTCATCGAGGGTAAACCACTCCCACCGGGTTTTTCCATCCCCGATCAAGTCACTCCACCCGATCCGATCACAACCGGACCAATGGGGAAAGTGGCCACGCTCCTCGGTAGTCTACTGTCCATCTTCTTCTTTAGCCTGGTCAGCGCCAGTATCGCCATCATTGCCAGTCTGTTCATGCCGGGAGCCATCCAACGGGTGTCTGATGCAATGCTGTCCAGTCCGGTTATTGGTTTTGGTACATCCATCCTGACGTTGATCGCCCTCCCATTCATCCTGGTGATCCTCATCATCACGATTATCCTGTCGCCGCTGGCCATCCTATTGGTCGTCGCACTCGCTCTCGCCTGTTACATGGGTTGGGTCAGCATTGGCACGGAATTGGGAAAACGGATCGCGGGATTATTTAAGACAGTCTGGCCGGTTCCTATCTCAGCGGGAATGGGAACGTTGATCCTAAGCCTGGTTCTGGGTGTGGTCTCTTACGTACCCTGCCTTGGATGGGGTATTGTCTCCATTGTGGTTCTGATTGGCCTGGGGGGCGTCCTCCTCTCCCGATTTGGTACACGCACATACACTAGTACACTCTTCAATTCAAAAACAACCGATGAACCAGCACCCGTTGGTCCTTCGGATCCAACTAACCCGGCTATCTAAGCTGGAGGTAAAAATGAAAAAAGAACTCTTATTTGTACTCACGATCCTTATCATCAGCTCACTTGCATGCAGCTTCACCGTCAACCTGCCGACCATCGAGACAGGTCCGGAGGTCACCTTCAAGATCGATGAATCACTATCGGAAAACGATTTACCGACCAAACTCCGAATTGAAGTGGGAGCTGCTTCCCTTGACGTGCGGCCCGGCGCAAAAAGCCTCGTCTCTGGAACTGTGACGTACAACGTCAAAGGCTGGGCACCTTCGGTCTCACGGACGGATGACTCGCTGGTCATCAAGCAGGAAACCAAAGGAATCCAGGGATTTCCAACTTCTTCCGTCAAGAATAAATGGGATATCAAGCTGAATGAAGACGCACAGATCGATTTGGAGATCAACGCCGGCGCATACGAGGGAAACCTTGAGTTGGGTGGTCTCTCCCTTACCGGTTTGCGCGTGGAAGATGGCGCCAGCGATTTTACAATTAGCTTTACCCGTCCTAACCAGGTGGTCATGGAAACCTTGGATTACCATACCGGTGCATCCAATATCACTCTAAAGAATCTCGCTAACGCCAATTTCAAGGAAATGACTTTCACTGGCGGCGCAGGCAACTACACACTGGATTATGCTGGGGAGCTTCTCCGCGATGCACATGTGGATGTGGACGCCGGGGTGAGTGCCATCAAAATCATCGTTCCCGAGGGGATGAACGTGGTTGTGCAAGTCAATGGGGAGATGAAGGGGGTCAACACCGAGGGTACCTGGACGGTTGATAGCAGTGAATACTCCACCACCGGAGAGGGACCTGTGCTGACAATCGATGTCAACATGAACCTTGGCTCACTCGAATTGATTCAAGACTAATAGGTGCAATTCAATAAGATAAAAGACCGTCTGGGATAACCCGGGCGGTCTTTATGTTTTATACCCTTACAGGATTACCGGTACAATCTTTCCTGGACGATGTAATGATACACTTCGGGAAATAAAAATTGCCAGAATATCCGATGTGTGCGCACCCGCTTGCGGATATCCTCCGCGGAAATTTCGATCTGTGGCGCGTGCAGGAAGGTGACTTTCTCCCGCAAATTGGGGAACTGTTGGTACAAAGCAGGCAAGGGGATTTTTGTACCCACCCGCCTCAGGACAAGAATTCCATGACAGGCATCAATGAAAGCCGCCGGGGTGTGCCAGGTTGGCAGGTCGCTGAGTGAATCACCGCCCATCAAGTAGAAAAGCTCGTCTTTGGGGTATTCTTGATGTAAGAGGCGCATGGTGTCCACCGCATAATGCGGTCCTGCCCGGCGTATCTCGATATCGGAGATGGTGAACTCGGCGCATTGCTTCACCATTTTTTCCACCATGACCAACCGCTTACCCATCGGGGAGATTTCCACTCCCTGTTTGTGTGGCGGATCAGGCGTCAGGACCCACAATACCTTGTCCAGGTGAGCCTGTTCCATTGCTTCCACTGCAAGGATCTGGTGCCCGAGGTGTGGCGGATCAAAAGTCCCACCAAATACGCCTATGCGCATTTCCTTACTCCTGCCACTCCAATTCGTTGTCCCCAACGAAAACGGTCTCACCTTCTTCGATTCCGGCTTTTCGCAGAGCGTCATCCACCCCTATATGCTGCATCATTCGTTGGAAACGCCGGACCGACTCTTCCATCTCCCAGTAGGTCATTGCCGCTGCCCGCTCAATGGACTTTCCGGTGATTCGCCATCCACCTTCTTCTTTGACCACCTTGAAATTGCGTGCATCCTCTTCCGGGCGGTACACAGGTAATTCGGTCGGTTTTTCTGGAATCGGCGCAGATTTCAGTAACTCAGCCGCTTTCCAGAGCAAAGGCTGGAGATTCGTTCTTGCGAAGGCGGATATGGTGTGCAACTCAATGCCTTTTTTCTTGAAGGCAGCTTTTAGCTTCTTGACCTTCGCTTCCACTTCCGTTTCGTCAATTTTATTCAATACTACGATTTGAGGTTTGTCAGCCAATCTGGCGTCAAATAACGCCAATTCGCTGTTGATCTGGCTGTAATCCGATAGGGGGTCCTCTGACTTACCGTTTATCAGGTGGATAATGATCCGGCAGCGCTGGATGTGACGCAGGAAAGCATCCCCTAGCCCCGCGCCCATGTGAGCGCCCTCAATCAGACCGGGAATATCCGCCAGGATGAGCTGATTCGCATCATCCAGGTAGGATACACCCAGATTGGGTTCCAGAGTAGTGAACGGATAATCGGCGATCTTGGGTTGAGCGTTGGTCACCGCCGCCAGCAGGCTCGACTTACCCGCGTTGGGAAGTCCGACAATCCCGACATCTGCGATGAGCTTCAATTCCAATCGCAGCACTTTTTCTTCGGCTGGCTCGCCCTTTTCGGCCGTCTTGGGAGCCTGATTGCGTGAGTTCATGAAGTGTGGGTTTCCACGTCCACCGCGGCCGCCCTTGCAAACCTGCAGCCGCTGTCCATTTTCGACCAGGTCACCCAGTACTTCTCCGGTGGTGTCATCATAAATGATCGTTCCCGGCGGGACCTGAACGATGCGGTCTTTTCCGCTCCGCCCGGTTAAGTCGTTGATCGCACCCTTGTGACCGTCTTCAGCAAAGTATTTGGATTGATGTTGGAAGGCATACAGCGTATTCATGTGCGCGTTCACTTCCAGGATCAGGTTGCCGCCGTGGCCACCGTCTCCACCGTCAGGGCCGCCCCGGGCCACATATTTCTCCCGGTGAAAGTGGATCATGCCGTCCCCGCCCTTGCCGGATCGTACTGAAATGGTTACTTGATCGATAAACATGCTCTCATTATAACGGACGATGGATGGGAATAGGGATCGGAGATTGGACATCGGGGTTTGGTTCGACATTCATGCCATAATTGGGTGATGATCCACCATCGCCGTTCGATTCGGCTGCCAAATTACGATTACACCCAACCAGGGGCGTATTTCATCACCCTGGTGGCAAAAGACCGTATCTGCCTGTTTGGTGATGTGGTGGATGGGGAAATAAAACATTCGGAATTTGGAAAAATCGTATTATTCTGTTGGGATGCAATTCCTGAACATTTTCCATTTGTTGATATCGATACATTCGTTGTTATGCCAAATCATATCCATGGGATATTTTTGATCAATGAACAACCATCGGTAGGGGCGACGCAGAATCGATTTCGTAGGGGCGACGCATGCGTCGCCCCTACCATACCCAAATGGTCCACCGCCTGGATCGGTTGGCGCAATTGTTGGGTCCTACCGGGCGGCGGTTTCGAAACAAATCCACCGCATATCCCCCAACATACAGGTTTGGCAACGCAATTATTATGAACGGGTTATCCGAAACGATAAGGAATTGGAACGGATCAGGAAATATATACAAAACAATCCACTGAGATGGTCTATCAACATAAAACCCAAATAAAAAGAGAGGCGGACTTGAGGTACGCCTCTCAATGGTTTTCTCTGTGATCTCCGCGTTCTCTGCGGTGATAATGCTATTTCCCGAATTTCTTCTTCAGGATATCTTCCAGGGTCGGCTGACCGATCTCCTGCAGTTCATACCGCACGCGCTGCATCGGTTTATTTACCTTGATGATCCGGTTCAGATCGATCGGGGTGGCGCTGATTACCAGATCCACATCGGCGTTATTGATGGTCTGCTCGAGGTCTTTGGTCATCTCATCGCCATATCCCATCGCGGGCAATATCGGGCCGGTGGACGGATATTTCTTGTAGGTCGCGGCAATTCCACCAACCGCGTACGGACGGGGATCCACGATCTCGGCTGCGCCAAAGCGGCGGGCAGCCACCCAGCCGGCGCCATAAGCCATCTCGCCGTGGGTGAGGGTCGGACCGTCTTCGATCACGAGGACACGTTTTCCGCGGATGGATTCAGGATCATCCACGAATAATGGGGACGCGCCTTCGATCACAACGGCGTTTGGATTCAGTGCGTGCAGGTTCGCGCGAACTTTCATCACGTTTTCAGAGTTGGCCGTATCGACTTTGTTGATAACGAATACATCGGCGGCCCGGCAGTTGGTCTCACCCGGATGGTAGGTGCTCTCATGGCCCGGGCGATGGGGGTCGGCAACCACGATCTGCAGGTCGGAAATATAGAACGGGAAGTCGTTATTGCCGCCGTCCCACAGGATGATGTCCACTTCCTTTTCGGCCAGTCGCAGGATGGCTTCGTAATCGACACCGGCAAATACCAATCACGCCATTGTCGAGGTGAGGTTCGTATTCCTCGCGCTCTTCGATGGTGCATTCGTGTTTATCCAGGTCTGCATAGGAGGCAAAGCGTTGGGCTTTCTGTTTGACCAGATCGCCGTATGGCATGGGATGACGGATGGCGGCAACCTTGTAGCCCATTCCACGCAGGATCTCAGAGACCCGCCGGGTGGTCTGGGATTTGCCAGAACCAGTCCGTACGGCGCAAACGGAAACAACAGGTTTGGTGACTTTTGATCTGGGTGAGGCGGGTGCCCATGAGACGGAAATCTGCCCCGGCAGCCAACACGATGGAAGCTTTGTGCATGACATACTCGTGGGGCACATCGCTATACGCGAAAACTACCTGGTCGACCTTATATTCCTTGATCAGCTTGACCAGGTCCGATTCCGGGAAGATGGGTATCCCTTTTGGATACAACGATCCTGCCAGTTCGGCGGGGTATTTCCGCTCATCGATATTTGGAATTTGAGTTGCGGTGAAAGCCACCACTTCGTAGTCTTTGTTATCGCGATAGAAGACATTGAAGTTGTGGAAGTCGCGCCCGGCGGCGCCCATGATCAGTGTTCTGATTGGTGACATACGGTTTCTCCTGAGGGTATAGGGTAACCGTCCCGGAGGAGAAAAGTCAACCCGGGTCGGCAGCGTTGAGTCTCACATCGCTTCTGGGGCTGTGATGCCCAATAAAGCCAAACTGTTAGCCAGCGTCTGTTTTGCTGCAGCCACCAATCTCAGACGAGCTGAGCGCTGCGGTTCTGTCGTTTGTAGCACTGGACATTGATTATAAAAATCATTGAAGGATTGCGCAAGCTTAAAGGCGTAATTGGCAATATACAGCGGTTTCAGATCGGCAGCCGACCGTTGCACTTCAGCCGGGAAACGGGATATCTGGTCGATGAGTACGATCTCAGATTGTTCCAGCGGATAGTCATATTCACTTGATGATGGAATGGTGGATTGGTTCTTGCGCAGAATACTGTTTGCACGAACATGCGCATATTGAATATAAGGAGCCGCCTGTCCGTCAAAATTGAGCGCTTCTTCCCAATCGAAGGTGACGATCTTGCCATTGTCCCGGTTCAGCATGGAGAATTTGATCGCACCCAGGGCGACAGATGTGCCGATCGTCCGTTTTTCATCCTCCCCCAGAGATGAATTCTTCTTTTCAACCACAGCCATCGCGCGCGAAATCGCTTCGGTCAGCAGGTCTTCCAATAATACGACGGTTCCATCGCGGGAGGACATGGTGACATTGCCCGGCAGGTTGACAATTTCATAACTGAGGTGGGTGCAGCGGGACGCCCAGTCAAAACCCATGATCTCAAACATCTTATAGATTTGCTGCATGTAAAGGGATTGGCGAACGTCGATCACATAGATGGATTTCTCGAGGTTGTAATCCTGGAATTTCTTGATCCCGAGGGGAAGATCGGTGGTTGCATACAGGGAAGTCCCATCCGAGCGGAGGACAACCAGCACCCGGTATTTTTCTTTGGGTAAACCCAGAACCTGATCAATATTGATGAAAACAGCCTCATCCGGGCGGCCATCGGTGGCAATGCCTTTCTTAATCAGGTCTGCAACAAGAGCCTTTCCCTCGTCTTCATTTTCGCTTGGGAAATAATATTTATCGAATTTGGCGCCCAATATCGCGTACATCTGGTTGAAGCCATCGATCGACCATTGCCTGGATCGCTGCCAGAGTTCCACCACTTCCGGATCCCGCTGATCCCATCGGACGAACAACTCTCGAACGGATGCGGCAAATACCTCATCATCATTAAATCGTCTGTCTGCTTCCGCATAGAGATCACCCATCCAGCGGGTGATGTTCTCCGGTGGATGCTCGCCCCGGTGGAATTGCATGTAATTCGCCAACCATTTTAAAACATGCAGTCCGATATCACCCATGTAATTGGCGCGAATCACATCGTATCCAGCGAACTCGAGGATCTCGCAAACGCTGGCACCTAAAATTAGATTACGCAGGTGACCGACATGGAAGGCTTTGTGGGTGTTGGGTTGGGAATATTCCACCATGACCTGCTTGCCGCCCTGGTCACCTTTACCAAATGACAGTCCTTCATTCAAGGCGGTATCCACCACTTGCTGGATGAAGGTGCTCGTATCAAAGGTCAGGTTCAGGTACCCTTTGACCACTTCCACGTTTGAGAATCCGACCGGGGTCCCCAATTCGCTCGCGAATGCATCCGCCAGTTCAGTTGCTAACGCAGGAATATTTACAGTGAGACCTTTATTTCGGGCATGAACCGACGCCAACTGGAAGAAGGAGGTGGAGATACCCCACTGCCCGGCAAATGGAATTGGCGTCCAGGAGAAATCCATACACGGCAGATCCTTGCGCCGGCAATAGTCTCCGAGATTTTCATTGAGGGATTTGAGTTCGCGGGTAAACAGGCTCATCAGTGCATCTCCGTTTGAAAATTATATCAGGGATGATGGAATCCAGAGACCTGGGAGTCATAAATCAGAGAATGGATAGTCATTTCTGGCTGGTATCCGGTAATTATTGACTTCTGACTGTGATGGGAAACAAAAAAGCGGGAGGGTGAGCTCCCGCTTGTGTGGTTCGACAGGTCGTTACTTCGCCAGAGCGTTCAGGCGTTTCATCAGGCGGCTTTTGCGGCGGGCGGCGTTGTTCTTATGAATGACGCCTTTGGCTGCAGCCGTGTCGAGCGAGCTGATGGCGGTGACGACAGCGGTCTGTGATTCTTCCGCGGTGCCTGTGGTGATCGCTTTGCGGGCGAGGGTAATAAAGGTACGGGTGGAGCCGCGATATATGCGGTTCGCAATCCGTTTCTTTTCATTTTGCTTGTTGCGCTTGATTGCAGATTTAATGTTTGCCAATTTCGTCCTCCGATAATTCTTTCACAATACCGAGCGGTAATTATACCTGAGCGTGTGGAATTGTCAATGGAATATGGCCATTTCGGGGTGCTGCGATCCCCGAGGGGATGCTGCTCCGATTGGATACCCGCATCAGTGTCACTGCATCCCCTGGCTGAACGAATCTCAAAGATTGAACGTTTAGGATCTCGTTGTCAGAGATTGCCACGCCCATTTCGTGGGCTCGCAATGACATATTGGACAGTTGAGCGTGCAAAGGTAATTCAGTTAGGAGAAACGGGCATGCGGGTGGAAGGGGCGTTGGCCCCTCCACCTACTGTGTATTTCCGCGAGGGCAAGTATACGCGTCTGTTATCGAAGCGAGACTTCCCAAGTGGAGATCGCTGCTTGGGCAGAGTTTGCCCACCATCCCCCTGCCCCCTTCCGGCGATTGATCGTCTGATAGCCAAACAGTCTTCGCCGGAAGGGGATTCTTTTCTGGAAGAAGAGGCGCCTGCGGCGCCTCTTCTTCCAGATGCCAACATCTCCAAAATGCGGATTGCTGAACAGGTTTTGGAGAAACGGGCATGTGGGAGGAAGGGGCGTATGCTCCTTCCTCCCACTAAAATTTCCGCGAGGGCAAGGATATACATCTATGATCTTGGTGACATTGCCCGAGCGCAAATCGCTGCCTGGGCAGAGTTTGCTCGCCATCCCCCTGCCCCCTTCCGGCGATTGATCTTCTGATAGCCAAACAGTCTTCGCCGGAAGGGGATTCTTTTCTGGAAGAAGAGGCGCCTGCGGCGCCTCTTCTTCCAGATGCCAACATCTCCAAAATGCGGATGCCAGTCCAAGCTGAATATACGCGACTGTGCCGATCTCGATGGCAAGGGTTTAGAGAAACGGGCATGTGGGTGGAAGAGGCGTATGCCTCTTCCACCCACTAACAATTTCCGCGAGGGCAGGGATACATGTCTGAAATCTGAGCGAAACTGCCCGAGCGCAAATCGCTGCCGGGGCAGAGTTTGCCCACCATCCCCCTGCCCCCTTCCAGATGCCAACATCTCTAAGAATACCGACTGCCCGGCTAAAGTAATCTCAAAGATCATACGCTTAGGATCTCGTTGTCAGAGATTGCCACGCCCACTTCGTGGGCTCGCAATGACATGGATTTGTAGCCCCCCTTATCAAGGGGGGAAGGGGGGATCGTATTGACATAACGGGTGGAATGAACGCATATCCAATCGTCATCAATCCTGATGTTTCCAGCGCTATTTGACGGTTGGTGGATAAAAAGGTAATATTAGTTCGCCAGGCTGGACGGATGAGCGCGGCCATAATCAGTCGGCCGAGGAAAGTCCGCGCTCCAGAGAGCAGGTTGCCGGGTAATACCCGGTGCGCCGTAAGGTGCAGGATAGGGCCACAGAAATATACCGCCCCTCCCGGGCAACCGGGATGTGGGTGAGGGTGAAAAGGTGGTGTAAGAGACCACCGGCGCCAGTAGTAATACGGGCGGCCAGGCAACCCCCTTCCGGAGCAAGGCCAAGCAGGGATACAACCGGTCCGCCGGTGGAGATAGCTCGTCTCCCGTAATCCCGGGTAGGCTGCTAGACCGGGGCGGTAACGCTCCGGCCAGAGAGATGCTCATCGCCTTGGGTGAAGTCCTTCGGGATACCCACTCGAGGTACAGAACGCGGCTTATAGACCAGCCTGGCAACTTTTTTGAATTTTCCGGCCATCACACTAAATCATCGTTCAAAACATGATGACGAAGGGCAATATCCATTGATCTAGTAACGATATCTGGTTTCCTCCCAATTTCATATAAATACTGAGTGCAGCCCGTGATATTCATCACGGGCTGCATTCAAGGAGGAAAACTAAATGTCAATTGGAATAAAATGGAATTATTGGGGATGCCCGTTTCGGTCATTCACCATCTTTTCCAAAATATCTGTGGTCAATGATTTTGGTCTTTCCAATGGCTTGCCCATCGCACGAGACCAGGTCACATGGGTGGTGATTCCCAGGATGCGGCTGAAACCAAATAATACCGTGTAGAAATCCGACTCGGTCAGACCAAAGAAGCATTGCAGCGTGCCGTTGATCGCGTCCACATTCGGCCAGGGATTTTTAACCTTATTCGTATTCTGAAGGATATCCGGTAAAACCTGATAGACCATGTCCACCAGTTTAAACAATTCATAATCCGGCATATATTTCCGGGCAAATTCATACTGAGCGGTGAAACGCGGATCTGTCACTCGTAATACAGCATGGCCATATCCGGGGATCACGCGTCCGCTGTTCAAGAAATTGGTCAGATATTCGCATAATTGGTCATTCGTTGGCAGCCCATCGAAATGAGCCAGCACATCCTGCAGCCAGCGCAGGCATTCCTGGTTTGCGAGGCCATGCAGCGGTCCAGCCAACCCTTGCATCCCCGCGGCGCAGGAGAGATAAATATCAGACAATGCAGAACCGACCAGATGGCTGGCATGCGCACTGACATTCGCGCCTTCATGATCGGAATGGAGCACCACGAACAATCGCATCAGATCCATGTAAGCCCGATCATTCTTACCGATCATATAGGCGAAATTGGCGCTCCAATCCAGTTTCGGATTCGGCTGGACGAATATGCCGCCCCGATATTTCAAATTGTAGATGTTCGCTACGATGGTTGGCAGCTTGGCGGTCAGATTCAGGCTGTCTTCGAGATAAAATCCCCAGTAATCCTTTTTATCGATCCCATAATAAAACCGGCGCGCGAATACCGATTCACTCTGCAAGGCCATGATTGCCTGGGAGAAAAGTGTCATGGGGTGGGTGTAAGCCGGCATCGGTTGGAGGGATTTGAAGACATGCTCCGGCACATTGCTCCTCACCTTCCACTCGATCTCCACCTCATTGGCTTCCTGTTTGGTGGGCATATCACCTGTCATCAGCAGGTAATACAGTCCACCTGCCAATGGAAATTCGCCATGGTCCGCCTTGGGCAGCAGGTCCAACGCCTGTTGAACCGTATACCCACGCAATCGCAACCCCTCATTCGGATCCACATAAGAGACATCGCTGACCTGGATTGGAACGCCCCGAATACCCCCGTAGATCTGTTCTACGGTGACATCCGCGACATTGTACGATCCACTCTCCTGTACCAGGCGATTCATCCGTTCTTTTTCTGCAGGCAGTTTCGATGCGATCTTATGTTCGATGTTCATCTGGTTTTCCTTAATGAGCTGCTGGATTGGAAGTAACTGTAGCCCATCTGGCGGGATACATCCTGGGCGGCGGTAACGACTTCCCGGGCGTATTTTTCGATGGTCTCTTTGGTAAACCGTTGGGACGGCCCCGAAATGGTCAACGCCCCGATGACATCGCGCGCGGAGCCAAAAATCGGGGCAGCCACCCCGGAAGCATCTGATATCCATTCTCCGTGGGAGAACGCATACCCACGCAGACGGACTTTTTCCAACTCTTCATGTAAGACGGATGGATCGGTGATCGTCCGGGCGGTAAATGGCGCGAGTGCGCTGGTTTCGATCACCTCACGTATTTTCTCTTCGGGAAGGAATGCCAGCATCGCCTTCCCGGCGGATCCGGCATAGAGGGGGAGCCGCCGTCCGAGCCGTGCTGTTATTCGGACTGTTTGTGGTGATTCCAACCGCTCGACACAGACCCGGTCGTGGCCATCCAATACATACAGGCTGATGGTTTCCTGGGTGGTCTGTTGCAGCTCGGTCATCACCGGTTGTGCCACTGTGCGGATGTCGAGGGACGTGAGATACACGCCTGTCCAGGTGAGCAGCCTCATCCCCAGGGTATAACTGCGAGTGGAAGGGTTTTGACTGAGCAGGCCACGCTCCTTCAGTGCAGACATCAACCTTCCGGCTGTACTGGTGGTCAACCCGGTCAGACGTGCCACTTCACGAACTCCCACCTCCGGGCGATCGATATTAAAGCAATCCAGGATGGTACATACGTGCGCCAGGACGCCTTTTTCATCGTTTTCCATCTTCACTCCCGTTCGTGTCTCATATAATAATACAATGTCCCATTTATTAATGTATAATATGATACTAATATCGTGATTGATTGTCAATAGATTTTTTCCGCAGATTTACAATCCATTTCGAGGATCATAATTCATGGCAAAGCATCCATTTTTAACCCCGAATACCATCCAATTTGAGAAGAAACATTTGCTTGTACCGCCAATGCCCGTGATCCCATTTATCGAAGGAGATGGGATCGGTACTGACATCTGGCCTGCTGCGAAACGGGTGATCGACGCTGCGATCTCACGCGCCTATGGCAAAGACAGACAACTCGGCTGGAGACAGGTATTCGCCGGAGAAAGAGCTTTCAAGGATCTGAATAACTGGCTCCCTGATGAAACACTGGAAGCATTTAAAACTTATCACATCGGGATCAAGGGTCCTCTGACAACCCCCATCGGCGAAGGAGTACGTTCCATCAACGTTGCTCTCAGGAAATCACTGGATCTGTATGTCTGTGTCCGGCCTGTGCAATATTTCGACGGAGTCCCCCTCTCCCATGCGCCATCCTGAAAAAGTGAATATCGTCCTGTTTCGGGAGAATATCGAAGATCTATACGCCGGTATTGATTTTCCGTTTGACAGTGAAAAGGCGACAGGATTAAAGAATTGGCTGCGCAGCAATTACCCGGAGGAATACGCCCGGATCCGTTTTCCGGAAACAAGCGGATTTGGGATCAAACCGATCTCGCGGGATGAATCCAGCCGGATAACCCGGGCAGCCATCGAATACGCCCTCAAAAATAAAAGGTCCAAGATCACCCTGGTGCACAAAGGCAACATCATGAAATACACCGAAGGGGCGTTTGCCCGCTGGGCTTATCAGACAGCCGAATCGGAATATGCAGAATACATCTATACCCATAATCAATATCTTGCCACTATCGCCCGAGATGGCATCGAATCCGCTGACCGGGAGAAAAACCTGGCCATCTCCTCAGGCCGAATATTCATCAATGACATCATCACCGATGCCATGTTTGACCGCGGAATCGCCCACCCTGAAGAATTCGATGTACTTCTGGCCACAAACCTGAATGGAGATTATCTGGCTGATGCTCTCGCCTCCCTTGTTGGGGGAATTGGGATCGCGCCGGGCGCCAATTTCAATTTTGAGACGGGTGATGCCGTTTTCGAAGCAACTCATGGCACGGCCCCAACCCTCGCGGGAAAGAATAGCGCCAATCCTTGCTCGCTCATTCTCTCAGGCGAGCTGATGCTGCGCTATCTCGGCTGGACGGAAGCCGCCGATTACATCCACACTGGCGTATCCAAAGCCATTCAAAACAAATTCGTGACTGCTGATTTCTTCGAACAAATGGAATCCGCCACCCTCACTTCAACGAGCGATTTTGCCGACCATGTTATTTCACGAATGTAGGTTGCCCCGATGAACTCCCAATCCACTTTCGATTCAAATTGTCTGGAATTGTCTTCAGGTATCTATCATTATTATCCCATCCAACAATTGGAAAGCCTGGCAAATACGCCATTAGCAAAACTTCCATATTGCATCCGCATTCTTCTGGAGGGAAGTCTTCGGAGCGTTGCTACCGGATCAGGCAGCCTGGATGACCTGGTGAAGATCGCTCGTTGGACTCCCAATCCCAACTCCACCCGCCCTGCGATTGGATACCTCCCTGGACGGGTCGTCCTCCAGGATCTCACCGGAATCCCGGTCCTGGTCGACCTTGCCTCGTTGAGATCAGAACGGGCGCGCCAGGGGAGAGACCCAAAATCGGTCAATCCTGTCATTCCGGTTGACCTGGTTGTCGATCACTCACTCCAAATTGATCATTTCGGGTCAGCTGATTCCATGCTCCGTAATCAGGAAATGGAATATCAGCGCAACAGGGAACGCTATCAATTTTTAAAATGGGCTCAACAGGAATTTTCCAATCTTCGCATCATTCCACCCGGCGGAGGGATCGTCCATCAAATGAACCTGGAATATCTTGCGCAGGTTGCAATGGTACGCACAGTCGATGACCGCCGATGGGTTCAGGCAGAGACTCTGATCGGCACCGATTCGCACACCACTATGATAAACGGATTAGGCGTCCTAGGCTGGGGTGTCGGCGGGATCGAAGCGATCGCCGCCATGCTCGGCCAACCTGTGGAACTCATCCTTCCAGATGTGGTCGGAGTCGAATTGACCGGCCAATTACCGGCAGGATCTTTGCCTACTGATATCGTGCTGACCCTGACCCATCTGTTGCGGAATGCCGGTGTGGTCAACAAGATGGTGGAGTTTTATGGATCATCAATACCCAATTTGAGTGTTGCAGATAGGGCGATGTTGGCTAATATGTCGCCTGAATTCGGCGCTACCGCAGCTTACTTTCCGGTTGACGATCGGACTCTGGATTATTTGGCAGAGACGGGCCGGACCACGGAAGAGATCGACCTGGTCAGGGCTTACTTCAATGCGCAGGGTTTATACCGGGATGGCCAATCTCCGGACCCGGAATACTCGCAGATTCTAACCTTGAATTTGTCCAAGATCGAACCCTCTCTGGCTGGGCCAAAACGTCCGCAGGATCTGGTGAAATTGACGGCTGTCGCTGAAAGCTTCAAAAACAGGCTTCACGCACCCACATCCCAGATGGGGTATGGTGTTTCAGACATCGATCATGTACAACCCGTACTGATTAATCTCAAGAAACGAAGTTACGTCCTGGACCATGGATCGGTTGTCATTGCGGCCATCACATCATGCACGAATACATCCAATCCAACCGCGATGATATCAGCCGGTTTATTAGCCAAAAAAGCTGTGGAACTGGGCCTGACCACCAGCCCAGCCATTAAAACCAGCTTTACGCCTGGTTCCCCTGTGGTTGTGGATTATCTCAAACGAGCTGGATTGATGCACTACCTGGAAGCGTTGGGGTTTTATCTGAATGGATTTGGCTGTGCCACCTGTATCGGTAATTCTGGTCCGCTTGCACCGGAAGTGGTTCAGGCAATCGAGGACAATCATTTGATCACTGCTGCAGTCCTTTCGGGAAATCGCAATTTCGAAGGGCGGATTTATCCTTATGTTCAAGCCAATTACCTCGCATCCCCGGCTCTGGTGGTCGCTTTTGCCCTGGCTGGATCAGTCCGGGTGGATCTGGAAAATCAGCCGATCGGGATATCCGGTTTGGGTAAAGAAGTCTTTCTCGAAGATATCTGGCCGACCGAGTTGGAGGTGAGTTCGCTGGTGGCAAAAACCATCCACCCGGAGTCATACCAGAATAATCGCAGCAGAATAATGGAAGGCGATCATACCTGGCAGGATCTCAAAGCTGCCACCGGTCTGCTGTATCCCTGGGATTCAGCGTCCACCTATCTGAAGGAGACCCCATTTTGTGCGCCTGTGGGTCCGCTGCCGGCTGAGATTAAGCATGCCCGGGTCCTGGCGATTCTGGGCGATTCCATCACAACGGATCATATCTCTCCCGCGGGAGCCATATCGGCGGGGACTCCGGCATCTGATTATTTAATCCAAAAGGGAATACCACCCCGGGATTTCAACACGTACGGATCGCGCAGGGGAAACCACGAGGTAATGGCGAGGGGCACCTTTGCCAATATCCGCTTAAAAAACCGGATGTGTGCAGGGAAGGAAGGCGGTTTTACCATCCACCAACCGGATAATGTACTTGATGAGTATCCATGATGCGGCCGTCCGATATCAGGCGGAAGGAGTTCCTCTTCTCATATTCGCCGGAAAAGATTACGGCAGCGGTTCCAGCCGGGATTGGGCTGCCAAAGGCCCCAAACTGCTTGGCGTGCGGGCCGTCATCGCCGAATCCTTCGAACGGATCCACAGGTCAAACCTGGTGGGTATGGGCATCTTGCCGCTTACATTTCAGGGTGGGCAGAACGTGGATTCGCTAAGTTTGACCGGATTCGAGGAGTACACCTTGAGTGGATTGGATCAGCTTTCACCGGAACAGACCATTCAAGTAACGGCCTATTCCGAGGGGAAGGTGCTGACTTTCCATTTGACAATCCAGGTCCAATCAGAATATGAGTGTGAGTGCCTGCGACAAGGCGGATTATTCCAAATCTTTGGAGGAAATTGGTAGTCACATTCCCTGTATTTATATTCCCTTGACAATCACTCCACAACTCTGGTAATATTTATCAATATTATGATAACAATATCGCAAATTACTCCCACATTCCTTTGCATCTGTCCCCAGCGGGTAGGAAACTAACCCTGCTGGCGTAATCTGTCACTCCCACACCTCACCAGCGCGGCTTTCTTACCCGCAAAACTAAACTGTCTGAGGTGTTTTGTTTTAATCCGCAATCAACTATTTTCCATTGGAGACTAAAAATGAAAATCGCAAACTCTGTCACAGATTTGGTTGGGAATACCCCTCTTGTCCGTTTAAATAGACTCGGGGTTGGCCTGTCTGCCCAGATCGTGGCTAAACTGGAATTCTACAATCCCGCCCATAGCGTAAAAGATCGCATTGGGTTAGCCATGATCGAAGCCGCTGAAAAAAACGGATCGATCCGCGAAGACACGATCATCCTGGAGCCCACATCTGGTAATACCGGAATTGCGGTGGCGTTCGTTTGCGCCGCGCGCGGGTATAAATGTGTTCTGACGATGCCTGAAACGATGAGCAAGGAAAGGCGGATGCTGCTCCGGGCATATGGGGCGGAGTTAGTCCTCACACCCGGTGCGGAAGGTATGGGGGGAGCCATCCGAAAAGCGGAAGAGATGGCTGCTGCCGATCCCCGTTACCTCATTTTGCAACAATTCAAGAATCCCGCCAACCCGGAGGTCCATCGTCGAACCACAGCTGAAGAGATCTGGCGTGACACAGATGGCAAGGTCGATATCCTGGTTGCCGGGGTGGGTACCGGTGGTACGATCACCGGCGTCGCCGAGGTCATTAAAATCACGCAAGCCATCTTTCCAGGCGATTGCCGTCGAACCAGACGCATCTCCTGTTCTCTCTGGCGGGGCGAAAGGCCCGCATGCCATTCAGGGGATCGGCGCCGGATTCGTTCCGGAAATTCTGAATACCAGCATCTATGATGAGATCGTCCGCGTGACAAATGAAGACGCGTTCGAGACTGCCCGCAGCATGGCTAAGCAAGAGGGGTTGCTGGTGGGTATCTCCAGCGGCGCCGCTGTCTGGGCTGCTCTACAGATTGCATCCCGTCAGGAAAACGCCGGGAAGTTGATCGTGGTCATCATTCCTTCTTTTGGGGAGCGATATCTCAGCACTCCCCTGTTTGCCGGTCTGGCAGATTAAGAGAACCTGATGATCAAGACGATCCGCGAAGATATTCAATCGATTTACGATCGTGATCCGGCCGCCCGTACAACACTGGAAGTCCTGTTGTGCTATCCGGGGTTACAGGCGGTCTGGGGTTACCGGTTTTCGCATTGGTTATGGACACACGGCTTGAAATTATTCGGGCGCTGGAGTTCCCAAATCACCCGCTGGTTCACCGGAATTGAGATCCACCCCGGTGCGATCATCGGACCACGCTTTTTTATCGACCACGGCATGGGAGTTGTGATTGGTGAAACCGCCGAAATTGGGGCGAATGTCACCTTATATCATGGTGTCACACTGGGTGGCGTCAGCTTGAACAAAGGGAAGCGCCATCCAACCCTGGAGGACGGGGTGGTGGTGGGCGCCGGGGCCAAGGTGCTTGGCGCCATCACCATCGGCGCTGGCAGCCGGATTGGGGCCAATGCCGTGGTTGTGAACTCAGTCCCTTCCAATGCGGTGGTGATCGGTATCCCGGGCCAGGTCGTCTCTCGTATGCATACCCCTCAACCGCAGGGAAAGCCTGACCTCGAGCATAACCTGATGCCAGATCTGGTTGGGACGACTCTGATCAACCTGATGAACCGGGTGGAGAAACTGGAAGGCCAAAAGCACGTGAAAGCCAATGGTACTTCTCCGCATGTACCCGAGGAAGGTATCTGGCGCGGAACTGACTTCCACATATAATAGTATATGAGGAGGGATATGATGAGCCAGATCAAGGTTTTTCTCATGAATTCCCTGGTAGATGGTGACCGGGGCGGAAATCCGGCGGGCGTGGTCCTGCAGGCGGATGCGTTATCAACTCAGCAGAAACAACAGATTGCGTCCAAAGTAAGTGTCTCAGAGACGGCTTTCATTTCGGCATCCCAGACGGCAACCTATAAGTTGGATTTCTTTACCCCGTCCAGACAGATTCCCCATTGCGGGCATGCCACTATAGCTGCCTTTTGCTTACTCTCGCAGCAAGGGATACTGAAAGATGGACAATATACCAAGGAAACCATCGAAGGGAATCGCTCCATCCTCGTCTCTTCAGGAACAGCTTCCATGGAGCAAAAAGCGCCCCAATATCTTATCCCGCAAGGAAAAGGGATTGAATTTTCCGCTATCAGCCATTCGCTGTCCATTCAAACTCCTACACTCTGGGAGCAATATCCACCGCTGGGAGTGCATACCGGAAATCGTTTCTTGATCATTCCCATCCCAAACCTGGTCACACTCCGATCCATTCAACCCGTTCAAGGGGAGATCGAGCAGATCAGCGAAACGCTGGATTGCATCGGTTTCTATCCCTTCTGCCAGGAAACCAATCTGCCCGGTCGGTTAGCCAGCGCCCGTATGTTTGCCCCGCGATTTGGAATTCCGGAGGAATCCGCCACTGGTACGGCAGCCGGACCTCTGGCCGGATATCTGTTCGATAAGATGAAAATCACCACCGAATCGTACTTCCTGGAACAAGGTTGGGAAATGCCGAAACCATCCCGCAGTCTCATCCAGATTCAGACTTTCGTGGAACAGAGTTGAATTAACCGGATCATGGTGGGGGGTAAAGCGGTCATTGATCAAGAGTTGATCGTATCCTACTGACATATATCCAACAGTCATCTCTACAGGGCTTGTAAAGTACAGACTCATCTTTCTATAATGAAGTAGCGGATTCACACACGGAAAGGAGAGGATATGGCACTTGTAAAGCACTTACTCGAAAGAAAAGGAAAAGTGGTCTGGTCAATTCCATCATCCACCACAGTATTGGAGGCGCTGAAAATCCTGGAGAAACACGATATTGGCGCCATGCCAGTCGTAGACGGGGAAACATTGGTCGGGATTTTATCTGAGCGTGATCTGGTCCGGAAGATGGCTGGAATCGGAAAGGTGGATTTTTCCGCACCGATCCGGGATATTATGATCACGAATGTCTACTTTGTGGAAACGAATAACAGCGTCGAAGAGTGTATGAAATTGATGACCACCAAACATATCCGCCACCTGCCCGTAGTAGAAAAGCAAAAAGTGGTCGGGGTGATCTCGATTGGCGACCTGGTGAAAGAAATTATCGCTGACCGCGAATTTACCATTATCAGCCTGGAGAATTATATTACCGGCCAGCATATTGTCAATTAATGGGTATCGAAGGAAAAATAAATCCTCCCGATTTTTTTACCAACCGGGAGGATTTGATCATTAATGAAGCAAATTTAGAAATGCGGTTTTCCAGGGACCAAAAGCAGCCACCAGAATGGCGATGTTTGCCAGGGTTCCACCATATAATGCGCCAGCCGGAACCGTCCTTGCCCAGGGCAGAATGACGATCAAAGAGCCGATACTCGCAGCCACGGCGAAATTCAACCAGTACACCTGACCTGTGAACAGACCATACGCCGAGATCAAAAAACAAGCCATTACAGCCAACCAGACCAGACCAAACAATTTGCCGATCAGGCTGTCCATCCGAACGGACTGCGAGAATAGCCACGGCAGGTTACTGAAACCCATGGGGATCTTAGTCCAGGCGGTAAAGAAACCGGTGCTATGTCCGATCCCATGCATCACCAAAACACCAAGAACGAATAGCTTAATATAATTCATCGAAATTCTCCAAAAGTCAACTTCTGTTATGTTTACATCTACTCAACAGCATTCGCTGGCTGAATAGGTTTTATCAATGCGCCGCCCGGTTGTTGGTCGTCGAGGGTGGCCACTTCGCGGATCGCGATCAAACCAATCGCCATCAACAAACAGATCACGGCACTTGCAACAAACCAGAGTTGAATGCCATACCGATCGGCCAGTGGCCCGGCCAGGATCATGCCAATCGGGGTCATGGCCGTGGCGAAACTGCTCATCATGGTCATCACGCGTCCCTGTTTATTGGGGTCCACCTTAGCTTGAATGATGGCAAACAATGGGCCATTAGCCAGTGGACCCATGAAACCAACCATCCATGATCCCACCAATGCCATCCAGAATAAGGGTGAAGGCGCGATCCCTATCAGAAGCACACCGACTCCCATCCCGAGTATCCCGAGTCCGCTGGTGAAAACCTTGCGTTTGAATCCACCCCAGATACCCAGTAATACCCCGCCAATTACGATTCCAACCCCTGAAGCGGATTTGATCCAAGAGAACTCAAGCGCACCCCCGCCAAAATGTTTGCTCACTAGCAAAGGCATTAATGCGAAGGCTGGGTTGATGAGCAAGTTGATCACCACCGCCATCGCCATCACCATCATCAAACCCTTCCAGGCCCAGACATAGAGGAAACCCTCTTTGACATCCGATAGAATCGTTTTGAATGGTGAAGCTGCGTCCATTTCCGTTTCATGTTTCGGCTGCGGAATGACCACAAAGATCAACGGCAGGATAGCCAACAGCGCGGTAATAATATCCACGCTTAAGACCCACTGCAGATCCATCACACTCATCAACAACGCGCCCAATGGCGGCGCCACGATGTTCATCGCACCCTGGACGGCTTGATTGAGACCCGCCACCCGCGAGAGGTGTTCTTCGGGGACCAGCAGGGCGGTGGATGATTGCATCGCCGGCCAATGGAAAGCCGAGCCGAGTGACCGCAGGAACATGGCCACATACACGTGCCAGGGCTGCAACAATCCGTTCCATGCGATCAAAACGAGTGCCAGTGTAATAAGGGCAGTCCCGCCGTCGGCCACGATCATGATCACCTTCCGGTTGACCCGATCCACGATGGCTCCGGCGAACGGTCCTAAAAAGACCTGCGGTAATAAGGCCACCAAAGTAGCCATCGCCAGGATGGTTGCACTACCGGTGGTCTGGGTGAGCCACCAAACCAAAGCGAACTGCACCAACGCGCTTCCCAATAACGAAAAAGATTGTCCGGCCCAGATGGCGCCGAACGTGGTTTTCCAGTTCTTATTAATGGTTTCAGTCATAATTACTCCAATAAAATAGAATACGCATTTTCCAGGTATTTGGTTGCATCAAATTTGCATTTACATGAATAAAGACGTAATGTTGGCTATTCCATACCAATTTTTAGTTGATTTTAGCTTTTCAGCGTCGAGAAAAGATCAGGGTGGGGACGAGCCCCACCCCTACACTTGGTGATTATGCGGATACCAGATCCAATCCAACGATTTGGGATATTGTTGGCGCATTCAAATCAATAACCACCGTGGAATACATACGCGGTATCGAAAATTATGATTGGCCGACGTTAGAGGGGAAGATCTGGCAGCGGGGTTATTACGATCGAATTATTCGGAATGCCAGGGAGATGGATGCGATACGTAAGTACATCATTAACAATATTGTGAATTGGGGCGGAGATATAGAATACCGGTAAGATGATTTCTTTAGTTAATCGAATATGCAAGCTCTTCCAATAAAAACCCCCCACTCGAAAGGGTGAATGCATCCTTGGGAGCCCGGTCGAAGTAGACCGTGAAGATTTGCCTGGAGCTCAGCCAGCAACATCAAGTCCTCCCCCGCGGATTTTGTGGGGGAGGGTTGGGTAGGGGCACCAGGCTTTGGCCTTGGGATTTAGCCCCCACCTTGCATCCTCCCCCAAACTCGGGGGAGGACTTGGGTATTGAGGCTATCTTGTATCCACAATGAAACTCAGGGGAGGACTTGGGATCCCACACCCATTATTATTATCATCCAGACTCGGAGGTGGACTTATTGATCAACGCCAAGAATGGATTCCAGAGCCAGGATGACGCCATTCATATTCTGAAATATCTCACGAGCCTGAAACCGGACTACTCGATAACCCGATTTCACCAGGAAATCGTCCCTGATCTTGTCGTCATTCTCTTTCAGGAAATGGACTTCCCCGTCAATTTCGATAATCAGCTTACTTTCAATGCAGCAGAAATCTACCACGTAATTTCCGATCGGGTGCTGCCTGCGGAATTTATATCCACAAACCTGACGTGACCGCAATTCGTTCCATAGCAGCTTTTCCGGAAGGGTCATGTTCTTCCGGAGATTTCTGGCTAGTGATCGTTGTTCTGCAGTAGAGTCGCATTTTAAGTTTCCTATTGATTACAAATCAGCTATATAACTGCAAGTTCTTCCAGCAAAAACCAGCCGCTCGAGTGGACGAAGGCGTCCTTCGGGGCGCGGTCGAAGTAGATCGTGAATATCCGCCCGGAATCCGTCTCTACCGTGAAGAAGTCCCTGCCCACACCCCACGATCCGCGACTCTTCGCCACCGCGGCGTGCTGGGGCTGCATATTGCGCGCCAAGCGTCCCTTGCGGGCATAGTCGTGCCACTCACGCAGCATCTCCACCACATCGAATGTCTCTCCCTGCCAGGTGAAGTGGTCCGGGCAGCCCTGCTTCTTTTCCAGCAGCGGCTCCCGGTCAAACGCTACCTCAATCGAATCTCCGATAAAGCGGATGGGGCGTAGCTCCATAAGTCCATCTGGTACACCGGTTTATGTCCATCCAACAGGATGAACGGCGCAACCCGTTTGGGTGAGATACCCAGGTCGGCGAGCTGCTTCAACTCGGTGAGTTTCCTTTCCTTCCTACTATTATATATTCGCTCCGCGCCCAGCTTGCCGATCCCGGGGATGCGCAACAGAGTCTCCTTCTCCACCCGGTTGATCTCCACCGGCGCATCCTCAAAATTCTGGCGCGCCCAGGCCAGCTTCGGATCCGCATCCAGCGGCAGGAAACCCTCCCCGCGGAAGGGCAGCTCCTCCATCCCGAAGCCATAATCCCGCAGCAGGAAGGACGCCTGATACAGACGCACATAGCGGGTGTAATCCATGGGCGGCTGTCCATCCAGCGGCGTATCCGGCGCCGGGCTGAATGCGGAATAATATACCCGCGCCAGGCCGTGCCGCTTGTACAGCACCTCGCTGATCTGGAGCGTCTCGACATCCGTCTCCCCCGCGCCGCCCACCACCAACTGGGTCGTGATGGAAGCCGTCTTCTCCTCCACCCTGTTTTCCAGTCTGGCCTTGCGGAACTTGTCCATCATCCGGATGCGGGGGAACAGGTCGCCGTACAGATCCTTTTTCGGCGCCAGGACTTTCAGCCGCTGCGGGTTGGGACCCTCCAGGTTGATCGATACCCGGTCACAGATCTGCATGGACCTCTCGATCTGGGCTTCTTCGGAACCCGGCATCACCTTGAGATGGACGTACCCCCGGTAATGGTGTTTCTGTCGCAGGATCTCGATGGTCTTGATCAACCTATCCTGGCTCTTCACCCCACCCCCGGCGATCCCCGAACTGAGGAAAATGCCCCGCACGACCCCTGCGCGGACCATCTTCATGAAGGCATCCGCCATCTCTTCAGGGGCGAAACTGTAGCGCTGTACATTGCGCGGCTGGCGGAAGACACAGTAATGGCAGTCGTTCTCACAGGCAGTGGTCAACATGGTCTTCAACAATGGGATGGTCTTGCCGCCGCCCATCTGGGCGTGGAACACCCCGAATTTCTTGGGGTTCGCCCCCAATTCCGGGTCGACCATGCGACCAGCAGCCTGCCCACATCCACCAGACAGGGTGAGTGAAGGCACCCCCTCCTCCTCATGGTCAGCCCCATCGGTCAACAAACGTAATTTCTGGAATGCATCCATCTTCTACCCCATCCGGGACATCGCCGCGAGATCACCCAGAACCGGAAGCGTGGTGAAAGGCAGTTCCTGCGCCACCGGATCGCCGCGCAGCCACTCCGCGGCCTGGAATTCGTCATCCGCCAGTCCCATCGGCTGGAGGAGCGTGGCCGCCGCCCGCAGAAACAGCAGACCGGTAGCGCGCGATATCGAGCTGCCGGCGCAACCGGCATGGGCAGATCCCAGGCATGCACGCCCGGCTTGCCCATACGTATAGATGAAGCGCATCCGCTGACCCGGCCGCAGCGACTTGCCGATTGCCTGCAGTTGGGTCAGCGCGGCGGCGGTCGGCATCCGGTCTGATTTGTACTCGTCCAAGGTGCGGCTGAACTTCAGCGTGACCAGGTAATTTTCCATCGGCAGCCGCCGCGAGCAGATATCCGTTCAGGCGGCGGTTGAACAGGCTCCGCAGTCCGGGGAAGTAGCGCCGGCAGTTCGTCCACATCCTGGGCCTGCGCCAGTAGTTCCAGCGCTTCCATCTGCGCCTCAGACATGCAGGCGGGGTATCTCCCCGGCGGGCCTCGATCCCGCGGATCTTGAGGCTGCCATCCTGAAAGACGCCAAAATAGCGGTTCGGCACAGGGATGCGCTCATCCCGCCGCGAAGGCAGGAACGCCACCCAGCGGAACACCCCGTCCAGCGCGATGGGCAGCCCGGTCCGGCATCGACAATATCATCCAGCACCGGTTGAAAATCCTGCACCGTCATTTGGCGCCCGGCTTCTTGATCCACAGACCATCCACGTACATGTGCAGTATCTCAAAGCCGTGCGTCTTCGGCGGCTTCCTTGGCCGCCAGCAGCGTCTCGCGTCCGTAGGCTGTCACTGCCTGGTGGGCTTCGATGCGTCCGAAGCGGGCATTCTTGTAGCCCAGATAGCCGAAACAGGTCACCAGCAGCCACTTGTGGGACTGCGCGCACATCTTGTAGCGCTTTACGCGCGGATCCCATTTCGGCAGGGTCAGCAGCGCCATCTTCATCCCGATGCGCTTCTCCAGCAGCGGCTTGAGCGTCAGCGGCACCAACCCCATGTGTGGTCGGTCGATGTGCATGTTCAACTGCGGAATCAGCTCCGCATTCGGCGGATGTGCTCCCCGACCGTCTCAGGCGAGATATTGAAGTGCACCATCACGCTCGGGTACATGGAGATGAAGTCGATCTCGCCCACGTCGCGGTGCAGGCCGATGGTGGGCTGGTACACCAGCCCGCCCTGATCGCCGCTGAACAGGCTGAGCGCGCTGCGCGAATCCTCCGTCTGCTGCTTGTGCCAGGGCACCATCACCCCCATCTTCAGCGCGGTGATCATCTGCATGGAGGAGATGCCCGTGCCCGGGCGAGACCCGCGAGGTGATCTGCAGCGGCAGACCGGTCACGCGTCCCAATTCATACACGCCGTCCAGACCGTAATCCCCCCACAGCATGGCATTGGTGCGGTCGATGTGCAGCCGCCCGAACGGTGTGGATCTGGTTGCCGCGGTGGATGACCTGCCCGTAGGAGAAGTAGACCCGCTCGCCCTTTGCGCAGCACGCCGCGACCCGGTTCACGGTTGAGTCGGCAGCGGGACCTTCCACTTGCGCGACAGCGTCAGCAGATGCTCGAGCAGCCAGGTATCGCCCCAGTTGGTCAGCAGCATGTCCGGGTCGTAGGTCTGCAGAATGGAGGCCATGTTGATGAGGAAAGGGACGCTCCGGCAGCAGCGACAGGCTGTCCGGTGTGCTTCTCGTAGCGCATCTGCAAGAAGCGCGGCAGGCGTGGGACGGGTTCACGTCCGGCTCGAGCGAGAGGATGCGCATGCGGCGGGTCGATCGGGTCAAGATCCCACTGCGTAGTCGCAGCACCTTCACCGACTGGATGATGAAGTCGTCGGTGGCTTCGATCAGGCAGTATGCCAGCGGAAAGATGCCGAACACGGACTGGCCTGCAGCGCGATGGGGATATCCGCGTCGTAGAAGGTGATGTCGGGGAAGATCGCGCTCGGTCTTTTGAAACAGCTCGGGCAGGTAGGCTGCCTGCAGCACCTGCACCGCCAGCACCGGGATGGGTTCGGCGATGAACAGGTCGCGCCGCTGGGTCCTGCTGAGGACGATGCCGCGGGTGCGGACGCAGATGATTCTCGAGTTGGTCCACCCGGCGCGGATCGCCGGCGGCATAGAAGGTGAGCGGAAAGGGACGTGCTGAAGCGGTAGCGGTTGCCGTCCTCGCCGATGAACCAGATCACCAGCCCGTCGCGCGGAGCGGCGAACACATCCAGCACCCAGCCGGTGCAGGGTCAGCATGGCAGATCCCCGTCGGTCGATGGCACCGCTTTCAGTCGTCGAAGGCGCGGGTCCTGCTGCCGGGGGCTACTGCGGGACATCCCGGCGCCTTCCAGCAGCAGGCGCATCCGCAGCATCTCTTTGTGTTCTTCCAGCAGCATGGCCAGCAGGAAGGTTTCGAAGGGCAGCGCGTGGGCGGCATAGGCAGCCGCGGCCAGATGTTTCTGCGCGGACACGAACAGATCGTCCAGCGCCAGTTGGTCAGTGCGGCGCAGCGCGCGGCGGAAGCGCCCGAAGGCTTCCTGTTCCCCCAGAAAACTTGTGTAATTGAAGGGAGTGTTCTACCCATAATGACCTCACGTTCCCCATCCGGTCGGACTGGGACGTGAAACGGCTCTACGTGCGGAAAGGCGGAGAAAACCGCCGCGGCGTCGTAATAGGCTGTCAATGCTGCGGGCTGGCTGTGACGGGGACTTCAGCCTGCCAGAGGTTATCCACCCAGCCGAGGACGATCTGCAGCAGTTCATCCTGGTCGGGGTGACCGGTACGGGCAGGGCGCAGCCCCACCAGCAGCACCGAATGGTCGGCGATCTGGCGCATGGCCAGGCGGCAGCGTTCCAGCAGACGGCGGCGCTCGACCAGCGAGACGTTGTCATCGGCGAAGGTACCCAGCAGGTCGAACACCAGGGTGACGGCGGCGGGCTGAACCCCCGATCCGGGGCACGTGCAGTAGGAGTGGCCGCGCCGCAGAAGAGGGTCTCGACCTGGTAACAGGTGAAGGCGCGCGCCAGGTGGATGCGGGTCAGCGCGGCTCGAGATCTGCGGGAAGCGGCGGATGCTGCGGGCGACATGGTAGGCGTTGAACTGGTTGCCGCCATCCAGCACACGGACGCTGCCGTGCAGCGGACAGCTGCGCTGCCGTCTCGAGCATGAGTGCCCGGCCGGCATGCGGGGCGAAGAAGGCGTGGATCTGCCCGGGCGCAGCGAGAGCGCGGGCAGCCATTTGCGGGAAGAGGTGATCGTGTCCATAATTACAGTATATAGAATAAATGTTCTAATGTCAAGTAGGGGTGGAATGAATGCCAACCGCAGAGGTCGCGCGGAAAGTGTGGCAATCTGCGCTCGGGCAGTTTCGCTCAGATTTTGACATGTATCCCTGCCCTCGCGGAAATAAGCAGTGGGAGGAAGAGGCGTTGCCTCTTCCTCCCACATGCCCGTTTCTCCATCTGGCTTGCCTTTGCAAGCTCGCTCAACTTTCCAACATGTCATTGCGGGCCCACGAAGTGGGCGTGGCAATCTCTGACAACGAATTCCTGCAGCGCACGATCTTAGAGATTGGTTCGGCCTCGGCGAAGCTCGGTTATTTTCGGAGATGTTGGCATCTGGAAGGGGGTAGGGGGATGGCGGGCTAGACTCTGCCCAGGCAGCGATCTGCGCTCGGGCAGTTTCGCTCAGATTTCAGACATGTATCCCTGCCCTCGCGATGATAGATAGTGGGAGGAAGAGGCGTTGCCTCTTCCTCCCACATGCCCATTTCTCCATCTGGCTTGCCTTTGCAAGCTCGCTCAACTGTTCAACATGTCATTGCGAGCCCACGAAGTGGGCGTGGCAATCTCTGACAACGAATTCCTCAGCGTACGATCGTTGAGATTGGTTCGGCCTGGCAGCCGGTATTTTCGGAGATGTTGGCATCTTGAAGGGGGTAGGGGGATGGCGGGCTGACTCTGCCCAGGCAGCGATCTGCGCTCGGGCAGTTTCGCTCAGATTTCAGACATGTATCCCTGCCCTCGCGATGAATCTTTGTGGGTGGAAGGAGCAGAGCCCCTTCCACCCATATGCCCGTTTCTCCAAACTCTTGGTTTCAACAGTGTGCACATCGATCTGGCAATGTGAGATAAAGGTATAATTCCTTCATCCTCCTATGGTGAGTTACCACTCCATGAGAAACCGCGTTCTGGCTGCGCTGTACCCCTTCATCCTCGCGATCTATCCCATCTTCACACTGCACAACCATAACATCGACTACGTCACCTTCGCGTCGATTATCAGGTCGCTGATCCTCGCGGTCGGATTAACTTCACTGCTCCTGCTATTCTTCCAACTCCTGTTCCGGAACATCCAGAAATCCGCCCTGTCCGCAGCCGTTGTGCTTATCGCGTTCTTCAGCTTCGGCCATGTCTACCTGGCATCCAACACCTGGCTAGGGAGACCCATCCGGTATAGCTGGTTATTCCTGATTTTCTTCCTCGCCGTAATCGCCATGATCCTCTGGATCCGTTCGCGGAAAAATATCTCTCCCCGAATCTCCCTTTTCCTCTTTGCAACCGCCCTCATTTCCATCGCCATACCGGTATCCCAGATCATCTATCATGGGATCCGCGTCTCACAGGTTGCGAATAATCAACCTCAAACTCAGAAGGTCGGATCTGCCCGCCGGCACATCCAGTCTGCCGGATATCTACCTCATCATCCTCGATTCGCATACAAGGTCTGACGTCCTCCAGAAGACATATGGGCATGATGACCGTGCATTTCTCCAAAGTCTGCGGGAGCTTGGTTTTTACGTGGCCGAGTGCAGCCAGAGCAACTACCCGACGACCAAGTTCTCAGTCTCGTCGCTAATGAATATGAATTACCTGCAGGATGAGTTCCCGAACCAGGACATCCTACCGCCGCTCAGCGCCAGCAAGGTCAGCCAGCAATTGCGCTCAATGGGATATACATTCCTCCGTTTCGAGCATTATTCGGAAGCTCATTTTGACCTGAAAGAAGATATCCTGCTTTCCAGAAACGACGCGCCTCTCAAGCTGGGATTGTTCACTCAGGGGATGAATGAATTTGAGGCAATGCTGGTCGAGACCACCGCCCTGCGGGTCTTCTTTGATATGCCAAAGCTCCTCCCGGGGGTGGATTTCTCGAGGGCGAAATACCGGGAGCATTATCTTCAAACCCAATATATCCTCGATACCCTGCCCAACATCCCGGAAATGGGATCACCTCGATTTGTCTATGCGCATCTGCTCGTACCGCATGATCCGTATATTTTCACACCTGACGGGCGGTACAAGGAAACCACGAGCACCATCCGGGGATACCGGGACAACGTCCAGTTCATCGATCAGGCTATCTTGCCGGTTCTGAAAAGGATCATCGAAAATTCATCAATCCCACCCATTATTCTGCTGCAAGGCGACCATGGACCGTCCGGAAAGATCGTCACCCCGGAGATGCGATTGGCCATTCTAAATGCGTACTTCGTTTCTCCAGAGGCTGCCGGAAATCTGTACCCGACCATCACTCCGGTGAACTCTTTCCGGGTAATCTTCAATGAATACTTCGATGGTTCATATTCACTCCTGGAGGATCGCAGTTATTATGCGTATGAACCTGAGGAATTCGATCCAAAGTACCTCATTCCCAATACCTGCGCACCATCTGATCAGAAATAACCTGCCAAGTAATCCTATATGTACTCGCGTGCTCATGACCAATCGTGCGATGAGCGCTCGGGCAGTTTCGCCTAGATCCTAGACGAGTATCCCTGCCCTCGCGAATATTCTTGTGGGAGGAAGAGGCGTTGCCTCTTCCTCCCACATGCCCGTTTCTCCAACTGGCTTGCTTTTGCAAGCTCGCTCAACTGTTCAATATGTCATTGCGAGCCCACGAAGTGGGCGTGGCAATCTCTGACAACGAATTCCTAAGCGTACGATTTTTGAGATTCGTTCAGCCAAAGGACATGTAATGACACTGATATGAGATCGCCTCGGCCTGGTAGCCGTTATTTTCGGAGATGTTGGCATCTGGAAGAAGGGGCGCCGCAGGCGCTCCTTCTTCCAGAACAGATTCCCCCTTCCGGCGAAAATGCTTCGTTTCAGGTGATACTTCCTCGCCGGAAGGGGGCAGGGGGATGGCGTGCTAACTCTGTCCAGGCAGCGAACTACGCTCGGGCAATCTCGCCTGGATCATAGATGAGTATCCCTGCCCTCGCGAAAATATTTAGTGGGAGGAAGAGGTGTTGCCTCTTCCTCCCACATGCCCGTTTCTCTAAAACCCTTGCCATCGCAAGCGATCATGATTATCTGCCACTCGGAGATGGTTGCGGCATCCCGCCTGAGTAGTTTCACACATCGCAATGATAAGATGGAGCTCTCCCGCATTTTCCTTTGAAAACCCGTTCACCTTGACGAATGTGTTTAATATTACATCTGAAGTGATAACCTTCACATGACAGATATCCTCGAGTGCGATATATTCTTAGGTTGGTGTATCAATATTTGTACCGATTGGGAGGGATAATGGTTTTTGGTATTATCGTCGTCCTGGGACTGCTGATCTGCGCCATCCAGGCCATCCGCAGCAGTCACCTACTTATCTCAGCGATCTGGTTGGCGGGCTGTTCAGCATTAACAGCACTTCTGCTCTATCTTTTCCACTCGCCTGAAATCGCGGTCATCGAACTAAGCGTAGGAGCCGGTTTGGTGACCGTTTTATTTGTCTTTGCCATCAACATTATTGGTGAAGATCCCAGCATCACCCTCCCAGCCATCCCACAGACCGTGGCCTGGGTATTGGTGGTTTTGTCCATAGTCGCCCTGGGTTGGATGATCCTGCCGAATATGAGCGCCTCCATGACCGGTGAAGATCTGCCACTCACTACCTATATGTGGGAAATCCGTAAACTGGATATTTATTTGCAGGTAGCCTTCATTTTCGCCGGAGTTCTGGGTGTCCTCAGTCTTCTCTCCGAAGACCGCTCCCACAAGATGGAGGGACACGCATGACTTTCAACCTGCAAACCATCGGACTCATCGCGGTGATCGGATTGGTCGGCATCGGAATTTATGGCCTGTTGATCACCCGCAACATGATCAAAGTAGTGGTTGCCTTGCAAATCATGGTCAAAGGTGTTCTGGTTGCCTTTATCCTGGCCGGTTCGATGCAGGCCAAGAACAATCTGGCTCAAAGTCTCGCTCTGACGGTCCTTGTCGCGGACACCATCGTAGCGGTTGTTGCATTGGCATTGGCGGTCCAGGTTCGGAAAGCGTTCGGCAGTCTGGATCTCAAAGAACTCACACAACTCAAGAGGTAAGGCATGTCTTCCACTCTCGTACTCCTTACCATCGCCCTTCCGTGGATCGGCGCGGTACTCATCTGGCTGGCCGGTGATGGTCGCCGCAAACTGGTGACCGGTCTGGCAGTTACCTTCTCAGCCCTGGCGGGAATCTCCGCGCTGGCGCTTCTTCCATACACAACCAGCGAACCGGTCGTTTCGATCAATTATGGCGGACCTTTCGGCATCTTTACCATGGTTCCAGACGGTCTGGGAGTCCTGCTGGCTTCCATCGCCACTGTGATCGGATGTCTGGCGGTGATCTTCTCCATCGATTACATGAAAGGTGAAGAACAACTGGCACGCTATTTCGCGTTTATATTGTTCTTCATCGGCGCGATGGCTGGCCTCGTTCTGACGGGCAGCCTGTTCTGCATGTTCTTATTCTGGGAGATCACGGCTTTGTGCTCCTACGCCCTGATCTCCTTCAACAATGATGATCCCAAGGCGGTCGCGGGTGGTATCAAGGCTTTAATCATGACCCAGGTTGGCGGTGCCGGACTTCTGGTCGGAGCTTTGATCGTTTACGTCTACACCGGCAGCTTTGAGATCAACAGCTTCCTTAAGGATCCTTCCCTGGTTCCGGCCGGGATGCTGGCCATCACCGCGTTTGGATTTCTGATCGCCGCGGCGGCGAAATCCGCCCAATTCCCCTTCCAGACCTGGCTGCCCGATGCCATGGAAGCGCCCACCCCCATCAGCGCCCTCATCCATGCGGCGACGATGGTGAACGCGGGTGTATATCTGCTGGCCCGTTTTTACCCGGCCTTTGACGAAGTACCCGGGTGGACAACCAGCGTGATCGCGGTTGGGGTGATCACCGCGCTGCTGGCCTCCTTCATGGGGCTGGTCGCCACGGATCTGAAACGCGTACTGGCTTACTCCACGGTCAGCCAGTTGGGCTACATGGTTTTCGCAATCGGAACCGGCGCTATTTTTGCATCATCCTTTCACCTGCTCAGCCATGCCATCTTCAAAGCATTATTATTCCTGGCCGCAGGCGCAGTCATCCACGGTGTGGGCACCCGCGACATGAGACTGATGGGTGGGCTGGGCAAGCAGATGCCCATCGTCCGCAATGTCTTCGTGATCGGCGCTTGCGCGCTCGCAGGACTACCCATCCTCAACGGTTTCTGGAGCAAAGAACTGATCTTGGAGGCAGGGTTGGAACACACCCCGGTCTGGACCTGGCTCATGTTTCTAGGCGCCGGGTTGACTGCCCTCTATACGTTGCGGATGGTCTGGCTGGTCTTTTTCGGAGAATCCCGCGGGCATTTGCACGGCCATGATGCCGGCAACGCTATGCGGGTTGCCCTCTATCCGCTCGCGTTGGGCGTCTTGATCAGCTGGTTGACCGCAGGACCTCTGTCCGATTTGTTACACCGAACGCTGCCCGCTCATGAAATTCACAACCTGCCGACAGGCGAAATCCTGCTCGAAGTGGTTTCCGCTCCCGCAACCTATCTCGCGCTCCTGGTCATCCTGCTGGGCTTTGCAGTCTGGTGGCAGCGCGATAAGCTGGCTGGTGTTCAAAAAACTTTCAGCTTCATCGGATTAGCCGCTGAAAACAGCTTCGGCTTTGAAGCGATCAACCGCGGATTGGTTCGTCTGGTTCAGGGATGCGCCGAAGCTATCCGTCCATTGCAGACCGGTTCCCTGAATTGGAATGTGGCCGGTATTCTTATCGCCGTTATCCTCATCCTCATCGCCGTCATCTGGGGAGCGTAACATGATCTCATCTCCATTCCTTTGGGTCTTCATCATTCCCCTGATCGCCTCCCCGGTGGCGTATCTACTGGGACGTTTCACCTTCCACATCCTGGGGAAAAAGCAGCATATCAACCTGGCTGCCTGGGTTACGCTGGCAGGTTTATTAGCCACCCTTGGAGCGCTGATCCGCATCACGCCATTTCAGGGTGAACTGGCTGAATTTACCTACAGATCCGGGATGATCTTTTTCCGATTTGACGGGGTCAGTCTGCTAATCAGTTATCTGGCTGTCATTCTTGGCATTTTCAGTATCCTATTCTCGACCCGCTATCTCGAATACGATGCCGGTCAGGAGAAATTTTACGCGCTCTTCCTGCTGATGGTCGGATCGATCAACGGACTTTCCATGTCCGCGGATCTCTTCAATCTCTGGGTTTGGTTCGAGTTGATGGCCATATCGACCTATACCCTGGTCGCTTTCTATCGCAATCTGAAAGGTGCGTTGGAAGCTGGCGTCAAATACCTGGTTCAATCTGCCCTCGGGTCGGTCCTGGTATTGCTCGGGGTGGCTCTTGTGTTTGGTCAGACCGGCACGCTGGACCTGCAATCCCTGCAATCCATCGCTCAACCTTCAATGGGGTTGTTGGCTGCCGGGGTATTGTTCCTGGTCGGGTTCGGTATCAAAGCGGCGTTGGTTCCGCTTCATACCTGGCTACCCGACGCGCATTCGCAGGCTCCCAGCAGCATCAGCGCCATGTTATCGGGGGTCGTCATCGAGGCCGGACTGATCGCCCTCCTGAGGGTCCTGGTCAGCCTGAGCGGAGTATCCCTGCGATGGGGACCCATACTCCTGGTTCTGGGAGCCATCAACATGCTGGTTGGTAATCTGATGGCACTCCGCCAGGATCAAATCAAACGGTTATTGGCATACTCCTCGATCAGCCATGTCGGCTATATGCTCACCGGGATCGGCGCCGCGCTGACGTTCGGCAGCCTGGATGGTGGACAGGGTGGCTTCTTTCACCTGTTCACCCACGGTCTCATGAAAGGTCTCGCCTTCCTCTCCGCCGGAGCGCTGTTGTACTCACTCGTCATCCGCAAGGGAGATCACCGTCCCCTGGTACGCGCTGACCTGAACGGAGCCAGCCGACGCTTCCCGTTGGAAGCGCTTGGTTTCAGTATCGCCGTGCTGGCATTGGGCGGCCTGCCTCCCCTGGCCGGTTTCATGTCCAAGTGGCAGATCTTCACTGCCGGAGTATCCACCCGGGAACCCTGGATGTTGGCCCTGGTCATCTTCATGGCACTGAACAGCGTCCTGTCACTCGGTTACTACGCCCCACTGGTAAATGCGCTCTACCGGCGTGAAACCCCAGAAACTACTTTGAATGCATCCCGATCGAGCATCCTGATGCTTCTCCCGATCATTTTGTTGGGGATCCTGGTCATCGCGATCGGTTTCTACCCACCGTTGGTTACCTGGTTATCCAATCTCGCCGGCGGATCGCTCGTCAGTCTGTTGAAGTTTTAGGTGAATATCATGAGTATTTTGTTGTCACCCCCAATCGCGTTCCTATTATACATACCGCTGGTCATGGTTTTCGTTCTGGTTGGACGACGCATGGTCGGCGATATTCAGGCATCAGATCTGAAACGCTCGCTGTATTCCAGCGGAGAGGAAGCGCCAACCAGTTTTGCATCACCCGGATACAAACCCTTCTTTCTGGTTGCGCTATTCTTCGCCATCCTTCACCTTGGCATTCTTGTCCTGGGGTCCGGAAATCTGAATTCCACTGAGGCAGTTTTCCTGGGTGGATTAATTCTGGCGTTATTGGCGCTTATACTCGGATAGTGGCCTTACAGGTAGGAGATCAATTGATGACGAATCCAATCACGCAAACGTACGATAACATCCTGACCAGCATCAAAACCTGGGCCAGGATCAATTCTCCCTGGGCGATCCACTTCAACAGCGGATCCTGCAACGGCTGTGATATCGAGATCCTCGCGACCCTTACGCCGCGCTACGATCTGGAACGCCTCGGTATCAAGCTTCAGGGCAGTCCCCGCCATGCGGATGTACTCATCTGCACCGGCCCGGTCACCCGACAGGCTCGCGAACGGCTGATCCGCACGTATCAACAGATGCCCGAACCTAAATTCGTCGTGGCAGTCGGCTCATGCGGTATCTCCGGTGGCGCTTTTCGTGGTTGCTACAACATCGAAGGCGGGATCGATCAGGTCATTCCCGTGAATGTGTATGTCCCCGGCTGCCCACCCCGCCCAGAAGCGATCATCTATGGTGTCGCGCAATTGCTGGAATCACTGAAACCTGGTAAATCAGGTGGTCTGGAAAAGCCGATCACCATCACTGAAGATGAAGCCCGGCAAATGTTCGAGCAACAACTCAATGCCGACCAACCGATCGGAGAGTAATATGGATACATCCCAATTATTGGAGCAAGCCCGGGAGCTACTCGCTCCCATCACCACTGATACATCCACACCGGAAGAGAATCGCCTGGATGTGATCGTCTCCCCGCGAGATCTGCTGCGCGCGTCTGAAGCACTCCATAAGGCAAAATGGGGCTATTTATCCGCCATTACAGGCCTGGATCATATTCCATCCTCCGAAGCGTCCACTGAAGAGCGGGAATGGGCTCACATCGGTGAGGACCAGGAACAAACCGGTTTCGGGTATGGCGGCTCCATCGAAGTCCTGTATCATTTTTGCAACCAGGCTGCCGTGTTGACCCTGCGTGTTCAATTGCCCTACGGCCATCCGGAAGTTCCCAGCATCTGTGGCATCGTGCCTTCCGCTACTCTGTTCGAACGGGAATTGATCGAGATGTTTGGGGTGACGGTAGTGGATACCCCCAACACGGAACATTTGCTTCTTCCGGATGATTGGCCGGTTGGTGTGTACCCCCTGCGCAAAGAATTTAACGGTTTTGACCACTTCGACGAAGAGAAAGGGAATGATGATGACGCCTGATAACCGTCCGGAAAAGTTTATCGTCCCAATCGGCCCGCAGCATCCCGCGTTGAAAGAGCCGGGGCATTTCGAATTCACCGTGGATGGTGAGATCGTGACCGCCGCGTCGGTCCGATTGGGATTTGTCCATCGCGGAATTGAAAAAGGCACAGAAAGCCGAAATTGGACCCAGAACCTTTACCTGCTCGAACGGATCTGCGGGATCTGTTCCCACATCCATGCGATGGCTTATGCGTTGGGTGTGGAAAAGCTTGCAAAAGTGACCGTTCCTCCCCGTGCCCAGGCAATCCGTGTGCTGGTCGCCGAATTGGAACGCTTGCACAGTCACCTGTTGTGGCTGGGTGTGGCTGCCCACGAAGCGGGCTTCGATACCCTGTTCATGTACACCTGGCGTGACCGTGAAACGGTGATGGATCTACTTGAATCATTGTGTGGTAACCGGGTAAACTATTCAGCCAATGTGCTGGGTGGGGTAAAGTGTGATGTCGAGGATAAGATCCGTGACAATATCCTGAAGGGTGTGGACTATCTCGAACCCCGTACCCAAACTTATCTGGATTTGGTGACCACTGAACGGACCTTGATCGGCCGCACCCGCGGTATCGGCTTTATGACCCGGGAGACAGCCGAAGATTTGGGAACCGTGGGACCGACCGCCAGGGCATCCGGGTTGGTGAGGGATATCCGCCTGGAAGCGCCGTATTCGGCTTACCCGGACTACCCCGTTAATATTGTCATCGAACAGAATGGCGACCTGGAAGCCAGGTTTGTCGTTCGGGTCAAAGAGTGTTTCGAGAGCTATCGCCTGATCCGCCAGATTTTACAAAACCTCCCTGAAGGAGAGATCTCGGTTCGGGTTCCTCGCCGGATCCCGGAAGGGGAAACGATCAGCCGGGTGGAGGCCCCACGCGGTGAACTGTTTTATTACATCAAGAGTAACGGTTCCGAGAATCCAGAGCGGATCAAAGTCCGCACACCCAGCATCAATAATTTCGCCTCGGTTATCGCGACCGCTGTCGGGCACAACCTGGCTGACATCCCCATGATCCTTTCAGGGATAGATCCGTGCTTTTCCTGCAACGACCGCATGGTCACCATCCGGAAAGATGGGCATCAGATATTGCCTGATTGGGACGATCTACGCAAATACGGGATTGAGTTTTACGCATGAACCATACCATTCACCCCATCATCGCTTTGTTGTTCTTCCCGGGAGGACTCTTCGTCATCCTCGGAGGATTGGTCTATGAATATATTGATCGCAAATTGGTTGCACGGTTCCAAAATCGGGTTGGACCGCGCTTTCTGCAGCCACTGGCAGATTTCATTAAGCTTCTGGCAAAAGAGGAAGTGATCCCCCTTGGTGTAAATCCGGCATTGTTCCAGAGTTTACCGGTGGTGGCTCTAGCCTCCGCGCTGACTTCTGCCCTGTACGTCCCCATGGCAGGGTTTCAACCTGCCTACCATTTTACCGGCAGTCTGATCGTCACCCTGTATATGCTCAGCGTGTTGACACTCTGCACCGGTCTTGCCGGAGCGAATGTGGCAGACCGCTTCTCGATCATTGGCGCCACCCGAACCCTGACCCAGTTATTCTCCTACGAAGCGCCGTTCCTGCTGGCTTTGCTCGGACCCGCCATCGCGACCGGAAGCTGGGATATCACCACCATCCATTCCTACACGCTCACTCATCCCTGGATGATCGTCATGCAGCCGATCGGTTTTGTAGTCGCGTTGATCGGTCTGATGGGTAAGTTGGAAATGCCGCCCTTCGACGCGCCCGAGGCGGAGACCGAAATTGTTTCCGGCGCGCTCACCGAATATTCCGGACGCGGGTATGCCCTCTTCCGCCTGGGACGCAATGTGGAGTTGATCATCGGTTTGACGCTCGTTTCCGCCTTTTACCTGGGCGGTCTGGCTAATCCAATCCAATTTCTGATCAAGACGCTGGCATTGTTGTTAATTGTGGCCGGCTTGCAATCACTCTTCGCCCGTCTCCGCATCGATCAAACTGTTGGCATGTGGTGGCGGGTCGGGGCATTGCTGGTCCTGATCCAGTTGATGTTGATCATCATCTTGAAAACAACAGGAGTACTGTCATGAAAATCGGCAGCATGATCGGAGATATCCTCTCCTCCTTGTTCAAGAAACCCGCCACGGTCTTGTATCCGTTCGAAAAATTACAGGCGCCGGAAAGATATCACGGAAAATTACGGTGGGACCCGGAAAAATGTACCGGCTGTATGCTGTGTATCAAAGACTGCCCATCGGATGCAATTGAGCTATTGGTCATCGACAAGGCTGCGAAACGATTTGTTCTGCGGTATGATGTGGATAGATGCACGTACTGCGCACAGTGCGTCCAGAATTGCCGCTTCAAGTGCCTCGACATGGATGAGAACGATTGGGAATTGGCTTCAATTAAGAAGCAGCCATTTACGATTTATTATGGGCGTGAAGAAGATGTGGAATTCCTCCTGGCAAGAAAGCCTGACGAGAATCCTCCCTGCCCTGATCCGCAAGCCGACTAGCTCGGTTGCGCTGATCGGGATCGGGAATTCGCTGCGTGGAGATGACGCTGCCGGGTTGGTTGCGATTTATCTGTTGCAGCAGGCTGATCTGCCAGACAACCTGTACAGAATAGATTCCGGTGCAGTTCCTGAGAATTGCACCGGTGTTTTACGAAAGATCAAGCCAGCGCTGGTGGTATTTATCGATGCTGCTGATATGGGTCTTGAACCGGGTGACGTGGCATTGTTCGATTCTGACCAGTTGGAACAGGTATCCGGGATCACCCATTCCATCCCATTTGGGATGCTCGCACAATACATCAAAACGGAGATCGGCTGTGAGGTCTGGGTGCTCGGCATCCAACCGGCTCAGAACGAGGTCCTCGCGCCTCTCTCTGACAACGTCCAGGCATGCGGTGGAGCGAATTGTATGACTTTTTCGAGGGGCTGGAGAAATCGTAACTATAGTTGGGGCGATCACGAGGATCGCCCCAACTATGTTTCAAGCATTTTTATACATCTGAACTTACTCTAAATACTGATTTCTAGTTTCTAGTCCTGGTTCCAGGTTCTAGGTTTCTGGTTACTGATTTCCAGTTTCTAGTTTCCAGTTTCTCCCCTACTTCAATTTTTCCAATTGCTCCCGCAGTTTCGCAGCCGTCTGCTGAAAAGTGACCAGCTTCTGTCTTTCCTTCTCGACGATCATTGGCGGCGCTTTTGCGGCGAAAGAGCTTTGCAGAAGCGTTTGCAATCGCTCGATCTGTCCGGAGATCTCATTCAATTCCTTCTCGAGCCGATCCGTTTCGGCGGCAGTATCGATCCCCTCTTCAAGGCGGAGAAGGATCTCTACGCCCGATATCACGATCGCGCCGGCGCTTTCCACCTCTTTTGGCCGCTTCTCGCGGACGAGGATCAGACTTCGATCGAGGTGCGCCAGGAAACAAATGGAGCCCAACTGGGCCTGGATGATGCTGATTTTGTCCCCGCAATAGAACTGGGCTTCCAGCTTTTTCCCGGGAGTAATATTGTTCTCAGCCCGATAATTCCGAATCGCCCGGACAATATCCATGACCAGTGTAAATTGATCAACCACCTTTTCGTCATCCTGTCCTGATGGTTGCGCGGAAGGCCAGTCCGCAATCATAAGGGCATCCTTCCAACCGGCGGAGGGAGTAAAATTTGCGCCATGTTGCTGGCAGGTACTCTTCAGATGACCCCAGATCTCTTCGGTGACAAAGGGAATAAAGGGGTGAAGCAATCTCAGGGATGTGTCCAGTACCTCAACCAGATTCTGGGCGGTGCTATAAGCCCGGGCTTTGCTTTCAGCCATCTGCATCTTCGCGATTTCCACATACCAGTCGGCGAATTCACTCCAGAAGAAATCATAGATCTGTCGGCCTGCTTCACCATACTGATGCGACTCGAATAAGCGCTCCACATCCCGGATGACCTGGGATAAGCGGGTCTGTATCCAGTTATCCGCCAGGGTCCAATCGGATCTCAGTTTGGATTTGACCGGCGCGTTTTGAATGGTCATGATGCAGAAGCGGGCGACATTCCAGATCTTGTTGATAAAGTTCCGGTTCGCTTCCACTTTCTTGGTGCTCAAGTTCATATCGTTGCCGGGAGTAGACCCTACCAGCAAAGTGAAACGCAGGGCATCGGTACCCAGTTCGTCCATGACGGTCAAGTGGATCGATCACATTCCCTTTGGTCTTGCTCATCTTCGCGCCGTGCTCATCACGGATCAGCCCATGCAGATAAACCGTATGGAAGGGCGGTTTCCCGGTGAATTCGATGCCATCCATGATCATCCGCACGACCCAGAAGAAGAGGATGTCATATCCGGTTTCGAGGATGGACGTCGGATAGAAATACTTGTAATCGGGTGTTTCTTCCGGCCAGCCAAGGGTCGAAAAAGGCCATAAGCCGGAAGAGAACCAGGTATCCAAAACATCCGGGTCCTGCTCAAGCTTTGCGCTCCCGCATTTCGGACAACTGGTGGGATCCTCGCGGCGGGCGATCATCTCGTCACAATCCTGACAATACCAGACCGGGATGCGGTGTCCCCACCATAACTGGCGGCTGATGCACCAATCCTGAATGTTCTCCAGCCAGTTGTAATAAACCTTGGTGAACCGGTCCGGAACGATCTTTACCGCTCCGCTCCGCACGGCTTCCAACGCGGCATCGGCCAATGGTTTGATCGATACAAACCACTGGGTGCTGATCATCGGCTCTACGATCTCACCTCCACGCTGGGTGCGCGGCACATTCATGGTGTAGGGCTGCTCTTTCAGAACCAGACCGGCTTCGAACATATCTTTCCATATTTTCTTGCGGCAGACAAACCGATCCATTCCAGCGTATTTGCCACCCACCTCGGTCACCTGGGCGATCTCGTTGAACATGGAGATGATGGGCAGCTTGTGCCGCTGTCCGATGGCATAGTCATTGGGATCATGCCCGGGGGTGATCTTGAGCGCGCCGGTGCCAAATTCCCGGTCCACATACGTATCCGCGATCACGGGAATTTCCCTTCCCAGGATGGGAACGACCACTTTCCGGCCTACAAAATGGACATAACGTGGATCCTGTGGGTGGACAGCCACGGCAGTATCGGCCAGGATCGTCTCGGGTCTGGTGGTGGCTACCGGGATGTACTCCCCGCTGTCACCGGCCAGCTTATATTTGAAATAATATAAGATCCCGGATTCCTGTGTGTATTCCACTTCGAGGTCAGAAACGGCGGTCTTCAAACCAGGCGACCAGTTGATCATGCGCGGTCCGCGATAGATCAAGCCTTTTTCGTACAGGCGCACGAATGCTTCCCGCACCGCAACGCACAAACCTTCATCCATCGTGAAGCGGACTCGATCCCAATCGCAGGAAGCGCCCAATCGGCGAATCTGCTCGAAGATGATCCCGCCGTATTTTTCTTTCCATTCCCAGGTACGCCGAAGAAATTCATCCCGTCCCACGGTCTCGCGGGTTGTGCCTTCCCTTACCAGCATCTTCTCCACCTGAAGCTGAGTGGCGATCCCGGCGTGATCGCTGCCAGGCACCCATAAGGTTGGAATCCCCTTCATCCGGTTATAGCGGATCATGAGATCTTCCATCGAGACGAACATGGCATGGCCCAAATGCAGTTCACCGGTGACATTGGGCGGTGGGATGGAGATGACAAACGGCTTCTTCGTCGGATCAAAATCCGGTTTGTTTGGATCATTGGAGGGTTTGAAATAACCGTTTTTCTCCCACCAGCCATAAAGGCGCTGTTCGGTGGGTCTAAAGTCATAGGCTTTGGGTAGATCGATCTCAGGCATTCGTTCCTCCAATAATGAGAAATGTCGCTGTTTTGCGGGCTGTTTCGGATTAAAAAGAAATCCTTTCATCCTGTGAGGACGAAAGGTTGAACTTCCGTGGTACCACCTCGATTCACCGGTTTTCGGTGCACTCGGCAGCTGTAACGGGCATCCCGTGCGGTTCTAGTCTCCGTGTGTCGGATTTCTTCCGCATTCAGTTCAGGTGACGTTCGATGCGATCTTCTGCGGGCGCTCTCAGCTTCTGCGACCCTTCTCTTTCAGAATCACACCATCTACTCTTCCTGATGGCAAGATTATAACATAAGACAATGTGCTGATGCGAATGTTTAGTGTGCTGAGGTGGAATATAATCCAACATTGGCAAATTTAGCCCCCTTTGGTATCGCCCAATCGTTCACATCAATTTCTTGTTCGGCGATAATCCTCTATAATGATGCATATCGATTCTCCAGAATGGTTACCCCACGAAATCCGATGATCCTACCCTCGAAAATCAAACTCAACCAGATACTGCGACCATCCATCATCTGCCTTCTGGTCAGCCTGATCTATTTACTCACAACCCTGGGTAGCAACGGCTGGGATGCGCTGGCATTCATCCGCGTCGGGGGGCATTTTGATCCGCGCGTTGGTGGGCAGGAAATGGGTTACGATGGTCAATTCGCCTACCAGATCGCTCGCGATCCGGCGAACGGCTGGCAATATGTTGACATCCCGGCGTACCGTTACCAGCGCATTCTCTACCCCATGCTGGCCAAAGTCATCTCGTTGGGAAATGAGTCAGCATTACCATGGATGATGCTACTGATCAACCTGGTTTCCGTACCATTGGGGGTATTTCTGTTGGAGAAGATCCTGGTCATCTTTGGCCAATCCAGGTGGCCTGCGTTGGGCTACGGTCTTTTCATCGGCACTTTGATGTCCTTGCGCCTTTGCCTGAATGAACCCCTGGCTTACGGTCCTCGTGATCGGAGGGATATACCTCTATCTCAAAGGCCACATTTCGGGCACTGCGGTCTGCATGGGATTGGCCGTGTTGACAAAGGAAGTGACCATCCTGTTTGTGGTTGCCATCGGACTTTACCTGATCTTCAGGAAATTCCGCTCCGGATTCCTCTTCGGCGCAATCGCAGTTGTTCCCTATATTCTATGGAAGGTCATCCTATTCTCCTGGTTTCAGGATTGGGGGTTTTCTGCGGGGGGTGCAATGGCCACCTCGTTTGAGTGGATCCCTTATGCCGGATGGTGGAAGCTGGCCGGGGTTTCCCTGCCTGGTTTTCTCACAATGTCCATCTTGATCCTGCCGCTGGTAATCATCCCGTCCTTCCTCGCCTTATATACATCCATACGGCAATTGATCAGGCGTCAATTCAACGAATTCACGTTGATCTTATTCTTTTCAGCCGTCCTGGTTCCATTTTTACCGTCATCGAATATCCTTGATCCCCTCGGTGTCTCCCGCGCGTTGATAGGGTTGGTCATCGCCTGGATATTATACGGCGCGCGAAATCAATCCAAACGGATATTAAGCTACTGTTTGCTATTTGCCCTGACGGGAATTTTTATCTGGCGGGATGCGTTCCTGCCGGTGGGAACTTATTCTAAAAATGCTTGAGGAACACCTTCCACAATGATCGCCCTGGTATTTGCTGAGGCATGACGGATTGCCCGAGCTGGTGCATACTCTGGTGAGTTGATCCATGCTTTCGCTTTTTCCATCGATTCGAATTCCAGTACGACGATCCTCTCAGGCTTCCAATCGCCCTCGACGGTCTCCATCTTTCCACCTCGCACCAGGTATTTTCCACCATACAGGCTGACGGTCGGGGGCCCCATTTTCACATATTCCTGGTATCGAATTGGATCGTCCACAGTGATCTGCAAGATGACATACGCTGACATATTGATCCTATCCGGTCTTCATCTTATTCCCATTGGTATGGGTTGCTAATAACGTACGATCTTATTCTATCAAGGTCAGCTTCACTGCGTATGATCCGATCGTAAAAACTCCTCTGCCAAATTTTCTGGCCTTCAACACCAAGGGACCGATTTATTCTTCGCGCGGAAAATGATTTGAATGCCCTAATGATTTCAGGTATCGGGTGATTGCCGTAGTGGCGGGTCTTCTCCGGCTGGAATTGTACCCGCTCAGGCAAAGCATCCTCCCGTTCATCAGTCTGTGTAAGGGAAGGAGACCCGCCACTACCCAATTCGTGGATCACGATGATCCCATGGAAATGGTCCGGCATAATGCAATATTCATCCAGGGTAATGTGCGAATAATGCTGTGGGAGGTCCAACCAACAGGATTTAACAATTTGTCCAAACGGGTTAAGTAGTAGGTTTCCCTGAATAACCTTACTCAAGAGAATTTCCGGGTGAATTATGTTTGTGGTGATAAAATACCCGCCCGGTTGGGAATAGTCATACCCATCCAGGCGGAGTCTTTTTCGTAATCAATATTTGTCGGGAGTCCCCACTACCTTCCCATGCTGACGACCTGGTCTTCCCAACGATGCCAGCCGCCAAACCGTTCATCCAAAATCTTCCGACCTTCCCCTGGACAGACCAGACCAGCCAATTCGAGGTCGGCGTCCACCATGATCCGTACCAACTCGTGGAATTTGACCTTTGGTTCCCAATTCAATTGCTTCTTCGCCTTGGTTGGATCTGCCTGCAGAAAATCCACTTCGGTCGGGCGGAAATATCGAGGATCGATCTCCACATACTGGTGCCAGTCCATATCGGCATAACCAAACGCTTCATCCAGAAACTCGCTGATCTTGTGAGCTTCCCCGGTCCCGATCACATAATCATCGGCTTTGATCCTGCTGAAGAATGTGCCATTGCGCCTCGACATATTCCGGGGAATATCCCCAATCGCGGCGGGATTCCAGGTTGCCGAGATATAGTTTCTTCTGCCGGCCAGCCTTGATCTCCGCCAGGGCGCGGGTGATCTTGCGGGTGACAAATGTTTCGCCGCGGCGGGGAGATTCATGATTGAACAAGATCCCATTCGATGCGAACATGTTATAGCCTTCCCGATAATTCCGGGCTAACCAGTAAGAATAAACCTTGGCTGCGGCGTACGGACTGCGCGGCTCGAATGGTGTCAGCTCGTTCTGGGGCGGTTTCGCACCTCCGAACATTTCGCTGGAGGATGCCTGGTAAAACTTGGCCTTGATTCCGCTCTTACGAACCGCTTCCAATATCCGGATGGTTCCCAGACCGGTGACATCACCGGTGTATTCCGGCATATCAAAGCTGACCCGCACATGACTCTGCGCGGCCAGGTGATAGATCTCATCCGGTTGGATGGTGTAGATGACGCTGACCAGCGTATCCGATGAAGTGACATCCCCGTAATGTAACGAGAGATGGACCTTCTTTCCGTTATTATGCGGATCAGCATACAGATGGTCTATTCGACGGGTATTGAACGTGCTTGCGCGGCGGATCACGCCGTGGACTTCATACCCTTTTGACAGGAGCATTTCAGCCAGGTAAGAACCATCTTGCCCGGTAATTCCAGTAATCAGCGCTTTTTTCAAGGTCTTTCTCCAAAATATAGGATCGATTTGAAGTATAACCACTGGCAGGATACCTGTCAAACATGGTCCAGAATAAAAAGGAGCAGCAACGAATGATCGTTACTGCTCCGAAAAGTCGTTCGGGTTGACTGCCCTAGCGGAGGGTCAAGACATAGGTTCCAGTCTTATACAGGGGAAGAGTTAGATAATAGTCATCCTCGGTCACCTTCTCCAGGAACTCACCATCCATTTCGACCCAATCACCCAGACCATTCTTCAAGGTTGGATCCCAGCGAAGGACGGTGTACTCATTTTTGATCTGGTCGCTTTTCAATGGGAACCGTAATGCAGTTCCGACTTCTGCGGGCAGATCGAGGAATGTTGTCTCGCCTTTTACCAGGCTAAACGTAATACCAGTTTGATAGGTCAGACCTTCCGGCAAATCGACTTTGATTTCTTCTTTGATCACGTCCAATGGAGCATCTTCAAAACCAGCCAGGTATTCACAGAGCACATCTGCGAAAACTAATTGGCGGCCATCCGGTAGTTCCAGTAAATTGGCGATATCACAACTCAGTGAGACCAATCCACCTGTCACCGGGATAATGCTGAACGGAATCGGGAGGAACTCATCTGGAACATCCCCACCACCGTCACCCGGATCTTCATTTGGTTCAGGGCACAAACCGAGGGCTGCACACAGTTCAGGCGTAAGGATGATATCGCCGGCTTCGGCGATCAATGCTTCACTGGCTTGATCACTGCCAATTCGACGTACATTTTCAAAGATATACGGACCGGAAGTGTAGGTGAATGGCCGCAAGGAGAAAGTAGCCGGATCCATCAGTGCAGCGAAAGGAGTGGTGAAATTGTTATCACACCAGATGGACTGCCAATTGAACTGAGCGTCCTGATACTCACCACGTGTTCGGACGTACTGCGTGCTGTTCGAGAAAGTATTTCCGGTGATGACAGCGCCGCCAACCGGATATTTAAACCAGCCAACCGTGGGTACCTTGCCGGAAAAACTGAGCAAGGCATAGGTTGCGTTGGATTGACCACCGATCTGACCGTTGAACACGTTATTGATGATTTGGCGGCTATTCACAGATCCGCTATTTCCGGTTCCGCTGGTGATCGCAATCTGAGAGCCATTCTCAAAGCTATTGCCCGATATCAGGTAACGCTCGATCTGTGATCCCATGGTTACTGTATCGAAATCCCAGTCGCCGAAATAAAGGGCGCCCATTTCTGTGATCATTCGGTTATTGCTGAATGAGAAATTGTCGCCAATCACTTCGATTGTTTTGTTGTTGGAAGGCAGGTTATTGCCAAAGATCAGACCATTGATCGTGACATCATCGCCTTCAACAAAAACGCCGCTATAACCGAAATTGTTGGTGGCATTGGTGGTGATGGTTGCGCCGGTATCTGAATATTGCGTGACCGGAGTTGAATTAGCTTTCACACCCTGTATTGTGATCCCTTGCTTGTCATTTCCAACGAACAATCCAAATTGGTATGGCCCAACACCATCAATGCGACGGTTTGAAGCGGTCTCGTTGTAGGTTCCGGGAGCCACATAAACCACTCCACCGCTTTCCACCAGATCAATGCCATCCTGAATGGAAGCGCCACTATTCACGTAGAGAATTGGCGCGAACACATTACTGATCGTACCCACATTCGCGTTCAAGGTGATCGCGTTCAAGTAAGCCATTCCGCTATAACCAAGCAGATTCAAATTGCTCACGCCGATGGTGATACTCTCATCATAATTACCACCCTCGATATTGATCGTCTCTCCTGCAGCAGCAAAATCGACCGCGTCTTGCACCGGGGTTACGCTTTCAAAACAGGTGGAGCTGACACCGCCAAAGGAGGTGCAACCGCCGATTGCGAGAAATCGGTAGGTGGTTCCACCGCGCTCTATCCAGGGATCGGGATAAGTGAGTGCTTGTTCCAGAGCGGTCGATCCAAGCGGAAGCGGATCTCCATTTCCATCCACTACTTCGAGATTATTATCGGCAATGTAATCCACCATCTCAGCAACTGTCGTTCCTTCATCAGATGACTGATCAGGGCTTTGTTCAGGAACGATCTCGGAATCTGGTTGGACGGTTGGTTCAACACCCTGATCCCCTTCGGGAGTTGTTTCAAGAAGTTCTTCGGATTGAATTACTTCGTCCATCTCCGTTGGTGGGATTGGCTCCGAATCATTCTCCGTAGGTGGTACAGGTGTTACGACGGCATCGTCAGTATTAGAATTTGGTGCCTGGGTTTCCTGACTTGATTCGGCCGTTGGAGCTGTATCGTCTGCGAATACAACTGAGGCGGGCAATAACAAGCTCATCAGGATGATCAAAGTAATTACAACTCGGCCAGCTCGGTACCATTTTCCCACTAAGTTCATTATTTTCTCCAGTTAATTCAATCGTTTGTTTTTCGGTAATGAGGTTGGATGACAATCAAAAAACCGATCAATCATGACCGGTTTCGCTATTTGCTCCCAATATCTGTTGTCATCGAAGGATGACGAAGCGACCAGACTACAGATATTGTTCAACGCAGAATTTGATTTGGTGATATTTTAATAAGATCCGATGACATAATTATAAGTGCCGTGGATTTTGGGTCAATGCAGAAATATTACAGAACTATTATTAAATCCATACTTCAGCACAACCCCATGCGGTCGAATTTGATTTGAATGGTGGCTTATACTCTGGTAAAATTCAGACTAATCTAAGAGGTCACGTGAAACGACGAAATTCCTTTTCAGCTTTGCGCTGGATTTCATTGATATTTATTTTCGCGGCGGTGATTTTGACCGTTCTTCAATTGATACGCTATAGCCGGATTAGATCCAACTTCCCCTCGGGGATGGTCATCGCCGGAATTCCGGTGGGCAATCTAAACCGGGCGGAAGCGGCGAATTGACTGCTGTTGGCTTATTCCACACCCGTGGAATTGCATTACAACAATGCCGCAATCCAAATCAAGCCATCCCAGGCGGGTTTCGATCTGGATCTCGAAGGGATGCTCACAGCCGCAGATATGCAACGTGTCGGCCAACCTTTCTGGACCGGCTACTGGGAATACCTCTGGAATTCGAAGTATGACCGTATCTCAGGTACCACTCCGGTCGAATTTTTCGGAAGCCAGGCTGCGGGAGTACCTTCAGAACGAGATCGCCAGCCGGTATGACGAACCTCCCACACCACCCATGCCAGTTCCAGGGTCAACCGCCTTCCTGCCCGGGAAACCAGGCAACACGCTCAATATTGATCGAGCGGTACAGCTCATTCAAGAAGCATTTCGGTCTCCAAATAAGCGCACGGTCAACCTGAGTTTTGAGAATACCCAGGCTCCCCGACCTGCCATTCAGAATTTACAGGTATTGATCCAACAGATCATTCAGTTGAGACAATTTGATGGGATACTGGACATTTACCTGGAAGACCTGCAATCAGGGGAAACGCTCCATTTTGCTTTCCAAAATGGTTCTGCATTGCCAACCCAACCTGATATCGCCTTCTCAGCGGAAAGCGCCATCAAAATTCCGATCATGGCGTCCGTTTTCAGGCGGGTGGATGAACCCACTCCTCAAGACATCATCGATTCTCTGGCATTGATGATACAGGAATCCGGGAATAACCCGGCAGATGTCATGATGGATAAAGTGTTTTCACAGGGCATCGGTCCGTTGGAAGTGACCCAGGATATGCGAACACTCGGGCTGGAAAATACTTTCCTGGGAGCGTATATGGCTCGCCCGGATTTCCTGGAACGATTCGAGACCCCGTCAAATAAACGGACTGATATCATCACCGATCCGGATCCCTTCAGCCAGACCACACCATTGGATATGGGAACAATCCTCGGAGACATCTATATGTGCTCGAATGATGGCGGTGGTGCATTGGTTGCAGCCTTCCCGGAGAAGATCACCCAGGCCGAATGTAAACAGATGATAGCCCTGCTGACCGGCAACAAGACCGTCGCGATCTTGCTTGAAGCCGGTTTACCTGAAGGGACGCAGATCGCCCATAAACATGCCTACGCCACAGAAGGGGATGGATTAATCCATACCATGGGTGATTTGGGAATTATCTATACACCAGGCGGGGACTATATCGTCTCGATTTTCATGCATCACCCGGTTCAACTGGTGTGGGACCCGATCAACCAGATGGTCGCCCAAATTTCCGAAGCCATCTACAACTACTTTAATACCCGATAGATAAGAATTAATCAAAAGATGGCTATGCGAATACCGATGGCCATCTTTTGGTTTAATCCCCTCACTGGAATTAATCCAGATGGAATCGGGTTAACTTACTACTTAGGATGGAATAGAGTTCATCCTGGTCCGTTCCCACTGATCTAAGCAAGTCCTCTTGCATTCCTCGAGAGATCGGTTGGACTTCGTCAAATAGGTCAGCCGAATCCGGATAGCGGTTTCTCAGATGTGCGAATTGCTCTTCCAAACCCACGAAACGATCCTTTTCGATGAATTTGTCCGCCAGGTAAACCAGTTTCTGCTCCCAGGTTTCGGGGATGGTTGTGGGATTCAAAGGAGTGAAAACCTGATGCCGGCGAATGATCTCAGCCACCTGTATGGAAACCCGCCTTTTCCGCGATCTTAGCCCCCATCTCCCCATGCGTATATTCCTGCCTCACGCCACACTTTTTTATCCAGATCATGCAACAGTCCACCCCGGTGAGCCAGAATCGGAGACACACTGGATCTCTTTGTCGGCCAGCATCCGGGCGAGCAAATAGGCTGTGATTCCAACCAGATGCACATGCCGGGATAATCCGGGCGAGGTGGGATATTCCTGCCAGAGGAGGCGGATCTGTGAGAAGGATGGGATCTGCCCGGATTGGATGAGCGGGAAGACGCCTTTCCATTGATTTAAAATGGGTCAACTCCCCATCGAAATAGGGTTGTTCAGCTACATCGGAATCGTCACGGCGCAGCCAGACGCTCCTTAATCCAACCCTGGATGCACCCAGCACGTCATTGGTCAGATCGTCTCCCACCATCACAGCCTGTTCGGGTAGCAAATCGTGGTAATCCAGAATGGATTGGAAAAACTGCCGGTCGGGTTTGCTCACGCCCAATTCCCTGGCGGAATAAATGGCATCGAAAAAGCCCGTCCAGTCCGACCCTCCCGAGCGCCAGCCTGATTTTCTTCTCACCCGATTCGGCGGCATTCGTCGCCAGGATGATCTGGACATGACCATGCAGGGCTTCGAGTACCTGTCTGATACCGGGCGTCTCCTGTACAACGTCCCATTCCGCCATCGGACCTGCTTTCGAAGGCAGATCTTCCATGACAGTATCGCCCCAATCAAAGATGACAGCTTTGATCATACACACCTGTGTTTTCCTGTTTTCGCAATTATAATAGGCAGGGTCGTAACATCCAATGATGTGGGGAGATTTGCATGGGTTTTATCGCTTTTCCGAAGGATTTCTTATGGGGTGTCGCCACTTCATCCTACCAAATTGAGGGCGCCTGGCAGGAAGACGGGAAGGGGGAAAGCATTTGGGATCGCTTTTCACACACACCCGACAAAATAAAAAATGCTGATCATGGAGACATCGCCTGCGATCATTACCATCGGTGGGAAGAGGATCTCCATCTGCTCAAAGATCTGGGGGTGAATACTTACCGCTTCTCACTTTCCTGGCCGCGCATCATGCCCGATGGGACCGGTCGGGTCAACCAAAAAGGGCTTGATTTCTACTCCCGTATCGTAGACCGGCTGCTGGAATACCAGATTCAGCCGAACGTGACCCTCTATCATTGGGATTTGCCCCAGGCGCTCCAGGAACGAGGTGGATGGGTTGCGCGCGATTTGGTCCAGTGGTTTACCGATTACGCGGAAGTGGTCTTCAAACAATTGGGCGACCGGGTTCCACATTGGGCGACCATCAATGAGCCCTGGGTGGCGGCGTTTCTAGGTCATTACAGCGGCGTTATGGCCCCTGGAATCCAGAATTTTGCGAAAGCCATGCAATCGGCTCATCATCTCCTGGTAGCCCATGCCAATGCGGTCCAGGTATATAAGATGCTCGCATGTCCCGGCAAAATAGGCATTGTCTTGAATGTCTCCCATACGCTTCCTGCATCAGATAAACCCGAAGATGTCCAGGCAAGCCAGCGTTATTGGGAATATTTAAACGGTTTGTACCTGGATCCATTAATTAAAGGACATTATCCGCAGCGGTTCATGGAATATATCGGCGATTTAGCGCCTGTCATCGAAGCCTCCGATTTGACCATCGCCAAAGGATCATTCGATTTTATCGGATTGAATTACTACGCATCCGAAGTCATCTCATCCCATCCAGACGGGGGAATTCTCCAGCTTGCCAGCCGCTCATTCAGCAGCTCGCCATTCCATAAGACAGCGCTTGATTGGGGTATCCATCCGGAGGGAATCCTGGCATTATTAAAGGTAATGAAAGAACAATACGGTAATCCGCTGGTTTACATCACCGAAAACGGAACTGCCATGGAGGATCATGTGCTGGCAGATGGGCAGGTCAACGACCGGGATCGGATCATCTACATCCGGGAACACCTGCTCAAAATGGCTGAGGCGATTGACATGGGGGTTAACTTGCGAGGGTATTACTACTGGTCATTTCTCGATAATTTCGAGTGGGCGCTTGGGTATTCTCCACGCTTTGGGTTGGTTCGTATCGATTATCAAAACCTGACACGCCATCCTCGCCGCAGCTTCTCCTGGTATCAGGATGTGGTTAATACAAATGGATTGTGGGAGTAAAAATGCAAAGAATAAGCAAATTGGCTTTTGAATGGTGTAAGACTAATCGTGGGATGATCATTACATATGGTGTCATTGTCATCATCAGTTTAGGCATTTATCTACCAACTTTATATCAAATGATTGCCGTCTTCCCCAGGACAGATTTTGGGGCGCATCAAAACTTTATCCTGAAATTCGACAAGACCCATAGTCTCATCTTTGAAACCACTATCGTTGCCAACCCTCTTTTTACGTTTCTTTCATTACTGACCATGAAGCTCTTTATAGTCAAGGTACGATATGCTATGTTTTTTGTCTTGATGGTCAACTGGTTGTTCCTTGCCCTGACTTTGTTGATGGTGGTAAAAAAGATTAAACCAACAATCCAAATATTATTTTCAGCAATATTGGTGGTATCGATACTATTTTATTCGCCCATCTATATCAATCTTCCTCAAGATTGGATACATCCATTTAGCTATATACCGATCACCGCGTATCATAACCCAACAATTTGGCTCGGCAAGTTATTTAGCCTGGTATCCTTTGTTTTTTTCCTGTGGAAAATTGATAATGCAACATCTACCAATAAGGAGATCCTGTTTATTGCGATCGTGAATATTTGTTCCGTCCTGGCAAAACCCAATTTTGCGATTAGCTTTCTGCCAATCTTAGGATTGTTTGTGATCTACCAATTAATTAAAAAAGAGCCCATCATGTGGAAATTCCTGATCGGGGGATATGTCATGCCACTGGTTCTCATTTTAAGTTGGCAGTTCTGGCTGCGTTATATGAATCCTGATTTAGTGGAACTTCAACTCCGACCATTTTTTGTGATGACTAAACTGGCGAACTCAACTCCAGTCGCCATCGGTCAGATATTATCCATACTATTTCCATTATCTGTTGTGATCCTCCATTTTCGTGATGCCATCAAGAACAGATGGCTAATCCTTTCCTGGAGTGTATTTATCACTTCCTGGCTCAGTTATGCGTTATTCGCTGAATCCGGTCGAAGGGCTATGGATGGCAATTTCTTATGGGGTCCGGAAATGACCCTATTCAATTTGGTCATCGTCTCCTTGTTATATTGGTTATTAAAAAGCGATAGTATCAATAAGAAGAAAGTTGGGTATTGGGTTCCCCTTGTCCTATTCCTGGCGGGGGGAGTATCAGGGATCATGTATGCGATTTTTTGTGCAAATCTTCGCTGATAAGATTGAGTTTTCTCCTGGCGAGATGAATTGATCCGCGAAGATGGGTTGTGTTAATAATTTCGGGTATAATTTGCACGTTCGCCCCCGTAGCTCAATTGGACAGAGTACCGGACTTCGAATCCGTTGGTTGTGAGTTCGAGCCTCACCGGGGGCGCTATCAATTTCCATGTCATCGCGAACGGGTGAGACGAGTGTGGCGATCTCGTTTTGGTTGTGTGTCCCCATTTAGGGGATAATATTCGAGCCTCACCGGGGCGCTCCCTATTTAACAAACATTTTGGTTGTGAGCCCCACAAGGGGGTCATATTCGAGCCTCACCGGGGGCGCTGTCAATTTCCATGTCATCGCGAACGAGTGAAACGAGTGTGGCGATCTCGTTTTGGTTGTGTGTCCCCATTAGGGGATCATATTCGAGCCTCACCGGGGGCGCTGTCAATTTCCATGTCATCGCGATGCGGAGCTCACCCGAAACGAAGTGGAGGGTGGAGTGTGAGCGTGGCGATCTCGTCTTTTGGTTATGAGCCCCTCCCATTAATTGACCCCCTTTCTAAGGGGGTCGCTCTGGTGATCTTCCAGAGCGGGGGGATCCTTCTCATTTGGTTGTGAGCCTCAGAAAAAGAGAGGTTCGATCTGGCTATTGACTACTCATTCCCCAATACCGGATCCAACATCACCCAATTCTTACCCATATCTTCCGAAAATGCCAGGTTGGTTTTTCCATCATCCCAAACCAGAGCCAGCCAATGATTTAGGTCTACCGCCTGAAAATCGATGCCGTACCCCTGCCAACCAGGTTCAATATCGGCTGCAGCCCAGGTACCGCCTCCATCCTCCGACCAAAGCCATTCGCGGGCAAGGTCCACAAAATACCCATCGCCTGCGTCGTATGTATACGCCCGGGAATGGTCCACTTTCGCAATCGACCAGGTCGCTCCGTCATCCTCGCTGACCGCGTCGAAAAATACGGCAGCCTCGACCGGATTCACTTGTCGGCAGGCAACCTCAATACGAAGCAGGGATGGGTCAGCCCCACGGATAGGATTACTTCCGCAATAACCATTTTCCATCGAAAACAAACCTTCATACCCCGCCGGGACTGGCAGATCAACGGTTTTCCAGGTCACCCCGCCATCATCCGTCCGGAAGAGCAACACCCCCGCGGCCACCCCGTTGCAGCTGCCGGTCAGCCAACCATGCACTTCATCGGTGAACCAGATCCCATTCTTCTGACAGGATTGGATTCCCGCGTCATTATTCAGAGGATCTACTATCCTTGTCCAGGTGTTTCCTCCATCCAGCGTCCGGTAGATGGTAATGTAATCATGATTCATGCCCGCGCCGACGTGTGCCATCAGCCAGCCGTGATTCTCATCCACAAAGACAAGATGGCTGATGAAGAAGCTCTCCACAAGGCCAGCATTGTCTAAGGGGGCGCTTTCAAGCCAGGTCATCCCCGCGTCATTCGAGTAAACGATCCGATTCTCGGGGTGAGCTCTCCAAACCGGCTTGAATAAGCCACCCATATCCGGGAAGTTCCCATAAATACGGCGGTGAGATCCATAAGCGATTGGTCGAGTTTGGCTTTCAATATGGATGGAGTGAAGTCGTTCCAGGTTTTGCCGCCATCATCGGATTTCAACAGCATGGATTTACCGTCGCTTCCACCGATGGCAAAACCATGAAGTAGATCGATGAAATGAACCTGCTTGATAAACACTGATTGGGTTGCATCCGCACTTGGGATCTGCCGTATTCAAAGGAATCAGGCTGGTCGGTTCGGGTTGTAATTGTGGGAAGGATGGCCGGGGTCAAGGTTGGAGAAACGGTCGCAGGAATTTCCGTCCCAGTCGGAATGCATCCTGCCAGTAAAAAGAAGATCAAAATGAGGAAAAATATCCGGGGTGTGCGCATCTGTCGAAGCCTTTCAGATTGGGAAGCGAATCCGGTTTTCCACATTATACCTTTGTAGAAACAGATCAGCCTGCGAGTGTAGCACTCCCAGGCTGATCTGTCAGGCAGACAAAATCGGACTAGTCTTCCTTCATGGCTTTGACAAACCGCTCCGCGATCAGATGGGGACGTGTAATGGGGCTTCCCACTACCACCGCGAAGGCTCCCATCTCCAATGCCTTCTTTGCCCGATCTGGCGAGTTTATTCTGCCATAGGCGATCAGCGGAATATGAAGCCGCTTGGCTAGGGTGCCTATGAGCGCATAATCCGGTTCGCCTGTTTGTCCATCCGGGTGGTAGCCGGCCAGGGTCGTCATGACCGCGTCTGCGCCCATATTGGCGGCCAGGACTCCCTCCATGGAGGTCGCAACATCCGCGATGACCGGTTTTTGGGTCAGCTTCTTTACCTGGCGGATCAATTCTTCCACCAGTAGTCCTTCTGGGTGGGGCAATTGCGAAGCATCCAGTTCAATCATATCTGCCCCGGCTGCCGCGATCTGTTCTGCGTGTGCGATTGTAGGCGTGATCGAGACCGAATACCCGGGCAGCCGCACCCTGTATAAACCAATAATGGGCAGGGGAACTCGGGCGCGGATGGCGGCAATATCCTCTGGCGTATTGGCGCGGATGGCTTTCGCGCCACCGACATTGGCCGCAATGGCCATCGCCGCCATATACTCGCTGCCATACAAAGGCTCACCGGGCATCGCCAAACAGGAGACTATCAGACCGTGCTTGAATTTGGAAAATGGCTCTGGAACGATACTGTCAGCTTTCATGATCCCACCTCATCACCAGTATTTTGGATGGAAGCTGTTTTGAGCTCTTCATCCCCATGGAGTAATTATATCCAAACTAAATATATCCGGGAATAAATTTTCTGTAATATTTCCCGCACCCCGGCTTGCGCCAACCATCTCTCTGCAATAGAATTGATTCAAATGGGAATTCGCAAAATACTTCACATGGATCTGGATGCATTTTTCTGCTCGGTGGAAGAGTTGAAGGATCCCAGCCTGATCGGAAAGCCGTTCGCGGTGGGTGGATCTCCGGACGGACGAGGAGTGGTCTCCACCTGTTCTTACGCTGCGCGGAAATATGGAGTCCACAGCGCGATGCCCACCGGACAGGCGTTGCGATTATGCCCGGAACTTCTTCTGGTCCATGGTCATTACTCGGAATACACCCATTACTCTAAAAGGGTGATGGATATCCTCCACCAGATCAGTCCGCTCGTGGAAGTCGTTTCCATAGATGAAGCGTTCGTGGATATCAGCGATCTTCCCCAATCATCGGGGCTGATCGCCAGGCAGATCCAACAACAAATCCTCACCGAAACTGGACTGCCCTGCTCCATCGGCGCAGCAACCAGTAAACTGGTTGCAAAAATTGCCACAGATGCGGGGAAGTCTGAATCACGAACCGGACGGGCGCCATCCGCGATCAAGATTGTCCCTCCCGGAAAAGAACAGGAATTTTTGGCACCCCTCCCCGCACAGGCAATCTGGGGAGTGGGCCCCAAAATGGCCGCCCGGTTGAAGGAAGTCGGAATTGAACAGATCAAAGATATCCAAAAGCTGAACCTGGCCGAACTCAAAACTCTGCTCGGAAATGCTGCCGGGTATCTGCATGATGCCTCCCACGGGTATCGATCCATCTCCGGTTGTCGTTGAGCATGGAATCAAATCGATCAGTCAGGAGACCACCTTTGGCGAGGATATCATCGATGTACGGGAATTGGAGAAAACCCTTAGCTGGCTGACCGAGAAGGTAGCCCATCGGCTGCGAGAAAAACAATTGTGCGGAAATACCGTCCGGGTCAAGATCCGCCTGAAGGATTTTTCAACCTATACCCGACAAGCTCGATTGGATACTCCGACAGACGTGGAGAGCATCATCCTACAGAATGCGCTGGACCTGTTTCACGGTTTCCATAAGGCTGGACAACAGATACGCCTGCTTGGTGTCGGGGTGACCGGACTGGGGGAATCCTGGCATCAGATGGGATTATGGGAATTGAAAACGGAGAAAGAGATTTGCCTGCATGCCGCCATGGATACATTGCAGCAAAGATTTGGAAAACAATCCATTCAACGAGGAAAAATTAAACATGGTCGATCTTGATCAATATGGATGCTACTGGGTTATTCCGCAACAATTCATGGCCGGGCGTTACCCCATGCGGGATCATCCGGTGGAACTTCACCCTTCCATTCACGAATTGATGGAGGAAGGGATCCGATGTTTCATCAATCTGACCCACCCGGATGATGATCCTTTACCTGAATACGCCAGCGCGTTTATCCCGCTTCTCCAACAGGAACGATTGGCCATCCAATACCACAGGTATGGTATTCTCGATTTTGATTTGCCATCTCGGGACTTGATGATTGAGATCTTGGATACGATTGACAGGCAGATCGCCGGCAAGAATCCGGTCTACCTGCATTGCCTCGCCGGCCGAGGTCGCACAGGAACCGTGGTCGGATGTTGGTTGATCCGCCACGGCCTGGAACCCGTCAATGCCCTGCAAAAGATCGCCGATCTAAGGGTGTCTTTGCCGGTCTGGATGAAGCCTTCGCCCGAGTTGCAGGCTCAGCGGGAGTTCGTCAACCATTGGAAAATTGGTTTATAACCATTTCTCCCGTGAGGTGATTTTCTCTGGTATAATTCGCTCACGCCACCGTAGCTCAGATGGTAGAGCAGACGTTTCGTAAACGCCAGGTCATGGGTCCGATTCCCATCGGTGGCTCAATATATCAGTAATAATTCCAAGTATTTAATGTCCGATATCTACCCTTACCTGAGACAACTACATCATATTTCTTTCAAAGGGTATTTGTGATCTTTGAATAACGATTTGTCCACAGGGGGAGTTATGATTGATCATCTTAAATGCAAATTCACATCCATCCTGACCTGGTGTATTTTTCTGATTGGGATAAATTTTAAGGATCAGAGAATTCCTTTACAATCGTCCGTTATGGCTGGACGAACTGATGCTTGCTTTGAATATTCGAGATCGATCTTTCACTGAGTTAGTTCAACCGCTATCCTACAATCAAGGCGCTCCTCTCTTCTTTTTATGGATAGAAAAGTTTCTGTACTCCTTTGCCGGTGATAAGGACCTCCTCTTACGTGTATTCCCCTTGTTTGCCGGTCTAGTCTCGATATTCTTTATGTGGGAAGTATCCAAATCCTTACAGAATCGAGCAGGTTCTTTGATATCGATTGGGTTATTCGTCCTATTACCCATCCTGGTATATTTTTCGACAGAAGCCAAACAATATTCAAGTGATGTTCTCATAACCTTGATCATCACCTGGCTCAGCCTGAAATGGTTAAAGATATCCATGAGCTGGAAATCTTACCTTTTGTTCGGGTTAATCGGTATCGCCGGGATGTGGATTTCGCATCCAGCAGTATTCATCCTCGCAGGAGCGGGTACTGCGCTGGCTATTCAATTGATCCGGACCAGGAATTTTAACAAATTAGCCTGGCTTGGTGGTGTTATTCTGCTCTGGTTGATAAGTTTTGCAGTGGAATATTCGATTACTTTACAGGCTATTCAGAACAATTCCAACTTCGATACCTATTGGAATTCCGGATACTTGCCCTTCCCCCCATGGAGAGATATCGATTGGTTTGCAAGGACAATAGCCAGTTATATCCGTTTTTTGGGATACCGCGACAGCCAATATGGTTTGATCCTCATTGGCTTGCTTCTAATCGGATCGATATCCATTTTTCGAAAAAGGTGGCTTGTTGGAATAGTATTGTTTCTACCAGTTATTACAATGTTGATCGTGACAAGCATTGAAGCCTATTCTGCCATGGCAAGATTACTTTTATTTTTGGTTCCCGTCACAATTCTTTCCATATCCGAAGGAATTCTTGCCGTTGGGGACTTAATATCCAAATCCAACCCAATCGTTGGTAAAGCAATGGTGCTCCTTCTCACTATTTTTGTCCTGGCACAGCCAATGATTTCCAGCTATAAGTATCTACTGGAACCACCCAATAAAGAAGATATGAAGGCGGTGTTAGTTGACCTCAGAGAGAATTATCGAGAAGGAGATATCATCTACTTATACTACCCGGCCAGGTTTTCATTTTGGTATTATGCAGACCAGTATGGATTCGATGAGTCAGATTATATAATTGGCATCAAGTCTGTAAAAGAACCTGAAAAATATCGTAAGGAACTTGACAAGTTTATCGGAAATCGTAGAGTATGGATCGTACTGACGCATAACTGTACCACTTGTATGGTCGATGAATTTGACTACATATTGGATCATCTGGATCAAATAGGGACGCGGAGGATGAAATTTATTGAAAAAGGCGCCTATCTGTACCTCTATAACCTTCGCTATCAACCGTAGAGGCAGGAGATAGACTGTCCGATCACCAATTTATCTGCAATAGCATAAAGGTGCAAAATAGATGAGTAATTCAACCGAATCGGTAACAACACCGAAGCAAACCAACTGGGCCGGTATAGCCAACCTCCTGATCGTCTACATCATCTGGGGGAGCACCTACCTGGCGATCCGAATCGGCGTCAAAGAAGGTTCCGGTTTTCCACCTTTCTTCCTGGCCGGATCGCGGGTTCTGGTCGCCGGATCTGATCTTGATGTCACTGGCTGCGATTAAGAAGCAGCGCGTCCGGCTGAGCTGGAGAGAAGCAGGATTGCTCGCGATTTCCGGGACACTACTGTGGGTAGGTGGCAACGGACTGGTGTCCTTTGCCGAACAGAGGCTTCATTCCGGCATCGCTGCCTTGATCATCGCGGCCACTCCGATCTATGTGGCCATTATGGAAGCCGTTATTGACCGCCGAAAACCATCAGCTCTCCTGGTCATTTCATTATTGGTGGGATTCGCCGGTGTGGGATTATTATCCGCGCCCGCATTTCAGACAGGTATACAGGCGGACGTGATATCGGTTGTGGCAGTCTTGATCGGCAGCCTCCTGTGGGGTGCCGGCAGTCTGCTTCAAAGCCGCAAGCGAGTGGATCTGGCACCGGAGGTCAGTTCATCCTATCAACACCTCTTTGGTGCGGTTGGCCTCCTGTTGGTTGGTTTCCTGATGAGAGAACCCCTCCCCAACCCAATTCGCGAAGCCTGGTTCGCCTGGGGTTATCTGGTTATTTTTGGATCGGTCATCGCCTTCACCGCATTCGTACGCGCCTTGCGCTTGCTCCCAACCAACATCGCCATGACCTATGCGTATGTCAATCCGGTGATCGCTGTGCTGCTGGGCTGGATGATTCTGCAGGAGCCGCTCACCGGCTGGACGGTCGGTGGGATGGCTCTGATACTGCTTGGTGTCGCCGGCGTGTTTCGAGCCAAACAAATAAAATGATATATATCGCACCTGATCAAAACCGATCCGTTACCTGATCGGTTTTTTGTATACTCGTGGACCATTTACCTTTGTCTCCCTTCCCTATCGAAAATGGATAAGAGATCTACTTTCCCAATTTGGATTGACTACGAAATCAGGCTTGTCCATATAGAACATATATTCTATAATTGAGACATGTCTCCGATCAACACCACACTCACCCGCAGAGAGATCAGTGTGCTGCGACATGTCGCCCAGGGCTGGAACGCGTGTGCCATCGCGCGATCATTGCACGTCACCCAGAGGACGGTGCATTACTATTTCAAAACGGTCAAGAATAAATTGGGGGTGCATTCCATGGAGGAAGTTATGTTCATTGCAGGCAGAGACAGCTGTTATGGGAGAATACATCCCTGGTGAAGAAGTGTAAGTCAGACGAGAGCAAGCCAGCGCTGCAATACAGCGCGACTATAACCGATCATTTCCCACCAATCCAATCCGTCCCGTTCCAGCCACCAGCGTGCCCTGTCCGCGCAAAGTGGATCAGGGCTCTTAAGATCTTCAAACGCCTGCACGATCACAGCTCGGGCAAGCAGTAGATACGGGTCTGTGTTATGGGTTGAGTTGCCAGACATTTTCCCTCGTTGGTGGACCTTGAGCTAAGTATAAATTTGCGCGACCTGCTTCTTTACTTCTGTCATCTGATATCTGGTTTCTATTCACAGGTCTCTTACATTAGAATACTTGTTCTAACTATTCAAGTCAACCTGTCATTTCTGACAGGCTCGTTTATAATTAGCCCATGAATCGAAAGACATCCCCGCTCGTCATCGCCATCGCCGGTGGATCAGGCTCCGGCAAGACCACCGTCGCCCAGGCCATCCTCGATCGTGTTGGACGCAACCGGATCGCCTATCTCCCCCACGATGCCTACTACAAAGACCTCAGCGCCCTTCCGTCAAACCAGCGCAAGGAGGTCAATTTCGATCATCCCGACTCCCTCGATACTGCCCTGCTTATCCAGCATATTCAGCACCTCAAGACCTGGCAGGGAATCGACCTTCCGGTCTACGATTTCAAAACTCACACCCGCACGACAGAATGCACCCGCATCGATCCGCAATTGGTGATCCTGGTGGAAGGAATTCTCATCTACGCGGAAAAGCAATTGCGCAAATTATTCGATGTGAAGATCTATGTCGACACGGATGCAGATATTCGCTTTATCCGGCGCCTGGAGCGGGACATCGCCGAACGCGGACGGACGACCGAGCACGTGATCAACCAGTACCTGATGACAGTCCGACCGATGCACATGGATTTTGTCGAGCCATCCAAGCGGTATGCCGATGTGATCATTCCCGAGGGCGGTTTCAATGTTGTTGCCATGGATATGGTGATTTCTCACATCCAGGAATTGCTCGCAGGGGAAAAATAGGCTTCCATGGAGGAGAAAAAGGGCATCCAATGGCGAAAGCTCCTGGCGCTCGTTCCTGTTATCCTGGTCACTATATCAATATTTATCTTTCGAGATAAATTGGAAAGTCTGCAGGCGTTAGGCTTGCCCGGAATTTTCCTGCTATCCATCCTTGCGAACGCGACGGTCATCATTCCTGTTCCAGGTGTGTTACTGACCTCCACCATGGCGACGGTCTACCCACCTTTATTGGTGGCGCTTGCCGCGGGTTCTGGAGCGACCATCGGCGAGATCACCGGTTATATTGCCGGATATTCTGGACAAATCGCCATTGAGAACAAACCCTATTACAGGCGAATCGTCGAGTGGATGAAGAAATATGGCGGCTGGACGATCTCTTTTCTGGCTTTCATCCCAAACCCCGCTTTTGATATGGCGGGGATCGTTGCCGGTGCGCTCAAGATGCCCATCACAAAGTTTCTGTTGTGGTGTTGGGTGGGGAAATTTCTAAAAATGCTGGCTTTTGCCCTGGCCGGGTCTGGCGTTTTTTATTGGCTAAATCAACTCTTTAAATAACCCGCTCTACAAATCACCATTCGAGTTCTCAAGGAGATCCCATGGATTACACCGATATTGATCTATTCATCGAGTCTCACCTGGATGAAAGCATCGCAGAATTGAGTCGGCTGGTTCGTCAGCCAAGCATTTCCGCTCAAGATATTGGGATGACCGAATGTGCGGAGATCGTCCGTTCGATGCTGGAAAAGCGTGGATTTTCCGCCCGGGTATTTCCGACCAATGGACCACCGATCGTTTATGGGGAACGCAAAGGGACATCAGAGAAGACTCTGCTGATCTATAACCATTACGACGTCCAACCTCCCGATCCGTTGGACCTTTGGCTGACTCCTCCATTCGAGCCCACACTCCGGGATGGGAAGTTGTTCGGGCGGGGATCCAGCGATGATAAAGGTCAATTAAGCTACCGGCTGTTGGCCCTCGACGCCCTCCTTGCCAGCGCAGGTGAATTACCCTGCAATATCAAATTTCTCATCGAAGGGGAAGAGGAATCTTCCAGCGAGAATCTGCCCATTTTCGTTAAGGATCACCTCGAGGACCTGCGGGCGGACGCCTGCGTTTGGGAGTACGGTGTGGTGGATGAGCAGGAACATCCCATCCTCTCATTGGGCTATCGCGGGATCCAGTATGTGGAACTCTCGGTTGAAACGGCTTCCCAGGATGCCCACTCTGGGCTGGGTGGGACCATCTTCCCCAATGCGGCTTGGCGATTGGTCTGGGCATTGAACTCACTTAAAGGGCAGGATGAAAATGTTCGAATCGCCGGTTTTTACAATAAGGTCAAACCGGTCTCTTTCCGAACACGCGCTTTGTTGGAATCGCTTCCTGACCCCGCTCCAGACTATCGGGAGAGATATGGAATCAAGAATTTTCTTCGGGGATTGACGGGAGGCGCCGCCCTTCGCCTGGTGGAGGCCCACGAACCCAGTTGTACCATTTGCGGTATCACCTCCGGTTACCAGGGTCCCGGCTCTAAAACCGTCCTGCCGGCCAAAGCCAGCGCAAAGGTGGATTTCCGACTCGTTCCCGATCAGGACCCGGTTGAGATTTTAGAACTTTTACGGGCGCACCTCGACCGGAATGGGTTTGAGGATATTCAGATACAAGACCTGGGCTACCAGAAACCGGCTGTGACCAGCGTGGATCATCCATTTGTGCAGATGGTCGTCCGCTCGGCTGAGGATGTATATGGCGAACCGATGAAAATTCTGCCCAGCAGCGGCGGATCAAGCCCCACGTCCATTGTCCGGGAGCATTTCGATATTCCCATTATCAACGTTGGTGCGGGGTACCCGGGCGCCCAAATGCATGCGCCGAATGAAAACCTGCGGATTGATCTATACCTGAAAGCCGCCCGTCATTTCACCCGAATCCTTCGTGGATTTGCCGGGCTGGACACCCGATTTGATTGACCAAAACTACCTCAATCAGCGGACCTTCGGGTCCGCTTTTCGTTTGATCTGAGCCTGACCGGCTTTTTGAACCCGTTCCCATGCCAACAGGATGCGGCGAACATCCGCCTCATTTTCGGGCACCTCACCGTATCGAACCAGGAGATAAGCGTTGGTGATCTCCGATAGGTCGCCACTCACGTCAGGGATCAGCTGATTGAGCGTGATTAGAAACTCCAGCGGTGTGACTGATTTCGGGCGTGGATTCCCCAGCGCAGCCATTAATTGCATTAATCGGTAGTACACCCACCGTATCCGGGCGGACGCCCATAAGCGCCGGGCTTCGCTCCACTGCAACCTGCGGTTGATGAACTCCCAGGTTTGCCCCAGCCGCCGTTTGAACCAATCCTTCTGATCATCCAGCCAACGAACATTGACCAGATCGGTGTCGAACCGGGTGGATGCGTACTCATTCCGCGCACGCCGGTTCACGCCAACAAGGATCAAAATGACAAGCAAGATCCCGGCAGTGATCCCGATCACCATGACCGGTTTCAGATCGATGACCCGGTTCAGAAATTGAACCGGTGGAATGTCCCGGGAAATCTGGGAAACCGGGAGTTTCCATTGCTGAAACACAGACACCAATTGCCGCAAGATGAAGTTGATCACAGGCAGGAGCAGGTAGGCCAATGATAAGCCAATGAGGACAAATGGGAGCACTCCCAGAGTGATCAGGGCTGCGAGTATAAACACCAGGATTTCCCGGATGGGGATGATCTGCCAGGCAATCAATCCATCCAGGGCAGCCGCCAATATCAACACGGCAGATACGACAGTTATGACCAGGAAGAACCACCTGGCCCGCAGATCCAGAAGTCGGCCGCCTTTTTGACGGGTCATCTCCGCCAGCCTGGTACAACAGAGGGCAATCAACCCTGATCCCAAAATGACGATGGAAGGCAGGTGGAAGGACGGGAGGAGCGGGTTACTCTCCAAAATGCCATACAAGAGAAGAAAAATGAGCGCCACCCGAAAACTGCCACGCACCGATAGAATCCCCGCATGGTGGCGGGCCAACAAGACACCCCGCAAGACGGCAACCAGGCCCACGATCAGCAACCAGAAATTTGGCGGAATATCATTCAGCCGGATCAACTCCCGGTAGGGAAGGATAAACACATCCACAAACCGGAATGGACTGTCTGGATACAGCAAGATCTTCTGAATGCCCCAGCCAAGAAGGAACATCCAGGCGAGGTACACGGTTTTTCCCACGGGAAAAGTAAACTTTCTCAGATTGATCAGCAGCGCCAACAGGTAGCTCGTCAGGCAGACGACTGCCAGCACCAGGAATAAGGACCAAAATCCGAAAGAGGCATGACGGGATAAGGGAGCGTATACCCAGAGTGATATCCAGGTGGTCTCCATTATTATCTGGAAGAATCGGGCAAATTCATGCCAGATCAAACCGGCCCATCGATTTTGGGACGGGAGCGCCGGAATAGAGGGAACACTGATGGATGTCAACGTGTTACCCTTCTCCATCGATCGTTTTTATTCGCGGCGAATGGATCATCCTGATCCCATGGATATCCGGGGTCATTTCAGATGCCGTACAGATAAGCGTGATCTCATGATGTGATTTTTGCAGGCGGGTGAGAATCATCCGCTGCGATTCGGGGACGATGGAAGTGAGGATCACCAATGCCGCGCCATAAGGAACGGAATGCATTTCATGCAGAAGAAAATTCTCAAATTTTGAGATCGTCAATGCCTGCAATCCAGCCAGAGCTTCCAGGATTTTGATCAGGTGGTGAGTGGATCTGGCTGGAGCGATATGGAACGGTTTCCCACCGCCAACCATCCCGCCGTTGGTGAGCAGCCCGACCGCATAGCCATCCTGAAATGAACGGTAAGCCATGGAAGCTGCCAGATGGATGAGATGCTCAAGCATATCCGGGTAGTAACCGCCAAAAACCATCTCCGAGGTGGACACATTCAAACAGATCATCATCACTTTGCTGGTCACCGGTTGGTACAGACGGGTTTGCAACTGACCAGTGCGGGCAGTCGCTGTCCAATGAATCCGTTTGAATTCATCCCCGGCGCGGTAATCCCGGATCCCATACGGCAGATTGATATCTTCGAGTAATCGTCGCTTGGCTCGCTGATCTCCCAATGGATTGATCGTTTTATAATGCAGGTCAGGCTGGTGCGAGATGGACGGGTACACCACGATCTCTTCTGTCGGGGCGATCGTTTTCTCCGATTCCGATAAGCTGAAGAGGTCACTGCTGCGAGCGAGCGCGGGTCCAACCTGGAAATAGCCCCGCGCCCTGAGAGGAAGTTGATAGGAATGGAAATTTCGGGCGAACCAGCGCAGGTTGATCCAATGGGTAAGATAGCCCACGTCCGGCTTGTGGGAGATGACCATCGTTCCTTCTTCCGTTGGAGCGATCACTCGCGGCCATAGATCCAATGTCTGGAGCCAGAGCAGAGGGAGTGGTTTCTTGTTTTCGATTTCAATCGTGAGGGGAATTTCTTCGCCAATAAATCCCTTGCGATAGACCCATTTGCGATGGTAGATCACATCCTGCAGGGCGAGTCTATTCCAGATGTAGCTGATCAATAACAAAAGAATAATTGCCGGCGGGAGGTAGGTAAACGCCTGCAATTTGAAGATCAGCCCCGCAATAAAGAACATCCCCAGAAGCGGAAGCCAATTTCGAAGTTTCATCCATTTTCCACAGGAACGGGCACTTTTGCGATGATATCCATTAATAATTCTTCGGGTTTTCTTCCGCGCAATTCCGCCTGTGAAGAGATCATCAGCCTGTGGCAGAGGACGGTTGGCGCGAGCGCTTTCACATCATCCGGAAGGACGAAATCCCTGCCGTGAATGGCTGCCCAGGCCTGACTCGCCTGATATAAGGCCAGGGTCGCGCGGGGGCTGGCGCCAAGTTCGATCTCATTATGTTGGCGGGTGGTGCGGGCTATTTGAACAATGTAATCCTGGATCGACTTTTCAACCCGGATATCCTGTCTTAGCCGGATCATCTGGGTGATCTCTTCCGGGTTGCTCACCGGTTGTAAGGTTTCCAGTGGATTTTCCTGCCTGAAATCGCTCGAGGATTGCGTTCTCTTCTGCCTGGGTGGGATACCCAATGGCGATCCGCATCAGAAAACGATCGATCTGCGCTTCCGGCAGGGGGAAAGTGCCTTCCAGTTCAACCGGATTCTGGGTCGCGATCACCAGGAACGGCCGCGGCAGCGGATAGGTGATTCCATCCAGGGTGATCTGACGTTCCTGCATCGCCTCCAGCAAACCTGATTGCGTTCGGGGTGTGGCGCGGTTGATCTCATCGGTCAGCAGCACCTGGCTCATAACCGGCCCGGGACGAAATTCAAATTCCTGCATCTTCTGGTTGAACCAGTTGACACCGATCACATCGCTGGGAAGAAGATCAGGCGTGAACTGGATCCGCTTGAAGGAACATCCCGTGGACACCGCCAATGCGCGGGCGAAGGTCGTCTTGCCGATACCGGGTACATCCTCCATCAGGATATGCCCCTCGCATAGAACAGCGGTTAGCGCAAGATCGACCACATCTTCCTTGCCGACAATGACCTTCTGAATATTTTCCCTGATCCGTTTTGCCGTTTCGAAAATCATGCGCGCTCCATCTTACTTAAGATGTAATACCTGACCGGGATAGATGATCCAGGGATAATACAGGTTGTTCAGTTCGGCGATTTTCCGCCAATCCAGGTTGTATTGTCGGGCGATCTCAATCAGATAATCGCCTTGCTGAACCGTGTACGTTTTCTTGTTGGTTTTCTTTACCGGTTCCGGTGTGGGCGTAGGGGTTACGGAAGTATCTTCTTTCAATCCATCCACCACGACGGACATGTTGCCAAGCACGCCCCATGATTTTAAGAAGGCTGTCCATGAGTAATACAGATAACTGCCGGTGAATGCGTCCACCAGTTCAACCGATTCTGAACTGTAACCGGTCATGATCATGGTATGTTCGTAGTGGGCAACCGTGATATCCTCACCGCTTTCAGTGGTGTAGATCAACCCTTCCCCTCTCCAAACCTGCCCGATCACCCATACGATCACCGGTTTACCGGCTGCGATCTCGCGCTTCAAATCATCCTGGCTCATCCCGGTTTCATTGCGCGCTCTCAATCCCAGCTTCTTTAAAGCTTTCACCACGGGAGCAGCATGGACGCCGTAGGATCTGGGTGGAATAAATCCCCAAGACCCATCCAGGCTGCCTACAAAACCCTTGTCAGGATTGTCCGAGATCGGAATCCGATCCATAAATTCTTCTTCAGTGAAGGTGATGCCCCAGAAGGCAGCCAAATCAACCGAGGATCGGGCTTCGCAGGAAAGCGTGTGCTGCTGGGCATGGCCGATTACACCATCCACATAGGCTGAATTGGGAATGTCGTCTCCGAAAACCACCCGGGTAGGAATCCCCGCGCTGGCGAGGAACACCAGCATCAGTAAGGCATTTAATAAGCGGCGTCGTGTCATCCAACCGATTGTACGAGAAATGCCAAAAAATTCCAAATCCATATCCAATCAACAATTCAGGTGGAAAAATGTTCCACCTCATTGAACCTGAAGCAGGTCAGGTATAATCACAATGATGGATTATCTGATCGAACAAATCAAACGAATTACCGGCATCAACCTGACGGATACACAGGTACAACAATTCCAACAGTATGAAGCTTTATTACTGGAATGGAACCAACGCATAAACCTGACCGCGATCCGGGAGGTGCCTGCCATTCGAATACGACATTTTCTCGATTCATTGACCTGCTGGCTGGTGATGAAAGACACCCCCATGACCAGGGTCATTGATCTTGGCACCGGCGCCGGCTTCCCCGGGATACCGCTAAAGATCGCGTTCCCCGAGATGGAATTGACCCTGGTCGAAATCCACCGGAAAGAAAGCCCGGTTCTGCCAGTTGGTCGTGGATGAGATCCACCTGGATAGGGTGACCGTTCTCGCTGCCCGCGCGGAAGAGATCGCCCATCAACCCGCTCACCGCGAAAGTTACGATTGGGCGCTCGCCCGGGCGGTGGCGTTGATGCCGTCTCTGGTGGAATATTTACTGCCGTTTGTTCACGTCGGTGGATCCGTCCTTGCGCAAAAGGGAAGCGCAGCCACCCGCGAGACATCCGGCGCGCAAAAAGCGATCCGCACTCTGGGTGGATCGCTGGTGCAGATCATGCCTGTCCAATTACCGGATGTGGAAGAAGAACACAATTTGATTTGGATCCGAAAAATCGCGGAAACCCCATCGAACTATCCCCGCGCTGCGGGATTACCCCTCAAGAAACCGATCCAATGATCCGGCCAGCCTCGATCTCCCACCGGGTGATCGATTGCAGGAATTCCGGAACGAACAGTTCTTCATCGGTGGTCGTCAGGACCGCCTGATCGACCGTCCCCAGAGCATCCAGCAGGTCCCGCCGCCGGTTTTCATCCAATTCCGCCAGGGTCTCATCCATCAAAAGGACCGGGGCAGTCTGGGTTTTTTCTTTCATCCAACCGACTTCCCCCAATTTCAGAGATTGAAGCACGGTGCGGATCTGGCCGCGCGATCCGTAATCTGCCTGATTCAAACCATTCACCAGGAATTGTAGATCATCCCTGTGGGGACCGCTGGTAGTGACACCCCGTTGGATATCATGCCGCCGTGTGGCAACTAACCGTTTATGGAACGCTGCGCCAGTACAGTCTTCCAATTCCTGAATTGAATCGGCCGGCAAGCACACCTCCCGGAAGGGAGGACTGGTACATGAGTTGAAATGCTTCCTGACCACCGGTCAGGCGAGTGTGGATGGGTTTGGTGAACACATTCAGCTCGGTGATCGCCGCCTGGCGGTTGGCCATGATCCGTTTGCCGTGGGACACGAGCAGGTCGTCCCAATAATCCAGTTGTGACTCATCCCCACCTCTTTCGCCGAGGTCTTTCAGCAGGGCGTTTCGACGGGTGAGCGCCTGGTTGTATCTGGTCAATGCGGTGGCGTACCCGGGTATCACCTGGCAGAATGCCAGGTTCATGTAGCGCCGGCGTTCTTCCGGACCATTCTCAAATAAACGGGTCATCTGGGGTATAAAGACAACTGAAGTGAATAACCCGATCGCTTCTCCGGCGGATTTCTTGACCCCATCGATCAGGATCTCTTTGCGGAGCCGCTTCTGACCATCCTGGTTTTCCTGCAGGATCAGGCAAATCTCCATCTGATGAGCACGGTCATGCTTTTCGATGTCCGCGACGATCCGCGCTACGGGAACGGTGTCTTCTCTTGCCAGGAAATGGATGGTTTGTGCATCCTGGGCAGTGAGGAATGATGTGAACGTCGCCAGATAATAGATCGATTCCAGCAGGGAAGTTTTTCCCTGTGCATTTGAGCCGTGCAATAAAACAATCCCGCTTGGAAAATCCACATCCAGGCGGGAAAACGCTCTAAAATTCGTCAATGATAGATGGGTGAGACGCATTAATCCTTTATCACTTCTTCCTCTTCGGGAGTAGGCTTCCAAACACTGGTCGCCAGATCGGTGAAGAGGATTCCGTTTATGTGATCAATTTCGTGTTGAAATATCCTTGCCAGCCAGCCATGCACCTTGTGTTTAACCGTCTGTCCGCGCCGGTTTTGCCCTCTGACCGTTATCTCGGAAAAGCGTTCCACTTCTCCGGCAAGACCGGGGACCGATAAGCATGCTTCAATCCCGATCTCCTTCTCTTCAGATGCCTGGATGATCTCCGGATTGGCCAATACGAACAGCTTTTTGGGTGCGTCTTCGTTTTCATCATTGCCATATTCGACCACGATTAGTCGAATCGATTCGCCTATCTGCGGGGCAGCCAGCCCCACGCCGGGCGCTTCACGCATGGTTTCAATCATGTCATCCACTAATTTTCGGAAATCCGGTCCAAAATCGGTAACTTTATGCGCCTTGCGGCGGAGTACCTGATTCGGTACAGACACGATCTCTCTTAATGCCATACAACCTCTGTATAGTAAGATCAGAGATCAGAGATGTGCGAGGATACCTGGATTCCCAGGTTACCGGTTTCTGGTCTCTGTTTACTGATCTCTAATTATCCTGATTTTACCTTAAACTTCGGGTTGGGGAGAGAGTTGTTGGCTTCCTGAGGTTGGACGGAATTCGTCCTGGTGGTTGTGGTAGGTCGCGATCCAATCGCCGACGCGTTCCCGCTCCGCCCGGATATCGCGCTGCTGTTCCTGGTATTGATGCTCGGCCAGGCTGCGGAAGAGATCTTGTTGAACCTTTGACGGATCATAGACCTCATCAAATGTGAACTGACTCGTCCCGACGTGGATATATACAGTACCAAAATTCAGAAGCAATCCGATGATCCCAAGACGCTTGTACTCGATGGAGAGGATATTGTCCAGTTGGGCGATCTTCTTTTCTTCCTTGCCAAATGGTTTCTTATCCAGGTCGATGATCTGTTCTGGAGTGATCTGAAAGACGTCATTACGCCAGTCCAGGTAGATGTAAGCCAGCCAACCGAGCACACCCATGCCGACCATCAACAGGAAACCCAGAGTGGCGCCGGATGAGATGAAGGTAAAAGCGTCATTCATCCTCAGGATCCATATCCCGAAGAGCAGCAAACTCAGGAGCAGCGGTTTCCAGCTTTCCCGAATCAGGATAAACCAGTGCTTCCGATAGGTGACCACACCCTGGCTGTCAATTCGCACCTTGAAGAAATCCGCGAAGAACTCCTGGAGAAATCCAGGATCCACCTCTTCGGGGTGTGATTCATCCCGGTTTGGATCTACACCCGGTTGCGCAACCGCCTGACCCTGCGCCAGCCGCCTGCGGAGTGTCTGCTCGATCTGGCTGATCTCATCTCGTTTATTGGTTACTCTGGATTGCTCCCAATGCTGGCGGATCATGCTGGCCACATCTTCGGGATACTCCACATCAGGCAAGACGAGCGGACCGGTATAGGTTCGGACGATGACATTGCCGTATCCGAATATGCGTCCCAGTTGGGTCGTCTGCACATCGATGGATTGAATGGTGGAGAGTGGTGCTTCCTGGCGGCTGTCATACAGACCATACAGCCTTTCCATCCAGGCGATGCGAAGACTGGTGACAATTGAGTAATCGTTCGCCCAGTCGAGCGCGTTCCAGCCTGCCCAGAGGACACAGATGACCGTCAGGATCAAACCGACCGTCCAGATGGCCGCGCCGTCTTCCCCAGATAAGCCGGTGATAAGCGCCGTGAGAAACAGGGAAGTCACCAGAGCGACGATGGGCAATAACAGTTTTTTAACCAGAGAACAGGGGATGCTTCCTACCGATAAAAAATACTTCTTCGCCATTCTCCAGCCAGCGGATATTCGCCTGCCTCAGCAAGGTATTCGAGCCGCCGCCGATATGCAGGTTGGCCGCCAATTGGGGAATCCGATCGGCCAGATCGTAAAGGACTGCCCGCTCTATTCGGATCACCAGCAGGGTGGTAATGGCAACCACCCGGTAGGGAACCCGGCCATTGGCATGCAGACAGTCTTCACCCCAACAGTTCCCATTCGAGATCTGGCGCAGGAAAGACTCCTTCCCTTTCGCTGTTTTCGTCTGGCAGGCTTTTCCGGATTGGACAATGAACAGAGCCTGGCTCCGTTCTCCTTCGCGCGAGATCTCAGCGCCTCTATCCACCTGATAGACTTCCACAGCTCGAACCACTTCGGCCAGTTGGAAATCATCCAGGCCAAAGAAAAGGTAATTCTCTCGCAAAGTTTTCAATACATCATCAAGGGCAATCTGGTTGCTCATATTCACTCTCTCTTCAGGTATCACCTCTCAGAGTGCACAAAGCATACCAGCAGGGTGAACTGCTGGAAGATAAAGAATTAAATCAACCAGAATTTATTTTTCCGTTGGAGAAGCAGAAACGAGGATTTTTTCCATACGCCAGGCAGGTTCTTCCATATAATGCCAGTTTCCGGCGTCATCCTGATAGGACCAGGTGCCCGGATCTGGTCCGTTGATGAGATAACCAAGCTTCTGGTACAAGAAGATCGCGCGCGGATTATCCTTGGCCACATTCAAACATACAATGGTGAAACCTCGCTGTCGAAGATCATTCTCCACAAAACCCATCATCAGGGAACCAATTCCCAGTGAGCGATAATCTTCCCGCACCCGGAATCCAAACACATATGCCCGGGATTTTCCGTCGGCCATGTCAGGGTTGGCGCTGTTCAATTGGACAAACACCTGCCCGATGATCTTCTCAGTCGAATCCACCGCCACCCACATCTGGGTAATACCCAGTTTGGTCCGTTGAAAGGTATCTGCATACAGCCGGTGAAAATGGCTATATTCGCCATCCCATTCCAAACCAGGCAGATCCCGTTCTGCAACCGGTCTGAAGGTGAGCGAAACGGATTCGGTCTGCTCTGATTTCTGTTGCGGGGGATAGGATTCTTCGCTCATGATTTGGATGGTTTTCCGTTCAATTCAGCGATCAGGCGGCGTAACAAGGCTAGTTCCTGCTTGGATGTGGAAATCTCTCCATCGAGCCAGGCATTTTGAAGCGCGCCCAGGATGGATCGATATCCAGGTCCCGGCTCCAGGCCTATATCCTGTAAAGTATGCCCATCAATTCCCGGTTCGATGTGCCTCCATTGGCACAGAAATTGGTCAATTTTCTCCTGGATAGGAGGTTCTGCCTCTGCGTATAAGCTCACCAGAGCAGGCGGACTGATCTCACGCAACCGTTCTGTGATCTGGGAGACTTTCTGGTTGAATATTGCTCCGATATCCTGATAAAGACGATTGGCTTGAAGCATCGCTCTGATGAGTTGCGCCGGAAGCCTTAAGCGGGTGGTGATCGCTTTGATATCCTCTTTTGAGGAAGGATAGAGGAGGTAACAGTATGCAAGAATTTTCCGGATCGGAACCCCCCAATAGCGGTCAGCGATCTGCCAGCCGTCAGGGTGGGGTTGATTCAATAACGCATCCAACCTTTGGCCTGCGCAAGGGATCCCAAAGCAAAGCGGGGTTGACCTTCTGGAGCAAGCCCAATTCCTGCAAGCGGTTCAAACAGGAAGAAGGCAAGTCCTCCAGCAAAATGAGGTCCAGCTCATGCCGTATCCTCTCACCAGAGATGGATTTCAACTGGTCGGATGCTTCTCCCAATAAATCCAGCGTTCGCGCTCTCAATCTTGAAATTAAATCGTTGTTCAAACCGTCACCGCCCGGAGCATCCGGGTGGGATCGTCGATGAAGGACAGGGAGTGCAAAACTCTCACGTATCCCTTGCGGATATCATTGTAGCCGCCCCAGAAATCAAGCAAATCACCATAATGGCGGCCATCCAGCCGTAAAGCCAGGGTATTGATCGTGAAATCCCGCCGGTGCAGATCCAATTTGATGCTGCTGCGTTCCACCGTTGGCAGCGCGGTAGGATGATCGTAGAATTCGGTTCGTGCGGTGATCAAGTCTAGGCTTTCCGGCAGGATTTCCAGAATCCGCCCCGGCTGATTCGCTTTCTGAACCGGCCAAAACGGATTTCATCGAAGTCAGGTACCATTTGGCGGTGCCAAATCGCGAATGACAGACCAGTCTGCCGCCATATTTGGAGCTCAGTTTTTTTCCGAGTGCGATGGCATCACCTTCTATGACGATGTCAAAATCAAATCCGGGTTTATCCAGAATCAGATCGCGAACAAATCCACCCACGATATAAGCTGACATATGCTCATCGCGCGCCGCTTCCCCGATGGCTTTTAGTAATCGCTGCCTGCCCGGGGGAAGAACCGCGTCCAGCCGGTGGGTGAGATTGCGCAGTTTATGGTTCGCTGGCGGATTGGCCAGCACTTTCAATAGATCGGTGCGGGTGACAATACCGATGATCTCTTCGGTGTCCGGGTTCAGCACCGGTATCTGCCCCCAACCGGTATCCGTCATGACCAATTGCAGGTGCTCGAGCGAATCGGAAGCCGTCACATGAACATTCCCGGCTTCCATCAGGCTGGCCGCTTTCAGGTTGAGCTTGTGCGAGAGCGCGCGGTCCACAGCCCGCCGGGTGAGCAATCCCAGGATGCGATCCTCTTCCACCACCGGGAATCCTTCGTATCCGTAGCGCTGCATCAGGCTCAAAGCCTCTTTCGCCGGGGTATCCGGGCGGATCAATCTTGGCCGGCGTGACATGATCTGCCCGACCATTATTGGAGGTTTCATGAATGAAGGCAGAATCTGGATCAGATCAGATTGGATCTCCTCCAACCGGTCAGCCAAATTCGGGCAATTCGTCCGGTTTGCGGCGGATCAATGCTGCGGCAGCCCGGTCATGCCCTCCGCCGCCATAATGGGCTGCGACTGCCGCCACATTAACATGGTCGGAGGTTGAACGCATCACCATCCGGTATCCTTCTTCGGTCGCAACCACTATGAACAAACCGTCCGGGTCGAGCAGATCACGCAATTTATGGGCAATGCTGGAAATTTCTTCAGATACTCCCACCCCGGAAGCCACCGAAGTGATGATCTTGAGCGACTGGATGGAGTGGGTGCGAATATTTGTTAACAGCTTCTCATAAAGCTGATGTTGATCGGGGGAAAGCGGTGGATTAAGGTAACTTGCTGCCAGCCGCAGCGAGGCTCCCTGCTCGAGCAGATAGGCCGCACAGCGGATGTCGCGCGAGGTCGTGGAGGCATAGGCGAGCGAGCCGGTATCCTCATAAATTCCCAATAGGAGCAGGGTTGCCTGGATGGGTGAGATGCCGATCTGGTTTTCCTGGATCATCTCAACAAGCACGGTTGTCACCGCCCCCACTTTTTCATAGCGGATTTCCCAGGTGGGGTCAATATTTTCCCTGGTCACATGGTGGTCGATCACCCGAATTTTGGTTTGATTCGTCATTCCCTTCAGGGTGATCAGCGATTGCGTATCCACCAGGGTGATCTGCTCTATCGGTTCTGCGGGCAGGTCACGAATATCCAGCAACTCCAATTCCTGCCCATAGAGTGCGGCGAATGCGCGCACATTCCGGTTCAGCTTGCGTGGCAGCACAGGCAGATCGCCTTCCTGGAGCAAAGATGCCCCCGTAAGTGCTGCCAATGCATCGAAATCAGCCTGTTCATGGGTGAGAATGACACGCATATGGGTATTGTAACCCATTCTCACTGGGTAGATAAAGCCTTCACAAAGACTACCACCTGCCCCGGCAAAGAGGACTATACTATTATCCAAACGTGGATGCGGGAGCATCACATGCCAACGATTAAAATACCATCCTACTTTCAACCGTTTACCGAGTGGAAAACGGAATTACCCGTCAAGCCGGGGACGGTGGGTTCGGCGCTCGAGGAATTATTTGGACTCTACCCGGAAATGCGATCTCACATCTATACGCATTGGGGCATCCTCTCCGCCAATGTGCTCTTTTACCTGAACCAGGAGGAGATTTTCACCCGGCAGGGATTGGACACCCCTTTCCTGGATGGCGACAAATTGATCCTCGTGCCGACCGCTTCCGGCGGAAACGACTGCGCATCTGCCCTGTGATAAAATTAATTATGCCTACTTTGAAACTGCCTCAACCTCTCCGCACCTACACCCGGGGCGAATCGCTTCTCCAATTGAATGGAGCCACCGTCCGCGAAATGTTGGATGACCTGACGGTCAGCTACCCGGATTTGAAACCTCATCTCTACACAAAAAAAGGAGAGTTGGCGGCGTTCGTTCACCTCTTTCTCCATGAAGAAGATGTTCGAAACCAACAGGGGTTGGACACACCGCTCGATCCTGACGATCAATTGATTTTGGTTCCAAGTATCTCGGGGGGCGCATGACAAGCCTGCCTCCACTCAACCGGGATGAGATCTCGCGCTATTCCAGGCAGCTTTTGTTGCCCGAGATCAGCATGATCGGCCAGCAGAAGCTAAAGGCGGCCAGCGTTCTGATCGTTGGTGTCGGTGGACTGGGTTCTCCCATCGCTCTCTACCTGGCGGCAGCCGGGGTTGGACGAATCGGCCTGGTGGATGCTGATACCGTGGATATCTCCAACCTGCAAAGGCAGATTATCCACACCACTTCTGCCCGCGGAACCTTGAAAGTCAAATCAGCAAAGCAACGAATGCTGGAGATCAACCCGCTGATTCAGGTGGATCTGTTCCCTGTCAAATTCGATCATACGAATGCCCGCCAGATCAGCGAGGGGTACGACATCCTCGTGGATGGCACCGACAATATCCCAAGCCGCTACCTGCTCAATGACCTGGCCGTATTGACCAATCGTCCATACGTGTATGGCTCCGTTTACCGATTCGAAGGTCAGGTAAGCGTCTTTGGCTTGCCGGAAGGACCTTGCTACCGATGCCTGTTTCCGGATCCACCACCCCCGGGATCCATACCTTCCTGCTCTGTTGCGGGAGTATTGGGTGTTTTGCCGGGTTTGGTCGGTACGCTGCAAGCCACCGAGGTGATCAAGCTGATCACCGGTGCGGGAAAGACCCTCCTGGGTAAACTGATGCTCCTGGATACCATGGACATGAGCGTCGAAACGGTGAATGTCCGCAAGAGGATGGATTGCCCCCTCTGTGGGAATTCACCAGTCATGAACGAATTGATCGATTACGACACCTGGTGTGGCGTCGGACCTGACGCAGATATGGGAATCGCCGGTGAAGGGCTTGATCTGGAACCAGAACAGGTACATCGTGCAATTCAGCAAGGCCAATCCTATTTGCTATTGGATGTTCGCGAACCATTTGAGATCAACTTAGCGAACATCCCGAACACCCTGGCCATCCCGATGGGGGAGATCGACAACCGGTTGGCGGAGATCCCGAAAGATATTCCGGTGGTCATCTTCTGCAGAAACGGCATCCGGTCCGCCCAGGTTGTACGGCAGTTGGTGAACAAGTCGTATTCAAATGTACGCAATCTACATGGTGGAATCAACGCATGGTCTGACCAGGTTGATCCTTCCATCGTCCGATATTAAATGGAGCAACAAGTGGATCACTCATCTGATTGGGAGAAGCTTACTCTACTCACCGTTCTGGCTCACCCGGATGATGAGACTTTCGGAACCGGCGGCACCCTGGCATATTATGCCGGCAAAGGCGTAAACGTCCATCTGGTCTGCGCGACCCGCGGCGAAGTGGGCGAGATGCCTCCAGACATGATGGCAGGATTTTCTACCATCGCAGAAGTACGCGAGCATGAGCTTCGCTGTGCCTCAGAGACCCTCGGGCTCTGTGATGTGTGTTTTTTGGATTACCGCGATTCAGGCATGCCTGGCAGTGTGGATAATACTCACCCCAGGGCTCTGGCAGCCCAACCGGTGGAAGAAGTTGCAGCCAGGGTGGTTTCACACATCCGCAGGCTTAAACCGCAAGTGGTGATCACTTTCGATCCCATCGGTGGTTACTATCACCCGGACCATATCGCCATCCACAATGCCACGGTGCTGGCCTTTGATCTGGCTGCAAGACAGGATTACGTCGATCCGGAAAACCTTCCTCCGCATCAAGCCCAACGGTTATACTTCCAGGTCATCCCGCGCGGATACCTTCGGGCAGGGATCTTCCTCTGGCGGCTCACCGGACATAACCCACGAAAATTCGGCAAGAACCAGGATATTGACATGGTATCCATCGCGGAAATCAACTACCCGATCCATGCCCGCATTGATTACGCCAATGTGGTGGACGTCCGCGACAAAGCCTCCGCCTGTCACGCCAGCCAGGGTGGGAAAGAACAAGCCCGGGGAATTCAAAAATGGCTTCAGAAGATGTTTCGGTCAACAGAGTTGTTCATGCAAGCATATCCTGTACCAGCAACTCGAAAAATCGCCCCTGATTTATTCATCGGGATCAAACCCTGATCACTGTATTTGGGGAACCTCTGAACTGGTATTAAACGTCAAAAACAGGGATAATTTATATCAGGAGAAGATGCTATGAATATCAGACTCTTTCAATTGGTAGTTCGTTCTGGGCCGACACCGGGGAAGATCTTTCCAATTATGAAAACCGAGGTTATCATCGGCCGCGATTTAAGCGCGGATATTTTGGTCAATGACGCGGAGGTGTCCCGGCATCACGCGGTGATCAAATTCAACGCCAATGGTTATTCCATCGAGGATCTCGGCTCGACCAACGGGACAGTCATCAATGGTCAGCGAATCACGGGGTCGCAACTGCTGATGGGCGGTGAACTCATCAGCCTGGGAGAGCATATCTCGCTTGTTTTTGAGCCCCAACCGGTGCTTGATCCTGATGCGACGATCGTCTCCAACTACCAGGTCCCGCCTGTAATGCAACAGCCGATTCAACCTGTTAATGTTCCACCGGCTTTCATACCCATCACGCCACCTATCGCACAACCCATGTCAGTACCCTCGTCTCCGCCAATTACACCAGGGTACGAACCTGAGTCATTTTATCTGGACGACCTGCCGGAAGACAAACCTGCGAGATTCCCAACCTGGTTGATCATTCTACTGGTGGTTGCGGTGCTCATCACCTGCGGATGTTTGATCGCAGCCCTCTCTTACATCGACAGCAATTTTCTCTGGTGCGATCTGGTCCCATTCCTTCCGGGGTGCCAGTTATAAATTTGTACTTATAAATCAATTCACCTGAAAGGGCTGCATGATAGAAAACCAGAACGAACCTTCTCCGCGCTGGGGTATGGCCATGAAACTGGTGGTCGCCCTGACCGTCGTCACCATCCTCGTAGCCCTGGTGATTTGCTTCCGCACCATCATCGGACCGCTGCTGTTGTCGGTCATTCTGTCTTACCTCCTCTACCCCGTCGCCACCTGGATGGTCAAACGCCTGAAAATGAAATGGTCGCTGGCGGTCTCCCTCCTCTTTGTCTTGATCGTCCTTCTGTTGGTGGGTTTGCTCACCTGGGGCGGATTCACCCTTGTCACCCAGATGACCAGCTTTATTCAATTTCTCCAACGGGTTATCAGCACCCTGCCTGAAACTATCAACACCCTCTCACAACAATCCTTTGTGATCTGGGGGTTTACATTTAATCTGGCCCAATATGACATCAATCAACTCATCAATCCGTTATTGGGCAGTGTAGAGCCGATCCTGACCAGCCTGGGTGGGATGGTCGCCAAATTTGCGGGCGGCGCGGCGGAGGTGATCGGATGGATCGCTTTCCTACTGCTGGTATCCTATTTCATCCTCTATGAGACACGCGGAAAGTCAGGTCGGTTGATCAAGTTCGATCTGCCAGGCTATGCCACCGACATCAAGTTGATGAGCACGGAATTGGGGAAAATCTGGAATGCCTTTTTACGCGGCCAGATCCTGATCGTGATCATCACCATCTTGGTGTATACCATCCTCCTCTCGATCCTCGGATTACGCTTCGCGTTCGGTTTGGCCATCCTGGCCGGATTAGCCCGCTTTGTGCCTTACGTGGGACCGGCCGTCGCCTGGACAACTCTGGGATTGGTCGCTTATTTCCAGCAATCCAATTATTTCAACCTCAGCCCGATTGTCTACGCCTTATGTGTGTGGGCATCGCCTGGTTTGCCGATGCCATCCTGGATAATTTTGTCGCCACCCGAATTCTTGCGCGGACATTGAAGATCCATCCAGCCGCTGTCCTGGTGATGGCGTTCATCGGCGCAAATTTGATCGGATTGGTCGGAGTGGTGCTGGCATCCCCGGTGATGGCATCCATAAAACTGTTCAGTCGCTACCTCGTCCGCAAATTGTTCGACCAGGATCCCTGGGAGGGTATGGATCGGATCGAAGTCTCCCGTGAAGAGCTCCGCTGGATGAAAGCAATAAAACGGATCTGGAGAAAATTCCTGGGGCTGTTTCCAAAAAGGTCTTCCCAAACCAAATAAGAGAATGACGTCTGATCTGATGGTTCTGACTCAGCCGGTTTGCCGTTCATCCAGCCGTGCGGATATCCCCGCCATCCTGGATATTGCCCGGCAGATCTGGAACGGCCAGGATTATGTCCCCGTCCTTCTGGAAGGATGGCTGGCGGATTCCACGGGTTGGATGTTTACCGCCGAACTCTCCGCCAAACCGGTTGGAATCGTCAAGTTAAGTCTGTTGGGGGAGGATCAATGGTGGATGGAAGGATTGCGGGTCGACCCGTCCGTTTATAATCGCGGAATCGGCAAACACCTCTTCCATTACGCGCTGGATTTCTGGCGCAGTCATCTGAATGGAACCTTGCAGCTCCTGACCGGGGAAAAGAATGCCACTTCCCAACACCTCGCGGACCTGTTCGGATTTGGATTGCAGGAGAAACTGCGTTTGTATACCGCCCACCCGGTTACAGGAGCACCTTCTGTCCTTAAACCTGCCCGATTAAATGATCTTCATCGTTTCACTCAAAAATCAAGTTCGCTGGAAAATCCTTTTTCCCTCTCCCCATACCTGGATTCAGGCTGGGCTTTCAATTCAATTGACTTGTCGACGATCACCTCTGCCATTCAATCAGGGCAACTCTGGATGGCGAAGGACTCGCCAGACTGGATCATCCTGCATGAGAATCCGGTGGGAAAGCCAAAACAAGGCATCCTCCAGGCGATCAGGAATTCTCCCGGCCGGTTGGAGTGGTTACTCGTGCAAGCCAGCAAGCTGACTCACCACCTGGGCTGGGAAAATCTTCACTGGATGGTGCCTGAAATTGGATGGGATGCCATCACACAATTGAATGTTGGATTTCAACCAAATCCATCGGATTGTTTACGAATATATCGATATCAACCTGCAATATAGATACGATTATTACACGCTTTCATTGACTTTCTGGTACACTAAAGTAAGAATTACTTGAAATATCGCACGACAATTTTTGATGATGCAACCTGAAATCAACCTGAGGAGGATCGAATGGCTGAACATGAAACCCCAAAAACACAGACAATTGTTGAGACAGATCAATACATTGTCTGGAAATCGGACGAGCCGGATGGCGAGATGGTATATCACATTGAAGTGAACAACGTCACCCTGCATTTCTTCAAAGAGGAATGGGAAGAATTCTTGGAACTGATGCGAATGCTCTTGAAGACTGAGAAGTAACCGCTCTTCCATGCAGTAATAAACAAATTCTTACCCAAAATCACTCCCAGGGTCAGATAAATCATGATCCCAATCTGCGTTTCAGATTCGGGATTAGATTTTTAATCAGAGCGTTCAGTTCTAGCTGACTTTTCCGACGGCGGCGGTTCAGGATCCTCCAGCTTCGCTTCCATCCATAGCAAGGTGACATGTTTGTGAAAGCCCGCCCGGTGGAATGCGTCTTCGGCTTGTCCGGCAGGATAATTTACGCATTGAGGATGACTGCTTCTGATCACCGACCTGGCGTGCGATAGAAGGATACGGATGACCAGATCTTGATTGCAGGCGTCGGTGGCCACCCATAGATTATCCGCCCAGGTCCGGGCTGTTTCCCAGGATAACGCACCAATAAATTTTCCATTCTTACGCAACGCCCAATCTTTGATCCTATCCCCATTCAATAGCCGGGTGAACTGGGTCAGGATGGACGGCTTAAGTTTTTCCAGGTCCACCGGCAAATTCCAAACGACCTCCCGGTGATAAATTCGATAAAGCATTCGATATTGCGTATCCCAATCGGATGGGTAACACGAAGTAATGGAATAACCCGGCTCGAGTGGAGATATTTCCTGCGTAGTCGAGGCATGCCAGGAAGTCCGGCGGGATTTCTCGACAAAACCGATATCCTCATAAAGCTGGATCGCAGATTGATTATCATCTCGAACCTGCAGCCAGGCCGAAGGTGCGTTCTTTGATTTGATAAACCGCAGCGCGGATTTTGTCAGCTCTCGGCCAATTCCTCGCCGCCGGTAAGATTCCGCAACCGCCACATTGGCGATTAAGTAGATGGTGCGTTTGTCTTTTTTAAGGGGGATCAACGTAAGATTGCCAATGATCTTATCCCCATCCTCCCAGACCAGTCCCTGGATCGGGAGCGCCAGTTCATCTACATATGAAGTGAGGAAAGCCAGCATCCGCGCGTCCTGAGCCGATCTTCTCATCTGAACCAGGTAGGCGCGCCCGTCTTCATCCATGGTCCCGGCGAAAGATATCTCGATCAGGTTCGCGATCGCGTCAAGATCCCGGCGGACATCCACCGGGCGAATGTGTGGATCAGTGAATAATTTCTCTTGAACCTGCTCTTGTGGAAGCATAAAGCAATTATATATCAGACCCGGATGAGCGCCCGTCAAATTGCGTTTGAGCGTAAAAAAGATACAATTAATCAGAAATCAAATACAGTGTTAATACACTTCCAATGATTTCCTGATTACCCGGATGTTATAATCTTTTCAACTGTATGTTGGAGTGATAATCCTATGATGCGATTTGATCGGTTTACGGAAAGAGCACAGGAAGCTGCCCAACGGGCTGCTGAAATTATCCAGCGCTATGGACATAACCAGATTGATACCGAGCATATCCTGCTGGCATTGATCGAGCAGCCCCAGGGTGTTGTGTCACAGATCCTGGATGTGCTCAAAGTGGATATCAGCGATCTGACCGAACGGTTGGATTTTGTTTTAAAAACCACCCCCAAAGCCAATATTTTTGGAAGCGGGGCGGGGCAAATATTTATTACGCCGCGAGTGAAACGGATCATTGACCTTGCCAATGAAGAAGCCAACAAGCTGAAAGATGAGTATATTTCCACAGAACACATCTTCCTGGCGATCCTGGCTGAAAAAAATACCAGCGCCGCCCGCATACTCGAAGGCGCAGGGTTGACCCGTGAACGGGTTTCTGATGCGGTCATGCAAATTCGCGGCGGACAGCGGGTGACCGACCCTCAGGCTGAGACTCGCTATCGCACCCTGGAAAAATACTCGCGTGACCTGACCCAGATGGCCCGCGAAGGCAAGTTGGACCCGGTCATCGGGCGGGATAATGAGATCAAACGAGTAATGCAAATCCTCTCCCGCCGAACCAAGAATAACCCGGTTCTGATCGGTGAAGCCGGCGTCGGGAAAACCGCGATCGTCGAAGGGTTGGCGGAAAAGATCGCCACCAATGATGTGCCCGAGATCCTGATGGGTAAAAAGGTTATCTCGCTCGATCTGGGCGCCATGATCGCTGGTTCACGCTTCCGGGGTGAATTCGAAGAGCGTCTGAAAGCAGCCATCGAAGAGATTCAGCGATCTGCCGGAGAGATCATCCTTTTCATTGATGAATTTCACACGGTCGTTGGCGCAGGGGCTGCTCAGGGCGCGATGGATGCCAGCAATATGCTTAAACCTGCTCTCGCGCGCGGAGAACTTCAATGCGTGGGCGCGACAACCCTGGATGAATACCATAAACACATTGAAAAAGATGCGGCACTGGAACGCCGTTTTGCGCCGGTTTTTGTCGATGAGCCGAACACGGAAGACAGTATCAAAATGTTGATGGGTTTGCGGGATAGATACGAAGCCCATCACAAGGTCCGTTTTTCAGATGAAGCGCTCACCGCTGCGGTGAAACTTTCCGCCCGATACGTTACTGACCGGCACCTGCCAGATAAAGCCATCGACCTGATGGACGAAGCCGCCGCCAAATTGCGGGTGGCACTCTTTTCCATGCCGCCTGAGTTGAAGAAGATGAAAACCGAAATGGACAAGCTTACAGCGGAGGAAGAACAGGCCGGTCAGGAACGGGATTATGAACGAGCTGCCCGCAAGAAAGCGGAACGACTGCGTATCACCGAAGAGTACAACAAGGAACGCGATAAATGGGAATCGGAGCATAAACTGGATGATGTGGTGGATGTGAACGATATCGCCGAAGTGATCCACCAGTGGACCGGCATCCCGGTCAATCAGATGATGGAAACTGAAGCCGAGAAATTGCTCCACATGGAAGAACGCTTGAGCGAACGGATCATCGGTCAGCCGGAGGCTGTAGCCGCGATCTCCGATGCCATCCGCCGGACCCGATCCGGCCTTGCTGACCCGCGCCGTCCAATCGGATCGTTTATCTTCATCGGTCCCTCCGGTGTGGGCAAGACCGAATTGGCGAAAGCGCTGGCCGAATTCATGTTTGATGATGAAGAAGCGCTGGTCAGAATTGATATGAGTGAATACCGCGAACAGCACACGGTCTCCCGTCTATTCGGCGCCCCTCCGGGATATGTTGGATATGAAGAAGGTGGCCAGCTTACCGAAGCCGTCCGAAGACGGCCATACCGGGTGATCCTGTTCGATGAGATTGAAAAAGCGCATCCCGAAGTATGGAACGCCCTGCTACAGATCCTCGACGACGGACGCCTGACCGATGGCCAGGGTCGCACCGTGGATTTCCGCAATACGGTCCTCGTGATGACCAGCAATCTGGGCACTGAATATGTCCGCAAGGGTGGAACGCTCGGATTTATGCCCCAGACCGAAGACTCAGCCGAACGGGAATCGCACGACAAGATCCAGAAAGCGCTCAAAGGCACTTTCCGGCCCGAGTTCCTCAATCGTGTGGATGAGATCATCATGTTCTCACCACTCTCCATCGAACAGATGAAAGAGATCGTCGATCTGCAGATGAAAGAAGTGCAGGACAGGTTGAAGGATAATGGTCTGGACGTGGAACTCATGCCGGCAGCCCGTGAATGGTTGGCGAAAGCCGGATATGATGAGAATTTTGGCGCTCGTCCATTGAAACGTGCTTTGCAGAAGTATGTGGAAAGTCCGCTTTCCATCAAACTGCTCGGTGGTGAGTTTAAAGCCGGAGATACGGTCGTCGTCGATGTCGATACCGAAAAGAACGAAATTACGTTCAGAAACCAGAAAACTGAACCAGCAAAAGAAGGAAAAGAAAAGGCTCCGCGCAAGAAAATTGAAGTTGAGTAAATTTACTTTCCCTGATGAAGGACGATTAACAAAATTGGGCTGCCTCACGGCAGCCCAATGATTATCTAAAGCCAAAATATCAGGCTTCTTTCTTCTCGTGTAATTCCTTCTGGTGATGCGCGATGATCTCAGCGGTCAGATGAGCGGGGACCACTTCGTAGTGGTCGTGCTTCATCTCAAAGAAACCACGGCCGCCGGTGATCGAGCGCAACTGGGTGGTGTAACGCAACATCTCAACCAGGGGAACAGTCGCTGTCACGATGGAATTACCTCTATCGGTTTCCATTCCCTGAACACGTGCGCGCCGGGTGTTCAGATCACCCAACACATCGCCCATATGCTCTTCAGGAACGGTGATCTTCACCATCATGATGGGTTCGTTCAAAGCGGGACCGGCATCCAGGAACGCCAATTTGAAGGCTTCCCTTCCGGCGATCTCAAACGCGATCGGTTTAGAGTCGACCGGATGCTCTTTGCCATCAAACACGGCTACTTTAACCCGTTGGACCGGGAAACCTGCCAGGATGCCTTCCTTCATGGTTGCGCGGATGCCTTTTTCAATGGCCGGCATATAGCTTGATGATACCGAGCCGCCAAAAACATCATTGACGAATACAAAGTCTTCTTCCGGTAATGGTTCAATTCGTAGATGAACTTCACCGAATTGCCCTGATCCACCGGTTTGTTTTTTATGGCGATACATTGCCTGAGATTTCTTGGTGATCGTCTCAGTGTAGGGGACTCTCGGTTCTTCGATCGTGACGCCGACCTGGAATTTTGACTCGGCACGGCGGATGGCGACATCGATGTGCTGGTCGCCCATCCCTTTGAGGATCGTCTGGGATGTCGATTGCTCATTGTGCCAGGTCAAGGTCATATCCTCTTCACACAGGCGGGTGAGGGTTGGGCTGATCTTGGTGCTGTCGCCTTGCGTCTTGGGATTGATCGCGACCTGGTAGAGCGCATTTGGATAGGAAGGAATGGGGAGAGTGAAGGGGTGGGTTTTATCACAAAGGGTATTGCTGGTGGATGTCTCACTTAATTTTGGCACCACACCCAGATCGCCAGAGTGGATGGTCTTGATCGGCAGCACTTCTTTACCGCGCAGCAGTTGGATGCTGCCAAATCGCTCTTCCACGCCCTTGGTCTGGTTCCAGACCCGGGAGTCAGCATGGATGATGCCGGAATAAACCCGGAAATAGGTCAATCGGCCGACAAATGGATCCGCCGTCGTTTTCCATACATAGGCAGCCAGTGGACCGCTGTCAGTCGCAACCAGCGTTTCCTCGCCGCCTTTGCCTGTGGATACCGCAGGGGGTACATCGGCTGGGGATGGCATCAGGGTCACCACTGCATTCAACAGGCGTCCAATACCGATTTCAAGCGCGCCAGAAGCACAGAATACCGGCACAAAAGATCCACTCAGAACCACATTCTTCAGACCGCGAACCACTTCTTCATCGGAGAGTGTGCCCGAATTCGAGGTATTTTTCCAATAGCGAATCTTCACCTTCAGCAGACGCTTCAACCAGTGCCATGCGGGCTTCATCGGCTGCGGATTGGAATTCGGCTGGAATTTCAACAGCGACCTTCCCGTCGCCTTTATAGGCTTTCATGGTCAACAGGTCAATGACACCCTGGAAGCCTGCTTTTTCTCCCCAGGGGAGTTCAACCGGGATCAGTCGGGTATCGGTGAATTTCTGAACGGACGCGATGGCATTTTTGAAGTTCGCATTTTCGCGTTCCATCTTATTGATGATCAGGAACCGGGGAAGTTTGAAGGTATCCGCAAAGCGCCAGGCAACCTCCGTCCCCACTTCCATCCCGGCCACGGAATCCACCAGGACGAGAACCCCATCCGCCACACGGAGAGCGGAAATGACTTCGCCGACGAAATCGGTATAACCCGGGGTATCTAGTAAATTGATCTTGGTATTGTTATATTCCACCGGAATCATGGAGGTGGATAGTGATATGCCGCGCCGCTTCTCTTCATCTTCAAAATCGGAAATGGTTGTTCCGTCTTCTATCCGCCCCAGACGGGTGGTTGCTCCGGTAAAGTGTAGAATCGCTTCGGTCAGCATGGTCTTGCCAGAGCTGGAATGCGAGGCGAGGGCGATGTTTCTGATGGATTCAGTCGTATATTCCTTCATGAACAAATACCTTCCTGACAATCATGATATGGCACGAGACTCTATTTTAAGGGATGAGGGCAAGTTTGTAAAGCGACAAAACTCCAGCCCATCGAAAAAGATATTTTCAAACGATCCCTTCGATTTTCATATCGGGCAACCCTTTTTTGACACCCAATCCAACAATTCAAACGGAGCCGATAGGCTATAATCAGGTAGATATACTGGCGATTCCTCACCTATTCATTATGCGATTCACCCACTCGATCCAATCCCTTCAAACCAAAGATCTTTCCCGCAGGAATGTGCTCCTCTGGCTCTGGCTTTGCCTTCCTCTTCTCATGTTGGCATGCCTTGGAAATCCGATCGTTGTTTTGAATGGGAAGGTGCCGCCATCGAACGAGACTCCGAATTCACCCGCCTCCACCCCGACCCCCGCGGTTGTCCCGGTCTGGGTCGATCCGGATATTCCGGCAACCATCCAGAACGGTATCAGCTTGCCCCCTGGATATATCCATTCGGAAGAGCAGGGTTCACCCACCCAATTCACGGTCATCGAACAGGATGGTGCATCGCAATGGGTGTACGCGCTCACAGTACCCTTTTTCAGTCTGGCAGATGACATTTCAACCCGAGCTTTAAATGAGGTCTGGAAGGGGGAGAACCAATCATATTCCCTCCTGATCCAGGAAAAGGATTACCGGATATTTCAGCACTTATGGGAGAATGCCAACCCGGAACAACTCATTGTTATCTCCTCTCCATCAGACGCCGCGCAGTATCAAAACCAATCCGATATTCTCTACCTGACACCATTCGACGAATTAACCCCGGAATGGAAGGTACTGCGGGTGGACGGCATCTCCCCGCTGGACAAGCCCTTCCCTACCGGGGAATATCCCCTTGTGGTCCATTTCGGATTCAAAAGCCCCGGTCAAATTCCAGCCGATCTGCAGCTTCAACCGGATCTCCCCGCCACCAATCGGGATCAACAAAAACTCACGCTGCTCACGATGACGGGAACAACCGCGCTCACCCGCGCCATCGGATTTAAGATGGAACAAAACGGGATGACCTATCCGGCTGAGAAGATCAAAGACTGGCTGCAAACTGCCGATATTACCCACATCAGCAACGAGGTATCTTTTACGCCAAATTGTCCCCCTGCTGATTACGATCAGCGCAGCATGGTCTTCTGCAGCAGTCCAGAATACATCCAATTACTGGCGGAAGTGGGCGCGGATGTCATCGAATTAACAGGGAACCACAACCTCGATTGGGGAACCAAACCGTATCTCTATTCCCTCGATCTATATCCAGAGTATCAGATGCAGGTGTACGCCGGGGGAAGAACCCGCGCCGAAGCAAGACAACCACTCCTGTTGGAGGATCATGGCAATAAAATCGCATTCCTGGGGTGCAATTACGCCGGACCATCTTCCGCTATAGCGGGAGTTGACTCGCCTGGCGCGGCATTTTGCAATTATGATTATTTTGAAAGCAAGATCGCCGAATTGAAACAGCAGGGCTATCTTCCCATTATGACGCTTCAGCACAGTGAGTATTACCATCTCAAATTATCGGAGAAACAGATCAAAGATTTTCGACAGATGGCGCAAGCCGGAGCGATCGTTGTACAGGGCAGCCAGGCGCATTTTCCCCAACCCATGGAGTTCCAGGCCGGAGCGTTCATCCACTACGGTTTGGGAAATCTATTTTTTGACCAGATGGATCGGCCTGTCAAAGGCACCCGGAGGGAATTTATCGACCGCTACACCATCTATGATGGCCGGTTGATCTCCGTTGAGCTGTTGACAGCCATGCTCGAAGATTACTCGCAGCCCCGCCCCATGACCATTGCGGAGCGGCGAGCGATGCTGGAAGAGATCTTTTCAGCCAGCATGGCCATCCCATAGACCAATTCTGAGACAGGTGCGCCAGCAATAACCATCTCGACGCCCACCATTTTTATTCATCGCTAATTGGAGGAAATATGAAATTCGCAGCCTGGTATGGCATCATCGTTGGGATATTAATGCTGGCTCAATGGGGATTTTTTCTTGCGACCGGGAATGTCCCTGAAGTACAGACAGAGCCGATCCGATTGGGATTTCACCTTGCAGCAGAGGCATTGACCGCAGCCGGATTACTGATCAGCGGCATTGGCTTGTTAACCGGCAGACGCTGGTCAATTATCACCTTTTTTGTATCGGCAGGAATGGTCATCTATTCTGAAATTGTCAGCCCGGGGTATTTTGCCCAGCAGGGTCAGTGGGTGATGGTAGGGATGTTTGCCGCCCTTCTCTTGGGAGCAGTCATCAGTAGCCTTAAGCTCAGAAAATATATTCACATGTCCTGATCTGACCTGATTCTGGATTTGTAATTGGGTATCACCTCGCCAAAATACCCATAAGCATAAGACGGGAATGATCTATTGTATAATTTACTGAATTCACAAGGATGAACGGATGGACATACAGGAACTGACCAAACGCATGCACGTTCTGGTGGAGAGTAAGGGTTGGTACAAACCGGAAAGTCTTCGCCCGCAAACATCCAGAAATCTGGCTGTGTCTCTCTGCCTGGAAGCAGCAGAAGTGCTGGAACATTTCCAATGGAGCGATAACTTCAAAGACTCCGGGGAATTGGCGGGCGAGTTGGCAGATGTCCAATTGTATTTATTGCAGCTTGCCGATGTCAGCGGAATCGATCTGGAGCAAGCCGTACTAAAGAAAATCGAAATCAACCAGAGACGAACCTGGGACGACAAAGAGAAGGAACGCGAATGATATTGACTGTTTTTGGCGGATCAGCGCCGATGCCTGGCAGCCATGATTACGAGGAAAGCTATCTGTTGGGCAAGGCAGCGGCACAGGCTGGTTGGACCGTCGCAACAGGCGGCTATATCGGTGTGATGGAAGCCGTATCGAAAGGTGCGGCGGATGCCGGAGGGCACGTCATCGGCGTCACCTGCGAGGATCTCGGCTGGCTGCGTCCAACCGGCGCGAATACCTGGGTGAAGGAAGAATACAAATGCCCCACCCTTCGGGAACGATTGTGGCGCCTGGTGGAAATTTGTGATGCTGCGATAGCCATGCCGGGCGGTGTGGGAACACTGGCGGAGATCAGCATGATGTGGAATGGGTTAATCATCCATTCGGTGCAGCCCAAACCCCTTATTCTGGTGGGCTCAGCCTGGCATGAGATCATGGACAGCCTACTGGACGAACAAAGCAGCTATATCAGAGACGAAGATGCGTCATGGTTGGGTTTTGCGCCGGATGGACTGGCTGCATTCGAACTTATTATTAATCAATTGGACGGGAAGACACCCTCATTAACGAATCAGAGACAGGAATAATAATGGCAGAAGAGAAATTACCTTTACGCAGCGAGAACTATTCCGAATGGTATAACCAATTAATTTTACGCGCTGAAATGGCCGATTACGCTCCGGTGCGGGGCTGTATGGTCGTTCGCCCTTACGGATGGGCGCTCTGGGAGAATATCCAACAAGCCCTGGATAAACGGTTCAAAGCGACCGGGCATGTCAATGCCGCTTTCCCGCTGTTTATCCCAATGAGCTTTCTTGAAAAAGAGAAAGAGCATGTCGAGGGATTCTCACCGGAGCTGGCAGTGGTGACCATCGGCGGCGGCGAAAAGCTGGAAGAACCGCTGGTGGTGCGACCAACCTCCGAAACCGTTATCGGTTATATGTACAGCAAATGGATCAAAAGCTACCGGGACTTGCCCGTCCTGATTAACCAATGGGGCAATGTGGTCCGCTGGGAATTGCGCACCCGGTTATTCCTCGAACGCTGGAATTCTACTGGCAGGAAGGTCACACCGCGCACGCGACCGAGCAGGAAGCGGAAGAAGAAACCCGCCGGATGCTGGATGTGTATACCGATTTTGCCGTCAACGAAGCTGCTGTTCCGGTTCTTCCCGGGATGAAGAGCTACACCGAGAAATTTGCCGGCGCCGCCCGCAGCTATACCATTGAGGCGATGATGGGCGATACCAAAGCTTTACAATCAGGAACGAGCCATAATCTCGGCCAAAACTTTGCCAAAGCTTTTGAAATCCAATTTCTGGATCAGAACAACGAATTACAGCATTGCTGGACCACCTCGTGGGGACTATCCACCCGGTTCATTGGCGCCATCATCATGACCCATGGCGATGATCAGGGACTGGTCTTGCCACCCCGTCTGGCGCCCATCCAGGTGGTCATTGTTCCCATCTATAAGAATGAAGATGAAAAAGCGAAGGTTATGCCGGTTGTCGAGCGTGTCCGGCAAGAGCTGGGCGAGATCCGGGTGAAGGTGGATGACCGGACCGAGGTGACTCCCGGTTTCAAGTTCAATGATTGGGAAATGCGCGGTGTTCCGATCCGGATCGAGATTGGACCAAAAGATGTGGAGAAAGGCTCGGTTGCCGTTGCCCGCCGGGATATCCCCGGCCGGGAAGGAAAACAATTCATCAGCCAACAGGGTTTGGGCGCCTTTGTCGGGCAGCTCCTGCTGGATATCCACAATAACCTACTCAAGAAAGCCACCGAATTCCGCGATTCCAACATCCACTCACCCGCCGACTACGAAGAACTGAAGAAGGTGGTCGAAACTGGCTGGGCGTACAGCCACTGGTGCGGTGATGCGGCCTGCGAGGCGAAAGTGAAAGAAGATACCCGCGCCACTACCCGCTGCATCCCCATCCGGGATAATGATGTTGCGGGGACTTGCATCGTTTGCGGTAAACCGGCTGAGAAGAAAGTCTATTTTGCGAAGTCATACTAAAAGAGACCAGAAACCGGAGATCAGAGACATATTCTCCGGTTTCCGATCTCTGATCACCAGAGGGTGATCCCATGCCCGCCATTCAATTAGACAAGCTCAAACTGCAAACAGCAAATCTGGCAGGAAAGGTTGGTCAGCCGGACCTTTTTCAAGCAGACTTGCTGGATCTCTTCGACCATTACAGTAATCGCACTTTCCGGGCTGGTACAAATACTCTCGCCAATCGGATGTCATCGACTTATCACCTGCCCGATCGGGTCCTATGGCAGATCGAGCGCGACCTGGAACCACAAATCCATATCTATGACCAGGAGCAATCGCTGATTCTGGCAGAAACTCTCTGGTCGGGTAAATCGCTCGAAGAAAAACAGATCGCCATCTTCATCCTCGGTCAGATCCCGGTGGAGGTCGACCAACCCATATTGGAGACATTCACCCGCTGGTTCCAACCCGGGTTGGATCCGCATCTGCGGATGAATCTGGTAACCGTTGGCTTGGATCGTCTCCGGCAGGAGAAGTTCGAGGATTGGATGAGTTTGGTCCAACAATGGCTGGCCTCCCCGCTGGAAGAGAAACACGCACAGGCTTTCCTCGCCTTGGTGGAGCTACTTCAGGAAACCGGTGACACCCATCTTCCTTCGGTGAATAAAATTGTCAGCGATGTGGTGCTGGACACGCCCGCATCTCTCCACCATGAATTAATAACCCTTTTCCGGGTGATGGTTCAGGTTTCGCTCATTGAAACCAGTTACCTGACAAGAGATATCATTCGAAGGTCTAACCCGCAGAATGTAAACCACAAGCGGTTATTGCGAAAGATGATCCAATTGTTCCCGGACGCGGAGCAGCCCGAGATCAAACGCCAATATCTTGAACATTTCCGCGCGGGTGGCTGATTATTCGGTACGAACGCGCGTGTACCTTTCACAAGATCTGAGAAATCCCCCATTTATGGTATAATTCTTCCCGTTGACTGGTCCTGCCAGCGGTAAATGCTGCCGGCACGGAGACTTGCAGATCATAAATTATTTACAGGAGCAGTGTCATGCCATTGAATAAGGAAATAAAAACCAAACTGATTGAAGATTTTCGCCGAGCGGAAAACGATACCGGCAGCCCGGATGTGCAGATCGCCATTCTGAGCAAACGGATCAGCCAGCTCACCGATCATCTTCGAGCCAACAAGCTGGATAACAGCTCACGCCGTGGTCTACTCAAATTGGTTGGGCAGCGCCGAAGATTACTGGCCTACTTGCGCAGGGAAGATTACTCCCGCTACCTGGCCATAACTGAACGCCTGAGCATCCGCAAGAAATAGCAGTTTGAGAGTAGATGGCGCACGACTGACCATCTACTCTTGTTATATCCAGCGATTTCCTCGTTCTTTACCAAAGATTTACCTTAACCAACGGATATTTCAGCATTTGCTGATATCAATTTTCATTTTCCACGCTGGTTGGGAATTGAAGCATGCCCGGGATTTTTGTCCTGACCATCCTTCAGTCCCTGACCGGGTGGATACAAACAGGGAAAGAAAAATTAAATGAAACCCGAAAGCAAACAATACTCAGCCACAGTCGGTGGAGAACTTTTCACGTTCGAAACCGGAAAGCTGGCAGCCCAGGCGGGCGGTTCAGTAACCGTCCGTGTTGGTGATTCAATCGTCTTCGCCGCAGCAACCATGGGCGGCATCCGTGAAGGGATCGACTTCTTCCCACTCTCCGTGGAATACGAAGAACGTCTGTACGCCTCCGGCAAAATTCCAGGCTCATTCTTCCGCCGCGAAGGTAGACCCACCGAAGACGCCATCCTCACCGCGCGTCTGACCGACCGTCCGCTTCGTCCTCTCTTCAACCAGGAAATGCGGAATGAAGTGCAGGTCGTCTTATTCTCCATGTCCGCCGATGGCATTCACCCATTGGATATTCTGGCCATCAATGCTGCATCTGCCGCGTTGATGATCTCCGATATCCCGTGGGATGGACCGGTTGGCGCCGTCCGTGTTGGGATGCTCAATGACGAGCTGATCGTGAACCCCTCCTTTGCTCAACTGGAGCAGAGTCAGATGGATCTGCGCCTGGCTGGCACGAAAGACGCCATCCTGATGGTTGAATGCGGCGCCGATGAGATCCCCGAAGATATGATGGTGAAAGCCCTCTCCTTCGGACATCAGGCTATCCAATCGATCGTGGCTTTACAGGAAAAGATGGCTGCCGAGATTGGCAAGACCAAGAAAGACGTCAAAGTCGCAGAGAAAGACACCGCTCTATTAAAGAAGGTTTCTGCACGTGTCAGCGCTGGTCTTGTGGATGCCCTCGAAAAACCACACTCCAAAGCCGAACTCTATGACACGGTCGATGAATTGGAAGCCCAGGCGGTCACCGAATTCTCCGCCGATGATGCCACCCTTGAAAAACCGGTCAAAGCCGCTTTTGAGGAAGTGTACAAAGAAATCGTTCGCTCACGCATTATCAACGATGGAAAACGACCGGATGGCCGCAAACTGACCGAGATTCGCCCGATCTGGTGCGAAGTCGGAACAAGCCCATGCGCGCATGGCTCCGGGTTGTTCACCCGCGGCGAGACACAGGTCCTCACCATGGCTACCCTGGGTACTCCCAAGGAAGCGCAGGAGATCAATTCACTCTCTCCGAACGATACCAAACGTTACATGCATCACTATAATTTCCCGCCCTACTCCACCGGTGAGGTCAAACCCCTCCGCGGTCAGAGCCGCCGGGAAATTGGTCACGGCGCACTGGCTGAACGGGCACTCTTCCCGGTCATTCCCACCGAAGAACAATTCCCCTATACTTTGCGTCTGGTCTCCGAAGTCCTCGCATCCAATGGCTCTTCCTCCATGGGTTCGGTGTGCGGATCTTCTCTCGCATTGATGGACTGTGGCGTTCCGATCAAGGCTCCCGTAGCCGGTATCGCCATGGGTCTGGTCAAAGAAGGCGACAAATACCGCATCCTGAGCGACATTCAGGGTTTGGAAGATCACCTCGGTGACATGGACTTCAAAGTCGCTGGTACCGAAGCAGGAATCACCGCCCTTCAGATGGACATCAAGATCCGCGGCATCACCCCTGAGATCATGGCTGATGCACTGGCTCAGGCTAAGATCGGCCGCCAGCACATCCTATCGATCATGCTGGAAACCATTCCTCAATTCCGCTCAGACTTGAAACCGCACGCTCCCCGCATCACCACGATCAAAGTGCCGATCGAAAAGATCGGCGCCATCATCGGACCCGGCGGCAAGAATATCCGCGCGCTGCAGGAAGAAACCAATACCAAGATCGACATCGGTGATGACGGTACCGTCTTCATCGCTGCGACCGATGGCGTCGGTGAGGCCCTGGCCCGTGAGCGGATCGAAGCCCTGACCGAAACACCTCAGATCGGCCATATCTATACCGGCAAGGTGGTTCGAATCGCCGATTTCGGCGCGTTTGTCGAGATCCTGCCCAACATAGACGGCATGGTTCACATCTCCCAGCTTGATTCTGAGCGGGTGGAGAAGGTGGAAGATATCGTCAGCATGGGTGATGAAATCTCTGTGATGGTGATCGACATCGACCCGGTCGGTAAGATTCGTCTTTCCCGACAGGCAGTATTGGAAGGTTGGACCGCGGAAGAAGCCAAATCCCGCGACAGCAAACGGTCCTCCGGCAGCAGACCCGGTGGCGGCGGACGCCCCGGTGGTGATCGAAATGGTCGTCCCGGCGGAGATCGTCGGCCCGGTGGCGGTGACCGCGGTGGGTATAACAACCGAAGATAATCAACCTCAACTCCCGGAGTGATCCGGGAGTTGTTTATTTATCGACCTATCCCACAATCCTCGAACATGTAGGGGCGTCCGGCCGGACGCCCCTATGTAAATCTTATGGTAGTTGTATATATAACCATTTGTAGGATGGGCTTCGCGGTGCGCCATCAGCAGTAGTAGGGTGGGCTAAGCCCACCCTACAAAATCTCCAATTACTCTATAATTTATCCATGCCAGACTATCGTCGAGTGTATCAGCCAGGTGGCACCTATTTCTTCACAACTGTTACTAACCATCGAATACCCATCTTTGCCGATTCGCGAGCAAATGATCTATTGATGAATGTATTTCACGATGTCGCTCGAAAATATCCATTCGAGACAATTGCCTATTGTATTCTTCCAGACCACATCCACACTATTTGGACATTACCGGAAGATACAGCTGATTTTTCAATTCGTTGGAGTGCGATAAAAGCGATTTTCTCCATGAGATATCAAGAGAGGATGGGTAAAATCATCCCAAACAATCCATCAAAAACATCCAAAAGGGAATCTGGAATCTGGCAAAGACGATTTTGGGAACATCTAATTCGGAATCAGAATGATTTGAATACCCATATCGATTACATTCATTTCAACCCGATAAAACATAGACTTGTTACCAAGTTGGTAGATTGGAAGTGGTCAAGTTTTCAGCAATTTGTTAAAGATGGGTACTATGAGGAATGTTGGGCAGATGAAGAAATCCCGCCACATTTAAAGCATCTGGGTGGATGGGAATAATATATAGGGTGGGCTTCGCGGTGCGCCCTCAGGGGAAAACCACCCTACTACTGGAAGGGGTCGGGGGATGGCGCCCGGGCATATACGTTCAATGATCAAATTTTACGAACAATCCGGGTTTATTAATTTCTGGGAGTAGGAGGCTTCGCCTCCTACTCCCAGATGCCCACGTCTCTCTGAATGGCATTAGGGGCGTCCGGTCGGACGCCATACAGTTTGTTCAATACCTATTTTGCCGTGGGGAGGAGGGGCATTTCGTAACCCGGAATGCCTATCAATTCCGCGAGGGCAGCTCTCATCGCGGTCCGGTCGTCCCAGGGGTACTCAATCTCGCCAAAGCACATACTCTGTTCGTGACCTTTCCCACAGGAGATGACGAGATCACCGGGTTGTGCCATCCGCAACGCCGTGCGGATCGCCTCACCCCGATCACCCACCCGGAAGAAGCTCACACCCTCAACCCCGCCCTGAGATTCGGCTCCCTTCGCCATCTCGGCGAGAATTGCGTCCAGGGATTCCGTGCGCGGGTCTTCCGCGGTGAGGATGGATATGTCGGCCAATTGTGCGGAAACTTCAGCCATCATGCGCCGTTTTTCCCGATCCCGTAATCCTGCCGAACCAAAAACAGCAATGATACGGCCTTTGGTCAAACCGCGGGCTGTATCCAAAGCCTGCTTAAGGGCATTGGGCGTATGCGCAAAATCCACAATCGCTGTAAAAGACTGACCCAGATCAATCACTTCCATCCGACCGGGAATGCCGGGCAAATTCGCGATTCCCTGCCGGGCTGCCTCGACGGGTAGATGTATACCATCCACTGTCAATGCAATGGCGGCCAGGCAGTTCGAGATATTGTAGTTTCCGACCAATTTGCAGGCGAAAGGCGCCTCCCAACTTTCTCCGTGAGCGGTAAAGCTTGAACCCGCCGGAGTCGATCTGATCTGATCCGCCCATATTCGGGCTTTATCCGTCAATCCATACGCGATCTTCCAGGGATGTTCCCAGGTTAGCCAGGTAGGTATATGAACTATCGTCCAGGTTTAGAATGGCGCACCGTTCTTCGACAAAACTTTTCGGCGAGGTTTCAGATAGACCAGATATTAATCTACCTTTGGCTGCCCGGTAACTTTCATAACTTCCATGAAAATCCAGGTGTTCATGGGTAATGTTCGTCACAACCCCGTAATCAAACTCACAGGCGGTGACCCGCTCCTGCGCCAGTCCATGCGACGTGGTCTCGAGCACCACATGGGTCAAACCGGCCGCAACCATCCGGGCCAGGTAACGCTGCACATCCGGCGCTTCCGGCGTGGTGACGTGGAAACCGGTATCGAGGACCTCTTCACCAATGACCGCATTCACAGTGGATATGATGCCAGCGCGTAATCCGGCCGCAAGCAATATCTGGTAGATCAAGTTGGATGTGGTTGTCTTTCCATCCGTGCCAGTCACACCGATCATGGTGAGATGACGGGCGGGAAAGCCATGGAAAGCAGCAGATACCCAGGCCAGGGCTTTGCGGGCATCCTCCACCTGGATGTAGGGAACTGAACAGTCCGTAGCCTTCAATTTCGTGCCCATGACCGCGATAGCGCCATTTTGGATGGCATTTGGGATGTAGGTATGGCCATCCACGCTTTCGCCTGACAGGGCTACAAACAGGTTTCCAGGTTTCACCTCACGCAAATCGATGGCGATACCGGTGATTGGCAGGTCTGGCACTTCAGACAGCGCCGAGATCGGTATTTTTTCAAAATACTGCCGTAATGTTTGTTGAATGAAACCGGTCAAAACTATTCCTCCAAGGTCAAGCTAGCATAATTGTAACTGACTTTGGCAGGTTAGTAGATAAAAATAAATCAGGCCCTCATGGTTTGAGGACCTGATAATTTAAAGTCTATTCTGCTAATGGAGATCGGAGATCGGATATCGGGTCTCTGGTTTCTGATCTCCAGTCACTTCCGGTCTCTGATTCCTCTAGAATTCTTCATCACTTGCCGTAACAACTCCAACTGCCCGGCGACCGAACCGTCCACCAGCTTGTCACCCACTCGAATGACCAATCCGCCCAGGATGGTCGGATCGACAGAGTAGGTCACCACAGCACTTTTCCCCAGTTTGGATAGGACATCCTTTTCAACAGAGGTTTTCTCCGCGTCAGTCAGAGGTAATGCGCTGGTGATCACGGCGGATTCGCCCTTGATCGCTTTATCTTCCAGCACAACCACCTTACCAGCTTTTACGCCGGAGAAGAATTCCTGCAAGAGGGTATGCTGCCGTTTTTCATCCAGCGTCTCGCCCACCAGTTTCTGGGTGGCGGCAATCGCCAATGCAGCCACCTGTCCGCGCAGATCTCCCAGCATCCGATTTCGTTCAGCGACTGCATCCGCCAGGGCGGTCTCTTTCGCTTTCGCGACTTCCGCTTCAGCCTGGGTACGGATGTCTTTTGCAGCCAGATCGGCACGCTCAGATGCTTCCCGGATCACCTGTCCGGCTTTTGCCTGGGCTTCTGAGATGATCTTCGCGGCTTCAGTCTCTGCGTTCGCGCGGGCTTCCGCAGCGATGCGGGCGTCTTCCAGCCCTTTGGCGATGGCCTCCCGGCGTCTTTGAAGCATACTGGTCACGGGTTTGTATACCCATGCCCGAAGCACGACAAAGATGATCAGGAAGTTAAATATCTGAACCAGTAAATATCCGAGATTAATGCCAAGTTTTTCCATGATTCACCGCTCCGGATTAATTAAACGACCTGGAAGAGCATGAGGAATGCGATCACCAGACAATAAATCGCGATCGCTTCAGAGAATGCGATTCCGAGAATCATGTTGGTCAACAAGTTGCCATAGGTGTCCGGATTACGCGCCATACCTTCAAGCGCACCCTGGACACTCAGTCCAATTCCAATCCCGGCGCCCAACGCGCCAATCATGGATAATCCTGCCCCGATAAAACGAGCTGCCATAATAATGTCACCAGTCATGTTGATAAGCCTCCTCAGCAGATAATTTCAATCGAATATTGTTGAATGATTACGCGGTTGCGTGCTCGTCCTCGCCACCATGTCCCTGGGTTGCCATGGACATAAAGACCATGGTCAACATACCAAACACGATCGCCTGGATGAGGCCAATGAAAAATTCAAACCCCAGTACGCCTGATTGGATCCAGACAGCCCCCGCGGGCAGGATGGAACCGACCAGGAAGAGTAAAACGGACCCGGCGAAAATATTGCCGAACAACCTGAATGAGAACGACAGGATCTTTGAAAATTCCGAGATCAACTCGAGGATGGAAATGAGCATATCCATCAAGCCAAAGCCTGGTTTCTTGAATAATGTGGTGAAGTTGAGGAACTTCGTGAAATAACGGGCTCCCTGCGCGCGAGCGCCGATCACCTGGGTCATGATCACCGAAACCAGTGCCAGGGATAGGGTAAAGTTCAAGTCAGTTGAGGGAACTCGCACGTATGGAACTACTGTGTAAAGTTCTCCACCAGATTCGGCGCCCCCTTTGATCACGGCTGCGATCCCGCTGGTGAGGTTCATGAGCGGATTACCGTGTTCGACATGGTGCAGTCTGCCGATACTATCCACGCCGGGGATCAGCTCCAACCAGTTGGAGAACAAGACCAACAGGGTGATGGTGGCGAAGAACGGGAAGATCGTCTTAGCCCATTTGCCGGCGGTTGATTCGGTCAGGTTATAGAGGGCTTCCAGGAATGCCTCAATTGCGCCTGAGACTCCTTTGGGGACCAGGCTTCCGCTCTTGACCGCGCGTTGGACGGCTATTGCGATCAGGATCAGGATAACGTCCACGATCAAAGTGGCGACGATGGTATTGGTAAGGTAAAAATCGCCGAACAGGGGATGCTCCGAAACGTGCTCCGGAACCACCAGGATATCCGGCCGGATGGGAGGGAATCTACTGGCGAAGAAGATGCTCAAACCCATGAACAAGAAAATAAACCAGCGGTTCGTACCCCAGCGCCATTTCTTTTTAGTTTCCAATGCTCTGATCCTCCTGTGCTGCTACTTTCGGTTTTTCCAGTTTCATTTTCTTGACCGCTGCTCTGACCAGAAAAACCATGATCACCAGACTGACCGGAACCGACGTGATGAGAAGTCCGATTGTAAACCAGGGCTTAGTCTGAAGCCGGCTATCGATAAACATCCCGCCCAGTAACGCAAGTACGATGATCAACAACGTCACACAACCCACCTGGCTGACAATTCCCACCAGGGAAAGATTGATTAATCGTTGCTTGGTCGATATCGGTTGTCTCTGTTGATCCATGAGTCAAAATATTATAACAAAGCGATTTTTTACAGTCAATTCACCAGGTCGTATTCACCTATATTGATCAAAAATGCCTCCCATTCTTGCGCTATTTGCTCCAATGGAAGGCATCATTCTGCTATCAACACTCCATCTTAGTAGAACATTGATGCGATGGCCGTTTCGGCTGCCTGATAAAAAGGTGAGAAGATGACGCCTACGAAAATAATTCCAACCGCATACAGGACCAGTGACCATTTGGCGGTCGGTGTCACCGGAAGGCGGTCCGTGTCGCCATCCGACCTGCCGAGGTAAACCACCTTCAGAACCACCAAATAGTAGTATAGAGCTATGATGGCATTCAAAACGCCAAATATCGCCAGGGCAAATACCCAGGGCAATTGGACCATGCTAATCGCGGCCGAGAATAGCAGCAATTTGCCGACAAATCCCGCGAATGGGGGAATCCCGGCCAACGACAAGAAAGCCGCCAGCAGGGCAAGCGCCATCGTGGGCGACCTGCGGGATAATCCCGCATAGGCAGAAATTTCATCAGAGCCAAGGGTGCGACCCACTTCCGAGATGATTCCAAACGCGGTCAGATTGGTGATCATGTACGCCATCAGATACAGCACGACACTGGTCAATCCAAGCCCCGAGACGGCTGCCACACCGATCAACATATAACCAGCCTGCGCGATCGAGGAATAGGCCAGCAACCGTTTAATATTCTTTTGCCGCATCGCCTGAAGATTGCCAAAGGTCATACTCGCGATGGAGAGAACGGCGATGATCATGCTCCAGATCACTCGCTGCTCAAAGAAAGCAACCGGAAGCAGCCGCAGAATGACCGCGAATCCAGCCGCTTTCGAGGCGGTGGACAGGAAACCTGCCACCGGTGTCGGCGCACCCTGGTACACATCGGGAGCCCAGAAATGAAATGGGAATGCAGAAATCTTAAAGCCCAAACCAACCAGGATCAGCAGTAAGGATCAAGTAGCTGGTTATGCCGGGAACCGAATACGTAAACACCTGTCCGATCTTATAAAGCTGGGAGGAACCTGACATCCCGTACAGCAGGCTGAAACCATACAGCATCACTGCTGAAGTCACTGCCCCATACAATAAATATTTGAAGCCAGCCTCTGAGGAGGCGGGGTCTTTGCGGATGAAACCCGCCAGGATATAGAGTGGAATGGAGGTGGTTTCGATGGCAAGAAAGAGCATGATCAGGTCTGCCGCGCCTGCCATCAGGCTCATCCCCAGGATCGAGGTGAGCATCAACACATAGAATTCACCCTGGCGGCCGATCTCATCGTAATTCTTGATCAACAACGCGGTCACCGCACCACCAAAGAGGAATAGCATAGTGAAGAGGAAACTCATCCAATCCCAGCGCAGCATTCCACCAAAGATCAGCAACCCCCCGGTGGGTGTGGGACGAGCCAGCAGAATTGTGAGGAGCCCGATCAGCACCAAGCCGGCGGCTGTGATCCACGCCAGGATCTGCCGTTTTTCCGTCCGTAAGATCAGATCAAGCATCAAGATCAGGATGGCCAGGGTGAAGATACCGATCTGGGGGAGAATGGCTCGGAGCATGATGGGATTGTACGGTAAGATCTCCATTATGCACCTCCCACCAGGGTCAGGATGTGTGTGACACCTGAACCTACCACATTACTGATCAATGAAGGGAACACGCCGAATGCAATCATGAAAACCGCCAATAGTACGATTGTGATCTTGTCCAGAACAGACACATCTGAGAGATGCCCTTCCAATTCAGCCGGCACCTGCCCGAAGAAGACCCGATTGATGACCCGCAGGATATACGCCGCGGTGACGATCACCCCCAGGATGGCGATGACCGCCGCGTAAGGTGCGGAGCGCCATAGCCCCATGAAAATGGGGAACTCAGCCGCAAAGCCGCTGAAACCCGGCATGCCCATCGACACCAGACCTGCGATGACAAAGCCCACCCCCGCGAATGGCATGATCTTGAACATCCCTCCCAATTGTGAGAGCTCGCGTGTGTGCGCCCGATCATACACCATTCCGACGATGGCAAAGAACATAGCCGTCATTACGCCGTGCGAGAACATCTGCATCCCGGCGCCGGTCAAGCCATCTCTGGAAAATGTGGCAAATCCCAACATGACCAGCCCCATGTGAGAGACGGAGGAAAAACCGATGACATATTTGAAATCGGATTGCACCAGCGCGATCAATGCCCCATAGACCACATTCACCAGTGCCAGACCGATGATGAGCGGCGCCCAGATGTGGGCACCATCAGGCAGGAGCATGATCCCAACCCGTAGGGCTGCGAACGCGCCGACTTTCATCTCCACACCGGCCAGCAGCATCGAGATGGCTGTGGGCGCGGCGACATGACCATCCGGCGCCCAGGAGTGGAATGGGAAGAGGCCGCCCAACACTCCGAAGCCGATGAAGACAAATGGGAACCAGAGGCGTTGAAATTCGAGTGGAAATCCAGCCTGCTCGAGGAGCAATAGATCAAAGGTGTTCTTGCCGGCGGTGAAATAGATCGCCAGGGCGCCTACCAGGGCTACAATGGATCCGATAAACAGGTACAGCGTCAGCTTCATCGAACCATATTCACGGGTCTTCGGCCATCCCCAGACGGCGATCATCAGGTACTTTGGAAAGACCGCGATCTCGAGAAAGAAGAAAAGCATGAACAGGTCGAGCGAAGCGAAAACACCAAAAACACTCGAAGCCAGGAAGCAAAGGAAAGCGAAAAACTCGCGCGGACGGTCATCAATTCGCCAGGAGATCATCACCCCGGTGAGGGCGACAATGCCGGTCAACAGGACCATCGGGACGGAGAAACCATCCACCCCGACATGATAGGATATCCCCAACTTTGGCAGCCAATCGAGCTTTTCGATGAACTGGTAGCCCGCCACAGTCGTATTGTAGGAAATGAACGCCCACATGGATAACAAGAAGGAGATGATCATCGCGGTAAGCGCAGTAATTTTGACCGCGTCTTTCCGTTCTGCGGGATAGAGCAGAATGAGAATTCCTGCGACCAATGGCGTAAAGATAATGACACTTAAGATTGGAAACTGCATCTGCCACTCCATCAGTACAGCAAGGTAACCGCTTTATGAATTACATCCAATATCCAGGCCGGGTAAATCCCGATGGCGAGGATGAAGATAACGAGGGGTATCAGCACCACTATCTCGCGGGTGTTGATATCGGTGATATGACCAACCCACTTTTCATTCAAAGGACCATGCAAGACAAGTTTGATCCCTTTGAGAATGTACAGACCGGTGAACAACAGTCCGATCATGCTCAGGGCAGTCAAAACCGTGAAGACCGGCCAGGCTCCCCGGACGATCAGGAATTCCGATACAAAGCCATTTAGACCCGGTAACCCGAGCGAAGCCATGGAAACAAAGATCAGTAAACCACCAAAGACCGGGACGAGGGGGAACAAACCGCCGAACTCGCTCAACTTGCGGGTATGGGTTCTTTCGTAGATCACCCCGACCAGGAAGAACATCCCGGCCGAAGACAGCCCGTGATTGAACATCTGAAGCACAGCGCCGTCCATCGCAATCTGCGCATTTTCCGTGCCTGCCACAGCCGCTGCGACGGCGATACCCAGGACGACAAAACCCATGTGGTTGATGGAAGAATACGCGACCAGCCGCTTGAAATCATCCTGTCCATACGCGCTGAACGCCCCAAAGATGATCGCCAGGGTTGCCAGCAAAGCCAGCCCACCCGCGTAGGTCCGCGATTCGACCGGGAAGAGCGGCAGCACCAATCTCAAGAAGCCATATGCGCCAAGCTTGAGCAGAACCCCCGCCAGGATCATGGAACCGGGGGTGGGCGCTTCGGTATGGGCATCCGGCAGCCAGGTATGGAATGGCCAGACGGGAACCTTTATCGCGAAGGCGATCACAAAAGCCCAGAAGACGATGGCTTTCACCGTCGCTACCGGAATTCCAAGCAGGAATCCGCTAACCAGCGGCCAGCGTGAGAAAACCTCCAGGAGATCGAACGTGCCGCACACCACGCCGATCAGTTGGATCGACAGCAACAATCCGAGTGATCCGGCCATGGTGTACAGAATGAACTTCAAGGATGCATAATTGCGATTCTCACCGCCCCACTGGTTGATCAGGAAGTACATCGGCACCAAACCGATCTCCCAGAACAGGAAGAAGAGCAACAGGTCGAGAGAAAGGAAAACACCGAGCATGCCGGTTTCCAGAAGGAGGAACAGGATCAGATACGGTTTGATCCGGTCTTTGATCGAGTTGGATGCCAGTATCGCAAGAGGTGTAAGCAGGGTCGTCAACAAAACCATGGTGAGCGATATACCGTCGACACCCAGGTGAAATCGGGAATTGATCGCTTCAAACCAGGTGTAGTTTTCCTGGAATTGAAAACCACTCTGCCCGGGTTGAAAATAAGCCCAAACATAGATCGCCATCATAAAAGGAAGCAGGCTGGACATGAAGGCATATAAACGCAACTGACGCGTATCCTCTTTGAGGAGGAGAAATATCACCAGAGCCGCCGCCATCGGAAGGAAAAGAATGAATGATAGGATGTGTTCAGTAATAAAATTCATCGATTGCTCCATCTCAAGCGTTATTGCAGCGACAACAAAATGCCCAAAATAACCGCGCCAACCAGAATAATGGTCAACAGAGAGCTAGCCAGATATTGCTGCACCCGGCCTGACTGCATGCCAGTGGCAACCTGTCCCGCTTTTTGAACGCCGCCCGCCAGCGCATCTCCGCCGCCATTGATGACTGGAATATCAAAGAACTGTCGGAATATCCGCCCGATCCAGAGGAAGAACCGTCCGATGAGATGCAGGAAGCCATCAATGACTTTCTTATCGACCCAGATGGAAGAAAATACTTCGGATATCCAGGCGGCAGGACGAACAAACGCGACCTCATACAACTCGTCGAGGTAATATTTCCGAACCAACAGGTTGTGGACCGGTCCCAATGCTTTCTTGAGCGGATCCTCCGACCCGGCGGTGATATTGCGATAGACCAGCCAACCCAGGAACAATCCGCCCAGGGATACAACGAGGGAGGTCAGCAGCGGCGTCCAGGCGAACTCAACCGCCGCTTCGGCTTCACCCAACATGGAGCCGACAAAATGCTCAAACCAGTTCGGGATCAATCCGCCCAGCGCCGGGAAATGTTCGGGAATGCCAACCCAGCCAGCAGTGATCGCGAAGAAGGATAAGATCACCAATGGAACGGTCATGCTGGGGCGCGAACTCGTGAGCGTGCTCCGCGGCGGCTGTGCGTGGTTTGCCCAGGAACGTGAGCGTGATCTGCCGCATGGTGTAGAAGGCGGTCAATAAGGCAGCCAGTCCAAGAACAATAAAGATGATGGTCTGGTTTCCGGCGAACGCGCCGGCCAGGATCTCATCTTTCGACCAGAATCCGGCTGTGAGGAGCGGAAAACCGGACAGGGCAAATCCACCGATCAAGAAGGTCCAGAATGTGACGGGCATCTTCTTGCGCAATCCGCCCATATTCGACATATCCTGTGGATCGACCGGCTCGCCGGTGTGCAAGACACCATGCTCCATCCCGTGGATCACGGAACCGGAGCCGAGGAAGAGCAATGCCTTGAAAAACGCATGAGTGACCAGGTGGAATGTGGCTGCCGCATACGCACCAATACCCAGCGCTGCGATCATATACCCCAATTGCGAGATGGTCGAATAAGCCAGAACGCGTTTGATGTCGTTCTGAGCCACAGCGATGGTCGCCGCGAACAACGCCGTGAAGGCGCCAATGGTCGCCACAATCGTCAATGCCGGGGTGAGCGGCATACCGTGCTCCCAACCGGCGGAGAGCAGGGGGAAGATGCGGATCGCACATGTACACACCCGCCGAGACCATGGTCGCGGCATGGATCATGGCGGAGACGGGGGTGGGACCTTCCATCGCGTCTGGCAGCCAGACATGCAGCGGGAATTGCGCGCTCTTCCCGACTGTGCCAATGAACAGGAGCAGGCCGATCAAACCGGCGACGGACAGACCCAGAATCGTGGAGGGCGTTGAGGCCATCCGTGCCAACAATTCAGGATTACCGAAGATCTCTTTGTAATTCAAAGTGCCGGTCGCATAATAAAGGAAGGCAATCCCCAACAGCATGAAGACATCGCCCACGCGGGTGGTGATAAACGCTTTGATGGCGGCTTTGCGGGCGGATTCCTTTGCGAACCAGAATCCGATCAGCAGGTAGGAGCACAAGCCCATGATCTCCCAACCGACATACAGGGTCAGCAGGTTGTCGCTTACCACCAACAGATACATCGCGAAGGCGAACAGGCTGATGAAAGCGAAAAAGCGGGAATACATCGGTTCAATGGACGGCACGAGATGAATGTGTCCATGCTCATCCTTGATCCCCGCGCCATGCGGAGGCAGACCAGCCAGATCATTCTCCCCTTTCGGTTGACCGAAATTATGGTATCCCACCGAATAGATGAAGATCATCAGGATCGTCCAGGAGACGAAGAACAGAACCACAGCGGACAGGCTGTCGATTTGGATGCCTATGCGCAACGCATGCGCCCCTATCGGCAGCCACTCGAAGGCACTCGCGATGGGGTCTTCAGCCAGATTCGGTACCCTGATGGCAGCGAAGAAAACAACCATCGACATAAACCACGAAAGAGCCGCCCCGGCTATCGCCAGGGTATGGCTTACAGCTTTCCATTTATTGGTCCAGAGTATGATCAGGGCGAAAGCCACCAGCGGCGGCAATGGGATGAGCCATACCAATGATTGTGTCGTCATTCTTCTTTCATCCCTTCAATTCGTTGACTTCGTCAGCCACAACGGTGGATCTGCCGCGATAGACCGCGATGATGATCGCCAACCCCACGGCAACTTCGGCTGCCGCGGCGGCAATCACAATGATGGCGAAGACCAGTCCGTTCATCGTCGATGTGGTGATATAACGCCAAAATGCGATCAGGTTGATGTTGACCGCATTGAGCATCAGTTCAATGCCCATCAAAATCCCGATCACATTTTTACGGGCGATCACCCCGAATAGCCCCACACAGAAGAGGGCTGCGGCGAGGATCAGGTACCAGGAAAGTGGAATCATGCGCTCAACCTCGCGTCTCGTTTCATGATTGTTTCTCACGACCGACATAGATCGCGCCGATCAACGCTGCCAGGAGCAGGATCGAAGCGACTTCGAACGGGATCAGGAATTGGTCCGGGGACACCAACGAGACCCCCATCAGCTTGATCGGGTCAAAATCCGCGGGTAATTCCACGCTGGTCAGGGTAAAACCGGGCCAACGCGATATCCCGAATACGATTGCGCCAAAGAGGATCACCGTTGTGATCGCGCCGATGATCGCCTGACGGTTGAACGGACTGCTCTCATCGAACATCATCCGGCGGGTGAGCATCACCGCGAAGATCATCAGGATCGCGATCGCGCCGATGTACACCACCACCTGGACCACCCCAAAGAAGGGCGCTTCGAGCAGGACGAAAAAGACCGCCACGCAAAAGAGGGTCAGGACAAGCCATAAGGCGGCGTGCAGCATCTTCCGGACCGTGACGACGCAGACAGCCGCCACGATCATCACAGCCGCTGTCACTAGGAAAATTATCTGGATCAAAGTCATAAGCGAATCCTCATTCACCCATCAATTTGCGCGCCATTTCGCGATTGTCATCCGCGAAGGTTTCGATGTGCTCTCTGCGGGCGGATAGCGACTTTCGGCTGACCAGCACCACGATCGCGACCACCAGAATATTGACGGCCAGCAGCGCCAGATTATGCGGCAGCGGAGCGGCGTCTTCGAATGTCTTTTCAATCACCGCGGTCAGACTGACCATGAGCAGGGCGATGGGGGTCAACACCTTCCAGTTCAACGCCATCATCTGGTCAATCCGGAAGCGGGGCAGTGATCCACGGAATAAGATGAAGACGAAGTACACGACCATGCGTTTTGATCCCAAAATAAACAAAGCCCAGGATGGGTATCTCAACCGCCCCTGGACCCTGCCATCCGCCGAGGAAAAGCACGGTGTAGACCATGGACGCGGTGAAGGCATGCAGGAACTCGCCCACATAAAACATGCCGAATTTCAGACCGGAATATTCGATATTGAACCCGGCCACGATCTCAGATTCAGCTTCGGCCAGGTCAAAGGGCGAGCGCCCCACTTCAGCGACCGAGGTGATGAAGAAGATAATGGCCGCGACCGGCGCGATCAGGATATACCACACCTGTTGATGTTGGATGATGGTATTGATCCCCATCGAACGGCTGAGTAACACCGGGATCAGGAGGGATAAGACCATCGGTACTTCGTAGGAGATCAATTGGGCCAGGACACGGAAACCGGCCATCATGGCGTATTTGTTATTGGAGGCGTATCCGGCCAGGATGATGCCCAATTCGCCGATGGCTCCGACCGCGATGATATACAGTACCCCTACATTAATATTCGCGCCGTAGGTCGTGGAGGTGAAAGGGATGACCGCCCACATGAACATGACCGATGCCACCACCAGGATCGGAGCCATGTTAAACGGGATCTTATCCGCGCCGGTGGGCGTGATGTATTCCTTGGCAAAGATCTTGATCATATCGGCGAACGGCTGGATGATACCCCAGGGACCGACCCGGTTCGGGCCAAACCGGTCCTGAATTCGGCCGATCAGCTTGCGCTCATACCAGATCAGGAAGATCACCCACAGGAGGGAGAGCAAAGGCAAGACAACGGCCCCGGCGATGTTGACCAGCGGATAGGCGAGTGTTGCGCTCATCCCGGCGTTCACCAGAAGTTGTTGCAGCCATAGACTGATGAATTGAAGTGGATCACTCCAGAAAGGCATATCTACTCCTTAGTAAGAATAGAAGGCAGGCAGTATCAGGACCAGTCGAGCGCGCCTTTTTTCCAGGCGTACAGGAGCGCTCCGGCTAAAATCGCCAGGAAGAGGATGCCTTCCAGCACCGCGTAAAGCGTTAGTTGATCGAATGCGACCGCCCAGGGAAATAGGAATACCGCTTCAATATCGAAGACGAGGAAGACCAGACCGTACACATAGTATTGGGCTTTGAACTGAACCCAGGTCTCGCCGACCGTTTCGATTCCACATTCATAGACTGAATTCTTAATGGGATTGGGTTTTTTTGGCGCAAGAATACCCGCCAATGTGATCGCTATTGCCGGCAGCGCTACGGACACCGCCATAAAGACCCCGATGTATAACCAGTCCAGATGCATAGAACCCCTCGTGTGAATGGATTGGGATCAGAGATAACCCGGCGGATCACGCTGCGCAGGTCACATCTTTTTTATTCTATCACAGATGACTTTATCCTCTAAAAGTGATCTAGTCAAGTCAACCTGCGCTCGGATGTCCGCTGACCGGACAAGGATATGGTATCAGAACCGCTTCGGAGAAAGCGATTACCGTATGTCACATCTCAGAGAATAAATATCATATCGGAAGGAAGGGGTTGGCTCGGGGAAGAATTTCCCGCCCGACCGGATCAATTGGATTTGATCAGCCTGAACACCTTCACCAACGCGAGCGTGAGGATGCCCAGTCCACCCAGGATCCAGGCGACCAACCGGATGGCTTTATGATCCATCCCCAGCAGGGTGAAGGAATTTCCACGGATGGGAATGGACGCCACTGGAACGGTGATCTCCTGGCCATCGCCGGACGAAAAGGTGAGGTACGTCCACAGGACGGCGCTCCACGCACCGGCCCTCTCAGGGGTCACCGTCCAGGTCAGTTGTTGGGGGGCATTCCCATTCAGCGGCAGGGTGATCAGGCCGTCGGGCAGGATCCATCTCACCTGCTCATCGATCCGGCCTTGCACGGATATCCGCACATCCGGAGCAAGCCCGGACAGGCAGACGAATTGAACCTCCTGGTGGATGCCGGATCGCAAGCCGGTCCGCAGCTCATCCGGCCAGCGGGTGGATAGGGTCACCCGGCACGATTCCAGATACCCCTTTGGGAAAAGTGCCTGCACTCGTTCGATCTCTGGCTCATCCAAATTGTCGACCGCCTGCCCGATAGGAAAATTCTGGCGCAGTTCCATCTGCTTCACCGGCAGATAGGCCGCCAGCATGCAGCCGACCGCTCCGAGCAGGAGGGCAAACCCAAATCCGTATCGCTTCATGAGCAGAATTGTACCTTAAGCGGCGCAGGCTTCTCGAATCGGGCGGATATCCGCTACAATTAACCCGATGAATCCGATCCCCCGCAGACACTTCTTGATGATGTTGATGGCCTCCATGCCCGCCTCCCGGCTTTTCTTTCCCCGAAAGAATGCGCAAGAAACGGTCATCGCCATCCCGGAGAAACAAAGCTTACCCGATCCCCTCTTATACCGGGTCGTGGACCGCGCCCACCCCATCCTGGAGGAGGAGATCAAGGCCACGATTGAACCCGCGCTGCAATCGCTTCCCCTCAGCATGGACGGCATCCTGGTGGCCAATGAGCATGTCCGCATCCATACCCTGTGCCAGATAGACCTGGAGGCGCTGTTCGCCGTCTCCAACAGCGCCCGAACCGGGCTGTATGTGCATTCCGGTTTCCGCTCGTTTGAAGAGCAGGCCATCGCCTACAGCCAGGCCAAGGATAAGAGCACCGTCCTGCTGCCGGGCACATCCCAGCATCACACCGGTCTGGCATTGGATTTCACCTCGAGCGAGATCGGCAAATTGGTGGATATCAACTCCGGTTTCGAACGGACCAAGGCCGGCAAATGGCTGGCGGATCATGCCTGGGAGTATGGTTTCTGCGCCAGCTATACCGCCAATCACGACGGCATCCGCAACGAATCCTGGCATTACCTGTATGTCGGCAAAGAGATGGCGAGATCATACCGCGAGCTGAAATCCGCCGGCTGGTACGGGGATGTGTTCCTCCTGCAAACCGCCATCGGGTTGGGCATGGACAGGCTGGTGTTTGATGGGCTGCCCTGAGGACAGGGGAGGAGATCAGTGAGTGGATATCTAGATATCCGATATCCGATCTCCATTCTCCGTTCTCCATTCTCCGTTCTCCATTCCCCGTTCTCCGTTCCCCGATCTCCGTTCCTCGATCTCCGATCTCCGATTTCCGTTCTCCGATCTCCGACCTTGCCCAGACTGCCTTTCATCAACAGAATCCCGATGATTGTCATGCGGAAATCAGCAAAATCCGCCGGAATACGCACGTTTAATATTACATAACTCCCTATTCCCTCTTAATCACCCCCGCACTGATTGACTATCCATTTTCAGGTGGCTATACTTTTACTACACCAATTATTCCCTAGAAAAGGATTTAAACATGAAAGTTGCTCTCCCAACCCCAGTATCTGTTGAAGAAATGAAAATCGATGTACGCGAGATTGAAGGTATTCTCTCCGCGCCGCCGATGAATCTGCCCGTATGGAAAGGCGCCCAGGTTAAACTTCCCGATGGACGCATGCTCTACATCCGCGCGATCCAGGACAGCGATATCGACCCCATGCTCGGCTACCTCGAAAAGGTCATGAAAGTCGAAAAAGACTTCTATGATATCGTGGGCGTCCGAGTTTATGGTGAAGTGCTGGCACTGCGCCGCAAACGCCTCAAAGACCCCTTCACCTTCGTGGGTCTGGTGGATGGCGAATGGCTTGGTTTCGCGAATGGCCGTGTCTGGGATAAAGACGTGGCTGTCAGCCTGCACACCCTCACCTTCTCCCGCCGCGCAAAATTGGGCTGGCCGATGTACTACGCCAAGACCTTCTACGCGATGGAAATGGTCAAGGTTCAGGAATGGTGGTCCACCTTCGAAAGCTACAATGGCTGGCGCATGGCCGGTCTCTCGATGGCTCAACCGACCAAACCCTGGCCCCAGTACCAGCACGAACTGGGCGGCGCCAAGATCTTCTATGTCAACCAGGATACCTGGCAGGGTCGTTTGAAAGAATACTGCAAGCAGATCGTTGGCGACGACCTGAACTTCAATGTGACCGATGAAGTGCTCAAAGCCAATGAGAACTTCCGCGTTCCCGAGAAACTCGACCTCTAAGATTTATTCGTATTGAAATATTCATCCCCTGGCTCCATGTGGCGCCAGGGGATGTTTATTATGTACGGATGGGTACCCCTTTATCATGCGGTTGGTATCACACTGACCTTGGACACGGGGATGTATTTTTCGTTCTGAATTGTACCCCCTTATAAAGGGGGTGGTTTCGGACCCCATCCGCTCGATGGGGTTCGAAACCGGGGGATCTTGTCTTATACCCCCGCGGACGGGCCATGCCTCCGGCTGGATGCGGGTGAAGAGATTTGCCAGCAGCAAAAACACGAACGGACCGACCACGCCCCACCCGACAATGCCGATCCAATTGGCCTGGGCTGGGGAGATCGGCAGCCAGAGCAGCCCCACAATGCAGATGACGCCGGTCAGGATCATCAGCGCGCGGGTGGCATTCTGCAGCCGGCCACCCCGGAACACCGGAGCCGCCAGCAGCATGGACAGGCCGAAGAACCAATCCCAGGCAAAGGTGTCGATCGTCTGAGGCAAGGGCGGCCATCCGGTGGTGATGAACTGCGTGGTCCACATGCTGGATGCCAGGGCGGGCTGACGGGCGACGACGAACAGGGCAAAATTGACGCTGGACGTGATGGCGGCAAGAGCCACCATGAAAGCCAGGGCAGCCAGGCTGTAGGATTTGTGTTCGGGCGCCGCGTAGGCGTGGACGGCCACCATCGTGAGCACCAGGAATGGCACCATCAGGACGATCATCAACGTCATGATCGAGAGGTACGGATCGCTGACTTGATCGGTTGGGGTCTTGACAGACAGAAAGCCGATCAACGAGGCGACGGCGTAGATCTCGTTGACAGCGAACCCCGTCCACGCGCCGATCATGCCCATAGCTCGATCCCGTGAGCGGAAGCCAGGTCTGAGAATGGTTTGGTATGGTTTCATCGGTTGACCTCCCTTTTATATGTTCGTGTGTAACGGTTTGAAGAGTGTACGTTTGGTTGAGGATCATGATTTAAAACCCAACAACTCCGATTTCACTCCCCGCCACTCATTCCAAAAACGAACCCGGTGATCCGTTCGACAACACATAGATTATTATATATTTTTGATTTTATACCGCTCGAACCATCTAACAATAATACTTTTACGCCTGGATGCCGTGTTTCGCCAAAAACGCTCAACCCAGCCTATAAACTCGTATGTGAAATAAGTATATTCAATTATAATACTCCTCAAATATATTCCGTGTGATATTTAGAGAAATGCTAGATCGAAAACATAATAATCGAACCTTTTCGTTTACGATGATAGAATTTCTTTGGAAGTAATTATTAACCTTGTTTCACTTGATTTTTATTGAAAGCAGACCTAGGCTTAATATAATAATTGGATGCCCATCGGGCTAATTGATGATTATTGAATTAATCCGATTAACATCAATTGAAGTTAGGATATTTCTTGAATTAACATCACACTGCTAAATCCCTTGTTGAAGTATTGGAAGAATTTAGCTGAACATGCCATGATATTCACCTCAGATAAGTATAAGGGAATCAGAATGAAACGTACACTACTTTCTCTACTCGTTTTTCTTTTTCTGCACTCTGTACTACCCAACTATCTTCGCTAACGCCAACCCTTACTTTCGCCCCTGGGCCTAGTATAACTTTGACCCCAAGCCCTACAGCGTCTCCAACCCCCACACCGTCCCCTAGCTCGACTAACCGACACTGATCCCCACTCCTACGCAAATCGGTGGCGGATCAGGGAAGTTGATTTTTGAATATTACAAGGTCGCATTTGAAAAAGAATTTCCTGATTTAGAAGGGAAAGTGAATATATTTACTTCAAATTTGGATGGCACTGATTCGACACCCATAACAAACGGCATTAATGGCTCTAATAATATTGATAGTATTTCTCCTGACGGCCAGATGTTGCTTTTTTCTTCATTCTCTGGCAGCGGGAAGGTGATTTGCACTTAATCCATCTGAATTTATCGGATTTAGAACCAATTAAACTGGCTACTGGGTTGTCAAACTCATCAGGACAAGCTGCTTTTCTGGATAACACTAGAATAGTTTACATTCGTGAAGGTTCGTCGAATCGGGGATTATTTACAGTCAATATCGATGGAACGAACCCAAAGGAAATAAGTGCTCAAGAAATAAAAGTGGATGGGATTGAATTAGTAGATAAAACTCGCATTTATTGGACTAATAATGTAAAAATGAGTTCAAAAGTGATCTTGGGGTTTTTATATGCAAAAGGGAAATTTGACGCATTATGGTGGACTAATATCGATGGTTCCGGAACAGGGAAATTCTTAATCCAATGGAAAACAGATTATAACTGGTCATTGGGGACGATACAAGTTTTCGCCTGATGGTAAACGCATTGCCTGGATCCCCACCGAACGGGAACCGGGTTGCGAAGGTCAGGCGTATTGGACTCCATGGGTTCGGGGTGGTGTGTATACAAAATACGATAAGGAGAAAAGAATAATAGATTTGACTTACGTAGATGATTTTGTTCGTAAGTGTCTCATAATGTACATTGCACCTCTTTCCAATATAGACAATCCAACAAAAATTGTGCTACAACCTCCTTTTAACCCGGCTTACGATAACTTCATGTATCATCATAACTATCATTTACGTTGGTATCCGGATAGTTCCAGAATACTGTTATACGACGACGGAAGCTATTACAACAGAGCGATAGCAGCTGAAGGTCATTATTATTATCCTAATTATCCACTTGCCTTATATTTGGTGTTGCTGAAGGATATAAACCCACACCTTAATCGATTAGACGGCGTTACTTTTAACTAGAGACGCACAGGGGTTATCCGTTCCGTTTTACTTATATGATTTATCACCTGATGGTCGTCAACTAATAGTCGCTAATTACAATCAGGGACCTTTTATCAAATAATTCTTAATTGTAGAGTTGACAGACTATATGCGTGAATTTGGTTGGGAGAATAACACCGGATTTAAAAATAAAACGTATCGGGAATATCTACTGGCTTCCATAGAAAGCCTGTTATTAAGATTTTAAAATCCATATAAACCAAAACATCAGTGAGTAGGTTTGGTAGAGGATCATAATCCGAAATCCAACATTCGAGATCCTTATTAGATGGATGCAGGGTTTCTCAAACAACACACAACCCAGCCTACAACTTTGGGCGGACAAGCATATTATTTGGTAGGTGCAATCTCAGGCGGCTTTTCCTTCACTGCCTATTCCGGGTGGGCAGATACAGAAAAGCATTTTGGAAGTGGGCCATGTGCTGGTATCAAATCACCCAAATGCCTGCACCATAATAATTTTCTTTTCCCTTCAAGACTTCAGTCTTAAGGGTAGGGGTAATCCATTTCCACTCCATAGGCTCCCATAGAATGCTGACCTGACGAATAACCAATGCTGTGTTTTCGCTATACTTTGAGAGCAGCTTGTCCTCAAGTCTTTCGCTAATTATTGGTACAACATCATTGAAAAAGTCAACAACAGTTGTTTGGGTGGTTGCTGAGTTAGGTCGCTTCGGCGACCAAGCTCAAAAGCTATATCTCCATGTAGGTTCTCGAGAAGAGTAATCTCTAGATAGAGACGATTTCCTGTCTGTGAATTGATGCAGGTCACATCGGTGAATCGCCGAGAAATTTTATCCCAAAATGAGTTCCATTGGCAGAGTTATAGAGACCCAGGAATATCTCGGCTTGTTTTTTTCTCAATGAGTTGTTTCTCTGATTTCATAATGATTTAGCTATTTGTGCTCACTTAGCGAATAGGTTGGGTAGAAGGAGTTGATCTCGAACCCAAAGATTAATAATTCCCCATTGTTACCCCACCCTAATTATCGCATGGAAATCTACTTTGCTTTCCATTTTTTACCACCGAATATTCCTGTCACAATTGACAACTACCCCCTCGCCAGTCCCGAACCTATATAATCGGATCAGGCCTTACATCTGTATTATTCAAATTTTATACTCAACCATGATTGTCCAGGGAATTGTTCGATTTGAATTCAAATACCGTTAATGAATTTAGATGCCAGAAACCTGAAACCAGGCTTAACTAGATAGTCTATGCTGTGACTTCTGGTCTCTGGTCTCTGATCTCCCCCAATTACCACTTTCCACTTTCTGATCTCAAATCTCCACTCACCAATTTCTTCTCCCCGGGCACCAGTTATATAGAGCGATTCCGGGTTTAGTGCTACACTAATTCCATCCCAACCCCAAATCACCCATGGAGGATGTGAATGAGCCGACATCCGGCTGAGCCATTCCGCATCAAGATGGTGGAACCCATTCGACTGATCGACCGCAAGGCGCGCGAGAAAGCGATGAAGGCGGCCAATTACAACATCTTCTCGCTCAAAGCGGAGGATGTGTACCTGGATTTTCTGACCGATTCGGGGACCGGCGCGATGAGCCACCACCAGTGGGCGGCAATGATGGAGGGGGATGAATCGTACGCGGGCGCCCGCTCTTTCTTCCGCTTGAAGGATGCGATGACCCAGATCACCGGGTTCGAGTTCTTTGTGCCCACCCACCAGGGACGCGCCGCGGAGAACATTCTGGCCGCACTTGCTGGTAAAGCCGGGACAATACGTCACTTCGAACATGCATTTCGATACGACCGAGGGCAACATCCGCGCCCGGGGCGGGCGGCCGACCAATCTGGTCATCGAAGAAGCCTTCGATCCCTGCTCGCCACCATCCCTTCAAGGGCAACATGGACACCGAACAAGCTGCGGGCATTTCATCGTGGAGACCGGCGCGGAGAACATCCCCTTTGGGGCGATCACGGTGACGAACAACGCCGGCGGCGGGCAGCCAGTCTCGATGGCGAACATCCGCGAGGTGTCGAAGATCTACCGCGAATTCGGCATCCCGTTCTTCATCGACTGCTGCCGTTTCGCTGAGAACGCCTATTTCATCAAACTGCGCGAACCGGGCTACGAGAACGTGGCGGTGGTGGATATTGCCCGCGAGATGTTCAGTCTGGCGGACGGCGCCTGGATGAGCGCGAAGAAGGATGCGCTGGTCAATATCGGCGGCTTCCTGGCGATGCGATCACGAGGAGCTGTATCCAGAAGGTAAGAATGAGCTGATCCTGCGCGAGGGATTCCCCACCTACGGCGGGCTGGCCGGGCGCGATCTGGACGCGATGGCCGTCGGTCTGTGGGAAGGTTTGGATGAGGATTACCTGGCTTACCGCATCGGGCAGACGGGTTATCTGGGGAACATGCTGATCGAAGTCGGGCATCCCCATTATTGAGCCTCCGGGCGGGCATGCCATCTACTTGAACGCGGGCAAGCTGCTGCCGCATATTCCGCAGGGTGAGTACCCCGGGCTGGCGCTGGCGGCGGAGATGTACCTCGAAGGAGGCATCCGCGCGTGCGAGATCGGTTCGGTGATGTTCGCTTATCCCGACCCGGACACGGGCAAGATGATCCACCCCAAGCTGGAGCTGGTGCGGATCGCGATTCCCCGCCGGATGTACACGGCCAGCCATTTCGATTATGTGATCGATGTTCTGAGGAAGGTGGCTGAGCATCGTGAGGAATTGGGTGGCTATCGATTCACCTATCAGGCGCCGCTGATGCGCCATTTCACCGCCCGGTTCGAGCCGGTTAGAAAATAGCCCTCTCCTTGCGTAATACCCCGGGTTTACCTTAGTTAAACCGGAAAGCGTGACCTTAGTCCTCCCCCAGGCAGTTGCTGGGGGAGGGTTGGGTAGGGGCTCTTGACTGGCGCCAAGATCTAAAGACAAAAGCCCCCTCCTTAAATCCTCCCCCAACCAATATCGGGGGAGGATTTTGCACTTGGGTATCCCAAGATTCTGCAAATTCGGATTGAGTTAGTCCTCCCCCAGGCATTTCCTGGGGGAGGGTTGGGTAGGGGCACTTCTCTAAAACCAAGGTCAAAAGATAAAAGCCCTCTCCTTAAATCCTCCCCCGACCAGTATCGGGGGAGGACTTTTGTTATGCCTGATTTACGCCAAAGAACATCGAACTGATAAGCTTCAAGTCCTCCTCCACGAATTTCCTGGGGGAGGGTTGGGTGGGGGCCTATCCGAGTTCGCCTTTCGCGGCTTCCCAAAGATCATTCAGCTCATCGAAAGACAGGTCGGATACCGATTTGCCAGCCTTGCGGGCGGACTCTTCAATATATCCAAACCGGCTGCGGAACTTCTGATTCGCCTTCCGCAAAGCGCTCTCCGCATCGATCTTCCGCCAGCGGGCCAGGTTGACCATCGCGAAGAACAGGTCACCCAGCTCGTCCTCGTACTCTTCGGGCGTGATCGTCTCGGATAACTCCACCAGCTCTTCCCGATCTTGTCCTGCACCCCTGCTTCATCCTTCCAATCGAAACCCACCCGGGCGGCCCGGTCCTGGATCTCCTGGGATTGGGATAACGCCGGAAAATTGAGCGGCACACCCTCCAACAGGGACTTCTTCTCACTTCCGTCACTCGCTCTCTCGTCCGCTTTCAATTTTTCCCAATTGGATAGTACATTGTCAACCCCATCCACTTTGACATTCCCAAATACATGCGGATGCCGGCGGATGATCTTGTCATAAATCCGGCGCAGAATACCACCATCGAGAAGTCGCCATTTTCGCTTCCGATCTGCGCATTCAGCACGATCTGGAGCAGCAGGTCGCCAAATTCCTCCGCCATCTTCTCGGGGTCTTCCTGATCCATGGCGGAGAGCGCCTCGTAGGTCTCTTCCAATAAATGCTTGCGCAAAGACGAATAAGTTTGTTCGCGATCCCAGGGGCAGCCATCCGGTGCACGCAGATGGGCGATGATCTCCTGGAATGACTCAAAGGAACTGCCATTCTCCAGTGGAGGGACATACAGGGCGGTGGTGATATCGATCCTGCTCGCTGCGGTCGATCTCATAACAGGTGCAGCTCCTCCACCATCACATCCGCTGTTCCGGCCGCATGCACCAGTCTGACCGGATGCAGGTCAGGATAGACCGCGTTCAAGGTCATCTTCAATTCCGCGGCGACTGCCCGTGAATAAATTTGGGTGAACAGGACGGGCATATCGGGCGGGTAATCCGGGTGATGTTTTTGCCCGACCTCGATCGCGTCCGCGAGGACCAATCTCGGGAAGGGATCCAATCCCAGGGCGGTACACACCGGTTCGATAAAGCTCAAGCCTTCCACGACTTGCACGGCGATCCCCTCCAACGTTGCCCTGCGGTAGATCTCAGGGCAGGTCGTCTCTGCCACGAATGGATGCCCGGGAACCGCGTAGATGATCTCTTTGCCATCCCGAGCCAGCTTGAGGATCGTCTCGATGATCTGGTCGTATACCTCTTCAAATCGCTCGGCGGATTTATACAGACGAATTGAAGGAATGGATTTTCTTTGTCGTCTGCAATGCCTGAACAACCGGATGCCGTTCCGTCCGGACGTAGATTTCCTCTGCTCTATCGAGGATGTCACGCGCTTGCACAGTCAATAGGTCTGGTGAGCCCGGACCAAGTCCGAGTAGAGTGATTCCTGGTGTCATAGGTTTATCCATGGATTGAGTTGATGGTTCATTTTACCCCGATTGGCGGCAATTTGAGGTTTGATCGTAATACCCCACGCCGGAGGTCGCATTCAACGAATAATTCAAAACCATGCGAATTCGAGCATACGGATAATAAAAACAGAACCCCAGATAATGAGGTTCTGTTTTGGTATTTCGAATCAACCGGCAGATACTACCGTTTGGTGTAGGTTGGTGCCTTACGGGCTCGTTTGAGACCTGGTTTCTTCCGTTCCTTGACCCGTGGATCGCGGGTGAGGAAGCCACCTTTGCGCATGGTGGGGACCAGCTCCGGGTCGAGCTTGGTGATCGCGCGGGCTAGACCAAGCTGCACGGCATCGGTTTGACCGGTAACACCACCGCCCATCACTTTGACGGAAATATCATACTGACGCGGTCGTGGCCGGCTGCAGCCAGCGGAGCCAGGATGGCATCGACGTCGCCAATTCGGGTGAAGTATTCTTCACCGGTTTTTTCGTTGACAATGAATCTGCCGTTGCCGCTCATCAAACGCACACGGGCAGTGCTTTCTTTGCGACGCCCAATACCTTCATAATACTGAACTGTCATGCTTCCACTCCTTTACTCAACCACTCTCGGGAGTCTGCGCAGCGTGAGGATGTTGTCCTTCACTGATAGACACGCAGTTTCTTGATGATCTCGCGACCAACTTTGTTATGAGGAATCATTCCCCAAACAGCAGCGCGGATCACCCGGTCAGGATGATTTTTGAGTTGATCTTTGAGGCTGGTTGATTTTAATCCACCCGGATACCCGGAGTGCTATGGTAGAACTTTTCCACCAGGCGGTTGCCGGTAACCACAATGTGGCTGGCATTGATGACGATGACTGAATCGCCCATCGCCACACCCGGGGTAAAGGTGGGTTTATTTTTTCCAAGCAAGAGGGATAGCGATATTGGTGGCAACGCGACCCAAGGTCTGCTCGTTGGCATCCACCACAACCCAATTGCGTTCAGTTTTTCCTTTTAGGACGTATGTCTTGTCCACAGTTTATTCTCTCCACGTACAAAGGTTAACTTTTATTCCAGTTCTCAACATACAAATATGTGTTTACTCGACCATACTGTACGTCTGGTCCGGTTCCACATCGGCACTGGGCTGGGCGCTCGCGTCCTCGTAGATCACCCTGGTGAGGGTCAACCCGTGAGCCGGAGCAATTCCAGGGTGATCGTCAAGTCCTTTCGAGAGCTTTCTCAAGCCGGGTCATGCTGACCTTTCCGGCGGCAGCAGCGACCTGACAGAAACACGATCCTCTCGAACCATATGGTAAAGAAAGGCGTTTGCCTCGATGGCGAGAAGACTACATGCCATCCTGCATCATCCATTGTGAGCGGAGCACTTCGTGATCGTGTTGAGCCCTGGGACGGGGTGGGTTCCCATAAGCGGAAAATCATGCCTTCCGAGGAAGAGCGGCAGCAGATCTGTGTAGGATGTCAAAATTCAGCGGATGCATCCATCCGCCAGCAGTACCGTTCCAGCGCAGCGGATCACGTGCAGGATCGATGAGGATCCTGATAGCGTATTCCCGGCTGGACGCATCATAGCGTGGATGAAAATGCATCTGCTTCTGCTCACTTCTCTCGCGGAGATATCCGCCGGTAAGTTCGCGTTGAGAGCATGAAGAAGGTCTACCGGTGTCATGCCGCCAATCGAGATCGAAAGCGATGACCTGACCGCTGCATGCACTCCGGTGTCTGTTCGTCCCGCGCTGAGATGGTACTGCCATCCCAGCCAATCTGCGGAGCGATTGCTTCCACTTCACCCTGGACGGATCGATGCGTTTTTTTGACGCTGAAATCCAGAAATAATCCGTGCCGTCGTATGAGAGTATTACTTGGTAACGTGCCATTCCGTTTCGTCCATTCAGGACTAAGCGGATCCCTGATCGCTCAGGGTAACCCTGCGAAGCAGGATTATTCCTCAACCAATTCAATGATGACCATCTCAGCCGCATCGCCAAGTCTTGGACCAAGCTTGAGGGTACGGGTGTATCCGCCGTTACGTTTGGTAAAGCGGGGTCCGAGATCATCAAAGAGTTTGCTTCACGGTCTCGGGCGCATTGCCCAGAGTCGCTGGCTGCCAAACGGCGTGCATTCACTTTTTCAATATCCGTCTTAGAATTGCGCTGTTGCGTGCCAGTGTGATCAGCTTTTCAGCATCACCACGGATGGCGGCAGCTTTGGTTTTGGTGGTTGTAATCCGCTCATGTTCAAATAACTGGCGGATCAGAGTGCGGCGTAACGCAGTCCGTTCATCTTTACCACGGCTTAATCGATAACCTGCTATCTGATGACGCATAATAATTACTCCACTTCCTTTTCATCGTGCAGGAAGCCCTTTTCACGCATCTTGTCGCGGAGTTCATCTAAGCTCTTCTCGCCAAAATTGCGGATGGACATCACTGCATCATCACCTTTTTCAAGCAGTTCCAGGACATCACCGACATTGGTGATGCCGGTCCGCTTGAGAGAGTTGAAGACCCGTACCGAAAGATCAAGGTTTTCAATGGGTGTTTCGGCAGCTTCGCTGGTCAGGCGAGTGCCGGCGAATTCTTTATCCACACCCAGATCGGTGATATCTTCACTGACGCCTGCCAGATAGCGCAGGTGCTCAATGAGGATGACCGAAGAGGTGCCTAAAGCTTTTTCCGGTGAGAGTGTTCCGTCTGTCCAGATTTCCAATTCGAGTTTGTCGTAAGTTGGTGCTCTGTCCAACACGGGCGGATCTAACATTCCAGTTCACGCGTTTGACCGGGCTGAAGATCGCATCCACGGGCAATTCGCCAATCTGCAGTTTGCTGGCATCGTTCAGTCGCCGGTGAGATATCCGCGGCCGCGTTCCACGGTCAGATCGATCTCCAGATGGGTGTTTTTATCATCCACTGTGAAGAGATACAGATCCGGGTTGACAATTTCGATTTCCGCCGGTACTTTAATATCCGCAGCAGTTACCACACCTTCGCCATGGACATCAAGATGCATGGTGGCGATATCCACATCATAGAGTTTCAGGCGGATCTGCTTGATTTGAAGCATCACCTGAATGACATCTTCCCGTACACCGGGGATGTCGCTGAATTCATGCAGCACATCAGAAACGCGAATGGAGGTGACCGCGGCGCCATCCAATGAGGAAAGCAGAACTCTGCGCAGAGCGTTACCAAGCGTGACACCATAATCCACGTTCCAGCGGACTGATGATGAATTTGCCGTAGTTACGGGCTTCAGCTTCCCGCTCAACTTTCGGTGTTACCATGTTACTTAGACCAGTCACTTTTGCTTCCCTCTTGCCAATACACCCTGTACAACCGCGTACCAGCGCTAGATTGCTTTAGCGAGAGTAGTACTCGACGATGAGCTGTTCGTTCAGATTTCCGTCGACTTCAGCCCGTTCTGGCAAGCGTATAACTCGCCCCGACAGGTTTTTCAGATCTCGCTCCACCCAGGTTGGAACTATTGCGATTTTCTGCAAAGTCTCGCAGTTCTTTAAAATAGGTGGTATCCTTCGGATCCATCTCGAACAATCAACTTGATCGCCCGGTTTAAGAAGCATCGATGGGATATCAGTTCGACGGTTATTGACCAGAAAGTGACCATGGGTAACGAGTTCACGAGCCTGGGCGCGATTCACTGCGTAACCAATGCGATAATACAACATTGTCCAAACGGGTTTCGAGGATCTGGAGCAGATTCAAACCGGTCAGACCACGGCGGTGTTGAGCCATGCCGTAGAAGCGGCGGAATTGTCTTTCGTAAACGCCATATACTCGGCGGGCTTTCTGCTTGGCGCGCAGTTGTCGTGAATAGTCAGAGGCGCGATCGCTTCCGCGGCGCCAGTGCGGCCATGCTGACCAGGAGCAAAACCACGGCGATCAAATGCGCACTTGGCAGTGAAGCAGCGTTCGCCTTTCAGAAATAATTTTTCGCCTTCGCGCCGGCACAGTTTACATACCGGACCAATATACTTAGCCATATCAGTATTCCCTCACTCTAAAATAATCATACACGGCGTTTCTTGGGCGGACGGCAGCCATTATGCGGTACCGGGGTAATATCCGCGATGGAATGTACCCGCATACCTAGAGCTTGTACGGCGCGGATGGCGGATTCACGACCAGGGCCAGGGCCTTTGATAAAGACATCCACTTCCTGGATTCCCATCGATACACCTGCTTTGATAGCCTGTTCGGCTGCCAGACGTGCAGCAAAAGGAGTGCTCTTGCGGGATCCTTTGAATCCGGCGGATCCTGCACTACCCCAGCATACTGCGTTACCCTGTTGATCAGTGATGGTAACAATGGTATTGTTAAAGGAGGCAAAGATATGAACCTGCCCTGAAGACAGAGTGCGCTTTACTTTTCGCGCACCGGTCGTTCGTCTTGTAGAGCGTACGTTTTGTGCCATAAATCCTCACTATAGTTTCAATTTACAAAGTGCCAGTGTGCATCCACACCTCAGGCAGCCGTCGGGAGGAGGGTTCCCGTACCGGGGTGCAGGATAATCAGCGCTGGCTTATTTCTTGCCGGCTCCACGGCGACGACCACGACCAGCAACTGTCTTCTTGGGACCTTTGCAAGTACGAGCGTTGGTGCGCGTGCGTTGTCCACGGCAAGGTAGATTGCGGCGGTGACGCATGCCACGATAGCAGCCGATCTCAATCAACCGCTTGATATTCATGGTTACTTCACGACGTAAATCGCCTTCTACTTTGTAAGTTCTTTGCAATAAATTCACGCAGTAACGCAGCTTCCGCTTCGCTCAGATCTTTCACGCGGATATCAGGATTTACACCGGTTTCCGCAATGATTTTTCGGGCTCGGGTTGGACCGATTCCAAAAATGTAGGTCAAGACCGATTTCGACACGCTTATTACGCGGGAGATCAACACCTTCAATTCTCGCCATAATCTTATTATCCCTGTCGCTGTTTGTGTTTCGGATTCTCGCAGATGATAAATAATCTGCGGTTACGTTTGACGACTTTGCATTTAGCGCAGCGCTTTTTAATGGATGGTGAAACTTTCATGTAACTTTCACTCCTTCAATATATCCGTCAGGTTTATACAGAACTCACGAAGTTAGATTATACCTTTCGATACTGATTCCGTCTAGAGAATTGTCAGTATCTCAGGGCCATTCTCCGTGATCGCGACTGAATGCTCAAAGTGAGCCGTCAATTCACCATCATTTGAAGCTACTGTCCAATCGTCTTGCAAAATCCTGGTCTGGTAGGTTCCCAGCATGACCATGGGTTCAAGGGCGATGGTCATACCCGTTTCGTAAGTTCCATGCCTTGTCCGGGAATGCCGTAATTCGGAACCGCCGGACCTTCATGCATATTCCGCCCGACACCGTGACCGGTATATTCGCGAACTACATTCATTCGGTGGCTTTCAACAAATTGTCTGAATGGCAGCGCCGATATCGCCAACATGATTTCCGGCTCGCATCTGCTCGATCCCGATATACAAGGACCTTCTCGGTTACTTCCAGCAGTTTTCGCGCTTTGGTGGAGATTTCTCCCACACCCACGGTGATCGCTGAATCACCCACAAAACCCTCGATAGACCGTTCCGCAATCCATGGAGACGATGTCTCCTTCCTTCAACTTGCGGTTGCCTGGAATTCCATGAACGAATTCGGCGTTGATGCTGGTGCAAATACTGGCCGGGTACGGATACGGTCCGGGGTAGTTCTTGAAGGGGGAGTACACACCATATTTCTTCAACACCTCTTCAGCCGCCGCATTCAGATCTGCCAGTGGTTACCCCGGCTCGGATGATGCTGGCGGCGCATTGCAATGCTTCGGCATTGATCCTGCCTGCTTCTCGCATGATGGCCATTTCTGCGACGCTCTTGATGTTGATCTGCCGCTCCCAGGACATTCCGTTACTCAGTCTCTGAGACTTCAAGCAGAAAGGATTTGTTTCAGTCACTTGTTCAATCTCCAGAGTGCCATCCACTTTTCAGCAGTATCTGCGTCTGCGGTAGTACTCGATCAAGGGAGCGGTTTGTGCGTGATAGACGGAGATCCGTTTTTGGACCGTTTCAGCTTTGTCGTCTTCTCTTTGGTAAAGTTCAGATCCGTCAACATCGCAGATACCTGCGACCTTGGGCGGATTGATACTTGCTGTGGTACACATGTCCGGCTGCCCTGCAGGAAAACCTCCCTGACATTCGTTCCAGGATAAAGCTCAGGAGGTACTGTGATCAGCGGTACTGCTATCACCTCGCCGTTTAGTTCCTTTCAACATGACTGCTAGCGCATCTGCCTGGGCTGGTGTGCGGGGGAAACCATCCAGGATGGCCCCATCCACACAATCAGGTCTTACGCAGTCTTTCTTTGAACCATGTCGATGGTCAAGCCCATCGGGAACCAGTTCGCCCCGATTCATGAATTCTTGCGCTTTTTTCCCCAGCTCAGTCTTGTTTCGAGAGGTTCTCCCGAAAGATATCTCCTGAAGAGATATGAGCCAAGCTGCAGTGTTTCGGCGATCGACTTTCGCCTGTGTTCCTTTACCTGCTCCGGGAGGACCCAGCAAGACATAGTAGTTCGCCATCATTACCCCTTGATGAGCGAATCCTCGTAACCGTGCAATTTCAATTCGGTGTCGATGATACTGAAGGTATCACGAACCACACCGACCACGATCAGCAAGCCTGCGGATGAGATCAGGAACAATCCGGCAGAACGACCGATCTGCGGCATCAACGCGCCAATGATATACGGGCAGAACCGCGACCATGCCAAGGAAAAAGCGCCCGGAAGCGTGATTCTGCGCTGAACCTTGGTCAGATATTTCTGAGTGGGGGCACCGCGGACGACACCCGGGATCTGAGCGCCTTGTTTCTTCAGGTTATCACCATAGTTCTGCTGAGTGAATAAGAACATCAGTATAGAAGAAGGTGAAATGCAACGACCATGAGGAAGTACATGAAAGGAGTACCAACCACCTTGACCGCCAAAGTACGTTGTTGATACCGCGGGCGAGGGATAGCCACCCAGGGAGTCTGAGATTGCCAGGAAATAGCTGGCCACAATGGCCGGGAAGGTCAAAATGCGACTGGGCAAAGATCAATGGGATCATACCCGCCATATTGACCATCAGAGGCAGATTGCTGCGAACAGGCATGGACATGCTGATTGCCGACCCGCCGTCCGGGGAACATTACCGGAACATTCCGGCGTCCTTGCTGAACGAAGACGATGGCGAACACAGTCAAACCGAGGATGATCAGGACGATGAAGATCAACCACCAGTATTGCTTGTCGCCGAGCAATGATCCCCAAGATGGGAAGGAATTTGAGACACGATACCGGCGAAGATGATCAGGGAAAGCCCTGATTGCGGATACCAAATTCAGAGATCAACTCACCCAGCCAGATACCCAACATCGTACCGCCGACCATACTGAACGAAGGTGGTCAGAGTTGGCAATAACGCCTCACCCGATGAAACCATACACCTTTAAGACGGATTGTCCGCCGGCGAGCGAGCTGAAGATATTGATCTGTCCGACCGCGGAAAGCAAAGCCATCGGGATGGTGAGCGATGATGGTCCATCTTTCCATCCAATGCTGCGCTTCACGGGGATTCTCTTTCATCTTCCGCTCAAGAGCGGGGATGATCGGGATCAGCAGTTGCAGGATGATCTGTGCGGTGATGTATGGATACACACCCATTGCCAGGATGGAGAAATTGGAGACAGTTCCACCTGAAAGTAGATCGAGCAGGTTGAACAGGTTCTGATCCAGCACCACCACCCGTAGCAATTGATTCGCAGCACTTCGTGATCAATTCCAGGTACGGGGATATTTGCCGCCAATCGGTAAAGATCAAGAAGCATTAATGTGATTAGAAGTTTCCTTCTAATGTCTTCACTTTTCCATAAATAGCGCCATGCGGACCGCTTCATAATGGATTCTCCTTTAGGATGATGCTCAGATGATCTCGACGGATCCGCCAGCGGCTTCGATCTTTGCTTTGCGCGGATTTGGTAATCCGATGAGCGCGTACTTTGAGGGCAACTTTTACATCGCCACCCCCCAGGATGACGACAGGTCGGCCAGCTTTGCGGATGATGGCTGCTTCAGCCAGAACAGCCGGATTGATTTCAGCGCCAGCTTCAAAGGAGCCAGCTGAGCGAGGTTGACTTCCTGATATTCGATCCGATTGATCGAGGTGAAATCCTTCACCGCGCATGAATGGCAAGCGGCGGTAGAAAGGCAGGTTACCACCTTGATGGTACAGGCGAGGACCTTCGCCAGCACGGGATGCCTGACCTTTGGTACCGCGTCCGGAGGTTTTACCCTGACCGGCTGAGATACCATGGCCTACGCGCTTGCGGTTATTTTTTGTAGCGCCTGGATTTGGTTTTAGGTCATTCAGTTTCATTGGTGTGCCTATTCTTCAATCAACAACAAGGTGATTCACTTTGTAGAGCATTCCGCGCAGAGTGGGAGTATCCGGATGTTCCACGGTCTCGATGGAGGCGATGGATTCCCAACGCACGGATGGTCGCTTTGTGAACTACAGAGTAACCGATGGCGCTTTTCACCTGGGTGATGCGCACCATTTTTACAACTGGGGCAGCAGCTTTCTTAGCCATTCTTCCTCCGTTCCCAGAATGGAAGCAGATCCTTGGTTTCTTTTCCCGGTTGGCTGCTTCCATACGGGCAGATTTCAGGCTTTCCAAAGCTGCATACAGTCGCTTTGACGACATTGAGCACGTTGGAGCTGCCCAATGATTTTGTGAGGATATCATGCACACCGGCGACTTCGAGTACTGCACGCACACCACCACCAGCGATAACGCCGGTACCTGGTGAAGCAGGTTTGAGCATTACACTGGAGCCGGCAACCTTACCCAGTACTTCATGGGGAATGGTGGTTCCGGAAAGGGTACGGATGCATATTTTTGTGAGCCCGTTCAGTCGCTTTTCGCATGGCATCAGGAACAGCGTTCGCTTTTCCGATACCAATACCGATCTTGCCATTGTTATCTCCGGCGACAATCGTGACGCGGAACTGGAAGCGGCGGCCACCTTTGACCACTTTGGCTACCCGGGCAATTTCGATGACACGCTCATCGTAAGCGGATTCCATGGGTTGAAATTCAGTCTTTATCCATAACCGATCCTTCCGAGTGCTCTCGTGGTTAGAATTCCAGGCCGCCTTTGCGGGCGCCATCTGCCAGGGCTTTTACCCGGCCCATATACCGGAAACCACCACGATCAAAGACAACTTTGGTGATACCTTTGGCTTTGGCGCGTTCAGCGAGAGATTCGCCCACCTTGGCAGCCTGTTCCGATTTCTTCAGCCCGATTGATTTCGAGCGAAGATCTTTATCGACAGTGGATGCAGAAACCAGGGTAATGCCGGCTTCATCATCAATAACCTGAGCATAGATCTCAGCCAGGCTGCGGAAGACTGCAACGCGCGGGCTGTCAGCGGTCCCGCTGATAGTTTTGCGCACTCTTTCGTGCCGGTGTATACGTGCTTCACTACGTGATTTATTAGCCATATACTTCACCTTACTTCTTTGCTTTACCAGATTTACCAGCTTTACGGCGGATCTTCTCACCGGCATAGCGGATACCCTTGCCATGATATGGCTCAGGTGGGCGAACTTTCCGAATGTTCGCTGCAATTTGTCCGACTTGTTCGATATCACGGCCATGGATTTTCACCTGGCGTGTTTTGGTATCAACTTCAAAGGTGATCCCTTCGGGTGGTTCGATCACGACCGGATGAGAATACCCGACATGTAAAACCAGGTTTATTGCCGTCCATTTCTGAACGGTAACCAACACCATCAATTTCCAGGACCGATCAAAACCAGTGCTGACGCCAACAACCATGTTGTTGATCAACAGCGCGGGTGGTGCCGTGCAAGTGCTCGATGCTCGCGGGATTCAGATTCTCTGGTCACAACGATTTGACTATCTTTCATGAGTGATCTTCATACCCGGTGAAAAGGTTCGGCTCATTTCTCCTTGCGGTCCTTGAACCTTCACGCTGGATCCCTGGATCTCGACCTTCACGCTGGAGGGAACCGTTACCGGTAAACGTCCTATTCTTGACACAGTAGTTTCCTCCTATCCAGATGGATTACCAGACTTTGCACAGGATTTCGCCACCAACACCGAGTTGGCGGGCGCGGGCACCGGTCATCACACCCTTCGGGGTGGAAATGATTGAAATACCAATGTCCGGAGAGCACCCAGGGGATATCCTGTTTACGGGTAGTAAACCCGGCGGCCGGGGCGGCTGACACGTTCCAACCCGGTGATAACCGGGCGGCGTTCGCGCCGTTCACCAACATATTTCAGGTGGACACGCAGTACATGTTGCCCTGGTTTTTCGCCATCAACAACTTCAAACTGTTCGATATAGCCCTCTTCTTTCAAGATTCGGGCAATTTCACCCTTCAACTTGGAAGATGGGCATGGCTACCAGAGCCTGTCCCACCAGCACGCCGTTACGGATGCGGGTCAACATATCAGCAATAGGATCTGAAACGCTCATTTTTTGACCTCCGTTCAGGCTACCAGGATGACTTTGTCACCCCGGGGATTTTTCCCTGCAGGGCAATTTCACGGAAACAAATGCGGCATAAACCAAAACGACGAATATAGCCATGTGGACGTGCCGCATAAACGGCAGCGGTTGCGCACCTGGTTCGGGAATTCCCGGCGCATTTCACGATATTTCATGCATGTTTTAGCCATATTACGATCCCTTCTTGAAAGGCATTCCAAGCATTTGAAGCAGAGCTCTGGCCTGATCATCTGATGGGGCCGTAGTCACAACGGTGATTTCCATACCGCGGATTTTATCGATCTTATCGTACTCGATCTCAGGGAAGATCAGTTGCTCGCGTAGACCCAGGGTGTAATTTCCGCGACCATCAAAGGCATCAGGCGGAAATACCACGAAAGTCGCGCACACGCGGGAGGACAATATTCATCAAGCGGTCAAGGAAAGACCACATTTTTTCTCCGCGCAGGGTCACTTTCGACGCCGATCAACGTGCCTTCGCGCAACTTGAAATTGGCGATGCTCTTGCGGGCTTTGGTCACCACCGGTTTTTGTCCGGTAATCTGGGTCAGGTCGCTGACAGCCGCATCGATGAGCTTTGGGATTATCCATTGCTTCGCCCATACCGATGTTGACGACTACTTTCTGGATGCGTGGAATTTGCATCACGTTTTCCAGGTTGAGATCTTTCATCAACGCCGGTGCGATTTCCTTTTGATAACGTTCTTTCATTCTATTCATCTTGTCACTCCCAAGCGGCCTATTCGTCAATCAGCTCTTTGCATTTCTTGCAAATGCGCCTGGTTTTATCTGTCTTCACGTTGAAGAGCAACCCGGGTGGGTTTGCTGCATTTCGGGCAAACCAGCATGACATTCGAAATGGCGATACGGGAGCTTCAAAGCGGACTTTGCCGGGGGTGATGGTGCGTCCCTGCGATTGAGTCTGGCGTTGGTGTTTCGTGCGAAGGTTGATTCCCTGCACAACTACCCGGCTATCTTCTGGCATGTACTTTGATGACGTCACCGCGCTTGCCTTTGTCTTCCAGCCGACCGCTGATTACTTCTACAGTGTCACCTTTATGAATTTTGACTCTCATTCTACTTGCTCCTGATCTCCTAACCTCAAATCACTTCTGGGGCAAGGGAGACAATCTTCATAAACCCTTTTTCACGCAGTTCGCGGGCGACTGGTCCAAAAATACGCGTGCCTTTGGGATTCTGCCCATCAGTATCCAGAATGACTGCCGCGTTGTCATCAAAGCGAATGGAGGAGCCATCTTCCCGGCGCCATTCTTTGGAACAGCGGACGATCACTGCCTTTACAACATCGCTCTTCTTCACAGAACCCTGCGGGGCTGCGGATTTTACTGTTGCGACCACAATATCACCAACAAAACCATAATGGCGGGTTGAGCCACCCATGACATGGATGACAAGCAATTCGCGTGGCGCCGGTGTTATCGGCTACTTTGATACGAGATTCCTGCTGGATCATGGTTACTCTCCTACACCGGCATCTTCAGTCCGCCGTTCGCTTACAACAATGGATTCGACCACCCAGCGTTTCTCGGCGGAAAGAGGCGGCTTTCAACGATTTGAACTTTATCGCCGACATTGCAGCCCAATTCATCATGCGCTTTGACACGTTTGCGTCAGATGGACTACTTTTTTGTAGATAGGATGACGGTATGACCGGGAGATTTCAACCACCACCGTTTTCGTCATTTTGTTGCTCTTGACAACACCAATGATGCGGCGACGTTCGTTCATGCTACACCTTCCTTCACATGCCGCGCCTGCGCGTTCCGTGAGAATGGTCTCATACTGTGCGATCAAACGGCGGGTGATTTTCAACGGCTGGTATCCGTCAACTGTCCGGTCACGATCTGGAAGCGCAAATTCATCAACTCGTTGCGAGCATCCGAAATTTTGGTCTTCAATTCTTCCGTATGCACAGCAATCGGATTTCTGCTATTTTCATTGACTGCTCTCCTCCAAGTTCATGTTTCGAAACGATCTTGGTCCGATGGAGAATTTATAGGTGGCCTGTTTGAGAGCTTCCAGTGCCATATCTTCTGGTAGACCACTAATTTCGAACATAATACGGCCTGGTTTCACTACCGCCACCTAGTACTCAACGCCACCTTTACCTTTACCCATACGGGTTTCAGGGGGTTTCTGGGTATAGGGTTTGTCCGGGAAAATCCGGATCCAAATTTTTCCACGACGCTTCATCGAATGGACAATGGTACGACGGGCCGCTTCAATCTGACGGGCGGTGACCCAGCCTGGCTCCAGAGCCTGAAGGCCCCAATCACCAAAGCTGATTTCCGCGCCGCGTAAAGCCTTACCGGTCATACGTCCGCGCTGCTGCTTGCGCCATTTTACACGTTTTGGCATTAACATAATCGTATACCTCACCAGAGTAATCTGGAGCATTTTCCAGAAAGGTTTATTCACTAACGTAGACGCCTTCAGTGGTTTCAGCTTTCTCTTCCACTACCGGCATGGCTTCGCCCTTGTATACCCACACCTTTACGCCAATTCGGCCGTAAGTGGTCAGCGCTTCCGCGCGGGCAAAATCGATATTCGCACGCAGTGTTTGCAGTGGAACACGACCTTCACGCAGCCAGACGGAACGGGCCATTTCAGCACCGCTCAAACGACCGGCAACTTCCACTTTGATCCCCAGGGCTCCCTGGCGCATTGCCTGTTGCAAAGCACGTTTCATGGCGCGGCGATAAGATGACACGGCGTTCCATCTGTCCGGCGATGTTCGCCGCTACCAGATAGGCATCGGTATCTGGGTTCTTGATCTCTTTGATTTCAAGATCAATTTTCTTGCCGGTCAACGTTTCCAGCGCCAGGCGCATCTTCTTGACGCTTTCGCCCTTGCGTCCGATCAAAATGCCGGGTTTGGCGGTATGGACGGACACTTTCACTTTGCCGGGGTAGCGTTCAATTTCAATCAGCAGAGACACCAGCCTTTTCAGCTTCAGCCTTCACCACTTTTCGGATTGCGAAATCCTGATGCAGTTGATCGGCATATTCTTTACCTTCGGCGTACCAGCGCCCTTGCCAGGGCTGGTTGATGTTTAGACGAAATCCAATCGGATGTACTTTTCGACCCATAATATCTCCTGTTGTCTTTTCTTCTTCTACAGGTATCAGCTTTATTCTTTTTCCCGCAGGACGACGGTGATATGTGAGTTACGGCGTAGCAAGGGTTTGAAACGACCCCGAGCGCCAAATCTGCGCCATTTGCGGGTTGGGGCTTCATCTGCGAAGATCCGATAGACAAACAGGTCATCGCGGCTAACTCCAAAGTTTTCTTCAGCGTTGGCGACGGCAGAGGTCAGAACTTTACCAACATGACGCGCTGCCACGTTGGGCAAGAACTTAAAGTATTCAACGCATCCACGGCTTTTTTCCCACGAACCAGATCTACGACCAGGCGGACTTTTTGCGCGGACATGGAGATGAAACGTAATACTGCTGTAATATCGTGTGCCATGGATTACTTTCCCTTCGCGGAGGATGATTTGTCCGACATGATGGCCACGGAAATGGCGGGTCGGGGCAAATTCACCCAGACGATGTCCAACCATGTTCTCGGTTACATAGATCGGTACATGGCGGCGACCATCATGAACGGCAATGGTGTGCCCGACCATCTGGGGGAAGATGGTGCTGGCGCGAGCTCCAGGTACGAATACCTTCTTCTCATTCCGCGTATTCATGACTTCAATTTTTTTCAATAATTTGGGTTCAATGAATGGACCCTTTTTTAGTGATCGTGACATATGTTCGACCCTCTATCCTGTCAGAATTCCTAATGTGCCGTTACCGACTGCTCTTGCTGCGGCGGCGCACGATGTATTTATCAGTCTGCTTATTGCGGCGGGTCTTGTAACCCAAGGGTCGGACGACCCCAGGGTGTTTTCGGACCTGGCATACCAACAGGCTGGCGGCCTTCACCACCACCATGCGGATGGTCTCGGGGGGACATCGCAGTACCACGAACGGTTGGGCGGACGCCCATGTGGCGTTTGCGACCGGCTTTACCTAATTTCACATTGCCGTGATCCAAGTTGCCTACCTGTCCAATGGTTGCATAGCAGGTCTGACGAACCAGACGAACTTCACCAGAGGGCAGACGCACCTGGGCGAAATCACCTTCTTTTGCCAGGATCTGCGCGGCGCCACCAGCTGCGCGGACCAACTGGCCGCCTTTGCCTTCTTTAAGTTCAACATTGTGAACCAGTGGTACCGATCGGGAATATTGGAGATCGGCATGACAGTTGCCAATGCGGATTTCAGCTGTTGGGCTTGAAACGACAGAATCGCCAACTTTGAGACCGACTGGAGCAATGATGTAGCGTTTTTCGCCATCCGCGTAGATTGAGCAGTGCCAGACGGGAGGTACGATTGGGATCGTATTCGATCGCGGCAACTTTCGCGGGGATGTTCAGCTTATCGCGTTTGAAATCAACTACACGAATGAATTGGCGGTTCCCGCCACCCTGATGGCGAACGGTAATTCGTCCATAAGACGTTACGACCACCGCTGAGCTTTGCGAACATGATCAGCAAGATCGCTCAGGGGTGGATTTGGTAATCTCTTCAAACGTGTGTCCGGTCATGTTGCGCAAGCCGGGAGTCACGGGTTTATAGATCTTGACGGCCATTACTCTACCCCTTCAAAGATCGGAATACGATTTTCTGGCGACAGGGTAACGATCGCTTTCTTGATACCACTAGTGCGCAGCATTAAGCGGCGGCTTTTTGCGCGGCGAGATGCGTTTTCCGGCCGTATTGATGATATTGACGCGAAGGACGTCACCTTGAAGATGGTTTCAACGGCGTCTTTCACCTGGGTGCGGGTCGCGTCCTCTGTCCACTTCGAAGACATACTGGTGTAATTTGTTACCTGATAATTGGTTTTTTCAGTGACCAGCGGTCGACGCAGAATATCAAATGTGGTTGTCATCGTCTCATCTCCTCCAGCCTAGCCAGATTGGCTGCAAGCACATCCAGCGATTTGCACCGGAAGGATGAGCTTATCGAAAGTCAAGAGGTCCCGGATGTTGAGATAACCAGCCATCAAGGTTTTCGCATCAGGGAGGTTATTGGTGGAGCGGATGACCATTTCATATTCCTGCATTCTTTTTCAGGAACAAGGATCAAAGCGCTGTTATCACCAACCAGCTTATTGAGAGGCTTGCGCCATCAGACGGGTTTTGGGTTCGGCGTAAAACCATGTTTTCAATCAAAACGATGCGCGTCTTCACTGGCTTTGGCTGAGAGGGCAGAGCGAAGTGCTGCGCGGCGCATCTGGCGGGGCATAGCCTGGGTATATTTGTGCGGATGCGGGGTGTGAACTCCACCGCCGCCTCTCCAATGAGGGGCGCGTGTGGAACCCTGACGGGCTCGCCCGGTGCCTTTTTGGCGCAAGGGTTTCTTGCCACCACCGGCTACATCACTTCGGCCTTTGGTTTGATGTGTACCAAGACGGGCGTTTGCCATTTGGCGAACGAGTGCCTGGTGCATCAAATCGGTACATAGATTGGGGCTTCAAAGATCTCCGCGGGCAATTCAATTGTCCGGACCTTTTCGCCTTGCATGTTAAAGACATCTGCTTTCATCATCATTAAGCTCCCATTCAGAAAACAACTCAGGCGTGAGCCCTTACTGTTTTCTGGCCTCCTTTACCATCACGATACCGCCACGGCCACCAGGAATGGCGCCGCGCACACCCAGCAGGAATTTCGTTCCGGGTCGACCAGCACTACTTTCAGGTTCTGTGCGGTGACACGGTCATCGCCCATATGACCGGGTCCACGGGAACCTTTATATACACGACCTGGAGTTGTACCGGAACCGCGTGAGCCAGGACCACGTAATCGGTCAGATTGACCATGGGTTTTGGGTCCGCCACGGAAATGATAGCGTTTCACCGCTCCGGCAAAGCCCTTACCCTTTGGATACGCCGACCACATCCACTGCTTCGCCAATCGCGAAACAGATCAACCGAGACTTTATCGCCTTCGTTGACCTGCGGATCTTTGGTTCTGAATTCGCGCAAAATGCGAAGTGGAGGGAGGTTATTCTTCTTTTAGATGACCCAATTCCCCACCTGCTGATCCGTTTTGGTTTCACCTCATCGAAACCCAACTGCACAGCGGAATAGCCTTCTTTTTCGGGCGTGCAAACCTGGGTAACGTAGCAAGGCCCAGCTTCGATGATGGTCACTGGAATGGCGGCGCCATTCTCATCGAAAATCTGGGTCATGCCGATTTTCTTACCTATGAGCCCTTTTAACATCCTGGTATTCTCCTTTAGAGGTTAGTATTGTTGAGACTGTCAGCCTGGGCTGGGCTGCATCATCTCCAGTAATTCAGTCAGACAGGCTTCCGAGCTTTTCGCGGGCACGGACGATCCTGCTCTTGAATTACCGTTTGCGCCGATAAACTAATTACCGGCGCGAACGCTTGATTTTACCACCACATCGGCACATCTGTCCAGACATGGCGGATCAATCACGATGGTAAGTAACTTAGATCTTGATTTCGATATCGACGCCAGCAGGAAGATTCAAACGCATCAGCATGTCAATCGTTTTGGAATCCGGATCCAGAACATCAATCAGACGGTTGTGAGTACGAATTTCAAAATGCTCATGTGAATCTTTATCGATAAAGGTTGAGCGGCGGACGGTAAATTTTTCAATTTGCGTAGGAAGTGGTACTGGACCAACTACCTGCGCGCCGCTGCGTTCGGCCGTGTCAACAATCCGTTTAGCAGATTGATCTAGAACACGGTGGTCATATGCCTTGAGACGAATGCGTATTTTTTGCTTTGCCATCATTATATGCACCTAGTCCAGAATCTTAGTGATCACACCGGCGCCAACCGTCAGACCACCTTCACGAATAGCGAACTTGGAACCTTGTTCCAACGCAACCGGCATGATCAATTCCACTTCCAGGTTGACGTTGTCACCAGGCATCACCATCTCCACCCCATCGGGCAGCTTGATGTTGCCGGTCACATCCATCGTCCGGATGTAGAATTGCGGCCGATATCCAGTAAAGAATGCTTTGTGTCGCCCGCCTTCTTCCTTCTTCAGCACGTACACTTCGCCCATGAATTTCTTGTGCGGGGTGATGCTCCCGGCTTCGCCACCACCTGGCCACGCTCCACATCCGTGCGCTCAATTCCGCGCAGCAGCAAGCCCAGGTTGTCGCCTGCCAAGCCTTCGTCCAGCAGCTTGTGGAACATCTCCACGCCTGTTACAACACTGGCGCGGGTCTTTTCCTGCAGTCCCACGATCTCTACCGGTTCGCCGACCTTGATCTTGCCTCGATCCACACGTCCGGTCACAACCGTGCCGCGTCCCTTGATCGAGAACACATCTTCCACCGGCATCATGAACGGTTTGTCCACCGCGCGCACTGGCTCGGGAATGTATTCGTCCACCACCCGCAGCAGTTCCTTGATGCAGGCATATTCCGGCGCTTCCGGATCCGTGCTCTTGCTCTCCAGCGCCTGCAACGCTGATCCGCGCACGATCGGGATGGTCGTCCCCGGGGAACCCTGCTTCGTGAGCATCTCGCGCAGTTCCAGTTCCACCAGTTCCAACAGTTCCGGATCGTTCATCTGGTCGACTTTGTTCAAGAAGACCACGATGCTCGGCACTTCCACCTGGCGGGCCAGCAGTACATGCTCGAAGGTCTGCGGCATCGGTCCATCAGGAGCCGCTACCACCAGGATCGCGCCATCCACCTGCGCTGCACCCGTGATCATGTTCTTGATATAGTCGCGGTGACCAGGCATGTCCACATGCGCGTAATGCCGCTTCGTCGGTCTGGTATTCCACGTGCGCAATGTTGATCGTGATCCCGCGCGCTTTCTCTTCCGGCGCGTTGTCGATCTGGTCATACGCTTTGAATTCAGCCAACCCTCGCATCTGGCACCATTTCGTGATCGCCGCGGTCAAGGTCGTTTTGCCATGGTCGATGTGCCCCATGGTCCCTACATTCAGATGCGGCTTCGACCGGTCAAACTTTTGCTTCGCCATCGATCACTCCTGTTAAGAATAACTTCTCATGAAGATTGCTTAATAATTATCCGTTGATGATCTTCTGCGCGACAGTTTCAGAAACAGGAGCATAGTGATCAAATTCCATCGAAAATACCCCGCGGCCCTGGGTGGCTGAACGAAGTTCAGTGGCGTAACCAAACATTTCCGCCAGCGGAACAAGTGCTTCAGCTGCCTGGGCATTGCCTGGGCGAGCATCCATACCTAAGGATGTTTCCACGGCGTGATTGATCTGCCCGAGGACATCGCCCAGATATTCTTCCGGAACAACCACTTCCACTTTCATAATGGGTTCAAGCAAAACCGGAGCGCCGCGTTGCATGGCTTCTTTGAAAGCGAAGAGCCGGCCATTTTAAAGGCCATTTCGCTTGAATCCACTTCATGGTATGAACCATCGATCAGTGTGATCTTCACATCGATGATCGGGTAGCCAGCCAGTGAGCCAGTTTCAGCGGCTTCCGGACACCTTTTTCGATCGGCTTGATATATTCCTGGGGAATGGAACCACCGAAGATCTTATTTTCAAAGATGATTCCCTTGCCGCGTTCGGTTGGTTCAGCATTGATCACCACATGACCATATTGCCCTTTTCCACCCGACTGTTTCACATACCGGTAATCGACTTTGGTGACCGGACTTGCTGATGGTCTCGCGGTAAGCAACGCGTGGACGGCCTACATTGGCGTGAACTTTGAATTCCCGCAGCATGCGATCCACCAACACATCCAAATGAAGCTCGCCCATACCGGAGATCATCGTTTGGCCGGTGACTCATCGGTGCTGACGCGGAAGGTGGGATCTTCTTCCGATAGTTTGCGCAGGGCTTCGGCCATCCGTTCCTGATCCACTGTGGATTTCGGCTCAATGGCAATCGAAGATCACCGGCTCTGGGAAGCTGATGCTTTCCAGAACGACGGGTTTGGTGGCTTCGCAGAGCGTATCGCCGGTGAAGGTTTCCTTCAAACCGAGGATGGCAACAATATCGCCTGCCAATACTTCATCGATGTCTTCACGACGATCCGCATACATGCGCAGTAATCGTCCCACCCGTTCGCGTTTTCCCTTGACCGGATTGAAGGTCATGGCTCCTTGATTTAGAGCGCCAGAGTAAACCCGCAAATAGGCCAATCGTCCCACGTAGGGATCGGTCACGATTTTGAAGATCAATCCGGAGAATGGTGCGTCGTCTTCGGCTTTCCGAATGACGTTTTCATCATTGTTGGGATCGATCGCGTTGACAGCCGGGATGTCTGCCGGAGATGGCAGGAAATCGATGACCGCATCGAGGAGCGGTTGGACGCCTTTATTCCGTAAGGAACTGCCGCAGAAAACAGGGGTTGCCTTGTTTTCAAGGACGGCTTTACGAAGGGCGGCTTTCAGCTCAGCCACAGAAATATCTTCACCCTCAAGATACTTGATGCGTGAGATCGTCATCGAGTTCCACAATGCTTTCAACCAGATGGGCGCGGGATGCCTGTGCCTGAGGCAACAGATCAGCCGGGATGTCGGTGTAAGTGGCCTCACGGCCAAGCTCATCTTCCCAATAGATCGCCTGCATTTCGAGCAGATCGATCACGCCTTTGAAATCGGCTTCCATCCCAATCGGAATTTGCATTGGGATGGGCATTGGCGCCAAGGCGTTTATGGATCGTCTCGATCGTGTGCTCATAGGAAGCGCCAACACGGTCGATCTTATTGGCAAAACAGATGCGTGGAACACCATAGCGGTCAGCCTGTCGCCAGACGGTTTCGCTTTGCGGTTCCACACCTTGAACGGAGTCAAAAATAACAACACCGCCATCCAGTACTCTGAGAGAGCGCTGCACTTCGGCGGTGAAATCGATATGTCCAGGTGTATCAATGATATTGATCTGATAACCCTTCCACTCCGCGGATACGGCTGCAGAGACGATGGTAATACCACGTTCCCGTTCCTGTTCCATCCAGTCGGTCACAGTAGTACCGTCATCCACCGATCCGATACGATAAGTTTTACCGGTATAGAATAAAATACGCTCGGTAGTTGTAGTTTTTCCGGCGTCAATATGGGCAATAATGCCTATATTTCTATACCGATCGAGAGGATATTTACGAGCCATTCAGATCTTCTCTTCACCAATAACAAATTTTGAATCCAATTACATCCGGTAGTGAGAGAAGGCGCGGTTGGCTTCAGCCATTTTGTGTGTTTCTTCGCGTTTCTTCACGGCTGTGCCGGTGTTATTGGAGGCATCTAAAATTTCGCCGGCCAGCTTTTCCGAATAGGATTTACCGGCTCTGGTGACGGCAGCGCATCGATGATCCAGCGCATGGCCAGGGTGGTCCGTGCGGGAATTGGGTACTTCCATGGGGAACCTGGTATGTCGCACCACCAACACGGCGTGGTTTAACTTCGACGGAAGGACCAACGTTTTTCAACGCCTGATCTAATACTTCCAGCGGTTCCTTACCGGAACGATCTTTGATGAGATCCATCGCATCATACATCAAGCGAACTGCGGTGCTCTTCTTACCGCGGCGCATAATGCGGGCAATAAACAGAGAGATATGCAGACTCTGGTACCGGGCATCAGGAATGATTACTCGCTTATCGGGTTTTGCTCTACGTGACATGCAGCTTACTCCCTATCAAGAGATTAGACGATCAAATTACGCTTTTGGACTTTTGGCGCCGTATTTGGAGCGAGCCTGTGCGCGTTTTGCAACGCCGGTCGTATCCAGAGTACCGCGAACGATGTGATACCGTACACCCGGGAGATCTTTCACACGACCACCACGAACAAGGACAACAGAGTGCTCCTGAAGTTGATGACCTTCGCCGGGGATGTATGCGGTCACTTCGATGCCATTGGTCAGGCGGACACGGGCGATTTTTCGCAGAGCGGAATTCGGTTTTTTCGGTGTCATGGTACGAACGATCGTGCAGACACCACGCTTCTGCGGAGCGCCATCAGCCTGGCGAACGCGGCGCTGTTTCATGGTGTTCAATGTATACAGCAGCGCTGGCGCCTTGCTTTTGGCTTTTTTCGTTTGGCGGCCTTTTCTGATCAGTTGGTTAATCGTGGGCACATTTAGCCTCCCAGTAAAATTGGTTGCGATACTGTTCGCATTCTCAAATTTTCAATAAGTAAGGCCATCGCAAGTGATGATGGCCTCACCTGGTTACCCTGAATCTGAATGGGTAAGGTTTCCTGGTTACCACAATGCGTTCAGGACGACGGGGAACAATGTTACCATGTGCCCCAATTTACGTCAAGGAATGACGACTCTTACAGGTCCGAAAAATCACCCAATCCTAATAAACCGGTGCCGATCTTTGGCGGCCGGATTTTTTCTTCATCTTTCCCGAATTTGATCAATTCATCATTTTCGGTAACCGCTTCCACGGCCAATCCCAGGCTCTGAAGTTCTTTCACCAACACCCGGAATGACGCCGGAATACTGGGTTCTTCAATTTGTTCGCCTTTGACGATCGCTTCGTAGGTGTTGACACGTCCGGTCACATCATCCGATTTGACGGTGAGCATTTCCTGCAAGCGTATAGGCAGCGCCGTACGCTTCCAGCGCCCACACTTCCATCTCACCAAAGCGCTGACCGCCGAATTGGGCTTTACCACCCAACGGCTGCTGGGTCACCAGACTGTATGGTCCAGTGGAACGGGCGTGAACTTTATCTTCCACCAAATGGTGAAGTTTGAGCATGGTCATCACACCAACGGTGACAGGCTGGTCAAACAGCTCGCCGGTCTTGCCGTCATGAAGGGGCTGCTTTCCGAGTGTTGGAAGTGGCACACCGGTTTTATTCATGGCCTTCACGGTCTTTTCACGGATATTGCGGCGGTCACATTGTCGAGCGAGCACGCCCTGTTCCTGCAGCCACAGCTGATAGCAGGCATCGATGGCCAGCATCATCGCGGTTCTTGCGGCACGTTCCGCATTGGTTCCCACATTTGATTCGAATGACATGACCTTATCGGCATCAAATCCGTGATCATTCAGCCATTCCGCATCGCTGCGCGGCGGGCATAATTCTTTTCAGAGGTCAGACGATAGACATCATATCCGCGTGGGCCAAGATACTGTTCCAGATATAGCAAGCGAACTTCATCATCATCCTGGATGGATTCTGGGAGATAATCCTGCTGTTTGAGCCATTCCCAACCCTTCTCAGCGGCATCTTTCCAGGCTTGATCGATCATCCAGGCGCGCGCTAATTCCGCTTCGATTTCTTCCTCGCGGGCTCCGTCAAAGACTGGTGTAATTGCGCGGAAGCCAAGCCGATCAGACTGCCCATCCGAGATGGGTTTCCAGTACCTGTCCGATATTCATACGACCAGGCACACCCAACGGATTGAGGATGATATCCACAGGGGTTCCATCATCGAGATATGGCATATCTTCCACAGGTACGACTTTGGAGACGACGCCTTTATTTCCATGACGTCCAGCCATTTTGTCGCCGGCGGTGATCTTGCGGCGTTGAGCAACAGATACGCGAACCATCCGTTCGACGCCAGCGGCCAGGTCGGTATTATCTTCGCGGGTAAATTGTTTAACATCGACCACTTTCCCACGCTCACCATGCGGGATCCGCAGGGAAGTGTCTTTCACATCGCGGGATTTTTCACCGAAGATGGCGCGCAAAAGGCGCTCTTCAGGGGTTAGTTCTTTTTCACCCTTCGGCGTGATCTTGCCCACCAAAATGTCGTTTGGTCCCACTTCCGCGCCGATACGGATAATGCCATATTCATCCAGGTCTTTGATGGTGTCTTCACCGACATTGGGGATGTCACGGGTGATCTCTTCCGGTCCCAATTTGGTGTCGCGAGCTTCCACTTCATATTTCTCGATATGAACAGAGGTGAATTTATCGTCCTGTACCAGGCGTTCAGAGATCAGGATCGCATCCTCAAAGTTGCCGCCTTCCCATGAGACAAATGCCACGACGATGTTTTGGCCGAGAGCGATATGTCCGCCACTGGTGGAGGAAGAGTCGGCGATGATATCGCCTTTATGAATGCGTTGACCTTTGATGACCGCCGGGCGTTGGTCGATACAGGTGCTCTGGTTGGAGCGCTGGTATTTGCGCAGATTGTAGGTCTTATTGACGTTGTTGCCGTTGCGACAACGATCTGCTTTCCGGTCACGGAAACGACCTGTCCGTCTTCTTCCGCCACAACCACCTGACCGGAATCAAGGGCGGCAAAGTATTCCATTCCGGTGGAGATCGATCGGAATATCCGGATTGACCAGCGGGACCGCCTGCGATTGCATGTTCGAACCCATCAATGCCCGGTTCGCATCATCATGCTCGAGGAAGGGGATCAAGGCTGCGGAGATACCCACCACCTGATGCGGCGCAACATCCATATAGTTGATGTCTTCTGAGGCAGGAATTTAAAATCAGAGTGGTAACCGGCAGGAGATGCGTTCACTCGTCGAACTCACGCTCATTCATTCAGGATCCGCATTCGCCTGAGCGATCACGAATTTATCTTCCCGGTCTGCGGAAAGATAATCAACGATCATCGGAGATGAAAGGTAGTGACCAGGACCTGCTGTTTTGCTCAGCTTGACGATCTTGGGCAGATCCTTCTCAGTGATACGGTCGCCCGTCTTGAGCACTACCTTGCCGTGGTCCGCATCGACCAGGTCCTCGCGCAGTTTACGGCCCAACAAGGAGCGGATCCGTCGGTGACAACCATTTCAATACCTTTCGATAAGGCGTTTCGATAAAGCCATATTCATTTACCCGGGCAAAGGACGCCAGACGACCGATCAAACCAATGTTTGGACCTTCAGGTGTTTCAATCGGGCAGATACGGCCATAGTGGGAGTGGTGAACATCACGGACATCAAAGCCGGCGCGTTCACGCCTCAGACCGCCCGGTCCTAACGCGGATAGGGTGCGTTTATGCCGCAAGTTCAGCCAGAGGATTGGTCTGATCCATGAATTGTGACAACTGGCTCGAGCCAAAGAATTCACGCAAAGCAGCCACGACCGGACGAATATTGACCAGGTTGCCGGGAGTGGGTTCTTCCTGCTCGCGGATGGACATGCGTTCTTTGATGACCCGTTCCATCCGGCGCATGCCGATGCGCAGTTTATTTTGGATCAATTCGCCAACCGTCTTTACACGGCGGTTGCCGAGATGGTCGATATCATCTTCTTTTTCATCACCATTGTTGATGCGGATCATCCGTTTGAGCAATTCGACGATGTCGCGCTTGGAGATGGTCCGGTGCGAGATGGGAATGAATTCCGGTCAGATCCAATTTCTGATTCAATTTATAACGGCCCACTTTTTCCAGGTCATAATGACGCTGGTCGAAGAATTGTTCTTCCAGGAATTGACGGGCGTTATCCAGTGTAGCCGGATCGCCCGGGCGCATTCGTTTGAAGAATTCAATCAACGCTGCTTCGGCGATAGTCTTCTTGTTATGGCTGAGATCCCAGGTGGATTCCTGTTTCATGGTGGAGGAATGAAAAGACGTTCCGGATTGTGATCGACATCCTTGAACAGCTCAATCAGTTCTTCATCGGAACCCTGGTTAAATGGTCGATCGATCGTGTTGTCACTCACAGCCGCCAAAGCACGTAAGAAATAATGTGATCGGGCACTGTGCGTTTGCGGTTGAATTTCAAGAATCAGGTAATCATTCTTGCGGGTTTCAAATTCCATCCAGGCGCCGCGATCTGGGATCAATTTGGCCATCGCCAAAGGACGGCCGGTCGTCCGATCCATGGCTGCTTCGAAATACACACCCGGCGAACGGATTAGCTGCGAAACGACCACACGCTCGGTACCATTGATGATAAAGGTGCCTTTTTCGGTCATCTCCGGGAAATCGCCCAGGAAGATCTCCTGGACTGTTGGGGGAGGGATTTCTGGATCCGGTAAGCAAGACTTTCACATACAGCGGTGAAGCATAGGTGAGGTCTTTTTCCACGCATTCTTCAATGGTATGTTGTGGGTCGTTCAAATCTGTATGATAACCCAAATTCTTTCGCTTCCTGGGATTCCACCCGGGAAGATACAGTTTCATCCCTTTGTTATAGCTTTCAATGGGAGAAACCTCATTGAATAAATCATATAATCCTTCTTTTTTTAATCTTTGGAAGGATTCTAGCTGGACTTCGATTAGTTTTGGCAGTTCTAGACTGACGGGGATACGCGCATATGATTTGGTAGGTAAATCCGATGCCATTCGCTTCTCCTGGTATGGGTAAACCGAGCGTATAAAAGTGCAGTATTCAATAAAAGCCCTATTGCGGGTATTAATAGCAAACGAATATTATATCGAATAAGATCGATATGAGTCAAGATAACTGGTAGTTCTATTCCTCGATTGAAGTTATACAGGTCAGATTCAGCCCACTTATTCATCCCGTTTGGTACTTATTTTATCATCCGATTGCTCCTTGCAGATATGCTTTTGTCCTTTCCTGCTGTGGATTTTCAAATACTTCCTTCGCTGGTCCACTTTCCACCACTTCCCCCAGATACATAAAGCAGACATAATCCGCCAGCCGTCTGGCCTGGCGTAAGAGTGTGCGTCACCAGCACAACGGTGTATTCTCTTTAAGTTCCATCAGCTTGATTTCGATATGCTGGGCAGAGATCGGATCCAGCGCCGAGGTGGGTTCGTCCGCCAGGATGACTTCCGGTTCCAGGGCTAATCCACGCGCCAGGCATAATCGCTGCTGCTGCCCGATGGATAATGCCGTCGCGGGGATATGCAGGCGTTTCTCAACTTCATCCCACAAACCGGCCAATTCCAGATAATGCTTGCACGATGGGTTTAAGGTTCTGACTTCGATTCACCCGGTGGATGCGTAGTCCGTAAGCCACATTCTCATAGACAGACATGGGAAGAACAAACGGCCGCTGCGCCAGCAGTCCAATTCGGGTGCGGATTTCAGTGACGTCTTACCGCGGGATCCATAGATATTATGCCCATCCAACAACACTTCCCCACTGATCCTTGCGTCATCGTCCAGATTCCAGAAACCGGTTCAATGATCGCAGCAAGGTGGTCTTGCCACAACCGGATGGGCCGAGAATGGCTGTCAGTTGTCCTTTGGGAATATCCAGGTTGACATTCTTCAAAACCTGGGTGTGTTCCAAAATGAACATTGAGATCCCGGATATTGATGTGATATTCCATAAACCACCTATTTGACGTGAGTACCTGGATAACCGGGCCGCCAGAAACGGGATAAGATGCTGATGAATAAAACAATGAACGTCAAAACCAGTGCCGAAGCGTATGCCCGCTGTTGTACTTCCGGAAATGGCGTGGAGAGTTGAAAGAAGACAGCCAGGGGAAGGATGCGGTCGGGTCCATCAAAGATGTGGGGATTCGGTCGGTGTACCCGGCTGTGAATAATACAGAGGCAGCGTCTCCGATGCCGCGTCCGAAAGCCAGCATCACCGCGGTAACCAAACCCGGCAGCATCTGCCGCAAGACCACTTGAATAGCTGTTTCGAATCGGGTTGCGCCAAGCGCATAGGAGGCATGCACCAATTCTGTCGGCATCATCCGCAGTACTTCATCCATCGAGCGGATCATGATCGGGAATTCGACGAATGCCAGGGTGATGATTCCGGCCAATAATGAAGCGCGCATACCCATCGCCAGCATGATCGTGAAATCCAAAGGCGCCATAAACAATCGAAGGAACTCCCCATAACACATCCAAAGCCAACCGGACAGACATCGCCCATCTGGATTTCCGCTGGATATAGACATTCAAACCCAACGCAATCGGCAAACAGAAAATCAACGCCAGGACAGTTCCTCCCAAGGCCAGATAAAGCGATCCGATGATCGCATTTAAGAATGCCGCCCTCTACGCCCGAGGTAGAACCCGCCTTTGGGAACCTGGGAAATCATCGCCCAATTCAAAGCAGGCAGTCCTTTGATCAACAGCGTGACCAGAATCCAGCCTAGGCTCCCACCGACAATCAGGAGGGAGAGCATACATCAATCCCTTGACAAAGCTTTCTGACAATTTTTGCCGGGAAATCTTCTTCATGCCATCGACCTCATCATCATCCTGCGCAAGACCATCGCGGAAATCAGGTTGAAGATCAGTACGATCACCAAAAGCAATAATGCCGCGCCCAGCAGAGCCGCATCATACATCGGGATGGACATCATCTCGCCGTAGTTATTGGCGATCAACGCCGGCAGCGGATAGGCCGCATCGAAGATGGAGATGGGCATGTTGGGTACATTCCCGATCACCATCAAGACCGCGATGGTTTCGCCAAAGGCGCGCGAGGTGCCCATCACGATACCCGCGACCAGAATCCGGTGATCGTTTTCGGGATGATCACATACCGCACCGTTTGCCAGCGGGTTGCACCCACACGCCAGTGACGCCTCATGCAAGCCCTCGCGGAACAGTACGCATGACTCATAAGAGATCGCGATGATGAATGGCATCACCATGACCGCCAGAACCAGTCCGCCTGAGAGAATGCTGTAACCGGTTGGATTTTTCGATTGGAATAATCCGATATATGGCGAAGGTTTGATTCATGAACGGACGCAGGGTATTTTGCACCCAGGGGACAATCACCAGGACGCCCCATAATCCGTACACCACCGATGGGATACCTGCCAGAATATCGATGATCGGTTTAATGATGGTTCGGGTAAATCCACGCGCGTATTCAGAAAGATAGATCGCAGTGAATAAGCTAACCGGGATGGCAAAGATCATCGCCACCGCAGTCACCCAGATGGACCCCATAATGAAAGGCAAAAATCCGAATTCACCCAGGGATGGTTTCCAGGTCTGACCGAGTAATAGATCCGCCAGGGGGATCTGCCTCATGATCGGCCAGGCGCGAAAAAGCAGGGCAATGAAGAGTACCGCTAAGATGATCGCGGGGAAAACGCTCAGGGATATAAAAATACCCGAAGCGTTTCGGTCCTGACGTTGGCGGGAGACCAGGGAACTCCTGGTCTCCCGTTGAAGGTTACTGGATTTATCGAAGGATTCTACCGTCATGCTATTTGAGTTGTGCCTGCGATTCCAACAATTGTTCTTCCGAAAGCTTCACATACCCCGCCGCGTCGACGAATTTCTGCCCGTCTGCCAAAATCCAGGTGATCAGGTCCAGCGTTGCGGAAGTTGGTTTGCCTTTCGTTACCAGGTAGAGCGGACGGGCCGGCGGAGATGGATAACGATTGGTTGTCACTGCGTCCACTGCCTGCGTCTTGGTGTCGACCAATTCATCCGGGTCAACCTGTCCATTCGCGTTTACATCGAGCGAGAGGACGGCGGCTCCGGCAACTGGAAGGCCGGATTTGGTATCGAAAGCGTAATTGAGATTATTATACCCAATACTGAGCGGATCTTTGATGACCGCTTCCAAAACACCGGGGTCTGCATTGACGCCGATCCCTTTGAGCTCTTCTTGTTTTTTCCCGCCTACATATTTGACCCACATTTCGGCCGCACCGCACGCGTCTGATCGGGTGTAGACATGAATTTCATCGGTCACTTCCGGTTTTCCTATCACCTGTCCCCAGGTGGTAATCTCACCGGTTAGGAAGATGCCAGCCAGCGTTTCTTTGGTGATGCCGGTCCTTTGCAGGTCAGCCAGGTAAGGGTTTTGAGCGGAGATGGTGCCAAAAACCGCATCACGCGTGACTGCGATGGCATACGCTCCCTGGTCTTTCTCTTCAGGGGAAATCTCACGAGATACCATGCCGATATCGACTGCTCCGGCCAGTGCATCCGCCATCCCTTTGCCCGCTCCCCCGGCGGAAATATCGATACGAACGTTCGGATTTGCCGCTTGGTATTCCTCTCCCCACTGTACCATCAGGGGATATAAGGCGAATGCGCCCGAAACCGCAATGGTTTGTTGTTCACCCTTTGGGTTCTGCCCGCCCGAGGTTCCTGCGCATCCCGTAAGCAACGAGGCCAGAACCAGCAATACCATGAACACATGCCACTTCTTCATACGTTTCTCCAATGCTTTACAAAAAGATTGGCTTGCGAAAGCAAGCTACTTCAACAGGCATTTGCATTTTGTCTCAAGTACGATGTCCGCCTACTCGAGCGGCATATCTGCTCGTTTTCGTCGTCCATCAATTTGGATCGTGTGAGCATCCAATCTTACTACGAATGGCCGAATTTGGTCTCCGCAAATTGTTTAGCTACAATGCCTATTGATTTAGTAGTATATTACAATATCCCTTTTTCGATGTCAAGGTTGAATTTTCTGTCCCGCGTTTCTGTTACAATCAGCATATGAATAGGCGAAAAGCCCTCCTCCTGGCAGCCAGCCTTACCGGCATCGGGATCCTTCTCCTGGTGGGATATCTACTCCAGCCGATCACCATCCGGGTTAATGGGGAACCGATCATCGTCAGATCGTTCGCGCTCACCCCCGGCAGGATTTTGCTCGAGAATGGTTTTCATCCAACCGTAGGTGATGTGATCTCCCCTTCCATCAATTCGTTTTACCTAAGTCCACAACCAATTCAGGTACAGAAGATCTCCGCTTATACAGTTTTTATCGACAACCAATTGGTGCCGGTCTATTCCCCAGATCCGATCCCAGCCAATGTCTTGAAACAGTTGGGCGTGGAACTGTACCCTCAGGATGTCGTCACCATGGATGGGTTGGTCGTCAATCCTCATCGTCCTATCCGGTGGCGATCTGCTCACACCCTGCAGGTACTCCGCTCTTTCCCCGCCATGATCAGGGTGGAAGATGGAGAGCCACGCACCATATCCCTCCTCACCGCTGATCCGCAAAAAGCGATCTGGCAGATCGGGTTGGGTGGATCAGGCGCTTCATTTACGGATATCAAACCATCCGCTACAACAGCCGGGCTACTGGCATTTGAATTGATCCCTCCTCTGCCTGAATCTGAACCTTCGACCATGGGGATCGCTCACAACTCGGTCAATTTGGGTGCGGTATACGCCTTCCGCGGCACTGCTCCTCAGGGGTTGGATCGCATGACCTCTGAAGATATCCATGTCGTCGGAGCGCTTCCGCCCGTTGAGATGGTGAGAGTAGATGAGCAGTTGCAGATCGTCCCAAAAAGCCTGCCATTTGCCACCCGTTCGGAAATGGATGACAACCTGGATCTGGATCAGGTGAAGACCATCCAGACAGGTGCGTACGGGGTATCTACACGCCTAACCCGCATCCGAAACGAGAACGGCAAACCGGTCAGTGAGAAGGTTGAATCGGAAACCGTCATCCAACCACCTGAAGATGAGGTGATCGGATATGGCACCAAGCTGAATGTGCGAACCATGTCAGATGGGGGAGTAACCTTCGAGTATTATCGTGCCATCAACATGTATGCCAGTTCCTACTCTCCCTGCAATTTAGGTAACAACACCTGCAATTCCACCACTGCCAGTGGCGCACCTGCGCGTAAAGGGATCGTGGCTGTCATACGGCGTTGGTACAACTATATGCTTGGACACCAGTTGTATATCCCGGGTTATGGTTTTGCCACCATCGGGGATATTGGCGGTGGCATCCCGGGCGAGCATTGGATCGATCTCGGATATAGCGATGAGGATTACCAGGCCTGGCACTCCTACGTGACCGTCTATTTCTTAACCCCTGTTCCATCGAATATCTTGTACGACCTCAATTAATCATGCGATTACCCGGAACACCCGACCCCTCCCAATTAGCTCCGTTGGATATCCCTCATATCCTTCGCCAGTCTGATCTGCGCCCGAATAAAAGATTGGGGCAAAACTTCCTGTCAGACCCGAATATTCTGATGAAGATCGTATCAGCGGCGGGCGTTACCAGATCCGACCGGGTGTTGGAGATCGGACCGGGATTGGGCAGCCTGACCCGTCACCTGGCAGTATCCGCGCAGTCTGTGACCGCGGTCGAAATTGACCGCAAACTGTTCCCGATCCTTACCAAACTGCTTGAGTACTTCCCCAATGTGAAATTGATCCAGGGGGATATGCTTGAGCTGGATCCCATGGCATTGATGGAATCCCCGGGGTACCTGGTTGTCGCCAACATCCCCTACTACATCACCTCTGCACTCATCCGGCATCTGCTCGAATCAACCTGCCAACCCGCGCGGATCGTCCTAACTGTGCAGAATGAGGTCGCCCAGCGCATCTGCGCCACGGAAGGCGATTACAGCCTGTTGGCTTTGAGTGTGCAGGTGTATGGAAAACCGGAAATCGCTTTCCGCATTCCCGCCGGGGCATTTTTCCCCTCGCCCAAAGTTGATTCCGCGGTGGTCCGAATTCGCCTCTACCCGGAACCAATCGTACCTGCACCCCAGATCGATCAATTCTTCAAGCTGATCAAAGCCGGGTTCTCGCAGAAGCGAAAAACCCTGCGGAATAGTCTTTCGAGCGGATTGAGATATTCCCCACCTGTGATCGAGGATTGGCTGCGGCGCCATGATATCGATCCGATGCGCAGAGCAGAGACCCTGGCGTTGCAGGAATGGCAAAGTTTAACCCTCTCATTGGAACAATTAAAATAAAATCCTCTCGAATACGATTATCGAGAGGATTTTTTGAATCGGAGTAAATTGTTCCGGCGATCAGTCGACCCGGATAAATTTAATGGCCAGGGTTCCACACACGGGGCAATTGGTGGTTGGTTTACCCGCATGGGTATGCCCGCAGACTGGGCAGACGTAGTATTCACTCGTCTCTGAAGATTGCTCAAGGTTGGCCAAAGCTTGTTTATAAAGCTCTTCGTGCTCTTTTTCCACATCCCAGGCGTATTTGAAGGTTCGGGAGGCTTTCTTATCCCCTTCGGTTTCGGAATCTTGATGGAAAGCCGGGTACATGGTGTTCACTTCATAATGCTCCCCTTCAATTGCCTTCTGAAGGTTTTCTTTTGTTGTGCTGATTCCGCCCAGCGCTTTAAGGTGGTTTCCGGCATGAATGGTCTCAGCCAGTGCTGCCGCCCGGAAAAGGCGCGCAACCTGCGGGAATCCTTCCTGTTCCGCCGTTATTGCAAAATGATGATACTTGCGTGAGGCTTGCGATTCTCCGGCGAATGCTTCTGCCAGGTTTTCCTGTGTTTTGCTCATTTGATTCTCCTATCCCTTAATATGTTGGTGCATACCCAATAATCGCCATACGTTGATGGCCGCTTCGACTTGAATACGGAATGACATTTTGGATTTCCCAAACCGCCTGTCGGCAAAATGAAATGGGATTTCCGTGATCTTCCCGCCAAGCTTGTTGGCGACATATAACATTTCCACCTGGAAGACATACCCGTTGGATCGGATCTCATCCAGGGGCATCCGTTCCATTAATCCACGATCCCAAACCCTGAATCCACCGGTCACGTCCCGCACCGGCAAATTCAGAATTATCCGCGAGTAAAAATTACCAAAGCCAGAGAGGGCTTTCCGCCAGAAAGGCCATTGCTCATCCAGGCTGCCACCTGCGATGTAGCGGGAACCCAGAGCCAGGCTGGCGCCGGCGCGGATGGCTTCCACCAATTCATGCAATTTCTCCGGCGGATGGGAGAAATCGCAATCCATCTGTCCGATCAGATCTGCGCCATCTGCCAATGCCTTCTTAAACCCGGTGATATAAGCTGTGCCCAGACCCAGTTTTCCCTGCCTGTGGATGACATCCACGCGGCCTGTTTCCAGTTTTAATTGCTCTGCCAGATCACCGGTCCCATCCGGGCTGTGATCATCCACCACCAGTATCTTGAGGTCCGGCATCGGTAAGCTGAATAAAGCGGAGACCATCCTGGGGAGGTTCTCCGCTTCGTTATACGTTGGAATGATGACTACAAAAGACAATACAACTCCCCTTTAAAGCAGTTTTGTCAGATCTTCAGCGGCCCGCCGCATATCGAGAAAGATGAGTCCCAGTTTGGCATGATCCTGTGCGAGAGCGGTGAGGACCGCATCCTCGCCGATATTCATGATGATCACATAGCCGTGGTTCCCCTTGATATACACCTGCTCCAGCCGGCCTTTTCCCAGTTCTTTGGTAATTTTCTCCCCCAACCCGAGCATAGCCGCAGACATGGCTGAGACGCGATCTTCTTCGGCATCTTCCGGCAGAGCGGAGGCGATCGTTAACCCATCCACGCTCACCACTGCCGATGCTTCAATGTCCGGGGAAGAAGCCTGCAGTTCACGCAACCGGTCAACCATCATCTGAGAGCGATTTTTCGTCACAGTGAACTCCTCTGATTGAAATACTTGAATCTTTCAAGTGTAATCTAGCACAGGCATCCCGAATCGTCAAGCCGAAACCGAATTTTTCATGATCTCAAACTCTGTCCCATCTTCTTCCTTTGATGGAATTGGTGGAAAATGTCGCTTATAATTCAACAAATCAAAACAACCACAGGTGGTTGTCGTCAGATTTACAGGAAAGAATCATGAGACTGTTTCGAATCATCATTTTCACCAGCATTATCTCAACCCTTGTTCTCCCGGGTATGCAAGCTGTCGCAAAGCCAAATTTGGAAACCCAGGAACCTTACCGGGGCAGCTCCATCTGCACCCCTGGTTCAGATCTGGTCGATAATTGCGTACTGAATGGCCCGGCCAAAGTGCAATTGGATTGGCAGGAAAAAGGGCTGAGCTATCCATTGTTAGGATTGCCCGCCTATACTCCCGATGCGTCTTATAACGAATTGCCATACCGATATGCAGCCATCCTGGCCGATCCCAAGCGGGAAGTCCGTTTGTTCCCTTCGCTGGATGACGCAGTCGCCGCTGAGAACCAATCAGGTAGTATTCCAGCCGGCGCATTACGGTGGGTTGCGTTCACCGCTCAGGCAGATGTAAACGGCGGGCATTATGTGCAACTCCCCGATTCATTTGAATGGGTCCGCGCATCTCCTGCTGAGGTCGTGAATTTTCAAGGCCTGGCATTTTACCGGACGCCGGATCTCGAATTTGGATGGTTGGGCGACCATACCACCAGTCGGACCGCACCCAGCCTGGAAAGTCCCTCCACCGGAACACGCTACTATCGCAATTCGGTGGTTCAGATCTTCGGGACTGAACGGGGAAACGAGGAAGATTGGATCCAGATCGGGATCAATGAATGGGTCGAAAGCCGGTATGTCAAACGAGTCAGGATCAATACCAACCCTCCGGAAGGTGTGACCAACAACCGCTGGATAGAGGTCAACCTGTACGACCAGACTCTGGCAGTTTACGATAACCGCCAACTGGTCTACGCAACCATGATCGCCATCCGGGTTGGATCCTTTCTTCACCAAACCGGGATTATTCCAGATCCAGAAAAAACTGGATACGGAAAAAATGACCGGGGCATTTGAATCAGACCGCTCAGACTACTACCAACTTGAGAAAGTTCCCTGGACGATGTACTTTGATGGGGCGCGCGCGCTGCATGCCGCCTATTGGAGAACCATGTTCGGTTTTCCCCAATCCCATGGCTGCGTGAACCTGGCGCCGGGAGACGCTCATTTCCTGTTTGATTGGGCTAGTGTGGGAGATTGGGTTTACGTCTGGGATCCGTCCGGACTTACCCCGACAGACCCGGCGAAATACGGCGAGGGTGGCGCATAAAGGATCAGGGAAGCACGCGGACGATCATGCTGGAGACAGCCAGGTCTTCCGCGGTAAAGATATCTTGTTGATGCATAATAAGCCTGACTGAGGTCGGGCTTATTACTTTAACCCGGTAAGATTTGGAAACTTTGGTGTATTCCAGTGAAGCCTGTATAACATCCGGGTCTTCAAAACGGGCGAGGGTTTTACCTGACCGGTCAACAAATTCAAACAATAGTCGGCAATCGACCCGACAGCGAACGTACCCTTCCACCACCAACAAACCAGCCTTGAGATTCTGTTCAGGGAAAGGCTTGAATAGCGCGAACGGATCCTTCAGGTTATCCGGTTCGGTCAGGACGGCTTTTCCAAATTGCATCAAAATGATCTGTTCAGATGCCAGGGCGATCAACCGTTTGTTTTCGTCGAAGGTATACAGCAGCAACCGGGCGGATTTCAGCAGCCACCCGCGGGGTGAACTCGATCTTTTCGTTAATATTCATCCGCCAGCCGACTGTGGAAGTATCAGACCAGGTTTTTTCCTTCAGGGTAGTCCCATCCTCGCCGATCAACAACATGTGTACGACTCCCCTTGAGCCTGGTAGAACAGCCGCAGAAAGTGTGAACGGAGAAGTCACCTTGGACAACGAGGAAGGAGAAAAGATCCGGATGGGCGCGTCGTGTACCGGCGGAGGGAGCGGGGTCGGCGTGTTCGTGGGTGTGCGGGTGGGTCTGGGAGTTCTGGTCGGGAGTGGAGTTCTGGTCGGCCGCAGGGTCTTCTGTCCGGCGGCTGCTGTTGGCGTTCCAGGAGTGTCGTCCACCGCTGGCTCGATAATCACCTCTCCAGATGGAGCGATCGCCGATGGTGTGCTTTCCATTCCGGTCGGAGTATCCGTCTGAAGAAGAATGACTGTCGGAGAGATATCGGTTTGGATGGGTTGAACAGGTTGTTCAGGCGGATTCGATCCAAACGCGGTGCATCCGACCACGAGGACTGCTGTCAGAAGCGTTGATACAACCACACCGATAAGTTTTGAATTAGTATTACGCATAAATCATGGGGGATACTAGGATTTGGGCTCGTATTTCTTGATGATATCCATCAGAGCCTGCAATGGGACGGGCTTCAATAAATAGTCGGAGGCGCCTTCATTCAGGCAGACGATCGAATCATCATAGCTGGCGCCAGCGGACAGAATGATGACAGGGATCGCGCCGAAATCCTTATCCTGCTTTAGCTTTTTCAATACGGACAAACCGTCCATGTCTGGCATCATCAGGTCGAGGAAGATCAAACGGGGTTTCTCCTTGCATAGGATTTCGAAGGCTTTCTCCCCTGATCTGGCCAGATGGTACGGATAACCCAATAATCTTGCAGCCTGTCCCATCAACTCCAATGTGACCAGATCATCATCTACGAAAAGAATGGCTGACATGTTTTCCCCTGTCGTGCCGGAATATGTACCCACAGATTACCAGTGCATTTATCAGACCAATCAGGCGGAAACACCGTTAGATCTTGTCTCCGCCTGATTGGCAGGTCTTTTACAGATCGTAAATTTCAGAGTACTTGGTTTTTAGATATCGCAGGTAAGGTTCAGGAGAGATCTTTGATCCTGTGATCTTGACCACCATATCCTGCGGGTCGAACTTGGCGCCGTGTTGGTGCAGATTCTCGCGCAGCCAGGCCAACAGGGATGTGAAATCCCCGTTGCGGATCTGCGATTGGAGGCTGGGCAATTCTTCCTGGATCTTTTCCCATAATTGAACGGATACCAGGTTACCCAGTGCGTACGTCGGGAAGTAGCCGATTGATCCACCGCTCCAATGGATATCCTGCAGAACACCCTGCGCGTCGTTTGGTGGGGTGATCCCCAGGTATTCCCGCATCTTTTCATTCCAGACTTCCGGGAGGTCTTTCACCTGAAGCTTGCCTTCCATCAGGGCGATCTCGATCTCCATGCGAAGCATCACGTGCAGATTATAGGTCGCTTCGTCCGATTCCACTCGAATGAGACTTGGCTCGACTTTATTGATGCCTTTGTAAAAATTATCAAGGCTTACATTTCCCACGGTTTCAGAGAATAGCGATTGAAATCTCGGGTAAAAATGGGACCAGAATTCTTTGGATCGCCCGACCAGGTTTTCCCACAACCGGGATTGTGACTCATGCAGAGCCATGGATGCGCCGCTCATCAATAGTGTCCGGCGTAACCGGGGACTGATGCCCTGCTCGTATAAGGCGTGTCCGCATTCATGCATGGTGGAGAATAAGGCAGATGATCCGCTATTGGGCAGGAACCGGGTGGTAATTCGGACGTCATCGGAGCCAAAGCTGGTAGTGAAAGGATGTGGCGCTTTATCCTGGCGTCCGCGCTGCCAGTCGTAACCAAATCGGGTGATCACTTCCACCCCAAAATCCCATTGCTTCTGCTCATCGAGGGTGACCTTGAGGAAGCTGTCATCGACCGGTTTACTGGCCGCGATCGCCTTGATCAGGTCTACCTGCTCGGTCCGCAATCGGTCAAATATGGGCTGCACATCGGCGGTTTTCAACCCGGGTTCGTAATCATCGAGGAGGGCGTCATAAACATGCGCGTATGGTTTGAAGAAGTCGGCATACTGGCGGCGCAATTCAACGATCCGCTCGAGATGGGGTTGGAACAATTTGAAATTGGATTCAGTCCGCGCGGTGACCCAGGCTTCTTGAGCCATCGACGTAATTTGGGTGAATTCAGCCACCCAATCGGATGAGACTTTCGTCTGCTTCCCGTACTCCCGGTGGGTGACATGGATCAAGCGCGCGTCGTCTGAGTTGGGGTCGAGGCTCTCCGCATAAGGAAGGAGATCCTGAAGTAACACACCAATTTCGTCGGCAGTGAAGCGGTCATGTGTAATTCGCGCCAGCGTGGATAGTTCTTCGCCGCGGGCTTCCGCACCACCGGCTGGCATATAGGTTTGTTGATCCCAGCCTAATACTTCCTGAGCGCCGTTGAGGTCTGAAACCTCATTCAAAATGGATTTAAGTCTGGTCAGTTTTGTTTCCATAACTACTCCAAAAAATTATGCGACTCGCCATCGCAGTGATTCGTCCTTTAATGCTCTTAAAATCTCCGTGGCAATATCTTCAGCCGCTCGGAATTGGGCTTCCATCGTTTGCGCGCCAACATGGGGGATGGCGACCACTTTGGGGTGAGCTACCAGATCGGTCAAACCGGGCGGTTCCGCAGAGAAGACATCCAATGCTGCGCCGGCCACTTTTCCGGAATTTAGCGCGTCCAACAAGGCGGCTTCCTCGATCACACCACCGCGGGCAGCGCAGATGATATAAACACCAGTTTTCATCTTCGCGAATGCATCCGCATTCAGCAGATTTTTACTTTCAGCGGTCAGAGGAATGTGCATGGTGATCATGTCTGATCGCTGATATAAGTTTTCGAGACTGACGGGTTCAGCACCCCGATTTTTGATCTCATCCGCGGGTATGAGAGGATCATAACCGATGATTTTCATATCGAAAGCCTGCGCTCTCTTGATGACTGCGGCTCCGATCCGGCCCATACCAATGACCCCAGTGTCTTGCCGTTCAATTCGTAGCCTTCGAATTCTTTCTTTAACCACTTGCCTTCTTTCATGGACCGATCCGCTCGCGGAAGATCCCGAACAATGGAAAGCATCATTCCCAGGGTCAATTCGGCGACAGCAACCGTGGTCGCCAGAGGCGAATTTACCACGATGATTTCCTTTTCTTTAGCTGCATTCAGATCGATATTATCCACACCCACACCGGCCCGACCAACTACCTTCAATTTCTTTCCGGCATCCAGAACGGCCGCTGTCACTTTGGTCCGTCCACGTACGATGAGGGCATCATAATTTCCCACGATTCCCATCAGATCTTCGGCTGAAATTCCGGTTTTGTCATCCAGATCGGCAGATTGGCGAAGGATATCCAGTCCGTTTTTCTCCAGACCATCTGTGAGTAATACGTTCCATTTTGCCATCAAATTTCCTCCTGTTTGTCTTTGGTTTATTCCCGAGCCACCTCGATTGTACACGATTTTACCGGCTATGCTGAATTAACCCGAATCAAAGGCGCCCTGCGGACATTACTGTCGACAGGGCGCCTGGGTAAACTCTATGTGACGGGATTTACTCGTACCGCAAGGCTTCCACCGGAACCAGGCCAGCCGCCCGATTCGCCGGGTACAGGCCAAAGAACAAACCAACCGCAGTGGAGAAAATGGTGGCCAGTAAGATCGAGTCGATGCCCACCTTTGGATTCAACGGGGTTCCACTCGCGGCTGCGATCTGGCCGACTGCGAGCGCGATGAGGAAACCAAAGATGATTCCGATGATCCCCCCAAACATGCTGAGCAGGGAAGATTCCGTCAGAAACTGGATCAGGATATCGCGCCGCCTGGCTCCCAATGCTTTCCGTAAACCGATCTCACGGGTACGCTCGGTGACCGAGACCAGCATGATATTCATAATGCCGATCCCGCCCACCAGTAAGTGAGATCCCGGCTATCCCGCCCAGGAAGATGGTCAGGACGCTGGTGATCGTCTGGGCGGTCTCGACGATATCCTTTTGTGAAAAAACGGTGAAATCATCCTCGCCCAAACGGGAGAGATGCCTTGACCGCAGGATCTCTGATACCTGATCAGAAGCGAGCTGAACGGACTCGGCCGAGGTTGATTGCACGAGCAGCAAATCAATCGATTCCCGGTTTCGTTGTTTCAGTAAGCGAACCTGGGCGGTCTCGAATGGCACCAGAATGACATCATCCTCGCCGCCAAATGCGCTTCCACCCTTCTTTTCCAGGACGCCGAGCACCCGAAATGGTTGTCCTTCCACGCGGATCGTCTCACCGGTGATACCATCAACACGATCGAACAATTTCTCCGCCAGATCCCGCGCCGATAACGGCCACAGATGCCCTGGATAGTACATGGTCCTCGGAGATCAGGCTGCCTTCTGTGACCACATAATTCCGCATTGTCTGGTATATGGGCGTGATCCCGCTTACCGACGTGGTCACTTTTTCTCCACCGAAAGTCACATTTACAGATCCCTGAACAACCGCTGATACCGCCTCCACGTCTGGCGCCAGAAATGGATCGGAAATGGCCTGCATATCCGAGAGGGTGATCGGTTTGGGATTCTGAATTTTCACATTTTGATTACCCTGGAAAACAAAGAGCAGGTTGGTGCCGATCCCGCTGATGGAGCCGGTTATGGTTTCCTGAGCGCCCTGCCCTACTGCCAGCATGGCGATCACGGCTGCGACACCGATGATTATTCCCAGGATGGTCAATCCTGAGCGCAGTTTGTTCGCGGTCAGACTTTCCATGGCCTCAATGATGGCCTGTCCAATGTTCATGACTCCACCTCCACCTTTCCATCCCGAAGGCGGATGATGCGGTGAGTTTGCGAAGCCACACCGGAATCATGGGTAACGATGATCAAGGTCGTCCCCTGTTCGCGGTTAAGATTCAACAGTAATTCCATGATTTCCCTGCCAGATTTCGAATCGAGATTGCCGGTCGGTTCATCGGCCATGATAATGGCCGGATGATTGACCAACGCGCGCGCGATGGCTACCCGCTGCTGTTGACCGCCCGAAAGCTCGGTTGGTTTATGGCGGGTACGATCGCCCAACCCGACTAATGTAAGCGCATCCGTGGCTCTCGCGCTGCGCTCGGTTGTCACACCTGCATACCGCATGGGCAATTCCACATTCGACTGCGCCGTCGCACGGGGAAGCAGGTTGAAGTTCTGGAATATGAAGCCGACTTTGCGGTTTCTGATCGAGGCAAGCTGGTCATCCTTCAGATTGGATACTGATTCACCATCCAGCAAGTATTCTCCGTCGGTTGGCGTATCCAGGCATCCCAGGATGTTCATCAGGGTGGATTTTCCCGAACCGGATGGCCCCATGATTGCGACCACCTCTCCCCGGTTGATGCAAACCGAGACCCCATCCAACGCCCTGACTTCGACCTCACCCATATGATAGACTTTCGTCAGATCGGTGGCTGAAATGACACACTCATTCATGGCGATTATCTCCCGCCCATGACGAACATTCCACCAGGACCGGCGGTTAATTCAGGGCCTGGATTAAGGATGATCGCGTCACCTTCGAGTAAATCTCCCGCTACCAGTTCGCTGTACGTGCCATTGGATGAACCCGCCGTGATTTCCACCTTGGTGGGTACATTGTTCTTCAGAACAAAAACCACCCTTTTTCCATCCAATTGGCGTACAGCCCGGTTGGGGATCAACAGGACATTGGATAGCTCGGTGGTGACAATACTCACACCGGCTGTCATTTGCGGCAAGACAAATTCATCGGCATCTTCGATCTCAACCGTAACGATGAAATTGACCACCCCATTGGTAATGGTGCCCACCCGGGCGACTTTGGTCACCTTGCCGGTGTATTCTTTGCCACTGATGCTGTCAAAGGTGATCTCCGCATTCTGCCCAACCTTAACCTGATTGATATCCACTTCAGAGACATCCAGGTCCACCAGCAGGTGGCTCATATCATCCAATCGGAAAGCTTCAACTCCCGCGGTGACCACATCCCCGGGCATGGCATTCACTTCGGTGATCCGTCCGGCGAACGGTGCTGAAATTCTGGCCAGGTCAATCGTTGCCTGGGCGGCGGCTACTCTAGCCTGCGCGGCTGCAATATCACGCGGATCAGTTCCGCCCGCAATTCGCTCCAATTCACGCTGGGCATCCATTAATTTTGCTTCAGCGACAGCCAGTTTTGCATCGGCTTCTTCAATCTCCTTCGCGGTCGCAACCCGGGTTTTCTCTTTAAATCGTGGGCCAAACGCGGTCATTTTCTTTTCGTAATACTTAATTTCATGGTTCAAAGCCTCGCGATCCTGCAAGGCGTCTTTATAGTCATCCTTAGCGTTTAAAACCGCCAGTTGAGCTTCCGTCGAGGCTACTTGCGATCCTTGCAGATCTTCCAGGGATCTTTGAGCGCTGACCAGGTCTGCTTCCGCCAGGATAATATTCTGGCTGAGCGATGTCTTTGATAGAGTTGCCAATACATCTTTCGCGCTGACCTCATCGTCCACCTTCACCATGACATCTTCAACAATGCCATTCGTCTGCCAGATCAGGACGGCGGATTGATTGGAATGAACAGTACCGGTTGCTCCGATGGAAGCGGTGAAAGTGCCTTTGGATATGTTTTCTGTCTGATATTTGGATTGTGCTTGAGCACTCCGTGCTTGAGAGGTCGAATAAATATACAAACCTATGGCAACGGCAATCACGATCCCTGCGATGATGAACACTTTCTTTTTCATTTCAGTATCCTTCTTTTCGTGTCGATAAAATATAATTAGGTGTCCTAACTATTGGTTGATTATAATGAGAAATTCGATCAAAATGACTACAACTGATGAAGGTTGTATGAATTTCTCCATAATGTTTACGAAGCAGCACAAGGAAAGTTGTTATTCTTCCACCATCATTTAACTTATTCTTATGGTTATCTGAGATACTATATCTACAACATTCATGATGAGTAATCGCAGCATATCCACCCTGTATCGAACTATTACTGCCTTCTCGCTGGTATTGATCCTGTGCCGGCAAAGCAGCATCCCGCTCAGCAATTCGATGGAACGGATCCGATCTTACACCCGTGCCATCGAGTTCGATTACACATCCTGGACCATGAATGCCTTAAAGGTGAAAACCAATCAGATGATCGTGGGTTTGGATGGATACTTCACTTCTGCGGAATCAAGCCATTTTATCGAGCAAGCCTTAGATCTCACCCGAATGAGACAGGATGCAGAATCAAAGTTAGATCCAGGTCTATTCCGACCCTGAGATTAAAGACCCGAAAACCAAATCACAGCCGATTCGGGATCAAATGGCATGGTTGGATGAACAATTGAAGTTTATCAACCCGATCGCGGAAACCATCCTCCAGGACCAGATCGCCAGTGTCGCCGCCCAGATGGACCTGACCTTCCTTGGGCAAACCATTCCCCCTCTACTTTTCCACGGGACTCCACTTCCGACCTCGCTAATCGTCTCACCCAGAGAGGTGATTCGCCAGGATGCCAGTATCTCTTTGAAAACCAATCTTTCTCTGGATGAAATCATGCGATTGGAAAAAGACGTTTCAAATGGATTGAATCTGTCCAGCCTGGTGGAAGATGTGGGCGGAGTGGGTACGTACCCTACCATGGTTCAACAATCGTCTGACATCAATTGGCTATGCGAAGTAATAGCCCACGAGTGGATCCATAATTATTTGCAGATGCGTCCGCTGGGGTGGAATTATGATACTTCCTCTGAATTACGGACCATGAACGAAACCACAGCAAGTCTGGCTGGAAAGGAGATCGCGCTGGAGGTGGTTCGCCGGTATTATCCTGCCCACTTACCGCCGCCGGAATCCCCGCAACCGGATACAACTGAAAGCGATACTCCCACTGAAGAACCCGATGTCCCGGAATTCGATTTCAGGAAGGAAATGCATGCCACCCGGGTTCGGGTGGACGATCTCCTCTCTCAAGGAAAGATCGATGAAGCGGAATCATTTATGGAAGACCAGCGAAAAATGTTCTGGGAGAACGGATATCAGATCCGAAAGCTAAACCAGGCTTACTTTGCCTTCCATGGTGCATACGCCGATGTTCCCGGCGGCGCTGCCGGCACCGATCCGGTGGGACCGGCAGTCAGGGAATTGCGCGCCCGCTCCACCAGTCTGGCGGAGTTCATCAAGCAGATCTCAAAGATGACATCCTTCGAACAGCTCAAGAACGCATTGAATTCCGAAAGCACCTCATAAGATCAATCGTCTAAATCAGCCAGGCCTGCACCAAGGTCTGGCATGGCTTTTTCGATGGCATCGGGAGACTCCCCTCTTTCAAGGCGGCCCACCACTTCGTTGAATTCGGCGGGCATTGCCTCGCCCACTTCCTGGCTCATTTTCCGCATCATTCTGCCGAGGTTTTGGGGATCATCGCCCATGGCAGGAATTTCGGTGTCGGGGAAGGATTCCAACCGGCTTTCGTCCGATCGTGCCACCCGGATCCGCCCGATCTTTCGAGAGACATTTTTACCCCCGCAATGCGGGCATGAAATGACAACTTGATCGTACTCCTGGTAAGATAGGAATAATGAAAACCGCTTCGAACAATCCTGGCACCGATAATCATAAGTAGGCATACTCGCTCCTCAACATTCTTTTTCGAATTATAATCAATTGGATAAAGAATTTCATCTCAAGATTAGGAATCCGCATGCACGAAAATCCGCTCTCGTTTGATCTGGTTCACCCCAATCCACTGATGATCGTCATTTCAGGTCCTTCCGGGGTGGGTAAAGACTCGGTTGTGAAGGCGCTGATGAAGCGGAATCCCGATTTCTATTTTGTGGTCACAACCACCTCAAGGGAACCGCGTGAAAATGAAATCGAAGGAGTGGATTATCACTTCGTTTCCAAGGCGGAATTCGAGCGATTGATTGCCTCAAACGGGATGATCGAATTTGCGCTGGTGTACGATCAGTACAAAGGCGCGGCGAAACAAAGGGTGCGAGATGCGCTTGCCAGCGGTAGGGACGTACTGGTTCGGGTGGATGTGCAAGGGGCGAAGACCTATCGGGCACTTTTCCCGGAAGCATTGTTGATCTTCCTTCTGCCCACCAGCGCTGAAGAGCTGATCTATCGACTGCGGGATCGGGGTACAGAAACGGAAGAGTCCATCGCCTTGAGGATGGCCACCACCAGAAATGAATTGGAATACCTCCCGATCTTTGACTACATTGTCTTTAATCCGGCCGGAAAATTGGATGAGGCTGTGGAAAACCTGGAAGCCATCATTCGGGCGGAGCATCATCGGGTGAAACAGCGTAAAGTGGAACTGTAATATCACTGCTAATTCCAAAACGGTTCAATATTTCCTATTCCATGTCCGAGAGGATCACCATGATCGATCAACCTGAAAATAATCCCTCTTATCCGGAACAACCATCCCAGCCGGTCGTGGATATTCGCCGATCCATGGTAAAGCCCTATGCAACCTATGCCATCATGGGCATCACCATCCTGATCTATATCCTGCAAGCTGTGAGTGACCTGCTGACAACCTATGATTATCCTTTCCTCCTGGGTGGGAAGATCAACCAGTTCATCATGGCGGGAGAGTTTTGGCGATTGATCACTCCCGTCCTTCTGCATGGTTCCATTTTTCACCTGGCCATCAATATGTATGCGTTGTATTCACTTGGCGGGGGTCTAGAATCATTCTATGGACATAAACGTTTTGTGATCCTGTATCTGTGCGGTGGATTTGCCGGAAACGTGCTCTCCTTTTTCTTCACGGTCAATCCCTCTCTTGGATCATCCACGGCCATTTTTGGGTTGCTGGCAGCGGAAGGAATTTTCGTCATCACAAATCGTAAATTCTTTGGCACCAATTTCCAGCGGATGATCATCAATATCGCCGGGATCGCCCTGGTCAATTTTATGATCGGCTTAACGACCTCCCGAATTGACAACTGGGGACATCTGGGCGGATTGTTGGGCGGTGCTCTCTTTGCCTATATCGCCGGTCCGCGTTGGGAGATCAAGGGCTTTCAAAATTCACTGGAAATAATGGACTCCCAGGAGGAATCCAGAATTTGGCTGGGAGCAGCCACGGTTCTGCTGATCTTCAGCCTGGTCACCGCATATAAATTCTTTGCTTGAGCTCTTTCAGGATTAATATAAAAAACTCCTCCTGAGTAATCAAAACAGGAGGAGTTTTTTGCAATAGAGCCGTGCTTTTTACGATTTTGCTTAGATTGCATCCAGCCAGAATTCTGGCTACCCGTTGAAGCTTTTTACTTAAGGACACCCACGCTGTGGTCCCGGATCTCACCCAGATCCTCCGCGTAATGACAGGCGACCTGATGACCGGACTCCAACTCTCGCAAGACTGGTTCGCTTTCCGAACAGTCTGGTCGGGCCCAAGGGCAGCGCGGATGGAACCGGCAACCGGAAGGCGGATTAAATGGACTTGGCACATCCCCGGCAGGATGATCCGCTCTTTCTTCTGCCCCGGGATGGGTGATGGGATCGCGGACAACAACGCTTTGGTGTACGGGTGCATCGGCACACGGAAGAGCGCTTCGCGCGAGCAAATTTCGACGATTTTTCCGAGGTACATTACTGCGACCCGGTCTGAGATGTGTTCGACCACCCCGAGATTATGGGCGACGAAGAGATATGTCAATCCAAATTCGCGCTGCAGGTCCTTCAGGAGATTCAACACCTGTGCCTGAACGGACACATCCAGTGCGGAAACAGGCTCATCCAATACCAGGAATTTTGGCCGCAGGACCAGGGCGCGGGCGATACCAATCCTCTGTCGCTGCCCGCCTGAGAATTCATGCGGGTACCGGGTGGCGTGGTAATCTTCCAATCCCACTTTACTCATGATCGCCAATACCTGATCGAAGCGTTCTTTGCCGGAGCCGATATTGTGGATTTTCAACCCTTCCGCAATGGACTCGCCAATAGGCAGGCGGGGATCCAACGACGCGTATGGGTCCTGGAAGATGATCTGCATATTCCGGCGCATCACCTTCAAGTCTGCGCCTTTCAGGGAAAAGATGTTTTCTCCATTGAAGAGTACTTCGCCGCTGGTGTGCTGCAATAACCGGATGATCGTGTGGCCTACTGTGGATTTCCCGCAGCCTGATTCGCCCACCAAGCCGAGCGTTTCACCACTTTTGATATCAAAGGAGACGTCATCCACGGCTTTAACATGGGCAATCACCCGCTTGAATACCCCGCCCATAACCGGATAATATTTGACCAGGTGTTTTACTTCAACCAAATTTTCTCGAGTAGAAGCCAAATCATTCATCTGTTTGATCCCTTTCCAGCGTTAACCGGAATCTCTTTCTTCAATGGCGCTTTGTGACCTTCCGCGTCCTGATAAAACCAGCAGCGCGTCAGGTGGTTGGGATTTCCATTCGTCGGGACAAGATTCTGGTTCCTGTTGTGTGCAAATTTCCAAACCATATTCCTCACGAGCGCGGCAGCGGGTGGAGAATCTGCATCCCGCAGGAAGATCGATCAGATTGGGCACATTGCCCGGGAATAGCATCCAGGGTTTCTTTGATCTCACCAACTACCGGGACCGAAGACAATAATCCGACCGTGTAGGGATGGAGCGGATTATTGAAGATGGTCGTTACGTCGGTTTGCTCCACAATCTTTCCGGCATACATGATGGCTACCCGATCTGCCATTTCAGCGATCATGCCCAGGTCGTGGGTGATCAGAATGATGGATGTGTTGAATTTCTTCCGCAGGTCTGTCAGCAGCGAGAGAATCTGCGCCTGGATGGTGACATCCAGGGCGGTGGTCGGTTCATCCGCGATCAGTAATGTCGGGATTCAAGGCCAGTGCCATAGCGATCATCACACGCTGTGCCTGTCCGCCAGACATTTCATGGGGATAGGCGTCCGCTTTCTTTTCGGCGTCCGGGATACCAACCAGCTTCATCAATTCAATGGCTTTTACCTTGGCGTGTTTCTTATCCACCTTGCCATGGATTTCAAAAACTTCCACGATCTGGTCGCCAACAGTAAAGACGGGATTCAGGCAGCTTTGTGGTTGCTGGAAGATCATCGAAATATGGGCGCCGCGCATCTTCTCCATCTCTCATTCAGGCAATTGAAGCAAATCATTGCCTTCAAAGAAGATCTTCCCGTCCAGGATTTTACCGGGCGGCATCGATCAATCGCATGATGGAAAACGATGTCACACTTTTCCCGCAGCCCGATTCGCCCACCAGGCCAAGGATTTCTCCTGGGAATACGTGAAAATCTACACCATCCACAGATTTTACGATACCATCATCGGTGTAGTAAGTAGGTCACGAGTTCCTTTAATATCCAGTAAAGGTTCTTTGCTTATCCACGTTGATCACACTCCAATCTCTATTCTGCCGACCGAAGCCGCGGATCAATGGCATCCCGCAGACCATCGCCCAGAAGATTAAACGCCAACACGGTGATCATGATGGCAATACCCGGGAAAAAGACCAGGTGTGGAGCGGTAAACACCTGATTCCGTTCTGTGCCAAGCATCGTTCCCCATTCGGCCAGAGGCGGTTGGGCACCCAAACCGATGAAGGACAGGGCAGCCGCATCCAAAATCGCTACGCCGATCCCGAGGGTTCCACGGACGATCAAAGGAGGAATGGCGTTGGGGAGGATCCGTTGAACAGAATATGCCAGTGGATTGCGCCCAAGCGCTCTGGACGCAGAGACATACGAGTTTTCTTTAACAGACAGCACACTTGCCCGAACCACCCTGGCATAGGAAGGTATCGATACTATCGCAATCGCCAATAAGGCGTTTTCAAGTCCTTTCCCGAGCACAGACACGATCGTGATCGCCAGAAGTAAGGAGGGGAATGCCAACAGCACATCCAGAATACGCATGATGATATTGTCCAGCCACCCACCTGGCGTAGCCGGCAATGGCGCCCAACAGGGTGCCGATGATGATTGCCACGCCCACTGTGGAAAAGCCCACATATAAGGAGATGCGGGTCCCAAATATGACCCGGGTGAACTCGTCTCTTACGTTCCCGTCGATACCCATCAGATGCTGCGGCTGATCGGCAGGGCAACCCAGGAGATGGATGCAAGGTACATCCCGACGGGTGACATCTTCAATGCCGATCAACACCTGTTGAGGTTCATATGGTGTCAGGAGAGGGGCGAAGATCGCCACCAGGAGAATGAAACCCAGCAGAACCATACCCACGATGGCAGAGCGTTGTTTGAATATCCTGCGAAGAGTTAATCTCCACAGGCTGTTGGAGCGATAGTCTTTGATGGCTAACTGGCCATTCAGCGTGGTTTGAGCTGTCATTTTTTACTCCAACCGAATGCGGGGATCGATAAAGACATAAGATAATCCACAAGAAGATTAACGAAAACATAACCTGTGGCGATCACGACGGTAAAAGCCTGGATGATCGGGAAATCACGGGCGGTGATCGCATCATATAAGATACGCCCGACACCTGCCAGTCCGAAAATCGTTTCGGTCAATAATGCGCCAGCGAATAAAATTCCAAACTCCAAACCGATGATCGTGACGATTGGCAGCATGGCATTCCGCAGGGCGTGTTTCATGATCACCAGGTTCTTCCGCAACCCTTTGGCGCGCGCAGTGCGGATGTAATCCTGTTTCAACACTTCCAGCATGGAAGACCGTGTCATGCGGGCAATGATCGCCAGCGGGATGGTCCCGAGGGCTGTTGCAGGCAATAATAGATGCTTGAAGGCATCAGTGACCAATGCCCAGTTCCCGGTGACCATGCCATTCAGGATATATAGATTGGATAAAAATTGCAGCACATAATATTTCACCGTCGCCGGTTCAGCCACCCAGCCCCATATCTCATAAAAGGGAATCGAGGCCAATCCTGCGGTGAGCCGGCCAGATGGGGGCAGCCAGAATGGTGTATCTTTCAGAAGCAAGGCGAAGGCATACGTCAGCATTAAACCCAAGCCAGTAAACAGGCATGGATACGCCCATATTTGCATACGACCATCGTTGCCACGTCGACGGAGGAATTTCGTTTCACAGCCGAAATGATCCCGGCTGGAATTCCGATCACCACTGAAAAGATCAAAGCCAGAAAACCCAACTCCATCGTCATTGGGAGTCGTTCCGCCAGGATCAGCATGACCGGTCGGCTGAAGCGGATCGAATTCACCAAAATCGCCTTGTATGATCTTCCCCATATAGATGCCAAATTGGATCGGGATCGGTTTGTCAAGTCCGTATTGTATGGTGAATCGCGCGCAAACATCCGCGGTCGCTTTTTCACCCAGCATCGCCCTGCACGGATCCCCGGAATCATCCTGGTCAGCGCAAAAGTAACCACCAGAATTCCCAAAAATACCGGTATGGCTAGAAGAACTCGTCTGATAATATATTGAAGCATCGTCTATCCAACCTGTCATGCAGGATAAAGGTGCAACGCGGGAAGCAGCCAAAATTCTGACTGGACATTCCCGCGTTGCGTAAGTTCTACAGATCTACATGTCTTAACCAACTGTTATTCGGCGTGGAGGTACGTTTAGAAGAGACTGCCAGAGAGTGCTGAAATACTCGAAGGAACCGGTATTTCCGATGTGAAGAGGATTGGCGGCATCCCAGGCAACGATCCAGGAGGTCGACCACATCAGCCGGCATCCAGATCGGAACCATCATGGAAGTTGACGCCGTCGCGCAGGTTGCAGGTCCAGACAGTCAGATCATCATTCGGGATCGCAGGAGGTGGCCAGGCCAGGTTCGACTTTTGTTCCACCGACTTCGAAGGACAGCAGTGATTCCACGTACCTGCTCGCAAGCGCGCAGTGATTCACCATCGGTTTCATCATCGCAGTACAGGGAGATGGGTTCTGCGTTCTGCATCCAGACGAAGGTATCGCGGTCGCCGGGTTTGACAACCGAGAAGTGTTCGTTGCCGAGAGGGGCAGCGTGCGCGCCTTCAACATCAGCGCGGTATGCCACACCTGAACCACCATGAGCGATCGGAACCATCGGAACCAATTCTTTGATGGCGTTATTGGCTGCTGCATAGTATGGCTTCAGCTTCGGCGGCATCAGCGATTGCGGCGCCTTTAACCAGGTTCTCGTAGATTTCAGGATAGGAGGTACCAAACTGAGCCTGTGATTTACCAAAGTGGTAATCCAGGAAGTTGGTGACGTGCGGGTAATCAGCACCCCAACCCAACAGGTGGAAACCGTTCAAACGGCCATTGGCAGAATTCATCAATGAAGGCGCCAGATTCCATAACGGTGATCTCGGCATCGATGTTCAAGTTTTCTTTCAGCTGGCTCTGGATATCGGTGGCAACCAGGGTAACCTGGGGCAGGTATCCACGAACGACATCGCGATAGAACAGATTGGTCTTGAATCCATCCGGGAAACCAGCTTCGGCCAGTAGGGCCTTGGCAGCTGCGGGATCAAATTCGTACCATTCATCGCCAACACAAGCATTGGGGATGGCGCAGGGGGTGAAGTGTGAAGCCACTTCAGATCCGGCGGGGTAGAAGGTGTCTACAATTCGCTGGCGATCGATACCCATGGCAATTGCCTGGCGGACTTTGACATTGTCAAAGGGCGGGAAGGTATTGGTCATACCGACATAGAAGACATTCGAGGACTTCGCGCTGTTTCAATTGCAGATTGGCATCACCTTCGATGGTGGCAAAATCTTCAGGAGCAGGATTATCGATGCCATCGACGGTACCGGATTGGAGTTCCAAGCAAGCGGGCAGCTGATTCAGCGCTCCATTTGAAGACGACGGTCGGAACTTTGCCTTTTTCGCCCCAATAGCTTTCGAATGTTCTTGAAGACAATACTGTCGCCACGATTCCATGTATCCACATAGTAGGGACCAGTACCAATGGGTTTCTCAAGGATTGTCCGGTGGGCATCGCTTATTCAATCATACTCACGGGGTTGGATGGAGAATGGCGAGAATGCGGCTTTGGATGGGAAAGCCGGGTCGGAGGCGCACAGGCTGAATTCGATGGTGAGTTCATCCAGTGTTTTGATCTCTTTGATCAAACCACCATAATCACAATCAGGAGCAGCGAGATCCATGGCTTCGTATGGTTTTTCGGTATAGGGAGCGGGTGGGGCAGGCGGAGTGGCAGGCTTGCAGGAAGCCAGACCCATGCTCAACACGATGACAACAGATAGAACGACAAATAACACTTTTTTATTCACAATCTCCTCCGTAACAAGTCATGTTTAATTATTCTTGAGTGGCGATTTTAAATGAAATATAGGAGAGTTACACCTCCCTTCGCAAGAGCGTTATTAATAGATTAGTATGCATTATATACCAGATAAAAATCATATGTCAATTATGATGATGGTCAGTTAATGGAATGCTGTCCCCCTCTTCGGGACAAGAATCCAGCCACCAACCAGACCGAATCGACCCCGGCAGGGTTTACTACCCATGGAGGATACTTCAGGGTATACTCACATTCTCAACCCAGATCGGAGGTCTCTTCATGAAACGAGCTGTCAGCATCAGCATTGGTTCCTCGAAACGGAATAAAGCTGTAGAAATCGAATTATTAGGGGAAACGATTCAGATTGAGCGTATCGGTACAGACGGAGATATGGATAAAGCCGCCGCGTTGTACCGTGAACTGGATGGCGTTGTCGATGCATTTGGCGTCGGAGGAGCTGATCTGGGTGTGATGGTGGACCGCCATTGGTATCCGCTCTACTCGGTCCACAAGATGGTCAAAGATATCAAAATCACGCCGACGGTCGATGGGACCGGGCTAAAGAATACACTTGAGAAAAAATCCGCTTCCACTTTAAGACGTGTTCTGGGCGAGGAAGCCACAACCGGCAAGAAGGCATTGATCATGACCGGTGTGGATCGCTGGGGAATGCTCGAATCTTTTGTGGACGGCGGCTACGAATGCACCTTTGGCGATATGATGTTTTCCCTCGGTATGCCTTTCGCCCTGCATCAGGTGCAATCCGTGAAACTGATGGCCGCCATGCTGATGCCAATCGCTGGCAGAGTTCCATTCAATTGGGTATATCCGACCGGCAAGGAACAGGAAAAACGCACACCCAAACATACCGAATGGTTTGCCTGGGCGGATATGATCGCCGGGGATTGCCATTATATTACCCGATATATGCCAGACCAAATGCGCGGAAAGATCATCGTCACCAACACCACCACACAGGATGATGTGAAGCTATTCAAAGACGCCGGGGTTAAATCACTGCTCACCACAACGCCAGTTTTGGACGGCAGGTCCTTTGGCACCAATATGATGGAAGCCGCCATCATGGCTGCATCCGGAAGAAAAAAACCGGTTGATTACGCCAATCCTGGGGAATACTTTAACGAATTGGGAAAACTAGTGGAGCAGATCGGGTTTGAGCCGCAATATCAGGAGCTCAACTGATGGATGCCATCATTACCGCTGGTGGAATTCCTCTTCCCGGGGAACCCCTCTACGAGTACACCCGCGGTGGTTCCAAAGCCATGTTGGATCTTGCCGGCAAGCCGATGATCCAATGGGTACTGGATGCAATCAGCAAGTCTCCTAAGATCAATCATATTATTGTGATCGGCCTGACAGAATTGGGTGGAATCACCTGCCCAAAGCCAATCACCTTTCTCGCAAACCAAGAAGACATGCTGGCGAATATCAATACCGGTTTGGATGCCCTCAAACGTTTCCAGACTGGATCGGAATACGCTTTACTCGCTGCATCGGATGTTCCAGGGATCACCACAGAAATGGTGAATTGGATGGTGGATGAGGTGGAGGCATCACAGGCTGATATCTACTATCAAGTGATCACCCGCGAAACAATGGAGGAAAAATTCCCCGCCTCCCGGAGAACGTATACCCGCGTTAAAGACATGGAGATTTGCGGCGGTGATGTCAATGCCGTCCGTGTGAATTTGGATCCGACTGTCAACCATATGTGGGAACGATTGATCGCTTCCCGTAAGAATCCGGTCAAACAGGCATCGATACTTGGCATCAATGTCTTATCCGGGTTGCTCTTCCGGTCCGCGACCATCGAAGAGCTTGCGGAAATGATCTGTAAAAGGTTGAAGGTCACGGGGAAAGTTATCCGATGCCCGTACGCCGAGATGGGGATGGATGTGGACAAGCCAAATCAATTGGAGATCATGCGACATTATCTCTCCCGGAGGTCGGCAGCTTGAAATTTCAGGAAATGATTGAGTGGGACAAAGCTACATCCAAGAGACTGCAAATTGTGGAGACCGATCACAGCTTCAAACCATTGGCTGTGATCTTCGCCCATTCAGGAGATTCGTGGTTTTGGTTCGTTGGATTGGTCATTGTCTTTCTGTTTGGAAACCCGTTCTGGCGCCATCTTACCCTCATCTTTATACTCAGTTTCATTCCATTGGCTGTGATCGTACTCTGGATCAAATTCACCATCCGGCGCAAACGCCCGGAAGGAGAATGGGGCAAAATCTACAGGATCACCGACCCGCATTCCTTCCCATCCGGCCATGCCGCCAGGGCGTACCTTTTCGCCACATTGGCGATCGGATTGGGCCCGATCTGGTTCACAATCCTGTTGTTTCTCTGGGCTCCGTTAGTTTGTCTCGCCCGGGTGTTGACCGGCGTCCATTATATTTCAGACGTGATCGCCGGGTTGATCGTGGGGATCTTCAGCGGCCTGTTCATTCTGGCCATCCTGCCGTTCGTTGAACCGCTCCTACAATTATTAATGCAAATCTTACCTGCCTTATAACGGAAACGAATAAATAAAACAGCCTGTCGAATTCAATCGGCAGGCTGTTTTGATTGGCGTTGATTATCGCAGGGATGTTCGCGAGCGGATCGCGTACGATACCCTGGCAGGAACCCTCGATCGGGCGTTCAAACGGGATGGGATTCTTGCCTGCGGCATGACCATCTCGCGTGCCACATCGGAAGCCCTTTGAACGAGACCCCATCGGGAAGCGCCAAGATACAGGATCTCGAGGATCAAATCCCGATAGCCGATCCCTTCGGCACGTCCGATGACGCACAGATCGCTGAATTCGGGGGTGAGGCCAGGCAGTGAATTGATCTCCAGCAGATATGGGTTTCCATCACTGTCACAGCGGAAATCCACCCGTGAGACATCGAGTGCGCCTACAGCCACATGAGCCCGGATGGCCAGTTCCTGCAATTGGCGGGAAAATGCACTCGATATTGGCGCGGGGCAAAGGAATTGCGGTACGCCTTCGTCGCCATTGTACAGTTGTTTGGCTGAGTGACCGTACACGCCGGGAGTCACTGAAGTGGTACTTTCCACTTCCAAAACCGGCATGCGGTGAAAACCATCTTTTCGGTACAATTCCGGATGGAGGGTGTATTGATGAATACCAGGTCGTCCGAGGACTCCCACAGTAAACTCGCGTCCGGGCAGATATTCCTCCACGAGGGCGGGCTGGTCATATTTTGAGATCACCCAGGCGACTCTGCTTCGCAGTTCCCGATTATTCCGTACAATGGATTCCACTCCCATTCCCATCCCGGTGCCTTCCCGGGCTGGCTTCACAAACATTGGATAGCGGAGGGAAGAATCGATCGCTTCATACCCGGTTGCGAATTCCTGGAAAGGAGCAACAGGCAGACCATTATCCCGCCAGATTCGTTTGGTGAGAGTCTTGTCGAGGGTAATGGCGTTTGTGGTTACACGGGATGCGGTATACGGGATATGCATCATCTCGAAGACAGCCGGCGCCTGGGCTTCTCGCCCATCGCCGCCAAGTCCTTCAGATATGTTGAAGCAGATGTCTGGGACGACATCTCGTAAGGTGTAAGGTAGATTGATATCGGCTGGGATAAAGATCGCTGAATGACCGTCGGATTCTATAGCTGCCCTGATGGCATCTATGGTTTCTTCTTTGTCAAATTCCGCGCCGGCATCGGCTGGACCTTCTGTGGGTAACGATGACGCCCCCTTCACGTTGGCAATAACGGCTACCCGCCAGGGTTTGACCGGTCGCGGTTTGGTACTGGGAGGCTTGTCGCTCTCTTCCATTTCAAATTCATACATGATTACATTTTCCATGGTTTATTCTCCTGAAAATATTCATTTTCAATGTGCCAGTATAGTCTCATTTGATGAGAATACAAGGGTTTTAAGCAAATCTAATACGATACTAATGTCACCCATATCTACGCATTTATCATATTAAAGGTTGTACCCGAGCGGAAAAAATGGTCTGGTTCGATTGGATAATAAAAAACAGAACGCGGAATCGCCATATTGACACTGTGCTTGCCAAATGAATATGCCTGCGGTATGCTTACTCATTGGGAGTGGTAGGGTCCCGGTGGGTTCCCCGGTCTTCAAAATCGGTGACGGGTCGCTTTGCGGGCCGTGGTGGGTTCGACTCCCATCCACTCCCGCCTTTATATTGGTGATCAGGAAATCAGGGAAAAATGACCAACCTGGATAGAAATTTGTTCGATCCCATCATCCAGCGCTATTTTGTGATTGACAGCGTGACGGAGGGTGAAGTCCGCTCCAAACCGTATCTGCTCTATGCCGGGCATTTTCTTAATAACAAAGTGGAAGAAGCCCATTTGCAGTTGGTCGAATACCTCAACCCTCATCGAATTATGCCCTTGTTCCGCGAAGAGGACGGCAAACCGGCGATCATTCTGACCGAGTTGATGCAGTCTGCGATCAACTCCAAACCCATACTCAATCTGGTTCTCTTCATTCTGACACTCCTCAGTGTCCTGCTGAGCGGAGCATTATATGCCCTTGGCGCTGAACAGACCACAACCAATAATCTCTGGCTGGATCTGCTCCACAATTTGGGAAAAGGCTGGCCATTTGCGCTCAGTCTGCTTGCGATCTTGGGCGCACACGAGTTTGGCCACTATCTGGCCGGCAGATATCATCACACCAATGTTACATTGCCATTTTTTATCCCATTTCCCCTAAGCACTTTCGGCACGATGGGTGCCTTCATCCAGATGAAAGACCTGCCAAAGAACCGGAAACACCTGCTGGACATCGCCGTTGCAGGCCCGCTGGCCGGAATGGTGGTCGCAATCCCAGTCTTAATTGTAGGATTGATCCTTTCGAAAGTGCAGCCTCTCCCCACCGCAATGGCGGCAGGACAGGCTTTTCAACTGGAAGGGAATAGCCTGCTGTACCTGTTCCTCAAATGGATCATCAAAGGTCAGCTGCTTCCCGCTCCGGGCAGCCTGAATGGGATGTCACCCTTCATCTTCTGGATCCGGTATTTCTTTACCGGCCAACCCCTTCCTTTAGGTGGCATGGATGTCATGCTCCATCCGATGGCCTGGGCAGGTTGGGCCGGCCTTTTGGTCACCTCCCTGAATTTGCTCCCCGCCGGGCAGTTGGATGGCGGGCATATCTTTTATGTTCTCTTTGGCTCGAAAGGCAGTAAACGAATCCTTCCGATCGTGTTGCTCGCGTTGATCGGGCTGGGCTTTGTCTGGAACGGCTGGTGGCTCTGGGCAGTCCTGATTTTTTTTCTTGGACGCACACACGCGGAGCCGATGGATCAGATCACCGACCTGGATCCAAAGCGGAAATGGCTGGGGACCTTCACGCTGGTGATTTTCTTTCTGGTATTCACTCCCGTGCCACTCATTGTTATTGGCATGTAACTTGGATGGTCATCCTGATATGAAAATAAATGCTAGATTGACCATCCTTATAGCTACTCTCACCCTCTTCGTGGGTGGATGCAGCGGAGGTCTGCCCACCCTGCCCGTTTCCACTTCGACCAACGTTTCAAGTTCCAACGCATCTGTCTCCCCCACTCTGACTCCCGTTCAGACCAGTACAGCCATATCCACCCCCACTTTGACCTCGACGCCCGATACACGTTACATCTCTTCGGAAGCGGTGGGACAAAAAGTGATCTTCTGGCATCCCTGGGTCGGACGGCGCGGAAAGATCATCGACCAGATGGCGCTGGAATACAACCTGTCCAATCCGTATGATATCCAGGTGGAACCACGCCATTGGGGAGGAGAAGAGGCGTTGGTGGAGGGATTGGCCGGCTCGATTCAAGCTCCACCTTCGCTGGTGGTCCTTCCGCCGGAGTATCGCGCCGGTTTTTCCGAATTAGGCCTGGCATTTCAGGACCTGTCACCACTGATCCAACATACTTCTCCCGAGATTGCCATGACTGGTCTGTCGGATTATCCGGAATCACTCCTCCAACCGGTTATGGAAGGAAACCAGATATTTGGTTTACCCGCCGCCGGAAACACGCGGGTGATGGCATATAACAAAACCTGGGCAAAGCTGCTCGGATTCAATGAATCCCCGGCAAATTGGCAGGAATTTAAAGATCAATCTTGTGCGGCGGCAAAAGTCAACAACAAGCTGGCGGATCGAAAATTGCGAGGGACGGGTGGATGGCTGATCGACCTCTCACCTGACACGTCCCTGGCCTGGTTCCACAGCTTTGGTAAACCGATCCCTTACGGTGGCTTGGATGCGACAGCGTTTTCCTTCACATCCTACCAAACCGTATTTGAGAATATGAAATCTCTAAGCCTGGAAGGGTGTGCCTGGAATGGACGCAGTCCATATTCTGACATGTATTTTGCTGACCGGTTAGCCTTATTCGTATCCATGCCCATTTCGGAAGCAACTGCTTTTCTGAAAACCTTATCCGCCACCAAATCGACGGACGAATGGGAGATCCTATCCTTCCCGGGAGATTTTGCCACAGATACCTGGTTGGCAGATATGGATTACTACTATCTCACAGCCACAGAAAATCCCAATCAACTGGCTGCCTGGTTTTTCCTGAAGTGGCTGTCCACGCCAGAGCAGGAGCTTCGGCTCGCTCTGAGTGATGGGATGCTGCCCGCGCGAAAGATCACCTGGGATGTCGTCATCAAAGCGGATCAACTTCCAGCACCGCAGATAGATTGGATGACCAAACACACTCTGCCAATGGTCAGTTCCTATCAATCAGGGTGGTTGAATGGAAGAGCCATTCTCGCGGATGGATATCGGCAGATCATGCAATCGAATACGACCGTGGAAGACATTGCTGGAATTTTGAAAAATATGGACACTTTCGCACAGGAAATGGAAAACCAATAACCATGCCATCATCGACACCAATCATGATCTATACCGACGGCGCATGTGATCCCAACCCCGGAAAAGGCGGTTGGGGAGTCGTCATTCAGCAAGACGGGGAAGTAAAAACGTTATCCGGTGGGGAACCTCAGACAACCAATAATCGGATGGAGTTGATGGCTGCCATCATGGCACTGCGCTCAGTTCAATCCAATCAATCCGTGGTTTTGTATAGTGATTCTGAATACGTCAAAAAGGGGATCACGGAATGGATGCCAGATTGGAAAAGACGTGGCTGGAAGCGCAAAAGTGGAACCCTGGCCAATCTGGATCTCTGGCAGGAATTGGATCGTTTGAATACGCGATTAAAGGTTTCCTGGAATTGGGTGAAAGGTCACGCCGGTCATCCGATGAATGAGTTGGCCGATCAGCTCGCGAGTAAAGCCAGCCAGAAAACCTGGTAAGAATTAGTTCTACTATCACGATCTCACAGGATCTCCCCAAGGTGTGGAGAGGGATAATCTTTCATCAACCTCTCCCTAACCCTCCCCTTGCCAGGGGAGGGCTCACAACATGTCATTGCGATCGCGCAGCATCCCCTTGGGGAGCGAGCGAAGCGAGAGTGGCAATCTCCGCTCGGGCAGTTTCATCAAGATAATAGACAAGCCTCCTTGCCCTCGCGAAAATTCTTAGTGGGTGGATGAGGCGTTACCTCTTCCACCCACATGCCCGTTTCTCCAATTCCGATTGCGCCATCACTGAAGACCTTATTTATCAGCATTTTCGGGGATGTTGGCATCTGGAAGAAGGGGCGCTTTCTGCGCCCCTTCTTCCAGAAAAGAATCCCCCTTCCGGCGAAGTCCGTTTGGTTTTCATACGATCAATCGCCGGAAGGGGGTATGGGGGATGGCAGAGGTAAACTGATGTGATTACTAATCCGGTTGTCGTCTCGAACCCAAGCACATCTCCACCATGTCTTTGTTAATGCGCAGCGTTCCTCTTAGAGGTGGTGCATAAAGTGGCGATCTTTCATCGACCTCTCCCTCACCCTCCCCTTGCCAGGGGAGGGAGAATCATCTTCAGGGGAAGACCATCTGGCCGTCAGCCTGTCAATCGCCGACAGGGGGGCTCCCATCCTATGTCTTGCGATCGCGCAGCATCCCCTTGGGGAGCTACGAAGTGGGCGTGACAATCTCCGCCAATGACTTCCCCTGCCACTGATCTGTGAGAATGCTTCGGTCTGGCGGTCACTCTATGGGACGCGCGATGGTCAGAGAGGGAAGCGAGCGTTTCGCTCTTTCATCGACCTCTCCCTTACCCTCCCCTCGCCAGGGGAGGGAAGAATCGCCGTGATGCTCTTAAAGCAGAAACGGGCTATTCACCCGTTTGTTTGTATTTTGAGGCGACGACGGGATTTGTATCATCCCCTTCCGGGGAAACCCGTGATGCTCTTAAACCAAAAACGGGCTATTCACCCGTTTGTTTGTATTTTGAGGCGACGACGGGATTTGAACCCGTGATGAGGGTTTTGCAGACCCTTGCCTTGCCACTTGGCCACGTCGCCGTAAAAAATGGGCTGACAACCTTGGATCCATCACCCATAAGTTTCAGCCGCAATTTTTTCTGAGCGGGCTAAGGGACTCGAACCCTCGACCTTCTCCTTGGCAAGGAGACGTTCTACCAACTGAACCAAGCCCGCATTACGATGAGAGAGGGATCTGACCGTGCCAGTAGTCTTCCCTTAGTGCAAGCGAGAGTATAACGAATTCCCTATTGAATGTCAACCCTTTCTCAAGGGAGGACGATCCTTTCCCGCTTGTTAAAACAAAGGTGCCGAGACGCAGAATCGGACTGCGGACACTGCGATTTTCAGTCGCATGCTCTACCAACTGAGCTATCTCGGCACATACTTAATTGCTGCGTGATTTTACTCAGAAGACCCACTATTGTCAAGCATCCATTCCAGATTGCACCGATCAACCGCGATCACCTTCCTCGAGCACTGTATCCACGTTATCGTGGCATAATTGGTGCAACAATAAAAGGGAAAAGCTTTGACAATCTTTCCCGCCAAAGCTAAAATGAAACAGGGCAATTCATCGACACCTGTCATTCAACTTTGCACCCCAGGGAGTAATCGTGAGCAAGTGGGCAGATAAATATGTCATCGGCCTGACCGGTAATGTAGCCACCGGAAAAAGTGTCGTCAGAAAGATGCTCGAACGCTTGGGTGCGTTTGGGTTGGATGCAGACGCCCTCAGCCATCGCGCAATTGCCATGGATGCTCCCGGCTATCAGCCAATTTTGAATTATTTCGGGCGTTGGATCCTGGCTGATGACAAGCAAATCGACCGGACTCGTCTGGCACGGATCGTCTTCAATGATCCTGCCGCTCTTTCGGTATTGGAATCGATCGTCCATCCATTGGTTCTCCAGGCTGTGGATATCATCGTCCGTCGGGCAAATCAGTCCGTGATCGCTGTGGAAGCGATCAAGCTGCTCGAGACAGACCTTAAAACTCAGGTCAATAGTATCTGGGTGGTCACGTCTCCCAGAGACACCCAGATGAAACGATTAACGGATGTCCGCAAGATGGACCCGGCGGAAGCGGCCCGGGTGATTGATGCACAATCCACCCAGGCGGAAAAAATTACCTATGCGAATGTCATCATCACCAACAACGGCCCCTACGAAGAGACCTGGAAACAGGTGTACGATGCCTGGAAGAAGATTGCGCTTCCCACCAGTATACTGAAAGAACCCATTGTCTCCATTCCACGTGGTAAGCTTACAGCCAGGCGTGGTACCCCCAAAGACTTCGAGCAGATGATCAATCTACTAAATCAACTCGACCCGAAGGAAGAAAAACGGAATCGGGCAGAATTTTTACAAACGCTAAACGATAATGCCTTCATCTTATTGGAGACTGACAAAAAACTGGTTGGTCTGGCCGGCTGGCAGGTGGAAAACCTGATCTGCCGGACCACCGATATCTTTGTCGATCCGGCCATCCCCATTCAGGAATCCATCCCAGTCCTGGTGGACCTGATGGAAAAGTCAGCCCGGGATCATCAATGTGAGGCGTCCCTCATTTTTCTGCCTCCTTACCTGGCAAGGCAGAACGATCTCTGGAGTTCGCTTAGTTATGAGAATCGCACCCCGCACTCATTGGAAGTGCAAGCCTGGCAGGAGGCAGCCATCAAATCGATGCCTTTCGGGACGTTGATGTTCTTTAAACAACTCCGGCAGGATCGAGTCCTAAGGCCGATTTAACCTGGCTGCATTACAATCCTGCCTAACGGATTTAGATCAAACGCTGGTTGAATTCAGACGAGCGTTAGGCGAGAAAATTGTCAAACTTTATCAGTAATCTAACCCTCCTATTCCAACGTCTCAATTGGCTAAGCCTCTTGGATCTTTTCATCGTGGCGGTCATTTTTTACGCCATGTTGCAGATGATCAAAGATACCAAGGCTGTCATTTTGTTGAGGGGTATGATTATTCTCGTTCTACTGCTCAGTATTCTCACGACAGTGATCAGCCTCCCAGCGTTTAGCTGGTTGATCAAGACCACCCTGCCAGCTTTACTCCTGGCTATACCGGTGATCTTTGCCCCAGAGATCCGGCGCGGATTGGAGCGGATAGGCCGGGCCGGGACGGTCATTGCGATCGGCCAGAAAACCTATCAATTCGAGATGGAGAAGACCATCCAGGCCGTTGTGGCAGCATCCTCCAGACTGGCCAGCAAAAAACATGGCGCATTGATCATCTTCCAACGCAGCGATAAACTGACCGAATACGTTCAAACCGGCGTCCAGCTCAATTCAGCGGTGACACCGGAACTGCTCTTGCAGGTGTTCTACCCTAACACACCTCTCCACGACGGCGCCGTGATCATCGTCCATAACGAGCTGGTTGCCGCAGCCTGTGTGATGCCCCTATCGGCCAGTGGTATTCTGAATCGCACACCCGACCGGTCTATGGGACTTCGGCATAGGGCAGCGTTGGGCATCTCGGAAGCGACCGATGCCATCGCGGTAGTCGTTTCCGAAGAGACAGGTAGTATCTCGATCGCCCACGCGGGAAGGATGATCCGGCGGTTGGATGCGGAACGGTTGGAGAATATCCTCACCGCCTTCTATCGACCTGAGCGCATCTCCAAACCCGGTGTCTCACCCCTGAAAGCCTTCATCCGACTGGTTAAAGGTGGACGGGAGGACGAGAAGTGATTGCCCTCCTGCGCACTTTCCTAAAAAATCTGCCAACCTTATTAATAGCGATCATCATGGCGATCGCAGCGTGGACTGCGGCCGTAATTACCTCAGACCCAAATGAATTAAGGGTTTATGCCCAACCCGTCAACGTAGAGTATCTTGGACAGGATCCGCAATTGATCGTCCTCGGAACGTCGGTCAGGCAGGTCAGGGTCACCATTAATGCTCCCCGTTCCATTTGGGTAGCCTTGAATGCCCAGACGAGCCATATCAAAGCCTTCGTCGACCTTTCAGGTCTCTCAACAGGGACCTTTGAATTGCCCATCCAGGTGCAGGTGAATACCCGCCCTGTGGAAGTGGTTCAGATCACCCCTGAAACCATATCGATCACTCTCGAAAAGATGGTAAACCAACCCTTCCCGGTGCAATTGATCACTACTGGAAGCCCGGCGGTTGGCTTCCAGGCGGAAAAGGCGGTCATATCCCCTATCGATGGTGAATGTCGCCGGCCCGCTCTCCCTAGTAAATCAGATCGAACAGATCCGGGCAGTCATTGACCTGAACCAGATCAAACAATCCATACAGAATACGCTTCTCTTGCAGGCCATCGATGCCAATGGCGATCTGATCGATGGCGTATCCATCAGCCCGGATAAGGTCAGCGTTAACATTCCGGTCACCCAGAAGGGCGGCTACCGTAACGTAGCCATTAAGGTTGTCACCCAGGGAACACTCGCGAATGGGTACCGGCTGACCAATATCTCGGTCTATCCGCCAAATGTGACCGTTTATTCCAGCGATCCCTTGAAAGTGGACCGGCTGCCCGGCTATGTGGAAACGAAGCCGATATTGCTGGATAATATCAAATCAGATCTCATTCTGCCTATCGAATTAAACCTCCCGGAAGGCGTCACCCTGGTAGGCGTGGAACAGATCAACCTGCAAGCCAATATTGCTGCCATTGAAAGCAGCCTGACGCTTTCCCGCATCCCGATCCAAATTGAAGGGCTGGCGGACGGTTTTACAGCTATCGCGTCCCCCGAGATGGTGGATGTCATCCTCTCCGGCCCACTGCCCTTGCTTGATTTGTTGAATACTGCGCTGGTTCAAGTCACGATCGACTTAAATGGGATGTTGCCTGGTACTTATCAGATCACTCCGAACGTGTTGGTTGACTCGGAAGAGATCAAAATCAAATCGGTATTACCGGCAACCATCGAGGTTGTGATACAATCCAGCGCTGCGACAACAACACCCGCCCCATAAGAGAGTCATCATGAGAAAGAATGTCGTCGCCCTGGTAGGGCGTCCTAATGTAGGAAAAAGTACACTGTTTAATCGCCTGGTAGGGGAACCTCTGGCGATCGTCGATGATACACCCGGAACAACCCGAGACCGCATTTTCGCGGAGGGTGAATGGTTAAACACCACATTCGATTTGATCGATACTGGCGGAATTGATCCCACCAGCGCCTCCTCCGGGAAAGAACCGCTATCGACCGGATCGGCTGATTTCATAGAACAGATTCGCGCCCAGGCTTTCATCGCCGTTCAGGAAGCGGACGTGGTGCTCTTCATCACCGATGCCACCACCGGCGTCACCCCAGCAGATCTGGAAGTGGCCAATATCTTGCGAAAATCGCAAAAGAAGGTCGATGACGAATTTTCGCCTCCCATCCTGTTGGTTGTAAATAAAGCAGACAGCCCCCGCATGCGGGAAGCAGCCCAGCAATTCTATGAGCTCGGGATGGGTGAACCATACGCCATTTCTGCACTCCACGGCACTGGAACCGGTGACCTACTGGATGCCATGGTTGAGTCCTTTCCCCACATCGTGGAGGAAACAGAAGATGAATCCGCGAAGATAGCGATCGTCGGAAAACCCAATGTTGGAAAATCCAGTCTGCTCAATCGTCTGGTGGGTGAGGAGCGGGCCATCGTCAGCCCGATTGCCGGCACAACCCGGGACGCAGTGGATACACACCTTGATATCGATGAAACCGCGGTCACGCTGATCGACACCGCAGGTATCCGGCGGCGGGGTAAGATCATCCCAGGAGTGGAAAAATACAGCGTGATTCGATCCCTACGGGCAATCGAACGGTCTGATGTCGCTTTACTGGTGATCGACGCTGTGGACGGGTTATCCGCGCAGGATGCCCATATCGCCGGTTTCATCCTTGAAGCCTGGAAGAGTGTCGTGGTGGTGGTCAATAAATGGGATGCTGTCGAAAAAGATAGCGATACCATGGACCAATACACGGAATATATTCGGCAAGAGCTGAAGTTCCTGGACTACGTTCCGATCAATTTATCTCGGCGAAAACGGGTAAAAATGTGGAAAAAGTCTTGCCCCTGGCATTACGTGTCCAGGAAGAACGACTGGTACGTCTGAATACCTCTCAGATCAATAAAATCATCCAGGCAGCACAGGATGCACATCCGGCACCATCTCATGCAGGGAAAAGTCATGCGCATGTATTACGGAACCCAGGTGCGAAGCGATCCGCCCACATTTATGATCTATGTAAATGAACCGAAATTGGCTCATTTCAGCTATGTACGATATTTTGAGAACCAGTTCCGCAAGAATTACAGCTTCCTGGGTACGCCAATCCGATTTGTATTCAAACCCCGCCGATTAATCTCCATTTCCTAATGCAGCAGGACTATAATTCGACTTCACGGAAGGATCATGATAGTAATGATTGACGACCAATCTCTGCCGGAACTCGAACTACCGATAAATCAGGAATGAGAACTCACCGCATTCCAGAAACTTCGAAGGGTTATATTCGATATCATTGAGACCCTCATCCTGGCTCTGGTTCTATATTTCGGTATCGATGCGATTTCCGCGACGAGTGCGGGTTAAAAATGTCAGCATGCAGCCAACCCTATATGAAGGCGAATTCGTTCTGGTAAGCAAAATGGCTTACCGGTTAGGGGAACCGAAAATTGGGGATATCGTTGTTTTCCATGCTCCGACCGAGCCGGGTGAAGATTTCATCAAACAGGATGATCGGCACGCCGGGAGATCTGGTTAGAGGTTAAAATGGGAAAGTGTTTGTTGATGGGTACCGTCTGAATGAAGATTATCTGGCAGAAGCCCCGATTACCAGGGTGAATTGGGATCGTCCCTGAAGACAAGTTATTTGTTTTCGGTGATAACAGCAACCAATCTCAGATTCGCATCGCTGGGGATTTGTCCCATGGACAAGCGTGGTCGGTAGAGCCGTAGTTATTTACTGGCCATTCGATGAGTTTACAGTTCTGGAACACTCCCAGATAGCACTTGCCAGATCAGGCAATAAGATTAACGTATATCACTTACACTAACAAGTTGCAATCAAAACAAATACAGGTAGAATGAGTTTATATGGAAGACAAACCAGTGATCTCAAACCAAGTGTCTTACCCTGCCATGAATGTCAGGCGGGTGTGATGCACCGCAGTTTTATCACCTACTACACCTGGCTGGGTGAAGAATTGATCACCGTTCCCAATTTCCCTGCCTGGGTTTGCGATGTATGCGGGAAACGGGATTATGATGAACAGGCAGAAATCTGGCTGCATACGTTGCTAAAACCGGATGCGGGTAAAACCACCATCAAGACCAGAAAAACACGAAACCAAGGCCGATACTCCAAACCAGTCATCACGGCAACAGATCCAAAACGTAAATAAAAAGAGAAGGAAATTCCTTCTCTTTTTTTTGCCCTTTCCCTGCGATCTCCACCATCAGATCCTATTTGACGCCATTCATCAGGCATGCTATCATCGATATTAGCATTTATTCTTTTTTTATTATTTTTTTGGAGCAATTATGAGCATTGATTTTGTTATCCGCCTTATCGGCATGGTTGTGTTTACTATCGGGGGAGTTTTCTGGGGGATTTCAATAGGAACAGCAGCGCAAGGATCAGCATCCGCAATCAAAATGAATATCGAGTCAGTACGCGTTCACCCTCGGTCTGGTAGGCGCTTTGGTGGGTTTGGTTTTAACTCCTTACATCACCACCCGCCCTTTCCGGTCGCTGATGAGTGTTATGAAGAAAATATCCGTTCAGTCGTTGATCGCATCGATGATCGGATTGTTGATCGGATTATTATTCGCGGCCATGCTGGCTTTTCCTTTGGGATTGCTGCCGAAGCCATTCAGCTCCATCCTGCCATTCATTGGTGTCCTGTTATTTGGCTATCTTGGGATAGCCATGTTTAATATGCGCCAGAATGATATTTTCTCCATGTTCAGTTCCATCCGCGGCGGGCACGGCGGCAGTAACCTGGGGAGAAGGTCGACAGATTCTTTTGGATACCAGCGTGATCATCGACGGTCGGATTGCTGATATCGCGAAAACCGGTTTTCTGCCCGGCACGTTGATCATCCCTAGATTTGTACTGAATGAACTGCAATATATCGCTGATTCAGCAGATAATCTGCGCCGGCAGCGCGGCAGACGCGGCATGGAAGTATTGTCCCAATTGCAGAAAGAAACCAATATCATGCCGGTAAAGATCCAGGATACTGGATGCGGAAGGTGTGCGGGAAGTGGATGATAAGCTTGTCGTCCTTGCCCGACAAATGCACTGCCCGATCCTGACCAATGATTACAACTTGAACCGGATCGCCGAACTGCAGGGAGTAACGATCCTGAATGTCAACGAACTGGCCAACGCGGTCAAATCAGTATTACTCCCGGGTGAGAACCTTGGACTTCGCGTCATTCAGGAAGGTAAAGAAGTCTGCACAGGGTGTTGGTTACATGGATGACGGCACGATGGTCGTCATCGAAAATGGCCGTGAACTGATCGGCAAAGAGATCAGTGTAACCGTCACCAAGATCCTTCAGACAGCCGCGGGTAGAATGATCTTTGCCCGCCCTGATGATACCTACGACAGCATTCGATAATCGAGAGGTTAAAAAATGAGAGAATGGATAACCGGAAAAAATCCGGTGCTGGAAACCCTCAAAGCAGGGCGGCGGCAATTATTCCGCGTTCTGATCTCAGAGACCATCCAGGCGGATGAACGCATCCAGGATATATTGCGATTGGCAAAGCAAAATCGATTGCCCATCGAGAAGAAATCCCCGGATCGAAATTGAACCTCTAGCGATAACCATCAGGGAGTTGCACTGGAAGCCAGCGCATACCCATATCGCGAATTGACGGATATGGTCAGCCTGGCGGAGAGCCGCAAGGAACCGCTGTTCGTATTGATCCTGGACACCCTGCAAAATCCCCAAAACCTTGGCACTCTCCTGCGGAGCGCGGAGGCATTCGGCGTCCATGGAATCCTGTTACCACTTCGGCATACCGTGGATATCACACCAGCGGTCGTCAACGCCTCATCCGGCGCGAGCGAGCATCTTCTGGTGGGGATGATGAACCTCGCCCAGGCGATGGAACAACTCAAGGAACATGATGTCTGGATCCTGGGATTGGAAGGTTCCGATGAGTCCACTCCCATAGAAAAGGTCAGAATGACCGGACCGCTGGCCATCGTGGTGGGAAGTGAAGGGGAAGGAATGCGAACACTCGTTCGCAAAGTCCTGCGATCAGGTGATCCGTTTGGGTATGAGCGGAAATATGGATTCATTGAACGCTGCGGTTGCCGGATCCATCGCCCTCTATCTGGCTTACCAACAGCGTTCTCAACAACAGACGGGGACTAGTGCCGAGAGCAATCAATAGCCTGCGCCGCTAGAACCAGCCGAATTCAGCCAGATCCACCGTTTCGGATAAATCAAACTTAATCCCTTCTTCTTCGAGAAGGGTTTTCTGTATTACGGTTCCAAATCCATGACCGTGGGGACTGATCTTCCCGAATCGGTTGATCACCCTCTGCCAGGGTACATCTGTCCCTTCAGGCAAAGCCGCCAACGCGAAGCCAACCATCTGAGCTGAACAGGTTCCCAGGATCTGAGCGATGCGGCCATAAGTGCTCACCTTCCCCGATGGGATCTGCCTGACAAGGTCGTAGATCTGTTCAAAAAGCGGCCGTTCACGTTTCATCATCCCTCACAGACTGGAGAGGACCTGGGTCCGGTCAAAAATGTCAGGACTCAAGCTTGGATTCTCAAAAAAGATCTTGCCTTCTTTGAAGAAATAGATCAGGGATAAAAAAGCATTCGACATGATACGGACATCCGTTTCGGAATGCTGCCATCCAACTGTCTGGAATAAATTCATGCGGACAGCATGCCAGACAGATAGCGTATGCTGCCAATCGGGCAAAAATTCAGGATCCTTAAGATGATCCTGCCAGCACGGCGGGGCAAAGGTTGAAGCACCTTTTGCTAGATATTCCTGCACCCTTGTCGACCGAATGGGTGAAAAGGTATTGTCTGGCTGGATCTGTTCAATTTCCCGTACGTCAAAGATCGGCCAACTCAAAGAAAAACGCTTCACATACATCCGCATCAAGGATTTCTTATTGCTCAATACACCTTCGAAGCGGTTCCGTAAGGCGGGATGCTGTAACAGAATGGGATACCAGGTATCGATCTCCGCGCTGCCCGTGATGATCTCTGCCACATAGCCAAGAAGGTTCCAGGTTAGCATCCACGCTCGATAATGTTCCATCGGGTCCGCTTCACGCATCTTCCAGGTGTGTTCAAACCAATCGTTCAGCACCGTCTTCTGATCGATGGGTAACCGGACAAAGCGCTCAAAATCAACCTGAATCCTGGCGTCACGGGGAAGGTTGAATAACTGTTCACAGGCCATATCGTTGCTCCTATCCATGCTCCATCCAATTCTACTATAGGATGCCAGGGTCGATTTTTAGGTAACCGTATAAAGTTTGTATATCAATATTTTGTGCCCTTATAGGGGAAAGGTTATAATCAAAGTAGCCAATTGTATATTGTTTATCGGGAAAGGAACCGAACTATGTTAATTAGTAAAGAACTCCAGGCGATAATTAATGACCAAATCGGACACGAATTTGAGGCATCACACCAGTACATACAAATCGCCGCATTTTTTGAAGCCCGCTCCCTAAAAAAAGCGTCTGCCTATTTCCTCAAGCAATCCGAAGAGGAACGCGAACACGGAATGAAGTTTGTTAAATATCTATGGAAACGGGTGGACAGGTTTCCGTCCCCGCGATTCCCGCCGCGAAACCCTCCTTTGCCACCGCTGAAGAAGCAGTGCAATTTGCACTGGATTGGGAATGGGTGGTGACCCGGAAGATCAATGCCTTGATGGATCTCGCTATCAAACAGAACGACCATCTCGGCCGAGAATTTCTGGGTTGGTTTGTCACGGAACAAATGGAAGAGATCTCGAATATGGATAATTTCCTGCGGGTTGTCAAGAGTGTCGGTGAGAAGAACTTATTTATGCTTGAAGCCTATCTCTCACACGGATAGCTGTCAGTTTCCTGTAAAGACAAAGTACCGCTTTCGCGGTACTTTTTTACTTAATTCCTCTGGCTTTTTCCAGCCATTCCACCGCAAAATCGACCGCGGGCTTCTGCTTGAAAAGGCGGGTTTCTGCCACGCCAATTTTCGACCGTTTCACAGCGCCGGTTGCTTCGAAGTCTTTTCCGATCTGCTCGAATGGCTCATCATCCCAATCGATCTCATTATAGGAGGTCCAGGTGCGTTTCCCATTTTGATCGACAACCGGGGATGATTCCTGGTACGTTTTGGAACCCCTTGCCCGGGCTTCTGCTAAATGGAATGACGTGTTATTTCCATAACCTACTCCGAGCAGGAGAACAGATCCGTCGAGGTCATATACCCTGGCAAGAGGAGACAGGTTTCCAAGGGAGTATGCCAATGAATGATCGGCCGTGACATAATTGGCATGCTTCCCATACGCAGCGAAAGATACGGTTGGATGCTGGCTTCGGACAACACCCGGCATGGTGCGGAATACTTCCGGAATCGCCCCCATTCCCCGGGTCGGTGTGTAAGCCGGATGAAAGGCAGGCATGGTATTTCGGATAATTTCCCACCATGATTCAGGTACAGGTGGGTTTTGCCAGCGGGCAGGGTTAGATAGATCACCGCTATGGGTTGGCATGACCAATGTCCCCTCATCGGTAAGAATGGCCATCAATGCCTGAATAACGGCGACAGCTCCACCGCACACCCAACCCAATGAGCTGAGTGAACTGTGAACCAATAATGTCATTCCGGGATGAAGTCCTGCCCGAAGGAAATCTGAACTCAGGCTGGCGACCGTATGAGGTGATGTGCTCTGCTGGATTGCCTGCTCTTCTTTCATTCCCCCTCGATGTTATTCTTGAGATGTGATCTGACTGTAACGATCACCACAAGAACAGGCGGTAACCGTTTGGGATTGTCTGGTGAGTGAACCCAGGTAAGGTTTTCCAGTTGAATGGGTAACCCAACCTTCCATCACGAAGGGCAGAATACCATCCGCAGGGATCCACTGTCCGTTATATTTTCGCGCAACATGGACATGCGTTCCGGTCGCTCTACCTCGTTCGCAGGATGGATGGCCAACCACATCGCCGGCTTTCATTTCTCTACCTTGAGGCGCCGCCTGGCTGGAGGATAAATGAAGGTAGAGGATGGCCCATCCAGTCCGTTCGTCACCATCCCCATCCAGGTCGAGAATAGCCAGACCAGGCTCCGAGCGGGCGATCACGCCATCCGCTACGGCAGTAGCCCATTCGGAAGAAGCCGCGCATCCGCTTAGATCCGTTGGAGGAGCGAAATCAATCGCCGCCCAGGGATTTTCCTCCCCCAGACTGCGTGTGGGGCGCCAGTATATGACCAAGATTTCCCCAATACAAAAGGCAGTTTCATGGCGGGTTGCTGCAGGCTACCAGTCATGATCGGTTGATTGGGATCTGGCCAGACCTCTCCAAACAATCTTCGATAGGTGGCGGCAAATCCATCGGCAGAGACCGCGTGATAATATGCATCAGCCGGAAGGATCGAACCAAAATAGTGTTTCAAGGAGACAGTCGCCGCGTTTTGCCAGGGATCAAAGTATTCCAATTCGCCCGTCAACAGCTCCTGGGAGATCAATTTCCCATCCAGCCATTGGTAATAGCCGTTATTTAAGGTGTCGGCCAACCAGAGGAGCTGGTAATACAAATTACCAAAAAACTCCTTATTATGCCCCAGTAGATTGCTGTCGACTTTTGGCGGCTTGTTCGGATTGCTCAACGCCTCCGCCCGGTATTCCAGAATGGCGAGAAGCAGGCGCGGGCTGACCGAATAACTGAGGGCGATATAATCCACCAATTCGCCGCCTTTTCGCTCACCCCCAAATGCATAGACGGTATAGTCTTTCAACCAACCTGGCTGGGCTTCGACATACTGAACCGTGTCGAAATCTCGTTGGGCGGGTCCATTGACAAATAGGGAGTTGGGGATGATCTGATTGGCGGATCCCCACAATGGCCGATAATAGATCGGCATCTTGACAGGCATTCCAGGTGGGAGGGTGGTTGTCGTCTGGGGAATGACCGGATTCTCTTCCAGAATCTCCGGGATGGTCGTATTAAAACGCACTGCCAGGGCGAAGATCGTATCCCCATCCTGAATGGTGTAATCGACCAACTGACCGGGTTCATACACCGTTCGGGTGGGCAATGGGGTCGCTGTGACGATCTCTTCCGGAATGGGAGTGGGCGTCATATCCTGGTATACCAATTGTGGAGCCGGCAAACAGGAACTGAGCAGTATTGTTACAACCAATATCGCGAAACCAATTCGTATGTTAAATATTTTCATTTTGATGGATAATCTGTCAATAGTGATAAATCGGGACTTGAAACGCTTTTATATCAGAAGGTGAGCAAATTGTTAAGCAAATCAGGCGGAGATGTATGCCCGGATGAATTATTGTCTTATGCTGCCTGTGCAGGTTTGGAATACAGAAGGTAATTGTACCGCTTAATTATTAGAAATTTCTAAATCCTGGCGGACGATGACCGTATCCTGAGTACCGCAGGAACATGCTGCGATCGATTCATTTCCTTTGGTGAGGGTGCCTTTATAAGATTGGGCGGCGGCATGTGCTTCCCAGCCATCCATCACAAAGGGCAGCGGTCCCCCGGCCAGGATCCACTCACCGTTGAATTTTCGAGCGATATGAAAATGGGTGCCTGTTGAGAAGCCACCTTCACAGGAAGGGTGACCTAAAGTCTCCCCCTGTTCGATGAAATCGCCCACCTGAACCCGGTCCTTTGTGGCAATATGCATGTACAGCACGTTCCAACCGGTCTGTTCGTTGCCATCACCGTCCAGATCCAGAACGACCACCCCGCCGCCAGCTCTTGCGACCACCCCGGATGCAGCAGCCAGTACCCATGCATTCGATGATTCGCATCCGCTATTATTCAGGCTGGGTGAGAAATCCAGAGCGGCCCGAGCGCCCAGGCTGCCCCAGGCTGCATGCGGACCTCCGGTGAAACTCCATTCAACATTCTTTTCGATGGGCAGGATCAATTGTGGTTGTGTGATGGTAGCCGGGAATAACGGTTCAACCGTGCTCGCACGATACCATGGATTTCCAAACATTTGCTCATGGGTTGCGGCAAATCCGGTATCCGTGTAGACGGCCGCTTCCCAGGCTGTTCGATCCAACATCTGGGCGAAAAGATACTGGGTGGCAAATGTGCCGGCGTTCAGATCTGGAGCAGCTTTGAGGGATGAGCCATCCGGAAAGACGACATCGGTGACAATCCCTTCCCGCCAGCCATAGTAACTGACATTCAACTGGCTGACTGCCCAGGTGAGCTGACTGTATAAGCCTTTTTTCATGGAATCGATATGCCCCAACGGATAATGGCGGGCCGTCTCTCCGACTGGTTGTCCATACACCCAATGGCTGTAATATTCCAGGATGGAGAGCAAGACTCTCGGATTGATCGAGTTTTCGACCGCCACCTTACGGATCACACCTGCGCCATCCAACCAGCCGGAGCTGTTCAGATATTCGCGATAGGTGCTGAGGTATCCGCCGGCGTTCTCCACAAAGCTGTCGATGTCAAAATCCAATCCTGAGGGTGAGAATACCATCTCGCTATCCGGGATCACCTTGAAATTGGAACTGGTTTCCACGGAACGTTTCGGGATACTGACCATCTGGTTCGGATCAAGAAAACTTGTCCGATCCAGGGAAAAACCTGCAGAGATCTCAGCCACCGATACACCAAAGCGGGTGGCCAGGGCAGGTAGAGTGTCACCAGCCTGCGTCAGGTAGAAGGCCGGCGGCTCTTTGGAGGTGGCGGCAGGTTTGACCATGCTCGCCAGTAAGGGCGTTTGTGCCGCTGCGACCGGCTCGCTATTTTCCATGCCCGAGAATCCGGGGTCTTCCGGCACAGCACCGCTGCCTATGCCTTCAATATTGGAGATTGTTTCGGTATAAGGCTGGGCAATTGCGGTTGGTTCGACCGGAATATCGGTTGGCAGGGCGAGTGGCTGAGCCGTGGGTTGGACAGGTTCAACCTCTATCGTTGGAATGACCGCTGCCACAACAGGATTGGTCGGTGTAACCTCAATTTCAATCGGTTCCAGGGATACATAATCATTAGTGCAGGCACTTAACCAAAGCATACTGAAAATGAACACGAATAATGAGAACCAACGGATTTTTCTATCTTTCCCCTCACCGTTGGATTTGATTGTCTTCACGCTGCCCGTTGTATGCTTCAATAACTTCATTGTTCCTGCTCAAAAATCCATCATATTCGGTTCCGGTACCGCTGGAAGTCCATCCATCGAGGATGAAAGGATTCGAGCCATCCGCGGAGATCCACATACCGTTATACCGTCTGGCCAGGTGAAGGTGAGTGCCATTGGACAGTCCGCCTTCACAGGATGTGTGGCCGATCCGGTCTCCGGCTTTCAAATCGATCCCAGCTTTCACACGATCCTGCTGATCAATGTGCAAGTATAGTACCGACCAGCCGGTTTGGACGTACCCATCTCCATCCAAATCCAAGAGGACCACTCCGCTATCGGAATAAGCCACCCGTCCATCGGCCACTGCCGTCACCCAGGCGTCATTTAAGACACACCCCATTGGTTCCCCGGGTGGAGCGAAGTCGATAGCTGCCCAGGCACTGCCATCACCCCATCCACCGTGCGGACCTCCGGTGAAAGACCAGGATTTTCCGGGTTCAAAGGGTAATTGCATCAAAGGCTGCTCCAGATTCGCGGGCACAAATCCCTCCAGTGACGCATCAAATGGATACCCAAACAGATCCGTGTAAGTTTGGAAGATACCTTCTGCCGAAACCGCCTTTTCCCAATCTGACCGGGTGTACAAGAAACTAAATAAATGCTGCACTCCCGCCGTCCCTGCGTTGATGGATTCATCCACCGGAATGATCAATCCATCAGGCAGAAGCCAGGCTGGCAGGGCGTTTATCTGCCATAAATAAAAACCTTTGTTCAATTGGTTCGCCGCCCAGGATAGCTGCCTGTACAATCCGGTACGGCGTTCATCAATATAACCGAGCGGATAGATGATCGTCGTCAAATCCGGTGAGGGATTGGTGACCCAACCTGAGGTATATTCCAGCACCGCGATCAGCAGGCGGGGATTTACGGAAGTCTCCATTGACACCCGTTGGATGATCTGGCTGGCGTCCAGCAACTCCTTGTCCACCATTTCCCGATGAGTGCTCAAATACCCGGGATGAGCGGTGAGAAATTGTGCCATATCGAAGGAAATTCCGAATGGACTGGCAACCAGTTCAGAATCAGGCAAGATTTTGAAAGATGGCCCCCTGCCGGAAGGCGTCGGCGCGGGGACGATCAAGCGCTGGCCAATACTCAGGGCGTTGGGGTCTGTGAGCTGGTTCGCCCCTGCGATGGTGTCCGCGGCGACATGGTATTGCTCACCGATGGCGGCAAGCGAATCACCAGCCTGGACGGTGTAGTCGAATGGCTCAAGGCGCAGTGTGGGGACTGGATGGGGCGGGTCAGGCGTTGGGGTCAGAATCGGCGCATCTGGTGCGCGGGTGGGAAGCATATACCAGGCGCTGGTTGGAACGCCCACGGCAATACATCCACCGGAGGGCGCGATCCCGGCTGAGCAGGGTGTGGAAATCAAACCCTGTTCGGAAGGATTCCAGGGTTCCGCGGTGGGCGCCTGCTTTCGGCAGGCAATCAGAGAGACCAGGAGTACCAGGATGATGAAGGTCAGGTGTCTCTTCAAGGAAATCCCTTATGAAAACTTGGCTGTCAGAGGTTTTCCTCCAAGTAAGTGCATATGCAAATGTAAGACGGTCTGCCCTGCATCTACTCCAGTATTCATCACCAGGCGGTAACCATTCTTTATTCCTTCTTTTTCGGCAAGTTGCCGGGCTACCGTAAAGATATGCCCCAGGGATAATTCATCGCCTATGGTCACATCATTCAAACTATCGATATGCTGGTTCGGTACGATCAGGTAGTGGATCGGCGCAAGGGGATTGACGTCTTTGAAAACGGTGACCTTTTCATCTTTGAAAATGACCTGGCTTGGTATTTTTCCCTGCAAGATTTTGCAGAATATACAATCTTCTTTCATAGAACCTCCCGTCAGGGTGTAGTGGAAACGCTTTCTATGGATCCGTATTTGTCTTTGCAGACGATATCATAATAAAGTAGTTCGGTGTCGCGTTGACCGGCAGCTTCTGAACGTGCCTGGTCGCCGATATTGATCACATCATCAATACGATAGAGGGCATCCGTGCTCCAATAACGTGGCAGGGTCATCAATGGATCTCCGATCTCACCTTCCGGGAGATAAAACTCCCTGGCAGGGTCCTTCTGATCAGCCTGAGGTACCCAGTTGTACATGACCGGACCCCTGGGATTGATGGTAAATCCGAGGCGATAACCAGCCTCGCGGGCAACTTCCACGCCCCGCTTGGTGAAGCTTCCTCCCGGCCAGATGAACGCGACCGGAGTATTGCCGAAGTATTCCGAGATGACCTCCACCGGTTTATAGAGTTCCTGGTGGATATAGTCTTCCGATGAGCCGGGATTGATATTGTTGTTGTGCTCAAATCCATGCGCCTGCATATCCAGGTACCCTTGTTTCACCAGTTCCTGCAGTTCTGGGTAGATCGCTGGATTCAAGCTGACGTTGCTGATCCATGCATTCGTGACTGTCTTCCAACCGTATTTTTGCAGGAATGGAATAAAGTGATCCTGATAATATTCAGCAAAATGGCGGTCATCCACCAAAAGTACCATCGAGCGGGGAGGGATCTTTGTGTTTTTTTCCATGAAATCAGCCAGTTGATTCATGGTGATCGTTTGAAAACCCACTTCAGCGGCATGGGCCAGGATTTGCTTCAACGTGGCATGGGTGATGCTGTTGTATGCCATATCCGGGGACGCTTCTTTGCTTACACCGTGGATCATGATCACCATCACCACCGTTCCGGGAATGCTGTTGTTCGGATCCCATTTTGCTTTGAGATACTCACAGGTATCCTGGATATATGCCCGGGGTGAATCCAGGGGATTTAATATGCTGGATTGGAAAGGCCCCGGTAACGCGGGCGGTGTCCGGATGGGGGTCGGGGTTGGTGGGATTGGAGTGGCGGTCGGCTCTGGTGTGGCAGTCGCCGGTGCGATTGTGGCTGTAAAGGTAGGCGCGGGCGTTTCGGTAGGTTGGTTGATCGCGCCGGCGCCGCAGGAAGTTAGCACGAACGACACCAATATCAGTGGTAAATAACTTGCGCGAAAAATTCTCATCAGAAATCCTAATAACTCGGTTGATTTAGATTGGGCTGAATTTCATCGGCGAAGGGATCGCGCTGGATAGGGTTTCCAGGCTGAACCCTTTGCGCACCAGAGCGCGGACAATGGTATCCGCTTCGGAAATGTCGTATATCCGGTTCACGTGGCTCAATACGATATCACCCGGTTTCACCCGGTCCACCACATTATTGATGGTGAATCTGTCATTTCCGCCGGATTCCAGCGACCAGAGCACATGCTGCATCCCCCATTGCGCGGCAATATCTCTTACCCGCTGATTCCTGTCACCGAATGGCGCCCGGAAATAGTGCACACGGTATCCCGGCAGCATATTTCGAACCTGATAGGTGAACATCCGGAATTGCGTATGAAGCGCGGAATCACTTAACTGGGAGAAGGGATACTCATGTACCCAGCCATGAAAAGCCAGTTCATGACCTTCTTCAACCAAACGCGGCAGGTTTACTTTGCAATGGATCAAATCCGCCCCCATAGCAAAAAAGGTCGCTTTAACGCCATGTTCCTGATAAACATCCAACAGATCGCCAATTTGCCGGTCTTCGGTCACATCATCATAGGTCATCGCGATCACTTTACGCTGGGTATCCCCGATCGTGACCTCATGGCTGGCAATGAAATCGATCTCTGCCTGCGGTATTTCGGGCTTTTCCATTTCTGGCATGACAGTCGGATCGACCGGTTTGATCAATTCGCGGTCGACCTCGGCAGGATCTTGACCCATATACCGGGAAGGAAGCTGATTCATAACCGGAAGAAGACCTGCGTATATTCCCGCCCCCACCAGGGATATGCCGACCTTCTTTAATAATTTCCGGCGGTTGATCTTATGCGTCGAATTCATACGGTTTATTATATACAAATTTTACCAAGGAATTATAATAAGGGAGCATTCTTTTACATTGAGCCTGGGTGGGGATGAAATATTCCGGAGCATGGATGTCTGATTATCGCACGGATCGTATTTATAAATTAGAACAACTCTTAGAGGTGAGCAGGAACCTGAATGCGAATCTGGACCTGGAAGCTTACCTGAAAGCCGTGATTGAGATCGCATCCGAATTGACGTACAGTCAGGAGACATCCATCCTGGAGATCGCGGAAGAAGGCGATCACCTGCATTATACCGCCGCTCCCTGGTATCGAATCGAGAAATTGCGCGCGATCAGCATCCCGCTGGAAAAAAGCATTGCCGGCTGGTCGTTCACCCATTGCCAGCCACTGGTTATCCAGGACGCCCAGAACGATCCGCGCCTATTTCAAGGAAGTGGATCGGGTACTGGAATTCGAGACATTGAATATTGTGGTCATCCCCATGGTGATCAAAGGACAGCCCATCGGCGTGATGGAAGCCGTCAACAAGATCGGCCGGACGCCCTATACGGAAGAGGATGTGTCCACCCTGGAAACCCTGGCTGCCCAGGCTGCGGTGGCCATTCAGAACCAGAAGCTGTTGGATAAAGCCCAGGCCGCGTATCGTCAACTGCTGGAGCTGGACCGGATGAAGACCGATTTCATCGCCATATCTTCCCATGAGCTGCGCATCCCCACCGGTTTGATCCTCGGACACGCTTCCCTGCTACAGGATGAGATGACCGGTGAAGCGCGCGCCCAACTGGATACGATCGTTCGCAACGCAGTACACCTGAAAGACATCATTGAAGACCTGGCCGACGTGGATCACTTTCAGACCGGCATGGCCAAGATCCGCCGGCGGCAGGTTTCGATGGATCGCTTGATCACGGATGTGGTCGGTTCCTATCAGGAAATGTCCCGCGAAAGGAATATCTCCCTGCGGGCGGACATCTCCAAAGCAAATCTGGTGATTGAAGGAGATGCCCACAAGATCCGGATCGCCCTGGGAAACCTGGTGAAGAACGCGCTCATCTTCACAGATCCCGGCGACCGGGTATTGGTTTGCGCGGAACAAATTCCCGGCTACGTCAAAGTGTCGGTCATCGACAATGGGATCGGCATTCCGGAAAGCGATCAGCAGCGCATCTTCGACCGATTTTATCAGGTGGAATCACACCTCACCCGCCGGCACGGTGGGATGGGATTGGGTTTGTCCATTGCGCGCGGCATGATCGAGATGCATGGCGGCAGGTTGTGGGTCGAAAGCATTGAAGACAAGGGCAGCAATTTCCAGTTCCTGCTGCCGTTGAACACCGCCCAGGTGAACGCCGCCCAGAAAGTTTTCCTTTCCTGATCAGCCTTCCCCGTCGTCTGTCTTGTCCAATTTTTGACTTCCCCTCGTTGTTTCGGCGTTTGATATAATGGCACTCGTTGTCCGGTTTTGTATCCCACCATCAGGTTTCCCTTATGCGAGTTAAATTGTCCGCCTTCATCAAAAAATACGACATCTACCTGCTGGCGCTCGTCCTCTACCTGCCATTCATCTTCCTGGGATATGGAACGGATTCAGATACGTACGGCGTCCTGTGGACCGGACAGAAATTCGCCCAGACCTTCGATTACATCCCTTCCCGTCCGCCCGGTTTTCTGGTTTTCGAAACGATCACCTTTTTCCTGAACAGCATCGGCGGATTTGTGCTGACCAATTTGTTCGTGATGGTCATGGCGATTGCCACCCTGTACGCCTTCAACAGCGTCATGCGGTTCTACCAGATTCCCCATCCAAAAATTCTGACCATCGCGATGATGGTGCATCCCATCTTCTGGATCGAAGCCACATCCACCATCGACTTCCTGGTCGCAATGGGATTTGTCTGGATCGGATTCGCGCTGCTCCTCAAGGGACGCTGGTGGGGAGCGGGGATCGCCATGGCGTTGGGGGTCGGCTCGCGCGCCACATCGGTCATCGCCGCGGTGTGTATCCTGATCTTTGTGTTTCTATCCCAGCCGGAATTGCGAAAAAAGGCGTTCTGGGCTGCCGTATTGATGGGTATCCTTGGCGCGGTCATGTATCTGCCCTCCGCTGATTTTTCGCGCTGGACATTGAACTTCCTTCGTCCGGCGGTGGGTGGTGAGGAATACTGGACGCCCTACCTGCGGATTGGGCGATTCCTGTATAAAAGCCTGTTCTTCTGGGGCATCCCGGTCTGGTTGATGTTCCTGTTCGGTTTCTGGCGCTATTGGAAGGATCACAAAAAGATCAATGCGTCCCCTTACCGCTGGCTGCTGCTGTTCTGCCTGGTGACCATCATCGCCTACGAAGCCTTCTATATTCAGATCCCCACCGAACCGGCTTACCTGCTGCCGACCATCCCCTTCTGGTTGATGATGATGGGTGTGGTTTTCGAGACCAGACCGAATGTGCTGTGGGTACTGGCAGCCCTGGTTTTCATCTCCAATTTTGCGGTACCGAACATTGCCCGTCCGAATGATCCCAATCATGCCACCAGCGTGAGCTATGGCCTGTGGATCGAGACCGGCCGTCTGCCCGAAAATCTGCAAAAACGGATCGAGTATGTGAATTGCGGCTACCAGATGTGCCCGGAGGATATCCTGCCGGCGCCTAAGATCAAGAAGAATAAATAGCCGCGTCTTGCGGGATAAGGTCAGGTTGGGTATAATCTCATTCGCTTCGGGGTGTGGCTCAGTCCGGCTAGAGCACGCGGTTCGGGACCGCGAGATCGAGGGTTCAAATCCCTCCGCCCCGACAAATTTTGAAACCCTTGACCAGCGAGGTCGAGGGTTTCCCTTTGCAGGGATTTCGCAGGCTCAACAAATCCCTCCGCCCCGACAAAATCAGAAACCCTTGACCAATGAGGTCGAGGGTTTTTCTGTTAGGGAATTTCGCAATCTGATTTTTTTGCCTCGCGTTTATAATGGGACGTATATATACCAATTCTTGGATGCCTGTAAGATATCCCGGAGCGAATTGGATTTCAGGTGATTAACCGCATCCATCTCCCGGTGGCAGGTGCTTTCAAAGGGAAGGAAATGATCGTGAAAGATATTATTCTTCGAAACGAGACAGAAAAAGATTTTCGGATTGTGGAAGAAGTGAATCGGGAAGCGTTCTGGAATTTGTATTTTCCGGGATGTGTTGAGCATTATTTGGCTCACATCATGAGAGGTCATCCTGATTTCCTGCCAGAATTGGATTTTGTTGCAGAGTCGATGGCAAGATCGTCGGAAATATCATGTACACCAAATCCTGGTTGATCGATGAGCAGGGTAAAGAGATGGAGATCGTGACCTTTGGTCCGCTCTGTGTGTTGCCCGGGTATCAACGAAAAGGGATCGGCAGCGCATTGATCGATCACACCAGGAAGCTGGTCATCCAAAATGGCGTGAAAGCCATCGTGATCCTGGGTGATCCGCATAATTACTGCAAGCACGGATTCAAGTGTGCCAAAGACTTGAACATCAGCGATCTGAATGGGAACTATCCGGCTGGCATGCTGGCCATCGAGTTGGAAGAGGGTGCGCTGGCAGGACATGCATGGAAATACAAGGACAGCCCTGTCTATCCAGTTGGATGAAAAAGAGGTGGACCAATTCGATGCTGGATTTGCAGCGAAAGAAAAGGGATACCACTATTCCCAGGAAATCTTCTCGATTGCATTTAGATCCGTTGTCAGGTAAAGTTCACTAGATGATCAGCTTAATCGAACTCTGGGGACGAGCCCGGTCGAGAGCTGGATTGAAATCGCGGCAAGGAGCGGTACATGGCTGAAGTATCCAGTATGCCGGTGTTGTCTGACCCCATTCTGATGACAAAACTGTATATCCCCATTGCCCCGGGCTAATACGGTCATCCGCCCCCGCCTGATCGGACAACTGAACGAAGGTCTGATCCAAAACGGTAGTTTTGGACGTAAACTGACCCTGCTGTCTGCTCCCGCCGGTTTTGGAAAGACCACCCTGGTCAGCGAATGGATCGAGAAGCCGCCGAGCACAACTCGGTCGCCTGGTTGTCACTGGACGAAGCGGATAACGATCCCGCCAGCTTTCTGAAATACCTGGTCGCTGCAATACAAACAGTCTCAAAGGATTTTGGGAAAGGGGTCTTGGGAGCAATCCGTTCTTCGCAGTCCCTGACACCGATCCCCGAATCCCTGCTGGCAACTCTGCTCAATGAAATAGCTGCCATCCCGGATAATCTCATCCTGGTGCTGGATGATTACCACGTGATCGATTCGGAGCCGATCGACCGCGCCATCACCTTTCTGCTCGATCACCTGCCGCCGCAGATGCACCTGGTCATCACCACCCGCGAGGATCCATCCCTGCCCCTTTCGCGCTATCGTGCCCGGGGTCAGATTGACCGAACTCCGCGCAGCCGATCTGCGTTTTACCCCTGAGGAAGCCGGGGCGTTTCTGAACCAGATGATGAACCTCAATCTTTCCGCGGAAAACATCACTGCCCTGGAGACCCGCACAGAAGGGTGGATCGCCGGTCTGCAATTGGCCGCACTTTCCATGCAAGGCCGGGACGACTTTCTCCAGTTTCATTGAAGCGTTTACCGGCAGCCATCGTTTTATTCTGGATTACCTGGTTGAAGAAGTTCTTCAGCACCAATCAGAACCTGTCCGCAGTTTCTTATTACAAACCGCCATTCTTGACAAACTTTGCGCTCCGCTATGCAATGCTGTCACCGAACGGGAAGATGGCAAAGAAATGTTGGATATCCTGGAACGCAACAACCTGTTCCTCATTCCGCTGGATGATGAGCGCAAGTGGTATCGCTATCATCACCTTTTCGCCGAAGTTTTGCATGCTCACCTGCCAGGAAACGCATCCTGGCAGGTATCCAGCCTGCATAACGGGCAAGCGCATGGTTTGAGCAGAACAATCAGCAAACCGATGCCATCCGCCATGCGCTGGCTGCCAAAGACTTTGAGCGCGCAGCAAGCCTGCTCGAATTGGCCTGGCCTGAGACTCAGGATAAAAGCATTCAACCCGCTGCATGGCTGGGCTGGGTGAAGAAGTTGCCGGATGACCTGATCCACATTCGACCCGTACTCAATGCCGGGTACGCGTTTGCATTATTGCGCAATGGCGAGATAAAAGAAGCCGAGTCGCGATTGTTGGATGCCGAAAACCAATTGGACTCACCCTCGGATAAGATGATCGTGGTGGACCAGGAACAATTCAAGTCGCTGCCGGCAACCATTGCCATCGGCCGGGCTTATATCGCCCAATCGTTCGGTAATATTCCTGACACGATCAGGTACGCCAACCTGGTACTCGAGCTCCCCGAGGCGGATCCGATTCAGACGAAGTCAGGCAGCCATGATGCTGGGGATGTGCTACTGGGCAAGCGGGGACCTGAAAGCTGCCGAGAGGACCTTCGCCGATTACACCATGAAACTGCGCGACGCCGGCAACATCCCGGATGCCATCGAAACGACCGTCGTTCTGGCCGAGATGCGGTTGGCATTGGGGCAACTCCAATTGGCGATCAGTACAAGTGAGCAGCTTTTACAACTTGTATTGGATCACGGGGAACCCATTTCTCCTGATGCCGCCGACCTGTACAGGGGATTATCCGAGTTGTATCTCGAACTGGGTGATCTGGAATCTGCCGCGCAACACCTGCAAAGAAGCAAAGAACTGGGGACGAAGGCGGAGATGCCTGTCTGGCGGTATCGTTGGCATATTGCTCAGGCGCGCCTCGCAGAATCGCAGGGGGATCTGGATGGGGCTCTCGCTCTTCTGGATGAAGCGCAACGCCTGTATATCCGAACGCCTTTGCCTGATGTGCGCCCCATCTCATGCCATGAAAGCCCGGATATGGGTTGCGCAGGGACGATTTCTCAATCCTTGGAGTGGGTTCGCGAACGGGGATTGTCCCCTGACGACGACCTCGGTTATTTGAACGAGTTCGATCACATCACCCTGGCGCGGATACTCATCGCCCAATATCAGAATGATCAAAGTGAGGAAACAATCCAGGCAGCCATGCGGCTTCTGGATCGCCTGCAACAATCTGCGGAAGACGGCTGCCGGATGGGCAGTGTGATCGAGATAGAGATATTGCGGGCACTTGCTCATCAGGCACAGGGTAACATCATACCTGCTCTGGCGTCGTTGGAGCGTGCCCTGACCCTGGCCGAACCGGAAGGCTATGTCCGCGTCTTTGTGGGCGAAGGCAAATCCATGGCGGAGTTATTGAAAAGACTTGCAGCGAAAGACGAAACACCCGGTCTGAAGCAGTACATCCATAAATTGCTTTCTGCATTTGAGCAGCAAAAGATGAAATCTCCCTCTGGGGAGAAAAGTAAGCCGTCCATCAGCGCCCAACCCTTGATCGAGCCGCTAAGCGAACGGGAGTTGGAAGTGCTCAGGCTGCTCAGGACCGATCTGAGCGGCCCGGAAATGTCCCGTGAACTGATGGTATCGCTCAGCACCCTGCGAACCCACACGCAAAGAATCTACGCCAAATTGGGCGTGAACAACCGCCGGGCAGCCGTCCGCCGCGCTGAAGAACTCAATTTGTTGTAACTATTCTACTCAAAATAATCCAATTTGCCTGGCAGAGTATTTGTTACCTGCCGGCGATTTTTTATTCTCCCAACCTTTCATAAATCATCACCTCAATCATCACATGTACTGATGACGCCTCATCATATTGCCTGGTATCTTTTGGTAGAAGAAAAAAGTGAATACAAAACTGTAGACCCGAGGCGCAGCATGAGTGAAACACTCGCACTAAATGAACACAATAACGAATTCGGCCTTTGCGAGATTCGCATCAAAGGACACCTTGATGAACGCTGGGCTGACCGGTTTGATGACGCGGTCATCACACTGGAAGAAGACGGGAACACCCTGTTGATCTGCCCGGTGATAGATCAGGCTGCGCTACACGGATTGCTGAAAAAAGTGCGTGATCTGGGAATGTCCTTGATCTCGGTCAATTTCATCAACCCGGGCCAGGCAAAACCACAGGAGGTCCAATCGTAAAATTTTAGCGAATTTGTTTTTCATGGTTATCAATCAAACTAATTAAATAAAAGGAAAAAAGAATGAATACGTACAGAAAGAATGCAGTAATGACCGGTATCCTCTACTTCATGGGGACTGTCTTTGGAGTTGCAGGAGTCCTTATTGGCGGCGAGGTACTCACCTCGATCATCGCCGGCAAACCGCTTGTCGGAGTGGATTTACTTAGTCTCGTTGCCGCGAATTCGTCCCAACTGACATGGGGTGCTTTTTTCACCTTCATGATGGGGATCTCGCTGGTGGGGATGACGGTTTTCCTTTACCCGGTATTAAGAAAAGCCAGCAAAGAATTGGCAATTGGGATGGTCCTTTTCCGCGGCGCGTTGGAAGGCATCTTCTATTGCCTTTCTACCCTCACAATTTTGACGCTTATCGCAGTTGGCAACACATACGTTGCCTCCGGATCCAATTCGGCAGTATTACAGACCATTGGCAATCTGTTATATCAGTTCGAAAACCTCAAAGGGCCTATCAGCACCATCATATTTATCATCGGAGGGACATTTATCTACCTCATCTTTTACCGCACCCGGTTGATCCCACGCTGGATATCCGTCTGGGGTTTCATCGCAGTTGTTGCCTCTTTAGCTTCATCCTTGTTGAAATTCTTTCACCTGGATACCGGCATTGGGTTTTACCTGGAAATGGTGATGTTTCCGCAGGAATTGGTGATGGCGGTCTGGTTGATCGCGAAGGGATTCAATCAATCTTCAATTGCGACCCTGTCTGCCAAAAAGGAATAGACAAGGCGTTGCGGCTAAGTCGATCCGCTTTTATTCTCTTGGATATAAGTCCAAATCGCTCTGTTTCGCATGTTGTAGGAGACCCTTGACCTTACGGTCGAGGGTCTCGTTCTGACCATTCATCCAGATCGACATTCCTTGACGGGTTCACCTTTCCCCTTATAATTAGGTCAACATCTCACCCGAAGAATTAAGGTTGCGATCGTTTTCAGAGAGTCGGCAGTAGGTGCGAGCCGGCAGCCATCGCCACCCCATCCACTTCGGTGCTCCTCCGGGAGCAAATTCCTCTGGAGAGCGTACACGCATAAAGAGGACGGGCAAGCCCGTTATCGCTTTCAAAGGCTCCGGCAGCAGCCGGGGCGAAAGCAGGTGGCACCACGAACAAGCCCCTTCGTCCTGCAATGGAGAAGGGGCTGTCCTATACCCATTGGAGGTGCTATGTTTGACATCAATCTCATCCGTGAAAAACCCGAACTGGTCAGGGAATCGCTGGTCAAACGCCAGATGGATCCTTCCCCTATCGATACCATCCTGGAGTTGGACGCGAAACGCCGTTCCCTATTGCTTGAGGTGGAAAACCTGAAAGCCGAACGGAATGCCGTCTCGAAAGAGATCGCGAAGATGAAAGACCAGGCGGAACGCCAGGGCAAGATCGACGCGATGCGGCTGCTGGGGGATAAGATCACTGAACAGGATGAGCAGGTGAAAGCGGTGGTAGGCGAACTGGACGGACTGGTCGCCATCATTCCCAACCTGCCTTCCGAGCGCGTACCGTATGGGAAAGACGACAAAGACAATCCCGTCATCAAGACGTTCGGAGAATTACCGTCATTTCCCTTCACGCCCAAAGCGCACTGGGATCTTGGCCCCGCGCTGGGCATCATCGATTTTGAGCAGGGAATCAAGCTGACCGGTTCCCGATTCTACGTGCTCAACGGCGCCGGTGCACGGCTGCAAAGGGCGTTGATCGCCTGGATGCTCGACCTGCATATCCGCCAGGGGTATACAGAGAAATACACCCCCTTCATGGTCAAAAGCGATGTGCTATTCGCCTCGGGTCAGCTTCCCAAATTCAAGGACAATTTGTACCATGACGCCGAAGAAGATTTCTGGATGGTGCCGACGGCCGAAGTGCCCCTGACCGGGATTCACATGGGTGATTTCCTGGAGGAATCCGTCCTGCCGTTGAATTACACCGCCTATACGCCCTGCTTCCGCCGGGAGAAGATGAGTGCCGGCCGGGATGTGCGTGGAATCAAACGCGGGCATCAATTCGACAAGGTGGAAATGTACAAATACTACCCGCCCGGAAGAATTCGATGGCGGAATTGGACAAGATGGTCGAACTGACGCTTGCCAGACCGCGGAATTGCTGGGATCCCTTACCGCATCATCCAGCAATGCACTGGTGACCTGGGCTTTAATGGCATGATCGCTTTCGATGTGGAGGTATGGGCTCCCGGCTGCGCGGAGTGGCTGGAAGTATCCTCGATCTCCAATGTGGGTGATTTCCAGGCCCGCCGGGCGAATATTAAATACCGGCCAGCGGATGGCGGCAAGCCCCGTTTTGTCCACACGCTGAACGGTTCCGGCCTGGGTCTGCCGCGCACACTCATCGCCGTGATGGAAAATTATCAGCAGGAAGATGGCTCGATCCGTATCCCTGAGGTCCTCAAACCGTGGATGGGCGGCCTTGACGTCATTGAAAAGATCCCATGACCAGTCCGCTGATTGAACTCGTAGTGGTTGGCCTGGTTGCCGGGACGATGGTGGTCAGTTGGTTTGGGTTGATCATCCCCATCTACCCGGGATTAAATGTCATCTGGCTGGCTGCTCTGGGTTGGGGACTATACAGTGGATTTGCCTGGCCCGCCTGGTTGATCTTCACCTTTATGAGCCTGCTGATGATCGCGGGCAATCTGATGGATAACATCTTCATCAGTGGCAAAGCCCGGCTGACCGGCGCAAGCTGGTGGTCCATTCTGGCCGGTAATCTGCTCGGAATCCTCGGAGCATTCCTGCTCCCGCCTCTGGGTGGGTTGCTCTTCGCCGTCCTCGGCGTCCTCATCGTTGAGTATATCCGTCACCGTGATTGGAAGAAAGCCTTCCTGATCTCGAAGGAGATGTTCTTCGGTTTTGGCTGGGCCATCCTCGGACGGATGGGGTTCGGCGCGGTGATGATCCTGTTATGGATCCTCTGGGCTTACCAGATCGTGTAACTCCGTGACATTATCCAAGTAACATCGTAAATTGAAATAGGCTCAGCCTATCCAAGTCCTCCCCCGAGCATTTCAGGGGGAGGATGAAAGGTGGGGGCTTGTTTGATTTCCCGTGTGTGATCTGATATGTTGGGTTTAGGATATTCATCCTCTACCCAACGTACGGAATTAAGCAAACCAAGCAAAGACTGGCTAGTTATCGTCAATGTCAAGTCCTCCCCCGAATGTATTCGGGGGAGGATGAAAGGTGGGGGCTTGTTTGATCTTCCGTGTGACCTGATTTGTTGGGTTTCGGGTATTCATCCTCTACCCAACCTACGGACAACCTAACCTAAGCGCTGATTTCGAATGGTGGGTTGCTCTTCCGAGCAACCCACCCTACAGTATCTCACGCTGGCATACCACTATAATAAAGGTAGATATTCAGATTTGAGGTGATCCATGCAAGGACGAGGTAAAGGCGGGATGAAGAGTTTCATCGCCGCACCGGATGAAAAACCAAAGGTCACGCTTCCTCTATTAAATCGCGTGTTGAAATACTCGCTTCCTTACCGGTTTCTGATCATCCAAACCCTGGTGTTAATTCTGGCGCACACCGCCTTGACCGTGTTGAATCCACTCATCATGCGCGATCTGATCGACCGGACCATTCCCCAGAAGGACGTCCCGCGCCTGATCCTGCTGGCGGTCGCCCTCCTGCTGATCCCGGCAATCAACGGCGGCATTAATGTCTTGCAGCGCCGCTTGACATCCAGGATTGGCGAGGGAGTGATCTACGATCTCCGTATTGCACTCTACGCCGCCCTCCAGCGCATGTCCCTGCGTTTCTTCACCAATACCAAGGTTGGTGAATTGATGAGCCGTTTGAACAATGATGTGGTCGGAGCGCAGAACGCGATCAGCAACACCATTGTTGGCATCATCACGAGATCTCATCCAGGGAGTCGTTGTGTTGGGGGTCATGCTCAGCCTGGAATGGCGCCTCACCCTGATCAGCGTTGCCATCCTCCCGTTATTCATTTTCGCGACCCGCCACATGGGTTCCCGCCTGCGGGATATTGCCCGGAAACAGATGGAAGCCAATGCCCAAATCAATGCCCTGATGGGTGAGACCCTCAACATTGGCGGCGCTCTGCTGGTAAAGCTATTTGGGAGAAACACTTTCGAAGTGGATCGTTTCAGCCAGCGGGCAAAATCGGTCCGCGATCTCGGCGTTCAACGGGCATTCATGGGTTCCATTTTTATCACCCTGGTCGGGTTGGTCACCGCTATCGGTACCTCCCTCGTTTATGGATTGGGTGGATACTTCGTCATCCAGGGCAGTTCACCGTCGGTACGATCATCGCGTTGGGCGCCTACCTGGGTAGCCTGTACGGCGCGCTGCAGAGCCTGACGAACGCGCCGGTTGAGTTTTCCACGTCCATGGTCAGCTTTGAACGGGTGTTCGAAGTGATCGATCTACCGGTCGATATCCCCGAAAAGGGATCCGCCATTGAGCTTGAAGGATATCAAAGGAGAGATCAGTTTTGAGAATGTCACCTTTGTGTATGAGATCGGGGATGAATTCCTGTTGAGTGATGTGCACCGCTATGGCAGCCTGGATAACGTGACGACGGTGCTCTCCGGTCCCACATCTCCAGCGGATGCGGAGATTTCCGGCCACCCGCAGCCAGGCGCGCGGCAATGCGTTGGAACACATCACCTTCCACGTCAAGCCCGGTCAGCTTGTTGCCCTGGTTGGACCAAGCGGTGCGGGAAAAACCACGCTCACCTATCTGATTCCCCGCCTGTACGATCCCACGGAAGGCATCATCCGCATCGACGGAATCGATTTGAAGGACGTCAATCTCGAATCACTCTCCCGGCAGATCGGCATGGTCACCCAGGAGACGTATCTATTCCACGATACCATCCGCACCAACCTTCAGTATGCCCGGTTGAATGCGACACCAGCAGAAATGGAAGAGGCGTGCCGGGTGGCGAATATCCATCATTTCATTAATGACCTTCCGGATGGGTATGATACGGTCGTTGGTGAGCGCGGCTACCGATTGAGCGGGGGCGAAAAACAACGGCTCGCTTTAGCCCGCGTTATCTTGAAAGACCCGAAAATTCTGGTACTGGACGAGGCAACCAGCAGCCTGGATAGTGAATCGGAAAAGCTGATCCAGGAAGCATTGAAGCGCGTCATGGCGAAACGCACCAGTATCGTAATTGCCCATCGTCTGAGCACCATCCTGGCTGCCGATCTGATCCTGGTCATCGACCGAGGCGAGATCGTTGAACGCGGCACACACACCGAACTGGTTGTCCAGGATGGCCTGTACGCCCAGTTGTACAAGACCCAATTCCGCAAAGAGGAACGGTCATCCTGAACTAAACGATAAATTAATACTCCCCTGGTAATGCCAGGGGAGTCAAATTATAGTAGTTTGGATTACCCTTCGATAATTTCCAATCGGGACCGTATTGGGACCGTCTTTGACAACATGGCCTGGGCGGGACAATAGCGTTCTTCAGATAATTGGATCGCCCGTTCCGCTGCCGCCGGATCGATGGACTTCCCGGTGATGCGATAGACAATCTCGATATCGGTAAATACTTTGGGATGTTCCGCCGCCCGCGCTGCATGGACAGCCACATCAAAAGAAGTCACTTCCTGGCGTTTCTTGCCAAGGATCGAAATCACATCCATCGCGGTGCAACCGGCCAAACCCATGGCAAACAGCTCCATCGGTGTGAAGCCTTGCCCTGCACCGCCTTCATCTACCTTGGCATCCAATGGCAGGGTAAATCCGCTGGTGGCAGTCGCGTCAAACCGCATATTCTTTTTCCAGATCACTTTAGCATCCATTATTTCCTCCTCCTTCAGGCTGCCAACGATTTCCTGATCTCATCCACCAGCATCTCCTCAGGACCGGAGCCAATCATGGCAAAGCCGCCGTCGTTGATGGCTGTATGAGGTACGCCTTGCACTTGATATCGGGCGGACAGCTCCATAAACTCGGTCAATTCGATCATATCCGCCTTAACCAGCGGATTCTCCAAAGCCATCGCGTGAGCCATGGTCACAGCCCGCGGGCAGTATGGGCAGGTCGGCGTGACAAAAACTTGCAAGCGGATCTCCCGATCCAGCGTCTTCAAAAATTCACGCGTGGCGGGTTTTAATCCGAAATCACGCTTGGATACGAGGATGATCTCGTTCACCAGCGATGTGAACTCATGTCCGGCAGGAATCCCGTAAAAGCGGATGCCATAATCAGTGACTTTCCCATTTTCCTCGGCTCCAAGCACAATGGCAGGTGTCTTATCAATGCGGTATGAAGCCGCGATATCGGGGCTTTCTTTCACATCGTAGACATCCATGCTGATCTTATCGCTCAACGGAACAATCTCCTCCAGGAGCTGCCGGGTCTGCTGACAATAGTCGCAGTTCTCTCCGCCTTCGAAAAAGAGGATCTTTACAGGATGGGTCAGATTTTCATCCAACACCCCTTTTACCTGGGCGGCGATCTCGTCATTCAACATCCGTTCCATGTGTCTCCTTCATCAAAACTTGATGATATGGTTTTATCAGGTAAAGCAACTGGCTTCGATATAGCCACACTCGTCACAAACCAGATTTAGGAAATGATCATACTGCAGCATGCCCTTTTCGCAAGCCGGGCAGTGACGGTTACTGGGGATGGGATTTTCCACCATGGGCAGACTTTCTGACCAGGCGGTTTTTTCATCCTCGATTTTGTTTTTCTTCTGAAATTCAGCCATTATTTTTCCGGGTAGTAATCATCCAGGTGGAGCGTATGAAGCAAACGATCCACCACAGGACCGGGTACCGCTTGGTCTTCACCGTGCTGATGGTAGAGTGAGATCGTTTTCCGCGTGGTATCCACCACAATTTTGCAGCGGTGGCAGTCCTGGATATGGTCTTCCAGATCTTTCTTCAATGCCGCCGGTATCTCTCCATCCAGATAATCGCCAAGGCATTCAAGTATATTCTGGCAATTGGTCGTTTTTTGTTTACTCATGTTGCACCGGTAATTTCTCTCGAAAATAACTGGATAAATCCTCACGAAGATGTAATCTGGCGCGGAGCAATCTGGTTTTCACGGCCATTTCCGAGATTCCCAAAGTGGCAGCCGTTTCACGAATGGATAGGTCTTCCATATCGCGCAGGATAAATACTACGCGCAATTTTTCTGGTAGTGATCAAATCGCTTCATCCAGTTTACCTTTCACTTCTGCCTTTAGAAAAGATTCCTCCGGCAGACAACACCAATCAACCACTTCTTTCGGTTCAATATTTTCATTATTTTCGTCCACATTGTCCAGTGATCCCACGATCCGTTTTGCTTTACGCAGGATCATCAATGATTCATTGATGGCTATCCGGTAAATCCAGGTTGACAGGCTGGCCAATTCTTTAAATCCCTGAATGCCCTTGAATGCTTTGACGAAGGTTTCCTGTAATACATCCTCTGCATCCTGTTCCGTTCCGAGCATATTGAGCGCCAGCCGGTAGATCGGAGATGAGTACTGTTCCACGAACCGGGCAAATTCAGCCCGATCTCCGGAACGCAGTTTCTCCAATGAGACGGCAGGGTGCGTTTGATCCTTCATTTGGATGTATCCATATCTGAAAAGTTACATCAAGATATCAAAGGCCAGGTGGGCATGGCGTCCAGATCCAGCCCAGAGCGCTGACCACTCATCAAGCGATAATAACCGGCACAGGCGATCATCGCGGCATTGTCGGTGCAAAGCGAAATATGGGGAATGTGAACCGGTAGAAAGGAATGCAGGGTGAACGCCTGGCGTAAGGATTTATTGGCAGAAACCCCGCCTGCGACGATGATCTCTTTCGCACCGAACTCTGAGGCGGCTTTGATGGTTTTTGTCACCAGTGTGTCGACGACCGCCGCTTGAAAACTGGCAGCCAGGTCTGCTACCGGAAGGGGTTTGCCATTTTCTTCGAACTGTTTCACCATCCGCAAGACAGATGTCTTCAGCCCGCTGAAAGAGAAATCCCAGGGGTTATCCAACTTCGCCCGCGGAAAATTGAACGCTTTCGGGTCGCCCGTCTCGGCGGCCAATTGAATGGACGGTCCGCCCGGATAGGATAGCCCCAGCAAGCGGGCGACCTTATCAAAGGCTTCACCGGCTGCGTCATCCTGGGTTTTTCCGAGTTGCTGATATTGAAGATGACCCTTGATAGAGATCAGTTCGGTATGCCCGCCAGAGACAAGCAATGCCATCAGGGGGAACTTGGGCTCCACAGGCGGTTTGGCGCCGGCCGGGAAGTTGGCGGCCGGATATACCCAGGCTGAATAGATATGCCCTTCCAGGTGATTGACCCCGATCAATGGGATGTTCCGGCTGAGAGCAAGACCTTTGGCCATATTCAAGCCGACCACCAGCGATCCCGCCAAACCTGGACCCTGTGTCACGGCAATCGCATCGATATCCTGCAGGGTCATCTGCGCCTGATGCAAGGCCTGGTCAACGACGCCATAAACCGTGCGGACATGCTGGCGCGAAGCCACCTCGGGGAATACTCCGCCATATTGGGCATGCAGATCAATCTGTGAAGCCACCAGGTTCGAATGCATCCTGCGGCCGTCCTCGAGGACTGCCGCGGCTGTTTCATCACAAGACGACTCGATCCCCAATATTCTATTCGGCATCGCCATGATCTTTATCCTTTCATCGGCAGTATGAGATCCAACGGATATTCCGCACACAGAACCATACTGCCATCTTCATCCACATAATACGTGTCTTCGAGTCTGACGCCCATCCCTCGATCTGGATAATAGAGTCCGGGTTCAACGGTAAAAACCATGCCCGGAGCGAGTATGTCATTTGCAGATACAAAAGTACTAAACCAGGGAGCTTCATGAACATTCAATCCCAATCCGTGCCCGAGGCTGTGATTATACCCATCCTCCGTGGACTTATTGGTTTGCATGGTGGGGTGCCCCATCTTTTCGAACAGATTGCAGGTCATCACCTGGTATTCTTTGCATATTGTCCCGACTTTGATCGCTGGGACAACGGTCTCATACACCTCCCTGACCTGGTTATAGAGGGTTTGTACCGCTTCCGGCGCATATCCCAGGCACCAGGTTCGGGTGAAATCATAGAAATACCCTCCACCTTTTTCGCAGGGATAAATATCGAACACGATCGTCTTCCCCAGGGTGATAACATCGGTTGGTGTGCCTGCGGAATGGCCAATGGCGGAATCACGTCCGATCGAGAAGATGGTGTCTTCGGGATTCTCAACGCCTTCTTCAGCCAGCCAGAGGTTGATCCGGTTCTTAACATCGGCAATGGTCAGCGGTTTTCCATCCTGATACAGGGTATCGCCTTTCACTCGACGGGTTTGCAGAAATTCTGCAGTCTTGCCCACCACCCGCGTGGTCACCTTCCCCATTCGAATGATCCGATCGAGTTCTGCCCGTTCTTTGGTCACCCGCGCCAAATTTAATACGGAGCGTTCTGCCTCATGCACAAATTCGATCTCTGGCATTAATTTTCCAAATGTATTCAATACCGATAATTGTTTACTAATTTCAACAATGCCTGCTACCGCCACTTTGGCTTTATGTAAGCCTGCCTTCTCAAACAATTGTTTCATCATATATGCTTCAGTGCGGAGCAGATCGCCATTTTGTTCTTTCATCAGATCGAAGAAATGGAGGTCCGCAAAAGTGAATACCTGAAAACCGGATTCCGGAACTGCCTCCCTCTCCAAGGGATTCACACATAGGAGGGGTTCCATACCAGGTTTAACCAACAGGATGGCATCGGTAAAATGCCCGCCTCCTGTCAGATAAACCATGGCCGGATTGTGATGTCCGTCTCCCAGGATCAACAAGCCATCCAGTCCTTCTTGTCTCATCAAAGCGTCCAAATCTCTCTTCATGAAAGCGCTCCTGTGGTGATAATTTGTTTCAATGAATGCAAGAATGTCTCTTCCTGAACCGCCAATACCGTACGGGGATCGAAAACCACCCGGTCGGTTTCAATGCGGGCTATGATCGGTAAATCCAAATCGCGAAGCTTCGACAGGGTCACCTGTGGCGACCTGACAGAAAATGCCAGGAGGACTGTCGGCAACGTTTCCCCGGGGAGACTGCCTCCCCCGACGGTGGATTGGCCCGCCACCAATTCTCCGCAATTTAAGCTGTTCTTCCACTTCTCTGCCGTGGCCTGGATCTCGGTCAAAGGTTTTGAGATCATTTTCCAAACAGGGATGCGCTCTTCCGCTTCCCCTTTTCGATAATGCAGCAACGTCGCTGCGAGCCCCGCCAGACAGGTCTTGTCTGCCCTGACCGCGCGAGCCAGGGGATGTTTGCGGATTTTAGCCAGGAGCGCATTGCTGCCCAGGATGATCCCCGCCTGCGGTCCGCCCAGTAGCTTATCCCCTGAGAAACAAACGATATCAGACCCCGTTGAAATGGATTCCTGAACAGTCGGTTCATGCGACAGACCATAGGCAGCGGTATCCAGCAGGGTTCCTGAACCGAGATCGTCGATCACGATAGCGTCCTGCGAATGCGCCAGCGTCACGATCTCTTCCAGCGATGGTTCACCGGTAAAACCGATGACCTTGAAATTGGATGGGTGTGCCCGAACCACTACCCGCACTCCGGCTTGAAGCGCCTCTTCGTAATCGGTAAGATGGGTGCGGTTGGTCGTCCCCACTTCCACCAGCTTCACGCCTGACTGGCGCATCACATCCGGAATTCGAAAGCCACCACCAATTTCCACCAGTTGAGTGCGTGAAATGACCGCCTGTTTCCGAGCCGCCAATACAGTCAGCACCAGAAGGACTGCCGCCGCGTTGTTATTGACCACCAGTGATGATTCTGCGCCGGTCAACTGCTGCAGCATCCGCTCAAGGTGCATGTGTCGTATTCCACGCCCACCGGAATTCAGATCGAATTCCAGGTTGCTGTATCCCACGGAAACCGATTCCATGGCCAGGAGCGTTTCTTTCGATAAGGGAGACCGGCCCAGATTCGTGTGCAGAATGACGCCGGTCGCATTGATCACTCCCCTCAGTGATGGACGTGTCCAATCAATCACCACTGCCCGGGTTTGGTCGATAATCTGGGTCATGTCTGGCAAACCCGGAATGATATCCGCGCGGATATCGTCCAACACCTGCCTGAGGGCGTCCAAAGTCAGCGGCCGGCCGTATTCCTGAAGGATCGGCTGAAGCGGGTCAGATTGTAAGATCTGTTCGACCGATGGAAGTGCTCTCAGGTTTTTCATTCAATCTTGTCTTCGGGAGGAAATAACCCTTCATTCTGCATGAGGTCTTCCGTGGTTTCCGTGGGTACTGGATTCCATTGGCTTTTTTCCCGAAACCGGATCAACCCTTCGATCACAACCAATCCCGCAGCGATGATCACCCCAAGGGCAGGAGTGAGGATCCTGCCTAATTGCAGCCAGGCGATCACTCCGGAAAATACGCCCACCCAACACGCCTGTCGGATGACAACCGGGGTATCGATGGGAGGACGGCTGGGAAATCGTAAATTTAGGAAGACGATCATGGGTAAACCGGTACCGGTCATCGCGAGGGTGATGAAAAAGAAGAATAACCAGCGTGGACCGAGTGTCGGAATGGTGTTGTTGATGAGGTAAATGATCCCAACCCATCCGATCACGGCAAGCAGGACGGAAAATGGGATGAAGGCACGGAATGGTGGGAGTCGGCGTGGAATCGGGTTCTCTTCCATATGTAAATGATTATATCCCAACTTGAATGCCAGACAAAAGCATTGCAGACAGGCGTCATTACTCTACATGTATCTCAGAATGATCCCATCAGATATTGAACAACGCATTAAAATAGAAGATATTTATGGAGCTATGATGAAAAACTCTTCGATCCTGCCCTTGATCGTCATCCTGATCTTTCCCTTCTTCCTCGCTGCCTGTTCCGGGTTTACGGTCCGGTACAATCTGACACCCTTACCGCCGGAAGCTTCTGAATCAGAACCTTCCGCGCTGAATGACCGGCTTCCCGATATGAAAGTTCAACCCGGAAAAATCTTCCCCAACTCCTGGGAAGATCTCACTCCTTACAGGGCAAACCTGCGAACATCCGAATGGAAATCGCTGGAAGAAATGGCAGGCGCACCGCAATATCGATATCGCTCTGACCATCGATGACAGCCTGCGGGAGATCATCTGCGAACAGGAAATCCTCTACACCAACCAGGAAGTAATACCGTTGGAGGAGATCGTTTTCCACATCTACCCAGCTCTCTTTGGTGCATCGGTGAACATCAAATCCACCCGGGTGAACGGTAATGAGATCAACCCATCCCCATCTACGCAACCTTCCATCCTGACTATCCCGCTCGCATCTCCTCTGCAGCCGGGTGAAGCGGTGGTGATCGCCCTGAGGTTGGAATACAGCATGCCGGAAGATGCGGCCAGCAATTACAATATTTTCTCCTCCATGAAAGGTCTGCTGACACTGCCCCACTTTTATCCGATGGCGGCAGTGTATGACTTGCAGGGTTGGCATACCGAGATCCCGCCTAATCATGGGGATGTGACCTACACAGATGCCGGCCTATACCTGGTTCGGGTGGTTGCCCCGGCGAACTTAACAATTGTCACAAGTGGAACACAGATCTCCCAATCCAGATCAGGCAAGACCCAAACGGTGGAATTCGCCGCCGGACCAGCGCGTGATTTCTTCCTCGCCGCGGGGGATGACCTGGTCAAGCAAACCCGTCTCGTGGATGATGTACTGGTCAGCAGTTATACATTCTCCGGTTTGAAGGAAGGCAGCCAAACAGCATTGGACTCGGCGGCGCGATCCCTGGAATCCTTTTCGGCGATGCTTGGACCGTATCCTTATACGGAATTTGATGTCCTATCCACCTATACCAGTGCCGCCGGAGTGGAATACCCGGGAATGACGGTCATCAATCAGGATTTCTACGATCCAGATGCCAATATCGGTGGTTTGCCCTCCGAAGTGATGATGCGATCCGTCATCATCCATGAGATGGCGCATCAGTGGTTCTACAACCTGGTTGGTAATGATCAGGTCAATGAACCCTGGCTCGATGAATCGCTCGCTCAGTATGTCACCTACCGGGTGTTCTCTGATTGGTTCGGGGCACAGGGCGCGAAAGGATACCTGGCGTCTTTTTACCAACGCTGGGACCGAGTGGATCAAAACAAAATCCCGATCGGGAAGCCTGTTTCCGAGTACACACCAGATGAGTATGGCGCAATCATCTACGGCAGAGGAGCCATCTTTTTCATCGAACTGGAGGAGCAGATAGGGACTGATGCGATGGATCAGTTCCTGTTAACGTATTCCGCAAAAAACAAATGGGAAATTGCCACATCCGCTGAACTGGAAGCGGAACTGGAAGCAAGCTGTGACTGTCAATTGGATTCAAGATTTCAGGAGTGGATTGGCAAATAAAAAAGACGGATCTCTCCGTCTTGATAAATTTCGAATTTTGATTGGTTATACTTCGAGTGGCTCAGCTATGACGAACAACCGGCCCCAGGAGAGTTCCTTTTCGAATGCGATACAGGTCTGCAATACCAGGTGTGGATCGCCTTTGTAGATTTTTTCGAACAGCTTGGTAGCCGTCAAGGTCTCGTCAGTATTGAGATTCACAAAATTGGATGTAGCGCTATTCGGTGAGAGAGCCTGGTATTTCTGCACGCTGGTGACCAGGTACTTCTTCATGGTGCCATCCCCATAAACGATGGTGATGATGTCCTTCTCACTAATTTTTGAGAAATTGGAACCGGCAGCGAAATTGTGCGCCAGTAACCCGGTGGTTCCGTAGGTCTCTGCCATTCGGAATTGAGTGGTGATGCCTGCAACCGATGATACATATCCGTTATTACCGGATGGTTGCTGCATCACTCGTAAAGCCATCACATCATCCACGTACACGCCGCGAACCAATTTTTCGCCATCCTGGACAGCCTTCGCGAAATCGGTGAGACTGACCTGGGATGTGGTGGACGTAGTGGAGATCACATCAGCGGAGCCGGCCGTGACTGGGATAACCGCTGCGGAACCGTTTGAAAATGGAAGAAAACTGGCTGCAATGAAAACGGCCAGTAGAAGTATTTTTGAAAAACCAATTGAATTTTTTACCATCTTGTCCTCATGGACAAGGGCATTACCGTTGGGCTAATGGATAAGGTCATAAAGGAGGGGAAACGCGGCAACCAATAAACTCATTTGTTTTCGGCGGCCTGGCAGTCATCGCTTCTTCAGCTTTAGACCCATAGCTTTGCGGCCCCGGCTTTCACCGGGTGTGCCCTTATCGAACATCTCTTTTGAATGTGCTACCAATAAATCTAACTAGTACGATTATAGGTTAGTATTTAGTAAGGATTGACCTATTAACCTTACAGTCACCTTACAGGATAAATGACCGAAAAATCCCACCTTATCCATTCCCTGTACAAATGTTCCTGTACAGGATGGATAAAATCCAAAAGGAACAGGCTATAATTTGAATGATGTTCCACACCGAAAACGAAAAAGTGTTCAAGATCACCGGTTACCCGGAAAGGATGGAATTGATATGACTCCCAGCTCTACCTTAAACCGCCGTTCCTTTATTCCAACCCCGCTGAATATGCAAAAACCTGTCCCATCTGATATCGATATTGCCCAGGCCGCGACACTCAAACCCATCCTCCAGATTGCAGAAGAAATGGGTGTGTTACCGGAAGAATTGGAGCTTTACGGCCCATACAAAGCCAAGGTAAAGTTGGAGATCCTGAACCGTTTGAAAGACCGCCCGAGCGGCAAGTATATCGATGTCACAGCCATTACGCCCACGCCACTTGGAGAAGGAAAAACGACCACCACGGTTGGATTGAGCCAGGCGTTGGGAGCCCACCTGAATAAGACCGTCATCACCTGCATTCGCCAGCCCAGCCAGGGACCTACCTTTGGAATCAAAGGTGGCGCAGCCGGTGGCGGATACAGTCAGGTCATTCCAATGGAAGACTTCAACCTGCACCTGACCGGCGACATTCATGCCATCACTGCCGCCAATAATCTTCTTGCGGCTGCAATCGATGCTCGCATGCTGCATGAATCCAGTGCGACCGATGAGCAATTATTCAACCGTCTCTGCCCGGCTGACAAGAAAGGCAAACGCCGTTTTGGAAAAGGACTGCTGGGAAGATTGAATAAACTGGGGATCAAAAAGACAGATCCCGACGAATTATCCGCTGAAGAGCGAAAGAAATTGTGCCGGTTGGATATTGACCCGGAGACCATCACCTGGAAGCGGGTCATGGATACGTCCGACCGATTCCTGCGTGGAATCACCGTGGGGATGGGCGACGAAGAGAAAGGTCACAACCGCGAGACCGGGTTTGACATCACCGTTGCCAGCGAGATCATGGCCGTGCTCGCTCTGACCACCGGCCTGAAGGATATGCGCGAACGACTCGGCAAAATGGTCATTGGACTCAGCAGATCCGGAGAAGCGATCTCCGCGGAAGATATTGGGATCGCAGGTGCGCTGACCGTGCTGATGCGCGACGCGATCAAACCGAACTTGATGCAGACCCTCGAAGGGACGCCCGTCTTCGTTCACGCGGGACCTTTCGCCAATATCGCCCATGGCAACAGCTCGATCCTCGCCGATCAGATCGCGCTCAAACTGGCGGATTACGTGGTCACGGAATCTGGCTTCGGATCAGATATTGGAATGGAAAAATTTATGGATATCAAATGCCGCACATCCGGGTTGGTGCCCAATGTCGTGGTTCTGGTGTCCACCGTCCGCGCCCTCAAGATGCATGGTGGCGGGCCAAAAGTGGTTGCAGGAAAACCATTGGATGCGGCCTATACCGACGAGAATCTCGATCTGCTTCGGGCAGGTGTGCCAAATATGCAGCACCACATCAAGATCGCCCGCAAATTCGGCATCCCGGTAGTCGTTGCCGTCAACACATTTGCGACCGATACCCTGGCCGAATTGGAATTGATCCGCCAGGCTGCTATTGAAGCTGGTGCGGAAGACGCGGTCGTCAGCCGGCACTGGGGTGAAGGCGGTGCAGGCGCAGAAGACCTGGCGAAGGCTGTGGTAAAAGCTGCGGAAAAACCCACTTCCTTCAAATTCTTGTATCCACTGGATAAGTCCATCAAGGAGAAAATTCAGATCATCGCCCGGGAAGTATATGGCGCGGATGGAGTGGATTATTCGCCCGAAGCCGAAGAGCAGATCACAGCTTATACCCGGCTTGGCTTTGACAAGCTGCCAATCTGCATGGCCAAGACCCACCTGTCCCTGACCGCGGATCCCACCATCAAGGGTGTGCCAACCGGCTTCAGGATCATGGTTCGCGAGGTCAGAGCCTCTGTTGGAGCCGGATTCCTCTATCCGCTGCTGGGTAAGATGAGCACCATGCCCGGCCTGCCCACCCGTCCCGCCTTCTACGACATCGATCTCGATCTCGACACGGGTAAGGTGATCGGGTTGTTCTAGCTAGAGAGATCAGAGAATAGAAACTAGAAACTGGAAATTACAAACTGGTAACAGAGTACTCTGTTACCAGTTTGTATTACTAATCACATATTACTTATTTCCGGTTACTTGTTTCCAGTTACTTGTTTCCGGTTACTTATTTCCAGTTACTTGTTTCCGATTTCGGTTTTCTGATCTCCGGTCTCGGGTTACTGATCTCAGGTCTCCGGTCTCGGGTCTCCAGATTTTATCTCCCCCGCCGCTCCTCCATCAGACCTACCGGGTTACCATCCGGGTCACGTACGAAGGCCATCCATAATTCATGATCGGGCATATCGGCGATCTTGTGCGGACCTTCCTCCTCGGCGGCACCACGTGCCAACACCTCCTGGTATACATTATCCAAATCGTCAGTCTTGAAATAGAGCACCGAATTGCCCGGGCTTTTGTCTTCTCCTTCAGGCAAGGTCAACATGATGCGGATGGTGCCTGCTTTCAGGAATGCCAGGTTTGGCCCAGCGCTGAATAGAAATTGTAAACCCAATACATCGCGATAGAATTTCAACGCGCGGTCCACATCGCTGACAGTGATAGCTATTTGGCCAATCTCAGAAAGCATAGGCTATTTCCTTTTCAAACCTAAGGATAGCCCGCCAATGAGCATTTCTCAAGGGAATGTAATTAGTTAATGGGAAATGGATAGTGGAAAGAAGTTACTGGTTACTGGTTACTGGTTACTTTCTGGTTACTGGTCTCTGGTTACTGGTCTCTGGTTACTTGTTTCTTGTTTCTGGTTTCTGGTTTCTGGTTTAATCCACTCCCACCTGTTTGCTGCGCCGCTCCATCAGAACGACATCGCGCCACTGCCGGTTCAGCTTTCCCAGGCGCTCGCGCTTCCCCACCAAACGGAAACCACAGGTGAGGTGCAAACGGATACTGGCTTCGTTTTCCGCCAGAATGCCCGATTGCAGCGTCCAGATACCCTGTATCTCGGAGTCTTTCACTAATCTCTGCAGGAGTTGCCTCCCAAGACCGTGCCCGCGGGCGGATTGTGCTACATAGACGCTCACCTCTGCCACGCCGGAATATACGCACCGGTTTGACACGGGCGTCAGTGCCGCCCAGCCAATTACCTTGCCCCCATCATCCAGTCCCACCACCCGGCAGCACTGAATATGTCCCGCATCCCATGTCTTCCAATCGGGAGCTTCGGTCTCGAATGTGGCATTTTCCGTCGCGATCCCCTCTTCATAGACAGACCGCACAAAAGCCCAATCATCAGAAGTCATCGCACGAATGATCATTAGATTCACCACCATCCACTCGCATATTTTAGGATCAGTTGTTCAGCCAGCGCTCCACCACCTTCGGCAGATCAATGGACGTGCCGATTCGGGTGGTGCAGCCTGGAATCGACTCCAAAAATAACTTGCCATATTTCTTGGTCAGCAGCCGTTTGTCTGTCACGATCACCGCTCCCCGGTCGGACTGGGTTCGGATCAACCGCCCAAACCCCTGGCGGAAGCGCAGGATCGCCTCCGGCAGGCTGTACTCGTTGAATGGATCGTCGAACGTCTCAGAGCGGGCCGCAATGATCGGGTCGCTGGGCACATCGAACGGAAGTTTGGTGATCACCAGCACAGACAGCGCCTGTCCGGGGATATCCACCCCTTCCCAGAAAGAGCGTGTACCCAGAAGTACCGACCGCTCAGAGCTCTTGAAGCTCTCCAGCAGGCTGGCGGCGGACGCGCCTTCTCCCTGCTCATAGACAGTGATGCCCTTATCCGCCAACACCGGTCCCAGGTAGGCGGAAGTCTGCTTCAACTGAGAGTAACTCGTGAAGAGCGCCAGCAACCTCCCGTTGGTGGTCTTGCTTAAGCGTAGCAGGATGTTGTTCAACTCCTGCTGGTATTGCGAGCCCATATTTGGCTCGGGAATATCATTCACAATGTAGAGCAGCGCCGCGTTCTCATAATCGAACGGGGAACCGACCGCCAACTCGTCCGCATCCTCCGCGGACAACCGTCCACGCAGATAATGGAATTCTCCGGCGGTGGTAAGTGTGGCCGAGGTGACGATGACACTGCTTTTCTGATTCCAGAGGTGCTGGCGCATCAGAGAACCGATCTCCAGCGGGGCGGCATTCAAGGTCAGGCGGGTGCCGGTGTTGTTCAACTCCACCCAATAGATACGATCGTTGGACGGTGTGGACACCAACCCGGTGATATTCAGATTAATCTCTGTCACCCGCCGGATGAGGTTGCCGAGCGAACCCTGCACGTCCACCAGGTCGTCAGAAGCGTTCTCCGCCTTCTCTCCCATCCACTGGTAGATGGCGCTCAGGTGGGTGAGGAATTGTTTGAATGACGCGCTCAGATCATCCCAGACGATCTCCACCTCCGCCCAATCCGGCTGGGTGCGGGTGGCGGGGACAATTCGCACCTGCTGGGAGTACTGCACTTGCTGGCGCTCATTAGCCTGCATCTTCAGGAAATCATCCACAGCGCGGAAGAACTGCATGGATTGGTGCTGTACCCGTGCGGCCCCATCTGTGGCAGACTTGACCTGCTTCTCAAGCATCGCCAATTCGGAAGGCTTGACCGTCTTGTGGATCACGGTCAGGAAGCGGCCCAGGATCCCGCTCGAGGACCCGCCGGCTTCTTTTAATATTCGATCCACCTCGGGTTGGGTCACGCGGAACGCAAGCGCGTTGGTAGTGGCTTCCTCCAGGTGATGTCCCTCATCCACGATCAGATACTGGTACTCAGGCAATACCCGGCTGCCGGTGGCGATATCCGCCAGGAGCAGGGCGTGGTTGACAACGATCAAATGGGCAGACTGGGCTGCCTGGCGCGCCTGGTAGAACGGGCAGGCGCCTCCGGTTCGTTTGATGCAGTTCTCGATCGTGCAGGCTTCATCGTCCGCGGACAGTTTCGTCCATGCTTCCCGCTCGTCGGGACCGGTGAGGGTCAGATCGGTTCGGTCGCCTGAGCCGCCCTGGCTCAACCAGATCAGCACCTTGGCGAGGACGCGCATCTCTTCCAGGCTGGCGGGCTGCCGCAGACGGGCAGCTTCCATCCGGCGCGGACAGAGATAGTTGTTCTTGCCTTTCAGCACACATGCCTGCAGATCGAACTCCCAGGGCTTGCTTGAGGTCGGGAATATCCTTCTTGATGAGCTGTTCTTGCAGGTTGATGGTGTTGGTGGAAATGATCACCCGGGTATTGTTTTGCATCGCCCACAGCGCCGCCGGGACGAGGTACGCGAACGACTTGCCGGTGCCGGTGGCGGCTTCCACCAGCAGATGCAGGCCGTCGTTAAAGGACTGCGTCACTTTGCGGAGCATCTCCACCTGCTGGGTACGGTTCTCAAAGTTAGGGAAGTATTTGGCGAACGCGCCTCCGCTTTCCAGCAGGGCAGCAGCCTCATCCACATCCACCGGTTTCGGATCGGTGTTGGGCTTTAACGGCGCGGAATAGTTGGCCTTGCCGAATAAACCCTCTGTGACCTGCCCTCCCCGTTTTGCAACCAAACCGGCGCGCGCCTTCCTGCGGAACGCCCACTCGAACGGCAGCCGTCCGCCCCATTCGAAAGGCTCGCTCAGACGCAGTATCTCCGCCAACAGATCGGTGGATAGACCCTTTTCAGGATCGATCAGGCGCCGGTACAGCTCGGTGTAAACTCGGTATGTCAGGCGGGCGTCATCCAGGGCACGGTGCAGGTCTTCGGTGATGGGCAGTCCCAGCTCGATACCGAGCGCGCCCAGGTTGTAACGCCGGGCAGCGGGTAATAACAGCGCTGCCAGTTCGAAGGTGTCGATGTAAGGATTGTCGGAGAAGATCCCCTGGCGGCGGATGAAGCCGAGGTCGAACAAGATATTCTGCCCGAGGATGGGGGACTCTTCCACAAAAACGGCTAATTCGGGAATGATGGATTTGATCAAGGGAGCGGAAACGACATCCTCGTTCTTGATGCCGGTCAACTGGGTAATGAAAGTGGGGATGGGCCGGCCCGGGTTAACGAATGACCGCCACTCGTCTTGAATGCCGTCTTCGTTAAAACGCACGGCGCCGATTTCGATGATGGCGTCGCGGCGCGGGTCCAGCCCGGTGGTTTCGATATCAATGGCAACGATGGATGTCATGGGTTGATTATACCAGCGGGCTCCTTCTCAACCTGCTCAACTGGCAGTATTGATCCTGATCTTTGAGCCAAAACCTTCATCGCAAATTAGATTCGTCCAGACAAATTGAGTTCAAAAAAGTCGGCTGACGATTATCTGAGAATGGGTCTGTTTTATTTAACTGCCTGGACCATGGTTTCAAGATGCTCTTACAGATTAATGCAAGTTTTATTGCATCATCTGTATAATCAGGAGTAGACTGAATTTCGGGAAATGGATTTGGGTATCGCTTCTGTTTCCATGTTTTTCCACTTATGTATACATTATCCAAGGGAAGACGTTAAGTCCCAAACCATCAAGGCAGATTGAGAAAATCATGGGACAAAAATTGGTTTTTTTTATCGGTTCGAAGTCGAAATGGGGGTGGAAAGATCCATTTTCTATCCAACCTCAGGCTTCACCTGCCCAAAACAATCGATGCGGCCAACTCGGTAAACTTCCACCACGGGTAGGTAATAGATCCCTCTGGAATTATCTGTTGTTATTTCTTATCCTGATCACCGTTTTGGTACCCATCCAATTCGTTCAGGCAAAAGGCAGAATTGTCCGCGTGGGGGTCTACCAGAATATGCCCAAAGTCTTCCTGAATGAAAAAGGGCAGGCGGATGGTTTCTTCATTGATCTATTGGAAGAAATGGCCGATCAGGATGGATGGACACTCCAATTTGTCCCCTGCGAATGGGAGGCATGTCTGGCAGCATTGCAAGCAGGTCAGATAGACCTGATGCCTGATATGGCCTATTCAGCAGAGCGCGACAAGATCTTTGATTTCCATCATATCCCTGCTGCTGAGAGTTGGTCACGGGTATATGCCAATCCGCAATCGAAAATAAATCGTTTGGATCAATTAAATGGTCAGGTAGTCGCGGTTCTCAGCGGATCAATCCAGGAATCAGTCATTCAACAAACGATGCGGGCGTCTGGCTTTGAAGTATCCATCGTTACAGCAAAATCACCGGAAGAAGTGTTTGAGTTGGTGCAGAAGGGTTCAGCCAACGCCGGTATAATCAACCATTTTTTCGGAGATTATTCCTACCAAAAGTTTGGCCTGGAGCGAACATCCATCACATTCAATGCGAGCACTCTCTATTATGCAACCGCGCAAGGGCAAAATCAGGATTTATTAGATGCCATTGATGTCCATTTGACAGCCTGGCGGGATGATCCAAATTCCATCTATTCCACGATCATGAACCGTTGGTTAAATCCATCCGGTATTAATCAATGGTTGAAGACAATTGCCTGGGTATTAGGCATCATCGTTATCCTGTTAGGGCTTGCCGTAATCTGGATCCTTCTGCTCCGCAAGCAGGTCCATGACCGGACCAGTCATCTGGTTACGACGAACAATGCATTACGCGAGAGCGAGGAAAGATATCGTTTAATTTCGACCGTGGCATCAGATTATATGTTTTCATCGGTGGTCAATCCAGATGGGAGTCAGACCTGTACCTGGGTGACCGGCGCTTTCGAGGCAATTACCGGTTATACCTTCGAAGAATACGAAGCTCATGGAGGATGGAATGCCTGCCTTTACCCCGAAGATCAAAAGATCGACAACCAGGACCTCGCAAAGTTAAAGCAGAATCAACCGATTGTCAGTGAGTTGAGGACTATCGCGAAAGATGGTCATATCGTCTGGGTACGCAATTATGCCCATCCGGTCTGGGATACGGAACGGAACGAATTAATTGGAATTAATGGCGCCGTTCAAGACATCACTGACCGCAAGATCATTGAAGAGCAAATCGATGCCAGTGAAAAACGTCTTTCATTAATATTTGGTACCGTAAGTGACGTTGTTTTTCTGTTATCCGTCGAATCGGATGATTTTTTTCGTTTTGCAGCCATTAACCAGGCTTTTCTCACCGTAACAGGTCTGACCAGGGAACAGATCGTTGGCAAGCGGATAGAAGACGTCTTGCCCGAGGATGTTCACACGATCACCAAAGACAGATATAAACAGGCAATTCAAGCAAACAGGACCATTAAATGGGAGGAAGAATTTACCTATCCCACCGGAACCCTCATCGGTGAAGTGGCCATCACACCCTTCTTTGATAAATCCGGAGTCTGCACCTATCTTGTTGGCTCTGTCCATGACATGACTGAAAATCGGAGGGTTGAGAAAGAAATTCGCGAGTTGAATGAAGTGCTCGAGCAACGCGTTGCAGAAAGAACCGCTCAATTGGAAGATGCCAAAATCCGAGCAGAGTCTAGCGGACCGGTTGAAATCATCTTTCCTCGCCACCATGTCGCACGAATTACGCACACCTCTCAATTCGATCATTGGTTTTACGGGAATGATCCTGATGAAGTTGGTCGGCCCACTGGAACCGGAGCAAGAAAAACAACTGAACATGGTTCAAGACAGCGCCCGTCACCTATTGGAACTGATTAACGATGTTTTGGATATTTCGAAAATTGAAGCCGGCCAATTTGAATTGGTCCATGAACCATATAACCTGCAAGATTCCCTCAAGAAATGCGTTGATAGCACCCTACCATTAGCCAAAAAGAAAGAATTATCCCTCACCGCATCCATATCACCAGAAATTGGGAATATGGTCGGCGACAGACGAAGGGTGGAACAGATCATCCTTAACCTTCTCAGCAATGCACTCAAATTTACCGACCATGGCAGCGTAGAGATTTCACAGCAGCATCAAGGACGGAATGGTCATCACATCGGTCAAGGATACGGGTATGGGTATCAAACCTGAACAAATCGCCTTACTCTTCCAACCTTTCAAACAACTGGATACAGGACTGACTCGTCAACATGACGGCACCGGGTTGGGACTTTCCATCTGCAAGCGGCTGGTTGAATCGATGGGCGGAGAAATATGGGTTGAGAGCGAATGGGAAAAAGGGAGCACTTTTACTTTCACCCTGCCACAAGAGAGGAATGTTTCATGAAAGGAAAAATCCTGCTCATCGAGGACAATGAGAGAAACCGTTACCTGACCACTTTCCTTCTGGAAAAGAATGGTTATCAGGTTTTTCAGGCAGTGGATGGCCCGACCGGGATTGATATGGTTGATCAGGTCGAACCAGATCTGATCCTGTTGGACATTCAATTACCCGGGATGGATGGGTATACGGTCGCGACGGAATTGACCAAAAACCGTGGTAGAGTGGATATACCGATCGTCGCTGTGACTTCATATGCCATGGTCGGTGATAGGGAACGCGCCCTGGCATCGGGTTGCGTTGGATATATAGAAAAACCAATTAATCCTGAGACTTTTGTTTCCCAAATGGAGCAATACCTGTTACCTCCGAAACACGCTGATTTAGTAATGGACTAATATGACCAAAATCCTCATTGTCGACGACGAAGAAAAAAATCTTTACCTCCTGCAGGTCCTTCTTACCTCTAACGGATTTGAATTAGACTCCGCAAAAAATGGTGCGGAAGCGTTGGACCTTGCCCATCGCAGCAAACCGGATCTGATTATCAGCGATATTTTGATGCCAGTGATGGACGGATTCAGCCTGATCCATGCCTGTAAGGAAGATGAAAGCTTGAAGGATATCCCATTCATCTTTTATACCGCTACCTACACAGAACCTCAGGATGAAGCGTTGGCGCTGAGTCTGGGTGCAGAACGATTTATTGTCAAGCCGGCTGAACCGGCGTTATTTCTGGAGATGTTGAAAGAGACCATCGATAAATATCCGACTGGTGTGTCGACTGCCCGCAAAGCAAAGATCAGAACGGAGGATTACTATAAGAAACATAACGTAGTCCTCGTCCGCAAGTTGGAAGATAAGATCGCCCAACTCGAGGTAAAGAATCACGAAATTGAAGTCGAGAATGAGGCGAGGAAAAAAGCAGAAGAGGATCTCAAGGCAAGCGAGGAAAAATACCGGGCTATCTCCACGGTTGCTTCGGATTATATTTATTCAAGTGAAGTAGGTGCCGATGGACGAATTATCCAAAATTGGACCGCTGGCGCTTTCGAGGAGATCACAGGATATACACTGGATAAATTTATCGCGATGGGTGGATGGCGTGCCAGTCTGCATCCGGATGATCTGGCCATAGATGATCAGGATATGATTTCGCTTCGTAGCAATCGATCCATTACCAGCGAATTGCGAACCATTTCAAAAAGCGGTGAAATAGTCTGGGTCCGCGTGTCTGCCCGTCCCATCTGGGATTCCGAGCAAGAAAAGTTGGTTGGTGTTTATGGCGCTGTCCAAAATATCACCGAACGAAAACTCGCTGAAGCGAAAATCCTCCAACAGACTGCTCGCGCCGAAGCCCTGGTTCATACAGCCGCCCATATCAATTCCAAACTGGACCTGGATGAAGTATTATCGGCTGTCTGCGTTGAGACGGCTCAAGCCCTGTCTGTTCCCACGGTGGCAATCCGATTGTACGATCCAGTCAGCCAGACCCTTTCGATTGTTGCCGATTATGGATTCCCCGCTTTGCTACGCCAAAATGTGGTTCTAATACCATTAAGTGATTATCCACCTGATATTTCACCTTCCTCCGATACTCCCGTCATCATTCCCAATGTGAAAATTAAATCAAGATTGCCAAAGGCTGATCTATATAAATCGCAGGATCTCTTTACGGTTGTCTCGATCAAAATCAAAAACAAGGATACTTTTATCGGCTCCCTGGCCATCTATTCCAAAGGAAAAGAACGTCAATTTAGCGAGGATGAGATCATTCTGCTGGATAGTTTGAGCAATCAGGCTGCCCAGGCTATTACGAATGCACACCTTTTTGCGGACACTGAACGACAATTGAAAAACATTGAATCGCTGCGCACGATAGATAGTGCCATTGCGAACAGTATGGATATCCGGCTCACCTTAAAAGTTGTGCTCACGGAAAGCATTGAACAATTGGGGGTGGACGCGGCAGATATCCTGTTGTACAAGCCTACCAGCAACACACTCGAAAGTACGATCAGCCAGGGATTTCGAACTAATGCGATGAATAATGTATCCATACGTATTGGTGTCGGGTTTGCAGGTCAGATCGCCGCTAATTGGAAACGCATATTTATCGATGATATCTCCCAATACCAGGGAGAAAACCTCCGCGCGCCAATATTCAAAGGAGAAGGATTTGTATCTTACTGTGGAATACCATTGCGAGCAAAAGGGCATCTAATCGGAGTCATTGAGGTATTTCATCGGAATCGCTTGAATCCCAATCCAGATTGGTTCAATTTCTTTGAAACGCTGGCGGGACAGGCGGCCATCGCGATCGACAGTATCCGTTCTTTCGAAGAACTTCAAATCTCCAACACAAAACTGATGCTGGCTTATGACGCTACGATTGAAGGCTGGTCGAAGGCGATGGACCTGCGGGACGAGGAAACCGAAGGTCATACCCAACGAGTTACGCAGATGACCATCCAACTCGCCAAGAGTCTTGGCCTGAGCGATGATCAGTTAGTCCATCTCCGACGCGGGGCCTTATTACATGATATGGGAAAACTGGGTATCCCCGATCGGATATTACTCAAACCGGGAAAATTAACCGATGAAGAATGGGTAATCATGCGGAAACATCCGCAGTATGCCTATGATATGCTTTCACCCATCGACTATCTTCGACCAGCGATGGAAATCCCTTACTCACATCATGAGAAATGGGACGGCTCGGGATATCCACGCGGTCTGAAGGGTGTCGAAATTCCGATGGCAGCCAGAATTTTCGCCGTGGTTGATGTGTGGGACGCACTCACCTCTGACCGGCCTTACCGGTCAGCCTGGGAACATACCCGAGTAAGGGAATATATTGAACAAAATTCGGGTTCCCATTTCGATCCGCAGGTTGTCAAGGCATTCTTGAAGCAATTGGCAGAAACAGATCAGAACACGAAGTAGGAAGCGCTGCCTCCTACTCCCAGATGCTCCCTTCTCATAGATTAGGTATCGTAGGGGCGACCGGCCGGTCGCCCCTACGTGTTGTTTTTGTTGTGAAATCCTATTCTACGACCTCATATACTACATCTCCCACAACCAGGATCACACGCTCACCGAGCGCCAGCCCGGCAGCAATATCTGCGTTACGGGAAACGAGGGCGAAGTATTCCTTCGATAGGAACTTGATCTGGATCGGCTTCATCCCATCCGGGTCGAAGCGAGTATCCACCCAGACACCGTCCTGCATGACGAAGGTGCGCGAACCGGCTGTCTTGACCATGTCCGCAGCGCCGGGAACCGCCGGACTGCCTCCACCGCCCCTCCGGCGCCGAGGTTTTCGGAAGCGCTCATCGAACCGGCATCGGCTGCTTTATTGACGGCGCCTTCTCCGCTCACCTGGGTGGGTGTGGCCGACTGAACAGCGAATTGCTCCCGGGCGATCCGATCCTGGGCAGCCGCGCCGAGGGCATCCGTCTCTGTGACCAGATACGAGGTATACGGCGTGACGATGCCGAACCGGATGGAGAGGGCAACGATCTGCTGGATGGTCTCCTGGTCCGCGCCAGTCAGCCGCGCCTGATTGAGGAGCGCGCCGATCTTGCGGTTAGCCCACAACCGGGCGATGTAACTGTTATTGCCCGGAGAGCGATCCTCACCGGAGGAGAACTCGAGACCCGTGAAGGTCTTACTGTAGGCGGCAATACCGTTCCGCCCGGTCAATGTGATATCGGCTGTGCCGGAGTCGCGGTAGCGCCCTGTGACAATGATCTGTGACCCAAAAAATAAGTCGGGCAGTGGATTGGGATGCAGGTCGTACGCGCTGATCCCATCCACGCGGATAGCCAGGTCGGTGAGAGAAGGCGCGCTGATCTTCTGATAGAAGCTGGAGATGGCGGTTTCGGCATCCTCGCCCGGCTGGACGTAGGTGCTGCTGCCGTGTTGATCCTGGGCAAGCTGGTCGAGCAGGACGGTATCCACATCATACCCGACGCCAAAGGTAAACAGCTTCATGCCAGACCGGGCAGATTCTTTGACGGTCTCCAGGATGCGGTTGAAATCCGTCTCACCGGATGTGGGCAGCCCGTCGGTGAGGAAGATCACGTAAGTCGGACGTTCGCCATCATTCATCTTCAGGGCGGTCAACAGTGCGTCCTGGATGTTGGTAGAACCACCGGGAGATATCTGGTCGATCCAGGCATCACCCATCCGGGCGTCTTCCTGAGATTTCAGGGTGGATGCGAACTTCTCAACCCCGGAGGAGAAGCTGACCAGGTTGAAGTAATCTCCCGGGTTGAGCCGGCGCAAAATAAAGTGGGCCGCAGCTTGCGCCTGACGGAACTTCTCGCCTTCCATGCTGCCGGAGTGGTCGAGCACAAGGATCAGGTTCTTGGCGATGATCTCTTCGGTGCGGGCCAGCGGCGGATTGATGAGCATGAGGAAGAAGCCGTCGGGGTCAGCGGAATCGGTCGGATCGCGATAGGTCAGCAGGTGAATGCCCTCTTCCAGTCCGACTGTATAGTACAGCAGGTAATCCTGGTCGGGGGTGACGTTGGCGTCTTCGTAACCGGCCACCCATTCCAGATCCGATTTTCGGGTAACGGAAGTGTTGTGGCTCGGAGAATAGACGCTCAGTATGGGATCTGTAGAGCGGATGTTGACGGTGACCGAGACATCTTCCAACGGTTGGAGCGAGAACTTTTCGGTGTTAAGCGGGTAGCGGTAACCGATCAGACCGTTATCGGCTGTGAGGACTTGCGAGTATTCCAGCTCGATGCGGCGTTCCTCACCGGGGGCAATCGGGAAGATGCGGGCCATCACGGCGCCTCGACCCACATATTCGAGCAGGGCTGGGTCGCGCATTGACCGGACGATTTCCTCATATTCAGAGCGGGCGGCATTGGCATCCAACACCCGGCCTTCGACCGGTTTGCCATCCATCCACAGCTTGAAGTTGGTCACCACCGCTTCCGCGGGGATAGGGAAGGTATAGATTCCCTCGACCGTCCAGTTGTTGGGGTTGCGGAAGACCTGATCCACGCGGGTGACCGCCACCTGGTCCACGATATCCACGGTGACATGGTGGTACTTGATGGCAAGATGCTGCATCACCGGACCAGGACCCGGACAGGGCATTGGGACGCACGGGCGAATCGGATCAGGGATGATGATACCGTCCGCGCGGGCGGGGGCGGTGGACTGGAGCAACACACTGACAACCAACAGCAGGGCAAACGCAATTTTCTTGAACATGGGAATCTCCTTCTTTATGGGACAGTCTCTACCATGTAAACGAAAACCCGAGGACAAATGTTCCCCGGGTTGGATAAGATCGTTATCCGGAGCAATTCTCAGTTGGATCTAGTAAGATCAGCGAGGGCGATCTGAGCCAGCCTATATTCCGGTTTGATCTCGAGTACGCGCTGATAGATCAAGGTTGCCTTTCCCGTTTCACCAGAGGCATCCAGGCAGCGTCCGAACATATACAGCGCATCGGGGTCCTGCGGGCGAAGCTCGAGAAATTTGAGCAAAAGTTTCATCCCTTCGGCTGCTTTCACTTCCTGGGGAAGCAATGTCTGAATGAGAATTCTTAATCAGTTGGGGATTTTCCGGGTCTTGTTCAAGCCCCGAACGAATTGCCATCTCCGCTGCTTCGTATTCTTCCATTAGAAGGTAGGCGACACCCAGGTTATTCCAGGCATCAATGTGCTCTGGTACCATGCTCGTCACAGTTGATAACAGCCTGGCTGCTTCACGATATTTTTTTTGGCGCATTTTCTGATTGGCGTCCGCCAGCACTTCATCCAGATTGATATCCCGGAAATCTTCTACTTTGCGTTTTGCCATTTTCTCAGCCATGCTCATTTCCTTGATGATAAACTGGGCTTATCGATCCCGATGATGACAGTATACCACGCTCAAAATATCATTTTCAGCACTCTGTTGAGCTGGAAATGCCACCCATACTTTTGTTTACGCTTCCTCTTTAATCATATTGAGATTCTGAATTTATGTTGAATAAAACCGATTAATATAATAGTTTACTGGTTTAATTAAGGCAAAATATGTAAAATTAATGTGAATATTGGTTTAAGGAAATGGATTTTTACGGGTGCTTTCCTTGCTTTTGTCAATTGCCCGGATTATGATTAGCCCCATCACTTATTTGTCGTTTCTCGACATGGGAAAACCTGCAGATGAAACCATCCAAATTACTGGTGATCGATGACGATGACATGGTTTCCCGCACCATCGAACGATGCCTGCGCGGGGATGAATACCGCGTGGTCATCTCCAACTCAGGTGTGGACGGTCTCCAGAAAGCGCGCCGAAATCATCCCGATCTGATCATCCTGGACATCATCATGCCGGGTATGGACGGATATATGGTTTGCCGCGAGGTCCGCTCTGACCCGCTACTGAAAGATGTCCCGATCCTCTTCCTGACGGCAAAATCCAAAGATGAAGATAAGATCGCTGGTTTCACCCTGGGTGCGGATGATTACCTGACGAAGCCATTCAATGTGGATGAATTGGTTCTCCGCGTCCGGGCAATCCTCCGACGAACCCGACGCCTGGCACCGAGGAAGCAGGAAGAGATAACCAAGCCTTTCAAGCTGGGTGAAATCTTCACAAAAGGCAAGTCTTCGACCAGAGGTGACAAGGATGAGATCATCCAATTGGATAACAGGACCATCGCCATCCGAGGTTATATTTTGGATACGCAATCCTTTGAATTAACGACCGCTGCCAACGAAAAGCTGAAACTCACCCCGGTTCAGTTCGATCTGCTTTATCATTTGATAAGTCATCCCGGTGAGGTTTTTTCTCCTTCACGTTTATTGGATGAGGTCTGGGATTATCCCACCAACTCGGGCAGCCCGGACCTGGTTCGAAGTCCATATCAAGAATTTGCGAGACCGCATCGAACCGGATCCACATAATCCTACATTTCTGGCGACAGTGCCAGGATTCGGCTACACCATCCACGCTGGTGAAGAATAGCCCGAATACCAGAACGACCTGGCCTAGTTTCCTTTTCCGCCTCCACAGGCGGGGATATTAATTGCAAGATGTCACTATACAACCATCCTGATTGCAGGTAGAGTAAATGTCATTCCAGCATGAACCGACCAACCCCCGATTGCGCGAGATTATCGCTGCCTTGCAAACTCTCTCTTCGAATCAAAGTCAGGTGACGGACCCCAAAAAAATCCACCTGCATTATGCCCGGCTGGTAAAACGTCTGCTCGACTGTGAAATCGTAATATTGCTGCTGATCGATCCGGAAGATCAGCAAATCCTGCTACGCAAAGCCTTGCTTGGTCAAGACGATTGGTCGCTTGTGGACAGATTCCAGATCGACTTGCCAACTTTACAACAGGTGTTTCTTAACCAGAAAATTGTGGAATTGCAGTATCGTTCCACGATATTTACGGAATTTCCCTTCCTGGATTTTCTGAAGGATCAGCCATTCCTGAACAACATCCTGACTCCAATCCAGGGTCAGCAGAACTTTATGGGAATTATCCAGGCTATCAATTCGCGCCCGTATCCCCTTGACCCGATTCAGATGGATATGCTCCTACTCATCTCGCATTCATTTGCCGGCGCATGAGCTAATCATCTGGCAATCAAGCAATTAAAGATCGATAATGCCAATCTCGAAGCATGGCGTTGGGAACTCTACCAATCTCGCAATACACTCAGGTCGATGTTTGATTCCATCCCGACATCCATTTACATCATCGATCACAATTACCGGATCGTCGCCATCAATGACAGCCGGGCTAAACGGGTGGAACAAAAACCAAATTTCCTGGTGGGGCAAATCTGCTATAAGGCGCTCTTCGGAAGGGAGCAACCCTGCCAGGGTTGCCGTGTGAATGAGACTTTTCTTTCAGGCAAGAATACCACCCGAATCGACCGGCAGTGGGTCTTGGATGACCAGGTCACAGATTGGGAAATATCGACCTATGCCATACTCAATGAAACAGACGTTCCTTTGCAGGTCATCATCATTGAGCAGGATGTGACGGTCGAAAAACGCCTGGAAGCGAATCTGATCCAATCTGAAAAAATGGCCGCGGTAGGGCAGCTCGCTGCCGGAGTTGCGCATGAAATCAACAATCCTCTCTCTGCTGTCATCGCCAATGCCCAATTGTTACGCCGTGATCTTCCGCAGGACGCGACAGACGCTTTGGAATCCGTCAGTTTGATTGAGACAGCGGGATTGCGTGCTTCGCAAGTCGTTCGCAATCTGCTCGGCTTTTCCAGGAAGGAAGAGGTCGAATTTATCCAGACAGACCTGAATGAGACGATCCTGAATTCCCTCGCGCTTGTAAAACACGAATTGGTGAACCGGGCCGTTGAATTGGAAACAGAGCTGGATGACAATCTGCCTCCACTGGATGCTAGTCGCGATAATCTGCAGAGCGTTTGGATCAACCTGATTCTGAATGCTTCCAATTCCATCGAACATGATCATGGCAGGATTGTGATCACTACAAAAATGGTGGATCAGGAATTTCAGATCATCTTCGCCGATAACGGGGTGGGTATTCCCCCCGATAAGATCTCACGTATATTCGAGCCATTTTTCACAACCAAACCGCCCGGAAAGGGAACTGGCCTGGGATTATCCGTCTGTCACCGGATCATCAAACAGCATGGGGGTAGTATTCAGGTGGATAGCCGCCAGGGAGCCGGAACGAAATTCACCATTCACCTGCCAAAATCAATGTCAAAATAAAAAAATACTCTGTCCGAAGACAGAGTATTTTTTTCTGTAAAGAACCTACAGGGATCGCCGTTCGCGATCATAATTCTGGCCCAGGAAGCCCGGAACCGAAGATCGACGGAAGGTGAAGATCATCACCAGGATGGTCGCCAGGTATGGAAGCATCAGCAGGAACTGATACGGGATACCGATACCCGATACCTGCACTTTATATGACATGACTTCAATGCCAGAGAAGAAGAGGGAGCCGAACAGGATATTGATCGGCTTCCAGCCTCCGAAGAAAGTGAGAGCAATCGCCAGCCATCCGCGGCCTTTCACCATACCATCGGTGAATGTGCCGGTGTAGACCAGGGGAAGATAAACTCCCGCCAGACCGATCAGCGCGCCACCCGCGATGGATGTGAGATAACGCATCCGGGTCACATTGATGCCGAGGCTGTCAGCCGCCTGGGGATATTCGCCAGTCGAGCGAAGCGCCAATCCAAAGCTGGTTTTATACAAAAACCACCACAGGAAAACAGAGACCAGCACCGATGCGTACACCAGGATATTTTGATTGAAAAACACCTCGCCAATGAATGGTATCTTGCTCAACAGAGGTATCTGAATATCTTTGAGCGTATCCACCAGCGGAGGGCTGAGGGTCACACCGATAAGCAGTTTTGGCAGCAGGGTTGAGATTCCCACGCCGATAAAAAACAACGCCAGACCGATCACAAATTGATCCATTCGCAAGGTGGTGGTGAAGTACGCCAGTGCGAAACCGAAAATGCCGCCCACCACCATCGCGGCCAGGATGCCGATAGCCAGAACTCTGGGTATAGTAGCTGACCAGGAAACCAAGGGAGGCGCTTACCAGCATGATGCCTTCCTGAGCCACATTGAAAACGCCGGTCCGGCCGCCAATCATCGTGCCCTGGCCTGCCAGGACAAAAGGAACCATGGTCAGGAGGATCAGTTTTGAATATAAAATCAGAGGACTCTCTAAACCGTTCATGTTACTTCCTCCTTACCACATCTGAAAGCAGCACAAAGAGCAGAACCAGCGCTTCCACGATAAAAACCATTTCCACCGGGATCATCAGGGTACGCTGCATGGCGCTCGCGCCTACTTCCAGCACCGCAATGAAGAATGCGACAAATGGAACAGCCAGGTTATTGCCCTTCGCGATCAGGCCGATGATCAGCCCGAGAACCAGGAAGTTGGATTGAAGGCCTTCGATGAGACGGTGTTGGACACCCGCGACTTCGATCGCCCCAGATAGACCACCGATACCGCCGGCGATGACCAGAGATAAGACAAACATGCGTTTGACATTGATCCCGTAAACACCCGCAGCACGAGGATTCGCGCCCGTTGCAACCAATTCATATCCACCGGTTGAGCGTGTGGTGTAGATATATACCCCGGCTGCTACCAACAATGCCAGGATCAATCCAGTATGAAGGGGTGGGTTGTTAACCAGCAACGGCAAGAAACCACCTTCGCCGATCAGTTTCGATGTTGGATGCCCGGCACCTGGATCTCGCCAGGGACCGGTGGCAACATAATTGATCAAGGCAAAAGAAACGAAATTCAAGAGAACGGTAGTCAGGATTTCGTTTATATTGAATTTATACAAAAGCCAACCGGGGATAAGTCCCCAGATGGCACCCGCGACAATTCCACCGAGGAGGACCAGCGGAAGCAACAGATAGGCTGGCAGGTCGGCAAAAATGATTCCCATCGCAGTCGCACCGATGGCGCCGACGATCAATTGGCCTTCGCCGCCGATATTAAATTTACCTGCAGCCAGGGGAACGGTAAACGCCAGCGCCTGCAAGACCAAGGGGATAAACTTCAGCAAAGTTTGGATAAAGCCATTGGGCGTTCTGAACGAAGTCCCCAGGATGGTGGAGTAGGCGCGGAATACATCAAAGCCCATCAGGGCAATAAAAATTCCGGCTGCAGCCAACGAAGCAATCACTGCAATAACATACGGCAGAAGGGATACGAGGAAGGTCTTGCTGGTTTTCGTTGCGGTTGTCATGTTACACCTCCGCCTTGTAGCCGCTCATCATCCGGCCGATCTCATATTTTTCGAAGTGTCCGCGATCCAGCACGCCAACCAACTCCCCACGATAGATGACCGCGATTCGGTCGCAAAGCAATAACAATTCATCCAGGTCTTCAGAGATGAGCAATGTTGCCATTCCGCTTGCTTTTCCTTCCAACATCTTGGAATACACAAAGTCCATGGACGGAATATCCAATCCGCGGGTCGGATTATGAGCAACCAGTAATCTGGCTGGTTTGGAAAAAGCACGGGCAATCAGTACCCGTTGGATATTTCCACCAGAAAGGTTGCCGCCAACATCTGCCGGACCTGATGTTTTGATGTTATACGTTTTGATCAGTTCATCGCTGGTGCGATAAACCGTTTTCCAATCGATGAAACCGTTCGCGGTATACGGCTTTTTGCGGTGATACCCGAGGATCAGATTATGGGCAACGCTCGCTTTTGGCAGGAAGCCATCATGTAATCGATCTTCGGGAATATACGCGATGCCCATCTCAAGGCGGTACGCAGGATTGGAATTTTTCAGGGAAACCTGATCCAACTGAATATCGCCGCCGGTGATCTCGCTGATACCGAGGATCGCTTCAGCCAGTTCGCGTTGGCCATTCCCGGCCACACCGGCAATACCGAAAATTTCACCTTTTCGTACCTGCAGATGAATATCTTTCAACAGTGGTACGCCACTGGCCGGGTTCATATTTACATGTTGCACATCGAGTGAAAGATGCTCCTGGATATCTGTTTCTCCACCCGCAGATTGTCCACGCGAGAAGATGACGCTATTTTTGATATCCATCTCGTCCCCAACCATGCCTCGGACGAAAGCTTCTTCGCTGGCTTCATTTCGCCTCAAGGTGATCACATTCCGACCATTCCTCAAGACGCTGATTCGATCACAGACACTTAATACTTCACGCAATTTATGAGTGATAAAGACAATTGACAAACCTTCGGTCACCATTACTCTCAAGGAGGCGAAAAGATCATCCACTTCCTGCGGGGTGAGATTGGTTGTGGGCTCATCGAGGATCAGCACTTCCACACCGCGGTAAAGTGCCTTCAGGATCTCCACTTTCTGCCTGGTACCCATCGGCAAGTCCTCGATCAGGGTATTCAGATCCACGTCCAGATTGAAACGTTTCTGCAAATCCTGGATAACCTGGATCTCCCGAGACAGATCCATGCTCAGTTTCTTGTGAACTTCCGTTCCCAAAATGATATTCTCCAGTACGGTGAAACTGGTGATCTGGAGAAAATGCTGGTGAACCATTCCGATATGTAAATTAAGCGCATCGCGCGGAGAGGTGATGGTGATTTTTTGGCCATTCAGGCTTACTTCCCCGGAATCCATTTTGTAGAGACCAAACAGGATATTCATCAGGGTAGTCTTCCCGGCTCCATTTCCACCGAGCAAGCCGTGAATCTCACGCGCGTTAAGTTCGAAATTAACATCATCCAGGGCAACGCTCTTATCAAAAGTCTTGCGGATGCCCTTCATGATGAGGATGGGCGTATCTTCCATTTGTATCCCTATTCCAGTTTCTAATATCAAACCTTGCGAGGGGTTGGGAAACCACCCCCCGCAAGGTTCTGTGTTTATTTCTCTGTAGTGCGGTCCAGTAGAGAACTACTCAACCGGATTGACATCCTTCACAACCTGGATCTTCCCACCAACAAGATCGGCGATCACGGCATCCATCTCAGTGGAGACAGAAGCGGGAACATTGTTGAGCGGAGTTTGCAGTTTGACACCGGTGTCGAAACCTAACGGGTAGTAACCACCTTTTTCGCCAGCCTGGACTTTGGTCACAATCGCTTTCAATGGACCTGAGAAGTCATAGATCAGGGAAGTGATGTAGTTATCTGGCGCAAATTGTGCTTTGTCGGAATACTTGGCGGTGACCAAAACTTTGGTACCAGAGTTGGCCTTAACCGATTCGAATACGCCTTGCATACCCAGGTTTAAGGAACCGATAATGACATCCACACCTTCGGCGATCATGGCGTCGGCAACCTGGCGGGACTTGGCGGGATCATTGAAATCGCCAGCCCAAACGGGTTTGAATTCAACGGTCTTGCCTGAATCTGTGATGGCCTGTTGAATGGCATGCACTTCAGCGTAGGAGAAAGGCAGGGTTAACCCACCGATGTATCCGATCTTTCCAGTTGTGGTGGCACGAGCAGCAAGAGCGCCAATGCCGTAGAAACCAACATGGAAATTGCGGTCGATAAACCAAACGTTAGCCGGCATTTCTTCCGGTTGTGCATCGCCTTCGGCGATAAAGACAACATCCGGGAATGACTTGGCTAATTCGAGGGTTTGGGTGACATACTGGCCGCCGTGGGTCCAGATGATGTTGTATCCGCCATCGACGTATTCGCGCATGACGCGATCGATATCAGGAACAGCAACACTCTCTGAGTAAGCGGTTTCAACACCCAGATCTTTTTTGACTGCTTCAGTGCCCAGGTAGGCCATACTGTTGTAGTCAGCATCTGTGATGACACCCGGGAAAATCGCCGCGAGTTTGAGACCCTTGGTTTGTTGAGCTGCGGTAGGACCACAGGCAGTCAACATCAGGGCAGAGATAACCACCAGGGCAAACAATAAATAACTGGCTTTCTTCATTTAGTACCTCCGATAAGAATTGTGGGATTTGCACACATCATTATGAAGACATTCTGTCCATCTTGCAATATGATATTTGTCAAACCTTGTAATATCTGTTAATCAAAAAGGAGTGAACATCTTCATACTTCCGTGAATTTCAGAGGATATAACACTAATAAGGTTTATTCGTTATCGCCAAATGGATTTTAGGTAATCTCCCTCAACAAACGGGCGTCAGGAGGTAGAAGATTGTCTCATCAAATTCATTTGTACTGTTGGTGATGGGGTGAGCCCTGCCGCTTCCATTCCCAGGATACAGGCTCCTGTGACCGGTGGAACAGTCAGGCGGAGGATCTTTGCACTTGGCGCCAGCTCCCAGATCCGCTCCTGCATTGGTTGGATGAGAATCTCTCCCGCGTCAAACATCCTACCAACCATCACCAGTTGAAACTCCTGTCCCTGAAGATCGAGCTGGCGTATCACGCACCGGGCAAGTTCACCCAGTTCAACCCCTGCCCAGGTAATGATCTCTCTGGCAATCTCATCCCCTTTTATTGCGAGATCAATAATCAGGGGGGCTGCGGAAGCATCCACCACATATCGATCCAGAGCCAAACCCTCGATCAGGTCAGCCAAATCATGAGCGCCGGTCAATTGGATGAAGGCAGGTGTGATCGCGGTCGCAGGTCCGCGTTTCGTCCACTCATAGGCGGTCATCTGGGTGGCTTTCGCAACCAGTTCAGAAGCGCCGGCGCCCTCTCCCATCCGGCTGCCGTAACCCGTTACATGGCCTATCTTCGCGCGATCTCTGGTCCATCCCCAGCAATTGCATCCGGTTCCTGAAACGATAGCAACTCCCCACCCTTCTGATGCTCCAGCCAGAATTCCCAGGCAGGCGTCGTTGACGATCTCGGTTGTGCATCTCACGGGGATCTGTTGGATCAGCTCCTGAAATGTCCTCATCTGTGAAGGCCAGTCATAGCCGGAGATCCCAAATCCGGCTCCGCCCAGTTGGTCTTGATGAATACCCGCTTGCACAAGACAGGCATCGATGGCTGTTCTGGCTGATTCCAGAAATCCGGCATACCCGACGGTTTCCTGGTTCCCCGAACCGCTCTGACCAATTCCGAGCACCAGGCCATCCTGGTCTATGACCATAGCTTGTGTTTTTGTACTACCCACATCGAGACCTAAAAAGTACATGGCGAGAATCCTTAACCCATTATTGTAGATTGATCCATGGTACTGAACTGGAAGCAGGAAACTGGCGAACATCATTGTCAGTATTCATAGGATCATTTAAATATCATAGCTTATTTTCGGATACGATGAATAATAAATATCATGGACATCTGAGAAATTAATCTCGCCTGAAAGATAACCTTCGTTCAGTTTGACTTTCAAGGGTCAGTTTGTTATACTCTCCAGAACACGTGTGCAAACAGGAGCAATGGATCGATGCCTGTAACGATCAAAGATATTGCCCGTTCCGCGGGCGTCTCCCATACAACGGTATCCAGAGCTTTGCACGATCATCCTGCACTGGCTGATTCCACCATCAAGCGGATCAAAGAGATCGCGGATTCGATGGGCTATATACCCAGCGCTGCCGCGAGGGGATTGAAGACCCGGCGCTCCTTCACGCTGGGAGTGATCCTGAGCAATATCGATGATCCCTATTTCAGCGAGATCCTGCAGGGCATTGAAGATGAATTGCGTGATACCGGATACAGCCTGTTTGTGGCTGCCACTCATCGGGATCCACAGATCGAAGAAACCATCGTTAGAGCGATGGGCGAACAACGGGTGGATGGGGTCATCGTCAGTTCCACCCAATTCAACACCAACCACAGCCGGTTGCTGCAAAAGATTGGCGTTCCGGTTGCCGTCATCAACAACGAGGCTGCTGAGCTCTACCGATATTCCATTTATCATGACGACGAATTCGGAAGCCATGCCATCGCCACCCATCTGATCGGACTCGGTCATAACCAGATCGGATATCTCGGTAACAGCCTGTCAGGCAAAACCAACGAAGACCGGGTATTTGGGTTTTCGAACGCGATGGCTGAAGCTGGGATTCAGGTGAACCCCGATTGGATTCACTACGAACCAGACGGCATTCCGGAAAACGGAGTGGCAGGTGGTCAGTATTATCTCTCGCTCCCGGCCAGACCAACTGCCATCGTCTGCTTCAATGATCTGATGGCGATCGGGTTGATGCATAGCCTGCAAGAATCTGGTCTGGTTATACCGCGGGATATCTCGGTAACTGGTTTTGACGACATCTCCCTCTCAGCTTATACTTCCCCGCCATTGACCACTTTCCACCAACCCAAAAAGGAGATCGGCGCGGCAGCCGCCCGGATGTTGCTGGAAATGGTTGCCCCCTCTGATGATGAACTGCTTAAAGAACCGCAAATTTTAATGATGCGCGGGAACTTACTGATTCGCGGAACCACCGCCTCACCCCAATAGGAGTATCGCATGTCACCGTACCTATCACCACTACTAATTCCAGCAGATTACTCGAAGGATGAATATATCCAGATCACTCCTGAGAAAGCTGGATGGCAACATTTGAATTTCAGCGCGCGAACCCTGGAACACGGGCAAGCCTGGTCTGATACCACCGGCGAAAATGAGATGGCCATCGTCGTACTGGGCGGCATCTGCCGGATCGAAACGGATAAGGGAGTGTGGGAATCCATCGGCCGCCGACCGGATGTTTTTCACGGCATGCCGTATACCCTCTATCTGCCGCGAAGGACAAACCTGACGGTGACTGCCATCAGCCCTTCGGTAAAATTGGCGTATGGTTGGGCGGCCTCAACCAGAGACTACCCGCCACGGTTGGTGACACCGGAACAAGTAGAAATTGAAATTCGGGGAGGTGAGAACGCCACCCGCCAGATCAATAGAATGATCCCTCCCGGATTTCCGTGTGAACGGCTGGTTGTGGTAGAGGTATATACCCCGTCCGGGAATTGGAGCTCATATCCGCCCCATAAACACGACGTTCACCGGGTGGATGCCTCTGGCAACCTGATCGAGGCCGACCTGGAGGAGGTTTATTTTTATCAGATCACACCCACGGATGGATTCGCATACCAACGTGTATACACTGACGATCACCGTCTGGATGAGTTGATCCTGGTCAAAAATGACCAGGTTGTCCTGTCACCGGAAGGCTACCATCCGGTAGTCTCCGGACAGGGGTACACGACCTATTACCTCAATTTCCTGGCCGGGTCCGCGCAATCACTGGCTTCTGCCGATGACCCGCAATTCGCCTGGATAAAAGACAGCTGGAAATACCTGGATCCGCGCTTACCCCTTGTAAGCCTGGATATGGAAAAGTAAATCATCATATCGTTTTACGGAGGATTTATATGGCATTGCGTTTTGGTTTGATTGGGGCTGGTCGGATGGGCAAAGTGTTTGCTCACACTCTCGCGTTCACAGTTGCGGAAGTGGATCTGGTGGCGTTGGCGGATGCCAATGAGCAAACGGCTGTTGAAGTGGCTGGCCGGTTCAACGTGAAGGATCATTATTCTGATTACCGCAAGCTGCTCGACCGGAAAGATATTGACGCGGTGGTGATCACCACCCCCACCGGAACACATGTCGAAGTGATCAAGGCCGCCGCGGCAGCCGGTAAACAGATCTTCACAGAGAAGCCTCTCGGCGATACATTAAAAGGTTGCGATGAAGCCATCGCAGCAGTAAAAGCGGCCGGGGTAAGTATGCAGGTTGGATTTATGCGCCGCTATGACCCGGCATATCGCATGGCAAAACAGAAGATCGACGAAGGCCTCATCGGCACGCCGGTGATGTTCAAATCCATCAGCCGCGACCCGAAACGAACCAGCCTCGAATTTGCCAAGCGTGAAAATTCTGGTGGACTGATCCTCGATATGGGCGTCCATGATTTCGACCTGGCGCGCTGGTTGATGGGCAGCGAAGTGAGCAGCGTGTATAGCATCGGTGGAGCCCTGGTCTACCCGGAGTTAAAAACCGTTGGCGATATCGACAACGCCATCCTTACCTTGAAGATGGAGAACGATTCTATCGGCGAGATCGACTTAAGCCGAAATGCGGTGTACGGCTACGACATCCGTACCGAAGTCCTCGGCTCGGATGGCGGACTGGTCATCGGCAAATTGCAGCAAACTTCCACTTTGATGATGACCCGCGCCGGTGTCACTCATGATACGGTCCCCTATTTTATGGAGAGATTCGGACAAGCCTATGCCGATGAGATCCGTGATTTTGTGGATGCGCTGCTCAACAACCGTCCGACTGCCGTCACCGGATTGGATGCTCGAGCTGCTACCGTCATCGGGATTGCCGCAACCCGTTCTCTGGATGAAGAAAGACCGGTAAAATTATCTGAGGTCGGCTAATTCTTTAATAAGGATAATTACCTCATGATCCATATTGGAAATGCGCCCTGTTCCTGGGGCGCTTTTGAACTCAACCAGGGACAGCAACCCGTGCCTTATTCGAAGGTTTTGGATGAGATGCAGGCGGCCGGATATGAAGGCACAGATCTAGGCGATTGGGGATATATGCCAACCGATCCGGCCCAATTGAAGGATGCACTTCAAAAACGATCTCTTCATTTGATTTCGGCATTTGTCCCGGTGAATTTCAAAGAGAAGGCGTCCCTGCCCGAAGCAGAAATTCGCGCTTTGGAAACCGCCAGATTGCTATCCGCGGTCGAAGGGAATAGCGCTTTTTTGGTCCTTTCTGATCTCAATGGACATAGCCCCATCCGGACGCTGAACGCCGGCCGGATCCGACCCGAGATGGGATTGCTCCCTTTCCAATGGCAGGCGTATGCCAGCGGGGTGGAACAGGTTGCCCGGATCGTGAAGGAAGAGACCGGCATCCAGACGGTGTTTCACCATCACTGCGCCGGGTATGTGGAAACAAAGGGTGAGGTGGGAATGCTGTTGGATTACACAGACCCAGATCTGGTTGGGCTTTGCCTGGACACCGGCCATTATCGTTTCGCCGGCGGTGATCCATTGCGGTTGTTCCAGGTGTTTGCCGATCGGGTCCGGTTGGTGCATTTCAAAGACTGCGACCCACTCCTGGCAGCTCGATCACGGGAAGAGGGTTGGGATTATTCCGAATCCATCCGGCAGGGCATCTTCTGCGAACTCGGGCAGGGGGATGTCGATTTCCCGGCGGTGAAAGTGGAACTGGAAAAAATCGACTATCAGGGCTGGATCGTCGTCGAACAGGATCAATTACCGGGCAGAGGGACGCCCCTGGAAAGCGCCCGCCGAAACCGGGACTTCATCCGCTCCATTGGACTGTGAAAAGAAACGGATCCTCGAAAATGAGGATCCGTTTTTAGTCTGGTGTGGAATGATGTTAGCTGGAACCGCTTGAAGATTTGGGTAGATGCGGGATCAACCAGCCCAGAAATGCATCCTGGCTGCGGCTTTGAAGGGTGTACGTTCCGGGTCCGGTCAACTCAACAACCAGACCTTCCCCGCCAAAGATGGTGCTCTTCCAACCGGCAACTTTCCGTACCTGGTAATTCAAGGTGGAATCGAAAGACACCAGGTGACCGGTATCCACCACCGCTTTTTCGCCGGCTGCCAAAGAAGCCGTATGGATGGCTCCGAAAGAGGAGAAGAGCAGCTTCCCAACCCCGGAAACCTTGAGCAGGATCAATCCTTCGCGGGAAAAGAATGTCTTGGCGCCACCCCAGGCAGTATTCACTGCCAGGGTGCCCGACGAAGCCAGGTACGACCCGGATTGCAGGAAGACTTCCTGACCTGTCAGGTCCAATTGAGCGACGTCCCCTGGCAACGCCGGGGCAAGTGTGATCTCGCCACCACGCGGGGATGCAGTAAAGGTATTCATAAAGAAACTTTCACCACCCAGAACCGCCCTACCGAGCGATTGTAGAAAACCACCCTTTGCCTTTGTTTCCATCTGCATATCTGCAGCCATGCTCACCATTGCACCGCTTTCAGCCTGGATGGATTCCCCGGCATCCAATTTTACGATGGCGAGCGAATAGGATGGACGATATAGAATTTCAGTTTGCATGATTCCTCCTTTCTGATCATTGTATCGAAAGCTGCACCTTTCACCAATAGCTGGAGTTATTAAAGGTTTGACCTGTCAGTGTATAATCACGAGCATGACCGTCCAGAAATCCAATTTCAATTATTATCGCGTCATCATCAGATTGCTTATCCCGATCGCCATCCAAGCGTTCTTTAATGCTGCCCTGGCTCTGGTGGATAATATGTTCGTCGGTCAAATTGATGAAACGGCCGTAGCGGCGGTCTCACTGGCCTACCAAGTCTTCTTTATTCTGTCGCTGATCTATTTTGGAATCAACAGCGGTTCGGCTATCTTTTCCGCCCAATTCTGGGGAAAGAATGATTCAGACAGCATCCGCAAGGTGGTGGGACTGAATTTGGTCATCAATATTGGTCTGGGACTGATCGTCACCCTCCTGGCCGAGTTGATACCCGAAGCCATACTGGGGCTCTACACGCGTGATCAGGCAGTGATCAGCGCGGGGGCGCCCTACCTGCGAATTTATGCGATCGGGTATGTGTTCCTAGGCATCACCCAGGCATTGTATTTTACATTGCGCAGCACGCAAAATGTAAAAATCCCCATGGTAGTGAACAGCCTGACCCTGGTGGTGAATACCTGCCTGGGTTACATCTTGATCTTCGGCAAATTCGGAATCGCGCCCATGGGTATTGAAGGTGCCGCGATAGCCAATGTGATCGCCCGGACCCTGGAATTTATCGCCTTGTTCACCATCCTCATTGCCACAAAATCCTTTCTGCTCAAAGATTACAAAACCCTCTTTCCGATCCACGCGGAATTTGTGTGGCGTTTCTTGAAACTGGCTGCGCCGGTTGCAGTGAATGAGTTATTCTGGTCTGTCGGAATTTCAACCATAAATTCTATCTATGCGCATATCAGCACGGAAGCAGCGGCAGCCACCAGTATCGCTTTCAACATCGAAAACCTGATCTTCGTCCCCTTTCTCGGGGTCGGGAACGCCTGCGCCATTCTGATCGGAAACCAGATCGGCGCGGAGGATCAGCCGGAAGCTTATCGCACCGCGGCACGATCTATTCGCCTGGCCTTCTTCATCGCCATCGGGATGGGTCTGATCATGTTCTTCAGCAAAGATATCATTTTGCAGATCTATCAAATCAGCGCCGGGACGCGTGAGTCTGCCCGCCTGGTGATCACCTGTCTGTCCATCGCCTTGTTGGCAAAATCATTGAATATCATCTTAATTATTGGCGTCCTTCGAGGTGGAGGGGATACCCGCTTCGCCCTTGGATTGGAAATGGCCACGATGTGGTTATACAGTGTGCCCGCGGCCTGGATCAGCGCGAATATCTTCCATTTGCCGGTGTACTGGGTAGTCCCGATCGTCCTCATCGAAGAGCTCCTCAAATCGGTAATAACCTACTCGAGGTTCAAAACCAAAAAGTGGATCCATCAGCTCTCCCGTCCAGCAGTCTAGATAAACAAAAAGCGGGCGCACACTGACGCGCACCCGCATTTTGTTGGTATGAAAATCAACTGGTTATTTTTCGCCCATCGCGTTGATGTCGGACGAGCCGGAAGTATCCTGAGACAATTTGGGTGTTCCATAGTAGGTCACATCGGAAGAACCGGACAATTTGAGAGTCAGGTCATCATGTACCCAGACTTTCATTTTGGAAGAACCGGAAGCTGTCAGTTCTGCCAGGTTGGATTCGAGTCCCTCTGCGTCATACCTGCAGGAACCTGACATATCGAGCCTTTGTTCAGCTACCTTACCGGCCAGGACTATTTTTGTCGCCCCGCTCATGCTACCTTCAAGTTTTTCCGCTGTAAGCTGGTTGATCGCGATTTCCCCTGCTCCGCTCATATTCAAACTAAGATCGGTTGTGGAAAGGGAATCCATCTTCACATTCACGGCACCAGAAAGATCAACCTTTGTCAGGTCTTTCACTCTGATCTCGAATTTGATCGGACGGGTGGGCATATAAGAGGTTTCGCGTTCGAAACCGATTTTGAGCATACCATTGACGACTTCGGTTTTCATGTAAGGAAGTAGATTGTCTTCCATTTCAATCGTAATGCCTTCGACGTCACCCTGTACGATGACCGCTTCCCCGCTGCCAGAGATCTGCACAGCCTGGAAATCGCTTACCTGACGATCTTCGGAGATGACTTTCCCTGAACCACGAACAAAATCTCTATTCATCACGACGCATCCACTCAGTAGAAAAAGGGCTGCCAATCCGGATAATACTAGTTTCATCTTAAAATCTCCTTCAAACTATGCAATATGTTTCTAATTCACATACGCTTGAATCAGTTTTAAGTTGCGACCTCGCCATTTTTAGTTATCGGCGAACTCGATAATTGCGAATTTCCATATTACGGTGATCTTTGTCTACCTATACCTATGCCAGGTCGCGTTGATTCGCATTAGTGTGGACAGTTGGAATCTTTTAGGTGTGAATCCTTAACGCTTTCTGGGCGTTATCAAAATAGATCTTTTTCAGTACATCGTCGGGGAGATAAAGTCCGTAAATGTACCACCTGCCCTGGGGAGGAACGATCCCTGAAGAATAATTGAAATATTCATCATCGGTTTCTAAAAACCGATAGGCTGTTTGATAGCCGAATTTATCCAATCCTTGGTCCAACCCGAAAAGGATCCGGTCGGCATAATGGATCATGAATTTACGCGCGGTGTATGGCTGACGTCCAAGTTCGCCGATTCGACCGGAGATATCCACCATTAAATTCGGGCAGCGATCCAGCAGTTTTCCAACCCAGCGCAAGTTTTCTGCATATCCGGCCAGATGTGCGCCAATGAACGTGGTTCCGGGGTGACGTTCCACCAGCCGGCCAAACCCTTTCAACAGAGAATCAAAACCAGGGTAAGGAGGGCTTGGAAAATGCCACTCAGGATGAGCCGATAGCTCTTCAAATCGTTCATTTTGCCCGTCCAAAGGCTCAAAAAAAGCGACCGGATCACCGGTATGCATCATCACCGGGATATCCAGTTCCGAGGCAGTATTCCAAAGAATATCCAGGCGTGGATCATCGACTTGCACCAGAATATTACGGTCGTCCCGCACTTGTAGGCCAAAATTCTTCCAGACCTTCAGACCGTCCGCCCCCCAACCCACTTTGGTGCGTAGCTGTCCTGCAGCCCATTCCGGGAACTTTGCACCAAGATCAACCCACCGCTCCCACTCGATACCACAAAACACGCGGAAGGTCTCGGGGGCTTTCTGTTTCAATTTATTTATATGGTTCTGCAGGATTCGATCACTCCAGGCTCCATCCAGATCCACAAATATCTTGACATTGACGTCATCCAGAATCGCGAGGATCATTGACAATGGCTTATGGATCCACCCTCCGCCGAAATCATCATCCAGGTGATTATGCGCGTCGATGACCGGAAACCTGGCTTTTTTAATTAAAGTATTCTTTGTGCGCAGTGTGGGTATGGGATGAAATTCTTCCAGATTCATCGATCACCTCGAGGGTTGTGAATACTCCAAGAATACATAGAATCCGGCATGGAAGCAAGCGATGCAGACCAGGCTTTTACCAAATCCGACCAATCATTACGAAAAAGTAAGGAAATGATCTCATCCATCTCACGTGGACGATCGGACTGTCCAGGCATGCCATAAGAAACCAACAACCCAGCCGAGCGCCATGAACAATAGGATTCCAAGTAACAGACCTGAAGTCCCCATGAGGTTGAGCCAGGCGAATCCGCCCGGTAGATCCAAAGCGAGGTATAGATAAATGAGCAGGCCAGCCAGGATCGTACACAATCCCCAGCGAATGCCCCATCGAATTGAGTAGGTTTTCATGCCGAAGTAATACGCAGTTAAAAATCCGCCTGCCATCGTCATGATAGCCAGGAGCCATTCAAGAAAACCGGGTTTTCCTCCGGTACCACTCCCCGTGGGGACTTCGGTGGGTGTGCTGGTCGGGGTAGGAGTCTCGGTTGAAATGCTGGCCGAATCCGGAATGGGAGAAGGTTCCACTGCCACAACGATCGCACCCGCATCTTCGGGCACATCCAATTGGAGGATGGCGGATGTGAGGGCCGGTTCGGCGATCACGTGGATTTGCATCAAGCCCTTACTGGTGATCTTGTATGAGGCGTGCGCGATCCCATCGGTGGTAATGGATTCAATTTGCTGTGCGGCGGACACATCATTACTGTTGTTGATAATAAATCGGACAACGGTGCCATCCGGAACGGCTCTGCCGTTATGATCCACGATCACCCCGGTTCGAACCGGGAGAGTGTCGCCGATCTTGTATTCGGGTGGTGCAACCGGCGTGAGGGTGGATAAGCCAATTCCAGATGGTGTGGGAATTTGGACCTCGGGGAGATCCAACAGGAGCGGAATGATCTGATCCGGGTCGGGCGATGTGGCGGTGATCAAATCATAGCCAACCCCGGGAATGGAGACCGGTGAAGCGCCCCGTGGTGACAGCTCTTGAAATAAGATCGACCGGGCCACATTGACACAGGCGGGTAATTTGCAATAGATCCCGTAATAAGCGGTTACTTTAGAAAGATCGGTGGAGTCCAGGTAATAGGGGGCGTTGAACGCAAAGACGACCACTTTCTTATTGCGCAGTAATTCCGATTTTTCGCTCAACATCCGCTTGAAAGCCAGTGAAGATGGCCGGTTGGCGTAGGTATCCAAACTGCCGATCACGATCCAGTTCGCCAGACGGATATCCTGTTCCAAATTGGGTGGTGCGTTTAACTGGTTTAGCCAGTCGAGGACTTGTTGGAATGAGTAAGAGGTCAGCCGCTCATCCACCACCTGGTTTCCCGAGGAGGGACCATAAGCTTCGAGGATCGATCTTTCCAGGGAGTCGGTTGCCAACTCAACAGTCTCAGGGCAGGTGCTGCACTGCCGGACTTTATAGTATCCATCAGGAATAAGATTTCGTTCACGTCTATCAGGCGGATCGGTCAGGACGGATGAAAGCTCTGCCAGGGATGGATTGATCAGCGACGCCGCATCCTGGGCAATGGAGTAATCCAACCCAGATTGTGAACCGATCTGTGTCAGCGCATCCGGGCTTCCATTTACATTTTCCACATCAAAATCGGGATAGAGTTGAAATTTGAGGGTTAGTATCCGCAGGACGGATTGGTTGACGCGTTCCGCGAAAGCCGGATCAAGATTGTATCGTTGGGTGAAGAAGTCAATCGAACTCTTGATCAATTCGTATGAATTTTCATCTCCGGTTCCGGCGAAATTATCCACGTACAGCAAATCGCTGCCGGCCAGAAAAGCGGATCGGGCAGTTTGCTTGGCATCAAAATTCTGAAGGGTCGGATCGGTGAAACGGCGGATAGCCAGACTCCCCAGGTTATCACTCAACAACAGACCGCCGTTATCCCGCCAGGCGGTGAATTCCGGCAGGGCAATGATTTGAGACAAAGCGGAAGGATCGAGACTCACCGGTTTGGTAGTGGCCCGGATGTTCCCCTGAAAACCCTGGTAACGAATATGCGAGACCATGAGACCATCGGTGTTGCTATCAGCCTCAAGATTTTTGGTGACTGCGAAGAATGGCGCCAGCTCGATCTGTTTCAACTGCTCGAGAGATTTCCGAACCGTTGGCACTTCTGCTTCCAATGGACGGTCGGCGGATCCTCTTCCTGGGAAGTGTTTGGAAAAAACGGCAACCCGGTTCTGGCTTCCGGTATGGATTCCGGAAATATAAGACTTGGCCATTTCGCCCACCCAGAATGGATCGCCCCCGAAGGAGCGCGCACCCAGATCGTCCCCGCCTTCCTGGAGGGGCATATCCAGTACATCCAGGGATGGGCCAATCAGCAAATTCACGCCCAATCGTGAGAGGTCCGCTCCCAGCGCGGCGCCGGCATTTACCGCATCCTCCGTTTTCCAGGTCGCGCCGATGGTCATCTGGTTGGGAAGAGAGGTCAGGCCGGATAATATCTGGTCTGTGGGATACCCGTCCCCATCCTGCGACAGGCCAATGAACAACGGAACATAACGCACGTCTTTCGTTTCATCGGTTGAAGATTCCCAACTTAAATTTTGCAGACTCGAAATCATCTCATACGCAGTTTGGATCGTATCTTCCGGGCCGGTAAAATTATCCAGGTCCGAGCGAAGGATCACACCGCCCACATGCTGATTCACTACCAGTTGATAAATATCCGTTTCCGGGGAGAGGTTCCTGCCGAAAAAGGTCACCACAAAGAGTTGGCCGATCTTTTCTTCGGGGGTCATCGATTCCAATAACGCGGCAGCTTTTTGCCGGGCATCGTCAGCCTGGACGGTCCGGGCAGCCAGTACGGGATTGGCAGCCGAAAACGCCGCCGCCAGTATGGCGACAATCAGAATCCAGGATAGGATCATGGATTTACTTCGCATGCTACTTCCCGTCCGAATATGCTTCACGATGTTTTTGGATCACCTGTTCATGTAAGGAGGAATGGATATTTCCGCCCGAAAAAACGAAAATCGAAGGTCCTGCAACCATTTTACCAGAGAGAAGCGCTGCCAGAGTGACGGCAGCCGATCCTTCGATCCGTTCCTGCCATTTTTCCCATGCGTGCGCGATGGCCGTTTCGATCTCGATCTCGGTCACCAGGATGATCTCATCGACGACCGACCTGACTAAGGGAATGGTGATCGAATGTTCTTCCACCCTGCCTTCCAAACCATCTGCCAATCCGAGAATTTCTTCAATGCCATCCTGGCTGTTATGGTAGAAAAGTCCGTGCATGAATGGGGATCCGGCCGCCTGGACGCCGATGATCCGCAGGTTGGGATGGAAATGTTTCAAAAGCAGTCCCATCCCGGCGATCAATCCACCTCCGCTCACGGGTATGACACAGGCTTTCATTTTATCCAGCGGGACCTGGTCGGCAAGTTCAAGTGCAATCGTTCCCTGGCCGGCGATCACCTGACCATCGTTGTAAGGGGATACCCAGGCAGCCGATCGTTCAGAGGCGAATTTCTGCGCTTCAACCTCAGCCTGCTCATACCCTCCTTCGACCAGGATCACTTCAGCGCCTAATTGGCGCATGCCTTCCAGCTTGACCGAAGATACGTCTTGCGGAACAAAGACGGTGGCATGAGCGCCAACCAGTCGGGCAGCCATCGCCACTCCCTGTCCATGGTTTCCCGCGGAGGCAGCCACCAATCCGTTTTGGGTTTCCCAATCTTTCAGACTCAATACCTTGTTGAGCGCTCCCCGCAGCTTAAAAGAACCGGTGGTCTGTCGATTTTCCAGTTTAAAGATCTGGCCACTTTCTTGATCCACCAACACAGGTGTGGTGATGATGTGGGGCGCGATCCTCTCCCTGGCTTGAAGAAACCACTCGATCGGAATCATGGATTCCCTTCCAGAACACATAAAGCCAGTTTGGGATCATCGCTGAAAAGGCCGTCCACCCCCAATTCGAACATGCGAACCATTTCCTTTTCGTCGTTCACCGTCCAGGCATGGACCCGTTTGCCAGCCTGATGGAGAATACTGACCAACGCAGGGGAGACATCCGCGGCTGCCGGATGCAGCGCTTCAAAAGGAATCCAGAAGTGGATGGGTAACCGATGGAACCAACCTTTCCAACCTGGCAAGGTCAATAGTCCGTTCGGGATTTCTGGGCATAACCGGCGGATCTGAACCAGGTTTCGGGGAAGAAAAGAAGAGAAGATAATGGATTCTTCCAGGTGGTATTGTTTGACCAGGGATGCCACCCGTTGCACAAGGTCATCGTGGGGGGAGGCGTAATTGGTCAGTTCGATATTGATGATGAATTTTCCGCCCAGAAGTTCGAAGACTTCCCGCAGAGTCGGGATGCGCTCTCCGGCGAATTTGGAGTCAAACTTTCCACCCGCATCCAGCTTCTGTATCTGAGCCAGTGTGAAATGTCTGAGATCACCCTGGCCATTGGTCGTGCGATCCAGGGTTTGATCATGGAGGACAACCACCTCCCCATCCGCGGTCAATTTGACATCCAGTTCAATCGCCTGGGCGCCGAGGTCGGCAGCCAATCTAAACGCAGAGAGGGTATTCTCGGGCGCGTAAGCAGAAGCGCCCCGATGCGCAAAGACCATCGGGTTGGGGAAATGAATTTCCGCCATTTTACAATTCCACGAAATACGATTCAGCCGCGCGATCGATCAATTCGACGCTCATCACCGGTTCCTGTCCGAAATATCGCGCGAAGTCAATGATCTGATCGCATAGATCTCGCGGATGGGATGCTCGCAGCCGTCTGTCCTTTTTGATGTACCATTCCTGAAGCAAATGGGCGAGGCCTTGATCACTATACGTGACGCCTTTGCCTGCTGCCACCCTTTTGAAGATCTCGCGGTAATCCTCGTAAGATGGATCTCCGATCTCAATTTTATGCCGTAACCGGCGCAGGAATGCCTCATCGACCAGATCTTTGGGCGGTAGATTGGTGGAGAAAACCACCAGCACATCAAATGGGATCTCAATTTTCCGGCCGGTATGCAGGGTCAGATAATCGATCCGGTTCTCCAGATGGCACGATCCAGCGATTCAACAGATCCCTCGGCCGGATCTGCTGGCGGCCAAAGTCGTCGATCAGGAAGATACCGCCATTCGCTTTCAGATGGAACGGCGCTTCATAGTATTTATGGACGTCGTCATAAACCAGGTCAAGCCCGGCAATGCTGAATTCACCACCGACCACAATGAATGGGCGGCGGATCTTCACCCAGCGCGGATCGCGTCGGACGCCGCGCAATGTGCCGGGACCTTGATAGGTGACCGCTTCTTCATCAGGCGCCAGTTGATGATTGACGGTGTCATAGAGCTTCACAACCTGCCCATCAATATACAGTGCAAAAGGAATATAAATACTCTGGCTAAGGATCTGATTGCCAATCGCCCGGGCGATACTGGTCTTTCCATTTCCAGGAGGGCCATACAGGAACAGCGACGTTCCGGAGTTCACTGCCGGGCCAATTCGCTGGAATGTTTTTTCAGAAAGGATTAGCTGGCCAAGAATCTGGCGCATGATCTTATCGGTCACCATCGTCCGACCGCGGCTTTGCTTGCTTTGTGATTCGTTGTACATTTGGATCGGCACAGGCGCCGGTCCGGCGTATTGGGACCGGTCGAGGGCTTCACGCGCGCGCGCGATGCCCGCGCTGGTGATCGCCCATTGGTAGGCGCCTTCTCCCAAACCCACTTGAGACGACTTCACTTCCAGGAGCTTTTCCCGTTTCAATACTTCGAGCAGTTGGTCAACAACCCCCACATACGGCAAGGCAATCTCTTCAGCCACTTTAAAACCGGTCAGGTATCCCTGGTAATAGAATACCTTGAGGATGAGGTCCTGAACCCAGAGCGGCGAAAGCCCCGTATCTTCGATTTTGGTAATGGCAGGTGGAATAAACGGGACGCTGACGTTAGCTCCACTCGCGTGTGTTTCTGACCCGGATTTATGCGGGATGGGATTCATGCGAAGATCCTCCAGCGATTTAATCTTGACTGAGAAATATCGGTGTATTCCCCAACAAATTATAGCATGCACTAATCAGTAGACAAACTTTTGCTTGCCCAAATTGTGCCCCGACTTTATAATACGGCTATGAAAATTTCAGTCGTCATTCCTGTCTATAATGAAATTCAGACCATTGAAGAGATCATCAAGCGTGTCGAAGCGGTCCAGGTTGCCAGTGAGATTGTCATCGTGGATGATGGATCGCGGGATGGCACCCGGGAATTCCTGGCAAAACTGGAAGACCCGATCGTGCGCGTCATTTTGCATGACAAAAACCAGGGCAAAGGGGCTGCCGTCCGAACGGGCATCCGCAGTGCCACGGGGGAAGTCGTCATCATACAAGACGCAGACCTGGAATATGATCCGAGAGAGTACCCCGAACTCCTGCGCCCCATCTACGAAGGGATCGCGGATGTGGTGTATGGATCGCGATTCTTGGGAGGCGCCAGACGGCCCATCTTGTATTGGAATATGGTGGCCAACAAACTGCTGACCTTTGTCACCAATATCCTCTACAACAACATCCTCTCCGATATGGAAACCGGATACAAGGTATTCAAGCGGGATATCATCAAAGACATTCCCTTACATTCGAATAAATTCGATTTTGAACCGGAATTTACGGCCAAGATCCTCAAGCGGAAAATCCGGATCTATGAAGTGCCGATCAATTTTAATCCGCGCGATTACAGCCAGGGGAAAAAGATCCACATGAGCGATGCCTTTTTCGCCGTCTGGGCTCTGCTCAAATATCGATTTGTGGATTAGTGCTTGCTTGAACAATGGAAAAGCCCGGTTTCGGGCTTTTTTTTATGCTGACGGGTGGATGTCTTTGATTCGCAATTGCATCGTCACGTACCCGTTGTACAGGTTTTTCTCGAAGGTATAGAGGATATCCACCCGGTCTGTCAGCGAATCATACAGATGGCCAAAGTTGAAGGCGATGGCATCCAGGGTGAGCAGATCTTCTTGCAGTTTAAATTTCAGGTGCTTCTTTTCCGCACCGATCAGCCGCGCATCCTTTACTTTCACCTTATGGGAAATGAAATAGGGCTCCTGATTTCCATATCCGAATGGCTGCAGTAATTCCAGATACTTGAACAGGTTCATATCCAGGTCTTTTAGCGATACTTCCACATCCGCGGGCAGAGTGGGGATCAGATCGAGTTCGCTCAATTCGCGACGGGCAATTTCCTGAAGCCGGAAAATCAGCTCTTCAAGGTTGTCGTTGCTGACGGTGAAACCAGCCGCAGCCGCGTGTCCGCCGTGGCGAATGAGCAATTTCCGGCATTCATCCAGAGCGTCGGTGATGTGGAATTCTGGAATGCTGCGGCAGGAACAGCGGGTGGTCGTCATATCCCGTTTTCCGACAATGGAAGGACGGTAGAACTGATCTGTCAGCCGCGATGCGACCAGTCCGACAATACCCTCATTAAATGCTGGGTCCACCACAAAGAGAAGGTAACCCAATTCATGCCCGGCCCAAAACCGTCTCGACCGCTTTTTGCTGTGTATCGCGGGTAATTTCTTGTCTTTCGGTATTGCTTTTATTTAAGCTCTGCGCGAGCACCTTTGCTTCGTCAGGATCGACGCATACCAAAAGAGAATAGGCGGCCATCGCGGTTGTAAGCCGACCGGCCGCGTTGAGCCTGGGACCAAGCGTAAAACCGATATCGGAAGCGGTGGTATTAGCGAAGGACAGCCCGGCGGCTTGCGCCAGGGCATACAATCCCCTGCGCCTGCCGGATTAAATCACTTTCAGACCGGCTCGAACCAAGACCCGGTTCTCGCCAACCAGGGGAGCCAGATCTGCCACCGTGCCCAGGGCAACCAGGTCCAACCAGCGTTCTGCGTAATCCGCGGCTGCACCGGTGCGTGTCAAGACGGCCTGAGCCAGTTTGAAAGCCACCCCCACGCCGGCCAGATCCTTGTATGGATACTCATCTCCTTTTTGCTTGGGGTTGATGACCGCGAAAGCCTTTGGGATTTCCTCCAGAGGGTGATGATGATCAGTGATGATGAGGTTGAGCCCAATCGCTTCTGCGAATTCGGCTTCATCCATCGAACGGATACCACAATCAACCGTGATCGCCAGCTTGATTCCGTTATCTACAAAGGATTGCAACGCTTCTTTGTTAAGACCATACCCTTCTTCAAATCGGTCCGGAATATATGGTTTCACTTCAGCGCCCATCGAATTGAGCAATTCAACGAGCAAGGCGGTCGCGGTCACACCATCGACATCATAATCACCGTAGACGATCATCTTCTCATTTCGATTTATCGCCAGGTTGATGCGGTCAACCGCTTTGACCATGCCGGAAAGCAGGAAGGGGTCCGGATGGACGAAGTTCGTCCCAAACAGGTACTCATCGACTGATGTGTTTGTGACAATTCCCCGGTTATATAGAATTTGTTGGAAGATGGGAGGGTAGTCCGCCAGGGCAGGGACGCTGCCTGGATCCATCCGCGGGCTAAGCTTCCATTTTTTTCTTTGCAGGCTTTGATGATCGGTCATTCTTTTCCAAGATAGATGCGGGGAAGCCGGGCGGCCAGTCCGCAGATGACTTCATAATTGATCGTCCCCCAACGGTCTGGCCACTTCATCCGCGGTGATGGTTTCATTACCCTGACTGCCGATCAGAACGACCTCATCGCCCATCCGGGCGTCAGGCACGGTATCCAATTGGAGCATCGCCTGATCCATGCAGACCCTTCCGACCACCGGGACGCGGATTCCGCGAACCAGGGCGAAATTGCCTTCCATGCGGCGGAAACCATCCGCATATCCAATCGCCGTGGCGCCGATCCGCTCAGCGGAATGGGTCGTGTAGATATGGCCATAACTGACTCCCCTTCCGGCCGGATAGGTATTCACGGATGTCAGGCGGGTTTTCCAGGTCAGGGCAGGCTGGATGCCATCAGGAAGCGCTGTATGGGGAGAGGGCTGATACCCGTACAGGGAGATGCCGGGTCGAACCAGGTCATACCGGGCATGCGGATAATTCAATATGGCTGCGGAATTGGCGGCGTGAATAATGCGAGGCGCTACTCCCTTTCGGCGCAAGTCTTGAACCAGGGTATCGAAAATGACCAATTGCTCCTCGGATGCACCGATTTGCGGCTCATCCGCTCTGGCGAAATGGGTAAAGAGTCCGTCAATTTTCAGGCTCGGATGGCGCGCAAGTGATTCGATCAAGGCCAATGTGAGTTCTGGGGAGATACCTAAACGGCTCATCCCGGTATCCACCTTAATGTGCAGATGCAATCGATCACCTGGGTCAGACAACTTTTCTGCATAGGCAGCGCCGGTTTGATTGTCGTAGACCGTCAGACTGATGTGGTGATGGACAGCTTCCAGCACCCATTCTGGTGAGGTGTAACCCAGGACCAGGATGGGACAGGTCAACCCGGCCTGCCGCAGAGTGATCGCTTCTTCAAATCGAGCAACACCTAGCCAGGTTGCGCCAGCGCTCAATGCAGCCTGCGCAATCTCGACAGCGCCGTGACCATAGCCATTGGCTTTGACCACCGCCATCAGTTCGTTCTGGCTGATGCGGAGCAATTCACGGACGTTTTGCCGGATCGTATTCAGGTCGATCTCCAACCAGGATGAAAAGCCGTGTATGCTCATGGATGGTAGTATAAACCGGCTTTAAGGTTGGGTCAAATTCCCCCGATTGGATGGGCGCAGGTCTTTGAACCCGTTTATAATTCAGCCATGCCTACATTTTCTTTTGAGCTTTTGGCCCAGGATGGGGCTGCCCGGGCCGGGGTCTATCATACACCTCATGGGGATATCCCTACACCCATCTTCGCGCCGGTCGGTACCCAGGCGACAGTCAAAGCGCTCACCCCCAGACAACTTACCGAGCTGGACGCCAGCCTGGTTTTATCCAATACCTATCATCTGTGGCTGCGTCCCGGTGATGCCCTCGTTCAGGAGATGGGGGGATTGCATGAATTCATGCAATGGCCGCGCCCCATCTTAACGGATTCCGGCGGATTTCAGGTGTTTTCGCTGGCGGGTATGCGCAAGATCGATGAAGATGGGGTGACCTTCAAAAGCCATATCGACGGGTCAACCCAACGGCTGACACCGGAAAAATCAATCCAGATCCAGCAAAACCTGGGCGCGGATATCATCATGGCGTTCGACGAGTGCGCTCCTCCCCATGAACGCGACTATAACATCCAGGCGATGGCCCGGACGCACGCCTGGGCGGAACGCTGTCTGGCTGCAAAGACCAGGAACGATCAGGCGCTGTTTGGCATCATTCAGGGCGGCGTCTTCCCGGAATTGCGCGCCGAATCAGCGGAGGTGATCGGGGGAATGGGCTTTGACGGGATCGCCATTGGCGGTCTGTCGGTTGGCGAATCGAAAGCGGAAATGAACCAAATGCTGGATATCTTGCAGCCGCTGCTGCCCGCGGACAAACCACATTACCTGATGGGTGTCGGCTCACCGGAAGATCTGGTGAATGGGGTGCAACGCGGTATCGACATCTTCGATTGCGTTCTGCCCACCCGTCTGGCCCGGCATCAGGCAGCCATGACCCACCGTGGTCGAATGAATATGTTGAATAATACCTACGCGCATGATCCGAATCCGATCGATCCGGAATGCTCCTGCTACACTTGCCAGACTTTCACCCGGGCGTACATCCGCCATCTCATCGTAGCCAAGGAGATCCTGGCCTCCACCCTGCTATCGATCCATAACATCCACACCCTGTTGACCCTCGCCCGCCAAATGCGCCAGGCGATCATCGATCAGAAATTCAACCAATTCGCAACAACCTACCTGGATACCTACTTTGGGAATCACTCTCTGGAAGGGGAAACCTAAGATCTATGTCCATATTTCAATCCATTCTGCTTGGCATCGTGCAAGGACTGACCGAATTCCTGCCCATCTCCAGTTCCGCCCATCTGGTGCTCGTACCATTTTGGCTTAACTGGCAACTACCTGCCGAGGAAAGCTTCATTTTCAATGTGTTGGTCCAAATGGGGACGCTGGCGGCAGTGATCATTTACTTCTGGAAAGATCTGATATCCATCATCTCAGCCGCGATCAAAGGTCTGCTGGCTGGAAAACCATTCGAGGATCCATCTTCCCGGTTGGGCTGGTGGATCGTTCTGGGTACCATCCCGGCGGCAATATTCGGCATCCTCATCAAAGATCAGGTGGAAGCTGCCTTCGCCAGTCCTCTACTGACCGGCATGTTCCTGCTGGTTACAGCCGTTCTGCTCATCCTGGCTGAATGGATCGGTAAACGCCAAAAAACCCTTCAGGAAATGACCTGGTTGGATGCCCTCGTGATCGGAGTCTTCCAGGCCGTCTCCGTATTTCCGGGTATCTCGAGGTCAGGAGCGACCATCACAGGTGGAATGTTCCGCAAATTCACCCGCCCGGAAGCAGCCCGATATTCATTTCTCCTCTCGATCCCGATCATGCTTGGTGCCGGTGGCTATGCTACAAAAGACCTGTTGGGACTTCCATCCCTGGGTACCTTTTTGCCCACGGTGCTGGTCGGATTGCTTGTGGCGGGTGTGGTCGGCTACCTGTCCATTCGTTGGCTGCTGCGCTACCTGACGAACCATTCGTTCTATGGTTTTGCCATCTATTGCATTTTGGTTGGCCTGCTCACCCTGTTGGTGAATGTGATCCGCGGATGAGAATCAACTCCTTTCCAGTAATATTTATGATCACATGGCTGCTGGCAGCCTGTCAGCCGGTGCCGTTGGAACCCCTGCCACCGATCATCACACCCGTCAGGATCGTCCTGACGCCGGCAACCGGGTATTTCGCGGCAGCCATCGAACGCTGTACATCTGAAATGCCGGAAGTCACAGCCACCGTTCAGATCATCCCTTTGAATGAAGCCAAAAACGCGGTGTATGATCTCGCCATCACGAGCGGAGATGGATTGACCGACCGCACTTATTCCCTGGGCGAGGATGAACTGGTGGTCATCGTCCACCATTCTAATCCGGTCAGCAGCCTGACGGCGGATCAAATTGCCGGTATCTATGGTGGGCATCTTCCCAACTGGTCATCGGTCATGCCTGAACAGTCAGTCATCGATCCCGGTCAGCCCATTCAACTCTTCGCTTATTCAGAAGAGGATGACCTGGGCAAGCTATTTAAAGAACGATGGCTGCCGAACGGGATCTACAACCTGCGAGTATTTTTCGCCCCAGGCCCGCAGGAGATGGTGCAGGCGGTATCAGATGATCCGTCAGCGATAGGGTACATCCCGGCTTTGTGGATAACCAGCGCCGTGAAACGGATCGACCTTCCGGAAGATTTCACTTATCCGCTCGTGATGAGCACCCTCAAAGAGCCAGATGGTGGATTGAGATCCCTGATGGGATGCCTTCAGAAAAAAGTGGAGAAATAATCACCCTCATGCTGAATCATCGATCCAAAAGCAGTAAAAATGACAGAAGAAAATAACGCAACTGCTCCAGTGACTGTAGTCCTGCGGGGAAAGGAAATTTCCCTGCCCGGGAATCTGTTCGTCCACCAGATATTGAAGCGGATGGGATTGAACGGCGAGTCGGTTCTGGTGGTTCGGGATGGCGAAGTCATCACTGAAGATACCCGCCTGCGCCCGGGTGACCGGATTCGGATCGTTCCAGTGATCTCAGGTGGAAGCGATACCCTATGAGATGCCGTTCCTGCGGGCAGACTGCCTCCATCAATATGCCCCAACACAGGTTGGCGTTGTGTAAAACCCATTTTCTGGATTGGTTTTGCGAACGGACCGGTCAGACCATCCGCAAATACAAAATGCTGGAAGATGGCCAAAAGGTTTTGGTAGCTGTTTCAGGGGGAAAGGATTCCCTGGCTTTGTGGGATGTGTTGAATCGCCTCGGTTATGCAGCAGACGGTTTGTATGTCGATCTTGGGATCGAATCGGACATCCATTACTCAGCCCGTTCACTGGAATATGCATCCCGGTTTGCCCTCGAAAATCATCTCCACCTGCATGTCGTCGCGACCCGCGAGCTATATGGCAAGGATATCACCGGGTTTATCCAACGTGGAAAACACGGCCAGGAACGTCCCTGCTCGGTATGTGGATTGATCAAACGCAGAATATTCAATACATTCCCCCGTGAGCGTGGCTACCCGGTTCTGGCCACTGGCCACAATCTGGATGATGAAGCCGCGGTATTGTTCTCCAACACCTTAAACTGGGATCTGGAACTGCTTTCGCGGCAGGGTCCGGTCCTCCCGGGTTCGGCATACTTTACCTCCCGGATCAAACCCTTCTGCCGTTTTTATGAGCGGGAAACCGCCGCCTACACCCTGATGCGCGGGATTGAATATATCGAAGAGGAATGTCCTTTCGCGGGGGGATCGCGAACCAACTTTGTGAAAACTCTCTTGAACCAATTGGAAATTGAGCAGCCGGGGGCAAAGCTGGCTTTTTACAGTCAATTTATTAAACAAAGACAGGCTGGTTTTCTTCCATCCATGGAAGGCCAGCCTGTCGAGATGACACTCTGCCCGGAATGCGGTGAACCCACCACATCCGCAGGCAAATGCGCTTTTTGTAAATTAATCGATCACACCAACTAAGCCGTCTCCAGGTAGTGTTCCACTTCCCAATCGGTCACGCGGATCCGGTATTCTTCCCATTCCGCCTGGCGGGAACGGACAAATGCTTCGTACAACACCGGTCCGATCGAATCTTTGATGACTGTGTCCTTATTCAATTCAGCCATCGCCTCTTCCAGGGAACCGGGTAATTCTTTGATCTTCATGCGCTTGCGGTCAGCCGCTGTCAATTCGTACACATTGATATTATTCAACGGTTGCCCGGGGTTAATCCCTTTTCCATTCCATCCAGACCAGCTGCCAGGATGGCCGTGAAGGCCAGGTATGGGTTGGAGGATGGATCTGGGCAGCGTAATTCAGCGCGGACCGCGTGGTTCTGTCCCGGCTGGAAACGGGGAATACGAATCAGGGCAGACCGGTTCGTCTGCGCCCAACCAACATACACCGGTGCTTCGTAACCTGGAACAAGCCGTTTATAAGAATTTACAGTTGGAGCGACAATCGCAGAAAATCCCCGTGCGTGTGCCAGTTGACCGGCGATGAATCCATACGCTATTTGGGAGAGATGGAATGGGTCTTTATCATCAAAGAAGAGGTTGTTGCCCTTCTTATCGGAGAGGGATTGGTGGCAGTGCATGCCTGATCCATTGATCCCAAAGATCGGTTTGGGCATGAAGGATGCGACCAGGCCGTTTTGGGCAGCGATCGCTTTGACCGTATATTTCAAGGTGAGGACGTTATCGGCGGTGCGAACGGCATCTGCAAAGCGGAAATCGATCTCATGCTGACCCAGGGCTACTTCATGATGTCCCACTTCCACATCCAACCCCATGCTGATCAGCGCCTGCATCAACTCGGACCTTACCCGGACGGCCTCGTCATTGGGAGAGAAATCAAAATAACTGCCAACATCATGGGGAACCGGATGGATGACTTCACCCCCATTTTTCCGAAGCAGGAAGAATTCCGGTTCGGGTCCCACATTGAATACCCAACCCTTGTCTTCGATCCGTTTCAGATAGCGTTTCAACATTCCGCGCGGATCGCCGTCAAAGGGTTGTCCGTCAGGTGTAAAAATATCGCAGAAGAATCTGGCCCGTTTCATTCCTTCCGGCGACCAGGGGAGGACGGCGTATGTGATCGGATCGGGTCGTAGGTGCATGTCGCTCTCCTGAATGCGGGCGAAACCTTCGACCGATGACCCGTCAAACCAGATGCCGTCTTCAAGTGCCGTTTCGAGTCGCTCAACCGGCGCATCCAACGATTTCACCACCCCATTCACATCAGTGAACTGGTAGGAGATGAATTTCACATTATCCGCTTTGACCTTGAGCAGTAAATCTTTCTTATCCATGTCCTCAACCCTCCCGTGCGTAAAATATAAAACAACTGGACAATGTTAGATGTCCAGTCAAATGGGCATTGGGTACTCTTATTAGAAGACCCCACCATGCCGTGTGTTGCAGGGTTTTGAACCTGCTTTCGCAGGACGGGACTTACCCGATAACTTTGCCTTGACCGAGGTCTATCGCATTATTACCGAAAGGTCAGCCCCATTTTTTAAGGTGTTGGCTCAAAACGTGAGGGCAACATCACGAACACAGCAGGGCAATTTCCTTATACCACAATTGAATGGAGGTGTATAGAGAATCATTAATGGTAGCGTTTCTTGCCTGATCGTCAGACCTGTGATAAGGTTGCGCCATGGGATTGATTCGTTGTTTCCTGGCCATTGAATATCCAAAAGTGATCCTCGACCGGATCAACCAGATCAGCAGAGAGATGCAGAGAGTGTTCCCTCCCGGGTGCGTACGCTGGGCGGCCGAGAAAAACCTGCACCTGACAGTCAAATTTTTCGGGGAGATCACTGAAACCCAACTGAATGATCTCCGAATGAACCTGCACCCTGTCTGCGCCGGTACACCGTCCATCACCATGCATATTAAGGGGAAAGGTGTTTTCCCCAATCTCCGAAGCCCGAAAATCATTTGGGTCGGCGCTGAGGAATCTCTGCCGCTGCGAACCCTCGTTCAACAATGCGAAGAGGTCTGCGCTCGGGTGGGTATCCCAACCGAGGAACGACCATTCAAACCCCACCTCACCATCGGCCGCACCCACCGGGACATCTCCGAGACGAATGCACGCATGATCGGGGAATATTTCCGCACTTCGCCCGCACCCGAATTCGGCGAATTTTCTGCCGATCATGTGATCCTTTTTCGGAGTGAACTGCATCCCACCGGACCGGTCTATTCTCCGCTGGAGAAATTCCTTCTTCAAGGATAATAACCCTTGAACAATGTCAATTTGACCGCGATAGATGTGTTAGAATGAGGATCATCAAGGAACACTATGGTAGATAAAATTTACGAAATCGCTCACAAAATTGTCACCGCCCTGGAAGAAAAAAAGGGTGAGAATATCGTTCTGATGGATATCCAGGAAGTAGCCTCTTTCGCGGATTATTTTATCCTGTGTTCAGGCACATCCGACCGGATGCTGCGAGCTCTCGCGGATGTCGTCTCAGAGACCGCCCATAAAGAGGCCAAACTGGTTGTCAAAACAGAAGGATCCGCAGAGAATGGTTGGATCGTCGCCGATTGCGGCGATGTGGTGATCCACCTATTCTCCCCATCCCGCCGCGAGTATTACCGGTTGGAAGAATTATGGGATAAGGGAAAGGTGCTGCTGCGCCTTCAATAATCCTGGTTAAATTGAAACCGGAGTGGAATAATCCACTCCGGTTTTTTTATACCCATCCAAGGAAAGCGCATACCTGATCACTTCTTCAAACTATCGAGAATTTCCTTTGAGTGATCGGCCGGTTTCACTTTTTCAAACACCTCCTTGATCATCCCGTCAGGTCCGATCAGAAAGGTGGTCCGGTAGACTCCTTCATATTTCTTCCCCAGCATTTCCTTGGGTCCCCACACTCCGTATGCGTCACAGATTTTATGGCCTTCATCAGACAGGAGTGGAAAAGGAAGGTGGTTCTTTTCTTTGAACTTTATGTGTGATTTCTGCGAATCCGGGCTGACGCCCAGAATCACCACGCCGGCTTTTTGATATTCCCCGTAATCATTGCGAAAATTGCAGGCCTCGGTGGTACAGCCTGACGTGTCATCCTTCGGGTAAAAGTAAAGCAGGAATGTTTTGCCTTGATAATCAGACAACCGGTGAACCATGCCTGTTTCATCAGGCAGGGAAAAATCAGGGGCTTTGGTACCGGATTTAGGTATCATCGTTAAAACTCCTTTCAACCTCATTGTATGTCGTTTGAAGAGGAATTGGTCAGGGGATGTATAGCGTGGAAGAGCAGGGCTGGTTCTAAATGATTACAAGACGGTTCGGATCGTGCCCATCCGGGTGATGGCGTAACCGGGCAGCGCCGATAACCGTTGCTGGAAGGCCGGATCCTGTGCGGTGGTCAGCAGGGACTCGATCAATGGATCGGTGAGGAACTCCTCGGGGATGATCAACTCGTAGGTCTCATTGAAAAGGGGGACGAAATCGAGATCCAGAGCACTGGCCGCCAACTCGATCCCCAGGCCGCAATCCGCTCGATTGGAGGACACAGCCGCAGCGACAGCCAGGTGGGTGTATTCTTCCTGGTCATATCCGGTGATATCCGCTGAATTCAAGCCCAACTGATTAAGATGATAATCCAATAGCACCCGCGTTCCCGCGCCCCGTTGACGGTTGACAAAGCCAAACCGGGGATCACCCAGATCAGACAGAGAATGGATTCCCTTGGGATTTCCTTTCGCCACGATCAAACCCTGCACGCGTTCCACCCAGTTTACAACCGCGATCTTTCGATCAGACAGATACTGCCGAATATGTGAGAGATTATATTCGCCCGTTTTGGGATCCAATAGGTGCGAACCGGCGGCATGCGCTTCGCCTCTGCGCAAGGCAATCAGTCCGCCCAGGCTTCCAACATTGGTTGAGACCAACCGGATGTCTTTCTGATACAGCTCATCCGCCAAAACATCCAGGGTCAGATCATGCGAACCTGAAAGGAAGATCGTCTTTTCCAGCTCTTCAGGGTGACGATACAGACGCACAGTCACTTGTTCGCCAGCTTCCAATCCCTGCATACCCCTGGGGAAGATAGTGATCCCATCCGCTTTCACCAGTGAATTGATCACACCCGCTCCGCGCGGTAAAGGCGCAGCCAGCATCACACCGGCCACTTTCCCGGCGACCATTCGAACGTAATCATCGTCACCTGCAGGTGAGTTCACCTTATGGGTCAGCCTGGCCGATATCGTATCCACCGGTCGGACATTTTGCCCGTTCCAGATCGCCAGCGTCGGTTGGATCAGGATCTCGCCGGTCAATGCGGCGGATACTGGATACCCCGGCACTCCAATGACCGGCACCTGCCGGGTTTGGTCCAGGCAAATCATGCCAAGGATCACCGGATGTCCCGGGCGGATCGCGATCCCGTGCACCAGAAGGTCTCCGAGCGCTTCCACCACGGCCGACGTATAGTCTTCCGAGCCTGCCGAAGAGCCTGCATTGATCAAGATCAGATCGTGGTCCCGGGCAGCGGTCCAAACCGCTTGCTTGATCTCTTCAAACTGATCTGCCAGTACCGGATACCGTTCCGCTTCGCCGCCCCATTGATGGATTTGCGCTGCCAGGACAATGCTGTTGAATTCGATGATGGCGCCCGGTTTAACGTCCGCACCAACCGCCACCAATTCGGTGCCTGTGGGTAGGATCGCCACTCGGGGTTTTCGTGTGACCCGGATCTGTGTGTGGCCGCAGGCAGCCATCGCACCCAGATCCACAGGCCGAATGGAATGGCCGGCAGACAATACTAACTGGGTTGCCACAATATCCTCACCCATTAGCCGAACCGAGCTCCACGGAGCAACCGCCGATCGAATCTCAATAAATTTCGGATTTCGGATGTCGGTCGCGGCAGAGCCTGTTACGTCCAGGGCGTCCACCTGTTCAATCGGGATGACCGCGTTGGCAAAACCCGGGAGGGGATCGCCGGTGTCTACGTAGGATGCCTGACTTCGCACCCCGAGCCGGATCGGCTTTGAGGGCAGGGCAGATATCGTATCCGCGGATCGAACGGCAAATCCATCCATCGCGGCTGAATGGTAATGCGGAGAGCATATCTTTGCCCAGACCGGTTCCGCCAAGATCCGTCCGACGGCATGTTCATCCAGTGGGATGATCTGGCTTTTCAGGATTCCGTCGAGGTGTGCTTCCGCGAGCGCATCTTTCCAACGCTGCCAGGCTTGCTCGAGAGGTATGTCTTTCAGATAGACACTCATAATTCTCACACTACATTATTGAAACGGAACCGGTGTGGATACAGGAGACCAGGGGATGATGCGCGAGAAGGAAGCCATATCATATTCCCCACGCACTTCGATCCGACTCAGGTAATACACCACATGGACGGAGTGTATATATGAAGTGCCGAGGCCAACCGCACCGGTGAAACCGGAGCTGGCGACTCCATTCCCAACGGTCGCGTCAAAAGCGCCGAACGGATAAGCATACGTGGAGATCGTCTCACCGAGCGCATCTTCCAAAACAGCCTTTGAGTGGGCTGATTCGGTCTCGATGGAGCCATGATTCTTCGACAGATCGATGTGGGAATGGCTGTGGCTGCCAATTTCCCAGCCCGCGGCTGCCATTTCTTTCAATTGTTCCGCGGTGACAAAATCGGTTGACTTCAATCGGTTTGAGACAATATAGAAGGTGCCCACCAGTCCCAATTTTTTCATCACCGGAAAAGCGTTCTGATAGACATCCAGGTCGCCATCATCGAAAGAGATGACCACGGTTTTTTCAGGCAGCATTCCCCCGCTTCGCAAGACGCCGACCAGATCGCGGACCGTCACACTCGTGTAGCCCCATTCCTTGAGTGCGTTCATCTGCGCGGAGAACATATCCGGGCTGACGTCATAACGGCCGGGGTTGTCGGTGAACCGGATATGATGGTAGAGCAGGATCGGTGCGATAATCTTCTGCTGGCCGGTATAGGTGATCCAGGTAGGCGTCAGCGATGGTTCCGGAGTGATCGTCGCCGTGGGAGTTTGGGTGGCCGGTAATGGAGTGATGGTCGCGGTCGGAGTCAACGCGAAGGCGGCCTGGGTTTGCTGTTCGCCGAGCTGGTCCATGATGGATGCGGCGATGGCGGTTTGTTCTACCGGGGTGATGGCTCCGGTGTTGCAGGCGGATATTAACATTGGAATGAGGATCAGTGATATCAGGATGTTTTTCATAGCAATTCTACGTTGATCGTGGATCCGACCGCAAGTCCGGTCTGATCGGAGGGGATGTGAGCGAGGGCGTCAGCTCGAACCAGATTAAAGATCAGGTTGCTTTTAAAGTAGATCGGCGTGGCGGTCCATTGACCGGCAGATCCGGATAGACTTACCGGAATCCAGTCTTCCCTGCCAGCCACCGAAGGGATATTCGCGCTCAGAACCGCCTGTATGGTTGGGTGAAGGTTTCGATCCGCCTGTCCGAGTAGTTTTTGAACCGCAGGCTTTACAAATAACCCGGCAATCACCAGGGCGCTGACCGGATTGCCCGGCAGTCCGATGACCGGTTTTCCATCGCACACCGCCAGGATGGTGGGTTTCCCCGGACGAACCTGAACGCCATGTACCAGGACTCCCGGTTTTCCCAGGCTCTGGATCACCACCGATGTGAGATCACGCGAAGAAGCGGAGGAACCGGCGGTAACCAACACTATATCACACTCCGTGAAAGCTTTCAGAGCGATCTCGCGCAGGGCATTCTCGCTGTCTCCTACAATTCCGTAGGGGATCGGTTCGCCGCCCGCCTCACGAACCACCAGGCTCATGGTGGTGGTATTGATGTCACGGACCTGCCCCATATTTGGAGACACTTCAGGAGACACTACTTCGTCACCGCTGGACAATATCCCGACCCGGGGTTTCTTCGCAACAGCTACAGAGGTGAAACCAAGCGACATCAAGCCACCGACTTCGACTATGCGCAATATCTTACCACGCGGGATGACCAGGTCGCCCTTTTTAATATCCTCTCCAGCCTGGATCATGTTCTCGAGGGTGCCAACCGCCTTGAAGATCTCAACTTCTCCGGTGTGGACTTGCTGGGTATGTTCCACCATCACCACCGCATCCGCGCCCGGTGGAATCATCCCGCCGGTATGGATGAGAGCAGCCTTACCCCGTTCAACAGTGAAAGACGGGCTGGCGCCCATCGGCACCTCTCCGATCAGGGTGAGCAAGGCGGGGATGCTGTCAGACGCGCCGTGGGTGTCTGCAGCGATCACCGCATAACCATCCACCGTGCTGCGGGGGAATTCGGGTAACGGGTGCGGCGCGAAGATATCCTCAGCAAGTACCCGTCCCATAGCCTGCATGGTCGGAATCATTTCAGACAGGAGCGGCCGATCAGGGATGGTTTCCAGGAAATACGCCAGTGATTCAAATGGCGGTCGTAGTGTGAGAAATTGAGGCATTTTATAATGTCCAGTAGCTATAGGTTAAGAAATAGGCGGTTACCAGGAAGAGGGCTGCGGCGGTGATGCGATAAAAACGCCAGGCCGGTTTTTCTCCCGATGCGATCCGGTTTAGAAGATACACCTGCAAGACAGCGATCACAGGCGTAAGCAGGACAGGCCAGATAATTCTCCAGGGGAGACCCATCCAAAAGGCGATCCCGAGCAGGAGATATCCCAGAACGATCAATGCATGATGGGCTCTGACCCCATTCTGCCATCCAATGCGGGTTAGCAATGTACCGGGTTGCCTGGCAAAATCCGATCCGTACGATTCGAATTGAAATGCGATTTGCATGGCGAAAAAGAATGCGGTCAGCGGAAGTGTGGACATGGACACCAGGCGGTTCAGATCCGGATTTTGCAGTAAGAAACCTGCCGCCGGTATGATCTGACACGCCAGAAACGAGAAAAAGAATTCTCCCAGTCCTGATCCCCACCACCGGAACGGCGGAGTCACCAACAGCACTGCGAGTATAAAACCGATGAATGCCACCAAGCCCAGGGTGGATGTCACAATTCCCTGGTAGATCATCAATACGGTCATAGCGGCGGCGGTGGCAAACAGGGCGGAGACCACAAGAAACAACGTATTTTGGGTTCTCTGTTCCAGTCGTTTCTCTGCAGGAGTGGCCAGCTTCACACTTTTGAGCAAGTTCGCCTGCCGGGTGAAGTACTCATGCAAGACCAGGACGCCGCAAATGGTTAAAAAGATCCAGCTTAATCCCAGAAAAAAGGTCGTCCAACGGATGGTCTCCCCCAGATATCGGGCTATACCCGTCCCAAGAAAGTAGAGCAGGAACAGGCAAAGAGCGTAAAAGCCATTTCTGCGGTTGATCATCCTGGCGATCGGATTCACGGACTCATCCATTCAAAGCTCTCTTTGGTTTCGGTTCAAATCCAAGTGCAGACACCAGTAACACCTCACCGGAAATATACTCGTTTTCGATCAGGTATGCCAGAGCCCGTCCAATCTGCTCATCCGGCACAGCCTGTCCACCCGGAGACCTGGCCAGGAGACGAGACCACTCTTCCGGAGTGGTTCCTTCGGGCGGAACGACCGGCGCCAGTGCAAGCGCGTTCACCCGGATTTGCGGTTCCAGCCTTCTCGCGAGCATTCGAGTCAAATGTTCCAGGCTTGACTTGGACAAACCATACAGCGGAAATCTTTTCCAGGTTTGGTCCGCGAAATAATCGCTTACGTTCACGATCAGTCCGCTGTCCCGCATGCGGGCAGCCGCCAATTGCGAGCAGAAGAACGGAGCGCGCAAATTCAGGTCCATGGTTTCGGACCAATCCTTTTCGGAAAGAGTGAGCAAATCCTTGCCATCCATCAAGGCGGCACAATTCACGAGGATCGCGAGCCTGCCGCTCAACTGGTCCACTTTTTGAAATAAAACCTGGATCTCACCGATGTGTGTCAGGTCTGCCTGATAGACCTCTGCCTGCCCTCCCTGAGACAGGATCAGGTCGCGGGTCTGATGCGGCAGCCTCACCAGAGTGGGCATAGTGAATGGCGACCTGGTATCCGAGACGCGCCAGCGCCAGGCAAATGGTTCGGCCCACCCGTTGTGATCCGCCCGTGACGAGGGCGATCGGGAGATCCTGTTTATCGCCGGCAGGAGCGGAACCCGGCAGTTTAGTTTCCTGAGGATGCATGGACTGATTCTAGCATGAATACGGCCATCAAAAGTAGCTCAAAATTTACATGATATAATTTATTTATTGGCGGGGTATCCTGTAATATCCCCTAAAATTTTCATTCGTTCTGGAGGAGAACTGTGAAACAACGCTCATTTCTGATCATTTCCGTCGTAATTCTTTTCAGTATGGTCTTAGGCGCTTGCGCCCAACAGACATCCAACGTGAAAGTTGCCACGGATGCCACTTTCCCACCCTTTGAGATGATGGACGACACCGGCAAGAAACCGGTTGGTTTCGACATCGAAATGATGGAAGCTGTCGCCGCAAAAGCCGGTTTCCAGGTGGAATGGGTAAATATCGGATTTGATGCAGTAATCTCAGGCGTTTCCCAGTGCCAATATGACGCTGCCGCTGCTGCCATCACCATCACCGATGATCGGAAACAGAATGCACTCTTCAGCGACCCCTACATCAACGCTGGTCAGATCATCACAGTCCGCAAGGACGAGACCGGCATCACCGGCACCGCTGACCTGGTTGGCAAAAAGTTGGGCGCGCAACTGGGAACCACCGGCGAAATTGAAGCAAAAAATATTGCAGATACCGATGTGAAACCCTACGATTCATACGACCTGGCCTTCCTGGACCTCATGAACGGACAGATAGACGCCGTGATTGCCGATTATCCAACCGCCCTGGGATTTATAGGCATGAATAGCGACAAATTGATGACCGTCGGTGAAGTATTCACCAATGAGTTTTACGGTGTCATGGTCTGCAAGGATAAGGCTGAACTCGTGGAAAAGATCAACAAGGCACTCGCCGAGCTGAAGGCTGACGGAACCATCGCCAAGCTCGAACAAAAGTGGCTGGCAGCTTCCAACTAACTGCGGATATTCGCTCAGAGGCGAGGTCCCCAGTGACCTCGCTTTTTTCATACCATTTCAGGTAAAGGTAAAATGGACGAAATAAATCAACCCACCTTATCCACAGCGGATGCCCCGCTACCCCCGTCTTATGGCAGGAATGCCAAATGGAAATTTGACCGTTGGTGGCTGCTCGTTCTCTTCGTTATCGCCATGATCATCCTGTTGGTCACCACCAGCCCCGACCCCTACCGGCGGATCGTAATGTTCGTCAAAGACGGTATCGGTGTGACCCTGATGGTCACCGTCACCTCCTTTTTTCTGGTGCTGTTTGCCGGTTTGATCGGCGGTCTGGGACGTTTATCCAAGAATCCAATCTTATCTGGCCTTGCCTCTATCTATGTGGAAGTCGTCCGGGGTATTCCTCTGCTTGTCCAGCTATTATTCTGGTACTTCGCTTTTCCCTCCGTCATTCAATCCTTCGGGAAAACCATCCACTATGAACCTTTTGAAAATTATCTCGCCAATCCAGTCGGTATGGCTATCCTCGGTCTGACCTTCTGTTACGGCGCCTACATGAGCGAGATCTACCGGGCCGGAATTCAGGCCATCCCGAAAGGGCAGATGGAAGCCGCGCGAAGCCTGGGCATGTCCTACTTCCAGGCGATGCGCTATGTCATCATTCCGCAGGCTGCCCGGGTGATCCTCCCGCCGGTGGGAAATGAATTCATCTCCCTGCTCAAAGATTCCTCCCTGGTGAGCGTCGTTGCTGTGGCCGATATGACCCGCCGTGGACGAGAGTTTATGGCTGCCAACTTCATCCCCATTGAAACCTGGTTGATGGTTGCATTGCTCTATCTGGTCCTGACCCTGCTCTCCGCCCGCATCGTCACCTGGATTGAACAGAAAACCCGGATTGAGAGGTAACCGACATGAACGAGATCATTCAAGTCAACTCCATTCACAAATATTTTGGCGATCTGCACGTCCTCAAGGGCGTCTCCCTCCAGGTGGAAAAAGGCGAAGTGGTAGTGATCATCGGACCGTCCGGTTCGGGGAAATCCACCTTATTGCGCTGCATCAATCGTCTGGAAGAATATAATAAAGGCTCCATCGTCGTGGATGGGATTCCGTTGGATAGCGCCAAGAATATCAACCTGGTCCGGACCGAAGTGGGCATGGTCTTCCAATCTTTCAACCTGTTTCCACACCTCACGGTATTGGAAAATCTGATGCTGGCACAGCGGATCATCCGCAAACGCGATAAAGCGGAAGCGGAAAGCATCGCCCGGCAATTACTCGTTAAGGTGGGCATCCCGGAAAAAGCAGACAACCATCCGATCCAACTATCCGGCGGACAGCAGCAACGAGTTGCCATCGCCCGTGCGCTGGCGATGAATCCGAAGATCATGCTCTTCGATGAACCCACATCCGCGCTGGATCCAGAAATGATCCAGGAGGTGTTGGATGTCATGCTGAACCTGGCCAAAGAGGGAATGACCATGGTCGTGGTTTCCCACGAGATGGGTTTTGCCCGCGCCACCGCAAATCGAGCCATCTTCATGGATGATGGTCTTATTGTGGAAGAAGCTACCCCGGATGAGCTATTCAGCCATCCGAAACAAGAACGAACCCAATCATTCCTTAGCAAAGTGTTGTTCTAAGAAATATTCGACCTCTCCCCCACCCTCTCCTTTCCAGGAGAGGGTGGTGTTTATATATGATTAATCGGGCTTCGCTATGGTAAATTTCGCAGCTCAAGTAAATCCCCTCCCCTGACGAGGGGAGGGTTAGGGAGAGGTCACCTTCTCCAAGTCTTCAATAATCACGCTTATCACTTAATCCAAGTTTCTACTTAGGTCTCTATTCCAGAATTTGAGTACACGATATCCATTCTCTTTGAAGAATGCTGTCCTTGTCTGGCCATATTTCACCTGATCCAGATGGTGACCATCAGCAAATCGACCTCTCCCCAACCCTCTCCATGCCTGGAGAGGGAGTTTTGATCTTTCAGATCAATCATGCCGAGAAAAGTTAAACAGCATCACGATTAATCCCCTCCCCTGACGAGGGGAGGGTTAGGGAGAGGTCACTCTTCTCCAATCCTCGAGAGGGAGATTATGGAATGAGGGTTACCAGCAGGCTGATGCCAGCCAGGATGCCTGCCGCGATGACCAGATAGCGTTCGGGTGTGGATTTCAGATAATCTGCCGGTCTGGGAGCCACGGAAATGGATCGGGATCGCTGAACAGGGATGTTATCTCCCAGTAATGATTGGCGAAATTCTTCGACCGTTTGTGGACGATCTGTGGGATGCAGACCCATCGCCCATAGGATCGCTCGATCTGTCCGGGCGCTGATGGATGGATTCAATTGACGGGGTGCGATCAACCCTTCGGGATGCAGAAAACGTTCGCGAGCATCCAATGGAGGCGTATTCGTTAGTATGTGATAGAGGGTCGTGCCAAAGGAATAAATATCCGAGCGGGTATCGGTGTGGCTGCTATCACCGCCATATTGCTCTAGCGGAGTATAGAGCGCGGTACCGCGTCCCTGCAAGATGGTGATCGTCACTTCGCCGGGGGCAGCCAATTTGACCAGGCCAAAATCCACCAGCTTGAGCAGACCGGATGGGGTGATCTTCAGATTGCCCGGTTTGATATCCCGGTGCAGGATCGGAGGATTTTGATTGTGCAGGTAAGACAACGCATCCGCAAGCTGATTCGCCCAATCGAGCACATCCTCTTCCTGTAAAAATGATCCGGATTGGCGTGCCTCGGTCATCATCGTCCGGATATCCTTTCCGGGGACGAAATCCATCACCAGGTAGTCACGCGGACCGATGGAGAAGTAATCGGATACTTTGGGTAAATTGGGGTGATCCAGTCGGGCCAGGACGGTGGCCTCTCGCTGGAATTGATCCCTGGCCTGTTTGACCACATCAGCCGGGAGGGTCTTATCGTGTTCCACTTCCTTGACCGCGCATTGGCGGCCTTCCAGGCGGAGATCATCTGCCAGGTAGATGGAACCCATCCCACCCTGACCGATGATTCGGTTCATCCGGTATCTTCCGCGTAGTACCTCTCCTGGTTTTAGCGGCAAGGCGATCTTCTCCGTCTGGATGATATTCCTGCAATAAGGATTAAAATCGGCGTGATTATCCTTATTGCCAGAATCGTGTTTTCGGTTAATATTATACCGTAAAGAAGATTTCGAAATTACCTGGAGTTGTATGGCGATTCAAAAGAATGAAGACGTTCCACTCCTGATCGGTCAGACTGGTCCGCTGGCTGGACAACGCTGGATGATCAATAAGACCATGTTGCTGGGAAGGGACGCCACCTGTGACATTGTGATCCCTGACCGGCAAATATCTCGGTACCACGCCAATCTGATGCCTGCCACCAACGGAACCGTGCTCGAAGATTTGGGCAGCAAGAACGGAACATTCTGTAATGGACAGAAGGTGGATCCCTCCGTTCTGCTCCAGGATGGCGACCTGATTCAGATCGCCCTGGTACAGCATTTTGCATACTTAAATTCCGACTCCACCCTGCCGCTCGATGTTTCCCAAATGCCGGTTCCCAAACGGACAGAGCGTCTGCATTTTGATCCACGCTCCAGACGGGTATGGATCGGTCAGAAGGAAGTCCTCCCGCCTCTTTCCGCGCAACAGTTCCGCATGCTGCAGATCCTCCATGAACAGGAAGGCGCCGTTGTATCAAGGGATGAATTGATCAATGGGATTTGGGGTAGCGATGCTGCCTTGGGCGTTTCGGATCAAGCGCTTGACGCGCTCGTCCGCAGGCTGCGCCAGCGTCTCTCTGAGATCGATCCCGAAAAGATCTACATCACCACCCTGCGTGGTTCCGGGATCAAATTCGAGAATATCCCTGAATAAGCGCCAGATCATTAAATAATAAAAACGGTGGGTTCAACATCGAACCCACCCTACAAGCTAATTCCAAATTTCTGGTCTCTGGTTCTACCGGTTTCTGCTTTTCATTGAGCCATATTCTTCTTCATTGACATCTTAAGCGCCATACGATGGACAGAACGCAACTGTTCCACCACAGCGGGTTGTTCACCCTGGGTTTCGGCCTGCGCAATGACACCCGCCAGGAGTTGGATAAACTCCGGGGTCACCATATCTGCCTGTGATTCCAGGACAGCTTTCATCTGCTCTTCACCTTCAGCGGCGAGCAATTGTTCGAGGAAGGCATATTCCGGTGGGGGCGCGGATGCTTTCTGAATCACATCCACAATGATTTGCAGTTTACCGCTGCGTTCCAGATCCGATTTCTCGCGGGCAGCCTGCAGCTCCTGGCGGAGCACATCGATAAACAAATCATTCACTGCCGGAAGAATTTGCTCGGTCATCTTCTCCACATCCGGTGAAGTGATGATCTTGTCAATGACCTGTTTGATCCGGGCAGCCTGTTCCTGGAGCTCCAGGTCCATCTCGGCGGTCATCTTCAACAATGATTCGCGCAATTTACTGAGCCGGTCCTTTTCTTCTCCCCCAGCCTGCTCGATCTTTTCACTCAAGATCTGAAAGAAGGCGTAATCCATCCCACTGCGAGCCAGGCGTACCAGGGTGGCGGTTCGGATCTCGGACGGTGATTCTACTAGCAGGTCAACCAGTTTTTCACGGGTCAAACCGTCTTTGCCGGCTTCCTTCAAGCTATTCATTGCCGCTTCGGCTTCATCATTTTGTTTCTTGATGTCCTGCCCAATGGCGGTTTTTTCCAACAGCAATTGCTGAATGTCTGCCAATTCACGGGCAGATTTTTCATCCCGGCTCATTACCGCCGCTTCCATCAGCCGGCTGAAAATGGCAAAAAAGGTCTCGTCGATCAGCGCGGATTCAGTCTCCAGTATTTTGGCGCGGTCATCCGCGGGTGTTACCATCAAAGTGCGGATGAGATCAATTTTCTTCTGTTGATCCTGGATCATTTCCTTCGTGATCCCATCCCCTTCGAGCACGCGCTCCACCAAATGTTGCATCGAAAGCATCGTCTGCGGCCGCAATAAGTAGCCCTTCCGCTTCTCCTGCGGGAGTTCGTTCATCACCTTATTGATCATCGGACCGATCATCTTTTCCTGCTCGTTCAGGGGTAATCCAATTTCGGGCGGGAAGAAGGTAAGGAGCAATTCTTTTTCCGCATCATGGTAAACGATCGGGGTGGGAAGCATTCCCTGGAATCCGCAGGACGGGCATTGGATCAGATTAAATTGCCCGGAAAGGATGGTTTGCTTGGCTTGAGGATTGGTGGTTGGTATCGAATAATTGGTTGATCTCCGCCATGACTGGCTGGCGGCAACGAGGACAAAGAGTTCGAGTTTGAGGCATGTAGTATTCTTTCCTGATTGAGATTGTGTGTGATTATACCACCCGTACCATCCCTGAAATCGAGTCCATACAGACCGAAACCAGGGTCAGATCGATCAAGAATTTGTTCTCGGGAGCGAGAAACTGATCTGCGCGCCGCCCGATGGACGGTTATCCACCCAGATGCTGCCGTGATGTGCTTCGATGATCGCCCTGGCCAGGTATAAACCCAACCCGGCGCCCTTGGTCTTTTTCACAGCCTGGGGGGATCGATAAAAGCGGTCGAACACATGCGGAAGGTCGCTGTGCTCAATTCCCGGCCCCTCATCTGTCACTGAGACAATCACCTGATCGGGGCGAACCTGGCCTATGATCTTGATCTCGCCGCCCGGGGCGTATTTGGTGGCATTGGTAATGAGGTTGCTCAACACCTGCCGCAGCCGGTTCTCGTCCGCCAGGATGACCGGAAAGTCCTTGTCAAAATCGGCTTGAATGTGATGAGCGGTCGTTTGTACGCTGAAGCGTTCCACCAGCTAAGTCACCAGGTCCGGCAGATACACATCCGACCGTTTGAGCGACAACGCCCCCGATTGAAGACGGGAAGCATCAAGCAGATCCTCGATCAATAAGGTGAGATGGTCGGCTTCTTCCTCGATCACCTCGAGACTATCCGCCACCACATCGCGATCCCATTCCGCGTCTTCCCGGCGGAGGGTACTCACATATCCCTTGATCAACGCCACCGGGGTTTTCAATTCGTGGCTGATGATGGAAATGAAGGTGCTCTTTAATTCATCCGCCTCGCGGAAGCGGGTGATATCTCGGGTGGACGCGATGATATTGGTCAATACACCTGCTTCGTTCATGAGTGGAGCATAGGTGATCCCAACCGGCAGGGGTGGATTGGGATCAGAGCGCACCAGGTCACCCTCCACATACAGGGTTGCTCCCGGGGTCAGTGGCCAGCCATCCTGGGAAGCTTTCTCCAGCGTCGTACCTTCCGGGGGACGGTTCCAGCGGATGACCTCCTTATGCGGTTTCCCGATGATCTGGTCGGTCTTCATCTGGATCAACCTGGTGAAGGGAGGGTTGCAGCGCTGGATTTCGAATTGGGGTGAGAGGATCAGGATTCCGTCTGCCACCGAATCGAGGAGCGCATCCATCCGTTGTTTTTCTTCAGTGATCTGTTTCAGTAATTGCGCGTTGGATACCGCAATGGCAGCCTGGTTGGCGAAACTTCGCAAAAGGGCGCGATCATTAATGGAGAAACTATCTGGGTAACTGCGAAAAATAAAAATCACCCCGATCACATGTTGCCGGGCGACCAGGGGTAATCCGACGCCGGTCAGCAATCCAAAGCTTGCCAGGGTGGCGATATCCTGCAGGATGCGGTTAATGGCCGGCAACTCGGATGTCTCGGGATCATCCTTCTCGGGAATTTGTTTTAACAACGGCTGAACGTACCGGATAAAATTGGGTGCCAGGCCGTCTGCGGCGGCAGCGCGCCATCCGCCCGGTTTTTCACGCAACGCGATCAGCCCCGCCTGGCCAGCCAGCATTTCCAGCGCGATCCGTAGGATTCGGCTGAGGAGCTTATCCAGGTCCAGCTCTTCCGTCAGGGCGCGCGCGATCTCAAGCAGATAATCACGCTGACGGATGCGTAAATCGGGCAGTAGCATGGTCTCAAATTTCCTTTTCTGCTATTGTAATGGCTTCCTCCAGAATGGCGAGGCCGCTGTCCATCTCTTCGGTTGTGATGCACAAAGGCGGGCTGATGCGGATAACGCTTTTACCGCAGCCGAGGGTGAGCAGACCGCGTTCAAATGACAGATCCACGATCCGATCGCGCAGGTTGGAGGCCGGTTGATGGGTCGCTTTGTCGGTTACAAATTCAATCCCAAGCATTAAGCCGATCCCGCGTACCTCGCCAATCGATGGATGCCTGACCGCGATCTCTTCCAGGATGTCTCTGGCATAGAGGCCAACTTCGGTTGCGTTCTCGATCATGCCGTCTTCCAATACTTCGAGGGTCGCCAGAGCGGCCGCGCACGCGATCGGATTCCCGCCATAGGTATTCCCATGGGCACCCCTTGGCCAATCGACAATGCTCTTGCGGGCGATCATCGCACCCAACGGCATTCCTGAGGCGATCCCTTTCGCCGTGCAGACGATGTCTGGTTCCACATCAAAATGCTCAATCGCCCACCACTTGCCGGTTCTACCAATCCCGGATTGGACCTCATCAACGATCAATAAAATGCCATATTTATCGCATAAAGCGCGCAGGGCAGGGAAGAAACCCACCGACGGGACGATATACCCTCCCTCACCCTGGATCGGTTCCACCAGGATTCCGGCGATATCATCACCGGGGATCAATCGGCCGATCACCTGCTCTTCAATATACCGGACGACCGTCGCACCGTAATCCTCGCCCGGGTTCGAATGCAAAATAGGATGGTAGGGATCGGGATAAGGGGCATGGAAAACCCCGTTCATCAAGGGGAAGAATCCCTTATGGTAGGTGGATTTGCTGGCCGTGAATGTGACTGCCCCCATGGTCCGGCCGTGAAATCCGCCCAGGAATCCGATAAACTGGCTCCGCCCGGTGGAGTAACGCGCCAGCTTGATGGCCGCTTCCACGCTCTCGGTGCCAGAATTTGTCATGAATGAAATGGCTTGTTCTTTGAAAGGAGCGATCTCATCCAGCTTTTCCCCCAGTTCCACCCACTTGGGGTGGTAGAAATCCGATGAGATGTGAATGAACTTTTCTGCCTGATCTTGAATGGCTTTTACCACTTTCGGGTGGCTGTGGCCGGTGGAGTTGACTGCGATACCTGCTGCAAAATCCAAAAACTGATTACCATCTACATCCCAAACCTGACATCCTGAACCATGATCCATCACAAATGGGTAGCCTCGTGGATAAGATGGAGAAATGACTGCCCGGTCGCGTTCCACGAGTTGTTGAGCAAAAGGCCCTGGTAACTTCAATGGTTTCATCACAACCTCCTGAAAAATGGGATATTTAATTGAAGAGACATTTAAGGGTGACGCAGATTTGAAATGGATTCAACAAGTTAATTATATCATCGCCATCCGGAGCGGCTGACTGTCAAGGGAGGGAACCGGCTCGTACCCCTGACTCCATCCGATGTGGGACGAGGCTGCCTTGTCGGTGGAACATCCGCACGCTCGAATGTCCCATTTTTTGACTTTTATAATCAACTATGCTATTCTTGGAAAATCCTTTTCCAGGAATGTGTGTATGCAGCGAGAACGTGTTTCCGAAAATGTATTCTGGTTTCAGAGCGAGATATACGCCCAGGTGACTGCCGGTGTGATCGCCGGTCCGCAATGGGCGGTTTTGATTGATACCCTGGCCATGCCCGAAGAGACCCTGGCGATGCGCGATTTTATCGAAAGCGAATTGAAAGTGCCGGTGCGTTACATCATCAACACGCACCATCACGGCGATCATTGCTGGGGTAACAGTTTTTTTCCGGGCGCAACCATCCTGGGGCATACACTCTGCCGTCATCTTCTGGTTGAAAAGGGACCGGTGGCGCTGGATACAGCCCGCAAACAAAACCCGGCTTACAAGCAGGTGAAGATCGTCCCACCGCACCTCACTTTTGATGGGGGAACCATCTCACTCAGGGTGGGAAAGAAGAACTTGATCATGATGCCATTGGCTGGTCACAGCCGGGATGGAATTCGGAATCCTGGTGGAAGAAGACCGGGTATTGTTCGCCGGAGACTCCTTTATGCCCCTGCCCTACGTGGTCGATGGTGACCTGGATGAAATGACCGATACCATCAAACATATCGGTAAAATGGGTCTTGAAAATGTGATCCAGGGTCACGGCGATATCATCCTGCGGGGCGAGATCGAAGATTCGGTTAAAGAAAATCTGAATTATCTTGCCGGGGTTCGCAAAGCAGCGAAAACCGCTCTGCGCCGCCGAAATCCACTGGATTATCTGGCAGAAATCGATATTGAATCCTGCGGTAAATCGCGGGTGCTTGCTCACGGGTCTGGCGATTGAATTGCATAAACGAAATCTGCGGTTTTTATATCAGCAGATGAAGGCCGAGGAAACCCAGGAGACCATCGAAGAGCCAACCGGGGTGGAAGAAACCATTTAGCCGTTTGTACAAACTTTTGTAACAAAAAAACCTCCGTAATCGGAGGTTTTTAAATCTACTAAATCGGTATTACTCGGTTTTCTTTCGGTTCTTCAGCCAGGCGCGTAAACCCACGATCCGCTCTGTTCCCTGGATCAACCTCTTAATATTGGGTCTCAATGCCACTAAAAGCAGGATGATCCCGCCGATGCCAAATCCGACATATTCCCACGGGCTGCTGCCCTTGATGGCCAGCACCAGAAAGATGATCGTTGAGCTAATGCCGATGGACAATGTGGCCACAGACGCATATCCGATGACAAGCAGGGCGATCAGAACGATGGGTAGGACGATCCAAAGGGTGGGAAAGAAGAGGCCAACCGCTGCTCCCAGGAAGGGCGCTCCACCGGCTCCGCCCCGTAAGATCACTGTGCCAGATTGGTCCCGCTCCAATAAATGGATGGAGTAATTATGTCCGGCAATCGCCAGCAAACCGGCCAACGCAGATACCCAGGGGTAATCCGGCAGGATGAATTGGGCGATGGTGACAGCCATGACGGCTTTGGAAAAATCCATCACGGCCGTAACGACTCCCGCCAGAAAACCGGCCGCGCGGCCGGCATTTGTCCCACCCGTCCGACCGCTGCCGATCAAACGGATGTCTTTCCCACTGAAAGCTTTGACGATAATGAAACCGAAGGGCACTGCTCCCAACAGGTAAGCAGACGCCAGCGTAACGAGGGTTCTCCAGATGTCCATAGGTTTAAAGTATAACACCGCAACCCCAATTCGGTTTTCAAAATTGGAAGAATTTGCACCTTCAGAGCGCCGAAGATGGATAGATCAATTAATTTGATTTAGATCACCGGATCTGAATCGGAACCGGTTGGTATTGGCCATCCCGGATCAAAAAAGCGGACAATTGCCAGCGTTTCCTTTCGAAATGCCAGATCAACGAATAGGTATCCGGGTAGAAGGCTTCATGTATATCGGTATTGGATGGAAAGGACGGTCCGTGCGGATGGCTGTGATAAATAGCCAGCATCAGTAACCCAGCTCGGTCAATTTGCATCATCGCCTGGAATTGGGATTGGGGATCCATACGATACCGGGTGAGGCTGTGCAAGGCATTTTCCACCGGTAGATGCCTGCGCACCATCCCGGTCTCATCCGCCGCCAGGATGCCGCAGGCTTCTTCCGGGGCGTTTATCCGCACCCATGACCGCATCGCTGAGTACATATATCGGCTCATCTGCAGGGGAGGAAGTTCCGGCCAGCGAGTCTATGGGCTTTTCCATCTGATCAACCTAGCAGCACCGACAGGACAATGGCCGCGAGAACAGCAATTGCCGGTTCGACAAAATCCTGCCGGGTTAGCGGATGATGCACTGCCCGATCTGCCAGGCTGATCGACCCATAGAGCACCCCGACCAGGAGCAAACCGAACTGGAGAAAATTGAAGGGAAGGTAGTGAAGAGCGATGGCAATCTGCCCCGCCAGCAATCCGACGGCTATCGACCAGCCATACAACCAGCGCCCATCGGTCGACTGATATAACGACCGCAAGGCTAACAACCCGGCCGTGATCATCACCGCGGGAACCACCAGATACAGGCGTGTCCCGGAAAAGCGAAGACCTGCCGTGAGAACCACAAATAGCGCGTACGATAGACCGGCCAGGCCGATCACAGCCACCTGTTCACGGCTGCCGGATGGGTTGACCGAATAGAATTCGCCCCAGAAGACCAGCGTCAACAACACCCCGCCGAGGATGTACACCATCCACCAGGCTGCACCGGATGGCAGTGCGTAAAGCGGAACTCCGATCACCCAGGCAGTTAACGCAGGCAGAAGCCAGTGCTGTATCCGTTGCCGGGTCTCCAGCGCGGGATAATCCGCCAGCAGCCAATCCATCCCGGCGATGGCTAGAATGGCCACCCCCAGCCAGATCATATTGCGGAAATTGATCGAGACCGGCAGGAAGAACCCCGGCAACTGGATGGCGAATTGATTCGCCTCCTGACGGATGAACTGAGTCACCGCATAGACCAGCAAAATGGTCGCGATGAGCACACTCATTCGGGAGCTATCCGGACGGATGGAATTCTTATCCATGAATGTAATTCTAACCGGAATCAGCATGTGGTAAAATTAAAATTGGTATGAACACCCCTGCATGGAAAAACCTTCAAGATCTTCGACCAAAAATCATCCCCAGCCTCCGGGCTGGTTTTGATGCTGTCGCAAGCCATATCTGGTTGATCCTTCTGCCGATCATCGTCGATTTGATCATCTGGTTGGGACCGCATCTCGGCATCCGCAAACTGCTGGAGCCGTTGCTGCTCGAGATGAGCAAGATGCCCGTGATGGATAACACCACTATGACCGAGAGCCTTACCGCCGCGCAGGCGATCTGGTCGACCATCTCCGAGCACTTCAACCTGACCATGGCTTTGCGCTCCTATCCCATCGGCACACCCAGCTTGATGGCAAATTGGCTTCCATTGGCAACACCATTTGGCAATCCGATTTATTTGGAAGTAGAATCAACATCAAATGCAATCGGCTGGTGGATCATCCTGAGCCTGGTCGGTTTGATGATCGGAGCCCTGTTCTTCAGCCTGATCGCAAAGGTGACCGGAAAAGAAGCCTTGCCAATCACCCCGGGCAGCCTGGGTTGGACGACCTGGCAATCGCTGTTGCTGGTGTTCAGCCTGGTCATCGCATTGATCGTGCTGAGCATCCCCGTCCTGGTTGTCCTTGGCTCGTTGACTCTCGTCAATCCGATCCTCGGACAGGGAGCGTTGTTCCTGGGTGGGATTCTGGTGGTCTGGTTGATCGTTCCATTGATTTTCACCCCGCATGGGATATTCGCTCTCCGGCTGCCTTTTGTTCGAGCGTTGGCAACCAGCGTACAGGTCGTACGTTTCACCTATTCGGGGACGGGATTCTTCTTACTGTTATTGGTTGTGGTAAGCCAGGGTCTGGACATGCTCTGGCAGGTGCCCAAAGAGACTTCCTGGTTGACGTTGGTGGGCATTCTTGGCCACGCTTTTGTCAATACCGGCGTGATCGCCGCCAGCTTTTTCTATTACCGTGACAGTCTGCGCTTTGTGCAAGAGTTCCTAACCCAGGCACAACAAGCGCAACAAGCCATGTCTGATGTAACGAAGTGAGGTCGGAGGTTAAGTATGGTAGATTCCAACGCCGTCAATAATTATGGCGCGAAAGATATTCAGGTATTGGAAGGTCTGGAAGCCGTTCGCCGCCGACCGGGGATGTATGTCGGCGGCACTGATATGAAAGCGCTCCACCACCTGGTGTATGAAGTGGTGGATAACTCCATCGATGAAGCCCTGGCGGGTGTCTGCGACCTGATCAATATCACCATCCATCCGGACAGCAGCGTCACCGTGGAAGATAACGGTCGCGGTATTCCGGTGGATATCCACCCTGAGAAGAAAAAATCCGCCCTGGAAGTGGTCATGACCATCCTGCACGCCGGCGGCAAGTTTGGCGGCGGCGGCTATAAGGTCTCCGGCGGTCTGCATGGCGTGGGTGTTTCTGCTGTGAATGCGCTCTCCGAATGGTGTGAAGTGCGTGTCAAACGTGACGGCCAATTGTTACTTCCAGCGCTACGAACGGGGCATTCCCCAGGATCCGGTCAAGCCGATCGGCAAGTGCGACCCAGATCGCTCATGGAACCAGCACCACCTTCAAATTCGACCCCGAACATCTTCAAGGAACCGGAGATCGATTACCGGTTTGATACCCTGGTCCAACGTTTTCGCGAGATGGCATTCGTCACCCGCGGCGTGACCATCTGCTTCCTGGATGAACGACCGAGCGAGAGATGACCTTCTATTTTGAAGGCGGGATCAACTCCTTCGTCCGTTATCTGAACCGCAACCGTGAAAAACTCCATCCAGTTGTTTATGTAGAAAAAGAGATCGACGGGATCGGGGTCGAAGCCGCCATCCAATACACAGACGCGTACTCAGAATCGGTCTATTCCTTCGCCAATACCATCAACACCATCGACGGCGGTACCCATCTGACCGGTCTGCGCGCAGCCACAACCCGCGTCATCAACGATTATGGACGCCGATCCGGTCTGCTCAAAGAATCCGACCCCAATTTCGCCGGCGACGATACCCGCGAGGGCATGACCGCCATCGTCAGCATCAAGCACCCGGATCCGCAGTTTGAAAGCCAGACCAAAGTCAAGCTGATGAACCCGGAAGTGCAGACCTACGTCCAACAGGTGGTGGGGGAAGCATTCAGCCGTTTCCTGGAAGAGAATCCCCAGGCGGCCAGAGCCATCATCCAGAAATGTCTCACCTCCGCCCGCGCGCGGGATGCTGCCCGCAAAGCGCGCGATCTGGTCATCCGCAAATCCGCCCTGGAGAGCCTGACCCTGCCTGGCAAACTGGCCGATTGTTCAGATAAGGATACCTCCAAGACCGAGCTGTATATTGTGGAAGGTGACTCGGCGGGTGGATCTGCCAAACAAGGCCGCGACCGGCATTTCCAGGCGATCCTGCCTCTGCGCGGAAAGATCCTCAACACCGAGCGTGCCCGGCTGGATAAGATCTTATCGAATAACGAGGTGAAAGCCTTGATCTCCGCCCTGGGCTGCGGCATTGGCGATAACTTCGACGTCAGCGGATTGCGCTACGGCAAGATCATCATCATGACCGATGCGGATGTTGACGGCAGCCATATCCGCACCCTGCTGCTCACCTTCTTCTTCCGCTACATGCAGCCCATCATCGATGAAGGGCACATGTACATCGCCCAGCCGCCGCTTTACCGGATCGGGCATAAAGACAAGATCCGTTATGCCTACACCGATCAGGATAAGGAGCGCATCTTGAAAGAGATGGGCGTCAGCGCGGAAAAGGCGAACATCTCACCGCTACAAAGGTCTGGGTGAAATGAACCCGATCCAGTTGTGGGATACCACCATGAACCCGGAGAACCGCACCCTGCTGGTGGTGGCGATCGAAGACGCCGCCGAAGCCGACCGCACTTTTGATATGCTGATGGGCGAGGCGGTCCCGCCCCGGACACGCTTCATCACCACCCACGCCAAGGATGTCCGCAACCTGGATGTGTAGGGGGGGGTAGTAACCAGTAACCAGAGACCAGAAATTAGTGAACCGGCCTTTCGGCCGGTTTTGATTGTAGATGGTTAATTATGTGATGTTGGGATTCGGACATTCGTCCTCAACCCAAATTACGCACTTCGCACTACCAATTCACACTCGTCGAATCCTTTCCTTTGCCGTGGGAATGCCATTTTGCACGGAGTGCCAGGCGTTATCCGTGAACACCTCGTACTCGCGAAAACAAATGGGGATGCCTTTTGCCTTCCAGGGATCGAGCTGATCCATCAACTGGAAATGCAGGTGAGGGGCGGTCGAATTACCGGAGTGCCCGACATTGGCCAGATGCTGACCGGGGACGATCTTCTCCCCGGGTGACACCCGGATCGAACCATTCTGCGCATGGGCATAAAGCACATAGCCATCCGCGCTTTCAACCAGGATGGAGTTGCCGGTGAGCACACGCAAGTCGGGGATGTGTTTGGAATTGAAATCCCGCGCATTCTTGAACATATTCCCCAGGTCGCGAACGATATTCACCGGATCACGCTCGATGACGCCATCGTGAGCCTGCACGACCGTGCCGGCGGTCGCCGCGTAGATGGGTCTGCCCCAGCCGTAACACTGCGTCAGCGGAACACCGAATAGCAAGTAGCGAAACGTGCTGACCTGATAAAACTTTTTGCCGGAGCCGTTCGGCTCCACGCCGAGGAAATCGAATGCATAGGTTTGGCCAAGCTGATCGGTGCCGTGGCTGGGGATCCTGGTACCGGGGGTGTTGGGAGCGATCCACTCACCCCGGAGGGGAAAATCGACAATGACAGGAGTATTCATGGATGGGCACCTTCAAAATAGTGTGGAATCAATCATACTCGAAAACCGGAAATCATTAAGATCGACACCGGTTTTGAAAGATCAACATGAGGTTAAGGCAATCTGTTTACAGATCAAGCTGCAGCGCATTTCTGATCTGGATGATGCGTTCTTCATCCACACCAGCCTTACCGGCAAAACTATGCCATTCTTTGAATACGGTTATCACATGGTCCAGCATCTCATTTGCCCGCCTGGGTTTTATACCCCCCAACCCCGCCAGTGCGATCAGGTCCTGGCGGTCGATCTGATCCCGTTTGCCCTGGATGGTCATCTGGTGGCCATTGGTCCACGCACCGCTGGGATTGTAGGCATAGATCACATCGAATGCCGGTGACAACCTCCACTCACCCTCCCTGTTCATCAGGAAGGCGATATTTTTAACATGGTCATCATGGTTTCTGCCCACCACATTGAACATCGCGCGCAGAATATGCTGTTCGATATCTTCACGCGGCAAGTCCAGGCGTTTCATCACCTGGGTTGCTTCTTCGTAAGAGAACGCGGCCGGCAGGTTGTAGTCGAGATGAGCCATCGCAGCCAATGACAGCATGTGAATCTTGCCGCCTTTTTCATCACGGTCAAAACGTCTGGTCATGAAATGGCTGCGTCCACCTTCATGGTGAAGGCGGCAATGGGACATTTTTATACCCACCTGCGCTGCCACTAAATAGTAGGCGTACTCGATTTTCCCATAACCCTGGGGATCGGCGAGTTCCTTATCTCGATTATTGCCGACCCCATCGAACTTCAGATATCCACGGCTCAAATCCGGGCAACAGCTTTATCTGACCCGACCGAAATTCGTTAGTCTCTGGATTCCACGCCAGGACGGCTTTCGCCCTGGCGCCTCCGGCTGAGGTGCCCACCCGTAGAATATCAGCCAACGCCTCACTGTTATCCGGGGAAAGAACACCCTGCAGACTTTCCCGTTGACCAAGGATCTCATTTGACAACTCCACCAACTTTGCCAGTTCGATCACCCTATCCCTGGTTTTGTTTTCGAAAATAGCCGGCTCATATTCCAATCCACCCATCCCCCGTGAGCCAATGTAGCAAAGTCGTTCAACAGAATTGAAACTTTCCGGGGATCGGCCCTGAGTGGCAAGCCAGGCATCGATCACGGCATTTCCGAATTTATCTGGAAGGGAATCAGCGAGCAGCCCGGGTAAACCATGAAAGGAATTCTGGGGAAGCGAAGGGAATGAATATGGCGATTCCTGCAGCGGCATTTTCAGAGGGGAAAGTTGAATGTTGCTTCGCAAAAATTCGGGGTGGTATTGGAACACCGCATATTTCCGATCGTCCAACCAGGACGTTGCGCCTATCTGACTTCCCCATAGGATGACTTTCGCATCAGTCATGGTTTTCCATCCGATTCATCCCCCCATTTCCATTCGGCGGATTCATTACCAGGCTTGATACTTCTGGCTCGTTTACGCTCCTTGCCTATCTTGCTGACGCGTTCTATCGGGCGGACTGTCGCATCAGGGAGAAGGTTTTCAAGTTCTGCCTGAAGGTTGAAAGCCATGATCACTCTGACAAAGGTATCGAGAGAGATTCCTTTCCCATTCTCAAGATTGGTGATGGTTTTAATGGAAACGCCGGCTTCTTCCGCCAGTTTTGCCTGGGTCCAATTCCGTTCCAGCCTGAAATCGACCAACTGGCTGCAAATCGCATACACGATCTGCTCACTTGTCGCGATCGAAAAATCAATTTTAGATTTCATTCGGCTATCCAACTTTCCGAACAATTCCAATTTGTTCCTGAACAGTATAGCATTTTGGCGAAACAAATACAACTTTTTTAGTATTATTTTACTAGTTATAACTATTATTCACTATATTAGGTATATTTATGCTAGTTTTAAGCTAATACCAATTAACCAGACCGCTTACATTGCTTATAGAGGTGTATTCCGCCCACTCTATTATTTCGGATCACCGGCTTTTTAAGTCCGCTCGCCACCCCCATCAAGATAATATCCGATACCGATAGCTGCACGTTACCTGGCCGAATTAATCGTATGGGGATATACAGATCCCATCTTCTATTCATTCCTTATAGACATCGCTATCATTTCATTGTATAGTTAACTTGTAGTGTTTTACCGTGGAGGATTGTTTATGCCTATCGACAAATCCCGTCTTGACCTGTTCATCGCTCCCTGGCAGGCAGCCCGCCAGCTCGGGTTGGATATGGAATCCATTTCGCAGGCCATCAATGCGGGGAAACTGAATGCAGCGGTGATGACGGACGGCACCATCGGGATCAGTCAGCAGAGCGTGAACGCCCTCCTGCCCCGCGAAGCGCTGCCCGAATACCAGGAGAACGCTTCCCTGCAGGGTGTTCCCATCAGCATCAACGAGGCTGGCCGTAGGTACAGTCTCAACACGTCCACCCTCACCCGTTGGATGCAGCGTCGGATTGATTCGAACGTTGGGAAAATCCGGGAACAAAACCCTGTTGGATGAGGCAGATGTGGCTTATTGCGCCAGGGTGTACGCACAGAACAAAGGGCAGGGCAGATGGACATTCGATTCCGAAGGACGCCCATATCGTAAATAGTTTTTTACTACATGTTTTTCTATCATTGCAGCATTTACACAAACCTGATCTCCGTTCTATTCACGACCATGTTGGATGCCATTGCGGATTCTCGTTCCTTCCGGCATTCTATTCTTATTACTCCATGTTATTATCTATATGTAGCATTATACAAATTACTCAGGAATCCCAGGGTATTCCATCCGGCAATTCTGGTGCCCTTGCGGCCACTCTCTGATTATTAGACAAGTCAATGGCAGGTCAGGCTTATCCCTGTTACACTATGCCTGATTCGAACCGGATCGGACCGGGATGAATCCTCTCACCCATAGGAGGGCTTATGCGAAAACTATCGGTATTCAACTTGATCACAATGGACGGCTTCTTTGAGGGCCGCAATCACGATATCTCCTGGCATCATACGGACGCGGAATTCAACGAATACTCCGGCGACATGACCAAATCCTCAGACACATTGGTATTCGGGCGGGTTACCTATCAGCTCATGGAACAATACTGGCCAACCCCCGATGCGTTGAAGAATGATCCAGTCATCGCCGGTGTCATGAATCAAACGCCCAAGGTCGTATTTTCCAGAACGCTGAAATCGGTGGCATGGGGAAACACAACCCTACTCTCGGGTGACCTTGCCAACGAGATCAGGAAGCTCAAACAGATGCCGGGGAAAAACATCACCATACTTGGCAGCGGCACGATCGTCTCGGCGTTGGCGCCACTCGGATTGATCGATGAGTTTCAACTGCTGCTCAACCCGATCATCCTGGGCAGCGGGACGCCCATGTTCAACGGCATTAAAGAGCGGCTCGATTTTAAGCTGGTGCAATCCAGGGCGTTTACACTCTGGGAACGTTTTGCTCGTGTATCAGCCTGCCTGAACAGGGAACATCGTATAATTAATTCACAACCAGTGGCAGCTTACGTAATATAGGGAGGAAACATGCCTGAAATTCCCACCAGGAGGATCAAGCGGCAAGACCTGTATGACGATTTTATACCGTTGGGATTGTCCGCACCCGCTCGGAGAGCGCTAATCGAGGCAGGTTGCACCACCCTTACCCAATTATCACAACTGACGGAATCTCAGGTGAAACGACTGCATGGGATCGGTCCTAATGCGTTCGACCTGCTGCGACTCGCCCTCCGCGCGAACGGTTTGTCTTTCGCCAACGAAGAAAAATAAACCGGTGCGCAGACGAGTGCTATTTTCGGATCGCTTGTCTGTATAATTTGGGAGAAAGAACTGCTACTTATTCACCGGCGATGGCTTCCACCATTTCCTGGGTCTTGACAGAATCGTGCGCACTGGTGAGTGGTTGTCGACGGGAGTTGACGCAATCCAGAAAATGCTGCACCTCGTCCCTAAATCCTCGGCCGGTGATGGTGTCATTTCCTAAATCGTACGCCTCGCGCCAGGTGCGCTGCTCATCCCCCTGCGAGATCGTCAGATCTCGAAATGCATCCACATCCATAGTCAATCCATCCCCAGCCAGAAGATAATGCTCCCGCCACTGTCCGGCCCGCATACTGGTGATGATCTGCGCGAGGCCACCCCCTTCCAGGGCGACGACCGCCGTGGCGCCTGTAAATTGTTTGTCCACTCGAATTTCGGTATGAACCACTTGCCCTTCCCCGCAGAAATAGCGCAGCGTATCCACCAGATGGATGGTGTCGTCATACAGGTGGCCGCGGACGTCATCATGAAATGGCTTTACACGCAGCTTGGTAAAGATCGCCTGTTCCACCTTGCGGCTCGCCCAATATTCTTTTGCGCGCCGATGGAGCGGAGCATACCGCCGGTTGAATCCGACCATCAGGATCTTCTGCCGGGCATCCGCCAGGTCCGCCAATTCACGGGTCTGACTGGCGAAAAGGGTGGCCGGCTTCTCGGTAAAGACATCCACACCGGATTCGAGCAGGGTTTTGATCAACTCGAAGTGGGTATTGGATGGAGTCAGCACAAACGCCGCATCCGGTTTCCAGGAAAGTACATCGTTCACATGGTGGGCAACCTGGGGAATTTTCCAGACGGCTTGCGTTCGAGTGGATGTTTCTTGCGTTCGGGCAAATACCTGGAGTTGGATATCGGGTCGGGTTGTCAAAATGGGGAGATAATATTTCTGGCAGATCCCGCCCAAACCGAGAATGGAGATTTTCATCTGGACCGCTCCTTACACTTAGCTAACCGATGAGATTGAGATTATTGCACTCGCATTGCGTTTTGGATCATAGAGAAAACTGCGCGTAAACCTTCGTATAATCCGGGCAGGCGGTAGATCGTCTCGATGGCGATGAATACGACAATCACAATCCCCGGCGCATAATACAACCATCTTTTTGTTCGTGGATCGGGCGTCAACCAACGATTCCTGGTAAACCACCAGGCAATTCCTACCGTCAATGTGGAAGCAATAAGGTTGGCCCATTGATTATTCCTGGACAAGTCCAATCCTTGATAGATCAGCGCAGAGATCAATATCAATGGCAGATGAATCAGATAGGCTTGCAGTGAGAATTGGCCCAACGGCAGCAAAAGCCATCCCAGCCATCGATTCAGCCCATACCAGAATCGGGTGGTCAAATGCAAAAGGACGGTAAAGAAGCAGAAGAATGCCACCAATCTGGCTGGACCCAGATTGACCTTGGAGAAAGGTTTCGTCGAGATCCAGGAAAGATTTTCCTGTGTGAGACCGAAGGTTGCTGCAATGGAAGGATTTTTGATCAAGTAGAATAGAACGATGGTCAGCAGGGTGCCCAGGGAGGCAACCATCAGCCATAAACGAGGAGCCGGACGGGTAAGGAATTTATTCTCATTGGATGGGGCATACCCAATCGATAATCCGATGATCATGAGAAATTGTGCTGCGGAAAAATTAATAAAATTCCCCTGATTGGTCAACACTGTAAAGTTTCCTGCGCTGGGTGAGATCTGATAGGCAAAGTATAAAACAGCCGATACCGCCAGGATAACCCACTTTTTTTCTTTCTCCAGGAACACCAGAATCAGGGGGAGGAAGAGAAAGAACAAGGCATATATCTGCAGGATTTCCGTGTACGGATAGCTAATCCTGTGAGTCATCATTTTTATGACCAATGGGACGGGGATGGACATGGATAATTCAAGTGCCCACCTCAAACGAAAATGTTCAGAAATAAACATAAAAATGATAGAGGCGGTCAGAGCGATCAGGTAGAGGTTAATGCACCGGCTGGCTGCTTTTTTTACCCCCTCGCCCAAACCCGATTTATGGTTGACCCGATAGTATACAATCCCCGCCAGTAAACCCGAGAGGAATAAAAAACCTTCAGCACCCGATACAAGAAAACCGGTCTCTCCGATAACCCAATGCAATATCGAGTATCCGGCAGAATGATCCACCAGCATTCGAACAATAAAATAGCCTTTCAATAGATCCAGGCGTAAATCCCGCGAACCGGGTGTGAGATACGGTTTATTCGATTGTTGCAGGGTCTCGGTAGTCATGAAATGCTGGGTATGCTTTCAATAAGTAAGATGCTTCATTTTACCGTAAAGCATCCAGGTGCATGTTGATCCATCCAATACAAAGTTGCGCTCGAATTGAAAGCATGATACAACAGCAGTATGGAATCCAAACCGATGTAGCTGGCGCAGAAAGTCTTCCTACAGAATCTCAGTCTGAAGTGATCTCCATGGTCGCCCACGAACTCAAGAATCCGCTGGTATCCATCCGCGGGTATTCCGAGTTGCTCCTTTCGGGTGCGGTGGGTGATCTCAATACGCAGCAATCTGATTTTCTTAAAACCATTCTCAACAATGTCGATCGAATGACCGAATTGATATCAGACCTTTTGGACGCCGCCCGACTGGATTCCGGCCGAGAGAAGATGCACCTATCGCCCATCCAGGCAGACCATGTCATCCAACAGGTGGTCACCACCCTGCTGCCCCAACTTGAAGAGAAAGGTTTGTTGCTCTGCACCGATCTGGCCGCGGGGATGCCACCTGTGCAAGCCGATGAGAATCGACTAAATCAAATTCTCACCAATCTACTGAGCAATGCAGCGAAATACACACTGCCCGGTGGAAAGATCACGATCACAACCCGGATCGATGGCCATGAGGCGATCTTCTCGGTTCAGGATTCTGGGATCGGTATCAAACCTTCCGACCAACAACGCATCTTTCAACGGTATTTCCGTACCGACGATGCCCAATCGAGGGATATCCCGGGGACTGGTCTGGGACTATACATCTGTAAGGTCCTGGTCGAATTACACGGCGGGCGGATCTGGTTCGAAAGCGAATACGGCCTGGGTACCACCTTCCTGTTTACGCTGCCCATTTAACTCCCTTATTCCATTTTTCCACCCCGCCAGGCATCTTTTTTGGCGTCATTCCATTATTGATTTATTACCTTAAACAATGTTGTATATACTTTGTACATATTACCTTTTCATTTAAGCAGGTTTGTGTATACTATGATTGGATGGATAATCCAACCAATTAATACTATTATCGATTGATATTGACGGGGAAAACGTCTATGGCGATTAAAATTGTCACCGACAGCACCTGTGACCTGCCTGAATCGATCATTAATAATCTCAACATCACGGTCATCCCGTTATTTATCAACATGAATGGTCAGAGTTATCGTGATAATGTGGACCTGGCCAGGGAAGATTTTTATCGGCAGCTTCCGTCCAGCCATCCGCATCCCACCACCTCCGCGCCGGGTGTGGATGTCTTCATAGACCACTACGAATCCCTGATCCGCGCGGGCGCGGATGAGATACTCTCCATCCACATCTCAAAATCGTTAAGCAATGTCTGCAATGTGGCAGAGTTGGCCGCCCGTGAGATCAGCCCGGTGGAAAAGGTGTCAGTCATCGATTCTGGCCAGCTATCGCTGGGGCTGGGACTGATCGTCCGCACTGCCGCCCTTCTGGTGCAGCAGGGCAAGCCACTCTCTGAGATCCTCCCGGTTATTCAAGATATCCAATCCAGGACGTATGCCTATGCCCGTCTGAATACACTGGAATATCTCCGGCGGGGAGGAAGGCTCTCGGACATGAAACACACCATAGCCAGCCTGCTGGACATGAAACCCATCATGAAGATGGTCAGGGGTGTGGCCAAGATGGAGGCGGTTCGCACTCGACGGCGGGCCGAGGATCGCCTGGTCGAATTGGTGGAAGCGCTCGGTCCGCTGGAGCAGATCGGGTTTACACATTTTAACGCGCGGGATGAAGTTGATCAATTGATGGAACGGCTGCGATCCATTCTTCCCGTGAATTTTCCGGTACTCATTCAGGATGTGACTCCCTCGTTGGGTGCCCATGTGGGCCCGGGAGCTGTCTGTGTCTCCTGCGTCGCCACGCATCAACCGGGTGAGGAATCGATCAACCGGATTTCAGAACTAACCCGTAGAATCCGTTCATTCACCGGGTAAGGAGTATAAGATGACCTATATGTCGCTCTTGGGCTGGATCGGCCTCCTCGTATTGGTCCTGATGGTCCTCGTATGGATCCTGTCGCTTATCCTCAAGAATACCAGTATCGTGGATATTTTTTGGGGAACCGGATTTGTGCTGGTCAACCTCGCCTGCCTCTGGTTGATCCCTGACGGAATTAGCCTGCCGCGTTGGTTATTCTCGATCATGGTCACGATCTGGGGATTGCGTCTCTCGATCCATATCCTTCTACGTAATGCCGGCAAGGGGGAAGACTTCCGTTATAAGAAATGGCGGGTAGCGAACGGGAAACGCTGGTGGTGGTACAGCTTTTTCCAAACGTTTATTTTCCAGGGTATCTTGATGTGGGTGATCGCCATCCCCATCAGCGCGCTCCATTATTATTCCAGCTCAGCCAGCTTGGGATGGCTGGATTACCTCGCGATGCTGCTGTGGCTGGTCGGTTTCTTCTTTGAAGCAGCCGGTGACGTTCAACTCGTCCAATTTAAGAAAAATCCGGAGAACAAGGGGAAGCTATTGCGAACAGGCGTCTGGAAGTATACCCGGCATCCCAATTATTTTGGCGATGCCGCTCAATGGTGGGCGTTCTACCTGTTCGCTGCCTCCGCGGGCGCCTATTGGACCATCTTCTCCCCCATCCTGATGACCTTCCTGCTGGTGCGGGTATCCGGGGTGGCGTTGTTGGAGAAGACGCTCATCAACCAGAAACCGGGCTATCGGGAATACGCGGAAACCACCAGCGCCTTCATCCCCTGGTTTCCCCATTCCCCGCGAGATCAACAGAAGGAGAGCTGAGATGCGATTGGCGAAAGTGGTATCGATGCTGGGCATCCTGGCTATGACCGGGATCATTATTTACGCTTTCATCAAGGGTGACTTCGCGAAAGACGGTGCGCTCATCCTGTCCGCCCCATGGGGAATTGTCTCCCTGGTTGACCTGTATGTGGGATTTATCTTGTTTTCAGGTTGGATCATTTACCGCGAAAAGTCGCCCATTCGGGCGGCCATCTGGGTTGTGCTGATGCTGACCCTCGGCTTCTTCACCGGAGCGTTATATACCTACATCGCATTGCAGAAAAGTAGGGGAGACTGGCATATCTTCTGGCATGGACACCGATCCATGCTCCGGACGAGGCATGGCGCCAAACCTCTGATTACCAATTCTTAGCCGACTCGGATTTATTCGCTTACGAGGAATTCTTTTTCGATTCCCTGGCAGGTTTCTTCGTGGTTATATCGCAGAAACGAACCAAGAAGTGGATGAACAGCTTTGATCTGTTCCGCCATCCGTTGCGCGATCCGCCTGACAGCGTAATGCGCGCCAGGTGCAGACCGCAACTGGATGAATGAAAACGCTTCCCGATAATTGAGCGTGATCAACACCCGCCGGTTATACGCATTTGGCACCAGATATCCGGCCAGGAATGGATTGGATTTGGCGATTCGATGGTATCCCGCATGAGCCATTTCCATCGCATGCCGGTATTCCGATTCGAAACCAGCGTCCCGCATCAACTTCGGAACAGCATACCCCAGATCACAGGTGAGAGATTGGGGAGTCTGTGTCATCATGCGGTGCCGTTTAACTTCGTAGTAGGCACCCTGATCCATCACGAGATCAAAGGTATAGTGCGTGTGCTCGGTTTCCCGCAGAGGATAATCGAAGCGATCCATGTGGTTCAGGTAACGACCGGCGAGGGCCAATCGCTCTGGTTGGCTCATCTTCTCCACCCGTTCCAGGCAAGCGGCATACGGGTCAATCCCATCCCGATAGAGGATCGCTGCTAGCAGTTGGTTTTCTCCATCACGGTCATAGTCCACCAGTTCACACCAGTCATCTTTCCCACGCAACGCTTCTTGTGGATCAGACTGTACACCGGTTTCCACTTCCACCAGGTACGGTTTGCGATGGGCGTATTTAACCAGGGTCGGTACTTGCTGTAAGGCAACGTTTTTGATCTCTTCGCCAATCTGGCGAACTTCCGCCAGGGGATGACTGAGCAGTTTGGAGATCAGGTGTTCCAGCACCCGCGCGTTGGCCGTCATACCCACATTCGCGAGGGCTGCGGCAGGCAGCAGGTAGCGGCAGGAATCAACATACACCGATTTTAAGCGGCGTTCATATGCGGGGTCGTTTTCCTCCGGGGTGCGTGCGCACTGCCTGGCGATCACATCCCGGCAGAGGGGAAGGGAGCGTTGATAAGCTTCAAAGAGACCACCGCAAACAGCACGATAGTCGTTCTCAAATCCGGCTTGCATGATCTCATCTGGTACATAGAATGCCTCGGAAGACCATTTCTGATAGCGGGTGGATTTCTCGGTGAAGGATGCCAGGCGGCTCAATTCGATCATCTCCACGGCCAGGCGTGAGACATTTTCGATGGCAATGTGCAAGACGGCATGCTCGGCAACCGATGAATGGCCGTAGCCCACCACCCATTTCTCATTGAATTCCGCGCTTCTGGCGTCTGTCAGCTCTCTGGCAATTTCCAGGAAGGATTCAGGGGAACGGGATGTTTTGGCGAAGGCGACCGCGATGGTCTCGGGGCTGAACTCAGCCGGGTTAAGCACATAGATCTGACGATTGAATTCGGTCATGATAGGATTTCCCGGGCAGAGTGTACATCCGCTTCTATTTGATGGATGAGATCTTGAACGGACGCGAATTTCTTTTCATCCCTCAACCGTTCAATGAAATGTACTTGAAGTACTTTATTATACAGATCGCTTTTAAAATCCAAGAGGTGGACTTCCAAAGCCGGAAGGGTTTCGCCTGTTTCAAATGTCGGGCGGATGCCGATATTGCTGACCGCAGGGATTTGCCTGCCTTCCCAATCCACCCGGCAGGCATATACACCGCTGCGGGGAAGCAGGCGCTTCGGGGGGAGGGAGATGTTGGCTGTCGGGAAGCCGATCGTATGACCGCGTCCATCTCCATGATGGATGGTTCCCCGAACAGAATAAGGACGTCCCAGCATGGCGTTGGCCCGAGTGATCTTTCCCTCGACGAGCAGGGACCGGATGATACTCGAAGAGACAATTTCACCATTCCACAGAAATGGTTCAATTTCGACCAACCGAAAATCCATATCTTCACCAATGGACTCCAATACTTCGGTCGTGCCCGTGCGGCCTTTTCCGAGGGCGAACCCTTTCCCGACCATTAATCGCCGGATTGAAATGGATTGCCCGATGTATTGCATAAATTCAACGGCAGACAATTCCGCAAGGGCTCGGTCAAATGGGACGGTGATGACGAAATCCAGGCCCAGTTTTTCAAGGTATTCTGCTTTTTCTTCGGGGGTTGTGAGATAAAACAGATCTGGTAGGCCGCGCAATACTTCAGCCGGATGAGGATCAAAGGTCAGGACGCCAGCCTTCATCCCTGATGAATGAGAACCATAAACAAGGTCCCGAATTAATCGCTGATGACCAATATGAACCCCGTCAAAGGATCCAATGGTCAGCCAGGTATCGCCGAGGTGTTTTTCAGGTAAGCCTTTGAAGTGTTGCATACAGTGAATCCGGCGGTGATGTTTTAATATCGACAGAATTTATTTCAAGAAAAGAAGACTTTTTTCGGCTGCCATTCATTGGTAAGCGGATCAGCTTCCAGTAACGCAACCAGTTCGCCCTCTTCAGACACACCTCGCGCCCATCCAGCGGAACCTTCTGGAGCAGGAATCCGGTGACCATGGCGAATGGCGTCCACCTGGGCGACATCCAGTTCCACTGCTGTCCAATCAGATAATGCCTCCGCCGCGGGGATGAGATACTGGTACCAGTTACCTTGTTCGAAAGCTTCACGCAATTTTCGCAGAGGGACAGCATCCCGAAGGGTAAATCGTCCGCTCTTTGTTCTGCGCAAGCCGACCAGGTAAGCGCCGCAGCCAAGTACCTTGCCCATATCATTCGCCAGAGAACGAACATACGTTCCTGAGGAGCAGTACACATCGATCACCGCTTCAGGCGGCGCCCATTCAAGCAGCTCCAGGCTGTATACATTGATTTTTCGGGGGGTCAGCTCCACTTCTTCACCGTTGCGAGCCATGTCGTACGCTTTACGTCCGTGGACTTTTACCGCAGAATATGGAGGGGGAACCTGTTCGATCTCGCCCACAAATTGCTGCAATGCCGTCTCGAATTGTTCTTCCGTAATCTCCACCGGGGAAGACTCAGTGACCCGGCCTTCTTCATCATACGTATCTGTGCTTGCCCCAAGCCGAACCACTGCCTGGTAGCGTTTATCTGAAGCGGAGACATATTCGCTCAACCGCACTGCGGGGCCTACCAAAACTACCAATACACCTGATGCCCGGGGATCGAGAGTGCCTGTGTGACCGGCGCGTCGTATTTTCGTACCATTCCGGATTACCTGAACGACATCATGGGATGTCATGCCAATAGGTTTGTCTACAACCAGAACACCCGATATGGCGTTTTTTACATCGAATTGGTTATCATCCATTCTCGTTTTCCTGACCCTCTAACAATAATTCTAACCATTTTTGGATTTCGATTCCAGTAACTGTAAAGTAGCAGAAAGAACTTTCGCCTGGATATCATCGAACGTGCCAGGAATATCCGCTCCTGCCGCTGCGGGATGACCACCGCCTCCGAATTGAAGTGCAAGTTGTGACACGTCCACACCGGGGATGGACCGCCAACTGACTTTTACCGTCCCGTTATGTTGTTCAACAAAGATCATGGAGATGTCAAAATCATCGATCGCGGAGATCACGTTGATCAAATCCGCGTCGTCGTTACCCGGGTAACCACAAATCTCCCGGTCTTTCAGGCGTAGGGAACCCCAAACCAGGCGGTCTTTTCTTTCCAGGCTTGATAATCCAGCTCCCCAATATCGTGCCGCATTGAACGGCCGGCTGAGCAGCGCGCGATTGTACTGCTCGGGAAGATCCGCGCCCTGTTCCATCAGATCCGCGGCATGCCTCAACGCTTTGGGGGACATATTCGAAGTCCGGAACCCGAGTGTATCGGCGATGATCCCTGCCATCAACGCGTTGGCGATATCGACGGAGAACGGCAGTCCCCAATCAATGAAATGTTCGGTGATGATCTCTGCTGTAGCTACTGCCTGGGGTACGATCAGGTTGATGCTGCCGAATAACAAATTGGTGACATGGTGATCGATATTGATATCCGGATTACCGCGTCCATCGAGAACAGGACCAACCCGTTTCAGGTCAGAGCAATCAACTGAAACGATCAGATCAACATCCCCATCAGCTTTCTTGGCGACCAGTTTTGCCCCTTCGAGGTGCCTGAAACTGGCCGGCACACCATCTGACAGCACCATCTGGACTTGTTTCCCGATGGCGATCAAACCCAGTCCGACCGCCAGGAGTGAGCCAATCGCGTCACCATCCGGGCGGATATGGGATACCACCAACACTTTTTGGGCATTCGCGAATCGGACGCGGATGTCTTCATGGATGTCATTTGTCATTCGGAGATGAATCCTCAGTGGGGTTTGTTGTTTCTTTGATCTCATTCAGCAATTTTTCGATCTTGTCGGCGTGTTCTGGTGTGGGATCCCAATGGAATCTTAAACGGGGAAAAGCGCGCAGATCTATCTGTGCTGCCAGTTGGCTGCGCAGAAAACCGGATGCATGGTTCAATCCAGCCAACACTTCCGCTGAACGTTCCTTTCCCTCCACAACGGACACGAATATATCGGCATAGGCCATCTCACGGTCCACCTTGACCTCATTGACATTCACACCGCTCAAACGCGGGTCATTCGCCCGCTGAACGATCATCTGCGACAGGTTTTGGCGGATACGATCGGCTATTCTTTCAAGACGGATACTGGAAGGCATGGTTCACCTCAATCCAACAGGGCACTCTTCACGGCGCCCACTTTTTCAACCACATAGCAGACGAGTGTGTCTCCGGGCAGGAATTCGGAAAAATTCTTTAAGGATATACCGCAATCGAACCCGGTGCGGACTTCTTTAACGTCTTCCTTTTCGTGTTTCAGGGAGGCAATATCGCCCTCATGAAGTGTCTGGCCGCCTCGAATTACCCGGATCTTTCCGTTTCGTTTCATCTCGCCAGATGTCACCCGGCAACCCGCGATATTCCCCAACTTGGTGATCTTAAAGACCGCCTGAACCACAGCCTGCCCGATGATCTCTTCCCTGAATTCGGGCGCAAGCATACCTTTCAAAGCTTTTTCGACATCCTCCATCAGCCGGTAGATGATATTGTAAAGCCGGATGGAGATGGCTTCTGCTTCAGCCAGGCGGCGGGCGGGTGTTTCGGCGGTGACATTGAAACCAATCACAACGGCTCCAGAGGCGGATGCCAACAGGATATCGTTTTCGGTAATGTTTCCCGTGGAGGCGTGCAACACATTGACCTTGATCTCGCCTTTATTCAGTTCATTCAGCGAGTTGACAATCGGTTCAAGCGATCCCTGGACATCTGCTTTGATGATCAGGTTCAATTCTTTGAGGGCGCCCTGTTCAAATTGCAGGAAGAGATCTTCCAGGGTGGTCTTGGGCGCTTGTTCCGTTGCCTTGGCATTCTGTTTGATGGTCTGTAACTTGGCACGGGCTTCCTTCTCGGATGGGACCACTTCGTAAATATCGCCAGCGGTTGGGACATCGTTTAATCCCATGACCGCCACCGGTGTGGAAGGTCCGGCTTTCCGAATGCGACGCCCTTTGGAATCGAACATCGCTTTAATTTTGCCATACGCCGTGCCCGCCACAACCACATCGCCCATTTCCAGCTCACCGTTTTGAACGAGCAGGGTTGCGATAACGCCTTTGGCGCGATCCAATTCCGCTTCGATCACGGAACCGATCTTCTTGCCGTGGGGATTTGCCCTAATATTGGTGGTCTCGGCCACGATCAGGATGGCAGCCAACAGATCTTCGATTCCGGTCTTCTGTTTCGCCGACACAGGGATGATCATCGTGGTCCCTTCCCATTCCTCAGGAATAAGACCTGCGTCAGATAATTGCCGCATGACAAATTCCGGATTCGCGTCCGGGCGGTCCATCTTATTCATCGCGACGATGATGGGCACCTGGGCAGCTTTGGCATGGGATATGGCTTCTTTGGTCTGAGGCATCACACCATCGTTCGCGGCGACGACCAGCACGACGATGTCTGCGCCCTTTGCGCCGCGGGCTCGCATCGCGGTGAACGCGGCGTGTCCGGGAGTATCCAGGAAGGTGATAGCCTGGCCGTTATGTTCCACTTGATAAGCGCCTATGTGCTGGGTGATACCCCCGGCCTCACCGGCTGCGACATCTGTATTTCGGATGGCATCCAACAGCGTGGTTTTGCCGTGATCGACATGTCCCAGGATGGTGACAACCGGTGCTCGCGCGACCAGTTGGTCTGGTGATTCTTTTTCAATTTCGACCTTCCAGGAGGCGAGTTCACCCGATTCTTTCACCACCAGGTCTTCAGCAATTTCCATGGTTGCTTCGAAACCCAGCTCTGATGCCACAATTGCCGCAGTATCATAATCAACCAACTGGTTGATGTTCGCCATCACACCATTGCTCATTAATGCTTTGATCACCTGAATTGGATTTGCTTTCAGCTTTTCCGCCAGGTCACGAACACTGATGCTCGATGGGAGCTCAATCGGTGTGGTTTTCACTTTCTCGCTCATGTGGCACCTCCAAAATTATGTATTGCTTTCCTACCCGTTTACCGATAATCAGGATAAGCGACCTTCGCAGGTCCTTATCCTTCTCGATGAGCGAGATCGGTTCGCGGTGAACCGAATGAGTGCTCAGGCAGGATTCGTATTCGAGTCCGGCGGTTGATTGTTCTCTGCCACCGGTGCGGGTTTAAGAGTGACCGCAAAGCTAACCAACCTCTGGCGATCTTCTTCAGACAATTCTGTCCGCAATGCATTGGCCAGTGGTCCTTTCAGGGCTTTTTCCCAACATGTCAGGTGGTCGTGCAGATAGGCTCCCCTGCCGTTCAGTTTTCCGGTTTTATCCACGAACACGCCTTCAGTGGTCCGGACAATCCGGATCAGACTACGTTTGAATAAGACCTGACGGCAACCTACGCATGTCCGATGTGGGATATGCTTGCCGGGGTGGGATGATTTTCCTGGTTTGCCAGCCATATCTCAGCTCGCTCTTCCTGCTTCAAAAATCAATTACCAATCTCCCCATTGATCGCCGCCGCCGCGTTTGTGTTTCTTGTGAACGAGAGTCACATCACGATCCGGGTCGTATTCGACTTCGGTATGTTTCTTCTTTTTCTTCTTTCCGCCGGCTTTCTTGGCCGCATCCGAGGTATCTTCCTCTTCTTCTGGCGGTGTGGTCACTTCAAAGACTTCGGGGCGCAAGGCAAAGATAGTATCGAGATCGGCGGGGAGTTCTTCCTCGGTTTCTTCAACAACGGGCAGAACAGCTTCCGCCGCGTCAGACGGGACGGCCTGAGTTTCAACCGCAGGAGTCACTTCCTCAACAGGCGCGACAGCCAAATCGGCGGCAGGTACTTCGGTCACCGCCTCTGCTTCAGCGACCACTTCGGGTTCCGCTTCCACGGGGATCAGCTTGCGGGATCCGAGCGCTTCTTCGATCTCAGACATGCCCTTGGGGCTCATGCCTTGCAGCGCCAGGATGACATCGGCATCCATGCGGATCTGGACTGCCAGGTCTCCGGCGGTCATAAATCCGGAATCAAGCAAAATTCCAGTCACATGATCAGAGAGTTTGAGCTCATCCACCGGCGTCTCAAAGGCGCTGGGCGGGAGCAATTGAATCATCTGCTGGCGTTTCAATTCTTCCGGTTTCTTTTCAGCCAAACGGCGGATGGCAGTCTTGCGTTCAACCCGGTCAATGAAGCGGGTCAGTGCATCGGTCTCGTCAATCCCCAGCGGGCGGCCTTCCCGTTTCTTAGCCAGGGCGGCTTCCACCAGGGGAATCATTTCCGCTTCCGCTTCAGCAATGGCGGCGTACTCGGGATCTTCACGCAATTTGGTGAGCGAATCCTGGGCAGCCTCATCCAGCTTCTTGATATCAATTCGCCAGCCGGTCAGTTTCGCGGCCAGACGGGCATTCTGCCCATCCCGACCTATGGCGAGGCTGAGTTGATCTTCAGGGACAACAACTGTGGCAGTTTTTCCGCCATCGGTCGTATCGTTCAAATAAACGCCGTTGACACGGGCGGGGCTGATCGCCTTGGCGATGTAGATCGCCGGATCATTGCTCCACTCGATCACGTCGATTTTTTCGTCATGCAGCTCGCGGACGATTGCCTGGATGCGGACGCCTCGAATACCCACACAGGCACCGACTGGATCGATTCCCTGCTGGGTGGCGGCCACTGCGACCTTGGCTCGCTGGCCTGGTTCACGCGCGATGGATCGAATTTCGACCACGCCATGATAAATTTCTGGCACTTCAGTTTCGAGAAGACGGCGAAGGAAATTTCTGTGCGCACGGGAGAGGATAATTTGTGGGCCGCGCGAGGAGTCTTTCACCTCGAGCAGTATGGCCCGGACACGCTCATGAACCCGAAAACGCTCTCCGGGGATCATTTCCTTCTTGGGGAGAGTGCCTTCCGCTTTTAGATCCATACCGATGGTCGTCGCCATGGCGTTCACGGCCTGGACAATGCCATTGGTGATCTCGCCAATTTGTTTGTTGAAATATTCCATCTGGGCGGAACGTTCCGCTTCGCGGATGCGCTGCTGAATCACCTGGCGCGCGGTCTGAGCGGCTACCCGCCCGAAATCACGCGGCGTCGTTTCGACGATCACCAGATCACCCAATTCAGCTTCCGGTGTCACCAGGCGAGCCGTCTCGAGATCGACCTCGGTCGAATCATTCTTCACCGATTCGACGACTTCCTTCTCTGCAAACACGATCACGCGCCCGGTCTCCGGGTCAATTTTCGCTTCGACGTGTTGCGCGGTGGATGCATTCACAGCGCGGCGATACGCGGAAACCATCGCTGATTCCAACGCCTTCAGAATCACTTCCTTGGGAAGTTGTTTTTCCTCCAGCACTTCATTGAAAGCCAGCACGAATTCGTTCTTCATTTCTTACTCTCTCCAAATTGTCATTGAGGTTGATAATACGCAGAAAAGTGGGGGTCACCCACTTTCCAATGAAGGCAGTATCGACAATTACCATTAACAGTCTCTATTTTAATGCAGAACAGGATCAGATGCAAGGGATAACGCTTCTCACTCTCCGGTAGTTCGTCCAATTCTCGGTCCAAAAGTCCCTATCGAGTAGATTAATCAGCGATTCCACTGACATTTCCGAGGAAATGGGTTCGATCCTTGTATAATTATGATCATTGCGGGATGCGAGGAAACCATGATCCACGACTTTCTCTGGTGGCGGGATGGAGTCATCTATCAAATATATCCCCGTTCGTTTTGCGACAGTAATGGGGATGGTATCGGTGATCTGCCCGGAATCACCTCCAAACTGGAATATCTGCAAACTCTGGGCGTGGATGCCATCTGGTTATCTCCCATCTATCCGACTCCAGATAAAGATTTCGGGTACGACATCAGCGATTATGAAGCGATTGATCCCCGCTTTGGTACCCTGGCCGATTTCGATTCACTGCTCAAAGAAGCCCATCACCGGGGAATCCGGGTCATCATGGACGGGGTTTTTAACCATACATCCGATCAACACCCATGGTTTCAACAATCCCGCTCCGGCAGAGACAACCCCTACCGGGATTGGTATCTCTGGCGCCCTCCCGCACCGAATGGAAAGAAACCCAACAACTGGCAGTCGGTGTTCGGCGGAGATGGCTGGGAGTACGACCCGGCTACTGAAGAATCCTACTTCCACCTCTTTCTGAAGGAACAACCCGATCTGAATTGGCGGAATCCGGCCGTTCAACGAGCGATCCTGGAAGTGATGCGCTTCTGGTTGGATCGCGGAGTGGATGGTTTTCGCCTGGACGTCTTCAACGCCTATTTCAAACAGGAAAACATGGCCGATAATCCACCCAAGTTTGGATTGCGCGGATTTGACCGGCAGCGTCATCTTCACGATATATCTCAACCGGAGATGATCCCTTTTCTGGAGCGGCTGCGCGCTTTGTTCGATTCCTACCCGGAAAGGTATCTGATCGGCGAGACATTCCTGGAACCACCAGACCGGGCGGCAACCTATATGGGCGAACAGGCACTTCATGGTGCATTCAATTTTGATTTTCTGGAACAGCCCTGGAATGCGGAGCGTTTTCTTAGTTCCATCCGGACCTGGGAGAATGTATTGGGCGAAGGGCGCTGGCCGAATTATGTGTTGAATAATCACGACAATCCCCGATCCACCACCCGTTATCGGATGGCTGAAGATGACGCGCAGGCAAAGCTGGCAGCCATGTTCCTGCTCACCCTGCGGGGTACGCCTTTCCTGTATTATGGAGAAGAGATCGGTATGCGCGATATCCGCCTGGCGCGCGATGAGATCATGGATCCACCCGGAAAAAAGTACTGGCCGTTCTATATCGGGCGGGACGGCTGCCGTAGTCCCATGCAATGGAATAGGAAGACCTACGGTGGATTCAGCCCCGGCAAACCCTGGCTGCCAATCCACCCAAAATATTCATCACGGAATGTGGAAAATCAGTTGAGCGATCCGGAATCCATCCTGTCCTTCTATCAACAGATGCTCAGATTCAGGAAAGCGAATCCAGTCTTGCAGCATGGAGAGTGGAAACCGATTGCGATAAGCTCCAGAAAGATGCTCTCTTATCTTCGCGCAGATGAAACCACGTCCTTATTGGTTCTGCTCAATTTCAGCCCTGTATCGATAAAATATGCCTTGCCCAACCCGGCGACGGGCTGGAAGATCCGGCTGAGCAACCGAAAAGTTGGAACAACATTAACTCAAGGAATCATCGAATTGGCCGCTTACCAGGGAATCATTCTGGAACCCGGGGAAACGAATTCATAATCCCGGGGACGTGATTCGCCAGGTAAGATGAAAGGGACGTCACATGGCGTCACACGATTTTTCCGATCAATACCGGTCAATTCTAGCCCCCTATATCCTGGGAGACGGCTCTGAACGGCACCAGCCCCTGGAAAGATACCTTCCGCCACTTCCGGCTGGAATGGCAGCCCGATTACTGCCGGACCCTGGCGCCACTTCCGGTTGGCTATTCGATCCCTTCGGGCAATCTCCAGACTTGCTGATCGAGCTGGCGCGGGCGGGCTGGAAGGTATTGGTCTGCCTGAACAATCCAATCCTCCGGCTTCTCCTCGAACTGCTTTCACATCCACCAACCACCGATGAGATTTCCCACTGCACCGCTGTACTTGCTTCCTCTTCCAAAGGCGGGCAGCGATTGGAGCAGCATCTGCAGAGTTTGTACGCAACCCAATGCAGGGATTGCCGGGTCGAGTTGACAGCGACCAGTTACCTGTGGGAACGTGGATTTGAGAAGCCATACGCGGTCGTGTATCGCTGTCCCAATTGCGGCAGCCAGGGAGAATTTCCATTATTACCTATCGATGAGCAAGCCCTTGCGGAGAGCCGGCGGAATACGCTTCCCCGAGCCTGGTCAATCGAGAAGATCGCCTCTCCCGGAGATCCGCTCCGCGAGGATGCCAGTGAGGTCGTGAACAGCCACCTCGACCGGCCGTTGTATTTCCTATTTACGCTCCTCAACCGTCTTCAATCCATCCAGCTCACCGAAAGGGAGAAGCTGATCATCAACGGCATTCTGTTGGATGTGCTGGATGATGCCACACCCATTCATCAGATCGGGCATACCATCTCTCGTCCGCGCCAGTTCATCATTCCAGTCCGTTATCATGAACACAATCTCTGGAGGTCATTTGAGCAATCGGTCGAGAACTGGAACCATGAGAATGCGCCGGTCGCACTGACCACCTATCCCGAACTGCCGGAGGGGCCGGGAATCTGCCAATTCCTCGGGCGGGTTCGAGATCTGGCTGATAAACCCATCCCAATGATATTCTCGAATGTTTTTTCGGTTTTGCCCAGGCCAAACCAGGCTTTCTGGACCCTCTCTGCGGTGTGGTCTGCCTGGTTACTCGGGCGTGAAGAAGCCGCTCCAATGGCGCAGGTGATCGCGCGCCGGAGGTATGATTGGAATTGGCATACCAGCGCTCTAACACAGGTCTTCCAGACCATCAACCGGTTTGTCACCGGGGATATGCCGGTTCAACTGTTGTTTCCGGAAGTAGAGCCAGCTTTCCTTGTCAGCGCATTCGACGCTCTCCACCTGGCCGGATATGAATGCGCGAAGCTATCCGTCGGAACGGAAGATGAACTTGCCCAGACTACCTGGAAATCGATTCCGAACGAGACTATCCAAACTCCCGCCCTGATCTCGCCATTGGTTCAAAAAGCGTCCATCCAGTATCTCAGCGAAAAAGGAGAACCGGGAGAATATCTGGATATGACCTGCGCTGCACTTCTGGGAATCCACCACGGTATTCAGATCAATGCGGACCTACCCATGAGCACCCTCCTGCAACAGATGAAAGCGGCTTTCTCAAATCCAGCGTATTTTCGGCATTATGGTCCTGGCGAACAAACCCTGGAGAGCGGCTATTGGATGTTAAGACACCACCGGAAGACTTGATCAGTCTGGCGGACAGGCTGGAGGAAGAAGCGGTTGCAATTCTTTCATCTGGAAAATCGATAACCATCCATGAGTTGGAAACTGCACTGCGTGGGCGCATCCAACCCCTTTTCACGCCAATTCGTGAGTACCTGATGCATTTGCTCGATTCGTATGCGGAGGAAGAAACCCCTGGCTCCGGCAGGTGGATCATCAAGGTGAATGAACACCCTGCGCTGCGTGGCTCGGATCATAAGACCATTGTTGGGATGATCACCAGCCTGGGAAAGCAATTTGGGATGGCGCTAAACCCTCAGCCACAGACCGTGGATTGGACCGATCCAATCTCAGGAGACGTGTTATATCGCTTCCAGGTCTTAACTAACGCGCGCTTTAGCCACCTGGTTTCCCGGCATGAGCTGACCCCGGTGACGCGAATCCTCGTGCTTCCCGGCAGCCGATCGAACCTGGTCGCATATAAAAGGCAGACGAATCCGTGGTTGAATGAGCAATTGGATGACGGTTGGCATATCATCAAATTCCGTCATCTTGCCCGCCTGGTCGAAAATCCCATGCTGACCCGAGATGTGTTCGACCTGCTCCTCGATAACGATCCAACCGAGTACCAGCCCCGGCAGATGCAATTACTCTGATCGTCGAATTTTATCCACCCGGCAAAGTGGGCGTCTCAGTGGGTGTTGGCGTCTCAGTGGGGACGATCGGAATCTCAGTGTCGGTCGGTATTACCAGTTCGGTTGACGTCAGGGTTGGCGTAAGGGATGGGGTCAATGTCTCTGTTGGCTCCTGAGTATCAGTGGCGGTTGGTGTCATTGTGGTGGTGGGGGTCGGTACCTGAAGATTCAGGTGAATGATCTTTTCTGCGTAACCACCCGTCTTATTGACCATCCTCAACTTTAGAGAAATTACACCCGCTTCGATCTCTTCCAGATCCCAGGAATAAATGGTTCCCTGATCTTGATAACGATCTGTGTCTTCTTCCACCAGGATATTCCACTTCTCGGGGTCTTTTCCTTCACCGTATGAGAGGCTTACATTTTTGTACCCATCACCATAAGCTTCGATCTCAATTTCCAGTGGACTGTCTGAAATCCGTTGATTCTCTGAAAGACCGATGAACCTCAAGGTGGCATGAGGGTCATCTCCGTTACATTCTCGACTGGGCGTGAACACGTACGGTTTTTTGAATTTCATCGATTTCGCCCAAGATGCGCCTTGCTCCGTCTGTTTGATCCACTTTCGCGCGAACGGGTCCTGGATGTTGATGGTGAACATCTCCTCGGTGAAATCGCCGCAAGCGTCAGACGCGCGTAAGCCGGTCCAGGTATCGATAAGCTGGTTTTGCCAGAGATCCTGGTCTTTCGTGAGGGGTGGCTGATCGCCGGTGAAAATTTCCTCGCGCGTATCCGGGCACCATTCGGAGGGCTCCGTTCCGGAGACCGCGCAGATCTCCCGACTGATGATCCCGTTGGGGCGATTGAACGGAGATGGATTATTTGCCTTCAGGTGTTCAATCCCATATTGCATGACGGAAGCCCAGATGGGAGCAGCGCCGGTTAGACCGGTCGTATCATTCATCGGGGTATAGTCTGCATTTCCGACCCATACTCCCATCGCCAGGTCTGGTGTGTAGCCGATGGTCCAATTATCCCGAAAGTCATTGGTGGTTCCGGTTTTTACTGCCACTTTGAATGGTAAATTGACCACCGAATCCGCGCCAAACATGGGTGTCCGGGCTTTATTGTCCGAGAGGATCGAGGAGATCAGGTAGGCATGTTCCGGACGGATCACTTGTTCGATCGCCTTCTGTCTTATTCTCGATACACCACATTTCCGGTATAGTCGACGATCTTGGTAATGGCCACCGGGGGAACTCGCAGGCCGCTATTGGCAAAGGTTGCAAAGGCGCTGGTCATATCCAGCAGTGTCACATCCCCACCACCCAAAGTGAGGGAAAGGCCGTAATCTTCCCTGGTCAGCGTGCTAATACCCATCTTACGGGCAAATTCGATCATGCCTTCTTTTTGGGGCGTGGCCGGATTATCGTAGATCCCAACAAAGTTGAGCGTTTTTACCGCGGGGACATTATAAGAATTGGCCAGCGCGTCTCTTAACAAGACCGGTCCATGGAAACGCCCGTCATAGTTGACCGGCTTATATGGATCACGCGGATCATCTGCTCTTCCAGACGGAGGAAATTCGGATTCCACATCCCAGATCAACGTTGAGGGAGTCCAACCTTTTTCAAACGCAGCTACATAGGTCAATGGTTTGATGGATGACCCTGGCTGCCTTGGGCTGACGGCCATATTAACCTGCCCGGAGATGGCTTCGTTGAAAAAATCTGCGGAGCCTACCATCGCCAGGATCTCTCCAGTTTGAGGCTGAATGGCCACCAGTGCACCGTCTGTGACATGCCGGTCTGCCAGGTCTTCAACCTGTTTGGCAACCACTTTTTCAGCTTCATTCTGGATCACCGGATCGAGGGTTGTGTAGACCGTGAAACCAGACCGGTAGATCATCTGCGGGTCGTATTTTTCTTCAAGCAGGGTTCGGATATAGTTGACCCAGTGCGGATGCTTCATTTCATATACGACCGGTCTGAATGGATACTCTGTGATCGTATCAACCGCGGAAATGATATCGGCTTCATTGACACAGATTTGCTGCGGGCTATTGCTGACCTCGATGCAGTCATCCTGTTTGCTCATTTCGAGCATCAGTAGTAACACCTGCTGTAAACGTCCAATGGTCGCTTCCTTGTTGGTGTGGATGTTATAGACAGCTGGCGCCTGTGGTAATCCCGCCAGGAAAGCCGATTGTGCCAAATCCAACTGGCTGGCACTGGTATCGAAGTAGGTCTGGGCTGCTGCTTCGATTCCATAGGCAAGGTTGCCGTAATTGTTTTCGTTTAGATACAGTTCCAAGATCACATCTTTGGAATATTGGCGGGTGATTTCCGCGGCGAGGACAATTTCACGGGTTTTTCGCTGCAATGTTTGTTCGTAACGTTCTTCCGGTGCTAAAAAGCAGAGTCCTGGCCAATTGCTGTGTGATCGTGGATGCGCCTGAAGTGATCTTCTCCGCGCGTGTAGTTTTGTAACATCGCACGGGCGATGGCCAGTGGGTCGAAACCCGGGTGATTGTAATACTCCCGATCTTCGGTTGCGATCGTCGCGGCCACCAGATAGGGGGATATCTTTGCCAACGGGGTATAGGTTCTTCGGCCTGCATTGGGATCAAGGATCTCATATAGGGTAGAACCATTCCGGTCCAAGATCCGGGTTGTCTCAAACTGGGACGAGTGAGATTTTAGGTCTTCAATGCTCGGTAAACCCTGGGCGATCCGGAAATATTCGAAGACCAGGAAAGATCCAAACAAAACAAAGATGAGTATGATGACAAATAAAAATCCGATAAAGGATTTGACCAGGCAACTTGTCGAGTTGAACCCGGTGGGGTTGCTCTTCTTTCCCCCTCCATTGGAACCTCTCCGGAATCATCAAAGCGACGGGAGATCGTAGTAGCCTGATCCGGCAGCGGTTTTACCGGGATAAAGCCAGGTTGGGTCTGTGGCGGCAGAGGCGGTACCTGGAAATGGGAGGGAGGAGTTTGTTCCAGGTCAGAAAGATTGCGTTTGACCGGGACGACCTTGGTCGCGTTGATATCAATTTGATCGACGTTACGCGGCAAAGGCATGCCCGAACTGTCTACCGCCGGTTTCGAGAAGACCGGGGTGGGTGTCAGCGAGATGGGCGGTGGCGGATTTGGTAATTTGTTACGCGGAGGAGTATCTTCCGGTAATCGCTGGAGCAGGCGGAATCAGGCCCGGGGCCAGGCCGGATTTGTTGGTTTGTTGTATCGGTTTTGTAGGAATGGGAGGTTCTGACGCGTCAGATCCCGGTGCTTCTGCCGTGGGATTGTTTTCATCCAGGGTTTCATGGATCAGTCCACCATCCAGAAGGCCTTCGTCTGCAAGTGAAGAGGCAGGCGACTGGGGACCACTCGTCCCATCTAAGAGATGCGTGCTGCCAGATTCCAGTGCATCAGCAGCCGCGTATTCGTCATTGTGCGCATTGGATTGTTCAACCAGGCGTCGAAATTTCTCCCTGGCATTGATTTCATCCTGATTTGAATTGGATGATCTTCAGGCACTTCAGATTCGGGTATAGACATCATACATCCTTAATTTACAATAATCCCTTTGACCCTTGAGGCACTCACCCGTACAATGTTAGTATGCCTGTGACGGATAACCAAGACCTACTCGGGTTCCATCCAATTTTATCAGCCGATTCCCATATCTCTCAGACCGATTTTGCGGACGACCAATCCTGGGAAATTTGTTGTGATTCCCAGGCACCGCTTTCCATACTGGCAGAAACCAGTTTCGGCTTGCGCGCGAAAATCGCCCAGGTGTTCCCGGTATTACTGGATGCAAATAACTTGCCGTTTCGCGATCCTGCTCCCAGGCTATATTCTTGAGAAAGTTCTGCCTGACCTGGTCATCTACCGGGTAAAGCTCTTCTCTGATATGGACGTTCAATTGACATTGTCCGTTCCAAATTCGCAAACATTGCGTGGAATGTTCACCATGAAAATGATCGGCTCGAAAGAAAGACGAATTCGAGCAGGCGTGATGGTCCGGTTGCTGCCCATTCAAAATGGACAGATCATGTCTCTGCAGCAGGTGGACGAACGGGTCATCCTCACCGGAAAGACGGAAGATTTGTATCCGGTTTGCGTGGTAGCCGGATTACCCCGCGGAGTTCACCGTCCGCAACCCGGATTGGTTGTCGATATGACCGTGATGCCCGACCATCCGGTGCATGTGCGCTGGGCGATCAGTTCACAAAAAAGTAAACTTCAGTCGCTGGACACCGCCACCCGCAGCAGCCAGGCGATACAAATCCCGTTGATCCAGCGAAGTATCCGCGACCATGATATGGCCGAGTTACATATCCAAACCGGAAATCCGGAATGGAATGACGCCTTTCAACTGGCTAACATCCAGAGCCAACGCCTGATACTCTCACAAAATGAAATCCTTCCTTTTCCGACCGCCGTCGATCATCGGCAACCGGATACAGGATTTTCATCCCGGGGAGATGGTGTAGATTACACGCCAGAATTGCAGGGCTTATCCGCCTGGGAATCTTATTACGCGGTTCATAATCTGTACCTGCCAGGGAAACCCGGCGATGCCGCAGGTTTATATTCAAATTTCATACAGATGCAGCAGGGATATGGAAATATCGACTTCAGACCCGGTCTGAGTGGAAATGTCTCGCACATCCTTGCTCCACCCATCCTGGCAACCACCCTGATGGAGATTTATCAATCCACGCTTGACTTAAAGCCAGGTTAAGGAAAGCTACCCGATCCTGGTTTATTTTATCGAGCGCTGGATCGATTCTGGATCATGACCGGGACAGCGACCACCTTCCGGAATGGAACCACATCCTCCAAACAGGTTGGGATGAAAACCCGCTTTTCAATCGCTGGTCGCAGAAAACCAGACCGGTACCAGTTGAATTGGTTGAAACACCCGCCCTGGGCGCCATTATTTACCGTGAATTATGCTCCCTGCAAAAGTTGGCCAACCTGTTGGATAAACCCCGTGACGCGCTTCGATTTAGGGAATTGGCAGAGCAAACTGCAGAACAGGTCAAAAATCTATGGGATCGCCGCAGGAAAGTATACCGTTATCGTGATCGTGACACCCATGACGTTCCCTCCGGAGATCAGCTCGTCGCCGAAAAAGGGAATGGTATTTTCCGCGTCGATCAAAAATTCTCGCCTCCCCAACGGCTGATCGTCCAGCTCCAGATCCGTTCACCACAGGATGTCCCGTACGATTTCCGATGCATCGGTAAAAATCACGAAGGTCAGCATATCGTTGAACGGATCGGAGAGAAATTGCCTGCCGGGGGTGGAAACAGGCAGGTATTCACGACCAGCAATCATTTTTCGCAACTTGATCAGGTCAGCATTTCTGGTCTGGCCGACGATGATCGCTGGTCCATTCATTTATTGGATCTACAGCAAATTGACCTGACCAATTTCCTGCCTTTGTGGGCAGGCATCCCCGGGCAGGCGGATGCTGCTGCACTGGTGACCAAGCGGCTTGTCCCCCAGTGGATCGAGCCGTTTCCGGCCGGGCTTCCAATGCTGCCAATTCAGAATCCAGCTGTGCGGAAAGCCGCGCAAACAAACCTGGTTCATCCCCTTTTTCAATCCATGATCGTGGATGGGCTGCTTCATTATGGCTACCAAAAAGAGACAAGCCTGCTTGTAAATGGAATGATGGAAGCTATAATTAAAAATGTAAGATCAACCGGAGCATTCTCCCAATCCATGGATGCAGTCACCGGAAAACCTTTCGGATTTGTCAATACCATCCAAAGCCTGCCGCCGATTGGAATGTTCCTGCGAAGCCTGGGACTTGAACTTTGCGCACCTGACCGGATGACGGTCTGGGGTATGAATTCATATCCCTGGGATGTAGAGATCAATTTTCGGGGAACGCGAATTGTCCGGGGTGAAAAGGAAGTGGAGATAACCTTCCAGGATGGGCAGTCCATCCATCTGACCGGAACAGAGAAACAATCGGTGTCATGGAAATCGGGTCAAGGAGGATTATGACAAAAGGCCAGCAAACCTTATTATTGATCGCGGTAGTCCAATCCCAGGACAGCGATAACGCGGCCAGCGCCCTTCAGAAAATTGACATTTCGGTGACAAAACTGCCGAGCGTGGGCGGTTTCCTCGGGAGGAGGAATTCCACTTTGCTGATCGGCGTGGATGCTTCCAGGGAACGGGAAGTGATGGTTGAACTTCAAAAAAACTGCCGTCAGAGGGTGGAGTACATCTCGATCCCTCTGGAAAGCGCACCCCTGCCCCTCCCGGCTCCCACACCGGTGACGATTGGTGGAGCGGCGGTTTTTTCAATTGATGTCGAACATTTTGAGGTGATATAGCCATGAAACTGATCATTGCCATCATACAGGATCATGACGCGGAACCGGTTTCCAAAGCGCTCACTTCGATGAGTTTTCGGGTGACCCTGGTTGCCTCTACGGGTGGTTTCTTACGGAGGGGATCCTCCACTCTGCTCATCGGGGTGGAAGACGATCAGGTGGAGCAAGCCCTGCAGATCCTCCGTGACACCTGCTCTCTGGCCGGGGAACCCGGTCAAAAACGGGCGACCGTCTTCGTGTTGAACGTTCAGAAAACTGCCTTCTTGTGATCCGTGTTTTTTTACGACAGACAGACTCAATGCAGCGGTGTGACAGAAATTTGAGAAGTTGTCTGATATTTCCGTTCGCCGATAAACTATGCAATTGTGCTACACTCATCTAAATCATTTGGTTCTATTCTAAGGAGGAATTATGCAATTCGGAAAAGCTTTTACTTTCGCTTTCGATGACAAAGACTGGTTCAAGAAACTGGCGATCATGGGTCTAATCACCCTCATCCCGATCCTCGGTCAGATTGTGCTGGCTGGTTGGATGATCGATATCATCAAGAAACTCATCCACCACGAACCAACCGACCTGCCCGACCTGGATTTCGGGGGACAACTCTCCCGCGGATTTAGCGCCTTCGTTGTCGGGCTCGTGTATGCGATACCGGTATTTGTGCTGGTCGGTATCCAATCGATCATCACCGGGGCATTAACCAGCGGGTATACATCGGATGGATCAGGGTCGGCAGATACCGTCGTGATGGTTGTATCCCTCTGCTTTGGGATCGTCAATTTCTTGCTTTCAATCGTTCTGTACTTCATCTACCCGATCGCCTATGGAAAACTGGCTGAAACGGGGAAAATTTCAGAGGCGCTCAAATTTGGTGAGGTCTTTAGTCTGATCAAGAAAGCGCCCGGCGCGATCTTTATCGCTGTGTTGGGTGCAATGCTGGCTTCCATCATTGCACCATTGGGCGCCATCGCCTGCGTGATCGGCATCCTCCTGACAGTGGTCTATGCATCCGCCATCACCGGACATTTATTCGGCCAAGCCTATAACGTAGCTACCGGCAATTAGTTTTTTAGCGATTATTGAAAACAGCCTGTTGATTTCTCAGCAGGCTGTTTGTGTTATTCATGGAATTCATCCACCTGGTAGGTAAGCACCTCCAGATGGGTTTTGGTCCAGTAATCGGCCGGTGCGCCCATTTTCAGGCTTAGCTGAGACAGGAACGAGTGTGGATCCGGCAATTTCTCCCAAACCTGCGGCAGGAAGGTCGCCCGGTGTCTCCCTTCGCGCAAGATCACCCCATCGATATTTGGCCTCAAACGGGTGATCAATTCCTCATGGGTAACATATACCAGGGGCGTCGGGGGTGTCAGTCGGGAGATCTCAATGTGGATGGATTTAAGTTCGTAAGCCTGCACGGGCGGAAAACGGAAATCTTCCAGCGCGGCCGCGATGGCATGCTCTTGAACATCATCCACCAGGGATTGGTACGGTTCCAACGCGCCAATACAGCCGCGCAGGTTTCCTGAGGCGGTGAGTGTAACAAAAGAAGCGCCATCCGCCAGAAGGAGCGGGGATAATCCGCTGTGGTCAACCCTGGCTTGCGGGAGGCCTGCCACCGCATTTTCGATCGCTTCTCGGGCAACCGTGAGTAAAAAAGCTTTATCCGTTTGAGATAACTGGTTCTCTGGCATTATTTGTGCAAGGATTGATATGTTCGGTTTGAGTAGAGCAGCGGTCTGCCCTCTTCAATGGTTTTCAAGGCCAGGACTTCCCCAAAGAAGACGGTGTTCTGCCCGAAACTGGTCTTCTGGATCACCTTACAATCGAAGAAGGCAATTGCGCCGGAGATCATCGGGGCTTTCGTCTCCAGGAAGAAAGTATCCAGGCCAGAGAAGCGGTTCCCTTCTTCTGGGATCCGACCGGCAAAACAATCTGAGATGGCTCCCTGGGTTTCCTCCAGGATCGAAACAGCAAATACACCGGATTTTTCAACTAGCTGATGGGTTCGAGCCTGTTTGTTCAGGGAAACGCAGATCACCGGAGGTACTGCCGAGACGGAAGTAAAAGAACTGACCGTCATGCCGTGAGAGTCGCTTTCAAATTCACTGGTGACAATGGTCACGCCGGTAGCCCAATTGCGCATGGTCAGTCGGAAAGCATGTTCATCGATGAGCATAATACACCTGGTATCACTTAAGATATATCCTTTATACAATCGGGATAAGGGAACGTCAAGTTGATCGGGACAATGAACCCAGGTGGACAGGTTTTTCGCTTAAGGAAACCGAATCAGGCATCTGGTACAATGAGAAAAAGGTCAGGCTTATGATCCAATCGTCCATTCCATCCAAAAAACCGCCCATCACCGGCGCCCGACCGCCCAAATTTAATTTTTGGACGTCTCTCGGAACCACCCTGAGCGTGGCGATTCTGGTGGCATCCTTGTTCACATTCTGGACGCCAGCGAGCCTATTTTCTAGTCGTCTGTCCGAAAGCCTTGCGAAGGCGGTCAATTCCAAGCCCGCACCTGCCCACAGTCTTCCGACCCAGACACCATATGCCGCGCCGCATATCGGTCTGGTTTCAGGGCATTGGGGGGAAGAAAAGCCCGGATTTGTCTGTCCCGACGGAACGAAAGAAAGCGATGTGAATCTGGAAATCACCACCCTGGTCCGCCAGAAATTGGTGGAACAGGGTTATTCAGTTGACCTGTTCAAAGAATTTGATCCCAACCTGCGACAATATCGCGGCTTGCTGCTCTTATCCATCCACACCGATACCTGCACCTACATCGATGATTCAGCTACAGGCTTCAAACTGGCTTCCTCACTCTATTCTGATTCAAACAATTCCAAAATTCAACGTATCAGCGCCTGTATGATCGACCGATACTCCGCGACCACCCGTTTATCGTTCATTAATCTGACCACGGACGACATGACGAAATTCCACGGTTTTGAGGAAGTCAATACAGACACACCCACCCTGGTCATGGAGCCCGGATACCTCAATCTTGATAGGGATTTGCTGACCAAAACGCCGGACCTGGTAGCTCAGGGTATTGTGGATGGATTGGTTTGCTATCTGAAGAATCAACCCATGCTTGCCACCCAAACACCCGCCCTTCAGCCATGACACCCAATCAGGACCAGGCCAGACAACTCATCCAAAAAGCCAAAACCGCATTTTCCCAACGGCGAATGGATGAAGCCCGTCTGTATGCCAGGCAAGCCTCTCAATTTGCTCCTGAAATGGAAGATACCTGGTTGATGATGGCCGCGGTTTCGTCTCCCCAGGCGGCGCTCATCTATTTGAATAAGGCGCTGCAGATCAATCCAAACAGCGAACGAGCCAAACGCGGATTGATCTGGGCTTTGCAGAGGCATTCCAATGCTCCTCAAGCTGCAACTGCTCCTGTCAGCCTCGCAGATGCATCGGCAGGAAAACCTTCACTATCCTCCGCGGATACCTGTCAGTCTGGTACCTGAGACCACATTCCCACGCCCCGAACAATCGCGCATGTCCAGATTTGAGCAGGCTTCTGCAGCTCCGCCTGGACAGAAAGACATAGCAGCGCCCCATCCATTACCGCGCATTGAAAAAAAGAACCTGTATGCCAGACAAGTGGCCGCGTGGCCGTTTATTCTGCTCGTGGTTTTTCTCTGTATTGGCGGGCTCTCAGTTTTCCTGATCAATCCTTTGGTCAGTGCATCCGCGAAAGGTCAGCACTACGCGCAATACGAGGGTGAGATCATCAAGCCCACTCGAACATTCACACCTACCGCGACCTCCACCCCGACCCCAATGCCCACGCCAACCTCCACACCAACCCCCAAACCGACGAAAACGCCAAAACCAACCGCCACCGATACGCCGGACATTCTGGAAGTGTCCAGGTATGAATTGGACGGAGTTCCTGATGTCGATAATAATGAACACTGGATCGACGTCGATCTCAGTTCACAGAGCGTATCTGCCTATGAGGGTGAGGAGAGGGTCAATACCTTTATCGTCTCAACCGGAACCTGGCAGCATCCGACCATACTTGGAACCTATCATATCTATGTGAAGTATCGCTACGCCGACATGTCAGGGCCTGGCTATTACCTTCCCGACGTGCCTTACGTGATGTATTTCCACGAAGGGTATGGGCTGCATGGCACGTACTGGCACAGCAATTTCGGCGTTCCGATGAGCCACGGCTGCATCAACCTTCGTACTGAAGATGCCGACTGGTTATATGATTTCTCGGAAGTCGGTACACTTGTCCATGTTCACCAGTAAATTCTGTTACAATCCAGGCAAATAATCAGGAAAATGAAGATGACAGGTGAGCCGTTATTAAAGGTTTAATTGTGGACGAATCAGACCAGCCGGTGAGCATTGCACGGGTGGGAGAAGAATCCTTTTATGTGGTTAATGACGCCGGCTTTCTGCGTCATATCCCCGCACAACAGGTTGACCGGCAGGTTTTGGATTTGATGCGATCTCAGATCGAAGGCAATGAAGATCTCTTATCTGAACAGACGGCCAAGATGCTCGGCCAGGAAGATATTTTCACCCGGGCTTTGATCGCAAATCAATTGAAGAATCTGGATCAGCAATTTGACATGATGCTTCAGACGGGAATCCCCGAAGAAGGGCGCGCCTATATGGGAATGATGGGATTCAAAGTGATCATCAATCTTCATGGCGAAGTGATTCGCGTCATTCAACCCGCCGCTTCCCCTGATGAAGGTGAATAGTTCCCACCACTGTTACACCATTCATCGAATTTTCGTGATATAAAATTAATTGAATTCCTCAACCATGGAGAACCTCAGATGGCCTCTGAGAATGTCGTTAATGTAAGCGAGAGTAATTTTGAAAATGAAGTGCTGGCATATTCTCAGAATGTGCCGGTCCTGGTTGATTTCTGGGCTGAGTGGAGTACTCCCTGCAAAATTATGGGACCGCTGCTGGAGAGACTGGCGGATGAAGGCCACGGCAGTTTTCGTTTGGCCCGATTGGATGTGGACTCGAATAAGAGTATTTCCATCCGGTATGGCATTCACACCATCCCTGCTGTGAAAGCGTTTATCAAAGGGCAGGTTGTCGCCGAGTTTACCGGCTTACAACCCGAGGTGAAAGTACGCGAATTTCTCCACACGTTATCGCCCAGCCCGGCTGACCTGCTTGTGGAAAAAGGATTGAGTTTTATTCGCGAAAAGCAATGGAAGTCTGCCGAATCCAGCTTCCGGGAAGCCATCGTTCTGGATTCAGGTACCCCGGCTGGATTATTGGGATTGAGCCGATGTCTATTGGCAAGGGGAGAAGGGGTAGAATGTCTGGCAATCCTTAAACGATTCCCTGCCAGTCATGAATATCCCAGCGCGGAAGTGCTTCTTCCGCTGGCTTCGGCTTTCGCTGGGCCAGAGTCCCCGGATGTCAGCCCGGAAAATCCATTGGATGCCGCCATGTGGAACAGTATCCGCCTGGCACGGCGAGGGAATTTCCCGGCTGCTGTGGACGGTTTGATGGATATCATCCGCAGGAAAAGGGGTTATAAAAATGGACTCGCCCGCCAACTAATCCTGGCCATCCTGATGGTCATGGGTGATGACGATCCTGAAACCCGCGCTTACCGGGCTGAGTTGGCATCCATCTTATTCTGAGCATAAACAAATACGAAAAAAACTCACCCTGGGTATTTACGGGTGAGTTTTTTTTTTGAAGCTTTGGGGTTCTATTTGACCAGGATCAGGTCACCCCAGGTTGTCGGATCAGTGAGGATCCGTTTGGATGTGCTCGATACCATGGATTGCTGATCCTTCCCCTTTTTAGAATCATCATCTGAGACAGAAGCGGCGAAACCAAGGCGCAATCCGGTGTATGGTTCGATTCCCAGGGTCTTCCAGCGGATCCCCAAAGTAACCCGATAGCCGTTGGACGTCGGTTTGACGCCCACAATGGCTTTGGTTAATGTACCAGCTTTCGAGGATGGATACCAGAGGTATGCCTCTGGATTTTCCCCGACTTCATTATTGCCGGGTGATACACCGATCTGATAATCATCCCAATCCAACCAACGCTGCCAGTAATCATATTGGACAGCGGTATCGATCAAGACTTCCACGCTGTCCCCGAGGTAGATGTTTTGCCCCTTGGACAGTTGCATATATTTTTCGTCCGTCACCTTCCAGGCAATGTAGAGGTAATCCTCATCCCATTGCACTTTGTAGGAAGAAGACAGGTCATCCGAATCATCCCAGCGCTCTCCACCAAATACCACCGCGTTGGCAGAGTATTCGTCCGCGATCCAATCACCCCAGCCGCCATCCATGGCAGGCTGATTTTTCACATACTGGGCTTCGGTTCGTGGGCCGGATCGGTGTGTGGGAGGAACCGGGGTGTCTGCGATGGGGGTTTTAGTTGAAGTCGGCTCGTCGGTCGGCTCGTCGGTCGGTTCATCTGTTGGTGGCGGTGGAGTTTCCGTCGGAGTCGGGGTCTCTGTACTGCTCTGGGTCGGTGTGTTGGTGGGAGCCAACATCGTTTCCGAAATGCTAAAAATGGCAGTCATCGTCAGATCCTGAGTGGGAAATCCGAACGGGGTCGGCGTCGAAGAGAAAGGCAGATTACATGCCAGAGCGGATATCCCAAGGACGACAACGATCATCCAAATGCCAACTGATCTAGGTTTCATATATCCTCCGGTTAACTGCGGAACAAACCGCAATTTCATCCCCATTTCCATGCAACAAATAAGCCAGATATATAAATATGACGTTACCAATTCTAATTCGGTTCCCCGGATATTGGATGTAAAATTGACCAGGAGGATTTATGCTAAAAAACATACGCTCCCTCAACCTTCACAGAAATGTCTGGACGTTTACCTTTACCTCCTTCCTCACAGATGTGTCTTCGGAGACCATTCAGTACCTGATTCCCCTCTTCTTATACAGCGTCCTCGGTGTGAAAACCTCGATCATCGGTCTGGTTGATGGAGTCGCGGAAACCACCGCGAGCCTGATGAAGGTCATTTCCGGATCCCTATCAGACCGGCTTCAGCGCAGAAAACCACTCGTCGTATTGGGCTACTCATTATCTTCCTTCGCCAAGCCATTCTTTTATCTGGCTGCCTCCTGGCCGGCGGTATTGATCATCCGGTTCATGGACCGGCTGGGTAAGGGGATTCGGGTCGCCCCGAGGGATTCGCTGCTGGCTGCCAGCGTGGAAAAAGAACGCCGCGGACTGGCTTTTGGCATCTCCCGGGCTGGCGATGCAGCCGGCGCTTTTGTGGGAATACTCATCGCGGCAGGGATCATCTGGTTCACCCAACAGAATTCACTATCGCTTACCCGAAACACCTTCCAAATTGTGGTGATCGCCAGCATGATTCCGGCAATCCTCGCGGTTGTCGTTCTACTGATGGGGGCAGTGGAAGTGCCTTTCAGCGCGCCGTCGGAAAGCCAGAAGAAAATTTGGGAGACGAGCGGAATAGGGAAACCGTTCTATATTTATCTCACGGCTGCGATCCTGTTCACCCTGGGCAATTCGTCCGATTCGTTCATCCTATTGCGAGCTCAGGAACGAGGATTAACCCTCATTCAGGTGATGTTGATGCTGATGGCTTTTAAAGCCGTCTATTCCATCCTGTCCGCGCCATTGGGAAAGCTATCCGATCAGGTTGGTCGGAGGAGATTGTTGATCATCGGATGGGCGGCGTATATTGTGATCTATCTCGGATTTGGGATCGTTTCTTCCGGATGGGCGATCTTTGCCGTTTTTGTTTTATATGGGATCTACTATGCCCTATGCGAAGGGGCAGGCAAGGCGTTCATCGCCGATATGGTGCCTGAAGACCACCGTGGTAAGGCTTTCGGGCTGTACTATACCGCTATTGGAATTGCGGCGCTTCCCTCTTCCCTGATCGCGGGAATACTCTGGCAAGGGGTAGGATCCTGGAATGGACTTGGACCTTCCGCTCCGTTTATTTTTGGATCAGCAATGGCAGCGATCGCCCTGGTTGTACTGGTCGTGTGGGTCAAGGACTCGCATCCGTATAAACAACCGGTCGCTGCTACCCCTGTGAATTGATACTCCTCAAAAACGTCCTGGCTACAATTTATAACGACATAAGAATGTGTCGATTATTTCATCCAATAGCGCATCAGCGTTCTTCAGGTTTGCTCCATCTGTAAATAAAGCCGGGTAGGTTAAACAACCTTCAACCATTCCATAAAAAATTCTTGCAGTAAGTTCTGGAGACTGAAAATTCAGTTTTCCATCCTCCTTTGCACTATTCATCCACTGTATAAAAGCTTTATACGGATTATGCTGACTTCGAGTAGCTTTGCCAAACTCAATATCCATCAAGAAGACAGAAGTAAACAACTTGGACAGCCCTCGACGGATTGGATCATTGATCACATAGAGTTCCGCCCGGGCAAATTTCTTCAACTGATCGCTCAACGATTGGCTGGTCGAATACTGGATGGGTTTATTTTCGTCACGCTGTTTGAGGAAATCCGCCACGATCGCCTGGAAGAGTACCTCCTTGCTACTGAAATGATTGTAGATGGTACGTTTTGATACTCCCGCTACTTCCGCAATTTTATCCATGCTGGATGCTTCAAAACCATTTTCGATAAATACTTCTATCGCTCCTTCCAGAATGGTCTTGTGTTTATGAGTTGTATCCCTTTTTTTCCTGGTTTTTATGTCATTTGTCATATCCGTACTCCATAATTATATTACACTTGTTAGTGTAATATAATATTGACATATATTATATTACACTGTATAGTGTATTTTAGTTTGATAAATAAAGCAAGTCCTAGAAATGAAATTTGGAGAAAAAATGAAAGCGATCAGAAATAGATTTACAGTTGCATTGGGGTTGGCTCTACTACTTCAAGCCTTTACCTCCCTCATAAGCGGAGCTGTCCTGTTCGATCCCCTGGTGAAAGAAAATAATATTAGCAAGACCATGCTCAATATTACTCAACACCAATTTGTTGCGAATCTTTCCGTATTGTTGAATATTATCGCAGCCATGGGGGTCATTTGGTTGGGCGTTCTCTTCTACGATTTACTCAAGAAGGTAAATACGGTTTGGGCAACTACCGGGATGTTGTTCTACGTTTTAGAAGCCATCATGGCTGTCATCAGCGAGATTGCCGCATTCGCCTTGATTTAAATCAGTCAGACCTACTCGACTACTATGGATACATCCCTTGAACTGGCGGGACAGGTGTTGCTTCAGGTGAAGGATTTCTCATTCAGTATGGCGATGCTGCCGTTCGGAATCGGTGCGATCCTTCTGTACTATTTGTTGGTGAAAAGCAAAGCCCTCCCGACCTGGTTATCGATCTATGGATTGGTCACGACAATCCCTGTCATGATCGGCTCGGTCTTAAGCGCGTATGGGATCGAAGTACCGTTAGTAGTTTATTTGCCATATATCCCATTTGAGTTCTTTATTGGCTTCTTCATACTGATTCAGAGGTTTATCTGAAAAATCGCTGGCAGAATCGCAGAACTAATACTTCCATACTCCCACGATCAGCGCCCAAAATTTCATTTGGGCGCTTGTTTTTTATTCGATTGCATCGGAATAATTTAGGGCAAGTGTTTTGCCCGACCCACTTTCCTTCAACCCTCCATCAGACAGGAGGACTATGCACTCCACATGAAAGGTTTGGGGGAAAAGGTCGAATGGCTGCACCTGATCCAATGTATACCCGTTCTCAACCAGACGGGCTGCATCCCTGGCCAGAGTGGAGGGATCGCAGGACACATAGATCAATCTTTCCGGTCTCATCTTCACAATGGCATTCAAGGTGACCTCCGCCAGACCGGCGCGGGGAGGGTCTGCAATCACCACCTGCGGGATGAATATCCAGGATAGGGCAACACTTCTTCCACTGCGCCCTGGTATAACGAGACGTGGTCATAGTCTGCCAGGTTCGCGGCGAAATCCTCGCAGGCGGACTCGGACAGTTCGATCCCGATCAATGCTTTGACTTTTGGCGCCACAAATTTACTGAACAGTCCAACCCCGCAATAGAGGTCGATCAGCGTATCGATTTCTCCTTCCGGGAGCAACCTCGAGGACATACTCGACCATCTTGGCAGCGACATCGGCGTTTACCTGAAAAAAGGAATTGGCGGATACCTGGAAACTTTGGCCGTCTACAACCATCTGGGTGAAGGGACTTCCGGCCAGAACCAGATTACCAGCCTGGCTATGATGGAGGATGGAATAAGGCAGGTCCAATTCCACGATGGGCAAGGATTCGGGTCCGGTCTCCAGGGTCATTAAAATATCATCATCGGCGCCGGCCCGAATTGACACCCTCTCCAGAGGAAGTTGCGGATCGAGGGTCAGACTTTTCCAGGCCTGGTCGATGGCTTCCAACGGCAGGTGGCACTCCTCAATGGGAATCACCTCATGAGACCGCGAGCGCTGATAGCCCAACCGGCCATCCAGGGTTCTGTGGAATTGGATCGTGTTGCGGTAATTCCACTCGCTGGGAGATGCCATGACTGGGAGAACACTGATCTGATCGGCAAGACCCGCACGGCGGAATTGATCCATTACGATCAACCGCTTCTGCTCCAACTGGGTTGGGTAGTCCATGTGTTGCAGCTGACATCCGCCACACTGTCCAAAATGTTTACAGCGGGGAACTATCCGGCTGGCGGATGGCTCCAGTACCTCCACCAGCTCCGCCCGTGCATATTTTTTCTTGTCTTCCGTGATGTTAATGGATACTTTTTCACCGGGAATCGTAAAGGGAACGAACACTGCCTTGCCATCGGCCAGTCGTCCAACTCCTTCGCCTCCGAAGGTCAGTCCATGAATGGTAATTTCCAGCGCTGGATTCATTTTCTCGCTTCCTGTTTCTGGTCCTTATTCCATCTTATCATCAAATCAAAGGGTTGCCGCGTCGGTGCGTCATCCATCTATCGAAACGTCGAGCAAATGATCATCTTTGATTATTTCTCATCATAACCAAGTAGAATTTTCGCCCCTTGACGGGGCTCAGAATGACAAACCAGATGCCATGTCATGCTGAGCTTGCGAAGCATCTCTACCATCATCCAGTACCTCGATAGACGATATGGCAAGTACACCATCTTTGGCCTTTTTTGGGTACCGATTAACGGGGTAGAGATTCTTCGCCCCGCGAACGGGGCTCAGAATGACAGGGAAAGCGCTGAGCTTGCGAAGCATCTCTACCATCATCCATCACAGCATTCAACAGAGAAGTGGATCATCAGCTTGCGAGCGAAATTTAAAATGTTCGAATTAGGTCAGTCCAACCGAAAATTAAACATAAAAGACGAAGACAATGATTGTCTTCGTCTTTTGGTTGCTACAAAGAATTTTTTACAACGTCTTCAGATACTCTTCCATGAAGCCGAGCAGTTTATCCACATCAGCCAGGCTGACCTCGCCCATGTGCGCGATCCGGAAGGTCTTGCCCTTCAGGTCGCCATATCCATTCGCGATCCGCATTCCCTTGGGTTTGAGGAATTCATTCAGGGCAGCGATATCCATATTGCGGGTATTGTTGATGGTCGAGACCGTTTTGGAGCGATAACCGGCAGGAGCCAGCGGTTCCATGCCCTGGGAAATCGACCAATCCTGGGTGCGTTTTGCCATTGCAGCGTGCCGGGCGAAGCGCTTGTCCAATCCTTCCGCAAGGATCCGATCCAATTGAACATCCAGCGCCCAAATGAGGGACATGGCCGGGGTCATGGGAGTGGAATCTTTGGCGCGATGTTTTTCAAGTAACAGCAGATCAAAATACCAGCCGCGGAATTTGACAGTTTCGGCCTTCTTCATTGCCCGTTCAGAGGCAGCGCCGAAGGCGAGACCCGGGGGTAGAGCGAAGCATTTTTGCGAAGAGGTGAGCAGGAAATCCAGGCCCCAGGCATCAAATTCAATTTTTACCCCCGAGAGGCTGGAGACGGCGTCCACAAGGATCAACGTTTCAGGGCTGACCTTATGGACGACTTCGGCCAATTCTTTTATCGGATTCTCTGCGCCGGTGGAGGTCTCATTATGGACAATCGTCACAATTTCATAGGGTTTCGCTTTGAGGGCTTCGGCCAATTGGTCGGGCTTGATCACATCGCCCCAGGCAACTTCCAATTTATCCGCCTGTTTGTTATTCGCCAGCGCGACATCGTACCAGCGTTTGGCGAAGGCGCCATTCACGCAGGATAATACCGTCTCATTGGCAAAGTTGCGAATCCCCGCTTCTTGCAGGCCTGACCCTGATGATGTGGAGATGTAGACCGGGCGTTCTGTGAAAAAGACCTGTCTTAATTTCTCATCGCACCGGCGAAATATGGCTTCGAAATCTTTACTCCGGTGGGGAATCATGGGCTTGGTCTGTGCCGCCAAAACTTCGTCGGCGACATCAACCGGACCTGGTACAAACATTCGTGACATTCCATTCTCCTTTGGGTCTTGGTTAACTGGATGGAAAACTCCAACCTGTTTGGTTGGAGACTTCTACCTATCCCGAATCACTTCAAAATGAAAGTCAATATGATAAGCACGCCGATGAACATCGCGGCTAATAATCCGATCCGCTTGATCCCTTTTTTTACTGCGGTGTAATCAGGATTAAATTCGGTGGTTCCCGAAAAACGTCGTTGGGTTGCGGTCTGTTCGACGGGGACGGACGCTGCGGCGGATGCGCCGGAGGATACTTGCCTTTTCTGTTTCTTGCTCATTCGTACTCCTTGATGATTATTTTTGTAAAGCCGCGGAGATGACAATCCGCTGTTTATCTACCAGATATGGATAACAGGATATCAGGGTCACGATCGGTTCACCAGACGATCCCATCAAATCAACCCGGGTTGGTTCGACAACCTGAGTATTCGTCACTGTGTAAACGTACTGTCGGGCGTTGGTGAACAGGATCACCTGGTCGCCAGTCTTGAGTTTGTCCAGGTCCCGGAAGATCTCCCCGAACACATCATTGTGAGCAGAGAGAACCATGTTCCCGTCATCACCCGGATCGACACCGCCAATATGTTGCCCGACACCTTTTTTAAGCTGTTCCCAACCATCGCCCTGCACCACAGGTGCATCCACTTTGATCGCCGGGATCTGGATTCGAGTAGCCTGCTCCGGGCTGGCGGTCGGAATGGGAATATTCGCCAGGCTTTGCACCGCGGGACGCAAGTGTTCCGGTATTTCCGCCTCGTTCGGTTGCGCTCCCCCGGCTGATGTCGGTGGAGTATGACCTGACGGTAAGACTACTGCCGAAATAATGGCTGTCGGAGTTAACGCGGGTTGTTCGAGTGCAGAAGATACTTCGGCATTCAAATTCCGCAGCATACCAAAAGCGGTGTACATGATAAAGATCAATCCTGCCACGGCTGCCACTTCCACCAGGAGTAATAGCCGGTCGAACCAGGTCTTGCGTTTTGGCCGGGCACGAGATGTTCCAGTCTGATGAAACTCTCCTGCCGTTTCCACAAATTCACTATGGAGACTATGCAGCGAGGATGGCTGCAAATCTCTGGCGATGTGGATCACCCTGCCTGTTTTCTGGAATGAGTTGAGACGTTCTCGATGGTCACCGCGCTGCTTCTCCATCAACATACGGCGCAGGTCGGCGGTGGTGAATTCTTCGACGGGTCTCCTCTTACGGATTGGCATAGGCGAGGGTGGAGATTTCTCCGCCTAAATTATACTCCAATTGGGTCAAATTCAGAGGCTGGGCGATTTGCCGAGGAGACGCCGGTGCAGCTCAGTTATGGTTCGTCGAAAAACAGGACCTTCGCATCTTATCCTTGTGCTTTTCCCCGTCATTATGTATAATACCATTCGCTTCGGGCGGGTAGCTCAGTTGGTTAGAGCACACGGTTGACATCCGTGAGGTCGTAGGTTCGAGCCCTATTCCGCCCACAATACAACTCCACTTTCGGGTGGGGTTGTTTGTTGATATCGTGCCCCATCGAGGGATGATAAGGTCGTAGGTTCGAGCCCTACCCCCGGTTAGATCATCCGCGGGCAGGTGTTCCGCCCACAATACAACTCCACTTTCGGGTGGGGTTGTTTGTTGATATCGTGCCCCATCGAGGGATGATAAGGTCGTAGGTTCGAGCCCTACCCCCGGCTAGATCATCCGCGGGCAGGTGTTCCGCCCACAATACAACTCCACTTTCGGGTGGAGTTTTTTGTTGCCCCCGTATCCCATACAATTCATTGTGCCCCCTTCCCAAGGGGGCAGGTTGAGCGATTTTGCGAAACCGGGGGATCTAAACAAAATACTTCTTAACCACAGAGAACACAGAGAGCACAGAGGTTATTTGGAAATTTAGATTTAAATTCTGGAGTCGATATGGTCGTATCCTCTTCCGGGGATTTCCCGCTGCACTCCTGTCCCCTTACTGGGCATTCCCGCGTATGCTCCTAGGTTCGAGCCCTACCCCCGGCTAGATCATCCGCGGGCAGGTGTTCCGCCCACAATACAACTCCACTTTCGGGTGGGGTTTTTGTTGCCACCATGTCCTACCCACTTTTGTGCCCCTTCCTAAGGGGGCAGGTTGAGCGATTTATGCGAAACCGGGGGATCTAAAAAAAATACTTTAACCACAGAGAACACAGAGAGCACAGAGTTTTATGGGGAATTACGATTTTGGGATCGGAGCGATTAGGTATGCCCGAATCCATTTTCCTGGGGTTTCAGTATGTCCCACCCACGTTTTGTGCCCCCTTCCCAAGGGGGCAGGTTGAGCGATTTATGCGAAACCGGGGATCTCAACATATCGTCCCTTCGACCACATATGGAAGGGGTAGATTTATCCTTCCTGCTCCCGCAGAACCACCGCCCCGGATTTGGAGATGGATGTTACAAATTTGCGGGATGGCTTCCCTGCGCCTTCAAATGCTTTTTGCATGGCAGATGCCACCTGATCCATCCCCTCGAGTCCAAAGGCGATCACCGATGGACCTGCGCCCGAAAGGACAGCCGCCGCGGCGCCACTCTGACGGGCTGCCTCGATCGCTTCCGCAGCACCCGGGATGAGCGGCAGGCGGTATGGCTGATGCAGTTTATCCACCATCACCTCACTGAGCAGATCAAGATCACCCAATTTCAGCGCTTCGATCACCAGCGGAGTCATCGCCACATTTTCGACCGCATCCGCAAAGAGGACCTTCTTTGGCAAAACCGCCCGGGCTGTTTTCGTGGAGAGGATCACTTCCGGCAGGACAACCGCCATTTGCAAGATATCTCCACCCAACGATCCATCCCAGACAGGACGATTGATCACCCGGCCATTCACCTGGCTCGCAACCACCAGTCCGCCTTCCAAAGCCGCGCCGGCATTGTCTGGGTGATGCTCGATCTCCATCACCAGGTCGAGGATTTGTTGCCGGTTGAGCGGATCGCCCAACAGGGCATTGGCTCCAAGCACACCGGTGAGGGCGGCTGCCGCGCTGGATCCCAGGCCAGAATTGATGGGAATCTGGTTAAACAGCGGATCAACAGGCCGGGTTCCGGCTTCTTTCCCTGCATCTCATATACCCGCAAAGCGGATTGTAGAATAAGGTTGGATTTATCCTGTGGAAGCTGTCCGGCGCCTTCTCCGGTCACGACCGCGAGGTAGCCACTGCCTTCCAATGAAAAAATGGTTTCATTCCAGATATCAAGCGCCATCCCCAGGCAGTCAAACCCGGGGCCGAGATTGGCAGTACTTGCAGGAACTCGTACGCTAATGGTTGTCATGGTAACTCCTTTGGGGATGGATATCGGAGATCGGAGAATGGAGATCGGTGACCTGAGACCAGAGACCGGAGATCAGGAATGAGCACTTAAATTGGTATCTGGTTTCTGGCATTCTCTGGTTACTAATTTCTAATTACCAATTTCTACTCCCTGATCTCCGATCTCCGATCTCTATTCACTCATTCCCGATCAATTCTTCCACTTTATGAATATCCAACGGGATGGATTGATAGGTGAAAGATCGGGTAATGATACCCGGGTCTTTCAGTCCATGCCCGGTGCAGACCACAACCACCTGTTTCCCTTTGGCATCCAACCGCCCGGCTTCGATCTCTTGTTTCAGACCGGCGGCTCCGGCCGCGGAAGCAGGTTCGACCCAGATCCCGCTCTGCAGCCAGCAGCTTTTGCATGGCGAGGATCTCGTCATCGGTCACGGCGATGATCCTGCCTTTGGATTCCTCGGCAGCCTGCAGAGCCTGTTCGCCGCGGGCGGGTTTCCCGATGCGGATGGCGGTGGCGATGGTCTCGGGATTATCCACCGGGTGACCCAATACCAACGGCGCGGAACCGGCTGCCTGGACGCCCAGAATATCGGGCAGCCCAGCTGGCTTCAAGTTGATGGTACTGCTTGAAACCCATCCAGTAGCTGGTGATGTTTCCGGCATTGCCGACCGGCAGGCAGAGCCAATCGGGGGCATCGCCCAGGACATCGCAGATCTCGAACGCGGCTGTTTTTTGGCCTTCCAGTCGATAGGGATTGAGCGAATTCACCAGCGCGATGGGATGCTTTTGGGTCAGCTCCACCACCAGCGTCAGCGCATCATCGAAGGAACCCTGGATCTGCAGGACCTGCGCGCCGTATGCGATGGCCCCGGCCAGTTTACCGGCAGCCACCTTCCCTTCGGGGATCAGGACGATGCAGCGCATCCCTGCCCGGGCGGCATAGGCAGCCGCGGAAGCGGCGGTATTGCCGGTGGAGGCACACATGACGGTTTTGACCTCACGCCCGGCTGCTTCGCTGATGGCGGCCGTCATCCCGCGATCCTTGAAGGAGCCGGTCGGGTTGAGCCCTTCGAATTTGACCCACAGCTCGAAGCCGCCGCCAGCGCCTTGGCCACAGCCGGCACGGGATGAGCGGGGTATTGCCTTCCAGGATGGACATGTCCCTGTGTGGGATGGGATATCCATCCGATCGCGGTATTTGGATAGCACTCCGGCTAGGTCATGGCTGCCTCAGGGGTGTTGATCTGGTTGGATTATAGCTGTTAACAGAGATCACCCTTCGCAGTACTTCTTACAATCTGGTTAGGGTTTAATCCACGATAAACAACCTCGCCCCGGTATCTGTATGGGAGCGATGCGGTTCCGCGCCATCCGCCACCTGGTAACTCATGCCAGATGTCAGGGTGAAAATGCGACCGTCTTTGAGTTCAGTCACCAGTTCACCTGAGATCACGAGCAGGATATGTCCCTTCTCGCACCAATGGTTGGCCAGATAACCGGGCGAATACTCAACCATCCGAATTCGAATCCCACCTATTTCGACCGTCCGCCAGAGCGCCTGTCCATTCTCTCCGGGGTGAACGGATGGGGTGATCGCTGACCAGTCTGTCGTCTGAAAGGGTATGTCTTGAATTCGCATTGGCTCTCGTCTATTCCGGCATTGTAGAGGAATGATGCTCCATGATCAGCCAGTCATCCCCGGTTTTCCTGTACACAAAGGTGAAGCGTGCCTGAATGATCGAAACCGGTTTATTCCGGGGAGAGAGCGAATTCATAGATGCCCGAGTTGATCGCCAGGTCACCAAAGACGCGGATATTGGATTCGAGGATCTTTCCGGATGGGCGTTTCAGCAGGAAATGGGCGAAGTAGTCGGCAATTTCGTCCGTGGTATGCCGGACCCTATTGGATACGGTTGGCAGCAGGATCGCATCGGGCGCGTAGAGTGCGCCACCTATGCGGCGTCGCCAGATAACAGGGCCTGGTTCCAGCGGTCAAAAGTGACGGATGATTTGAGTTGTCATGAATTCCTCGGTAATAGATTTTGATTATCGTATCATGATCTGGAAATCGGTAATCGGATTCCATGTCTCATCCATTGCAAATCTTCAAGTCAAAAGATATAATACAGCATACAAAAGCAATGACCGGGACGAGTAATCGGCATTTCGCAGAACAGGGAAGGAAAGCCAAGATTGAGAGGGTTCCTGCTGCAAGGCCGGCGAAAACCACCCGTGAGCTGAGACCCTGAACCTTCGGGAGTAAGGAATCCGGAGGCGACCGTTATCTGCATAATGAGATTGGATTACTCCGCTCGCAATAATAGAAGAGGTGATCAAATCTGGGTGGAACCGTGTGAGTAGAACTCTCACCCCAGTTGTGGGCGGGGGTTTTTGTTAATGACCTCTCCCAACCCTCTCCCCTTCGGTGAGAGGAACTTGGATCTCACTTGATCTCAGCCTTCTCCGCGTACTCCGCGGGAAGATATGAAGGAGGTAAAAATGGAAGAAAGATACGAAGAAAGCAAGTTATATCGCATCCGCCACTCCGCGGCGCATATCATGGCGCAGGCAGTGATCGAGATGTTCCCGAAGGGAAAGTGACCATCGGTCCGCCGATCGAGGACGGTTTCTATTACGATTTTGACCTGCCGCGTCCGCTGACCCCGGAAGATCTGGAGAAGATCGAAAAACGGATGCGCCAGGTCATCTCAGCCCACCATCCCTTCGTCCGCAAGGAAGTCAGCGCGGATGAAGCCAACGTCAGATCTTCAAAGACCAACCTTACAAGATCGAACTGATCGAGGGTCTGGAAAATGGCGGGATGGATGAATACGGCAATCTGATCAAAGAAAAACCGGTCATCTCCACCTATACGCATGATACTTTCACCGACCTTTGCCGCGGTCCGCATGTGGAAAACACCGGGCAGATCAACCCCTCCGCGTTCAAGTTGATGAGCGTGGCAGGCGCATACTGGCGCGGCGATGAGAAACGTCCCATGCTGCAGCGCATCTACGGCACCGCCTGGGAAAATCCCAAGCAGTTGGAAGAATACCTGTGGAAGCTGGAAGAAGCCAAAAAACGGGATCACCGCAAGCTGGGCAAGGAACTGGGATTGTTCTACTTCTCCGATGACGTCGGTCCCGGTCTGCCGCTCTTCACCCCCAAGGGCGAGATGATGCGGCATCTGATGGAAACCTATGTCCGCGATGTGCAGACCCGCTATGGTTTCCAGCATGTCTGGACCGGCAACCTGGTGAAGGAAGACCTGTACAAGAGATCCGGCCATTACGAAAATTACAAGGATGTCATGTTCCCGCCCATGGTGGATGAGAACATCAGCTTCCGCCTGAAACCGATGAACTGCCCCAGCCACATGACCCTCTTCAAAGAGATGGGACGGCACTCCTACCGCGAACTGCCGATGCGCTTCGCGGAATTTGCCACACTGTACCGCTATGAAAAAACCGGCGAATTGAGCGGTCTCACCCGTGTCCGCGCGCTGACCCAGGACGACTGCCATACCTTCTGCACCGCGGACCAGATCGAGAGTGAATTCTCACTGGATCTGCAGGTGATCAGGGAAGTATTGCAGCGCTACCAGTTCACCGATTACAAGGTGCGCCTATCCCTGCGCGGAGAAGGCGGCAAATATGTGCAGGACCCCGAGAAATGGGATCTGGCGGAAGCTGCTCTGCGTACAGCGCTGATAGCGAATAAAGTGGAGTTCTTCGAAGCGACCGGCGAAGCTGCTTTTTACGGTCCCAAAGCGGACTTCATGGCACGGGATGTACTCGGGCGTGAATGGCAGCTATCCACCATCCAGGTGGATTTCATCCAGCCATCCCGATTGGGATGCACCTATATCGCTGAAGATGGACAGGAACACACCCCGGTGGTGCTGCACCGCGCCGTCACCGGAACCACCGAACGCTTCCTGGGTGTCATCATCGAGCACTTTGCCGGAGCTTTCCCGGTCTGGCTCAGCCCGGTTCAGGCGGTCGATCATCCCCATTGCAGACCGTCACCTGGATTATGCCCGAAGGATGTTGAGAAACAACTCAAAGCAGGCCGGTCTGCGGGTGGAACTGGATGAACGCAGCTGAACGGATGAACTCCAAGATCCGCGACGCGCAGAAACAAAAAATCCCCTATATGCTGGTGATCGGCGACAACGGAACAGGCAGAAGAGCAAAGTTGCCCTGCGTCTGCGGAACGGTGAAAATCCCGGTCCGATGACCGTTGGCAGAGTTTGAATTGCTGTGGCGATACCCGGGAGATATCGAAAAGCGGTAGATTGATCTTTATACCGGATCATTTTCTTTGTCGATACGTAAATCGTTGACGATTCACGCAGACTCATGGTATTATCCTACAGATTAAACCGGTTCACCGAACCGGTATTTAGATATAATCGCTCAAAATAGGAGGCGCTATCAGTACAATCAATTTTCGGGTCAATGATGCTATCCGAACAGCTCAAGTGCGGGTAATTGGACCGAACAGCGAGAATGTCGGCATCGTAGATACCTATGTCGCACTGCGAATGGCGCGGGATGCGGAATTGGACCTGGTGGAAGTGGCGCCAAATTCTGAACCACCCGTTTGCCGGATCATGGACTTTGGCAAGTTCCAGTTTGAGCACGAAAAGAAAGAACGGGAAGCTCGCAAGAACCAGACCAAGATCGAAATCAAAGAGATCCGATTACGTCCCAAGACCAACGTCGCCCATCGTGGATTCAAAACCCAGGATGCCCGTAAATGGCTACTGGACGGGATGAAAGTTCGAGTATCCATCAAATTCCGCGGACGCGAAATCACTTACCCGGAATTAGCTCTGGAAGACCTGAAAGAGATCGCTGAAGAGTTGTCTGATATCGCGATGTGATTGAACAGACACCCGCGCTTGAAGGCAAAATGATGGGAATGACACTTGTCACCCATCAAATTCGCCAAGAAGAAAGCGGAAAACCCGGCTCCGCCCAGCACGCAGTACACTGCTGCTGACACGCAGCTCGGCGAACCAGTCAAAAGAATAACCATTCTCGCTTGAGAGTGATGTTCTGCTAATTTTTATTGAGAGGAGTAATGCTGTGCCCCGCAAGGTTAAAACCAGGTAAGTTAAGATGAAGACCCACAAAGCGACCTCAAAACGGTTCCGCTTGACTGGGTCTGGCACGCTGATGCGTACCAAAGGTGGTAAAAGCCATCTGCGCCGCCGCACTTCAGATCGCACCTGAACGTGCTTATCTGAAATGCTGCCCGTTATGGCGAAGGTATCATCAAGCGCGTCCGCCGTCTTGCTCCTTATATAAGCAAGAAAGACTAAGACGGATTGTACCGTATCTCCTTTTGGGGAGTTCGTATTCAGTAATATTATTGCGTCTGTTGGGTGCATGCAACTGGTTGAAGAAATCAATCAACCGACGTCCAGGGGAATGTAAAGGAGTAATATATGGCACGTGTAAAGGGTGGACCACAAGGTCACCTGCGTCATCAAGACAGTTTTAAAGCTCAATAAGGGCTACAGCGGCTCCGACATCGCCTGTTCCGCCGCGCGAATGAAGCCATGCTGAAAAGCATGTTCTACGCCACCCGGGACCGTCGTGTTCGCAAACGCGATCTGCGCCGTCTTATGGATTGTCCGCATCAACGCAGCTGCCCGTTTGAATGGTCTCAGTTACAGCAGCTTGGTCTACGCGAATGAAAAAAGCCTCGATCACCATCAACCGCAAAATGCTGGCTGATCTCGCTGTACGCGATCCGCAGGCATTCACTGCCGTGGTTGAGAAAGCAAAAGCAGCATAACCTCATTCTTAACAAGCGATCCGGGTGGATCCTGATCCACCCGGTTTTTATTTACCATATCAACGGATCATCACGAACAATCAGGGGTTAACATTAATGAAGAATTCGTTTATGATGATTTTGTACGGTTGAATTGTGTAGGAGGAGTATGGAAGCTTTAGGGATTTTTACTGCATTTGGATTATCCGCCAGCGCCGGGTTGAACGCCTACATCCCGTTGCTGGTGATTGCGCTGGTTGCTCGCTTTTCAAATCTGATCCACCTGAACCAACCCTGGGACGCGCTGACCTCGTGGTGGATCATCGGATTGCTCCTGGTGCTCAATCTGGTGGAATTCTTTGCCGATAAAGTGCCTGCGGTCAATCACGTGAACGATATCATCCAGACGATCATCCGCCCGATTGCCGGGGCGATTGCTTTTGCTGCCGGCGCCGGGGTATTTTCTGACATCCATCCCGGCCTTTGCACTGGGAAGCGGATTGCTCATCGCGGGTGGAGTCCATGCAGTGAAAAGCGTGGTCGTCCGTCCGACGGTGACCGCAGCCACAGCAGGTGTGGGCAATGTTCCGGTCAGCATCGCGGAGGATGTTACATCCACAGTCGTATCCATCCTGGCGCTGGTGGTACCGGTTTTCATCGCCGCGTTGATCGTATTGCTCACGAGTTGGGTGATCTATAAACTCTGGCTGCGGGTCAAGGTGGCGGAAGTCTAGGCATTCCGCCTGATCAAGGCTTCTTTATTCACAGGAACAGATCGATCACAGTCCCACCCTCACGGTCGGAAATGATCTCTATCCTCCCACCTGCCATTTCGATCCGCTCCTTCATCCCCAGAAGACCGTAGTGCCCATCCCGGGCAAGCTGATCCAGCCTCGCTGGAACATCAAATCCCGCCCCATCATCTTCAATTTGCATCCTCACGCCGCCTTCCAAAAAATGGATGGTGATCTGAATGCTGGTAGCCCCAGCGTGTTTTCGGGTATTCGAGAGCGCCTCTTGAACCACCCGATACAGGACCAACTCTTTCTCAGGCGGGAGACGTTTTTCAGTTCCTTCCACTTCCAGCATAATCTGTATACCGGTTTCGGTTTGAAATTCCTGCGATAGGGATTTGACCGCGGTCAACCAGCCCAGGTCGTCCAGGTAGGGTGGACGAAGTCCGCGGATAAATTGGCGCAGCCGGTCAATCACTTCCTGGATCTTCGTGATCTCTTCCTGGGATTGCTGTCGATGTTGCGAGTCTTGTTTGAGCGCGATCAGATCCTGGATCACATCGTCATGCAGATCGCGGGCAAGTTTTTTCCGTTCGGCTTCCTGGCTGTTCGTCAATCCGCCGATGTACTGCTCCAGGTTCTCCTGAGCATCCAGCCAGCGGAGATACATCTCCCTTAAGACGGTTTGCAGATTCCTGATCTCCAATATGCCGCCCACCGGTAGTTTAAATGCATCGACGGAGTTCTCTTCCAATTGGATGGTTTGACCGGAGAGCTTCTGCAGAGGTTGGATCACCCAACGAACGGCAAAGAACAAACCGGCCACCGCCAACAGTAACACCGGGATGAGGATGAGCGGAATGGATTGGGTTAATTGCAGGGATGGCGTGGAAACGTCTTCCCAGGCTTCATCCATCATCAATACCCAATCGACCGGTTCAATCGGCGCGTACGCGACAATATGCGAGCCATGACTGCCGCCGGGATACACCACGCCAGATTGCCCGGCCAATCCATTCAGGACGCCCTGGTGATAGAGATCATGATCGTTGACCGGCATCCGTCCTGAATCATATAAGAGCAGATGATCTGAATCATAAATTTGGATGGAGAATTGCTCGGGGTCAGCGGGTGCCACCAGTGAGCGCTCGATCAATCCTGCGAGATTCACACCCCCCACCAGGATATCGGATCCATCCAGCGGTTGCGCGATCCACAGGATGGCTGGCTGCCCGGTTTCGAGGCGAAAAGCTGTGCCGTTGATTCCGCTTTCCTTGATGATCTGGCAGAGCACCTGAACGGTATCTCCTTCGGGTGAAGCCTGATTCCCATCGAAAGGAAGAACTACGCCATCCGCGCAGGCTGCCCGAAAAACACCCATGTCAAAGTCGTGCATCCACGGATCCACCTGCCCCGGAAGCGACCCACCCTGGTAAGCTTCCACAGCCCGGGAGATGTCTTCTTGCAAGGTATATAGACTGTTTTCCATTGTTCGAACCGTGCTCTGAACCGCACGCAAGTCCCGGCTGCCGGCCAGTTCTTCCATTTCCTGGTGGTGGATGCTCTGGCTGATGACGATGACGATGATCAAGACCACTGACAGCGGGACGATAAAGTAGAGGAAAAGGCGCGGGATGGATCCGGTCCAGGAAAATGGTTGAAGTGTTTTCATGTCATCATTGATGGATCGCGGGACCGTTTTGATCGCCATCCAAGTCAATCAATCCCAATTGAACGGCTTTCATCACCGCGGCGGTTCGGCTTTCGGTGTTTAGTTTGGTAAAAATATGGGCGAGATGGTTCTGCACCGTCTTCATGCTGATATCCAGGTCAACGGCGATGGCTTTGTTGGTTAATCCACTGGCAGCCTTACGTAAGACTTCCAATTCTCTCTCGCTTAGATTGGCTGCTGAATCTCCAAAGGATCTTCCGGTACTCTCAAAGATCGATTCGCGCAGGACTGAATCCACGACACGCTTGCCATCGAACACATCCTTCACACCCTGGATGATTTCGTCCAGGTCCGCTGTTTTCAGCACATATCCATTGGCTCCCGCCTGCAGTAAAGCCTGCACATAAGGCGGATCATCATATGCGGTCAGGATCAGGATCCCGACCGGGATCTTTCTCGCCCGGATTTCGCGGGTGGTCTGGATGCCATTCAATACTGGCATCTGGATATCCAATACCACCACATCCGGCAGACTGGTGTCCAGGAGGTCGAGCAACTCCTGCCCGTTGGATGCCTCCGCCATCACTTTAATTCCATCATCCTCTTCGAGAAATTGACGAATTCCAGCCCGCACGACCGTATGATCGTCTGCCAGGAAAACCTGGATGGGATTGGAGGTTTTAGCCATGTGTCCATCATACCCTGTCCAAATCCAATTCGCAACACGAAACATAGAGACGGCATGCTTCGTCTCTATGTCTCAAGGAGGAGATTGAATTCTATTAGTGAATATCGAACTTAACGCTTGCCGCCATCCCAGCTCATGAAGGGCATGTTCACCACGATCTCGCTTTTTTCCAGAGTCAGGTCACCAGCATCCACACCCTGAAGGATATCCGCTTCGGAGGTGATCAATTTGGGAGATTTGCCATCCGCCCAGGTGACAAACGTGATCACGCGCAGAGGTGTATATCCGTCAGTTCCGGGCGGATTATCGAACACATCCGCCTGAAACCCCAGCGGACCTTTACCTGTCACGCCGTTTGTGAAGACATACACATCCGACAGCATATCATCACTGGCATTTGCCAGCTCCGGAACAACCAGCACCGGGGATTTCATCATATTCGTCAGTTTTTCCGCCACGCCAGCATCGGATACTTCCGTATGAGAGAAGAAAATTTCCTTGCCTTCGGCGTAAGCCATCCCGGCCGGGATGGATGCGTAAGGAATGGATCCAGTTCCACCAGCCGCAGCGCAGGCGGTGAGCACAATACTGCCAATTAAGAGGGAGAACAAAGCTACTTTTTTCATCAAATAAGCCTTTCGGGTATGTATTTTTCGTTTAGGATGCAAATTTTAGTTTTCGTAAGCGCAGGCTGTTGGTGACCACAAAGACACTGCTCATGGCCATCGCAGCCGCCGCCAGGATCGGGCTCATGAGCCCAATGGCTGCCGCCGGGATCAGGATGACATTGTAGAAGAAAGCCCAGAACAGGTTTTGGCGGATCGTTTTCAATGTTCTTCGGGACAATTCCACCGCTTTGGGCACACCGCGCAGGTCGCCGCTGATCAAAACCACAGGCGCTGAAGCCATCGCCACATCCGTACCTGTACCGATCGCAATACCTACATCAGCCTGGGTCAGGGCGGGTGCATCATTGATCCCATCCCCCACCATGGCCACGATCTGTTTCTTGGACTGCAATTCTTTGATCAGATCGATCTTGCCGCCGGGGAGGACTTCAGCAAACACTTCATCCACACCCACCTGTCGGCCGATCGCCTCGGCAGTCTGACGATTATCACCTGTGAGCATAACCACCCGCAGGTTCATGGCATGCAGCCGGTCAATGGCATCGCGTGAACCGGGTTTGATGGTGTCCGCAATAGCCAGTATCCCGGCCAATTTTCCATCGATGGACACCAGAACGGTTGTTTTTCCTTCACTCTGTAATTCGCTGATCGCGCTCTGAGAGGATGAGATATCCAAACCTTCCGCCGCCATCATCCGGCCGTTGCCAACCCGAACTTGGTGACCATCGACAATTCCACGGGCACCCTGGCCAACCACCGCTTCAAAATCGGATACATCCACCAGGGTTTGTTCCTTCTGATTGGCTTCCGCCACGATCGCTTCAGCAAGGGGATGCTCGCTTAGTTTTTCCACACTGCCTGCCAACCGCAGAAGTTCGCCCTCGGTAACGGCAGGATTCACGATCCGGATATCTGTCACCTGTGGCTGCCCACGGGTGATCGTCCCGGTTTTATCCATGACGACCGTATCAATTTTCCCGGCTCGTTCCAAGGCTTCGCTGGATTTGAGCAGGATTCCCTGCTCGGCGCCTTTCCCTGTACCCACCATGACGGCGGTCGGGGTAGCCAATCCCATGGCGCAGGGGCACGCTATCACCAGAACGGCGACCATGTGGACGAGAGCGCGAGTGAAAGGTGTCAGGTCGCTGTTGATCGCCAGACTCGGCCCAAAGAAATACCAGGCTGCGAATGTGAGTGCAGCCAGAACGATCACAACCGGCACAAACACAGCGGAGATCTGATCCACCAGTTTCTGGATGGGCGCCTTGCTGCCTTGTGCTTCTTCAACCAGGCGGATGATCTGCGCCAGAGCGGTGTCTTTACCCACCCTGGTTGTCTTGAACTGGAATGATCCCAGGCTATTCATTGTCGCGCCGATCACCTGACTGCCTACGATCTTTTCCACCGGGATGGATTCTCCGGTGAGCATCGATTCGTCCACTGTGGAAGAACCGGTCACGATGACACCATCCACCGGGATCTTTTCGCCGGGACGGACCAGAACTACATCACCTACGATCACATCTTCCACCGGGATTTCCATCTCATCTGCGCCGCGGATGACGCGGGCAGTGCGCGCGTGCAAACCCATCAATTTCTTGATGGCTTCTGATGTCTTCCCTTTCGCGCGAGCTTCCAGGAATTTGCCCAATTTGATCAATGTGATGATGACAGCGGCCGTCTCAAAGTAGACATGACCGTTGATCCATCCGATGGTGACCGGCAAGGAATACAGGAATGCAGCCGAGGAACCGAGCGCAACCAGCACATCCATATTGGCAGAGCCATTGCGGATGGATTTGTATGCCCCGGTATAAAACTGCCGTCCTACATAAAACTGAACCGGAAGTGCCAACGCCAGCATAACCCAGTTGATCCACGCGGAGTGTGAGATGGACATCGGAAGAAGCCCGAGGTCTCCAGCCATCGACAGGATGAACAGAGGAATGGTGAAGATCAACCCAACGGTCAGGAGATGTTTTTGCTCGTCCATCTCCTTCTGACGGGCAAGCGCTTCGACGTCCTCCCCGCTGGTCTCGGTATCATAGGTCTCAAATCCGGCTGATTTGATGCCGGATCTTAACTCCTGTTGGGTAACCACAGTCGGGATGTATCGAATCAGCGCCTGCGATGTGACCAGGTTGACGCGGGCGTCCACAACGCCTTCGCGAGCACGGATCGATTTTTCAAGGCGGCGGACATCGTTATCATCCCCCAGGTTCTTGACCTGGAAGATAGCTTCGCCTTCCGCTACCTTATATCCAGCCTTTTCCACCCGGTTGATCATTGCAGGCAGGTCAGCCAGCGATGGGTCAAACTCAACCGTAGCACGCTCAGACGACAGGTTTACGCTGGCAGTCTGCACACCCTGTACTTTCTTCAGACTACGTTCAACGGTAGCCACACAGTTCGCACAGGTCATCCCGGTGATGGGTAAGGTAATTAATTTGGTTTCAGCCATGAAGCCTCCATATAAATTAGATGCGTTCGACGGCATTTAGTTGCCAGTCGTCCACAACTATAATGCCGCCCCTGACGCATCTCAATAGGCATTAATACCCATTGAGCCGGATGGCTTGCACTGATAAACTGACACGAAGACAGGGAAAACCTGTCTGAACGCAGGAGATAATGATGACAGAAATAATTTTAGCATTTGTAACAGGATTGACTACCGGTGGACTAAGTTGTCTTGCCGTCCAGGGCGGATTGCTCGCCAGCTCGATGGCCCAACAACTCGAGACTGACCTTAACGTCAAACCGGGCAAGAACGCCAAAAGAGGGATTCATATCGCTGTACCCATCCTCTGGTTTTTGGCGTCCAAGCTGGTGGCATACACCATTCTGGGCTTCCTTCTGGGATGGGTAGGCTCACTGATCCAGCTTTCACCCGTTCCGCGGGCGATCCTGCAGATCGCGATCGGCGTTTTCATGCTCGGACAGGCTCTCCGGATACTCAACGTCCACCCGATCTTCCGCTGGTTTAATATCGAACCCCCGGCGTTTATTCGGAAATTTATTCGCCAGCAGTCCAAGAAGGGCGATGATATTGTCACACCAGCATTCCTGGGGGCGCTCACTGTTTTGATTCCCTGCGGAATCACGCAGGTGATGATGGCAACCGCCATGTCCACTGGAGACCCTGCGATGGGCGCCGCATTGATGTTCGCATTTGTACTGGGTACCTCCCCGGTCTTCTTCGTGGTCGCCTACTTTGCCACTCAATTGGGTTCCAAATTGGAAAAGTATTTTATGAAACTGGTGGCCGTGGTTGTCATGGTTCTGGCGATCGTGACCATCAATACGGGTTTGAATCTGATCGGCTCTCCTTTTTCTTTGAACCGGATTTTCCAAAACCCATCGGAAGCCAATGCACAGGCGAATTCGGTGGAAAGCGCATCTCTACTTCCGCTGCCTCCGCTCAGACCAACCCGACGGCAGGATGTAATTGCGGCATAATGAAAAATCGTCAGGGCATCCTGGGCTCAGGACCCGTTTTCTCCGTGCCCACGCCTACGGCGCCCCCTGCACCGGCCGAATCAGATTCCTCGGAATGGAATGAAGTGACCGTCAAGGTACTTAATTCTGAATACTCACCCAACGTGGTTAAGATCGCAGCCAATCGCCCAACCCATCTCACTCTCGAGAGCAAGGATGTGTTCTCCTGCTCGCTCGCTTTCGTGATCCCATCTCTAGGCGTGCAACTCATACTGGATCCAACAGACCGTGAAACCATCGATCTGCCTGCCTTTGCCTCCGGTGACCAAATTCCATTCTCTTGCTCCATGGGAATGTTCACCGGCATCATCATCGTTGAATAAGGAGTTCGAATGGCTCACATCGAATACACCATCCCGAATATGGAATGCAACATGTGTGTGATGCACCTGGAAGGGATCGAGGACGAACTGCCGGGCATCTTCAAAGTAAAAGCAAGTTATCAGAAACAGACCATGGCGGTCGACTTTGACGAGGCCATTGTCAATGAAAAACAGATCATCGCCGCCATCGAAGAATTAGGATACACCATCCAACGCTAAAGAAACCGTGTTACAAGCAAGGGTAGATATGCTACAATCCAGGCATGAACGAGAGCCTGGATTGTTTATTGGTACAGGGAATCAAGCTGGAAATTTGCATTGGTGACCTGGTGGAAGAGAAGGTGGATGCAATTGTCAACGCCGCGAATTCGCAACTACAGCATGGCGGGGGAGTGGCAGGGGCGATCATTCGAAGGGGCGGAACCCTGATCCAGGAGGAAAGTGTTGCCTGGATATTGCGCCATCAGCGGGTTTCCCATGCCAACCCGGCGCTCACAAGTGCGGGAAAATTGCCTAGCAAGTATGTGATCCATGCGGTCGGTCCGATCTGGGGTGAAGGTGACGAAGATCGAAAGCTGATGGAAGCGGTCAAAGGTGCGCTGGATTTGGCGTCCTCGCTGGAATTGCGATCCATCGCCTTTCCGGCCATCTCCACCGGAATTTACGGATTTCCAAAGGATAGGGCTGCCAGAATCATTATGCAGACCATCTACGATTGGATGAAGAAAATATCCAAAACCTCCCTCGAACTGATCCGGGTAGTTCTGATCAATCAAGAAAATTACCACATCTTCAAGACCGCATTCAAAACGCTACCATGATCACTTCAATTCAAAACCCACGCCTCAAACTTGTCCGCGATTTAATGAACCATCCCAAAGAGCGCCGGCAATCCGAGCGATTTGTGGTGGAAGGCGTCCGGTTATTCGAAGAAGCGTTGGCCGCGGGGTGGGAAACCGATTACTTGTTGTATTCAGCGAACCTCCCGGCTCGCGGCAAACAAAGTCTGACGCAAGCCCAGGCTGCCGGTGCAGAAATCCTCGAAGTGGATGTAGATCTGCTGAATCGAATAAGCGATACCGAGCAATCCCAGGGAATCCTCGCGGTGATGAAACTGCGCTCGCTGCCGGAGCCTGCGCAGATCTCGCTGGTGTTGATCCTGGATTCGATCCGCGACCCGGGTAATCTGGGTACCATTCTGCGGACAGCCGCCGCAGCCGGCGTCCAGGCGGTCTGGGCGACTCCGGATACGGCTGATCCTTTTGCGCCCAAAGTATTGCGCGCAGGGATGGGAGCGCAATTTCGCCTGCCGATAACTACGCTCGAGTGGGATGAAACCGCGCGAAGGGCAACATCAAATGGGCTTTTTCTCTATCTGTCCGAGATGACAGAAGGAACGCCCCTCTGGCAGGCTGATCTGACACAACCATTGGGAATAATTGTCAGCAATGAAGCCAATGGAGCAACCCTTCAGGCCAGGGAAAAGGCAAATGGGAGCATCTGCATCCCGATGCCGGGACACGCCGAATCATTAAACGCCAGCATTGCGGCCGGGATACTACTTTTTGAGGTCGTTCGTCAGCGGGAGCATTCATGAAAATCCGTTCCATTACTGCGTTTATTCCAGAAACCTCATCCGATGCTATCCAACAGGCTGCGCGGGATTGCCGGCAGATAAAAGCGAGTATCGAAGAACATGGCTGGGAAGTGCAAACTCTGCGGCTGGCAACGCCTCCCTTCGCGAGATGGCTGCCTGTGGACAAATCTCCTTCCACCACGCTTCTCCAATTCGAGGAACAAGTTCTTGGCGCCGGCTTTGATTATCTATCGGTTGGCTCACTTTCCGTGGAAGACCTGCCAGCGGCCAGATGGATTCCCGACATTCTCAGGAAGACCAAAGCCACCTTTTGCACCATGCAGTTGGTGAAGGATCAGCATACCGTATCGAATGCTGCCATTCGGGAGGCGGCTGAAATCATTGAACAGAACAGCAAAACTGATCCGCTCGGATTCACGAATCTGCGCTTTGCAGCCCTGGCCAACGTTCCAGATGGCTGCCCGTTTTTCCCTGCCGCCAGCGCAGGGTTGGATAGACCGGCTTACGCCCTTGCGATCGAAGGCGCCGACCTGGCGGTTGACGCATTCAGCGAATCGGAAACGGCCCAGGAAGCATCTGATAAATTAACTACGCGCATAACTTCCATCGCAAAGCAAATGGAATCGATTTGCGACTCTGTTGTCGGTGATCATTTCTCGGGCATTGATTTCACCCTCGCCCCATTTCCCGATCAACTACGCTCAATTGGTACCGCGCTCGAACGTCTGGGGTTGACCGCATTTGGACAACCCGGCACTCTGGCTGCCGCCGCCTTGCTGATGAGTATTATGGATCAATGCCAGTATAAAAAGATCGGATTCAATGGCCTGATGTTGCCGGTACTGGAAGATTCCACCCTTGCCCAACGTAACGCAGATGGTTATCTTTCCATTTCGCAATTGCTGCTTTATTCCACCGTTTGCGGGACGGGATTGGATTGCATCCCGCTTCCAGGTGATGTGTCACAACCTGTCCTCGAAGCGATCCTGCTGGATCTGGCAGCCTTGTCCTGCCGTTTGCAGAAACCACTCACCGCCCGGTTAATGCCGGTGCCGGGTAAACAAGTGGGAGAGATGACTGCTTACGAGTTTGGTTATTTTGCCAACAGCCGGATCATGGATCCGGGTGGGCAGGGGGTGGGTGGGATATTGGCAAAAAGCCAGGAGATTATAGTTTTCCCCCGCCGTCAGTAAGGTCCGCCAAAATGCTTAGCGGCCGGCTTATTTTGCCTGCTTAAAATTGACAATGATCAAGTTCTTATCGCAACTTGCAGAGGTTTCAAGATATACCTTTTCCGAAATCGCTCCGCCCGCCTGGGTGTACAACTGCAGCCAGAGGGTGTGATAGGAATCCGTTGGAAAATCGTTGATCGTGATCTCGTATCCAGCCGGTCCATACCGGTTGACCGTCCCACTCAGGCTGGTGATGGCTTTTACGTCCCCATGCAAAGATCCATAGAGCTGCACGCGTAATCCCAATACCGGGGCGTCATCCAGTCCGATCACCTGTCCTGCAACCCCCATCCATTTACAGTCACTTTCCGGCCGCATGATGCTGCTGGAGATGGCGACCGGATTCCCCGGCTGCACGATATAGGAATATGGTCCGACCGGACCATTTGTGGCTGAAGGCGTGATCATCGCCTGTTCGGTTTTGAGGGCAGCCGGACTTAAGGTATCCAAAGAAAATGGGGTTACGGTCGGCTGAGGTGTCTCGGATGGCAGGGGAGTCACTGAGGGCAGCGGAGTTTTGGTCGGTAGCTAAGTCTCTGTGATGGTGGGCGTGATGGTCGAAGTGGGTAAAACAATCGTGGGTGGAATGACCACCGGCGGATAGGGATTGATCGGCGCCTGCGGATTCAAATATATCCAGAAGACAAAAATCAGGACCAGGACGGTTCCCCCAAAGAGAGCGATGGTTAAATTCTTCCATAGCTGGTCTGGATCTGTGGGTTTAGCCACATCTTTCATGACCAGTTCATCTTCAGGAAAATCAATATCCGACTGGTTTGGCGGTGCGATCACTGGATGTATGTCTCTATCTGACTGGTTTGAAGGCGATCCTGAACCCATTGTTGTAAGGCTGCGTGCTGCAGGGTCGCAAACGCATCCGGGGTGAGGGGATGCTTCGCATCCCGCTCGATCACCTGGATGATGTGATAGCCGGCATCCGTATGGATGACATCACTGACCCCACCCGGTTGCAGTGTGAATGCGGCTTCCTCCACTAGCGGTTGAACGAGGTAACCGCGTGGGAACCAGCCCAGATCTCCCAGGGTGATGGGGTCATATTGCTCAGCAAGTGTTGCAAAATCTGCACCAGATCGGATCTGCTGCATGAGAGATTGTGCATTTCCTTCCGCCAGCAGCAAAATCTGACGAATATGCACCTGGTCGGCCGTCGTCGGAACAGATCGGGCAATCTCATCCCGCATCCAGGCTGAAGCGATGGCTAATCGCAGGGATTTCTTGATCCCGTCGCTGGAATATCCATTGGCAGCGAGCCAGGTATTCAACTGCTCGGGTCCCCCCATCTGGTTGGTGAGATCATCCAGCTTTTGTTGGACAGCTTCCTCGGTTACCGTGAAACCTTTCTCCTGCGCGCCCTGCTCGAGTAATACCAGTGCGATCATCTCATCGAGCACGATGAGGTCGGGCGCGGGCTGCCCTTCCGCAACTGCCTGACCAGATAAAGCCTGGTTATGGCGGGCAAGTTCAGCTTGAAAATCCGCCATAATTATCCCTTCTCCATTAACGAGTGCCGCCAGAGGTTCCGCTATTACGGTTGGTGTGGGTTCCACCAGGGTCGCCTCGGTCAGGACGGGAGATGGAGTACTGGTTGACGTCTGATTGTTCCGCGGTGTACACCCGCTGGAAACCAGAAAGGTAAAAAGGATACTCACGATGAGGAGAATTGATCGCATAGTGTCGATTATACTCCATCCGTTTGGGTATGATAGTTGCATCAAAACTGATCAGGCTTTTCCCTTTCCTACTTTTAATAAGGGATAGATAGATGCGTTCCACCTCAGGAAATAAACGATTATCGCACAGGGTACATCCGTACCGGGAGAAGAAAATGACAAAGACAATGAGACAAATTCTAGTTCTGCTGATTATTCTGGGTATTGTGATTCCCACCGGTGTGGGGATCGTCAATGCCAATAAAATCCCGACTTTTGATATCGTCAGTGTCGTCCCAGACGAAGTGGTCACCATTGAGACGAGTGATTTTCCAGAGGACATGAAATTTGATGTGCTCATCGGCCGATATGGTAATTTCGGCAAAGATGGTACCAAGGTGGCCACCCAGGATTCCGGCAAAGGCGGATCATTCACGGCTACCTTCAATATCCCCAAGGAATTAAAAGGCGTCGAGAAGCTATCCATCCGCCTTGAAAACAAAGCATCGGGATATTATTCCTATAACTGGTTTGAAAACGCGGTCATGGAAGCCAAAGACAAGACCGCCACTGCCGCCCCGGCTGTCGAAGGGGAGGAGGTGGTTTACCACCCCAGCTTCACCATCACCAGGGTGGATATGGACAAAAATATCACCGTATCAGGTACCGGGTTCCCGGTGGATATGGAATATGATGTACTCATGGGAGAATATGGATCAACCGGTGCAGGCGGCGTGAAAGTCTCTTCCCAAAAGACCGGCTCCAAGGGGGAGTTCAACGCGACCTATACCATCCCCGCCGTATTCCAGGGAGAATATAAAGTAGCCATCCGGATGGAGAGCGCAAAATCGGTTTATTACGCCTATAACTACTTCTACAATGCATCCTTCCCACCTGCCGAAGTGCCTGCCCCCGTGGAAGAAACCACCAAGGCTGCGACACCTGCCACCGCCACCGAAGATGCCGCAGTCACGTATGATGGGTTCCCATCCTTCACGATCACATCCGTAAAGAAGGATGGTTCGATCGCGATCCAGGCTGAAAACTTACCCGCTGATGAAACCTTTGAGGTCTATATGACCGATTATGATGACGGCTCGGCCGAAGTAGTGAAAGCGGGAACAATGGAATCCAAAGACGGCGGTGCTGCCATGGCTACCTTCTCCATCCCGTCAGAGATCCAGGGTCTGAACCAGATCTCCGTTCGGCTATCCGGTCTGAAGACCGGCTACTTTGCATACAATTTCTTCTTCAACGCCGATTTCCCAGTTGAAGAAGCGGCTCCCGCTGCAACCAGTTCAGAAACGCCTCCACCCACCCCGGCGCCTACTGCTGCGCCGTAGAATCTGAATTCAAACATAAATACCTTGCCCGGTAGTGATCGGGCAAGGTATTTTTTTGCATAGCTAATACTCAGTATGTAATCGATTGTTTTCAGGAATTGGCCATATCACAATCCGCACGAACCAGTTTGTTCTGGTGTCTGAGATGGCTCGAAATCTTCACCCTCGTTTACGGGCGATGATGGATGCGATGGCTTTTTCGTGACCGTGCTCGGAGTCGAACCAGCCTTCACGATAATCCAGAATGTCCCAATCTCGAAAATACTCCTTCAACTCACCCGGGTGCAATAACCGTTCGGGCGCCATATCCTGTCTGAAAGTAAGCATCTGGGTGGTCAACGTTTCGAATATCACCATTCCGCCGGGGATCAACGCGTGTTGATATTGATCCATCAATGACCAATCCAGGAAATAAAAATGGCTGATGAGGGAAAAATAATGGGCAGGTAGAGGAAAATAAGCCAGGTCTGCCCGAATTACACGAACATCCGGATTTGAATTTTTGATATAACGCACCGCAATCTGCGATAGATCGGCTGCGAAAACCCGATATCCCCGTCCCAATAGGTAGGGAAGATTGCCGCCCAGTCCCGCAGCTGATTCGAAACAGGCTCCATCCGCCGGGTAAAGATCACCGTGCTCAACCAGCCACTGCCGGGGGATGTTAGGCTCGTTACCTATCCGTTTCCGATATTGCTCATCCCAATTCGTAGTCGCCACTTTACTCCAGACCTGTGAGTGTGCAGGGGTTTATAATGAAACCAACCAACGAGTTTCATTCCTATGATAACAAATTCAGCCGCTCAAACCACCCACGGAACGTTCGCCGCCTTGAAGCAGCCCAATTACCGGCTGTGGTTTTTTGGTCAGATGGTTTCCCTGATCGGAACCTGGATGCAGGCAACCGCGCAGGGATACTTGATTTACTCTTTGACCGGTTCAGCCGCGTCTCTGGGAATCATCTCGTTCATCTCCGGCGTTCCCACCTGGATCTTCACGCTGTACGGCGGGGTCATCGCGGACAGGTTATCGCGCCGGACGCTGCTCATCATCACCCAATTGCTGATGATGCTGCTGGCATTGATCATGGCGGCATTGGTGTTCACAGATCTGATCCAACCCTGGCATATCGGTGTCCTCGCATTTTTCCTGGGGGTGGCCAATGCCTTTGACGCGCCAACCCGATTATCCTTCATCCGGGAACTGGTCTCCCGGGAACAGATGACCAATGCGATCGCCCTGAACGCGACCATGTTCAATATCGGCACGATCATCGGACCAGCCGTCGGGGGCTTGACCTATGCCGCCTTCGGCCCGGGATGGTGTTTCACCATCAACGGCATCTCCTTCCTGGCAGTCATCTTCAATCTCGCCCGGATGAAATTGGATAAGCACATTCCACCCGCCAACGCAAAAAACGCCCTGGTTGAATTGCTGGAAGGCGTCAAGTATGTGCGCAATCATAAGGTAATTCGCGCGCTTATCTTCAACCTGGGATTCATCAGCCTGTTTGGTTTCGGTCTGGTTGCGCTGTTACCTGCCTGGGCAGTGGCGATCCTGAAGGGGGATGTCACCACGAATGGCTGGCTGCTCTCCGCCAGAGGTGTGGGCTCGTTGATCGGCGCCCTGATCCTGGCATCGCTGGGAGCAAGGCAAATTCGAGGGCGGCTCTGGGCGGTCTCCAACCTGCTCGTCCCGGTGATGTGGATCCTTTTTTCCTGGGTAACGAACCTGGCGTTGTCACTGGTGCTGATCGGCGTGGTGGGCCTGTTCATCATCATGACCGTCAACCTGACCAATGCCATGGTCCAAACCCTGGTGGAAGATTCGCTTCGAGGGCGGGTGATGGGTATCTATACGACCATCTTCTTTGGCCTGACCCCTGTGGGTTCCCTCCTGGCCGGATTCCTGGCCGAGAGGGTGGGGGAACAATGGACGGTCACCATCAGCGGAATCGCGCTGCTGGCTGTTGCCGTCTTCTCCTGGTTCAAGATGCCGTATTTGAGAAAACTGGGGTAATCGGTTGGTCTATGGAGGGGATGGATTCGGACGCCTGATATGGGCTAATACTTGAATAACCACTGATATTTTCGATAATCCACATTGCGGGCTAAATATTGCTCCAGAATAATATCACTCGGCATATTGTTGAATAAATCAAACAGATTGCTCTCGTAAGTTGACTTATATGTATAGAACAATCCGCCATGATTGGCGTATGTATTTTGAATGCTGGTGATGATCCGGGTCATTCCATAAATGGATCCAACTGCGAACATGAAGCAGAGGGCGCCGAAAGCCAATCGACGCAGTAAATCAGTCCCCTTGAATGGATAGTTCAAAACCGTCCGAATGCCAACCAAAACCAGGATCGTCAGGGAGGGTATGGATGCCCGCATGCAGAAATCATTGAATACCCCGCTGTGATAAAACGGGATAAGCAGGAGGGGAATAATCCCAACCAGTAAGATCGACCTCACGACAGCGTCCTTCCAATTGAGGAGAAGTAAGAGACCCCCGAGCAGCAGAAATTCAAAAACAATAAACAGGAGATAGGTAGTCAGCCAGTTTTCCGTAAAAGACCCGATCCAGCCGTTGTGCCCAACCGAGGATCGGTTGATGGAATAAAATATGACCATGACAACTCCGATGGCTGCCGATGGAAGGATATTCACCAGGGTGAAAAATTCTTTCCATTTACTACGGTCGGACAGGAAGAACCAGATCATGATCGGTGTAAGCCCCAGGAAAACCCAGGGCGCCCACAACAAGGTCAACGCCCAGATAAATCCAATATAACCTCGCCCGGATCGCTGAGTCAGGCACCACAGAACCACACCGGTGACGATCCAGGCCGGAATGGCTTGCTGGGGGACGAAATACAAGAGGTCAGAATTACCCTGATACGTCAACGATTGACTCCACGGACCGATGTAGCCTGCCAGTTTGGGGAACCGGCCGATGACCACCAACCAGCCCAATACATCCATTCCACCAAAGAGGATGAATAATGCCGTCATCCAGAATGGGTGTTTTCCTTTCGTAAAGGAGAGAAAGAAATAAAAGGCGATCAACACGCCCATCAGGGTATAGAAAAATTGAAAAAGATTGGCAGCTTCGAAACCAAATGCCTTCCCGAATAAACCCGCCGGGAGATAATAACCGAGATAGTAGACCAGGACATAGGCGTCCTTCGCGGTCATATGCTGAATGATCGGCCAATCCTGGTTGACCAGATGACCGAGGATCAGGTTATGCTTTTTGTAATCCCCCACCTGGGCGGCGAAATGACCTGCGCCGGAGAAAAGGATCCAACCGATGATGACCAGGAGGGCGATCAACAATCCCATTTGGCTGACCTGCAGAGAAACTGACTGGTTATTGCCCTCCCGGTAAATTTGCCTCCAGGTCCAGATGTACGCCGCGGTGAGTAAACAGATCAGCGCGAGGGCAATGGGGAGCCGCAGCCAGCCCACAAAAAACAATATGTTAGGAAAGAGAAGGTAACCGAATGCAAGCTTAAGAAAGATCATTTTTTTATTAATATTCAAAATACATCCCTGTAATTTTCAGCTACTTTTTATATCTGTTCTAATCACAAATGATTAATACTTTAATAACCATTGTAGATTACGATAATCTACTCTTTGTGCAAGATATTGTTGCTCTAATTTTTCGGTTTGTAATATGCTATCAAATGACTTCGCCAGGTTGTCTTCATATTCAACGGTATATAGGTAGAAATATCGACCGTGGATCGAATATGTTCTTTGAATACTTTCAACAATTATGCCCATTCCATTACTCGCTCCAACCATGAGAATTATGGTTATGAGAATTAATGTGTACGGTGGTCGTCCTTGTTTGATTTTTATCGGCAGGTCAACAACTGAATATATTGCGATGATTGCTATTGTAGTTAATAAAGGGATTGACACTCGTGTACAAAAATCATTAAAAGATCCACTTTGGAAAAGTGGAATGAGCATAAGAAATGCATTTGTGAAAACGACTAGATGTATCAAAGCTTTATTCGTTATGTTATACAATACTAGAAGCAACCCTATGATAAAAAACTCTAGAACAATAAAAATAATATAATTCCCCACCCATGGAAAAGGTGAATTCCAAATCCATCTACCCTCTCCGACAGAATTTCGGTTAATCGAGAAAAAATACATAATAATTGCAATGACAATACCACTGGTAAGAATATTCGGGATTGTGAGATAGTCCTTGAATTGGATCTGATTTTTCCAAATAGCATATAACAAAATTGGAAATGACCCAATAAAACACCAAGGGGTCCAGAAAATAGTTAAAGCCCAGAAAAATATTAAATATTTTTGGCAACTTTTCTTTAAAATTGACCAAATTAGTAAGGAAGTGATAATCCAAGCAGCAATCGCCTGTTGAGGAACATTAAATAGAAGCTCGGAAGTTCCCTCATAATTTAAGGGCGCACGCAACGGCAAATCTATCCCACTAGGGGAACTTATCAATCGAAATGGTGCTAAACCGCTAAGTACATCCATACCGCCAAAGAAAATGAACATAATACATACTAGAATAATATATTTTTTGTTTGTCACAGAGAACACAAAATACAATGCGATCACTAATCCTAAATATGTAAAGAAAAAAAGGAATATATTTGCAGCATTAAACCCAAATAATCTACCGAATAGACCTGCTGGTAAATAATACGCAAAATAGTAAATGAGTATATTCGCACTTTTTACCGATAGGTGTTGGATTATTGGCCAGTCAAGATGGATTAATTGAGTTAGGATCAGATTGTGTTTCAAATAATCATTAAATTGATAAGCGAAGTGACCGACGCCTGAGAAGAACAACCATATCAGTAAGAGAAGAAAAGCAAATGTTAAGTGTGATAACTTTACATCACCGTAAGTAAGTAATTTTGCCTTATCGCGATTAATTTGCCGCCAAACGAGAATGTATGTGGTGACGAGTAGACCAATTAGTAATATAGCAAAACCTAGACGCAGCCATCCAGCAAAAAATATTACATAAGGGATTAGCAGGTAGGTCAAGGCTAGCTTAAGGAAGAAGGAATTAGTATTCGAATCTATTTTCCAAGTTTTATTACTACATATTCTGACAATTTTCCCAATGGTTATATTCATATGTGAGTTTTATCTTTCCCCCCAAATTCCCGGGCAGATTTATACAGCGCGATCACATTTCGGGGAGGGATGTCCGATTGAAGATGATTCGCCGGAGCCAGGATATACCCACCATCTTTACCCAGCTGCTGTATCCGCAGCTTCACTTCCTCAGCCGTGCGCTGCTCATCTCCTCGAAGCGCTTCCAGATGATCTATCGCGCCCATGAAGCATAATTGGTTGCCATATTCCTCTTTGATTCGAACCAGATCCAATCCTGGGGCAGGACCAAGACCATGAAAGACATCCACCCCGAGGGTAATTAATCGGCTCAGAAATGGTTCCATATTTCCATCCGAATGGAAGAGAATTTTACATCCAGGAGCCGCCTGGTGGATCATCTCGATCATCCGTTTGTAGGAAGGCGCAAAATATCGATCAAACCCACGGGGAGAGATGAACGGTCTGGACGAGGCATAATCATCTCCGGGGAGTTCGATCATATCCAGGTAACGACCGGCTTCAGATAGGTAGATCTCCAGCAATTTGCAGAGCGTGTCGGTCACTTTCTGGATCAAGACAAAGGGAAGGTCTTCCTCCAGGTTAAGGTCGGTAAGAAAGGTCTCCGTCTTGCGGAGCGCGCAGCAACGCGCGAACGGACCATAGGAATCGAACGCCCGTCCAACCACGGCATAGTTGGTCTGCTCTTTTAGATATTTGGCTTGCTCGGAGAATTCCTCCAGGCGGAGGTATTTCCAGACGGCCGGGAACGGGTGCGATTGGACATCCTCCACCGTTGCCTCCGCCAGGGGATGCTCGACGATGGTGAAACCTGCAGCGCTCTCTTCGTAGCGGATGCCCCAGGCATCCCGCCCGCCATTCAAGGTTGGTCCGGCCAGGTCGGTGAACCCACAATCAGCATACCGAACATCCACATCCAACGCTTCCAGAACCCGATCATCATAATAATTGATGGTGTGATGTTTGTTGCGCCGAAAAGGGAGAACCGGTAAATCCAGGCGCAGCAAATCCACCAGTTGAAAATAGAGTTGATCGGTCACGCCGTACGCACTTCCCCACAGCGCCGTGGGGATATAATCCGGCTCTTCGTGATTAATGGCTGTCAGCACTCTCTCGCGATGGTCCATTCCGATCCTTACCTTATCCCTTATTCAGCTTAAGCGATTATTGGCTCATCACCAAAGAAACCTGGGCATGAAACCAGATTTTTTTCGGCAGATTATTCTCCATCCAAATTATGGGCAGCCCAACTGGCCAGACCCATGATACCGGCGTTATTTCCGAGCTGCGCGGGAACGATCTCCACCTGATCAACCGGCACGACCGAGACTCTGCTCCTGTACCGTTTTTCGAATCGGATCAAAAAGCAACTCGCCAGCCGCAGCCACACCGCCTCCCAGTACCACCTTCCGGGGGCTGATGGTCACCAGGATGTTCGCGATCGCAATCCCAAAATAGCGGCCCACCTGCGTGAATATTTCTCTGGCTATAGGATCTCCCTGCGCGGCCGCTTTCGCGATGACATCCGGGGTGATCTTGTTCAAATCATAGTTGACCAATTTGCCAATATCGGTGGTCAATCCCTGCACCACCGCCTTGAGACCCAGGGCTGAGATGGCCGGACCAGACGCGAAAGCTTCCAGGCAACCGTAATTCCCACAACCGCAGCGCGGACCATTGTAATCGATGGTTTGGTGGCCCAACTCACCGGCCGTTCCTCCGATGCCCATGTGCAGTTTCCCGTTGACGATCAAACCTCCGCCCACGCCCGTGCCGATGGTGAAACAGGCGATCGTATCTACACCGCGACCCGCGCCAAACTTCCATTCACCAAAGGTGATGGCGCGAGCATCATTGAGAATGGCAACCGGCAAACCCGTCTGCTCTGAGATGGTCGACCGAACTGGTATATTCGGCCATTGGCCTGGCAAATTTGGCAGGAAGACGGTTGTTCCCTGTTCCAGGTCCAATAAACCTGGCAGGCCGATTCCGATGCCGCCGATCTCAATCATGGGTAAATGGTTTTCCGCTGCCACATGCTAATGCCAGATCAGACATCCGCCGTATGACTGCATCATGCCCATCTCGCGCCACGGTCGGGATGGATTGACTCCCGATCACTACACCTGTATCGAGGTCAACAATCCCTGCTTTGATGTTCGTGCCGCCAAGGTCAATGCCAATATACTTCTTCATGTTGACTCCACAATGATGGGCTGCTGGCGGAAAACTCTCTTCCCGCCGCTGTATGTGCTTGTCTGTTCCACTTTCGAAAAGCTGCTTAACAGGTCATCGAATAAAAGGTCTGAGCACGTCGCGCGCGATCAGAAAACCGGCTTTGACCAATTCTTCTGTCTGTTCAAACTCGCGGTCTTCATGTTCGATGCTGACCACATAATTGTAGCCGAATCGATCCAGGGCGCTGATGAATTTTCCTCAATCGATGTCACCCAAACCGGGCAGTCTTGTCATATTCCAACCGATGCCGGTGGAGTAGGCGCCGTTTTGGTATAAGCCATCCCGATCGATGTGCAAATCTTTGGCATGAACATGGAATATCGTTCCGCAAACCGCCAGAGATGGGTTGGGGATAGATGAATTATACGATACTCAGTCGTACTTTTCAGGCACTCCAGCGTACAAATCTTAGACTATTCAGTGAGGAGAAACCCGGTATGCGTTGACGCTGCAAAGAGGTGGTGGTAAAATGACATCCGCTTGGGTGCGTAGCTCAATGGTAGAGCAGTGGCCTTTTAAGCCATTGGTTAAGGGTTCGAGCCCCTTCGCACTCACAACTAAGACACACCAATTGGGTGTGTCTTTTTATTGGTTAGGGTACCCAGAAGGGTATGGTATTCGAGTCCCCACCCACTCACCAGATTTCCAACACATCCACATGGGTGTGTTTTTTATTGGTCAGGGTGATATGATATTCGAATCCGCTCATTCTACGTCCTCAGGATCGCACACACCTACTCAACAACATTACCATCTGATTAAACAAAACGTACCTGATTCGCATCAGGCACGTCATTTAATTCTCTTTGCCGAGCGAGATTACTTTTTCCGCCGGAATGCCCCGATCAGGAGGAACAGGCCCAGGATGATGAGCGCGGCAGGCCAGATCTTGTCGACATTGACGATATTGCCAAAAGCAGTCCCAAAGATGCTGAACATGATCAGGCTGACGATGATATTCCACAACCCGCCTATGATCGCCCCACCCTTCCGACCGAGCACACCGAACAAGATCAAGCCGACGCCCACAAAGCCGGGAATGAGCGCCCAGGCATAAGCCCAACTGCCCCAGTCTCCGGTGAGATTCTGATAATAGAGCAGTCCGCCAATCCCAGTGATGATGGTGCCCGGGATGAACAAAGCAGGCACCCAACCAAGGATGGCAGCCACATAAAAAAGCAGACCAAACGCGATGATCTGGAACGGCCAGGTGATCTCCCCATACGCGAACTCTTTCACCGCCGGTGAGAGGGCAACTGCCAGGTAATACAAGCCCAATCCGATCATCATAATTGCTACAGATACTCTTCCTTTATTCATCTTTCGCCATCCCTTTTAAATTAAATTCAGTGTTTACATGATATACGAACTTCATCCACTTTAGTCGCAATGTTCATTACGACAAGCGGATTTTCGCGGCAGCGAGCAAATCTCAAACAAATTAACCCTATTTCTGGTTAGCGGTTCCACCCAACGGGACATGTTTTCCTTAATTATCCATGATTTTGATATAATCGCTCCATTCATTCTGCCAGGGAAAACATGACCGTCGTAGCACCCGAAACTCACCACCAGACACCATCCAGGCGCTTCCTCAATGGATTTAAGGATGTCGTTCCGCTGATCATCGGTGCGTTTCCGCTGGGAGTCATCTACGGCGCCCTGGCGATGAAGGCCGGGTTATCGGGCGCTGCCGCGCAATCGATGTCCTCGCTCCTATTCGCAGGCTCAGCCCAGTTCTTGATCGCACAGATGGCGGCAACATCTGTCCCCGCCCTGGTAATGATCATGGCGGTCGCGGTGATCAACCTGCGGCATGCCCTGTACAGCGCTTCAGTGGCCGGTTATATCCAGCATCTGTCCTCCTTCTGGAAGAGCATCCTTGCCTTCCTCCTGACCGATGAAGCCTTCGTGGTGGTCATCACCAACTTCGAAAAGGAATCCGCCACCCCATTCAAGCGCTGGTATTTTCTCGGCGCGGGTCTGAGTATGTGGGTGTTCTGGCAGATCGCAACAGCAGTCGGGATCTTCCTGGGTGAGATCATCCCCGCTTCCTGGCCGTTGGACTTCGCCCTTCCGCTGTCATTTATCGCCATGGTTGTTCCCGCCCTCCGCAACCGGTCTTCCACCGGCGCCGCGCTGGCTGCCGGGATCGTGGCAATCCTCGCTTTCAGCCTGCCGTATCACCTCAGCATCATCCTGGCAGCTGCGGTGGGCATACTGGTCGGCGTCCTTTTGGAGAAAAAAGCATGACCATCTGGATTGTCATCATCGTCTGCGCCATCATCACCTTCTTGATCCGGGTGTCCTTTATCGCCATATTCGGAAAAAATGAGATCCCGGTCTGGCTTCAGCGGGCATTGAAGTATGTGCCCCCATCGGTGCTATCGGTGATCGCCTGCCAGAGTGTGCTGTTCCCCAGTGGTCAATTGGATGTCAGTCTGAACAACACCCGCCTGCTGGCCGGCATCATCGCCGCGCTGGTGGCGTGGTGGACGAAGAGCATCCTGATCACCATCATCGCAGGGATGGCAGCATTGATCCTGATCCAAATTCTTATATAAACCACGGTTGGCATCGCCTACAGTACAACCTATTCAACAACACTACCTCCGCCATACCACTTAAATCCTGTTTTCCACATGCTACAATCATTAATGCGATATTGGATTCGATCTGCAGTCATCGCTCATTGAAATATCACCACCACCTGACCTTGAATCGATCCAGTGGGGATGAGGAGGTTATGATGGACAAGAACAGATGGGTTTCGGTTGTGGGAAGAGGATTGATCTTATTCATTCTTCTCGCCAATGTGCTTTTTGTGAGCGCGAGTGGCAGCCAGGCATACGGATCTTCTTGTGAAGACACCCACTATATCAGCCCGGGGGACACACTCTATAAGATAGGTTTGTGGTACGGTGTGCCCTGGCCGGATATCGCCGCGGCAAATGGAATATCGTATCCATACACCATCTATTACGGAAAAACGTTGTGCATCCCGGATGCCACATCCAGCGGTTCATCCGGTGGGATCGGACTGGTTGTCACGTCGGTCAAGACGGACGCCTATGTGAACATTAAAGCCACCAATCTGCCGGAAAAGGAAAACTTCGATGTCTCCATCGGAAAGTGCTACAGCTCCACCAAAACGCTGGTCGGCAGCCTGCGGACCTATGCCGATTCGGGGACCTTTTACGAGAAATACGATATCCCGAGCAAGTATGATGGTGTTTCCTGCCTGACGATTTTCCTGGATAGCATCAAATCTTCACGGGCAGCCTTCACCTCTTTTACGAACAAGACCAGCACCACGCCCACGGTCACCACATCCTCGGATATGTATTTCAAGATCCTCGACGTGGATAAAAATACATCCATCACCATCAAAATGTATAACCTGGTAAAGAACAAACGCTATAAAGTATTCATTGGTCCTGCCGGAAGCGGTGCGCCGGCCGGCTATCTGCGGGACGCGTTTACCGCGACAGCGAATGGATCGATGACGGCGACGTATTCCATCCAATCGGCATTTAAGAATCGCGCCAGGTTGGACGTTCGAGTGGAAGGCATGACAATCTCCGCCTCCATGATCCAGACGTTTAATAATGTGGATTATTGATCAATGCGTTGAGATGAAAAATGAGGTCACCAGTGGGTGACCTCATTTTATTTACAGTTGACCACCTGGCTGTATGCCGCGTTACAGGTATACCAGTAGCCATCAAAATCCACCCAAATTTGGACGGATTCGTTCAAATCGTCATATGTTTTCAGCGCAAGATGATAAGGCTTATCCAGAACATCTCGCAATGGTTTCATCGCCAGGATCTGCAAATTGCTGGCTTCCCTGCCCCTGTCAAACAGAGCCGTATTCACCCTGGCTAATTCAATCGTGTCGGAGGTCATATTTAGCGGTCGTCGCAATGGTTTGGTGAAGACTTCATCCAGAACGAAGCCCATCCCGAAGAATAAGACCAACCAGAGGGAGACATTCATCACGGTTGGACCCAGATACATGCCCATGTGAATTTGATCCACGATCGTTGGAAAAAGTAGACTGACGAACACGCTCAGGATGATGACTACACACAGGCTGAATATCAATCGGGTTTCATGCAGCGAGGGGATCGGATAATTTATCTCCGCCCCTAATAGTGGATTTATTGCCCGAATCATCCATTCCATCCAACGGTAAGGGAGGTTCGCAGCGATCAAGCAGGTTCCCACCCCCCAGCCAACCCAGAGGATAAAAGCGATGATACCCTTCCCAGTTTTGGAAGCGATGTAGCCACATAATCCTGCTGTTAGGGTAACCAGAATGGAAGCAGGCAAAACCTTGATCCAGGGATAGACGACATGCGAGCCTGCCAGGGAGATCGCGTCGATTCCCCAGGTCATCATGGAAAACAGGAAGCCACCCAAAAGTCCGGCGGTGAATCCGATCTTCCCCAGGTTCTGATATGGATTGGTCAAGGTTTGTAGAGCAGCCATCGGGATATTATACCAAAATGCGAACCTTCTTTTGGGGTACAATTGCGTCACTAATGGCTAAAAATTATCTCATAAAGGTTCAGCGTGTTTGAAATTACCTTTCTCGGCACTTCGGCCTCCGCGCCATCCATTCATCGAGGACTTTCCGCCCAAATCGTCACTCATAACGAGCATCAATTCCTGATAGATTGCGGTGAAGGGACTCAGCGGCAAATCCTCCAATCCGGTATGGGATTCAAACACCTTAACAAGATCCTCATCACCCACAGCCATCTTGATCATATTCTCGGCTTGGCCGGCTTAATTTCCACCTACATGCGCTGGGAAGCGATCGACCAGTTGGATATTTATGGCGGGAAGGCCGCCCTGGAGAGGATCCACGATTTGCTGTACACGGTGGTGCTAAGAAATGCACCTCCACCCATGGATATTCAGCTACGGGAAGTGAATCCCGGCATCATCATCGAAGAAGACGATTTTCAGGTGACCGCCTTCCCGGTTCAACACCGCGGACCGGATTGCTTTGGGTACAAATTTGAGGAACGCGGACGGAAACCTTTCCTGGCTGAAAAAGCTGAAGCATTGGGTATTCCCAACGGACCCCTGCGGCGGGATCTGGTCAACGGCAAGAGCATCACACTGGCGGATGGAAAGACGATCCTCCCTGAAGAAGTGATGGGAGATTTCCAACCGGGCGTAAAATTCGTCCATGTGGGGGATGTGGGATATACCGAGAATTTGGTGGAAGAAGTACGGGATGCCGACGCGTTGGTGATCGAAGCCACGTACTTGCAGGAAGAAGCGGGCATGGCAAAACAATTCTCCCACCTAACCGCAGTGCAGGCTTCGCAATTAGCGCTCAAAGCGGGTGTGAAAAACCTGATATTGACTCACATCTCCCGCAGATACCGTGAAAAAGATGTCCTGGCTGAAGCTCAGGAAATTTTCCCGAATGTGAAAGTGGCGCGAGATTTCGATCGCTTCACGGTGCTGCGTGATGGCGAGCGAAATCCTAACGGATAATCCTGCGGTACAGCACGATCATTCCGACTGTAACGAGCATGCCCACCACACACAACCCGATGAAGAATAATCTCACCTGATCGGTCCAGATCGGGTTGTTCCAATTGATGATCAGGTAAGCCAGAATCCCGATCAGGCATAAGACACTGCTCATCATAGACATGATGATCGTTGCGAGAACAGGTGAAGCGGGTTTTGGTTTATCTTTCATCCGATTTTTCCCACAGAGTCACAGCCAGAAATTCGAATCCACTCTCTCTATCTTATCAGGAAATCGGACGCCGGGTGTTCGCCAAGTGTCCGATTTTTGTCTGGAAATCAGGCACTTTGTTTCAAGGGCAGCAGGGTGCAAATGTGTGTTTCGATAATCGTTAGAAAATCAATTTGAAATGAATATACTTGTGTCTTTATTATTGGGACATGCCTATTGACAATGAGATAAAATACCGTAAAATCTACCCTATCATGTCTCATATCGCTTTCACACCTCGTAAGGATAAGCAACTCAAGCGCCATACCCCCAGGGTAAGGTCGGATTTGCTTATGTGGTAGCGATTTTTTTCAGAATCAGAGCAGAGAAGGTCTTCCTTGGAAATTGGTGAGGAAGGCTTTTTTTATTTCTGACATCATGACCAAATTCATGGAGGAGGTTCAATGGCAATGGGAAAGATCAAACATTTTTTAACCGATCACTGAAAAATCAAATATAACCCTTTCAAGGAGAGAGAATAATGAAACCAAGTTTTATTGTAAGAATGGCAATTTTGATTGTGTTGAGTTCGGTTTTACTGACCGCTTGCGGCGTAGGCGCCACGAGCCAGCCAACCAACACCCCGCAGGTAGTCCGCATTGTCACTGAAGCGGCTTATCCTCCATTTGAGACAGTCGATGAGACCACCAAGGAATTGGTTGGTTTCGATATGGATCTGATCCGGGCCGTAATGGATACGACCGGACTGGAATATGAAATTATCAACATCGCCTGGGATCCGCTACTCACTGGTATGGCGCAATGCCAGTACGACGCTGCCATCTCCGCCATTACGATCACCGAAGAACGTCAACAGGCGATGGGATTTTCGAACGGCTATATCAACGCCGGACAAATTGTGACGGTCAATACCGCCACCACCGATATTTCTGGCCCGGAAGATCTGGTCGGCAGACGAATTGCCGTCCAACTAGGAACGACCGGAGATATCGAGGCGCAGAAAATTGAAGGCGCTGAAGTGAAGACCTATGATTCAGTTGATCTGGCATTTCAGGACTTGAAAAACAGGCAGGTGGATGCTGTGGTTGCCGATTACCCGACCTCCCTGGCATTTGTGGAAGCGAATGCGGGTGATATCGTGACGGTCGGTGAGCCTTTCACCGAGGAAGTATACGGCATCGCTGTTTGCAAGACCGATACTGCCTTATTGGAAAAGATCAACGCCGGTCTCAAAACCGTCTCGGACCAGGGCTTGATCAAAGAGCTCGAACTGAAATGGCTCGCCGGAAAGTAATATAACCTGTGAAAATATAACGAGACCGATGGATTCCATCGGTCTCGTTTCCCTTTGCAATAAGATTTCGTTTATTCTACTTTAACGATTTGCACTTCAAAGGCTCCACCTGGCGCTTCCACTTTGACCACTTCTCCGGATCGATGGTTCATGAGCGCTTTTCCCAGAGGTGACTCGTTCGAGATTCTTCCACCACGCGGATTGGCTTCCGCGGCGCCCACGATAATGTAGGTTTCCGCGGCGGAACCTTTTTCCTTGATAGTCACCTTGGTCCCCACCTGAATGTTTTCATGCTTCTCTTCATCAGTGATCACTCGGGCGGTGGCCAACAGAATTTCAAGCTCTTTTATACGGCCTTCCACAAACGCCTGTTCATTCTTGGCGTCTTCATATTCGGCATTCTCGATCAGCTCGCCACCTTCCATCGCTTCGTGCAGACGGTTGGCAATCTCCTGACGACGGACCGTGCGAAGAAATTCCAATTCTTCCTGTAGCTTATCATACCCTTCACGTGTAAGGAAAGTTGTTGCCATAATATATCCCTATGATCCTTGTATGGATGTTACTGAACCACCCTGGCGGTTCGATATGAACACAAACAGCGCCCCGAAGGGACGCCTTCGATAAACGCTGCTACGGTATATTACCATAATCTATTTATCTATGCAATAGGATGATAACCATCCCAATATACCTTGTTTAATGTTAATGTTTCGGGCGAAGGATCATTCACTTGCCAAAGGCCATGGTATTTGAAGGTAGAGGGTATAGCCATGCTTTTCCACCCCATATACCCGTCCGTGGGATGGTTGCGTGCAGCCGGGCTCATCCACAACCGAGACCTCAGTCTCATATACACCAAAGGGGATGAAGACGAGGACGTCATTCTGGCACACCCAGGTCTCCACCAGGTAGGGTTCCTGCTCCGAGTCATCCCCGGCCCGCAGATTTAAGGGGCTCCACGAGATGGTGACCAAATCCCCTTGCCGGGTGGCATTGACCGAATCCAACGCATTGTAATAGGGGGACCAGGGTAAGACAACATCCAGCGGATCGATAGGCTGGATCAAATTCACATCCCCCTGCACATCCATAAACTGCATATTCATCCAGCATGGATTGCTGCCCCCTATGGCGCGAATCTCGATGTAACCGGTATCCCTCAAAATTCCGATGATCTCAAGCCGGTTCCCACCCAACAAGCCATATTTGTACAGGTAAGCTTTGGATGGGCCATAAAAGCACATCACATGTTCCTCGTTCACCACACCTCGAAGAACCACATAGGTGGGCTCCGGTGTATGCGTGGGTGTGAGTGTGGGGGTAAACGATGCCGTCGGGCTTGCTGTCAACGTCGGTGAGGCGGTCATTGTCGGAGTTGCGGGCATTGTCTGGGTGGCTGTCGGACTGGGCGGCAATATCTGCGTGGTGGTCGGAAGCATCGTGGGAACGGAAGGGATAGGTTTCAATGTACAGGCTGCCAGAAATCCAGCCGCAAGAAGAACCGGCGCGATCAACAGGGAAATGCGTTTCATGTTACGGCCAGGGGATTTTCGCAGGTTCCGAGTATCCATGCTTTTCCACGGTCAGAATTTCTCCGTAAGATGGCTCTCCGCAGCCAGGTTCATCCTTGACCGTATAGGTGGTCGTATATTGATTGGGGAAAGAGACCGTCCACCACAGATAGGCTTCATCCTGACACACCCAGGCTTCGATGAAGTAACCGCGATCCTTGTCCTCGGTCATGTTGACCTTACTCCAGGTGATCGTCACCCGGTCTCCGTCGCGGGAAGCGGATACATTTTTGGGCGGTCCGTACTGGTTGGTTCCGATGGTTTGCAGATTCGGTTCGGTGTAATAAAGCAGAGTAACATCTCCCGTGACAGTCACAACGGAGGGGGAAACCCAGCAAAAGTAATCCAGTTTATCGAATTTGATATACAGCCAAGAACTGTACTGGAAGCGTCCACGCACCGTGCCCTGATCACCTGGGTAAAGATCGGCTGCGTGCAGGTAGGCTTTGGAAGGGCCATACCGGCAATGCGCCTGGGTATTCACCTCCACAGCGGGAAAAGCATAGGTCGGGGTGGTGGTGATCGTGGGTGTCTCGGTGACGGTGGGAGTGGGTGTGATGGTCGGTGTCGGTGTACTGGTTGGAGTCGCGGTGGACATGGGTGTCTGCGTAAGGGTGGGCGAGGATGTAAATGTGGGCGTCCAAAGGGTGGCAGTGGCAGTAAGGCGGCGAGCCTGTATCTGCTGGAAAGGTGAACAAGCTCCGACTACCAGCATAAATAATATTGTGATTCCCAGAAGTACTATCCGTATCTTTATCATTGCCTGCCTTGATTCTACCATCCATCATAGATACTGGATCATGTATGCACACCCTTGCTTCCCATCATTGCATCTCCAATAGGATGGATGGATTCAAGATCTCCTCATTTTTGGATTCTGAGTGTCGACGATTCGATTTCCCAGATCTCGGTCGCGAAATGCTGGATGAAATAACGGTCATGGACCACCACCAGGATCGTCCCCTCAAAATCGGATAATGCCTGCTCAAACCGGTTTCTCGATGGAATATCCAGGTGATTCAACGGCTCATCCAGGATCAGGAAATTACAACCCGAGGCAGACATCCCCGCCAGCATCAAGCGCACCCGCTCCCCAAAGGAGAGTTGCGAGATCGGGACAAACACCGCATCACCGGCAAAGAGGTACTTATGCAAGAAGGAACGGGCGGCGGTTTCATTCAAATTGATCCGGGATTGAATGTATTGCAGAGGATTCAGATTCCCGGGCAGACTGCTTTGATCTTGGTGCATATATCCCGGTTTGACCTGAGAGCCAAGCCGATAGCTCCCATGGAGAGGTTCGATCTCCCCCAGGATGGTGCGAATCAGGCTGGTCTTCCCGCTGCCATTCGGACCCAAACAGACAGCATCGTGATCCATAACGGAGCACGATGGAAATATCTTTGAGCAGCACAAGGCCAGGATAGCCAACGGATAGGTTTTCACACACCAGTACATCCCTGCCCGAGGAGGTTGATCCGTTGAAATCCACCTTCAATATGCCAACCCAGGCTTGGGCTTATCGATCTTGTCTTCGGTCAGGATCTTTTCGATCTTGTTTTCGATCTGGGTTGCCCTACCCATGGTGGCTTTCCCGCGATTGGCGAAGAATCCACTGGCAAGTTTATCACCGCTATCCGCTTTCCCACCCGCCCTAAATTTAGCAATCCCACGCAAATGTATCGCGGCCGCGCGCAACTGATTGACCTCATCCAGTTGATCCTGATACGCATTCCACTGCTTCTCCTGTTCCCTGGCTTTTTCTTCCAGATAATCGGAATAGTTGCCCGCATAGAGCCGGGTCTGCCGGTTGCCGGGTCGATCGCCAGGATTGCCGAACACACCTGATCGAGAAATACTCGGTCATGCGATACAACCAAAACTCCGCCATGGAATCCTTTCAACCAGTTTTCCAGCCATCCCAGCATCTCGATGTCGAGATGATTGGTGGGTTCGTCGAGGATCAATAGATCTGGCTGCAACAAGAGAGTGCCGGCCAGAGCCAACCGGGTCTTTTGCCCTCCGCTCAGACGGCTAACCGGAAAATCCAACGCAATCTGGTCTAGACCAAGACCAGTCAACACCTTCCGGATCGAAGACTCAATGGTTGATCTCTTCTCGATCATGGAAAGGACCCGGCTATATTCTTCGATCGTTTCCGGCTCTTCCGGCACTTTCACCAGCCGCTGAGATAGTTGGATGAGACGGTTTTCCAACCCGATTTCCATCTGGAAAATACCGAAAACATACTTTTCGATGGTGATATCTTCCGTAAAGGTAAAACCTTGAGGCAGGTAAGCTCGCGAAAGATCCCCAGGGGAATATTGAAAAGTTCCCGAATCAGGCGTCTCTTCCCCGGTCAGGATCTTCAACAGGGTGCTTTTACCGCACCCGTTCGGACCGATCAGCCCCACCTTCTCGCCGGATGTCAGCGTAAAAGTCACTTCATTGAGTATGGGTTTTAATGAGTAAGATTTGGAAATTCGATTTACGGATAACATCTTCACAACCTCTGTAACAAAAAACCGAGGGCATCTGCCCCCGGCAAATGGTTAAATAGATAACCAACCGAGAACCATTACCCGATACAAGAAGATTAGAGGTTGTTGTCCATTATTCGTGTTTTCTCCAGAAAATATCTACTTGAATTATATCAAAGATCATGGTTATCGATAACTTTACAAATTTCAACCGACATTAATAAAAACAGTTCCCGTTCGGTTGAACGGGAACTGAAGGGTAGTTCGTTGTACCGGATTGTCCGTTACGGACGGGTCATTCCAGTAACACTACCACCCAGATCTTTGATGCCGTCATAGAGGAACTGCATCACGTACTTCGGATTGTGCATGTACGCGCCAGGATCCTTTATGACATAGTGATAGTTGTAACCAGCCGCGAACAACTTGGGCGAGAAGAGATTGTAAGCAATGTTGGCACCCTTATCGTCCTTGTCCGGTTTACCATCCGCATCCTTATCGAGCAGGATGTATGGGCGAGCATTCGCATCGTAGACAAAAGCAGAACCAAGTTTGGTGGTGGCGTAGGTTTGCATAGCCGCCAACAATTTTTCTTTCATGGTCTCGACTTCGCCAAAGATGCCTTCAGTGGTATCGCCATCACCATCGTAGTCCACCGTGGACATGCGGATCTTGGTTGGATCATCCACCTGGTGGCAGCCCGCGCATGCGTCCAGCTTGGGTTCCAGCGCATGAACATCATGGCAACTGGAGCATGTCTGGAAGTTCTCCACATGCATGAACTTACCCACATAGGTCTGTCCAGGATATTCATAAACGCCCTTTGCATCGGTTCCGAAAAGGGTGGAACCAGCAGCAAAATAGTGGACATTAATGAATTTGAGCTTGTCAGTAGCAGTATCAGGAGCAAGTCCATCAATCGCTTTGGCGACCGCTGCACCTGATTGGCGTCCCTGGTGGCAGGTGATGCACAGGTTGTTGGGATCGCCTTCACCAAAGGTGACTGCTAATCCGCTCGGGAAGGTGACTTCGTCGAGTTTATAGAGACCTGGCCAATTGGCTTCATCATGGCAGGTGGTGCATGCGAATCCGTTACTGGCTGGAACCATGATGTTGGTCCCATTCTCGATGAATTGAGGCATACCGGAAGCAGAGTGGCATTTGGCGCAATCAGCTTCCACTAACCCTTCTTCATCCCAGTGGCGGAAAGCTTCACTGTTACCGGCGAAGTGGCCGCTGTCATCACGGGCCATCTTGGTCATATCCACAGGGGCGGCCAGTTTGGTGTTCAAGTCTTCGATTGAGTTGAAGAGGAGTTGAACGATGTACTTGTTCCCATGAGCATACGCACCGGGGTCCTTGACCGAAAGCTGATAGTTGTAGGCAGCTTTCAAGAGACGGGGAGTCCAGGATTTGTAAGCATTGGGGAAAGCGGCTTCCGCTTCATCAGTCTTGCCGTCGGCGTTGGTGTCGATGAAGAAGTATGGATACGCATCCCTGGTGTAGACGATGGCTGTCTTGGCCACATCTTTACCATAAGCCTGGATCGCGCCGTAGAGGGCAGTCTGGAGACCTTCGATCTCGTAGAACATGCCTTCCTTGACATCTCCATCTCCGTCGTAATCGCGGAGAGAGGATGGCTCACGAACGTTCTTCAGGTCTTCAACGGTCTTTACGTCTGCATGGCATGTTGCGCATTCGGTCACCTTGACTTCCAGGGAATGGGAGTCGTGGCAGGCTACACAGGTGTCATATGATTCGACGTGATCGTTCTTGGCGTCATACGATTTACCTTCATACTGGTATCCACCTTTAACCTCGCCCGCGTACATGGTCGCCGCGGCGGCGAAATAATGGATATTTGTGAAGGATGCATCCGCTATGACTGTATCTGGTTCTTTATCTTTTGTGGCTTCATCCACCTGAACCATGGAGGCCATTCCCTGGTGGCAAGTCATACAAACGGCTTCTTTACCAAGGTTCTTGATCTCCACTCCAGAGGGGAAGACAACAGAGGTCAACTTCGCAGTGCCTTCATTATGGCAGGTATCGCAGGTGATCACAGTACCGATCGCGGCGGCTTTATCGACTTTCATCGCTTCGCTGCCATCTGCGCCTACATAATCCATAAAGCCGTCACTGCTGTGGCATTTCGCGCAGGTAGGAGGAATTTCTTTTGGATCTTCCTCGTTCCAATGGGTGAATGCCGCCGCCTCTGCATCAGCGTGTCCGGATGCCTGCCAGATGGAAGCAAACGGCGCTTCAACGCCAGTTCCTGCCCCGGGCTGAGCGGGCTGGGCAGGACATGGTGTCGCTTCGGGGCACTTCTGTGGTTCTGCAGTGGGTTGACACGCTACGACAATAAAAGCCAACCCGACTACCACTCCAACAATGAACAATATTTTCTTCATAGTTCGCATTCTCCTAGACATATTTGATATTCAGTCAGTTCCTGTAAGATCTCCCAGCGACCACCTCCTTTAAATTGGTATGTAAAAATGACATGTGAAAATTTTCACATCAGTTAAGATTATAGCCAGAGGATAAGATTAATACAATATTAAAATGAGAAAATAAGTCGCTTCATTTTTAGAGAAAACATCCAGACTGACAGGATTGCATCGAGACAAAATTGGTCTAATTTAACCATTTTCTCTCACATCAATTTAATCTCCATATGGCAAAATGACGCAAGGCATAAAGCATTTACTGTTATTCATCTTAATGGCACCAGGAGAAGACCCTCTATGAGTTTTCCGGAAGCACACGCCGCGCCAGCTCCTGCTTCATCCGGAGCAAAGTGGAAATTTATCATCGGTGGATTGTTAATTCTTGCCGCCGTTGTTTACCTGATCATCTCCTCTACACAGGCTAATGCGCAATATTTTCTTACGGTCGAAGAATTGAATCAAAAAGCCGGACAGATGACCGGACGGGAGATCCGAATTTCCGGCGCGGTGATCGGCGAATCCATCGTCTATGACCCTAATACACTGGATCTGTCCTTTGAGGTGGTCAATATTCCTGCAGACAATGAGGAAATTGAAGCCCAGGGTGGGTTGGCCAATGTGCTGCACGCTGCGATTCAAGACACGACTGCTCCCCGTTTGAAAGTCGTCTACAACGGCCCCAGACCAGATTTACTTAAGAATGAAGCGCAAGCCATTATGACGGGAACACTCGATCCGAATGGCATCTTCCACGCTGAGGAATTGCTCTTGAAATGCCCCAGTAGATATGAAGAAGCGCTACCCAGCCAATCGGTCCAATCCAGCAATTAACCTGTATGTGTTGGCCCTCCAATCCCTTCAACGTTCATCCCACGGAATAAGCCCAGCCGCTTATTCCGTTCGTATTAATCATCTTACCGGTCTCATGGAGAGAATATGATAGTTCAGTTTGGATATGGAGTGCTGGTGATCGCACTCGCACTGACCATATACGCGGCTTTCGCATCCATGTATGGTGGAACCAAACGTGATCAACGCTGGGTGGAATCAGCCCGCCTGGCCATCATCCTCATTTTCCCTCTGATTACACTTGGTGTACTGGCTTTGCTTTATCTACTGGTTACAGGTGATTACACCGTTTCTTATGTTTATTCTGTGACCAGCAATTCAATGCCCATTTACCTCCGCCTTACCGCCTTGTGGGGCGGGCAGTCCGGGTCCCTCCTCTTTTGGAGCTGGTTGATGGCTGCTTTTGCCTTCGCCGTCAGCCTGCGCAATTGGGATCGGGACCGCGATTTTCTGCCCTGGGTCATCTTCACCCCCGCAATCACACTTGGTTTTTTCCTCAGCATGGTGATCTTTGTCGAAAATCCTTTTGTGAGGTTCTGGGCGAGCGGTATGGGGCAGCAATTTGAAACCATGTTCCAGCCTGCGGGTGCTGATCTCATCCTCCCCCCGGATGGACGCGGACTCAATCCACTGTTACGCCATCCAGGCATGATCATCCACCCGCCGATGCTCTACCTGGGTTTTGTGTCTTTTGTGATCCCCTTCTCATTCGCCATTGCCGCCCTGGTCACAGGCCGGTCCGATGACCGTTGGATCCGTCTCACCAGGAGATGGACGCTGGTCGCCTGGTTGTTTCTCACCATCGGTCTGGTACTCGGTATGCGATGGGCATACGATGTACTGGGTTGGGGTGGATATTGGGGTTGGGATCCCGTGGAGATCGCGGCGCTCATGCCCTGGCTGTCGGGAACCGCTCTGTTACATTCGGTGATGATCCAGGAAAAGCGCGGCATGTTCAAGCAGTGGAATATGCTCCTTACGATCCTCACCTATGACCTGGTGATCTACGGAACTTTTCTGACCCGTTCGGGTGTTTTATCATCTGTGCACGCATTCGCTCAATCGGCGATGGGACCTCTCTTTTTTGGGTTTATCGCCCTCACCCTATTTGTGTCAGTCGGACTGTTGATCTACCGCTGGAAAGATTTACGGGCTGAAGCTTCCCTGAAATCGGTCCTTTCCCGTGAATCGCTCTTCCTGGTGAACAACCTGCTCTTCATGGGGATTCTGGTTGTCTGTTTCTGGGGAGTCAACTTCCCCTTGATTTCTGAACTCGTTACCGGGCAAAAGGTGACGGTTGGTCCGCCATTTTATTTACGTGCTACCGGCCCGCTCTGGGGAGCAATCCTCCTCTTAATGGGTATCGCACCCCTTTCTGCCTGGACCATCACCTCCGCCAGAGTGCTTGGAAAAGCCATCTGGAAAGCTCTGGCGTTATCGCTGGTGGTGGTCATCATCCTGTTAGCTTTTGGGATGCGGAGTGTCGCGGCGATTATCGGTTTCTGGCTGATTGCGCTCGTTATTCTGGTCACCCTGTATGAATATGGGCGTGGTATACGCGCGCGCGCCCGATCCGCCGGCGAGAATGTATTCCAGGCTGTCTGGAATCTGACCATCCGCAATCGCCGACGTTATGGCGGCTTCATCATCCATCTCGGTATCGTCCTGATGGGGCTTGGGATCATCGGCATCGAAGTATTCCAAACCCAAACCCAGGGCACACTCTCTCCTGGACAGGAATTGAAGGTTGCCGATTATGCAGTCACCTATAAAGAATTGGCGGAATTTGATGCATCAGATGGCAGGAATGTTGCCCGGGCAGTCCTCTCGGTCAGTAAAAACAATGCGGATTCGGGTGAACTTTACCCCCGGCGGGATTTTTTCTATGATGCCCAACAAACCATGACCATTCCCGGGGTGCGCAGCACCATGGAAGACGACCTATATGTCATCCTGGTCGACTGGCAGCCAATCTCCACGCGGATGGCCACCTTCAAGGTGTACCATAATCCGCTCGTGAACTGGCTGTGGCTGGGTAGTATCGTATTGATCTTTGGCGCGCTCATCGCAGTTTGGCCTTCACCAGAGAAGGAATAAGATTCCGCGGATCAGATTGGATTGAGGGATTGTATGCGTAGAAAATGGTTCTGGGGTGCGTTTCTGACGGCGTTGGTTATGGCTGGTATTTCCATCTCTACGGCAACCGCCCAGGAAAAAACCCCTGTCACGGATGACCAGGTGAACGAGGTTGCCCGTCAATTGTATTGCCCGGTATGTGAGAATACACCGTTGGATGTTTGCCCGACGACCGCCTGTGCGCAATGGCGCGCCTTGATCCGCGAGAAACTGGAATTGGGTTGGTCGAAAGATCAAATCACGGTTTACTTTGTCAATCAATATGGCGACCGGGTGATGGCGGAACCACCCAGACGGGGATTGAACTGGTTGGTGTACGTGATCCCTCCGGCCGTGATCCTCGTTGCGGCAGTCTTTCTAGGATTGATGATCCGGCGCATGAAAAAATCATCCCAAACGACGAATGGAAGTAATCTGGAATCCACGCAGCCGGAAAATGAATTGCTATCCCGAGTCGAACAGGAAATTCGCAGTCGAAAGAAATAACCTATGGATGAGACTACCATCGAGAAAAATCCCGCGAGCGGCCAAACCCGCCGATCATTTCCAGTTGCAGCGATGTTATTTGGCGTGGTGATTTTGGGCGGATTCTTATTGTTCCTCTATTTTGGATTGCAGAGAACATATCAGGGTCCGGTCAGGGTGGGTGAGCCTGTCAAACCATTCGCGCTGCAAACATTTGATGGCAAGATCATCAATACATCTGAACAGGTGGACAAAGTTATCCTGGTAAATTTCTGGGCTTCCTGGTGCAAGCCGTGTGAGAGTGAAGCTGCTTACCTGCAAAAAGCCTGGGAATATTACCAGCCTGGTGGGGAAGTCCTATTCCTTGGCGTGGATTATGTCGACACGGAGCCAGAAGCGTTGGCCTCGCTCCAAAAATTCGGCATCACCTATCCCAATGGCCCGGATCTCGGTACCCGCATCTCGCAGGAATTCCGTATTCGCGGAGTCCCCGAAACATATATTATCAAGAAAGATGGCACACTTGCATCCATTCAAGTTGGCCCGTATAGCTCATTTCAGGATATCCGGAACAAGATCGACCCGTTGCTTCAAGAGTAGAGAGACAGGAGAAATATGGAAGCTGGAGCCATCTTATCGTTAGCTGCTGTTTTGTTGATCGTTGGCGCGGTTGTTTTCCGACCGTTCTTGCCTGGTAACAAGAAATCAAATCCGGGGCGTCGCATTCGATTATCCACCAGCCAACAGGCGTCTGTCTGGTTAGCCGAAAAAGAACGGTTGTTGACCATGATCCAGGAATTGGAATTTGACCACGAAACCGGGAAGGTTCCTGATGATCTGATTTAAAGAACAGAGAGCGGAACTGGTACGATCGGCCGCCGAGATACTAAAGAAACTCGACCAGTCAGGGTACTCGGAACCGAAACAGGATCAAGGCGGCGGCAAGGGATCATCCGCGACAGGCAGTAGAGAATACGATGATCTGGACGAGCTTATCGCCCGCCGGAAGTTGGAAAAGAACGGCAAAGCCACCGGTTTTTGCCCGAAATGCGGAAACGCGTTGCAATCGAAGGATCGTTTCTGTCCAAAATGCGGTATGACCATTCAGGCTTCGAAATAGCGTATGAAATTACGGATGCTCTTTCTTCTTCCCATCGGTGCGATCCTTTTGACAGGATGCGGTTTTTCTCTCGCAGGTGATGTGACTCCCCCGCCTGGTTATACACCTCCATTATCGGTAGCTCTGGAAGCTACCTCCTCGGTCTTTCCGGTTCTTCCACCGGATCCCGAACGAGGCAGATCCATCTACCAACAGGAATGCGCCGCGTGTCATGGCTCTGACGGTCGCGGTGATGGCGTTCAATCAGGCAATTTACCCAGACCTCCCCAGATATTGAGTGATCCATCGCTGATCAGCGGCACATCTCCAGCCCAGTTATTTCAGATCATTACGAATGGCATTCCAGAAAACAACATGCCTGCCTACCAATCGGTTCTGGATGATCGGGCAAGATGGGATGTGACCTCCTATCTATACTTGATGAGTTCGGACGCAGATAGCCTGGCTTCAGGTAAGCTGATCTTCGATGGGTTATGCGCCGGCTGCCATGGTCTGACTGGGAAGGGAGATGGCGAGGATGCCCGCGGATTACGCCTTCAACCACCCGACTTTACGAATCAAAGCATCTTATCGCCTCGGACCAACCGGGAATTATTCCAGATTGTCACCGGCGGTTCCGGTGAAGTCATGCCATCATTTGGAAAATCGCTGACCGAAGAAGAGAGGCTGAACGTGGTTCAGTATATCCGGGCGCTCTCCTTCCTGGAGGTGGTGATTCCAACCACCACCCCGGCGCTGACGGTTGTTTCCACTCCTGCCGAAGATCAGGCACAGACGCCGTCCGCTGAGAGTGAGGTTATTGGGGAAGCCATTCCAACGACTCCAGAAGCGGTTACCATCTCCGGTAAGGTGATCCACGATTTGGGTGGGTCTCTCCCGCCTGCGCTGGAGGTCACCCTGCACATCTTCGATCGTATGACCGAAACCAAGTCCAGGAAAACCCAAACCACGGGAGATGGAACCTTCGCATTTGAACCGGTGGAAATGAAAGAAGGACGGATATTCATTACTTCGGTTGAATATGACAACCGGGTGTTCAATTCTCAGCCATCCTTCCATCCTGAATTGCTCAGCGAAGGCGAAGATTTCATTCAATCGGAAAGTATTTCCCTGGACCTGCACATCTCCAATTCAACCACAGACCTATCCAGCCTGACTGCCGACCGGATGCACCTGTTCATCGATTTTCCCAAGGAAGGGATGATGCAGGTGGTGGAGCTCTTCCTGATCTCGAATAATGGAAGTGAAGTGGTCGTTCCACCTGTGGATGGGGATGGCGGTTTGGTATTCCTGCTGCCGGAGGGCGCGACCAATCTTCAATTCGATGACAGCACTTTGGGTGAAAAGTATCTCCCAGTGGACAACGGATTCGTGGATACGAGCCCGATTCTCCCCGGGCAGAGTACCCACCAGATTCTGTTCGCCTATGATCTTCCATACGAAAAAAAGGCAACCCTCACCGTTCCTGTTCCGCTGAAGACAGGCTCCATCAGTGTCATGGTTCCGGAGGGTGGCATTAAACTCAAAAGCAGCCAACTGCTCGACGGGGGAGTACGCAGCAGCCAGCAGATGTCTTTCCAGGTTTTCAATGGCTCTGATTTTGCCGCGGGCAGCCAATTATCGCTCAGTCTAACGGGATCTCCAAACCCGGAAGCCGCTCCGCAAAAGCTGAGTATCAATCCGATCCTATTCGGATCCGGCTTCCTGGTATTGGCCCTCACAGGTATACTTTATTATTACTTCTGGAGAAAAGAGCGATCGGTCGCACCGATGAGTGATTCGGATCAAGTTTCCAACAAAGAGGCGATCATGGACGCGATCCTATCCCTGGATGAACAATTCAAAGCTGGTAACCTGAATGAGCAGGTGTATCAGCAACGTCGGACAGAATTGAAAGACCAACTGCGGAAAAGCATGTGATTCAAGTTCAGCGGCTCGTGAAACGGTTCGGGGCAAAAACCGTCCTATCCAATCTGGATTTTCAGGTGGTGGAAGGCGAGTTTGTCGCGTTGATGGGACCGAACGGAGCGGGAAAAACAACTCTCCTTCGAATATTATCCTCTTTGATGAAACCAACGTACGGGTCGATCAGGGTAGCCGGATTTCAACTTCCCGCCCAGAGCGCCGCCGTACGCAGCCGGTTGGGGATCGTATCTCACCTGCCGTTATTGTATGGTGATCTGACCGCCGAGGAGAATCTGCAATTTTATGGGAAGATGTACGCGGTCCAATCATTGAAGCAGCGCATTATCGAGGTACTCGACCTGATCGGATTATCCTCCCGAAAAGCCGACCTGGTCCGCACGTTCTCACGAGGAATGCAGCAACGCCTGGCGATTGGAAGAGCTATTCTGCACGACCCGGCGGTGCTCCTGCTGGACGAGCCGCACACTGGCCTGGACCAGGATGCCTGTGAGATGTTGGATCATCTCCTGCGGGAAGTGGCCGCCACCGGACGCACCGTGGTAATGACTTCTCACGACCTGGCCAGGGTACAAGACCTGGCACGCCGATTTGATGTGTTATCGCGCGGTAAGATCCTTTCCTCGATCTCTGCCGAGCAGCTTCCTCCCGATGGACTGTTGACCTATTACCGCCAGGCACTGGAGACTGCATGAAAAACAGCCCAGCCTCCAGGCCATCCTACTTTCAAACCGTATCTGCGGTGGTCTGGAAAGACCTCACCGCGGAGATCCGCAGCCGGGAGATCTTTTCGGCCATGCTGGTCTTCGCGTTGCTGGTCGTACTGATCTTCAATTTCGCTCTTGAGTTGGAAGCGGGAACTCGTGCCTCGGTGGCAGCCGGAGTGTTGTGGGTCACCTTCACCTTCGCGGGGACGATCGGCCTCAACCGTTCCATGGCGTCCGAGAAGGACCGCGGCTGCCTGGATGGTTTGCTGCTGGCTCCGGTCGATCGCAGCGCCATCTATTTCGGGAAGATGGTGGGAAACCTGGCGTTCATGTTGATCGTGGAAGCGGTCGTCATACCCGTCTTCAGTCTGCTCTACAATATCAACTTGATCACTCCGGGATTACTGGGGGTTACCTTGCTGGGTTCGATCGGTTATATCGCGGTTGGCACCCTGCTGTCCGCGATGGCAGTTCAGGCTCGGACGCGCGACATCCTTCTGCCTATTTTGCTCTTCCCGGTTGTGATTCCGGTGGTGGTGGCCGCGGTAAAAGCCAGTACAGGCATTCTCCAGGGCATCCCGATGGATGAGATCACACCCTGGCTAAATCTTCTGATCGTGTATGATATTATTTTTCTGACGGCGGCCTGGATGATTTTCGATAAGGTCGTTGAGGAATAATTTTGAAAGGATCATCTATGCGCAGAACCGTCGATCGACTGAAAGTCCTTGATATTGTCTCCGTTATTCTCCTGCTCATCGCGACGTTGATGGTCTTTTTCTATGCCCCCATCGAACGGGTGATGGGCATGGTGCAAAAGATCTTCTACTTTCATGTGGCCTCTGCCTGGGTCGGAATGCTCTCGTTCATCGTTGCCGCAGTTGCCGGCGCGGTTTACCTGAAACAGGGCACCCGCAAATGGGATCATCTCAGCTACGCCTCGGTCGAGATCGGCATCGTCTTCGCGCTGATGGCCATCGTGACCGGCTCCATCTGGGCGCGCCCCATCTGGAATACCTGGTGGACCTGGGACCCCCGTCTGACCACGGCAGCCATTATGGCCCTGGTCTACGTGGCGTATCTCATGCTGCGCCAGGGGATCGACGATCCGGAAAAACAGGCTCGTTTTGGAGCGGTCTACGCCATTATCGGCGCCCTGAGCGTTCCCCTGACCTTTCTGTCCATTCGGATCTTCCGCACCATTCATCCGGTCGTGATCGGCGCACCAAGCGCGACCTCCGCGGCTTTTGAGATGGCACCCCGCATGCTGCAAACCTTCCTATTCGGGCTGCTGGTCTGGTCGATCATCTTCGTCGACCTGCTCTGGCACCGGATGCGCCTCGCCCGGTTACAGGATGAAGTGGAAGAAGCCCGTTTGAGTCACCAGGAAATATAGAGGAGGACACCATGGATCAACCCGCACAGACTACCGTATATATGATCGCCGGATATGTGGTCATCTTTGGCGCATTGACCGGCTATATCGTCAGCCTGGTCACCCGATGGAAAAAACTGACAGCAGAAAAAAAGTATCTCGATCACCGTGATTAATGGATCGATCAACAGGCAGCCGGATCGGCTGCCTGTTTTATTTAATTCCCAACAGTAAACTGAAAAAATAGCGCCTCTATATAAGTTTTGTAGATGCTTCAGTGTGCGAAAGATTGTATATATCGGACTATTCGGATATATATAGATATAAATAAGCATCTCAGGGAGGCGAACTTGAAAACAAATGTGATTATCCCGTTGGTAATTTTGACCCTTTTATTAACCGCTTGTGGAGTCGCCCCTGCATCTGTGGATCGGTCGACTGGGGACAATCCACTCGTGACAGAACCTGCAGGTGAAGCTAATTCCCAACCAACTGGCGGCGCCAGATTATCTGCCAGTAGATGGCCTCTTCCAGGCGAAAGTGGATTCTCCAACCAGCGTGCTACTATCATGGACTGGGTTAACCGCCGATCAATTCTTATTGGAGATCAGTGTCGATGGGAGTGATTTTGGCACTCTGGCGGAGCTATCCGGGTCCACTGACTCGTATGAAAATTTCCCTGTCTTGCCGGAGCGCCTCCTCCAATACCGGTTAACAGCCATCAGTGGGGGTAGCAAGGAGAAGCCGTTGGTGGTTGAAGTTCAAACTGCGGCGCAGAAACCGGATCCTTTGAATGTCATCCTGAAGGATGACACTACTTTTCCCGACCCATCTCAGATCGACTTTTCCCAACTCGATCCTGAGTCCATGGATCCCGAAGCATTGACCGAATTGATGATGCCCAACACCGTTGCCGTCACCGCCGAGATCGGACCTGCCGGGGGCGAGCTGAGCGTGACCAGTTCAACCGGTGTGCAGTACACCTATTCCATCCCGGCTGGCGCGTTGGATGATACGATCCCGTTTACGCTCAAACCCTATGTCGGCCTGGAAGGAGCTCCGTTGAGCGGAGGATTCCTGGGGGCGGTTCAGATCGATCCCTTCGGTTATGAATTTGATGAACCTGCCATTTTGACCATCACACCGGCGCCAGGGACCACCACGACGAGTGAGACTGTCCTCGCATCTTTTGCCTTTATGCCGGATGGGTCCGAATTCTATTTCAGCGGAGACTTAGCCGAAGATAACCAGGTTTCAGCCAACTTTGTTGGCAGACTTGCATCCCCCATCTCGCAGGAGGGTGATTGGGTAATGAAGCCCTGGGAGATCCCGCAAACGACCACAGCCCCGGCAGGAATTGGAATCACCACCCGTTCTGAGATGAGAGCCCAGGCGAAAAACCATCCGCCCACCAGCAAGAAAGCACGCACTGCCCAGAATGACGCTGCCGCAGACGACGACCTCGCACCAATAATCCCTCCTGAATACCTCGATTTTGGAAAGCGGAGTCAGGAACTGAGCGGCTGGGAAGACACACTGACCCTGATGGATGAGATGGAAACCAAGTTCAACAACGCCAAAGACAAGGAGGCAGCCCTTAACTCCTTGGAAAAAGCGATTGAAGGGATCATCGACCGAATTGAAAGGAATTTTCGACTAAACCTGAATAATTGTGTCTCCAAAGATGATTTCAATGCCTATTATGCCGCCAAGAACCTGGAGAAACCTCGCTTTGCGTTATCCAAGGTGATCTCTGCCCGGTTCCAGAGTAAATTCGGGTCCTCCATCATCAAAGATATCCTCAAAAAAGCGGAGCGCTGCAATTTGAAATTATTGGTTGAATCGGAAGTCACGATCAAAGGCGTAGAAACTGATTTTAGGTTGGGGATCACATCCGAAGTGCCATTAAAGATCCATTACGATGCCAGCACTGGTTCCGTGTATTATTCCGGTTCCGGACCGATCAAACACACCAAATCTGGAGGTAGCTCCTTCACCTGCTCGGCAACTTTCATGACCCAGGGTAACAGTTCATTCGTGGTAAACAAACTGATCCCGGTATTCAATCCCTCCTCTGCCACCCTGGGAAACTTTAAGATGGATGACTACACAGCTCCCGGTTCCAGCAGCAAGATCATCGCCAAATGTCCACGGATAACCCAGATGGTTCCACTGGCGGATGGTCAGGACATCTGGGGAGCCTATTACTTTGTCACCAAATTTGAGGACGCGGGTATTCGCGAATGGTCTGTTTTTGTTCCTCCGGTTGGTGGGGATCTGGCAAAAGCAGACACGAACAAAGAGCGCATCTTCCCTGATGGCCTTATCCGGGAAAACAGTACATTCAAAATCAAGGTGAATGCGCCATAGATGGGGATAACGGTTTTCGATGTGACCGGATATTTACAGGTAGCTAAATCGGCATCAAAGACCCTGCCTGCAAAGAAATCTCCAACCAAATCTTGCTCCACCCGACCCAAAACGCCTGGATTGATATCCGGGCGTTTTAGTCAAGTTAAGTAAACTCCTCACAAATCCAGACATCAGAATTCTGGAGGTATGGTACAGGAAGATTCCCCGTATAATGGAGAAGATGTCTACACAGGATGCTGTCAATCAGCCGGTCCTACGGAATAAAATTTCCCTACCCAGATTGCGCCCCAACCGGATCCATCGCGATCAGTTGGTTGCACGCGTCGAGCAGAGTATCTGGAGTAAGTTGACCCTGTTTTGCGCCCCAGCCGGATATGGAAAAACCTCCATCATCAATGAATGGGCTCATTCGACCCGGATCAAAGTGTCCTGGCTACAACTGGATGAGGAAGATAATATTCTGTACAATTTCATCCAGGCGTTGGTGGCATCCCTGGCGGTCCAATTTCCCGAGTTTGGTTCCACCGTGACGTCAACTTTCCAGCATTCCCAATTACCTGCTCCTGAGCAGCTCGCACAACTCCTTCTGCATGAAATGGAGAAACTGGCGGAGCCGTTGGTGATCGTGATCGACGATTATCATCTGATCCATCAGATGGATAATCACACATTGATGAACGAATTGATTCGCCGTCTGCCGGAAAATCTTCATCTACTCATCGCTACCCGCGAAGAACCTCCCTTCCACCTGGCCAGGATGCGGGCGAAGGATGAAGTGCAGGAAATTCGGATGACCGATCTTCACTTCACCCAGGCGGAAGTGGATCAATTCTTCAATCAGTTGCTTCAGCTTGAATTAACACCAGCCCAGATCGAGACACTGTTTGTCCGAACCGAAGGCTGGCCGGCCGGGATACACCTGGCCGCACTCTCATTGAAGGAAACCGCCGATCCTGCTCAATTGATCAATCACTTTGCCGGGTCGAATCGCTTTATCCTCGATTTTCTGATGGAAGAGGTCCTCGATCACCTGGATGAGAACACCCGTCGATTTTTATTGTGCGTGTCCATCCTCGATCAATTAAATGCCTCATTGACCGGTAAATTGACGCCTGATATTCCAAACCCTCCCCGTCTGGTCGATCTGGAAGCGGATAATCTATTTATCACCGCCATTGATCCGGATCGGACTTGGTTCCGACTGCACCCGTTGTTCGCCGACATGCTCCGCTCACGGCTCCGCGAGGAGCTGCAGGGAGATGAGATTCAGAGTCTGTACGACAAGGCCGCCGAATGGGAAGCAGAGAATGAACTGTACCCCGAATCGGTGCAACATTACCTTCAGGCAGGAAACCCACAAAAAGCGGGTGACTCCGCGATTGTCTATTCCAGCCTGCTCATGGAATCGGGTAAATCCGCCCGTTGCATAGCCTGGCTGGATCATCTGCCGTCAGAGCTGACCCAGTCTTCCCTTGGACTTCAAATGGTTTATGGGTATGCCAGCATCTCAAACAGCCAGTTTGCCAGGGCAGGCGAACATGCCCGCTTCGCGCAAGGACTGTTTGACCCCATATCCGCTTATCTTGATCCATCCCCAAAAGCGGACATTCAAGCCCGGATCCACTGTATTCAGGCGCTTGTCGCCGCGGAAGATGGACAGATCGATGAGGCGCAGAGGTTGTCTGACCTGGCAATTCCACATTTACCCATCACCGATCCGGTCAGGACCAGCCTGTGGCTGGGACTGGCTTCCGGTTATCAGCATCATGGAAACACCCGGGATGCCATCCTGTGCCTGGAGAAAGCGATTGAAGAGAGCACCACCCGTGAACAAAACTCCATCCGGATCATCGCACAGAACAACCTGGCTATGATCCATCTGGAGATGGGTGATTTCCAGCGGGCTCAAGAGATCAGTAAAGCGTCTTTGGCGAAATCAGATCCGGAAAAAGACCCTTTGATCAGTATCGCCTATCTTTATCAGAGTTTTATCGCCTACGAAAGAAATCAAATAGAACTGGCTAAGGATATGGCCGGTAAGGGATTGCCTCTGGCCAGACGCTGGGGGAATCTGGATATACTCTGCAGTCTGTACCATGTCAGTTGCCTGATTGCCCTGGCTGCCGGGAGACCAGAGGAAGCGCAAGACAAATATCACCAGTATGCCGAATTGGCCGGTTCTCTTCCACCTGGCCAGGTCTCTTATGACCTCTTTCTTGGGATCAGCCTGCGGTATCATCTGATGACCGATCAACTTTCCCTGGCTAAGAAGCTGTACCAACAGACATTCAATCAGATGCTACGACCGGTCGGGTTCCAGGCTGATAACCTCTGGTATGAACGTGCGGTCGCAGAACTCTGGCTTAATCATCACATGGAAGAGGCCACACGGGATAAGCTGCTCGAAATCCAACAACGGACCAGGAATGGTGGTCGGATCATTCTGCACAGACAGACCTCCCTCCTTCTCTTGCTCGAGGATCCGCTTCGCCCCACCATCAATGTCAACCCGCCGGAGATTTACGATCTCATCCACCAATGCAAACAGACCGGATTATTCCGCAGTCTGGTGGACCTGGTTCCAATCCTCCATCCCATGTTAGTCGGCGCACTCAAATCCAACCGAAAAGACATACACGATTACGTCCGATCCATTCTAAAGGAAGCCCATTTTACGCCCGAAGCGCCATCAATAAATGAGACTCAATCCGGGGTAGATCCGCTTTCCGAGCGGGAGATCGAAGTGTTGCGGCTGTTGGCTGAAGGATTATCGAACACGGTCATCGCGCAACGACTATACGTTTCCCCGGGGACCATCAAACGGCATTTGCACAATATTTTCATCAAACTTGGGGCAACCTCCAGACTGGATGCGGTAACCCGCGCCAGATCGCAAGGGTATCTCAACTAACTTCCCACCCATTTTTAACCAAACTCGGCTTGATTAATCAACCATTGGATGTATCCAATGGTACATGACGCTGTTCCAGGTTGACGCTTATGATCATGCTAACGAAATTTTGGAGGATCAAAGATGGAAAAACCTGTGTTATCTGTAAGTCATTTCAGTAAAAGTTATGGTTCGAACCTGGCCGTAGATCATATCTCCTTTGAGGTCATGAAGGGTGAGATTTTCGGCTTGTTAGGGCCAAATGGTTCCGGAAAAACCAGCACGCTCGAAACATTGGAAGGGATTCGTTTGCCAGACAGCGGCGTTCTACGGGTCCTCGATCTGGATCCCACCCGGCAAACGGCTGAGTTAATTCAGCAAATCGGCATCCAACTGCAGGCTTCCGCGCTGCCTGCCGCGATGACGGTCGAAGAAGCCATGCGTTTCTTCTGCGCGTATCATCACGTCCAGCCACGGTTCGAATTGATCGACCGGATGAATTTGGGTGAAAAGAGGAAAGCGGAGTATGGTTCGCTCTCGATCGGTCAGCAGCGCAGACTTTCGCTTGCATTGGCCATCTCGCATAATCCTGAGATCTTATTTCTGGATGAACCGACAGCAGGGTTGGATGTCGCCTCGCGGGTCGAGCTGCATACCATCATGCATGAATTGAAGGCGGAAGGTACCACAATCATCCTGGCCACTCACGATATGGCCGAAGCCGAGAAGATGGCAGACCGGGTGGCCATCCTGCTTCGAGGGAAACTGGCGGCCATCGGTACGCCTCAACAATTGACTGCCCAGGGTAATCGGGATACCCGGATCTCCGTCCACACTGAATTAAATTGCCTGTCCAAAAACGGCGCATCCTTCCCGGGAGTCAGCAGCCACCGGCTCGAGGATGAATACCATGTCTATTACACCTCCCAGGCCGGGCCATCAGTCACGGCCATCATCCGCCACATTGAAGAACTGGGTGATACCTTGATCGACCTGCGGGTTGAACGTCCCACCCTGGAAGAAAGATTTCTGGAAATTACCCACCAATAACATGGATACGAGGATATGATGAACGCATTTACTACACATCTTGCTTACGAATTCCGCGCAACATTGCGCGATAAGACACAACTGTTGATGAATTACCTTTTTCCGCTTTTCTTTTTCGTGATGATGGGTTTACTCATGGGGAAGATCAACCCTACATTCAAAGAGACGATGCTCCCAGGTATGATCCTGGTCGCGGTGATGTCTTCCACGTTGTTGGGCATGCCGGGGCCCATGCTCAGCTCGCGGGAAACCGGGATTTTCCGGAGCTTCAAGATCAATGGAGTTCCCTCTTTATCGATTATCTTGATCCCGATCCTGAATGTGCTGCTTCACATGGTCCTGGTCTCGATCATCATCATCATTGCAGGTTCACTGCTCTTCGATGGCGTACTGCCTGCGAACTGGTTCCAGTTCGCCCTGGTCTGGTTGGTCTCGTTCCTGGCGTTCTCCGGGTTGGGCATGCTGATCGGTGTGGTTGCTTCCAACTCCAGGGCGACCATCCTGATCGCGCAATTGATCTTCGTCCCTTCGATGATATTGGGCGGTTTGATGATGCCAACTTCGATGCTCCCTGAAATCTCTGGGAATGATCGCGAAACTGCTGCCCACCGGTCACGCCATGGATGCGTTCGCATTCCTGTCATCCAGTCAGACAGTACAGTCTGAAGGATACCTTCAACTGGGATTACTTCTGGTCACCGGGATACTGGCGCTGGGTCTCTCTGCCTACCTTTTTCATTGGGATAACTCGATCAAACGAAGACGGCCCGCCTTGCTCGGATTGATCGTCCTCATTCCGTTTGTCATCAGCCTGGCCATCTAGGAAAAATCAGGAGGAGGTAAATAAACCTCCTCCTGATCAATGATCCTTCCTATGCAGCGCCAAATCTTTCGCATACGTCTGACCCTTGAGCAACAATTGGATCCGGCCACTCTATCCTGGATGGAGGACCTAATTGTCACTTATGGGGAGAATTCGACAAATCTAGATGGCATGCTTCCAGATCAAACAAGATTGTTCGGTCTGATCAATCGGGTGCGAGACCTGGGCTTGCACATCGTAAGTCTACAGGTGGAACGCGAAGACACCCAAAGATCGCAGAATTAACATCAAAAGTTCACATACCGTGATCATGCTCACAAATTTATTGATTACAATTGAAATATGTCCAATTCAGGAGCAAGCAAGTGATCAATGAAAGAGCTCGCATCGTTATAACCAGCATCGTATTTTTCGTCTTAACTCTGAGCGCCTGTGCGCCGGTAATTCCCGTCACGCCACAACCATCCGCAACTGTTGTCGTGCCAAGTTCGTTCCCCACTCAAACCCAACAGCCTGCGGAGACACTTCCACCAACAGAGACAGCGCAACCCTCGGATACGCCTGTGGCAGTTGTTCAAGGGGATGTGCTCGTCGCTCCGCTGGTGAAGTCCAACTGCAGGTCATTGCCCTATGGCGCTTCACAGGTTGTCGGTTATTTGCGTAACGGGCAGGTTGCGGTTGCACGGGGAGTGGATGCGGGTGGGGAATGGATCTCCATTTTGAATCCGGATAAGGAAGATGGATCCAATTGCTGGGTGTTGATCACGACCTTGAAAATTGAAGGCGATCTCACCTCCCTACCCTTTGTCTCGGCTTCCCCGGAATAGATCTGTGTCGTGGATTAAAAGAAAAGACCTCTAGAGCAGCGGCAATGAAATCAAGGGGCTCTAGAAGTCATCTCTTTCCAGCCTAAGGGGAGCTGGAAAAACCGGGGGGAGGAAATGACTAACAATAACAAACCAGTATTTTTCTTCTAGAAAAGAGTATAGCCAGTCCCCAATGGTTTTGTTAGTGACAAATTTCCCCAACATGTCATTACAGGATGTGATGATTATCGCCCGCGAAGTCAACATGATGTGATTTGCAAGGGAAAATACTTGACATTGAGCACAATACAAACACTTGCTCTCTCACAAAACCCTTATATAATGGACATATCAACCTATCCTGAAGGAGGGAACTATGGCTGAAGAAGCATATTGTGTAAAATGCAAAGCAAAACGTGAGATGGTCAACACCGAAAGAGTAACAATGAAAAATGGCCGTCCAGCATTGAAGGGAAAATGCAAAGTCTGCGGCACCGGAATGTACAAGATCTTGAAAGCCTGATCCGGATTAATGCCAACAAAAAAATACACGCCGATATCTGGCGTGTATTTTTTATACGTTCTAATGGGATTAATCTTCGGGACCTTCTTCCGGACCGCCGATGGAGTATCGTTTCATGGGGAAAAGCGCTTTGATGCCTTTACCGAATAGCCGCAGCAGGGCAAAGATCGGTTTAACAACCAGTCTAAGATTGTGTTGAAATTGGCCATTCCCTCTGCGATCCATCTCAAGGCTGGTTTTAGTTTACGGAAGGCTGGCGAGTGAGCGTACAGGAGACAGAGCAGGATTGTAGAGACTGATATACCAAACCGAATATAACTGTTCAACTCGAAATGGAAGAGGTCAGCCAGTAAAAGTTCCACACCGATGTTGAACACGAGGAGATATGCTGCCGGTTTTAGGATCGGTTCCCTTTCCACAGCATAGCTGAATACGCCAGCCGCGAACCTCATCATTAAGATCCCGATTGCCACGCCGAGCATGACCACCCATAGTTCTTTGGACAAGGTGACCGCAACAACCACATTATCCAGGCTGAAGACCAGGTCTGTGATCTCGATCGTGAGCACTACGCTCCAGAAGTTATTCCCTTCCAGGCGGTGGACGTGCGCTTCCGATTCAGTTTCTCCTTCCGCCGGTTTTCCCAGGTTGTCACAGCCCAATTTGATCAGGTAGATGGCTCCAACCAGCTTTAACCAGGGATTCTGGATCACGACATTGGCCAGCAGGAGCATCAACCCCCTGCCTAGATAAGCACCCAATAAACCTACGCGCAGGGCGGCGGTTCGTTGTTCACCCAGGAACTTATTGATTCGATAGCCAATACGTCTCAAGGATGACGGCCAGGTCACTGGCCGGTCATCGGGCAGGTGAACCACCATCGCGCCAAGAACTGCCGCATTATCGATCGATAATATACCCTCCATAAAAATGAGCTGGAGAATGATCAATGGGATTGTATAATCCATGAAGCCTCGCAAAGGAAATCAGTACAGGGTAAGATTCGATTACAGGATGAGTATAACGGATACGATGCACAGGGGATATGTAACCTATGTAATGATTGGTCTAATCGTATATCGCTCGTTTTTATGATGCACGCTTGACGGTCGTATCTGGATGGGATAGGATTAACCCATTCAGCCACCACACTGAGAAAAACCATGGATGATCTTACACTTGTCAAAGACGCCATTCAGGGAGACCTGGATGCCTTCAACCGGTTGGTCCTGGCGTACCAGGATATGGGATTTAACCTCGCCTACCGGATGCTGGGTGATTCCGCTCTGGCCGAAGATGCCACCCAGGATGCGTTTTTGTCCGCCTACAAACATCTGAACACTTTCCGGGGTGGGAGTTTTAAAGCCTGGGTGATGCGGATGGTTACCAATACCTGTTACGACGAACTCCGCAGGCAGCATCGTCGTCCGACCACCGCGCTGGAACCGGTCAATGAAGATGAAGATGAAATTGAATCCCCCGGCTGGCTGGCGGACGGGAAACCTACACCGGAAGAATCGATCGAAACCTCTGAACTGGATCAGGCTATCCAGCATTGTCTTGGCACGCTTACCCCGGAATTCCGATCGGTTGTCATACTCGTGGACGTCCACGGGATGGATTACGATGAAGTCGCCTCGACCGTCAACACTCCCCTCGGAACGATAAAAAGCCGACTCGCCCGCGCCAGGCTGCGAATGAGAGATTGCCTGCAAGGCTATGGGGAACTATTGCCCTCTTTTTTGCGTCATGATAGGGAGGGTGTAGTATGAGCAAAGATTTTTCCCCACAAAATTGGCAACAAATTTCCGATTATCTGGATGGCAAGTGTTCGAATAAAGACCGCCAGATCGTCGAGGAGCTCATTAATACATCTGAAATTTGGAAATCGAATTATCAATCGCTCGCCAATCTCCGTGCACTTCTTCGTGCAGCCCCACGACGGCGCGCTCCCCGCAACTTTGTTTTGACACAATCTCAGGCAGATCAAATTCGGAAGCCCGTCTGGACCTTTTTGTCTTTCCGTTTTGCCTCCGCACTATCCACTGGAATGGCTATTGCCGTTTTTCTTTTTTCCTTTCTGATGCAATCCCCTCTCACAAATCGATCAGCTTTACCGGCAGCGCCCGCGCTGGACAAAGTCTCGCAGACCGAGTCGGTTGAAGCCACTCAAGGGAGCCCCATTATCGTCTGGGGTCCGCCCGGCACCAATCCCCAGCTATCCCAGAACTATGGGTATGGGGGGGGTGGCGGCGGAGCTATGCCTTTGGGGAAAGGTGGAGGCGGAGCTGGAGGATCGGGTATTGGTGGAGGAGCCCCTGAGCCTTTCGGTGTGGAAGCCCCGGCAGGAGTCACACCTACCGAAACAGCACCTGATGCTGCCTCGGATTCGATCAGTGAGCCAGCGCCTGAAATAGGATCAACGGCAACCCCTGAAGCAGCCTCTGCCTTCGCGGCTGAACCAGCCCCGGAAATAGCGCCTGAACTCGCTCCATCTGGCCCTGGAATGACTCCTATGCCCACCCAGATCCCCATGCCTGCACCCGCTCCGACCGCAGAAAGTCAGACATTACGCGAGGGCGCACCCGATATCACCGGTTCCGGACCCATCCTGGGTGTTAATCCCACCGCATTATCTGTTGAATTAGCCCAACCTCCAGTGCCAGTGGAGCAACCCCGGGCATTGCCCAATCGCGCTCCATTCTGGATTGCCTCAGGCATCCTGCTCGTGATCGGGATCCTCACCGGATTGGCTGCCCTGTTCAAATCAGGTAAAAAACACGCATGACCCCTTTCGAAGCCAATTTCTGTCTTCGATGCGGAACCCAACTCCAGACCCAGGAATATCAGGATGGACATCTCCACCCGGTTTGCCCTTCCTGTGGATGGGTATTTTTCCCTGATCCAAAGGTGGCTGCCGGGGTTGTGGTTTTGGACGGTGGAAAAGTACTCCTCGTTAAGCGCCATTTTGATCCGATGAAAGGTTTGTGGACCTTACCGGCAGGTTATATCAATGCCGGAGAAGATGCTAAATCGGCGGCTGAACGGGAATGTCTTGAAGAGACAGGATTGGTTGTACGGGTTGTGGGCTTATTCCATGTCATCACCGGGCGTGATCACCCCCGTGGTGCGGACGTGGTGCTGATCTACCGCGCCGAAGTCATGGCAGGCAAACTGGACGCGAACGACGACGCGGATGAGGCAGCGTTTTTCCCGATTGACAACCTTCCCCCACTTGCTTTTCGGGCGACCGAAGAGACCCTCTCGCGTTTATTTAATGAATTTTCGAAATCCAGATCGGATAATTGAAACACGAGTCAAGACAACCAGAATCACAGAGTATTTACATTTGGATATTAAAGACGGACATCGGCTGCCCTGCAACAGCCGATGTCCTTTCTAAGGAGGAGAACAAGTTATATGTTCTTGAAGATAAATTTCCACTACCGCTAGAGGTTATTCATACTCTTACAAGGACATCAAACTTCATCATGTGAATTCATTTTAATTTTCGATTCTAAACACAGGATTAAATTTATACTATAAATTCATTAACGTTGAACCGTTTTGGACAATTCGGGAAGTTTGTCGTGTTCGGAAATGATATCATCAGACAAGATCCAATCCGTGGTGTGACAAATTGTTTTGGGTGGTGTGATATTTATCAGGATGAGTGTCACACCAGTCTGCAGTAACGTCCAATTTACCCTTTTCGCCAGAAGGTCAAATACCCAGCCTCGCGTAATCGGATATGATCCATAATCAGGCATGAATCGTGCAGGATTTGTGATGACAGGTAGGACTCTATGCCAGCCAAAAAAACAAACACCAGACAGTCGAAAATACCACTCAAGTCAGCCAAATCCACCATTCGTCCGGATAAGGTAAAGGGAACCACTTTCCGGGGAGTCTATACACCCACCGGCGGATCCCGTTCCAAAAAATCCTCACCCGCCTATGGGTATCAGGTATCTCCCGAACGAAGAATGGACATTATTGGTCTGTTTTTGCTTCTGGCTGGATTATTGGCTGCGCTGAGCCTTTTCGCCGGTGCCGAAAATCCGATCACCGCCTGGATATCAGGCGTGTTGCGCTGGATGACTGGTTGGGGTGTCTGGATCATCCCGCTGGCGATCATGATCCCCGGCATTTACCTTCTGTTCCGCAGGGTTGAGTCTCTTCCGAGATTGCCTTTTGAACAGGTCGCCGGGTTGATCCTGCTTTATCTCAATGTGTTGACCTTCTTTCATTACTTTGCCGGGGGTGCAGTGGACCCCTATCTGTTGGCGGAAGACGGTGAAGGCGGTGGACTAATCGGCGGGATCATCATCCAATTATTGGTCGCCGGTCTGGGGGATGTCGGTGCTTTCCTGGTTTTATGCGCCTGGCTGCTGGTGGCGCTCATCTTCTCATTTGACCTATCCTTTCAACAAATTGCCAATGGGATTGGCGGACTCTTTGGCGTGGTAAAAGCATCCACACCCGAGGGAACCAATCTATTCGATGGGATCCGCACCGGTTTCAGCGAGTGGAAAAATGCCATGCACGAAATCGGGCTCCAACGATACCCGACGAACTTCAGATCCGAAGAGGAACCGGTATTGGATGGCTTCACACCCATCCAGAGTGGAACAGTCTCTACCGGAGAAGGATTGCCTTCACCTGTTGTCACTCCGGCAGTCGAGATCCCCACACCAGACCCGATCTGGAAGCTCCCGGAACCGGAGAAAATCCTGGAGCATGGCTCTCCCCAGGTGGAAAATGAAAAGATGGACCTGGAGCGCGCCCGTATGATCGAAGGAACGCTGGCCGATTTCGGCGCGCCAGGACATGTGGTCGAGATCCTGCGTGGTCCTTCGGTGACGATGTTCGGGGTGGAACCTGATTTCGTCGAGAACCGCAGCGGCAATCACATGCGTGTGAGAGTATCCAAGATCGTCTCACTGCAGGATGACCTGGCGCTGGCGTTGGCCGCCACGCGGATCCGAATTCAGGCGCCTGTACCGGGACGCAATTACATCGGGATCGAAGTCCCGAATGATCATAAAGCCATGGTGCGTCTGCGGGATGTGGTCGAAAGTCCATCATTTAAACGGATCAAGACCTCTTTGAAGATCGCCCTGGGAAAAGATGTTTCCGGCGTCCCCATCGCCACCGACTTATCTGCCATGCCGCATCTGCTGATCGCGGGGACCACAGGCTCGGGCAAATCAGTCTGTGTGAATGCCATTCTGAGCTGTTTGTTGCTCAACAATACGCCGGATGATCTGCGATTGATCCTGGTCGATCCCAAGCGGGTGGAATTCACCAATTACAACGGCATACCGCATTTGCTCGCTCCGGTGGTTGTGGAAGCCGACCGGGTGATCGGCGCTCTGCAATGGATGATGCGGGAGATGGATGCCCGTTATCACAAATTCGCGGCAGCCGGAGCCCGTAATCTGGAAGAATTCAACATCCGCATGCAATTGCGCGGGGAGAAGAAACTGCCGATGCTGGTGATCGTCATCGATGAACTGGCCGATCTGATGATGCTCGCCCCGGCTGAGACGCAGGCGGCCATCACCCGGCTGGCACAGATGGCGCGCGCCACCGGATTGCATCTGGTGGTAGCCACGCAGCGGCCATCCACGGATGTGATCACCGGCCTGATCAAAGCCAATTTCCCGGCTCGCATTGCCTTCTCGGTGGCAACCATGATCGACAGCCGGGTCATTCTCGACCAGCCCGGCGCAGAGCAACTCCTCGGGCACGGAGATATGCTCTTCCAGGCGCCCGATGCCGCCGCTCCCGTCCGTTTGCAGGGCGTGTATGTTTCTGACACCGAGATCCAACGGCTCGTGGATTACTGGCGCGGAATCGTGATTGACCAGGCGGAATCCAGCGTGGATGAGGGAGTCCCCCAGGATCTGCCGCCGGCGAATATGCTCAAGCAGGTTGATTTTTGGAGCGCAGGTTCGGGCAAAAGCAATGATGATCCTCTCTTGACCGAGGTGACAGAACTGGTCCGCCGGGAGGGTCGCGCGTCCATCTCGATGCTGCAGCGCCGGATGCGCATCGGTTATACCCGGGCAGCGCGATTGATAGACCGCTTGGAGGAAATGGGCATCATCAGCCCATCCCAACCGAATTCGCAGACCCGCGAGGTATTGGATTTCGGCCAGACCGCCCCACCGGAGGATGATGGGGCATAAGAATTGGATCAGGATAGTCAAATCTGACGAAATCGAATCTGAAGGCAATCACAAGCTCACCCAAATGGTGGGCTTGTTTTTTCAAATGAAGTGATATGCGCTCTGATTCAGGATGGTCTTCGGGTCTTTACGCCTTATCTGAATATGATACAATCGCTTCGGCGCAAGGTCTGATTCAGCCATGCGGTCATTTTCGGGGATTGGGATGGGGAAAACTGATGGATCAAAGAATAGATGCCAATAACGCTAAATGGTCATTCGGAATTGACCACCTGCTCTCACACCCTTCACTACTGATACGAGCTTTCACCGGTTGGCTGATTGGAATGGCCTTCTTTTACATCGTCTGGCTTGTCAGCTATACCTGGCTCCCGATCGGTTTTTTTAAAATTCTACCCGGCTTTGCCCTATCAGCTTCAGCTACCAACCTTTGCACAATAACGACCATCCAGGAGGTTTTGTTGATCTTTGGCAGAAACTTTCTGGTAGGAGCAGGTGCAACCGCTTTGGCCAGCTTATTTATGGTTGGTCGATTTTCTCTTGGCTGGCTGATTCCCTGGATCACTTTTGCCATTTATGGAGGACTGGTAGGGACCAATTCATTTCTTTGCCCCACGGCATCCATCCCACCAGAACCAGGATTATCCATGATCTGGACCGGAGCAGGAATCCGCGAGTTGACCGCTTACCTGTTGGTCGCAGCCTCGCTCAGCAAACTTCACATTTGGTGGCAGAGCAAAATCTGGGATTTACGTGTCCAAAAAGTGAATTCCTGGAAGACGTATCGACCCACAATAGATACCTATCTGGGGATTCTGGCAGCTCTGCTCTTTTTATTGTGGGGCGCGATTGAAGAGATATACAATCTGATCTCATAAATCAGACCGGACAACGCCGGGTCGTATTGCACAAGTTGCTGATCAAATTTTGTTCATCGTAATTAACACAATAGGAGAAAATGAGTGATCGATTATAACCAGTTGGCTGTTGAGTATGCGCAACATCGGAAAGTAAATCATGAGGTGGTCAGGCATCTGATCGAGACCGGAAAAGTTGAATCGTCTTCGCGTGTATTGGAAGTTGGATGCGGGACTGGCAATTACATTTCCGCGATCAAGAGATTGACCCAATGTGAGGCTTCCGGCTGCGATCCTTCCCGGGAAATGCTTGCCAAGACAGCGCTTCAGGGAGAGACCATTCAATTTTTGGAAGGGCGTGGCGAATCCATCCCTTACCCTGATTCCGCGTACGATCTGGTGTTCTCCATCGATGTGATCCATCACATGAAAGATCATCAGCAGTATTTTCTAGAGGCAAATCGAGTGTTATCCGGGAACGGACGGATCTGCACGGTGACCGAGTCGAGTTTTCTCATCCGCCGCCGGCATCCATTCGCCACTTATTTCCCGGAGACCATCACCGTGGACCTCAATCGTTATCCGCGTATCACATTGTTGAAGGAGATGATGAAAAAGGCTGGATTCTCGGGTATCCGAAGCGAGATCATCCGGTTCCAATATGACCGAAGCGACATCCAGGATTTCCGTGATAGGGCATACTCCTGCCTGCACCTTATCTCGCCCGAAGGTTTTCTTCTCGGTTTGGAAAGAATGGAAAAAGATTTAAAAGATGGACCGCTTCCTTTTTACTCTCAGTACCTGCTCTTATGGGGTAAAAAGGAATAACATTGAACTATTGGGGTGGATCAAGAGTGCAGATCGACCTAACCTGGGAAGGATTCCATAATTATCCATAACCCGTTAATCTGGGCTATCGACAATGGTTGTCATTGGCTGAGAAAAGATAATTGCTTGGGATAATTTGACGCATTTAGTCGTAGGACGTCAACCGAACTAACTAATCTCACTCATTTTTACTGTCGCTTATGTCTATTTCCGATACTCCTGCATATGGGCTGAAAAGCTCCTAACAGATAGATACCGCCTGTCTAGTCTGGAAAAAGGCGCGAATACCCATCGTAGGGGACTAAAGGCAGAATATCGAACCTGATCAATCCGGCTTTACAAGAGGCAAGGATGCAAGTGTTTCCTGTGCTGCTTCACGCGAGTCACACTCGAGAACGATGACCGCTGTATGATCATCGGCGGTGAACCAAATCTCACGTAGAATGCCAGCTTGCTGCAGATCCCAAACCCGGCGTGCTTCCGCTTTCAAATGCGGCTGGAACATTTCTGGAGTCACTCCAGGTGTTTCTTTTTCCAAAACCAGAATTTTCATCGTTCCCTCTTCTAAGACGGTGTGAACTAACCCCTATGATTGGATGTTTTACCAATCATAAGCCGGATCAACCAGCAACAATACAACATAACCAGTATAGGGAATAATTTTATCTGAAAATGCGATCAAAAAAAATGACGATCATCATTTTAACAAGACTAAGCTCACCATTAGGTGAGCCATGTATTTTAGCGGAGAGTGGCTGCCTGCGCCCTCGGAGCCTTGTTTTATCAGGCGGAGAGTGGCTGCCTGCGCCCTCGGAGCCTTGTTTTATCAGGCGGAGAGTGGCCGCCTGCGCCCTCGGAGCCTTGTTTTATCAGGCGGAGAGTGGCTGCCTGCGCCCTCGGAGCCATGGATTTAAGGCGGAGAGGGTGGGATTCGAACCCACGGTGGTCCAAAGGGCCACAACGGTTTTCGAGACCGCCCCGATCAACCACTCCGGCACCTCTCCAGCAGGCGAATTATATCAGAGAAAAGAAATGAGGTGGCATCAGTCTACGCTGCCACCTCACCCATCAGACGGGTTGTCTCTTATTCAGGTTCGATACTCAGCGGATTGGCTCCAGGCCAATGCAAAGTATATGCCTTCAAGGATTCCGGGACACGAAAACCGATTGTAAAATCCTTATCCACCCATCCCCCCATTGTGTGGGTGGTCTTGGATCCGTCATCGCCCTCGATGTAGACCCCCTCGGGTACTTCGCGTATTGCCGTATCGAATGCAGCCAGGTCAATTTGCTCCCCATCCACCCGCTCGATGACCACCAACAGGATCTTTTCGCCCGTTTGAGGAACGGTACCGTTCGCCTCATCCACAAGCCGAGCAGAAAGATATTTGAAATCACCCAAGGAGGTTGGGAGGATTCCAACTCCGGCAGGAACTGTGGTTGGGGCTGGCGTATTTAACACTTGTGAAGTACACGCGGTCAGGATGAAAAAACAGATCAGTAGTATTGAGATAGTTCTACAATTCATGATGCTCTCCTTTCATCGGCACAGTATACCAGATATATCTGGATATTCGAGAGCGTCAATTCTTGCCAATGCAATTAAAAACAGGTGGAGAAAATTCTCCACCTGTTATGGTGTCTTCTGTTTACTGCGGGTACTAATCGCGGGCTTACAGCTCAAACGAATCGAAAATCTCGGGGTAAACCACTGGTGGAAAATTCTTCTCCTTGAAGATCTCGATCAAAGGCAGGCTGGATTTTGGCTCGCCATGCACCATAAAGATCTTTTTCGCGCTGTCTTTCACTTGGGCAGCGTAATTCACCAGACCGTCCTGACCGGCGTGAGCGGACAAACCACCGATGGTCACCACCTCGGCTCGCACCGGATATTCTTCGCCAAAGATGCGGACCATCGGCTCGCGATCCGCCAGGCGCCGACCCAGTGTGTAGGGTGCCTGCCATGAAACGATCAGGATGGTATTGCGGCTGTCCTCGATATTATTCTTCAAGTGATGGAGAATTCTCCCGGCTTCAGCCATACCGGATGCGGAGATGATCACCATGGGTTCATGCCGGTTATTGAGCGATTTGGATTCTTCCACTGATCTCACATAATGCAATGAATTAAAATTGAGTGCGGGATGGCGATGTTCCCGAATGAACCGATGGGTCTCCTCGTCGAAATTCTCGGGATGCTTAATGAATATATCGGTGGTGTTGACCGCCAGGGGGCTGTCCACGTAGACCGGGATCTTGGGAATTTCTCCATGCACCATCATTTCGTTCAGAGCAAAGACCAACTCCTGGGTACGGCCAACCGCGAAAGCGGGGATGATGACCTTCCCGCGCCGATTGATTGTCCTCAGCAGCGCCATTTTCAACTCATCAAACGCATCCTGTGGGGGCTCATGTCGCTTGTCGCCATAGGTCGATTCCATCAACAGATAATCACAACGGTCGGGTAAAACCGGGTCGCTGACAAGGGGTAGTCCCGGTCGGCCAATATCTCCGGAGAACCAGAACCGGATCTTCCGCCCATGTTCCTCAACATCCAGGACGATCGCCGCGGAGCCCAGGATATGACCTGCATCCACCAATTTGGCGGTTACACCCGGGATGGGCGCAAATTCCTGGTTATAAAGCTTGCCTTCCAACTGCGGCTTGACCAATTCCGCGTCAGCCACGGTGTACAGCGGCTCCACAAGCGGTTCTCCCTGACGCTTCAGTTTCTTGTTCAGGTATTCCGCGTCGCTTTCCTGAACATGGGCCGAATCGCGCACCAGCAGGTCGGTCAGATCCGCAGTGGCAGGCGTACAGTAGATCGGACCGTTGTACTCATTTTTCATTAAGTTCGGCAAGTTGCCGCAATGGTCGACATGGGCATGCGACAAAATCATCGCATCGAGCTTACGGGGATTAAACCGAAAGGTACGATTGCGCTCATATGTTTCACTCCGCCGGCCTTGATATAGGCCGCATTCCAACAACAAGGTACTCCCATTTATTTCCAGTAGGTATTGACTCCCGGTGACGGTTTGGGCTGCTCCGAAGAAATGGATTTTCATGAATCACCTCTCGTGGAACGGGGATGGATGGCAAGAAAGATCTGCTCGCCGTAATGCCGAAAACGCCACGGGTATGGTTTCATCCGGGCGGATAATTCCTCCCAGCGCTGGGGCGGATTCTGCGCCAGGTCGAATAACAGATCCCTGGGCAGGATGATATCGGATTCCACTTTCCGCTTCTCAGCGGCGGCTTTTCGAAACGTCTTGAGACGGTCCAACCGTTTGCGAAAAGCAGAGTCAGTAGTTCGTTGGTGGGGCGGACGCAGGGGAGGTTCAGTCTTTCCCTTCTCCACAACAGCGAGGATCGTTTCTGCATACCGGTCCAGTTGGAGGGGGCTTAATCGGACCTTGTGCCGCAGGGTAGCCATCTGACAGGTTTTACTCTGCGCGATCATGATGAGTTGTTCGCTACTGATGATCTTAAAAGGAGGTCGATTGGCTTTTTGAGCTGCCTCTTCACGCCAAAGTATGAGTTGTAGAAAGATCGCGGCTTCTTCCGGATTTAGGTCACGCGCGCCATGGATCCGCCAGAGTTCATCTTCGACCTTATTCTCTTCCGGAATGGAGGTACGAGTCATCCGGACGAAATCTTCTTGAGCCAGTTCCCATAGATCCGCTTCCCTCAGCTTTTCTTCCAACACATCGCGCAATTCCAGAAGGAAATGGGTATCCATCCGGGCGTAAGCGAGATACTCCTCCGGCAAAGGACGACGCCCCCAATTGGCTTTTTGGAGACGTTTATCCAGGTCTATTCCAAATTCGGTATTCAGCAGATTATTCAATCCCACTTCATGGATACCCAGTATTCGGGCAGCCACCATCGTATCGAACAGATGATTGAACTCGATCTGATAGTCCCGTTTCAAACAGATAATATCGTATTCGGATGCGTGGAATACCTTTTCAATTTGCCTGGACGCAAACAACTCTTTAAAACTGAGAGGTCAGAAAGAGCCATCGGATCCACCAGGTAATCTGAGGCTGGTGTAGAAAATTGGATCAGGCAGACCTGTTCCCTGTAAGCATGTAAACTATTGGATTCTGTATCGACCGCAATACGCTTCTCACCCATCAAATTTCGTGCTGTATCAAGCAGATTATGTGGAGTGTCCACCCAGATGGGAGGAGGTAATTGAGTGTCCATTGAGTTGATTATAGTCCAGATGGCAGGCAAGCTGGTTTCCGGGTAGAAGGAAAAGCCCGTAAATCAAAACAGTCCATCTTCCTGCGAAGACAGACTGTTTAAAATGACCATTACATTATTATTAGTCACTCGTAATCATATACTCTTACATTCTCTCCCGATCAGATTATCGGCTTTCCGGTCCCTGGTTTCAGGTCTCTGGTTTCAGCTCTCTGGTTTCAGGTCTCTGGTCTCAGATCTCCGGTATCTCTTTATGTCTGAATCGGATGTCCCAGCGCGGCATGCGCCGCTTCCATGACGATCTCACTCAGGGTGGGATGCGCGTGAATATTTCCGGCAATTTCTTCCGCGGTCAATTCCATCTTTTGGGCGATGGTCAATTCCGGCAATAATTCAGACACCTCCACACCGATCAGGTGCGCCCCCAGGATTTCGCCATATTTGGGATCGATGATCAACTTGCAGAATCCGGCAGTCTCACCCAGCCCAAGCGCTTTCCCGTTCGCCATCAGGTTGAATTTGCCAACCTTGTATTCCATCCCTTTTTCCTTTACCTGAGCTTCGGTCAAGCCAAAGGAAGCGATCTGAGGTTGACTGTAGGTTGCCCGTGGAACCATCGTGTAATCAATTGGAGTCGTTTCCTTACCGGCGATGGCTTCCGCGCAGAGAATACCCTGGGTGGATGCGACATGAGCTAAAAGCAGCTTGCCAGTCACATCGCCAATAGCCCAGATACCCGGGATGTTGGTCGCCATCCGGTCATCCACTTCCACATATCCACGCTGAGAGAGCTTCACGCCCACCCCTTCCAGGTTGAGGTTGGCTGTGTTGGGTTTAAATCCGATGGCTACCAGCGCCTGTTCAGCATGAAGGGTCTGTTCGCCTTCCGCCCCACTGACCACAACCGTCGCGCCTTCCTTGGTAGATTTCACCGATTGGACTTTGTAGCCCGCCAACACCTTGATCCCACGTTTGGTGAATGCGCGGGTCAATTCAGCGCTGACCTCTTCATCTTCTAATGGCGCGATCCGAGGCATCATCTCCACCAGCGTAATCTCGGAGCCATAGGCGCTCCAGGTCGTGGCGAACTCCAATCCGAGCGCGCCCGCTCCGATAATGATGACTGATTTGGGCAGCGTGGTCTGCAGGATGGCTTCGAGATAGGTCACCACCTGTTTGCCATCCAATTCCGCACCCGGAATTCCACTGGCATGGGAACCGGTGGCGAGGATCGTGTTCTTGGTCTTATGGACCACTTTCGATCCATCCGCGGCTGTGACTTCCACCTCGCTTTTGGATACCAGGCGGGCTGTCCCCATCAGGACATCAATATTGTTCTTCTTCATCAGGAAGCCCACACCCTTGGTCAAACGATCCGAAACTTGCCGGCTGCGTTTGACCGCAGCGCTGTAATCTAACTGTAAATTATCAAAAGAAAAACCGAAATCCTTCCCGCGTTCCCGTAACAAATGGGCGACTTCGGCATTCTTCAATAAAGCTTTGGAAGGAATACATCCCACATTCAAACAAACCCCGCCCAGCCATTGCTTCTCCACGATGGCCGTCTTCAAACCCAGTTGAGACGCGCGTATCGCGCTGACATATCCGCCTGGGCCGGCGCCTATCACGATCACATCATATTCGCTCATAAGATCTCCCTTTCTCTGGTTCAATTATAGAATGAATTCATCGGATCAGCGCTATTTGTAAAAGTTCGACTATTCATCTCAAAGAGGTTAGTGTTCAAAATTCCCTTTACAGGAGACGCTAGAATCAGGTACATTTAAACCAAGGAGCACGACATGTCATTTTTTGATCTGCCTTTGGAAGAATTGGTTCGTTACAAGCCGGAGCGGGACGAACCGGCGGATTTTGATGCCTTCTGGAAAACCACGCTATCTGAGACTAGACGATTTCCCCTGGATGCACGCTTCGACACGTTTCCGGCAGGCTTTCCCCTGGTGGATGTTTTTGATGTCACCTTCAACGGATTTGGTGGACAACCCATTAAAGGGTGGTTCCTTCTGCCGGCTGGAACATCCCACCCGCTGCCCTGCGTGGTGGAATATATTGGCTACGGAGGTGGGCGGAATTTCCCGACCAATTGGCTGGTATATCCGGCGATGGGAATCGCCACGTTTGTCATGGATAACCGCGGGCAGGGTTCCACCTGGTCACATGGCGATACGCCGGATGCAGAACCTGCAGGGGGCAACCCGCAGCATCCCGGATTTATGACCCGTGGCATCCTTGACCCGCTCCATTATTATTATCGGCGTCTGATCACCGACGCGGTTCGCGCGGTCGAGACCGCCCGTACCCACCCGATGGTCAACCCGGAGAAGATCATTGTCACCGGTGGCAGTCAGGGCGGCGGAATTGCTCTAGCCGCAGCCGGATTGGACAGTCAGGTGATCGGCTGCCTGCCCGATGTGCCATTCCTGTGTCATTTTCGCCGGGCGGTCACGCTGGTGGACAGCGATCCATATAATGAGATCGCTCGTTTCGGAAAGGCTCAACGGGATAAGGTGAACCAAATCTGGCGAACCCTATCCTATTTTGATGGGATGCACTTTGCCGCCCGGGCAGAGGCACCCGCCCTCTTCTCTGTTGGTTTAATGGATGACATCTGCCCACCTTCAACCGTCTTTGCTGCTTACAACCATTATGCCGGCGATAAGCAGATCAAGATCTACGAATTCAACAACCATGATGGCGGCGGGGAACATCATCTGCAAGAGCAAATGAGGTTTATTCGAAGCCTGATTTGATTTCGTGTCAGTCGTCAGCCGCATCACACAAACATATCGTAGCAACCTATGAGTTAACCGGGATCAGCTCGCTGGAATAATCTTCTTCGCATAACGCTAATGATGGTTGGCGTATTGCTCGGCGCCACAGCTGTGATCATGATCAAAGCCGGGGACGAGCATCCACTATTGGTAGCTTCCTTTCGATTGCTGGTCGCTGCCATCGCGCTTACTCCCCTTTTTCTACGCGATTTACACTCTCGGACAACCCCATATGGCTGGACCCAGATCACTTGGACGATCGCACCAGCCGCTGCCCTGGCAGTTCACTTTATAACCTGGATTATCGGCGCCCGAATGACCTTTGTAGCCAATGCCAGCCTGTTGGCGAATCTCACTCCTGTGGCAATGCCCTTCTTTGTCTGGATTTTCTTTCGGGAAAGGATCAACCGACAGGAGGTATTTGGAACAGTTTTAACTTTGAGTGGAGTTGTTCTGCTTACGGTATCTAATCTGCGAATGTCACCCGCGAATGTCCCTGGAGATTTGATCTGCCTGGGATCTATGCTCGCCTTTGCCTGCTATCTTGCTCTCGGTAGAAAGAATGGACAACGAATTACTCTCTGGCTATACATGGTACCCCTGTATTGGATCGCCGGTATCATGTGTCTGTTCGTTGCGCTTTTTTATATTAATCCGATTAAGGTGTACACCCTCAAGAATATCCTTCTTATACTCGGTTTGGGCTTGATCCCAACCGTGTTTTCACACACCATTTTGAACTATTCACTCAAAACCTTTCGCGGACAGGTGGTAAGCGTAACTAACCTAACCCAGCCGATCTTCTCAGGTCTGCTTGGATACCTGATCTTTCGTGAGATACCCGAGCCCAACGTTCTATCCTGCAGCGGTGATTATCCTGACTGGAATTCTGGTGGTTTTATTTTCAACCAGGAAGAATATACCGCCGTTATCTCCCATGATTGATCAATAACGCAAAAATTTTAGATCAATCCGTTCTTCCGAAGTTGATTAAATTTATCGGCTTCGTAACAGATTCAGCGTTTTTATGGAATAGCGTATAAAGGAGAAGTATGCCCCGCCTACACTCGCTTGCCCCTGGTAAACGGGCGTGATAGACTCAACCTATCTTAGGTCTCCAGGAGGAGAGAATGCCTCCCACTCTTTATCTCATTGACGGTCATGGTCTGGCTTACCGGACCTATTTTGCGCTTAATCCCGCCGGCACCAACGACGCGCGCTGGCTAACCTCCAAGGGTGAGCCGACTGCCGGCGTATACGGCTTTGCCAGTGTATTAATGCGCTTGCTTGAGCAGGAAAAACCAGATTACATTGCGGTGGCATTCGACACCGGACGCACCTTCAGGGATAAGATTTTCCCGGAATACAAAGGCACACGCGCCAAAATGCCCGATGACCTGCGGACGCAGATGGAACGGATCCGCCAACTGGTGGATTCATTCAACATTCCCCGCATGGAACTCGAGAACTACGAAGCGGATGACATCCTGGGCACCATCGCCCGGGAGGCAGAAGAGAAGGGATTGGCGGTCAAGATCATCACCGGTGACCGCGACCTGCTGCAATTGGTCACCGAGCGGGTGATTGTCAACCTGGCCGGGAGCAAGCTCTCTGAAGCCAAAGATTATTTACCCAAGGACGTGCACACCCATCTTGGCGTTAACCCGGATCAGGTGGTGGATTACAAAGCACTGGTGGGAGACAAATCGGATAATATCCCGGGCGTTGCGGGGGTTGGTGAGAAAACCGCCGTCTCCCTGCTGGAGAGTTACAAAACCCTTGATGGTGTCTACGCGAATCTCGATAAGATGACCGTCGGTCTCCGCGCCAAGCTCGAAAAAGACCGCACGATGGCTTATATGAGTCAGGATCTGGCGCGCATCCGGGTGGATGCGCCCATTCATCTGGACCTTGAAAAAGCCCGCACCGCTGACTACAACATCAATCAAGTCGAAGAGCTCTTCCGAGTCATGGAATTCCGTTCCTTACTGCCACGGCTCTCCTCGCTTGGAAAAGTCATACCCGGGCAAGGTCCTGCCCAACAATTGAATCTTTTCGGTGAGACGATCACGGGTCTGGGGAACGCCCCCGCATATGAATTGGATACGGTGATCGTTGACACCTCTGCAAAAATGAGCGCGCTTGTGCGGGAGTTGGAGAGTTCCACGCTGATCGCCCTGGACACCGAGACCACATCCACTGACCCGATGCGGGCAGAATTGGTTGGTATCTCACTCGCGATGGAACCCGGCAAAGGCTATTACATCCCGGTCGGACACACCGCGGCGGACTCTGTTCAACTCTCTTTGCAGGAAATCAAGAAAGCCCTGCAACCTGTTTTGGAAAATCCGAAAATTGCAAAAGCCGGGCACAATATAAAATACGACATACTCGTATTAAAGCGTAACGGAATTCGGGTCCATCCCATTTCTATGGATACCATGCTGGCCGAGTGGCTGGTCAACCCGGCCTCGCGCAACCTGGGCTTGAAAAACCTGGCCTGGGTTCGCCTTGGCATCGAGATGACTCACATTGAAGAGTTGATCGGAAAAGGGAAAGCCCAGTTGAATATGGCGAATGTGAGCATCGCTGCCGCCGCACCATATGCCGCCGCTGATGCTGAAGTCACGCTCCGCCTGGTTCCACTTTTGGAGAAGGATCTCAAAGAGAACCAAAGTCTCAAACTTCTTCAAGAAATGGAATTGCCACTCGTTCCAGTTCTGGCCGACATGGAGGAAGCCGGAATCCTGGTGGATGTGGATTTCTTCAAGAAATTCTCGGTAGAACTTCAGGAGAAGATGGGCGCCATCGAAACTCAGGTATATCAGGCTGCCGGATCACCCTTCAACCTGAATTCCACCCAACAGCTTTCCCGTGTCTTATTTGACCGGCTTAATCTCCTTCCGCCCGGAATGAAAAAGAAAACCACTGCGGGAACGTTCTCGACCTCTGCGGATGTCCTGGATGAGATGCGCGGTCAACACCCCGTGGTGGATGCCATTCTGGAATACCGCGAGCTGACCAAACTGAAATCGACCTACGTGGATGCCCTGCCCTTGCAGGTCAATCCAAACACTGGACGAATTCACACCTCCTATAATCAGACCGGATCCGTCACCGGCCGAATCGCCTCGTCCGACCCCAATCTGCAAAACATACCCACCCGGACCGACCTTGGCAGGCGGGTGCGTGAGGGTTTCATTGCCGCACCAGGATTGGTTTTGCTTTCCATAGATTACAGTCAGATCGAATTGCGGATTGTGGCACATATGGCAAAGGATGATGCGATGTTGGATGCGTTCCGGGCCGGACAGGATATCCATGCGACCACTGCCGCCGCCATCTACAATGTCCCGCTCGCGGAGGTCACCAAAGTACAGCGCCGGCATGCCAAAGCCATCAACTTTGGTCTCATATATGGCATGGGCGCATTTGGCTTGAGCCGGTCTGCCGATCTGACTCTGGCTGAATCGGAGAACTTCATCAAAGCCTATTTCACCCAATTCCCGGGCGTAAAACGGTACCTGGATGGAATCCGGAAAGAGGCAGCCCAACGTGGTTATGTGGAAACGCTCCTCGGCCGCCGGCGATATTTCCCAGGGTTATCCACTCAGCAGAATAATAATCTGAGGCAGCGCGAAGAACGGGAAGCGATCAATGCGCCCATCCAGGGCACTGCGGCAGATATTCTAAAAATCGCCATGCTCCGCATCCCCGAGGCATTGGCGAAGAAAAAGCTCAACGGTCGTATGCTTCTGCAGGTGCATGATGAACTGGTTCTGGAATGCCCTGAAAGCGAGCTGAAGCAGACTGCGCTGGTCGTTCAGCATGAAATGGAGAACGCCTTCAAGATGGAAATACCCCTTGAAACTGAAGCGCGTTCCGGAAAAAACTGGGGTTCCATGCGGGTATTGGTTGCAAAGTAGTAAAATTGACTATTCCATGTTATATTTTCTTAGCGAGATGTTCACACAATCACTGACGGGGTAAGCATACAATGGCTGGACGGCAGGACGTATTCCAAGAAGCGATGAACAAAGGCCATTCAGCGGCCTGGGACCAGCAGTGGGATCTGGCAGCGCGTTATTACCGCCAGGCATTGGATGAGTTCCCAAGTCATCCCACGGCATTAAGCAGTCTTGGCATGGCTATGTTCGAACAGAAAGATTTTCAGGAAGCGTTGAAAATCTATACCAAAGCCAGTCAGACCTCCCCGGAAGATCCCCTTACCGCAGAAAAAATCGCCCAGGTATGCGAACGCCTGGGAAAATTACCCGAATGTATTCAGGCATCATTAAAAGCGGCTGACCTGTTCCTCAAAGCCCGCGATATGGAAAAAGCGGTGCATAACTGGAATCGCATCCTGCGATTGGATCCCGATCATCTGGGAGCCCATTCCCGCCTGGCGACTGTGTTTGAGCGGGCAGGTAGAAAATCAGATGCGGTGAACGAATATCTTTCCATGGCAGCGGTGATGCAACAGAGCGGTGTACTGGAAAAAGCGACCCAGGTGGTGGAATACGCATTGAAGATCATGCCGGGAAGCGCCAAAGCGGAAGAAGCATTACAGCAACTTCACACCGGCAAACCCCTGGCGAAACCCACCCGGCCCCGTGGTACAGGTCCCTTCCAATATCAAACCGGAGGTTTGCCTGGCTCCAACGGCGGCCTCATCAAAAAGACGGATAAACTTTCCAAGCCCAAGGAACAACCCGCACCGCCCAAACCGGTGGAAGAACGGGGCGATCCGATCACTCTGGCCAAAAAGAAAGCCCTCATCAAACTGGCCGATCTTTTGTTTGAACAGAATGAAGACGCCAATTCAGGTCAGGTTGCCCGGCGCGGTTTGCAGGCGATCATGCGCGGAACAGGAACACTTTCCCTCGAACAGGTTGAACGCAACAAGATCATGCTGCATCTGGGACAGGCGATCGACGCCCAGACAAATGGAAATGATTTGCTGGCTGCTGAGGAATTGGAGAAAGCGGTTGATTCCGGATTGGATCATACCGCAGCCTATTTCAATTTGGGCTTATTACGGTATCAAAACGACCGGCTCGAAAGCGCGATCAAACATTTATCGCAAACCACCAAGCATCCAGACTTTGCCATGGCAGCCCATCTATTGCTGGGGATGGCTTACCGGAAGATGAATAAGATCAATGAGTCCAGCGTGGAATATTTGCATGCCCTCAAGTATGCCGATGCCTTCGTCACCGGTGGAGACCAGGCGGATGAGCTTTTCCAGCTGTATGATCCACTGATCGAAGAACAAGCCAAATCCACCGATATCGCCGCGAGTACGAAGTTATGTGACAGTATCGGCAACCAGCTACAATCCATCGATTGGCGTGAAAATCTGGAAAATGCACGATTGCAACTACCTGAGCAACCAGCCGGCAGCTCGCCTTTGCCGCTGGCAGAGATATTTCTGGAACTGCGCAGTCATCAGATCATCGAATCACTCTCTGCCGTGCGGTCGCTGGCGCATCGGGGTTTGTATCGGACAGCCATGGAAGAATCCTTCTTTGCCCTCCAATACGCACCGACATACCTCCCACTTCACATCCAAATGGCAGATATGCTTGTTCAGGACGGGTTGATCCAGGAAGCACTCGAGAAATACCTGGCGATCGCCAATACCTTCAGCTCGCGCGGCGAGTTCTCTCAAACGACCAGCCTGTTGCATAAGGTGGTCGCTCTGGCGCCCATGGATCTGGCCGCCCGCAGCCGCTTGATCGATCAACTGGTAACGCAGGGCGCCATCACCGAAGCCTTGAAGGAATACATCGATCTGGCGGAGATGTATAACCGCCTGGCAGAAATGGAAATGGGACGCAAGACTCTCACCATTGCATTGCGACTTAGCCAACAATCGAGTGAATTCCAGGTTCAAACCATAGACATCTTAAACAGGATTGCAGATCTTGATATGCAACGCCTGGACTGGAAGCAAGCTTTGCGCTCATTCGAGCAAATCCGCACCATAGACCCGGGAGACAACAAAGCCCGCGCCAATCTGATTGACTTGAACCTTCGGATGGGACAGGATACCACCGCCCTGGCAGAACTTGACAGCTTCATCGCCTACCTCGAGACAACCGGACAGCAGCGGCGGGTGATCCCATTCATGGAAGAACTGGTGCAGGAACGATCGGATTATCTGGAACTGCACCAACGGTTGGCCGAGCTCTATCGCCAGGCAGGACGGATACAGGAAGCGGTCGTGGAATTTGACCGCGTGGGTGATCTGCTCATGGATGCTGGCAACCGGACAGGGACCATCGCTGTCATTCAAACGATCATCTCCCTAAATCCCCCCAACATTCAGGATTATCGCTCCGTCCTGGAAAAGCTGCAAAGCGGGGCATAACTCGGATGTTTAAAACAAAAAAGGACATTCACTGTCCTTTTTTTGATTCCATCCATCTTTGATTTGGGTCAATTCAATTCAGCAGGATCCGTACATCAACTCCCGTACCCGCATCGCTTGTTTTCGTAACCGATCATCACTGCCCATCAATCCATTCATCTTCTCACAAGCATACATCACCGTGGTATGATCCCTGCCGCCAAATTCATGACCGATCTGTGGGAGGGAAAGGCCAGTATCCTCGCGCATGATATACATCGCCAGTTGGCGCGGCAGGGCGATGTCCGCGCTGCGGTCACGGCTGAGCATCCGATCGGTGGAGACTTTGAATACGCTCGCCACCGTATGGATGATCTGATTCGGCTCCACATGATATGTATGTGGGAGCAGATCAGTGAGGGCTGAATTGACCAGGGACAGGTTGATGGGCAAACCGCTGAGATCTGCAAAGGCAAATACCCGGTTCAACGCACCTTCCAATTCTCGAATATTCGATTGGAATCGTTTTGAGATCAGCTCCAAAATGTCGATAGAGACCTTGCGGCCTCCTTTTTCCGCTTTCGCCCGCAGGATGGCCATTCGGGTTTCCAGATCGGGAGGTTGGATATCTGCGATCAGTCCCCACTCAAACCGGGAGCGAAGCCTTTCCTCGAGGGTGACCAGCGATTTCGGTGGGCGGTCCGAACAGAGCACGATCTGCTTTTCGGCGCTGTGGAGGGAATTAAAGGTATGGAAAAATTCCTCCTGGGTGGATTCTTTTCCGGCGATGAACTGGATATCATCGATCAACAAGACATCGGCCTGACGATATTTCTCGCGAAATTCAGGCGTGGTATGGGAGCGGATAGCCTGAATGAGGTCGTTGGTGAATTCTTCCGAGGTGACGTACAACACCTGCACATTGTTCTCGATGCAACGGTTGCCAATCGCCTGTAACAAATGCGTCTTGCCCAGTCCAACCCCGCCATATAGGAAGAGCGGATTGTACGATTTGGCGGGTTGGTCAGCCACAGCCATCGCGGCAGCGTGCGCCAGTCGGTTACCCGGTCCGACAACAAAGTTATCGAAGGTGTAACGCGAGTTTAATCTCACCTGCTGAAGGTGACGTGGCTGGGATGGCATTATTGAAGCGGTCTCCACCGCTTCAACGACCGCCGGGGACTCAAGTTCCAGCGGGATATCCTGGTCTTTCTGACAGACGATAAATTTCACCGCCTGAGGTTGATTCATGATCCCGGTCAATACCCGATTGATGGTGATCGTCATCCTGGTCTCGAGCCAATCTCGGGCATAGGCATTCGGCACCCCGATGGTAAACTGTCCATTCTGACAATTGATCATGCGGCTGCTTTTCACCCAGGTATCAAAAGCCGCTTTTGACATATCCATTTGTAGTTGCCCAAGTGTAGCCTGCCAAGCCTGTTCCGGATTCATAATTGCTCCAGGTGATAGGATTTTGGTCGATATTAACCGGGCGTTCAATGGGAATACAAATATCTCGCCTGGCTCTTATGAGAGGTCATGTATAACAAAAACAGTATGGGGTTGGTGGTTGGGGAGGAGTACCGCTCTCCTGCCCCCCTATTGCAGGGATTCGTCCCTCAATCAGGGACAAAATCATTCTATCAGAGACGAGGGTGAGTCGCAATATGATTAGACGACGTTTGTCTAAAACAATCCATATCTTTAAGGACTCTTAAGGTTAAGGAATCGCTTTCTTTTACAAATCTAAGGTTAGGATTCAGTAAGACATTTTTACGCAATCGCTGGCTGACCCCTCAGACTTACCCCCATATATGGGGGGTATTCTCAAATTATGACTTTTAGTCTACGCGAACGGAAAATTTGTTCTAGGATTCAATTGAATCCGCGAAGTCTGATTCAATGGGAACGGCGTACCGGATTTGGAATCAGGGTTTAATCGGCAGTTCCAGCATCAACCCGGCGGCCTTGCGGCCGATCTCAACTGCGAAGTTGGTGCCTCGATCCCAGGGGTATACCTGGCTCATGCTGGCGAAGAATAAACCGGGAATGGGGGTTTGAATGGCGGGAATATTCGCGGAATGATTCACAAATGGTACCGGTTGGCGTATTTGGTCCGATTCAACCAGATCTTTTTGATCCAGTCCGTGCTAAAGTTCGGATTGATCCGCTGAATACCCGGCAGGAACTTTTTCAACAATGCTTCCTCGCTCAGCTCAAAGTTCTCATGATCCGGTTCCAGATAATCCCCGATATACACGATTTGATCACCGCCAAAATGTTCTGGCGGCAGGAAATTGGTGTGCTCGACGATAGCCAGGAACGGGAACCCAGCCGATTTGGGGATGTTATACCAGTAATATCCTTCGGTGGAGAGCGGCTGATTTAATGACAGGACCATCACCACTGCGCCCAGGCTTTTCAAATCCAGCAATCCGCCCAGGTAGTCTTCAGGAAGTCCCGGCGCCATCTTCGCCAGTAAACCCGGCGAGGTGGTGACCAGACACTGGTCGTAGACGTAATCCTGCCCTTGCGCCTGGATCTTAATTTTCCCATCCGGCATGGGCGCAATGGTCGTGACAGGGGTTTTCAGGTGAATCGAAACACCCATCCCGCGCAATTTGTCCGCAAAAAGGTCACAAAACACCTGGAATCCGCCTTCAAAAGTACCCAGCCGGGTGGTGCGGCTGTGCAGGCGGGCCCACATCCAGGCCATATTCACCTGGCGGGCAAACCGCTCACCGAATTTTCCGATCAGCATCGGCTCCCACATGGATTTGTAGACTGACTCGCCGGCCCATTTCCGCATCCATTTTTCAACGGTGGTCGTTTCGAGCGCTTTCCAATTGGTCGTGAGCCTTAGAAAAAGACCAACCAGGCCAAACCGGATCTTATTGATGCCCCATCCCAGTCCCGGGAACAGGATCATCTGCGGGATGGCATCGAAGGGGTAGAATTTTCCGTCGTGATACATCACGGTGTATGGGCGGGGAAAGAGGACTTTGTCCTGCAGACCCAATTCGCGGATCAATCCCAGCATATGCGCGTCAGTTTGGAACCAGTGATGGTAGAACTTCTCCACCGACCAATCCCAGTGGGGTTCCTTAAAACCACCTGCCAGACCACCCACTGAGTTTGATCCCTCGTAAATGGTGACCTGATTTCCCGCGCGGATCAGATCCCACGCGGCAGCCATGCCGCCCATCCCCGCTCCAATAATGGCGATCTGTTTCGCGGTCATTCTCTGCCCCAATCGGTCCCAGTCATTTTGAAGTCTCTCGATTTCCTGCGGGACTTTTCCCCAGGAAAGGCCTTCACGGGAGAAATAATAAAATCCGAGGGCGGTGATGGGTAACCACAGGGCAACATGCAAAACGAGCGTGTAACCCACCGCAATCGAATTTGGTACGCCATGCGCCGTTAGCAGGGCGATCCCCGGCGCGTCAAATGTCCCAATGTAACCCGGCGCCGATGGAATGGTGGTGGCGAGGTTGACGATCCCATTCATCAGCATCAGCGCAAAGAAGCTGACCTCAAACGGGAAAGCCTGCATCACAAACCAGTATTTCCCGGTTTCGAGCAGCCAGATAATGGCGGATGTAAAAAGGATCATCAGCGCGTCCAGCGGCGACCGCAATGATTCAAGTCCATCCAGAAAACGAAACACCATCCCGCTGATCTTTTCGCGGAAACGAAGCGGAATAATGCGGTCGATGAACCAGATTGCGATTTTACGGGTCTGATGCGGGAGCATGGCGGCTGCCAGAAAAATCACCAGCACCGCGATGAAAACGATTGCCCCATAGACAGCCAGGTTGCGAATGTTACCCACGAAACCGGAGGAGGCAGTCAGGTTGGAGAGTTCCCCAAGGTTGAGAAAGACAAAAGCCAGCATCACCACGCCATCGAAGACACGCTCCACAATGATGGTGGCCAGGGACGCCGAGATGGGAACCCCTTCCCGCTTTTTCAAGACCGCCGCGCGTAACAACTCACCCGCCCGGTAAGGATATATATTATTCCCCATGTAGCCAATCGCGACGACGGGAAACATGCTCTTCGTGCTGATTTTCTTCAAGGGTCGAAACAAATAATGCCAGCGCCAGGCCCGGACCCAGACCGCCATGAAATAAACAGCCACTCCGGGCAGGATCCACCAGTAATTCGCCGATTTTAATGATGTCCCAGGCTTCGAAAATATTGAGTTTACGGAGAGAAAAATACATCAGCACAATGCTGATGGCGATTCCCAGCCAAAAAATCCATTTTTTCATGGAATTAATTCTACCATGTTATACTTTTTGAGCATGCCGCTGCTCTCCGCCGTGTCACTCGCAAAGGCCTTTGGCCCGCAGGACCTGTTCAGTCAGGTCTCTTTTGGGATTCCACATCGAGCGCGGATCGCGCTGGTCGGACCGAACGGGATCGGCAAGACAACCCTGTTGCGGATCCTGATGGGATTGGAAGATCCGTCAGAGGGTAAGATCCAAAGGGCAAAGGGATTGAACATCGGCTATCTCCCCCAGGAAGCCCAATTTGAACACACCGAAGCCACACTCTGGGATGAATGCCTGCGACCGTTTGCGCAATTGGTCGAAAAGCAGCGGGTCTTACACAACCTGGAAGAAGAGATTGCCCGTTCACCCGCGCAAGCCGATCTGCTGGAGCGTTACGGCAAGCTCCAGCATGAGTTTGACCACCTGGATGGATATACCTACGAACTGACGATCCGGATGACGCTCACCGGGCTTGGATTTCACCCCGGATGATTTCACCCGCCCTTTCACCCAGCTCTCCGGTGGACAACGCACCCGCGCCCTGCTGGCCAGGCTGATCCTCTCCAATCCGGATATCCTCTTACTGGATGAACCGACCAATCATCTGGATATTTCGGCGGTGGAATGGCTGGAGAAATTCTTCAAAGATTGGCCAGGGGCAGTCTTCTTCGTCTCGCATGACCGATATTTTATCGACCAGGTGGCGAATCACGTCTATGAGCTCGCGCCCGAATTTGAGATCTTTCGCGGAAATTACTCCGCTTATTTGCTCCAAAGGGAAGAACGATACCGCCTTCATCTTCGTGAATACGAAGAACTGCAAGAATTTGTCGCCAAGGAAGAAGACTACATCCGCCGCAATATGGCCGGGCAGAATACCCGCCAGGCCCAGGGGCGCCTGAAACGGTTGGAACGAATGCTGGAAGAAACCCGCCTGACCCGCCCGCGTCAACGGCGCAGTCTGCACCTGGCCATTCAAAGCTCGGGACGTTCGGGCGACCTGGTCATCCGTACCTATGGGTTGCAGGTCGGATACCACGATGAAGGTCAGCCGCTCTTTCATGTGCCTGACCTGATCCTGAAACGGGGCGAATGCGCCGCGGTGATCGGACCCAATGGGGCCGGAAAAACCACTTTCCTCAAAACCATTCTCGACAAGCTGCCCCCATTCGCGGGGGAGGTCGATCTGGGCGCTTCGCTGCAGATCGGCTATTTTTCACAGGCGCATGAGGGATTGAACCCGCAAAATACACTCATCGAGGAGATCAACACCATCATCCCCAGCATGATACCCGGGGAGGTACGCGCCTACCTGGCGAAATTCCTCTTCACCGGGGATGACGTCTACAAGCCGGTAGAAGTCCTCTCCGGCGGCGAACGCGGACGGCTGGCACTGGCGAAATTGTCACTCACCACAGCCAATCTGCTGCTCCTGGACGAGCCCACCAACCACCTGGATCTGGCTTCCCAGGAAGTCCTCCAGATCAGTCTTGAATGATTATCGGGGCACGATCCTGCTGGTCTCTCATGACCGCTATCTGATCGATTCGCTGGCTTCCCAGATCTGGGCGGTCGATCCTGAGTTCGCGGACGTTGACCGTCTTCCCGGGCAGTTACAGTGAGTACAAGTCCTTCCTGACCGGGCAGGAAACCATGCAGGTCCAATCCGGGCAAGGATCCAATACACCTGCCGATCCTTTGACAGTGGGAAAAAAGAAAACCAAAGAATTATCCACCTGGAAGAAGAAGAAACTGTTGGATGATCTGGAAGTCAGGATCACCGAACACGAAATCGAACTCGCCCGATTGAACACCATCCTGGCGAATCCACCAGCGGATGCACTTGTGGTGGAGCAGGCAGGAAGAGAGTACGTTCGGGTTGAGCGGGAATTGGCCAGGTTGGTGGAAGACTGGGCTGCCAATCAGCCGTAAGGCAGATGGCTCAGGCGGCGGAACCGTTCTGTTCGATGGGTTGGTCCACCACCATCGGTTCATCGCCGTTATAACGGAATAACTGCGGGAAGCGGGAGATCACCAGCCAGACGGCCAGCACACAACCGATCCCGCCGGAGATGATGGCGGCAGGCACACCAAACGCCTGCGCCACGATACCGCTCTCCACCTCGCCCAATTGCGGGCCACCCTTGAAGAAGATCATATTGATACTGAGCATCCGTCCCCGCATCGAGTCGGGGGTTTGAAGCTGACGGAGCGTATTGCGGATGATGGTGTTGAGTCCGTCCGCCGCACCGATGACGATCAAAGCCGCCATTGTGATCCAGAAAGATGTGGACATTCCGAAAACGATGGTCGCCAGGCCAAAGATGACCACCGCGCCGGTGAGCAGCATCCCCTGCCGAACGAGATGCCTGCGTTGAGATACGAATAACGCAACCGATACCGTTCCGACCGATTGGGCAGCCGATAGCCACCCATACTGGATGGCGCCCACGTGCAGAATATCCCTGGCTACAAATGGAAGCAGGGTATTTGCGGATGAGAAGAACGATGCGACAAAGTCAACGATCATGGAAGACAGAATGACGGGCGAATTGCGGATGAATTTGATGCCGGCTTTGATATCCAGCATGGTCTTCTTGAAATGCAGCGCCGTCCGTTTGATCTTGCTCTGGACGGGTCCCATGGCGATGAGAGCCATGATGACCGCCAGGTAGGAGATGGCGTTGATCCAGTACGCCCACTGAATCCCCAGGTAGGCGATGATCAACCCGCAGATGGCGGGTCCCAATATCGAACCCACATTGGATGAGATCGAGTTCATGCTGTAGGCGCTGGCCAGGTCTTCACGCGGCACCAGCGAAGGGATGATCGACTGGCGGGCCGGCAGGTCAAATGATACCGCGATGGACTGGATCACGACCAGAAGGTAGATCGTCCAGAGGGTGGTTTCACCCAGAAATGTCAACACCCCCAGGGCGATCGCCACAAAGATCAAGGCGGTCTGGGTGGCAATCGTCAACTATGCGCCGGTTGAAATGATCCGCGACCACACCCGCGAATAACGACAGGATCATCACCGGTAGAAATCGGGCTAATCCGATTCCACTGATGACTAATGGCTGGTCAGACAGGGTGCGCAGGTGCCAATAGATTGCCCAGAGCTGCATCTGGGAACCAATGGCGGAGACCATGAACCCGATCCAGTAAAGCAGAAATGGACGGTGCTTCAACGCGGGTGGAATATGCATACGGGGATTAAGTTCCCCAATCCCGGAGATATAGAAAATCGTACCCGATGGTGCGGTTGGATAGTTTCGCGATGGGCGGCATGACCCGCTTGAATTGGTTCTTTCGGATCCGTTCTACCACCGATTGGACAAAATTCTCCTTAAATCCGGCATCTATACAATCCTGAGGTGAATAACGCTGGTCGATCAGCAGATAGAGCAGGCGGTCCACTTCGGCGTAGGTGAAGCCAAGCTCGCCTTCATCAGTCTGACCTTCCCATAGGTCTGCCGTCGGCGGTTTGGAGACGATGACCTCCGGGACGGCTAAATCACGCGCCAGTTGGCGTAATTGCGTCTTGTACAGGTCCCCGAGCGGATTGATCGCGCAAGCCAAATCTCCGTATAGAGTCGAATACCCCAATAATATTTCGGTTTTGTTTCCGGTCCCGATCACCAATCCACCAAAGGATGCAGATTGATCATAGAGAACCACCATCCGCAGGCGGGCCATGATATTCCCCTTGCGGGTCTTGCTCATATCCGGAAAGCGGTTGATCAGCGGATCGGCCATCTCAGTGATGGGAATGGTCAACGATTGTACGCCCAATTGATCTATCACAAGTTGAGCATGTTCGAGCGAATCGGAGGAAGAGGCCGAGTAAGGCATCCGAACCGCGAGGACATTCTCGGGTCCCAGCGCTTCTGCGGCGAGGAAACACGAGACGGCCGAAATCGATCCCGCCGGAGAGACCGATCACGGCTTTGGAAAATCCCATCCGGTTCAGTTCGCTGCGAATAAAACTGGTCAGGATTTGACGAGCCAGACCTGTATTGATGGAAATATCGGGCTGTTTTCTGGAGAGTTCGCTCATATTATCCCTCCTTCCCCACAATTCGGTTCATTTCACGCATGACAAGGGCGGTGCGCTCATCCCGCAGGATGGGGAGTCGGGCCCGGGTGCGGTGCAATTGGCCCAGATCCAATTCGGCAAAGGTCTAGGGATTCTTCCGCATAAGGCGCCTGGGCAAGCAAGGTCCCGTCCGGGTCGTAGACGGTGGAGCCGCCCCAGAAGTGGAGACCATCTTCAAAGCCCACCCGGTTGACGTGGCTGACGAACGTGGTGAACAGGCTGGCGTATGCCTGGTTGATGTGCTCCACCCAGCGAGCGGATTCGAGTTGCGGGGAGCTGTTCAATCCGCGACCGGGTGATGCAGAGGTGAAGAGCATCAGGTCAGCGCCATCCAGCCAGAGCAGGTAGGGCGGGGAGGCATGCCAGAAGTCCTCGCAGATAAGAATGCCAGCCCGTCCGAAGCGGGTATCGAATGCGCGGATGCTGTCTCCCCAGGCAAAGAACCGGCCTTCATCAAAGAGGCCGTAGGTGGGTAGATAGACTTTGTGATGGACGTGTTTGACTTCCCCGCCGGAGAGATAGGCGGAGGAGATATAAAATCGGCTGCGCTGGTCTTCATCCACAAATCCGACCACGATGTCGATCCCCTGGCTGGCGTCCAGCAGTTGTTTGAAGATGGGGTTGTCGCGGGTGGGGCGCATGGCCACCGTGGGGACCAGGTCCTGCAGGACATATCCGGTGAGGGATAGTTCGGGGAATTGGATCAGGTCCGCCCCGGAGGTTTTCGCCTGCTGGATGAGGTCCAGGTGGCGGTCCAGGTTGTAGGCTGGGTCACCTAATCGGGTGTTGATCTGTGAAATGGCGAGGGTTATTTTCATGCAATCGTTTTCTCTGGGTTTGAAGTGCTTTTATTATACGGCGAATGGGGATTGCAAGGTAGGCTGGCGTGTCGTTGTGATTGCGCAAAATCCACGTGGGGAGGCGTAGGGGCGACCGGCCGGTCGCCATAACGGTATTGTAGAGATGTGGGCATCTGGGAGTAGGAGGCGTTGCCTCCTACTCCCAGAAATATATAAAGCCCGGGCTATTCCTCGTGTTTGAGCATTGAGCGAAAATGCCCGGGCGCCGGTGTTCACAATGACATGGATAGGAGGGCGAAGTCCGACGTAACTTGGCTTTGTCATGCTGAACGGAGTGAAGCATCTCTACCGACCCTAATAAATCCCCAAATATCCGTAGAGATTCTTCGCCCCTGCGGGGCTCAGAATGACAAGGCGTGGCAATCTCAACGCGGCCGACGAAGGCGCAGAAAGTGGGGCGCGACGAGCAGCAGAATCGCAATCCCAAGATACACACCCGCGGCCAGACGGTCCGACGGGACACCCCCCAGCGGAGCGACCGGATCCACCCGAACAAAGGAGAATACCAGCAGCATTCCCATCTGGATTGCAAAAAGCCAGACAGAGTAAAAAATCCGGATCCTCCGATGGACAGCGAGCCAATCCGCAAGGATACCCAACAGAAAGGTCACCAACGCCCCGATCCATGCCAATGGCAGACGGATCGCAAACGCGCCAGACGCATCCACCAGCGCAGGCAACCAGCGAACGGATGGCAGGGAGACGCCGTAATACATCCCAGAGAAGCCACCGCCGATCCAGAGAGCCGTTACCAGGATCAGCCAGAGCGGGGACAGATCCTCGCAGATCTCCAACGGTGAGAGGTTTTTCCAACCGGCAAGCAGCAGGCACAAGATCGCCGCCCCCAGGGGCGCGCCTGTCCAATCCAACCCGCCCTCCCAGACCCGTCCAATTTCCGGCGTGTGGAACTGGTAATACGACCAGTGCAGGAAGACAAAAGCTATCCGTGCGCCGATCAGCCCGCCGGCCAGCAGGGCAAACGCAGACGGGATGAGCACATCGCGCCGGGCTTGGATTGAGCGGCCCCCGAACCGCCGGGGGTCATCTCCCACCCGCATCCACGACCACCATAAACCGAGAGCTGCGCTGACGCCCACCAGAATCGAAAACCAGGATATCTGCGAAAAGTCCATGCTGAGATTATAGCCTGTCAACGCCGCCCAAACCAGCGATCCTGTCCTTGCGGGTCAACTCATCCCGCCTTGCACTGCGTTCTCCGTGATGATATGATTAATCCAATCATGCCTTCCCGAAAATCATCCATCCAGCGCGTCCGGCGCATCCTGATCCTGATCATCGTGTCAACCATCCCGTTCTACTGCCTCGGGGTGATCAGCCTGAGCGTCCTCTCGGCCAACCGCAATAAGCGTACAGTGACGCCCACCCTCACCAGCACAGCTACCATCACATCAACGATCGGTCCTTCTCTGACCTACACCCTCGTCCCATCGATGACGCCCTCGATCACCTATACCCCCTCCAAGACCCGGACACCGACCGAAACGGATACACCTACATCTACGCGCACCATCACCCCGATCCCGCCGACCGACCTGCCCTCCGATACACCCATTCCGCCGACCATCGCACCCTCAGATACCGCCATTCCGCCCACGGTAGAACCCACCCTGCCCGGCGCGACGCTTACCCTGCCATAAAGAGGATGCGATGAAACCCAGATCTACTCAGGTCATATTCATTCTTCTGCTGGTGTTCTCCATCCTGCTTGGCTCGTGCAGCAGTCCGGCGAGTACCCAACCGCAGCCTGTGGCGACTCTCACACCGGAAGTTCAGACCAGCATCCCCGAGACAACCGTCACCAGCGATCCGGCCGCCGGGGAAGTCACCCAGTTGGTCATCTGGCTGCCCGATCAATTGCTCGCGCGAAATGCACCCGTCCTGCAGGACTTGATCCAACAGCAGGTGGAAAAATTCCTCAGTAAACACCCCAATTATCAGGTGGATATCCGAATCAAGAACAACACCGGTCCGGCCAACCTGATGGATGTGCTGCAAAACACCAGCCTGGCGGCGCCGGCCACCCTCCCCGACCTTGTATTGCTCACCCGGGAGGAAATGGAGGTCGCCGCCCTGAAAGGGCTATTGATCCCCTACGACGGCACGACGGACATTCTGGCGGCGAATGATTGGATCGAACCCGTGCGCACGCTGGCAACCGTCCAGGGTAGCACATTTGGCATCCCGGTCGCGTCGGATGCGCTGATCTATCTGACCCCGGTCGCGGAAGGAGAGCCCTCCTCACCGCTTACGGATGGAAAACCGATCCTGTGCTATCTGAATGATCCGCAGGCTATTGTTCCGCTCAGTCTGTATCTGGCCAGCGGAGGCGTACTCGAAGACGAGACCGGGAAACCGGTGCTCGAAGAGATGGCCTTTCTCTCTGTGCTTACCCAGATCAACGCCGCAAAGAACAACGGATCGATGCCCGCATGGATCATGGATATCACCCAGCCCGCGGATGTCTACCGCTATTTCACCTCAGGCCGCGGAAACCGGATGGTGGCGTGGTATTCCGAAACCGCTGAACCGATCCTGTCCATCTCCAGACTGTCCGCCTTTCGCGACATCACAGGGAATCCTGCCACGCTGGTGCGAGGCTGGTTCTGGGCGATGACCCAGACGGATCCCGCCCGGCGAACGGCCAGCGTGGAATTGGCGGAGACGCTGGCGGAAGAATCCTTCCTGGCCCAGTTGGATCAGGCAGCGCGTCTGCTCCCAGTCCGAAAATCTACGGCCGTGCTGGAAAATCCAACCCTCACTGCGCAGGCGGACATCGTGGCAGGCGGCCAACCCATCCCCAATGGCTTGTATCTTGTAACGATCTCACCCATCTTGAAAGATTCCATCCACCAGTTGTTCACCGGTTCGCTGACAGCGGAAGACATCGCGCGCCAGGCGGTGGACCGGCTGCAAAGACCATAAAGGTATAGAATGGCTCACACACCTCTCACCCCTTCCACTCCGATTCGCGGATTGCTCATCGGCCTGATTTTGATCGGTATCGGCTGGATGCTCTTCCACCTGCAAACGGACGTGGTGAAAGCCACTTCTTCCAGCTCCGGAATGGCCCAACAGCTCACTCCTACACCTGTGCCGACCGAATTTTCCGAAGAGGTGGTACGCGAAGGACAGCCGACCGGAATCATCGTCGGTGCCATTGCGATTGTGTTGTTGATCTTGCTTGGAACCGCCCCGTTCCTGCTCCGCACCGCCAGAGGCAGGAACCGGGACTAACGCATTCCCATCAATCTTGCGTTGATCTTCTCTCCCCCAGACTGATCGCACATTCTTCCCTGACTCGCTCATCCGGATCGCCGTTTTGGGCTGTCTGCAACGCCGTCACGGCGTTTTCGCCCGACAACACTCCCAGCGCCCAGGCTGCGTGGATGCGGATAAGCGCATCATCTTCCCGCGTGAGGACATCCAGCAGTGGGCGGACGGCGGCCCTGTTCCCGGAATTGCCCAGCGCGATGCAGGCGTTCCGCAGCAAACCACGCCGTTTTGGACGCATCAACGCGCTTTGAGCGAACGTCTCTTTGAATTCTCCGTCCCCCATCTGAATCAATTCGCATAACGCCGGGTACGGATCCGGAACCGCCGGAGAGTACCCATCCGGCAGACCCACTTTATCACGGTTCCACGGGCAGACGATCTGGCAGATATCGCAGCCGAAGACCCAGTTGCCCATCTGTGGACGCAACTCGCGCGGGATGACGCCCTTGTGCTCGATGGTGAGATACGAGATGCAGCGGCTGGCATCCAGGGTGCGGTCCTCGCGAATGCAGCGGGTGGGGCAGGCATCCAGGCAGCGCCGGCATGTGCCGCACCGATCCGGCACCGGCGGTACAGGCTCCATAGAAGGTGGCTGGACCAGCTCAATGGGCAGGTCGGTGAAGAGCTCGCCCAGCAGGAAGAAGGATCCGGTCCGCGGGTGGATCAGGCAGCCGTTCTTTCCGACCCAGCCTAGCCCGGCCTGAGCAGCCATCTGGCGCTCCAGAATAGGGGCCGAATCGGTGTACCCGCGCCACTGGAATTGCCGCCCAAACTCAAGCGCAAGCTGACGAGCCAGGGCTTCAAACACAGCCGGCATCGTCTCATGATAGTCAGCCTGCCAGGCGTATGAGGCGATGCGCCCGTGGGGTTGATCCTCCACCGGGGGTGCAATGGATGCAGGGTGCGGATAGGGGACGGCTACGGACAGGATGCTGCGTGCCTCCGGCCACAATACCAGCGGATTCCCACGCGGGGTGATATGACGCTCACTCGCCAGGTAGGTCATCCCGCCGTAGAGACTGAGATCCAGCCAACGGGTGTAGACGGACAGGTCCTGACGGTTAGGGGCAAGCCAGCCAGAGAGGGAGATCGCTTCCGGGTGCATACCTTCATTGTATGCGGATTCAGCCAACCAGGGAGGAAATAAAAAAGCCGGGATGATCTCTCATCCCGGCTAATCAACTAAACAAACTGTTTATGGACAGGAAATTGTATCGGTTTGAGTTCCTGTCACCTGACTTGAAGCGGGATCGCCAAAGTAAACCGTGGCTATGACATCTCTAGTTGTAATGCCAGCCGCACTGCAGTCAAAAGTTCTTGCGATCATAGGCACAGTCCCGTTGACATCTCCCTGGTAGGCCAGATCATTGCTAATGCCCACTGCTTTACCATCCACACGCCAATAGGCTCTAACAGAAAGTTTATCATTCGTCGTGATGGACCCGCTGAGAGTGAACTGTCCACCGCTCTCATCTTCTGCATGCACGGTTGTGCTTGTTACCTTATCGGAGGTGTCTGCGACGCCGTCTTTATCCACCTTGATATTGACATACCAGCCGGCGCCACCTGCGCCGCCAATGCCAAAGTTGTTGCCGGCATCATCCTGCATCTTCCAATACTGGGTGTAGGTGCCCTCTTCTTTGGGAGCGAACATCTTCACCGTGATCTGTAAGAGGCCGCCGGGGGCGACATTAGCTTTGACCGGGAATTCGCCATCGCCGGTAATGACCGGTGAGGTCGGGTCATTGCTGAACGGAATAGCACTGTACAGGGTCGTCCAGGTGCAGGATCCGCTGTTCTGGATCTTCCAGGTCTTGGTGAACTCGGTCTCCGGTTTGAAGATGGTTCCATCCTTGATGGTTGTATCTTCCAGGAAGAAGACCTTGTTACATTCCGTGCTGCCGGCCGTGGTCGGCAATGGAATCAGGGTATTGGTGAGCGCGCCCGGGGTCAGGTTCAGGGTCGGGATCGCCAGGGTTGGCGTCTCGGTCACCATCGGGGTTGCGGTCGCGGGTTCGGGGGTGTTGGTCGCGGTCGCCGGTGGAGGCGCCATCTGGGTCGTCAGGGCTTCCACGGTTTGGGCCGCGATCGTATTGATCTGGTCTGGTCCAATCTGGGTTGGATTTGCTGCTGACAGGTTGCATGCGCTGAGGAGGATCGACAGCATCACCAACACTGAGATCGCAGTAATTTGCTTTTTCATTCTTATCTCCTTGTATTGCCCTACCGACTACTCAATGGCAGGGGATTAATGGGTGTAATTGTAAACCAAAGTATAAATCCTATCAACCTTGCCCTAAGCGGCGGTAAACAGGCATAATCCGGCCTTGTATACAGACGCTAAGGTCCATCCATTTGGTTCCCGGTCAATATCTGCACTCCACATGGAAGGTCGTCTTCCCGAAGGTCCGGTTGTTTGGGCTGACAATATGGATGCGTGCCCAGGCGTAATTAATACCCCGGGTATAGGTGACTAAGTCATAAACATCCTGTTCGTACGCGCCAAAGAAGGTCAGTGTCTTCGTTTTACTGGGCACGCCTTTAGATCCCACCCAGTTGTACTCCACCACCCCGGCCTTGTTGGTCTTGATCTTGCCGTACAGGGTGATGGTGTAGCCTTTGCGTCCGCAAGCTCCGGCGAAATTATTGGGTACCGCGTAGGCCAGCGCGGAAGTCACCCTGAAAAATTCGGTGGTTTCCTGCGCGACCATGATCCGCATCCAGATAGCATCTCCCTGCGGACCCAACCCGAACCGAATACCTTCCTTGTTCTGGAGCTTCCAGAATCCCAGCTTTTCACCCTCTTCCATCGGGGCAACCATTTTGACGTTAATGGTCATCTCCTGGCCGGGGTAGAAATTTGCCTGCGGAAAAGCGATCTCGGTCACATTGGTCAGCGGATCGCCCAATTCAAACACCAACTTATAATCCTTATTCCAGATGCAGGTGCCCGTGTTTTTCAATGTCCAGGATTGGGTGAAGAAGGTTCCCGGTGCGATGACTGCCCCGTCCGGTATGGTGTCAGAAATCAACTTCGCCTGGATGCAATTCGCCCAGGCCGTCACCTGGGTGGGGGTGGGTGTGCGGGTTTTGGTGGGCGGAATGGGCGTGGAGGTGGGTTGGGTGGCTGTGGGCGGGATGGGCGTGGGCGGCACAGGGGTGTCCGTCCACTTGCCGGCAAAGGCGGTGCTCGCGGCATCGACGGTCTTCGCGGCGGCTGTGTCGGTAGCCTGCCTGCGCTGGGCTTCGGTGAACAACCCCGTCCCGCAACTGGCGAAGAGGATTGACATCCCGGTCAACACCATCACGACGGCCAATCTCCGAACTGGTTTCATACGCATTTGCGCTGCATCCATCTCCTAACCTGTACCTTCCCTTGGATTCCATTATAAGAGAGGTGTGAATCGATTGCAACCGGGGAAAATCGACCCGAACAGTGAACTCGGAATCGATCATGCTGTGGACTTGGATAGCATCGTGGACGGATGTCTAACCATTGGCAATACATTGGCTCTTGAAATTTGTTTGCCATCCGCCATAATTAAACTATCATTGATTTGCGAAAGGAAACGAATATGAAAACGCGGGATATTATTCGGACTTTTCCAGTAATTAGCATCGCGCTCATCATTACCCTGGCATGCAGCTTCTTAGGATATTCCCTGCAGCAGGAACAGGCGGTAACGCCCATCCCACCAACAGCTTTCCCCATTGTGATTCCGCCCACCCCGGAACCACCCACGGAGACGGTCGCCCCGACCCCGGAACCACCAACTGTGGAACCGCCAACCGCGGAACCTCCACTTGCGACGGAAGAACCAACTATCACTCCGGAGCCGACCATTTTGCATGTGGTCACCCCGGCGGATAAACCAGCCTCTGGCCAGATCATCTACGATGTGGTCTCCAAAGACACCGCCGCAGAAAAACGGGCGCCGTATGGCGATTCGTACAAGATCAACCGGTTGGAGAGACCCTTCCTGCTGGACATGAGCTATGTGCCTGACCTGGACATTGACACCTACCGGGTCTCGCAGGACAGCACCTGGATCTATGTTTCGATCCAACTGGTGGGCAACGATCCCAACAACGTGCTCGGGATCGATTACGCCGTGGAACTGGATACCAACGAAGACGGATTTGGCGATTACCTCATCTGGGCGCATCCTCCCTACTCACCGAGTTGGGAAGCCACCCCGGTGCAGGTGTTTGCCGATCGCAACCGGGATACGGGGGGATTAAGCGCCATGAAATCGGACGCGCCCTTCACGGGTGATGGGTACGAGACCCTCGTCTACGACGGCGGCAAGGGTGAAGACCCAGACCTGGCCTGGGTAAGGGTGAACTCCAGCCTGGAAGCAACCGTCCAATTCGCTTTCAAGAAGACACTACCCGGCAGCACCTATCTGCTGGGTGTGATCGCCGACGCCGGATTGAAAGACCACACCAAGCTGGATTACGTGGATCGTTTCACCGAGGAAGTCGCCGGATCACCTGTCCGCAGTAACCTGAACTATCCGTTGAAAGAGTTGTTCGCGGTCGATAATGCCTGCCGATGGGCGTATGGATTCATCCCCAGCGGTTTCGAAGCGCAGTTATGCCCCGTCGATGAACCCACGCCCAAGCCAAGAGCCACCCCCGCCACTTGCCCGGCTCCTCCAAGTTGTGTAGGGCAATGGTATATCTGGGATCCAGTGAAGTGTACCTGCACGGTCATCCTGTATTGATCAATCATACAGAACGGTTGAGAGCGGAAGGATAACCTTCCGCTCTCAGGATTTAATGGCCATGCGTTAAAGCGGAAGCGTGACGAAGAAGGTACTGCCTTCGCCCTGCTGGCTTTCCACCCTGATCCGGCCACCATGGGCTTCTATGATGTGTCGGGCTATCGATAAGCCCAAACCGGTTCCGCCACCGGAGCGGGCGCGATCCGCTTTATAGAAACGTTCGAACACCCTGGGAAGGTCCTCTTTGGCAATCCCCACCCCGGTATCCTGGATGGCTATCTGAACCGCTTTCTCGATCAGACTCACACTGACCGTGATGTGTCCATTTGGCGGCGTGAATTTGATGGCATTATGGAGCAGGTTAAGCAAAACCTGGTTCACCCGGTCGACATCCATATTCACATCAGGAATGCCTTCAGGGATCTCAGCCGAGATGGTCAAACCAGCCCGTTCAGCCTGATGACGCATCCGGTCGACGGCCTGCGTCACCATGGAATCCACCCGGGCAAGGCTCTTTTGAAAAGGCGCTTTTCCGGATTCAATCCGCGACAGCTCCAACAACTCCTGTACGATCTGAGTCATTGTATCGATTTCCTTTTCCATTAGTGAGAGGAACCGCTTGCCGGCCGATGGGTCTTCGAGTGCGCCATCCTGGAGCGTTTCTGCGAGGGATTTCACCGCTGCCAGGGGAGTTCGAAGCTCATGCGACACATTGCTGATGAAATCCTGTCGGACAGTCTCCAGACGCCGGATTCGGGTCAGATCCTGGAAAAGGAGCAGACTTGCGCCCTGCATCGCATCCCTCAGCGGGGTCACGATCACCTGCATATACAGTCTCTCAACGCTCAGATCGAGGGTCAGGTTGCGCTGCTCACCGGAGGTTCGCGAAGCTTTCCACAGGTCCACGATCTGATGATGGCGAAGGGTCTCGGTCAGGGTATGACCCAGTGCCTGTGGTTCCTGTATATTGAACAGGAGCGATGCAGCCGGATTGAGCAATTGAACAATACCCTCGCGATCTACGATCACAACCCCATCAGTCATTGCATTCAAGACGGCAAAGAGCTTGGCCTGCTCGGTCTCCAGTTCAAGGAATTGCAGGCGCAGATCATCTGACATTTTTTGGAACGAACGGCTGAGTGTCCCGATCTCATCCTTGCGATCCAGGATCGGGCTGGTGGAGAAATCCCGGCTGCCCACCTGGGCCATCGCGCCGGTCAATTGGTGAATCGGACGGACGGTGTATTCGCTGATCCAGAAGGCGAGTCCGATGACCAGCAGGATGGCGGCGACGGATATCCACAGGAGAGTTTGATTTATTGTCTGGAGGGTGGTTTGGATCTTCGAAAGGGAAATTGCGAGACGGGCCACCCCGATGATCTTTCCTTCATTCATGACTGGTGTTGCCGCATACAGGTAATGACTCAGCAGGGTGTTGCTAAACCTGACATCCACGGCAGGCGTGCCGCTCATAGCCTGCCTGATCTCCGGGCGGTTGAGATGATTCTCCATGGTGGCCGGTTCCGCATCCGATTCACCCACCACTTTTCCGTCCGGCAGAATGATCGTAACCCGAACATCCAGGCTCTCACTGAGCTGCCGAACCTGATCCGTCACCTCATTCCAGTCTCCACGCGCAATGGCTGGAGCCATCAAATCCGCCACCAGCCGGCTCTCTGATAGAAGGCGGTCACTCTCCCCTTTTTGAAATTCATGTTGAAGACGATTGGTCAGGAACCAGGCCATCCCGCCAATCGTGACAATGGCCAACAGGATATAAGGGATTGCGATACGCCAGCGAATGCTTTTCATCGATTAATCCTCGAAGCGGTATCCCGCTCCCCGAACAGTGATCAAGTGGATGGGATGGGTGGGATCCAGTTCGATCTTTTCCCTCAACCAGCGAACATGGACATCCACCGTACGCGATTCTCCTGAGTAATCCCATCCCCACACCTCAGACAGGATGGTATCGCGGTTGATCACTCTGCCCGGATGGTTGGCAAAATAAGTTAGCAGGTCAAATTCTTTGGGCTTTAATCCGACCTGGTTCCCATTAAGAGACACTTCCCTGCGATCAAGGTCGATCTCCAGTTCTCTAAAGCGGAGGATATGATGGGAGTCTTCGACAGGCGCAGAGAGATCTTCTTTCATCAAGCGAACCCGGCGGAGCATCGCTTTCACCCGTGCCAGGAGTTCCCGCATGGAGAAAGGCTTGGTCAGATAATCATCCGCGCCCACTTCCAGTCCGACCACCCGGTCGATCTCATCGTCCCGCGCGGTAAGCATAATGATCGGGGTGTTCAATTCCCGCCGCAAGATCCGGCACACTTCCAGCCCATCCATACCCGGCAGCATCAGGTCTAACACGATCAGATCCGGGGACTCTTTTCGCGCAATGGCGAGTCCAGACGGGCCATCTCCCGCAATCCATACTTCATAACCCTGCTTACGCAGGTTGTACGCGACCGTCTCCTGAAGCGCGGGTTCATCATCCACAATCAGAATTTTCTCACTCATCGGTTTTTGTCATCCTCATCAATAAGTGAATCAAATCCTCAGCGATTTCAGCCCGCGAAAAATGTTGGCTGAGGTATCGCCGGCCATTCTCACCCATGGTTTTGGCGGATGCACGATCCTGTTCAAGCTGTACCACCGCATCCGCCAGGGCTACCGCGTCACCGGGCGGACAGAATATCCCCGCCTGCGCCTGGTCCACCACTTCACGAATCACGCCATCGATGGCGAGTAGCACCGGTTTCCCAGCGGCCATCGCGTCAAAGACCTTGTTCGGATAGGTGGTCTTATATAGATCAAGTGGTTTGAGGATGGCCACGCAGGCGTCGGCTGCAGTCAGGACCTCCGGCATGTCCAGCTTTCCGACCGAAGGCAGGAAAAGCACATTCGATAAACCATCCCGTTCCGCCTGCCTCATCAATTCGGATTTTTCCTTGCCATCGCCCACCAATACAAACCGAATGACCGGCTGATCCAACAGCAGGCGGGCGGCGGATAGCACGATCCCCAGATCATTGGAGAGTCCGTGCGCGCCGGTGTACATCACCACGAACTGGTTCATCCAGCCCGTGTCGTGCTCGGAATCCGCTGCCATCCGCAGCGGCAAACATGGTGGGGTCCGCCCCATTGGGGATCAACTCCACGCGGCGGGCGCCTCTCTGTGTGACGTGCGCCACAAAACCAGGCGAGTTGACCATCACCACATCCGCGCGGCGGTAGAGAAATTTCTCCAGCCATTCCGAGAGTGCGATGAGCAGGCGATTTTGCAAGACACCCACGGCGGTGGCGAACGCTGGCCACAGGTCGCGCACCTCGAATAAAAATTTTGCGCCTTTCAAGCGAGCCAGCAACCAGGCTGTCACTCCCTGGAAGATGGGCGGAGAAGTTCCCCAGACCACATCCACCCGCTGAACGCCCAGCCCGATCAAAAAGGACGAGACCATGAAGGAGAGGAAACTGATCACCCGGTGGATGAAACTGCGATGCAGGGCGGAATAGGTGTACGCCCGCAAAATGGTGATCCCTTTGCCGTCTTGTTCTTCGGTGCGCCAGGTGGTGGTTGTCGATCTGGATCTCCCCGTCAGGTAGCTGATCGGGCTGGCGATGATCGTGACCTGATGCCCGTTCGCGGCCAGCTCGCGGGCAAATTCGTGGTGGCGGGTTCCGCCCGGCTCCTGGAGAGAAGCAAACGCCTGATGGATGATCAAAATATGCATCTAGGCTCCCCTCTGCAGGTCGGCCGGAGGGACGTAGGTCAGATGTAATTCGGTGACAAGGGTAACCGGTGTTTTGGTTCGGACGTACACAGCTACCGCCAACGCCGGCTGCAAGACTCCGTAAGTGGGCGAGAACCAGCCCCAGGTGGGTTGTGCGGGATGATTTCCGCTGACCGTTTCGCCCGCCCGGTACAGACAGACCTCGATGGAGGCCACCTCCGGTTGGAGAGCGAAGTTGAGCGCGACGATCTTCTCCCCGCGGGTGAGGATCACGGAATTGGGGGAGAGCGTCCACTGCCATTGATCGGGTGTTGCGGTTCCGGCTGGCAGGGCGTCAGGCAGCAGCCAATGCAGCCTGATCGAACGATGCTTCTTTCCCAATCCAGTCGGCAGAAGTTGGTCACGAATGACCCAGGAATCAAACGGATTCCACTCGACCGTCCGCTGGTGGATGACGCCCTTCTTTTGATAGCCGTCATGGGTAGCGGTGATCCCGCGCCACCCGTCGCCTATACGCAAGGCTTCGCCAGCCTCCGCTTGCGCCCGATCCACCCAGAGAAATTTCCCGGCCCGGGTCATCTGGTCTGCTCCGTCCACACTGAGGGTGTTGTGGACCGCTGTCACGGCCAGGGTATTTTCCCACGGCGGCGGCGCGTTATAGCGGAATGTGCCGGCATCCTTGAGGATATTCTCATCTTCCCACCACAGATCGAGGTGAAGTTGATCCGCCTGGGAAGGACGTCCGGTATATTGGGCGGTGTGCAGATATCCAACCGAGGTGCGGCTGTTCAACCGTTGGTAAGAGAATGGCGGTTGCCGCCGGTTGGTTTCAGAGAGCGGGGTAAGGGAAGCCGGTCCGAGCCAGGCAGCCATCTCGGCATCGCCGGCTCTGCTCTCCTGGCAGAACGCCCGTATTGAAGCGTGCTGCGACCTTCCTGTACCCGGTCACCGGCTCGGAGCTGAACGGCAGGATCAGGCTGCCGTCGTTCGATCCCAGGTTGGGCGTCTCCCCGGCCGCGCCGGCGATCAACTCATCCAGCCAACGGGCAGCCAGCGCCAGCTTCTGCCTGACCTCCGTGCTGAATACGTCATCCCCGCGGATGGCGTTCAGCCACAAGGCCAGGGTCAGCATCATCCGCTGATAGCAGGCGCTGTGTTGAATATAGGTGCCGTCTTCGGTGATCTGCTGCAGGATGGCTGTCTGGAATTCTTGCCAGCCAGACTTGCGCCAGTGTTGGGCATGCGGATGGTCGGGCAGAACGCGTCCGGCCGTGTACAACGCGGCCGCTTCACTGAGCCAGTGGTTGTTGTTTTGCGCCCTGGCATAGACCAGCGTGAGCGGAATCCGTTGGGTATGTAGCTGAATCTGGCGGGCAAGCAGCGCGAGCCTTTCGGGTGTGGATGCCGGATCCGAGAGAAATAAATCCGCGGAGGCTGTCCAATGGATCAAGCGCAGTCCAACTTCCTGGGCGGATTGCCAGTTTGGACCATGATAGGGCGGATTAAGCCGGACGAATTCTTCCACCTTGCGCCAGAAGAAATCCGCATAACGGGAATCACGGCTGAGATGATAAGCCCGGGCCAGCGTGATGGCCCATCCGAACCGGTTTGGTTCCCAAATATCTTTGATGTCTGCCGCGGATCGGTCCGCGGGGAATTTCCAGTCGGTCCAGTCGAGATCAGGGTTGGGGAATGTTAGATCCAGGGGAGCGGGTTCCCCGCCAAACGGGCGGTACAGACCGGAGAGGAGCAAATCCGCTTCGGCAAGAATGTCGCTTTGATGTTTCTTGAGAATGGCAGCTACGGTTTCTGGTCGGGCCGGTTGAAATACAGGAGAATATCGCCCGGGGAACACATTGGTATTCGCCGCGGCTTGCATCGAACGCCGATAATGTCCGGTGAGCAGCCCAAAACGATAGAACAGGTATTGGCTGGATTGCCGAAGCCCCAATTCGCGTGCTGCTTTCAAAGACCGGCCCAACCGACCGAGCATCTCCTGGTTATCCTACGCTGACATCCGCGGAGGGATGGCCGCCGCGTAATTGCTCCACCAGGCGGATGGTCAATTCGGCCACGGTGAAGAGTTCCGCATAAGGGATGGGTGGTTTTCCCGAGCGCGCACCGGCCAAAAATGCCTGCCAGGATGCGGCGTGACCTTTATCCTGCCGTAAACCGCCCCGCCGGGTTTGTTTCGCTCCATTCTTCCAGAGTTCCAGCCTGTCGAAATCATCCAGGATGGCCATCCGGCCGGCGCTGAAAACCTCCAGGTATTCTTTCGGCGCGGAGCGGTCGCCATTGGCCAGATATGACAGACTGCCCAGCGAGCCATCCGCGAATCGGACAGTGATCAGGACATTATCTTCGCGATAGGTTCCCCCATCCGGAAGCGCGCTGATGGATGCGGAGACAGGCAGCGACCCGGTCAGCCACGTCATCAGATCGAGGAAATGGCAGGCTTCCCCGATGATGCGTCCGCCCCCCACCAGTGGATCATGGAGCCAGTGCGTCAGCGGCAGAGGTCCGGCATTGACCCGGTAATGCAGCGCCATCGGTTCGGCTGACCCGGCCAGGAATGATTTCATCTGAATCGCCAGCGGCGCGAAACGGCGGTTGAAACCGGCGGTATAGACGGGCATATCCGGTCGGGAAAGGGTTTCCTTCAGGTCGGAAAGCTCCTGCAGCGTGATGGCCACCGGTTTCTCGCAATAGACATGCTTCCCGTGATTCAACGCTTGAATGGATTGGGATGCGTGCAGGTCATGGCGGGTGAGGATGGCGACCAGGTTGATCTGCTCATCGGTCAGAATGGCGGAGTCTTCGCTGATGGCCGTTTGGAAGCCAAATCTATCCGCGGCAGTGCGGGCATGAACACCCGCGACGGAAGCGATGGCCACCTTCTCCACGCCACCTGATCTTTGAATAACCGGCAGGAACGTGGCGTTGGCATAATTTCCCGCACCGAGCACCCCCAACCGCAGGTCCTTGCTGGAACTGGAGGTTGACGCCGTCGCGGAAGCAACGTTCACTTTTCGCAGCGGGGAAGGTTCTCCACCATCCGGGTAGGTGATGAGCACCGCCAGGAATGGCTCGAGGGTCTTCCCGGTGATCAATTCATAGGCATCTGGAGCATTTTCGATCTCAAACCGGTGGGTAATTAAGGGATGAACATCCAATTTCCTGGCTGCCATCAGGTCCACCACGGCCTGCAAATTGCGCCCTTCCGTCCAACGGACATAGCCGGCCGGATAATCGACACCCTGCTCTTCATATTGAGGATCATATCGTCCCGGTCCGTATGAACGCGAAACGATGAAATTGAGCTCTTTTTCATAATAAGGTTTGCGGGGCAGGTCCAACCCGACCGCGCCGACGGCTACAACGTTAGCCTTATCGCGGGCCAGTATCGCCGCCAATTCGACCGGGTCGTCACCCTTCGCGTCCGCGCAGATGAGGATATGGTCAAACCCCAATCCTTTTGTCAACGCCTTGCCAGTTTCTTCCGCTGAGGAGCGCACAACCGCCTGATAGCCCAATCCTTGCGCTCGTTTTACCCGTTCAGTGGATAGATCCACGCCCATGACTTCGCAACCGGCGGAGCGGGCAATCCCGGAGGCCAGTAATCCCAGCAGACCCAGTCCGATCACAGCCACCCGATCCCCTATTTGCGGGGAGGCCAACCTGAAACCGTGCAGGGCGATCGCACCCAGGGTGGCGAAACAGGCTTCTTCCAGGTTCAGCGAATCGGGCACATGAGCAAGCAGATTGACCGGCACAAGCGCCATCTCGGCATGGACCGCGAATCCACCCCCGGCGCAGGCAACCCGGTCGCCGGGCTGAAATCCGCGCACCCCTTCGCCAACTTCCACGACGATCCCTGCGCTGGAATAGCCGAGCGTCATGGGCTGGTCGAGACGGTTGAAAGCCGCTTCCATGGTGGGCAGGATGCCATCCCGTCTGGCTTTGGTCACGACCTGACGAACCAGGTCTGGGCGGGCGCGGGCTTTATCCACCAGATTTTTGCCGGCGAATTCCACCAACATCCGCTCGGTGCCCGCGGAAACCAACGAAGCCACATTCCGCACGAGGACAAATCCGGGTTTCACCACCGGGGCGGGCACTTCGGTCACAACGGTCTTACCGCTTTTCATGTGCTGGAGAAGTTGTTTCATAGATGTGATTATAGCAAAGTCGGGGGTGGAGGGGTAGGAAAGCCGCAGGCAGGTTGGACAACCGTCAAGCCGCCGGTTCGGAGTTGACGCTCAGGCTCGCCATGAATGCCCGACATAACAAGTCACTCCTCCAATTTGGAATTAGAATAAAGAGGCGCAGTAAATATCAACGGACTGGCTTCGTGGTCTAAACACATGTTGAAGATTGGAATGAGGAATCCATGATCGACAAGATGTTCAACAAATACTTATGGCACCCCTGGTTATTCGCCATTTACTACGTGGTTTTTCCCTTCCTGATCAATATTCAGCATTTGCTGATCGGTTCGATCGTCAAACCCATGCTGATCGTTCTCGGCGGGACAGTGTTGATCTTCTTGATCTTCCTCCTGATCTTCAGGGAAGTGCGCTTCGCGTCCATCCTGACATCCATTTTCTTGATCTTGTTTTTTTCCTACCCTCCGGTGTTCCTCGCCATTCAAGCCATCGCTTCCCTAATCGCAAAACAGAAGATCAGTTTCGACAGCACCCTGTTGGTCAGCAAATATTGGATCATCCTGTCATTGATTATTGTGTTTTCCTTATTGATCCTGGTCAGAAAAAAATCAAAGAGCTTGCTCCGATTTCTGACCATCGCGTTAAATGCCGCCTCGATCTTACTGATCGTCCTCATCACCGGTTATGAGTTGACGAAATCAAGCAATTCGTCAGCCGTCGCCGCGTTTAAGGATTCCTGGTCGGAGAGAGTTCAGCAAAACGCGAAGGTCGTAGCAATCTTCCGCCACACCAAAGCGGGATATTTATTTGATCGTGCTGGATGGCTACGGCTCCAGCGAAGTGTTGGACCAGATCTACCAGTACGATAACAGCCGGTTCGAAGGCGAGTTGACCAAACTGGGTTTTCACATCGTCCCGAATGGGAAGACCAATTACAACCAGACCAGAACATCCTTTAGCTCGATCTTGAATATGCAATACCTGGATGATATTGCGCAAGAGGTTGGGCCTGAGACTGGCGACGCGCATCCACTCATCTACATGATCCAACAGAATCTGGTTGTCAGCCGGCTGCGGAATGAGGGCTATACCATCCTCAATTTTCCTTCGGGGTATGAGTACACGGAAAGTATCGCAGCGGATCACGCCATCCAGCCGACCGTATACCTGGACAATTTTATGCAGACCCTGATCTGGAATTCCACCGCGTACCCGTTTGTGCATCAAAAATTATTCGACTGGCACAGGGACAATATCACCAATTCGATGACCGGATCTGGCTGATCTGGACGCGTATCCCAGCCCGAAATTTGTGATCGCTCATATCTTCGCGCCCCATCCGCCGTTTGTTTTTGATCGATCCGGCAATCCGCTTACCCCGCCGTATTCACTGAGCGCGATTGACGCAGACACCCTCATCAGTCACACTTCGGTTGAATACTACAAAAGTCATTACACGGCTCAGTTGGAATATGTCTCCAAGCAGGTTTTGCAGACGATCCAAAACATCCTGGCCGATTCAGAGACTCAAACCCATCATCATTCTGTGCGGGGATCACGGCCCAGCGCTCACCGTTCCGCTCTCCCATATTGACGGGGCAGACCAATATGAACGAATGCACATTCTGGATGCGTTGTACCTGCCCGGGATGGATCCTGAGGCGATCATCTCAGCGGACCATACGCCGGTCAATACCTTCCGGGTTATCTTCAATGAGTATTTTGGAGATGACCTGCCCCTGCTGGAAAACAAATCCTTCGTTTCGTCCTACGACCGGCCGTATCAATTTCTGGATGTGACCGAAGCAGTCGAGTTGTACCAGCCGGTGGAGGATCAACCAGCCGAGTAATTGAATGTGTATTGTTATTCGGGTTGTTCGGGATTTCGCCCAACCGGAGGCATCCGTTTGTTTCGGATGATGTAACTGATCAGCATGACCCCAACCAAAAAGAGCGGCACCCAGATCGTATATTGTTCATTGTTGAGCCGATTGATCCGCATGAGATAGAACAGGATCGTGCATAATCCATATCCGGCATAGAGCACAAGGGAACTTATCCTATCTTTAGGTTCAAAGACCATCCAGATCAAGAGCGGGTAAAGCAGGACAAAATCCCAGGACCAGACAATAGGGGAAAAGATGGGGGTGATGGCCATGATCCACAAGCAAGGCCAGATTTCCTTTTAGCTTGATCGATAACCAGGCAGCAATTCCAATCCCAACGATGAGGAGTACTCCTGAGACTGCGAAAGCCATCCAGACGATGCCGGACTGGAAATCAGGAATGAGAATACGGAAGGATAGAGCCAGACATTGTTACCGGACAGATTGGTGAGAAAATCGGGGATCCAGCCTGGATAAAGAATAAACAAGGGCAGGCATAACAAAACCACCCACACCACAGTAAATATCCATACACGAACTGATTTCGCTAGACCCTGTTCACGAAAGAAAATGATCAGATAGGCTGGCAAGAATAAAAGGATCAATTGCGGCTTTGTGAAAGAAAGCGTCAGCAATAAGCCAATGACAACCGGATTGAGCTGGTGGCGAAATTTTATCAAGAGCACTAAAAATAAACCAATCACCAGCGAAACCTGTCCCAGGACAAAGTGCGTGACGGATGACGGGAAGACCGCCAGTGAAACGATCACCAGCGGAATCGCGATCATGGCCTTGCGAGCAGGCCGGGCAAGGATGCTCACCATCAAACTCAACGCGGCAAGGTTGATGATCAACCATGCATTCGAGGCCCACTGGAGCGGAAGAAATCCGATTGGAGCCAGCAAACCGATCAGCATCGGCATCCAGATCGCATTACTGATCTCAAACAGGTCCTGGATGTGGTATGGGCTCATCTGGTGAACCAGCAGGTAAGCCGGTCCCCACAGGTTGTTGCGAAAATCCCATGAAATGGGGAAGATCTGACTGGGGATGAACCACAACAACAACGCCAGCACCAGCGCCGCCAGCGCCAAGGGGCGAAATCATCTTCTTCCATGAGATCACGTATTTTGGATTTTTCATCAGGTATCTATTGATCGGATGAGGATGGAGTCTGGGCTGGATTCCATTCTCTTTTCGGTTCTACGCTTAAGGTACGGAATATAGGATTAATGATAAAAGGGAAATCGTAAACGCCCACAGTGAGATATTGTCATAAAAGGACGCTGAGACGAAGCCGAATCCCACCCCCAACCACTGGATCAAAAAACCTGGCCAGGACGGGATGAATGCCAAACCGGATGACAGACTTTGCTGAACTCGTATAGGGTAAGAGATACATCGACAGCAGGAGCAATGCGGAGATGGTCAGGTCCTGATTCCAGGAGATCAACTTTATCCTGCGGAACAGGTACACGATCAAGGCGGCAAAGGCGAGAATCGCCGTAGCGATCCAGAAACCCGACTGTGCGGTGAGCGAAATGTTATTGATCGACCAGTAAAACTGATTTTGGGGTGAGGGATGGATCAGATTGTTGAGCCATTGAAACAAGAGCGGCGGAGAACCCACCAGACTGATTGGAATGACCACGAAGGCGACGATGGCCAGCTCAGACAGCATCTTCTTCCATTCGGTGCGGCTCGTCCACAGGAGGTAAAGAAATAGGATGATGGTGCACTGCGGTTTGAGCAGCATCATGGAAAGAGCATATTCCACGCCCGATGATCTCCCACCGTCTTCCCTTTGAGAATTCCCACAACAAGACCGGAAATACAATGACCAGAATATCCATGTTGCTTTTGGCCATGGTCACCAGGAAATAAGGGGAGAGTACCACGGCAAAAAACAAAAGAAGCGGCCATTCGCGTTTATACGTCAACCAACCGATGGTTAACACCGAAAGGATTCTTGCACCGGCCGCCTGGATCAAATAATAGGGCAGCAGTAAGATCAGTCCCCAGGGAGGGTATACGAAATTGGGATTATCGATGTAGGTTTTCGGGATGTTGGACCAGAAACCCATCAAGTTTAGATTCCAATCAATCGGCTCTCGTTGCGGCATCCAGATGAAGACCAGGGCTACGGCAAACACAATGCCGAATTGGATCCACCCTGTTGGCCTGGTCAGGAAGATTTTCTTACTGAGTTCGAAAGATCGAATGATGGTTGATTTCATGTTGGATGCTCTGATGATTAGAATTTAAGGGTAATTATAGTTTTATTATGATGATGGATGCAATCTCATCCAATCAGGTCAAATTCAATTTTCAAGTTATGATGGATATCCATACTATCAAATCGGTCATCCCGAATTCATTTTCATCCATAATATAGTAGAGGTGTTTCCAGGAAATGTCTTCAAGACTTCGACCAAACAGATCATGCAATTGATTGTGACCGTAAACAGATTATCCAATCGATGCAACTATGAACAAAATCTGGGTAATTACAGTATGCAAAATAAATTGGTGAGAGACCGAATAGCGGCTTGGGGCAGATACGTACCGGTGATCATTCTTCTCATCGGCGTTGCGATCCGCATCTGGGGGTATACCTCCTCGGCTATCCGATATGACGAAGCCTTATCGTTGTTTAGAGCTACCACCCCTTTTTCAAAATTCCTGGAAGACCACCAGTATTACTCGTCACTGTTTCTATGGGAACTTATCCTGCGGTTGATCGTATTCGACAATCATTCCTTGTGGCTGCTTCGTCTGCCCTCGCTAGTACTTGGAATTGGCTCATTGTTACTGTCTTTTAAGCTAATGTGGTTGATGCGGTTCAATCCGTATCAGAAAACGATCGCGATCTCTTTGATCGCCTTTTCACCTGGATTAATTTGGGTTTCACAGGACGCTCGTGCCTATGGATTACTCATATTCCTGTATCTTCTGGCAATCTATTTTGTGGAATCAAACAAGCCGGTCGGTATAATCGCCATCGCCGGACTGACCGCCTACACTCATGCGATTGGCCCCGCTTTTGGGATCAGCGCTCTACTATATTACCTGGTGAAATTTCCAAAAGAATATAAAAGATTTATTTATATGCTCGCGATTGTCATTGCATCGTGGATACCCTGGTATTGGTTGTTCTTTAGTATTCAACCAACGCCAGGATACGTCTCCACTTTCTGGCTGGGTAAAATCACATTTGCCGAGTTTATCCAACACCTTTTCAAAACTTTCTATTTACAAAATCCGACCGTGACCAGCTTTACCTTATTTATGATCGCATTTACTGGAATTCTTATTTCTCTTACATATATGGTGGTTAAAAACAAGATCAAAGAATCGATGATCTTTTTCCTCCCGATGGGGGTCATCCTCATCGAGAGTATTGTTTGGCGGAATGTCTTTTTCTACCGGACAGGATTAACCCTTTTAATTCCATTCATGCTCTGCATCGGTATGACCACATTAAGATCGAGATTCAACCCGAGGGAGTTCCTTACCATCTTGTTTTGTTTCTTCATTCTTGTATCCAGTATGGTCGGCTGGAATCCAGCGACCAAAGGCGGGACAATTGATCAGGTGGCAAAGTATATCACTCAGTACTGGGAAGAAGGAGACATCCTCTATTACGGCACTGCCACTGTTGGGTTGCCATTCCATTATTATCTGCCGGGAAAGCCTGAATATATCATCGATGGAATAACCAATGAAAATCTAACGCCACCTACCGTCGATATTTTCGAATCAGCATCCCTTGATCGCATTCAGAGTAAACGAGCCTGGCTGATTTATCCAGATGACATTTTCATCCCCGCTGAGCAAATGAAAATCCTCACTGAGCATGCATCCAGGGGTAACCTTCTATTCCGGATAAAGATTTTTGAAATCCCTGACATCAACGTAGTTCTACTTGAGCATGAATAGACGGCCGACAGGGAATTGCATAGAATATTAATCAAGCTTGATCGGCTGGCTGATCTAAGTGCTATAATCGACCCTGACCATGGAAACCGAACCCACCCCCATCATCCCTGAACGAAAACCAGTCAACAAGTGGTATCTGCTGGTGACGATCGTCATTGCAGCCATCCTCCTGTTCCTCGCCATCCGGGGAGTTCTCATGGGCGGAGATGGTCACCACCATTCAGACGGCCAGACCCGAATACCTGGTGCTCCTGTTCATCAGCAGCTCGATCTCCATCTTCCTGCGCGGACTGCGCTGGGGAGTACTGGTTTCGGCCCAACAAAAAGTGAAACCCCTCACCATGTTCTGGGCGACCTCGGTCGGCTATCTGGGTAATGCGTTCCTGCCGGCCCGGGCAGGCGAGGTGATCCGCTCGGTGATGCTGGGTACGAACACCGGCATCTCCAAATCCTACATCTTCGCCACCGCCATGACCGAACGAATCCTGGATGTGATCATCCTGGTGCTCATCGGTGTGGTTTCGCTGCCATCCATCGGCGCGCTGCCGGACTGGTTGAGCAATGCCATGCGAATCATGGGAATCCTCGGTCTGGCTGCGCTGATCTTTCTTTTCGCTGCACCGCGCTTCTCCCACCTGTTGGAACGGTTCATCCATTGGCTGCCCGTTCCAGAACGACTGCGTGCACCGGCAATCCGCATTATGCACGAATTCCTGCTGGGCGCGGGGGCTTTCATCCACCCGGGTAGAGCCGCCGGCTTCGCCATCTACTCTGCCCTGCTCTGGTTTGTGGATGCCACCGGAGCCATCATGCTGAGTAATGGACTCCATATGAGCTTTACCTACCCGCAGGCGTTCGTCCTGCTTTTGGCCATGGGATTATCCAGCGCGATCCCCTCCACGCCCGGATACGTGGGAGTTTATCAGTTCGTCGCCGTCACGTTGCTGCCGCTATATGGCATCACCCGCAGCGAAGCCCTCACCTATATCATCGCCATGCAGGCGGTCAACACCCTCGCCATCCTCACCTGGGGATTCATTGGACTCTGGCGATTGAACCTACAATCACGGCAATCCACTTCTCAATAACAAGCCTGGTCTGATAATTGCATCACTCCTGAAAAGCGTTCATGTATGCATTTAACGTCTGGGAGTGTCTTATGCGTCGGTTTTGGTTCATCACAATAATTCTAGTCGCGTTGGTAATGACAGGCTGCCAGCCTAAAGTCGAAGAAAGCTTGACAGAAGTGGTTGGAGTCAGCTCCTTCTTCGATACAACCCCGACAGCGTCGGCCCCCAAATCCATCGACAGTGATGCGCAGGCGCATGCGATCACCACACCCACTCCCGGTCCGGCGTACCCCACGCCATTGGCCACCTTCCTGGCCACCTCTCAAATTGTGACATACCAACCCACCGGTCCAGCGGCAACCGCCACATCCACCCCTGTAAATACGGCTACGAAAACGCCGACCCCCTCCTCGACGCCGCTGAATACCGCCGTGTCGACCACCATTCCACCCACAGCGACCAAGACCAATACCCCCACCACTCCGACCTCCACCGCCATCCCCACAGCCGTGAGTACTGCCAGCGCCTATCTCTATGCCGTTCAATCAGGCTCGCCGGTTCAGATTCAGAATTTTGTCAATTCGGCGGCTGGCTGCGCCTGGCAGGGAATCGCCGGACAGGTCTTTTCCAGTGACGGCACACCGGTCAAAAATATTGTCGTCAAAGCCGGCGGAACCTGGAATGGTCTCGCGGTGAACCAACTTGGCATGACCGGCGCCGCCAGCAACTATGGTGAAGGCGGATACGAACTGGTGCTCGGAACGAAAGTCGTTACGACGAACAAAACCGTCTGGGTGCAGCTCTTCGATCTGGCCGGAAACCCGTTGACAGAAAAAGTCTACGTGTCCACTTCCACCGATTGCACAAAGAATCTCGTATTACTTAACTTCAAGGAAATCGCAGGCGGATTCGACAGCTATGTTCCGATGGTCATTCAAACCACCATGCCATAAACAGCTTGTATGGATTAATGTAATTCTAAACGCGTTGGATTATCATCATTACCAACGCGTTTGCGCTTTTATATGAATTATGTTCGTTGAGGGATACATGAAAAAACCTGCCATTATCACGGCTGTGGTCATCACAGTGTTACTCTTATGCTGCTGCGTCATTCTGCTGATCGGGCTGACCCTCTGGGGCGTCCGAACTGCTTCCAGCCAGGTACAGTCCAATTCCGCTCCCAATAGTTCCTTTGTGTTTGAGGCAATGCCCACACCTCAGATTGTGACGGAAGCCGAACTGGATGCAGCCCATCAGATGGTTGCAGATCTGGAACAAGCCGAGGTGCCCATCAGCAATTTGTATGACCTGGCTGCCCGTTTGAAGGGAAAACGCAATATCGAGATGACCCTTCCCGCACCGACCAAACCGTACGCGGTTGGTGATGTGCATGAATTTTGGGTCACCAATACAGACAGCCACGAAACCTTTAAGATTTCAGCCGAGCTGCAATATGTCACCCCACATATCTATTTCTGGATTGAACCAGGGGTGGACTTCAACCAGAATGAATTAAAGCGTCTGTGTGATGCGTTCGAAAAAGACATCTATCCAACCAACCGCGAGTTTTTTGGGCCAGAATGGACTCCCGGAGTGGACAACGATGCACATCTTTATATTGTGATGGCCACCAATGCCGGCGCATCTGTAGCAGGCTATTTCTCATCCTCCGATGAATACAATCCCGAGGTACATGAATACAGTAATGCACATGAACTTTTCCTGCTCAGCGCAGATAATGTGGAGTTGGCGGATCCTTTCACGTACGGAGTGTTGGCGCACGAATTCCAGCACATGATTCACTGGTACCGCGATCTCAACGAAGACACCTGGATGAATGAAGGCTTTTCTGAACTGGCGGCTCTCCTGAATGGATATGAAATTGGAGGATTTGATTCCAGTTATCTTTCCATGACCGACCTTCAACTGACCGACTGGACCTCGGGAGTGGGTGAGAACGCCAACCACTACGGCGCCAGCTTCCTGTTTCTCAATTATTTTCTCAACCGCTTTGGGGAGGATGCCACCAAAACCCTGATCGCCGAAACTGAAAATGGTTTGGTCAGCATTGATACAATTTTAATGGATCTCAAGGAAGTGGATCCCCAAACCGGAAAGCAGATCACCGCGGATGACCTGTTCGCAGACTGGGCAGTCACCAATTATGTCAATAATGGGCAGATTGGTGATGGGCGGTTTGTGTACGACAATTACACGCCTCCGTTCGACGCTGCGCTCAGCAATGAAATAAATACTTGCCCGAGCGGAAATCTGACCGATACCGTCACCCAATACGGGGTGGATTATATTCAGATCACCTGCGCCGGTAAATGGACCCTCAATTTTCAAGGCCAGACACTAGCAAAAATGCTTGATACCGACGCCTACTCCGGAGAGTACGCTTTCTGGTCAAACAAAGGCGATGAATCAAATATGACACTCACCCGTCCGTTTGATTTCTCAAAGGTTTCCGGCCCCATCACGCTGACCTACCAGACGTGGTTTGATCTGGAAGAAGACTATGATTATGCCTATGTGGAGGTCTCCACCGATGGACTTAATTGGGATATCATCCGCACGCCAAGCGGCACAGACAAAGATCTTTCCGGAAACAGTTACGGCTGGGGATACAATGCCAATTCCGGCGGCTGGATCGAAGAAAAGGTGGACCTGTCCGATTATGCCGGGAAGAAAGTTCAGATCCGGTTGGAATACATCACTGATGCGGCGGTCCATGGCGAAGGCATTCTGGTCGATGACATTCAGATCCCAGAATTGAAGTATGCGGAAGACTTTGAAGAGGGGAACGGCGGTTGGGAGGGTGCAGGGTTCATCCGCATCAACAACCAGCTTCCACAGACATACAGGCTGACGCTCATTCAGACCGGTAAAGATGGGACCCACATCACCCCGGTCCAATTGGATAAGGATCAGAATACCAGCATCGACCTTGTGATTAATAATGGTGAGTCTGCAACTTTGGTGGTCAGCGGCACAACCCGATTCACCCGTCAACCTGCCGAATACACTTTACAAGTGGAGTGATCACCACATGGGAAATAAACAGCCCCGGTGTATCGCAAAATGGATACACTGGGGCTGCTATGATTACCCGGGCAGACTAACCCTGGCGGAGAGTCTCCAATTGAACAGTCAGTTCCTGGCGGCGGTCTGAAGCCGCTCTTTTCACTTCGTCTTTGAGTTCAGAGAAAGATTGTTTCACTTTGCCCTGAAAATCCAACCCGGACGAAGGCGCAAAAAGCAACGCCAGTGTTGCTCCTACCAGTCCGCCTAAAACTGCACCTGAAAGAAAACTGATCATTTTTCTCATCTCACCCTCCTAAGGTTATTTGTATGCTAATTATAAAAAAGCGTACCGTCAGATGCAAGCGTCTGCGTCATACAATATACGCAGAATCGATTAAAAGGATGCAGCTATCGGAGTGAATTTGCCCATTTCAATCGAATAAAGGTCACAGGCGCACCCGCGGTGATCCAGATCCCAACCAGCGTATATCGAAGCAAACGAAATGCCAGCGCCACGAGCGTGTCGCCATCCGGAAAGACCATATCCAATCCCAGCCAGATGATGCCCGTCACGACCACACCCAGAAGAAAACGGTAGAGTTGCTGGAGGCTGGTTCCACGGGCGTCAAATCCGCCCCGTTGTGAAAGCCATACAGCCCCGAGACCGACCCCCAGCCAGATGCCGGCGGTGGTGATAAATCCGGTGATCTCATACGGTCTCGGCATCAAGGCGGGATCCGACCGGATGGCATTATCGATCCAGGTTTGTGGAATTTGCCAGCCTGCCACAGCGAGGACGGGCAGCAGGCACAGGGCAATCCAGAGAAGAGTGGTAAAAATGACGATCAAATACTGCGAACTCACTTTTCTAGCGGTAAACCAGCGTGAAACCGGTTGGTCAAGTTTAACAAAAGCAAGCAAAAGCAATCCACCAAAAAGCCAGCCAACCAGCACGTCACTTATGAAATGCATGCCGAGATATAAGCGCGAGATTCCCCACCAGCGCGATCAGAAGGACGGAAATCCAGGTGATCCAGCGTCGGTTGACACCCACGGCGAAACGGCCAAAAATGCTGCTGGTATTCATCGCATGACCGGAAGGCATGCCAAAGGATGTTTCGATGGCATGAGGCTGTACGCGGGGATCGAACCAGAATGGACGGGGAGAATGAAATAGAATTTTGAATATACCGTTGAATTGACCGCTGCAGATCAGAATCAATCCAACCCGGAGACCGAGCGCATAATCGACACACCAGATCAGAATTGGCATGAAGAAAATAAAAAATCGCTCACTCCCCAAAAGGGTGATCATCTGCATAGGCGTGACAAGCCATTCACCCAGATTTTGGAAGAATAGATTGATATTGATCTCGACCGGCCAGAAATTTGCCATAGGTCCTCCCCACGGTTGACTATGTTATGGGTATCATTGTACACTCAAAAAATGGCGACTGAACAACGGTCACGCTGGCTGGATTGGATATCGCTCCTTCTGTTGCTGGCATTTTTAATTGTGTTTTCGTACCGGCTCGCGGCAACCGGTTGGGTTATGGATCTGATCAAAATCCAGAACATCCTATCCCTGGCCTGTATACTGGGCGCGTGGATCGGCTTTTCGCATTTCTCCTGGCGTCTCGCATTGACAGTGGGTATCATCTACGGGGCGATAGCCATTCTCTGGTTGATCGGCTCCATTTTTCCACCTGCCGGTCCGTGGCTGGAACGATTGATCCACATATTCATTCGATTGGGGATCACCTGGGGGCAGATTAAAGCCGGGCATCCGGCTGGTGATCCGATCCTGTTTTATTTAATCGCCGCCATCATCGTCTGGACGCTCGCTTTCTGCGGCGCTTATCTGATGGTGCGAAAAGGGATCATCTGGCCCTACCTTGTCCCGGGTATGATCCTGTTCCTCACCATCGACCGCTTTGACCTCTTTTATCGGAACCGCAGCATTCTCTACCTGGCATACAGTCTGCTGGCGATCATCGCCATCGGCCGGATGTATCTGTTACATCGGAGAAAATCCTGGAGCGGTATGGGTTCTGAGAATGCCGCCAAAGCCGAGCTGGATCTGACACGAATCACGGTCATTTTAACTCTGGCATTGGTGATCTCCATCTCATTATTGCCCGGCGCAGGAACGCCGTACAATCCGGCTGAACGAGCCTGGGAAAATACCAGCCAGGCTTGGGGAAAAATTCGGCGCCAACTGGCGAATCTCTTTGCCCCACTGAAAAGTTCCTCCAATTTTGGAGAAGGGTATTATTCCGACGAACTTCCTTTGGGAACCAACGCCAATCAATCTGAAGCGACCGCTCTCGAAATCACAACCGACGCGGTGAATCCTGAAAATGACCGGTTCTTCTGGCGGGTCCGTACATATGACCATTACAGCAATGGAACCTGGACAAGTTCAGCTCAAGAGCTGCGCGCAGCAAATATCCCAACCAATGACTTGCCGAAGCCGGTCTGGTCCAGCCGGGAGGAACAAAGCTTCACCGTCACCGTCCGGATGGATGACCTCGGAATGCTGTATACCGAACAGGATCCGCATGAGAGCAGCGTTGCGGTTAAATCTTTTGTTTATACGGAAAATCCATTGTTCATGGATGTCGATCGTCTGGAATCGAACTCCACGCTGGGCTACGGGGAACGATACCAATTTAAAAGCGATCTGGCGAGACCGGGAGCTATCCAACTTATCCAGGCAGAACCGATCGATCTGGATTCTTTTCCGCAGATGTATCTGCAAATTCCGGAAAATCTCCCGCCCAGGGTCATCGAACTGGCAAAGCAGATCACCGAAGGCAAATCCTCTCCTTTTGAAAAGACCCAGGCGATCACTGCTTACCTCCGAACCCAGATGCAATACCGGGTATCGGTCGACCCAACCCCGCCTGGACATGAACCGGTGGATTATTTCCTCTTCGATTCGAGAGCAGGTTTCTGTAACTATTACGCGTCTGCGGCGGTGGTCCTCTTGCGCTCCATCGGGATTCCTTCCAGGCTGGTGGTTGGTTTCTCGGAGGGTGAATTGGACGTTGAATCAGGCGTGTACACCGTCCGTATGGTGGATTCGCATGCCTGGCCGGAAGTGTTTTTCCAGGGATACGGCTGGATTCCTTTTGAGCCTACCACCATCCAGGCGGAATATGCTTTGCCGCAGAACCGCGAAACCCAGCCTGTCCAACCAGAAGACCAGATCGAAACTAGCGCTGCCTCCTCAGACCGGAATACCATTCCCACACCATCCGATCCGAGGTCACGCGATGTGGCCAAGGATGAAGACCCGGGGGTGACAGAGAATGATCAACCCGTGACCCGGCCAATGTTCTGGGTTTTTCCCGTCATCCTCCTGATCCTTGGCCTGATATACTGGACGCTGTATTCCACTCCCATACTGATTGGAATTGTCCAGTTGTCGGCTTTGTTTCAGATTCCGATCAATGGAATCACTCCCTGGATACGACAGTTGAATATGGGTTCCCGGTTTGATCGCGCGTTGCTGCTGCCGGAACTGGCACTCGTCCTGGGAGGGTTGACCTCCGATCCGTTCCAAACTCCAGGCGAAAGGTTTCTCCGCTGGCAGCAACTCTTCCCGAATATCAAGGGTGATGTGAATATCCTTGCTGAAAATTACGAACTGGTCATATTTGGCAGCGCGAACCGAGAGGATCATGACATCATGGCTATCAGCAAAAAAATCTACCGGCATATGCTTCCCAAAATGATCTTCCGCCGGATGCGGATGAAATGGTGAAACACATGGAACCTGTAATTCAATCGCTCAATGATGACCTGGCTGAATTAACCCATAACCTGGGTGAGCTTCAACTCTCCATCAGCCGTTCCTCCATCCATATCCTGGCCCCTGTCGTCTCTGATACGGTCGAACAAATCCGAAAACAGGTGGATACGCTGATCGGTGATATCCGCCAGCTTGAACCTGGGCTTTCCAAAATGCGGGCACTCACGGAAACATCCCAGGTTTTAAGTTCCTCCCTGGATCCACGGGTTGTACTTCAAAATGTGATGGATACGATGATCCAATTGACAGGGGCTGAACGTGGTTTCCTGATGCTCATGGATTCGCAGGGTAACATGGTGACCCAGATCGCCCGCAACTGGGAGCATGATTCGATCACAGAGGTCGAATTGCAGATCAGCCAGACGATCATCCAACGGGTATTGAGCGATAACCAACCTGTCCTGACCACAAATGCCAGTGAAGACCCCCGGTTTCTAAATCAAGAAAGCGTATTGGCGTTTAATCTTCGCTCTGTTTTGTGTGTTCCACTCAAAGTAAAAGGGAAGTTGGAAGGGGTGATCTACACCGATCACCGCATTCAAGACGGGATCTTCACCGAAACCGACCGCGACACGTTGATGACCTTCACCAATCAGGCTGGCATAGCCCTGGAAAACGCCCGCTTGTATTCATCCATCCAGCGCAGCCTGTTGGAAATGACGGCGTTGAAGAATCTAATGGAAAGCGTATTCAAGTCCATTCACAGTGGTGTGATCACCACCGATGAGACAGACCGGATCATTTTCTGCAATCAGGCATCCAAGCGGTTGTTACAGGTATCCCCGGGGATCAATCTCCTCCAGCACCTGCAATCCACATTTCCTGATCTGGCGGATGGGTTGGCGCCGTACTGGAAACAGGTACAGGACACGGAAGGACCGGTCGGCTCGATTGAGCTAAATCCTTTGACCACGGATCATGGTCCACTCAATTTGCGGATCTCACTGGCTCCTCTGCGTGATATACAGCAACAAAAGGTACGTGGCATGACGGTCGTTGTGGACGATCAAACCGAGACGATCCGCCTGAAAGCCCGTCAACGTCTGTTTGAAAAGATGGTCAGCCCGGCGGTGATTCAGCAATTGGATCCCGATGCCATCCATTTCGGCGGGAGTAAGTCCATTCTCACTGTCCTATTTGCAGATATATCCGGTTTCACTGCTCTCGGAGAGACGGTTTCTCCTGAGACACTGGTTTCAGTGGCGAATTGTTACCTGTCTGCCGCCGCCGAAATTGTCCTGGAAGAAGGTGGAACCATCGATAAGTTCCTGGGCGATTCGATCATGGCCTGGTTCAACGCCCCGTTACCGCAAGCGGACCATGCCTTGCGCGCCGCACGAACTGCCTGGCGTATACAACAGGCGCTACCGCAGATCCATTGCACCTTGCCGGAAGGGCACCGACTGGATTTTTCAATCGGAATCCATACCGGTGACGCTGTACTAGGCTTGATCGGGTCGGAAAAACGGATGGAATATACTGCGATCGGGGATGCCGTGAACATCGCCAAGAGACTGCAGGAAAACGCCCAACCATCACAGATCATTCTTTCCGCTCGAACCAGGGAAGAGATCGGGGATAAAGTCTTGCTCAAACGGTTGGATCCGCAGCTTTTACGCGGCAGACGTGAAGTGATGGAAGTATATGAATTGCTGGGATTGGAACGAAAAGTCTTAGAGCGGTCTGACCATTTCCCGTAGGACTCCGAGCCGGGCGTCCGCCAGTCCGGCCAGGGTATCAAACATGGAAAGTGGATGAAATCCTTCAGAGGCAATGCTTTCGGTCACCACACCATGGATGACCGCTTCAATGGGCGAATAAGTTCTCTGGTATCCCGCAAGGGTTCCGCCACCAAAGGCAGCCCTGGAAGAGTGTGCGTTCATCCGCTCCGTCGAATAGGAAGGGATCAGCCATTTTTTTCTGGAAGTCAATTCAACCAGGATCTTCGTGCCATCTGCCTGGTTGATAATCACCATCTCACACCCCAATTTGGTCACCGCTTCTGCCATTTCGACCACATCATTCGAACGATTACGAAAGAATAATCGCAGGGAATCCTCATCGACGCTGAAAATCGTTAATCCGGAAACGATCGAGGGGAGCTTGTGCCAGTTCTCCGGCTGCATATAGGATGGATGCGCTTCAACGCTGATCGTTTTGATCATCCCTGAACGAAGAACGGGCTGCAGGAGACTCTGGGTCAGATAATCCATCGGACACAGATGCGCCGCGATGGCATCCAAATATTCCCGAGGGGCGTCATTGGAGCGGGGAGAGGTGGGCAAAACCATATCGATCCCGATCGTGTGTTCCCGGATCGGTTTGTAATTTAGCAGTATGGGAGGGAATGGGATGGAATGGCGCGCAAAATGTTTTACCGGATTCGTCTTTTCGAATTCGTCCGGTGCGGTATAACCATAAAATGCTCGCAGATCCATGATCTCAGGCATGATTTTAACACCGCGAGTATCGATCTGATGGCGGGAAAGATCATGCAGCCATTCGCGCGGATAATCCTCACCAACCCGGCAAAGCAATCCGATCGGACCATCCCAGATTGCCATCCCCGCCGCCGCGAATACGCCCGCACCACCGACAAAATCCATACGGGACTTACCATCAGATTAAATCACAAAATCCCGCTGCAACGGTCCTGCAACCAGGTATTTTGGATGCATATGAAGAGGCGGATAAGAGGGAAATTCCATGATGGGTATTCTATGCAGCTTGGAGGTTAGGCGATGGAATCAAGGATGCCTGGAAATACCGCCTTACAGGCGGGTTAGCTGGGTGTAGAAGATAGAAAATCTAGCGATGACCCAAATCGGTGATCATCTTCAACAGTCCAACCACACCCAAACCGATCTTGACTCCTTCGCCGCTGGTCAAACGGGGCCGCTCAGATAATTCTTCGGTTTTCTTGATATACAGGTAGGCGGTACCCAATCCGGTCAATGCCCCGGCAATCACTCCAGCGATCAATACTTTCGTCTTCCAACTGGTGTCAGCGTCCATTTAATCCTCTGAATCTCTCGATTATTTTCGAAGAACTCTACTAAGGCGACGAAACACGGGCTTTAAGGAGGCCCATTTCGATCTGATTTCCACGACAGGTTTGGTGGATGAATCTGCCAGGTTACCTATCTTCCGGCCAAAGTATTGAATATATACCTGGGCGAGAAAAGCCAGGGGTGGAATTTTTCGTGTCATCCAATCCACACCAACGATTCCCACTGCCAGAGCAATGACGCTGCCAATGCCGGAAAGCATCAGAATAGTCACAATAAATATCAGAGAAATATTCGCCCATACAGCGGGTTTATCTCCCTGCGACACTGTTGCCAGTACGCCCAGGGCTACGAATAAAAGCGATCCCCAGAATGACTGGCATCAATATATGCCATAGAAATTGCTGGCGGTGCGCTGCTCTTGTTTCCTGGTTGATCGGATCTTCAGATTGCCTATGCATAAGATTATTGTAGCATGCTATATTTTGATTGGCCGATTTCTGTTACGGCTTTGTCGATACTTCATAGATCGTTAATCGTTTGTAGGAAAATATCGAAACCGCCGAATCGGCATCTAATTCGTCATCCACCCGTTGGAATGCCAACACATTTTCGATGGCTGGGAATTTGGATTTGTTCACCACGATCACCCATGCCTGTGTGATGGGTTCCGGACGGTCCCGGTCGTAGAAACGGTTGTAGGAAATTCCGTTCATCATCAGGTAGTAACTGACCTGGATGGTAGTTGGTGAGACCCCGACCAGAGGCATATCCACGGGAATATGATCCGCGATATAGCCCGCGGCCATTGCGTTAAAACTGTCTTCGCTGTCCTGCAAAACCGGATTCGCCTGGAAATAACGATACCCCAGCCAGGTGACCGCGATGATCACAACGAGAGCCAGATTCTGAATGGCGGGGAAGGCTGGAATCTTTTTGATCAGCCATCCGGAGAACCAACACCAACCGGCAGCCGACCAGAGCAGATAAAATCCAAGCAGAAAGATCCACATCCGAGGAAGCGGGGTGACCCGTTGGACCAGCAACGCTACACCTATCCACAGGATCGCCGCCAGGTAAACCGGCACTCTGGGTGTACGTCTCCGAATGGAGAAGAGGACATGCAGGATGAATCCAACCGCCGCCAGGAGGCTGATCCCATCGGGTACCCGGTCATTCCACTCCTGCCATACCCGTCTTACCCGTGATAACAGGGATGGGAAAAATTCTTTCCAGGTAAGCGACCCGACAAATTCATTGCTGGTGATCGAGCTTAGTCCCGTTCCCACCAGGAGTACCGGCAGGTAAGCCAGGAAAACAAGGGCGCCTAGAGACAAACCGGCCAATAACCAGCGCAGGAAAAATCCGCGCCGGCCGATTCCCCCGCTATCCCCCATCCAGGCGGATAATCCCAGCCAGAGGAAGATGATTCCGGCTGGATAAAGAAAGATGGGGATGGTATAAAAACCCAAGGCGCAGACCAGTACCAGAAGCGCCCAATACAGAAAACGATTTTGGCGGATGAGTTCCGCAGCCAGCCATAAACCGGTCAGCGCGAACAAGCATAAAAGGGAATATCCGCGCGCATTGACTGAGAAATCAATCATCATGGGTGATAAAACGATGCCCGCGGCGGCCACAATACCGGCAAAATTGCCATACAACCGCCTGCCCGCCAGGAATGCCGCCACGACAGACAGGATCCCGGCAATAAAGGCCGGGAATCTCAACGCCCAGAGATGCATCCCGAAAAGGCGATAGAACAGCGACACTAACAGGGAATGTAGGATATGGTTGTTCGGGGCAGAATAATCTGTGAGAATATAGCGTAAGGGACGGCTGGAAAACTTGATAAAGGTGTACGCTTCGTCATAACGGACCGGGTATTCCAGTAACGCCAGGCGGATGAGCACCGCCAGGAAAACCAGCGCACCGGCAACCAACCAGAAGGATGCGGAACCCTTCTCCCCGCAAATGGCGAGCCAGAGGGCGCGCCCGTCTTCCCGCAGGGAGATCGCGCGGGTTGCTTTCTGGATGGCTTCCACCGCAGGCTCCACCTGCTTCCTGGCCAGGATCAACACCATTGCCAACACAAAAAAGATCAGTCCGATGGTCCGAACTCCCCACGCCAGCGTCAGGTATTCCTGCAGATTGAGCGAATCGAACACACCGTCCGCCTCAAACATACCCAGCCCGCGGGCCATCCACTCAAAAGGGATCAAAGAGATCAGACAAAAAAACACACCCAGAAGAACAGACTCCCGAAACAAAGCGGGGATGGTCCTTTTCAAGGGCGGTGCTCCATTCATCCGGTTGACTCCTTTACGAACTGCGCTTATTATAATGGCAATCGATCGGGGTCTTAGCACTTCAATTCTGTTTCTCCATTAGTCAGGATACCGCATGAAACTTCATTTGTACGATACATTCACCAGGTCCATCCGCGAATTCGAACCCATCCACCCACCGGAAGTTGGGATGTACACCTGTGGTCCCACTGTATACGACTACCCCCACATTGGCAACATGCGTTCTTACCTGTTTGAAGATATTCTTCGGAGGGTATTGGTCTGGAATGGTTACCAGGTCAAGCTGGTCATGAACATCACCGATGTCGGTCATCTGGTATCAGACGCTGATGAAGGTGAAGACAAAATGGAGAAGGGCTCCGAGCGCACCGGAAAAACCGCCTGGGAGATTGCTGATTACTTTACGCAGGCGTTCAAAGAGGATATGCATCATCTGAATATTCAGGAGCCCACCATCTGGTGCCGGGCGACCGATCACATCAAGGAACAGATTGAGACCATCCGGTGCATCGAAGAGAAAGGTCTCACCTACCAAACCTCGGATGGGATCTACTTTGATACCGCGAAACAACCAGATTATGGAATCCTGGGACGCCTGGATATTGAAGGACTGCGGGCAGGCGCGCGGATCGACATGGGCGAGAAACACAATCCAACCGATTTTGCACTCTGGAAATTCAGCCCGAAAGACAAGAAACGCCAGATGGAATGGGACAGCCCCTGGGGTGTGGGTTTCCCCGGCTGGCATATCGAATGCTCGGCCATGTCTGCGAAATACCTTGGCACCTTCTTCGATATCCACACCGGCGGAGAGGACCATATCACCGTCCATCACACCAACGAGATCGCGCAAACCGAGGCTTGCCATGGAACGCGGCTGGCCAATTTCTGGATGCACGGATATTTTCTGCAGTTGGGTGATGAGAAGATGGCGAAATCGGCCGGTGGCTTTCTCCGCGTGCAAACCCTCATCGACAAAGGCTACGACCCGCTGGTCTATCGCTACTTCTGCTTGAGCGCGCTCTATCGTGCCAAGCTCAGCTTCTCCTGGGAATCCATGGATAGCGCGTCCACATCCCTCAACCGACTGCGGACTACCGTATTCGAATGGGGCCAACCCGGGAAAGTGGATGAGGATTACATTGAAAAATTCAGCGCGGCGATTAACGATGACCTGAATATGCCGCGGGCGCTGGCAGTCGTCTGGGATCTAGTCCGTTCGGATGTACCCGCTTCCACCCGCAAAGCGACTCTGCTCAAGATGGATGAAGTGCTCGGATTGGATCTGGCGTCCTGGCAGCCCAAACAGGAAGATGTCCCCGCGGAAGTATCCGCTCTGTTGAGGCGCGAACCCTGGCCCGCCAGGAAAAGCGCTGGGCAGACGCGGATGCCATCCGCGCGCAGGTGACTGCGCTCGGCTTCGAGATCGAGGATACAGCGCAGGGCCCAAAAGTAAAGAAGAAATAGAGGAATTTATCAGCAACCTGAATCAGATAATCCGTTTTCTGATCCCTGGTCTCCGATCTCCGATCTCTCTGATCTCTGGTCTTGGTCTCTGATCTCCGGTTTCATATCTCTGGTTTCTTCTTTCAATCAATCGCTCATGCCCAAACAAAACCTGGTGTTCTCCAAACCCATCTGCAACGCTCCGGGGATGCTCGGTTTTTCACCCTCTCCGCAGCGGCTGCCTTTTCTGGATCAGATTGGCGCATTCTTCACCAATCCGATCAGCCGTCACGCGCGAACACCGGCAAGCTCCCGCAGTGCGATCCGCTATCCCGGCGGAATCCTGCTCCACAGCGGATTCCCCAACCCGGGATTGCGCAAGGTGTTGGAGAAACACGCTGCCCGTTGGGAGAAGTCACCCGTTCCGGTGATACCCCATGTGATGGCTGAAGCTGCTTCATCCCTGGAGTCTCTCCTGCGTCCATTGGAAGAGATCAGCAATCTCATGGCCATAGAGATCAGCTTCCCGCCGGAATGGAGCGATTTCGGATATCTTGAAATCCATCGCATCCGTCACCTGCGAGCTTCCGCTGATTCTCTCACTCGAGCCAGATCGAATCCTGGCTTTGGCCCCAAGACTGCAATCCCTTCCGATCTCAGCGATCAGTATGGCTGCCCGGCGGGGAAGTCTCCCCTCGGAGACCGGGGAGATCATCTCGGGCAGGATTTATGGACCTGCACTCTTTCCGCAGACATTACATCTTGATCCGAAAGTAGAACAGACGGGCATACCATTGATCGCCAGTGGTGGGATCTACCGTAGCGGAACAGGCCGTCCAATGTCTGGAAGTCAGGCGCCATCGCCGTCCAGGCGGATACCGCTTTCTGGTCGGTCGGCGAAAATCAGCACATGTTTAATTCGGTTATTCGAGAATAATGGTCACAGGGCCGTCATTCACCAGGTCCACTTCCATGTGTGCGCCAAATACCCCCTGACCCACACGCAAGCCCATCTCTTTCAAGGTGGAGACGAACACCTCCACCAATGGAGCTGCCAGTTCAGGCGGCGCCGCATCCGTAAAAGAAGGCCGCAAACCCTTCCTGGTGTCCGCGTAGAGCGTGAACTGCGACACCACGATCACCTCTCCGCCAGTATCCAGTACCGAGCGATTTATTTTCCCGGCATCATCAGAGAAGATCCGCAGCAGCGCGGATTTCTTTGCCAGTGCCTGCGCCTGTGTGGCGCTATCCCCGTGCGTGATACCGAGCAAAATAACCAGACCGCCACCAATACTGGCGACGGTCTGCCCATCCACGATCACTTTTCCACGACTGACTCGCTGTAGTACAGCTCTCATCAATCCACCATTTCAGGTAATCCGATGGCTGCTCTGACTTCGTCCATAGTCTGCGCGGCAATCTTACGCGCGCGGCGGGCGCCATCATTCAGGATCTCTTTCACATCCTCAGGTTTCTGTGCGATCTGCATTCTTCGCTCACGAAACGGAGCCAGGGATGTGTTCAGGTTCTTAGCATACAGCTTTTTACAATCCACGCAGCCGATACCGGCGCGTCGGCATTCCACATTGACCATGTCCACATCTTCTTTGGGAGAGAATATCTTGTGCATGGTGTAGACATTGCAGACATCCGGGTTACCTGGGTCGGTCCGTTTTATCCGGGCGGGATCGGTCTTCATGGTCAGCACCCGCTGTTGAGTTTCCTCGGGGGTGGCGGCGATCTCAATGTGATTGTTCAGGCTTTTGCCCATTTTCTGTTCGCCATCCAACCCCAGGATCTTCGGATATTCTGTCACCTTCATTTGCGGTTCGACCAGCACATTGCAGTGATAGCGGAAATTAAACGAGCGGACCACCTCACGGGTGAATTCTATATGGGGCGCCTGGTCCACCCCGACGGGGACGATCCCGGCTTTGTAGAGGGCGATATCGGATGCCATCAAGACCGGATATCCGACCAGCCCATAATTGATATTGTGTGGATTTTCACGAGCCTTTTCTTTGAAGGTTGGCAGATCGGTCAGTTTTCCGAGTGGGGTAACCATTGAAAGAATGGTGTGAAGCTCCGTCACCTGGGGAACCATGCTTTGCACAAAGATGATGGATTTTTCCGGGGAGATCCCAGCAGCCAGAAAATCAAGCGCCATCTCATGGATGTTTTGAGGCAGATTGACGGTGTCCTCCACCGTGGTGAGGGCATGCAGATCCACGATGCAATAAATGCAATCGTAATTCGGCTCTGCCTGCAAAGCGACATAATTCTTGATGGCGCCCAGGTAATTCCCTAAATGCTGGCGTCCGGTTGGACGCGCACCCGAAAAGACTTTTCCCTTCTCTGTCATCGTGGTTCCTGTCGATACTCCTTCATTAATTGAAGTACTTCTCCCGGTTCAGCATGCCGTCCGGTCCGTAATTTGGAATAGATCAATTTGTTGTTGACCATCACCTCGAAGCGTCCGCCTTCAGATGGGATCAGGGTAATGGATTTCAGCTCCGGTTCATATTCGTTGATCAGGTCAGCCGCCAAACTGACGGCCTTGGGTGTGTAATGTCAGACCATGCAATAAGTGATGGAGATCTCAAGCATTGGTTTCTCCTACAATACGTTTTATTGATTATAAACGCATCTCCTAAGGATTTATATACCTGATCATGGATTACCAACTGACTAACTATTCCGCTTGCTGAAGAACTTACAAAATTCAGCAGATTTAATAAATGATCAAACAGGATGGACCTAACCATCATAACCTTCCGGAATATAGATCTGTAAATTTGGTGATTATTCCAGAAGAACTATGTTGAGGCATAATCTAAAAAGCTACTTATGCCTATCGCTATGCTTGGGGAGCAGAAGTCGTCTGGACAAATCCATTGCGGCGAAGTAACTTCCAATCGGCTCAAACGTATATTCTTTTAAGAGTAAGGGTGATGACCCGAATTTATTTCACTGTATAATGAAACAAGAAGAGAGGTGGAATCAATGGACTGGTTATTGAATCCGAATTTGGCTTACCTTGTACTTGTGATCGGTTTTCTAATCGCCATCCTGGCACTCGTCAGTCCTGGAACAGGTGTTTTTGAAGTGGTCGCAATCGGACTGATACTCCTCTCCGGATGGTTAATATCCCAACTTGATTTCAATTGGATTGCGCTGATCGTCCTCATTCTGGGTGTGTTCCCATTTATCTGGGCTGTCAGAAAAACTCAGAAATGGTATTTCCTGGTTGCTTCCATCGCGGCTTTATCTCTGGGAAGCACATTCCTGTTTGTCGATGAAAACTGGCGGCCAATTGTTCACCCGGCGCTGGCGGTTCTGGTCAACCTGCTCGTGATCGGTTTTTTCTGGCTCGTTGTGAGGAAAGTGCTGGAAGCGGTTTCACACACCCCATCCCATGATCTGGCGAAACTCGAAGGGATCGAGGGCGAAACCAGAACCCGGGTTTTCCATGAAGGCTCGGTGTACGCCGGCGGAGAGATGTGGTCCGCGACCAGTAAAATCCCCATTGCGTCACACAAACGTGTCAAAATCATCCAACGAGATGGATTTACCCTCGAAGTGGAAGAGATCAACCCGGAAGAGGAAAAGTAAGCAGTTACCATCACTTCCCGTCATAATCTATTAGCCATCTGAATACCCAATCAAGGAGCAGAAAATGACAGAAGCAAATATCCCGATCTTATGTTTCATTGGCGCAGTAATAATCTTTGTGCTGATCTTTCTGGCGAACGCCATCAAAGTCGTTCCGGAGTATCAGCGATTGGTCGTCTTCCGTCTGGGAAGGTGTATCGGCGATAAGGGTCCAGGTCTGGTCCTCTTGATCCCATTCGTTGACCGACCGGTCAAGGTGGACTTGCGCGAGCAGGTTCGTGAGATCCCGCATCAGACATCCATTACCAAGGATAATGCCCCGATCTCCATTGATTTCCTCTGGTACTACAAGGTCCTTCAGCCGACCGACTCGATCTTGCAAGTGGGTAATTTTGAGCTTGCTGCGCAGGGTATGGCGACTACCACTCTCCGATCGGTCATCGGTGGAATCCTGTTGGATGGCGTCCTTTCTGAGCGTGAGCACATCAACAATATGCTGCGCACCCGGTTGGATGAAGTAACCGAACGATGGGGTGTTAAAGTCACAAATGTTGAAATCCGCGAGATCATCCCGCCTAGAGAAGTACAGGAAGCGATGAATCGGCAATTGACCGCGGAACGGACCCGCCGCGCCGTTGTAACCGAATCAACCGGTACCCGGGAAGCCGCGATCAATGTGGCTGATGGTGAAAAACAGGCTGCCATCCTTCGTGCAGAAGGTGAAAAACAATCCGCGATCTTGAAATCAGAAGGCGAAAAATTAGCCCAGTTGTTGCGTGCAGAAGGCTATTCTTCCGCCCTGGAGAAGATCTTTGGAGTGGCCAAGACGGTTGACCAAAACACGCTGACCTTGCAGTATTTTGAGACCCTGAAGAATATGGCATCCAGCCCATCCACCAAGTACATCTTCCCGCTGGAATTCACCAGCATGATCAAAAACTTCGTGGACAAACCGGAAAAGAAATAACCCGAAGCATAATGACGATACCCATCCTCCTGGCGAACGACCCTCAGGAGGATGGGTTCCCCTATTACAAATAATCATGGATATACAGCCATTCACCATCGAAGAAGCCACATTCAAAGACCTGGGACCACTTCGCCAGGTGGAAAAGGAATGCTTTGGCAAGGATGCCTGGCCTCTCCTCGATCTGATAGGCGTTTTGGTATTTCCGGGAATTATTCGCCTGAAAGCCGTGGCGGGTGAAGAAATGGCCGGATTTCATCTCTGGTGATGGTTCACGCAGTGGACGGGTAAGCTGGATCACAACCATCGGTGTGCGCACGAAATTCCGACAACAAGGCATTGGACGAATGCTACTCACCGCCTGCGAAGCACGGATGATGACTCCCTTTATTCAGCTCACCGTGCGAAAATCAAACCTGGCGGCCATCCATATGTATCTGGAGGCGGGGTATCATCAGATTGAATTGTGGGAAAAGTATTACCAGGACGGCGAAGCTGGCATAGTGATGCAAAAAGCCCACCCGGCTTCTCAAGGATAAGAACACATCCCTTTTCCCCATGGCCAGGGAACTCCGGAGACGGCATAATACTCCTGAAAAGAATGGCAGGGGGTGGCCAGCCACCAACCATATAAGTTATCCCGTTCTGATACAAATTGCTGATAAAGAAAGACAGGGCTCTGGTTCACTTTCGAGCATCTTTCATCAATGGCATCACCAGGTGACCCGCACAGCGCGTTATACGTCGCAGAGTCTCCGGATGAAGCCGCTTCCAATACGGCGACAAAAAAGAGATGGTCCATGATTTCCCGGTGGGTGGCTTCCAGGCTGACCGGCGGAGTCAATCCCGCTGCACTCTGATATTTGTCATTCCAGGTATTTTTCTTATTGATCTTCCAGATGGCCGAAAAATAGGCGTTGCCTTCTTCCGATAGTGCTGGCGTGGTCGCCACCGGATTATCATCCGGTGTTGAACGTGGATCGCCAATACTACCGTAGATATCTGTTTCGGTACTGCTTTTCTGGAGAGTGGACCAGATCGGCAAGAATTTGCCAATATACCGGGGGATATCCAGCATGGGTAAGATGAGAGCACTGATCCCCAGGCAAAAAATGATTCCAATTAATACATAAATGATTGTTCGAGGTGTTTTTGTTTTTTGACGGGACTTTTTGGCTGTGATTCCCGCAAGTGCCAGATCGATCTGTTCAGGCGTCGCAGACAGGCGTTCCAATGCTTTGCGTATTTCCTTTTGGTTGTTCCCAAGGGCAGCCAAACCATCCGCGCGGTTGATCAGTTCATCCTGGCTGAGAGGATCGGTTGGGAGGAAATCATCAAACCCCGCGGAGAGTGGCTCGGTAGGAAGATTAGGTGAGAAGACCGGTTTCGGTGAAAGATTTGTTTCAGCGACAGGGATGGTGGGAGCGGTCTCCCCGATTTCCTAAATCGCTCCGTCTTTGATCTGGCTGTGGATTTCGAACACACTCATCCAGATCTGCCAGGCAGAGTGAAGTAGATCGATATGTTTTGTCGGTAGGACCATCAAGCGGATATTCGGTCCATCGATCTCCATCTCAAACGATACTTGGCATTCCGGGCAATGGAGCTGGTCAGGCTGGCCTGGTGTCTGGGCGACAGTCAATCCACGGGTGCTGCAAATTGGGCAGGCTGCAATTTGCGCCCAGGTTTCCGGAATGATTTGGCGCGGTTGGTAGGAACTCATTAATCCTCGATGCCGAAATGATCTGGTTCAGTATTTAGGTATCATATCGCATAAAAAGAAAACTCTAATCTATTCCCTCTATTATAGGGGAAGATTGTTAATTGACTTTCCTACCAATACATACTATACTTTCTTCAAGGAATAAAGATATCGCTATGCGAGATTTTTCTACCAAAGTAGAGGGTTATCAATAACAGCATGCCGCTTACCGCGCATGCTGTTGTTTTATTAAGAGCCTGAAAGGAGAAGTACAAAATGGATTATGGAATGATTGGTAAGATCGAAAAGGCCAAACGCTATGCGCAAGAACGCAGCCGCGTCCATTTGGATTCCATGCGGGTCACTTTTTCAGGGGAAAACAACTCCCATACGGTCGTTTTTGAAAACGGCGAATGGCACTGCGATTGTGATTTCTTCCAATCTCGCTCCCGCTGCAGTCATACCATGGCTCTGGACATAATACTGGAAGGTATGATTACCGAAAAAGCGGTGATTTAGTCGTATTCTGAATTGGCAATGACCATTGGGCGGGCATCTTGCCCGCCTTTTGTTTACTCCCAGGAATCGTCCAGTGTCTGGTAATCTACTCCAGTTGAATTTTCTTGACAGACCATTCTGCCTGGATGTATAGTGAAATCGGTATAAATCGTATCCTTGTTCTGTCCGGGCAAAGTCATGACGATAGAAATTTTCGTTGAGAACCTCACCAAAAAATATCACAGCCAAACCTCGGATCAGGTGGCATTGCGCGGAATTAATCTATCCATCCCATCCGGGCAGCTATTTGGGCTGGTCGGTCCGGATGGAGCCGGAAAAACTACTCTTATCCGGATCCTATCCACCGTGATCAACGCAAGCAGCGGCAGGGCGGAAGTCGCCGGGATGGATGTACTTAAGCAGGCTGAATTTGTCCGCCGCTCCATCGGATATATGCCACAGTCATACTCTCTGTATGGAGACCTGACTGTAGAAGAAAACCTGAAATTCTTCGCGGATTTGTATGCCGTGCCGCGGAGTGTCTTGCCTGGGCGGATGAATGTCCTGCTGGATATGGCACGCCTGCAGGATTTCCGCACTAAACGCAGCATGCATCTTTCGGGGGGTATGAAAAAGAAGCTTGCTTTAGCCTGCGCAATGATTCACGAACCGCGCGTTCTGTTATTGGATGAGCCAACCACTGGCGTGGATCCCGTCTCACGCCGTGACTTGTGGAAGCTCTTAAATCAGGTCATTCGCACCGGATTAACAGTCCTTGTTTCCACACCGTACATGGATGAAGCGGAGCGCTGCCACCAGGTTGGCATGCTGTTGGATGGATCCTTTCTGTCCAGCGGAAAGCCTGTCAGAACTGGAGGCACAATACCCTTATCAAATGGTTGAGGTGAAAGCTCGACCCCGTAAGGTGATGCGCGATGTGGTCGCTCAATCCAGGGAAATGATCTCCTGGCGTCCGGTCGGAGATCGGGTGAGGATCGCCGTTTTGGACGGCGAAAAATACATCAAACGGTTGGAGAAAGACCTGCGCAAAGCACAGGCAGAGATACTGATGTTGCGGATCGCGCGCATCGGGATGGAAGATGTATTTATTCACCTGGCACAGGGAAGAGAATGAGCGTGGTACAAACAACACCCGGGGAGAATACCATCGAAGTCAGGGAACTGACCAAGAAATTTGGCCATTTTACGGCTGTGGACCGGGTCACCTTTTCCATTCCACAAGGAGAGATCTTCGGCCTGCTCGGACCGAACGGCGCAGGGAAAACGACCATCATTCGGATGCTATGCGGATTAATTTCACCCACCAGCGGATCCGCTTCGGTGTTGGGTTTCGATGTGGCAAAACACCCGGAAGAGGTTAAACGCAGGATCGGCTACATGTCTCAGAAGTTTTCTCTATACAATGACCTGACGGTCGCCGAAAACCTGCGCTTTTATGGCGAAATTTATTCGGTTCAACCAAATCCGCTCAAATCCCGGATGGAAACATTACTGCATATGGCCGGGTTGACCGGTTATGAAAACCAGCGGGTCCGAAGCCTGTCAGGCGCCTGGCGGCAAAGATTGGCTCTGGCCTGCGCGATCATCCACGAGCCGCCGATGCTCTTCCTGGATGAACCAACCGCCGGCGTGGATCCTGTCTCCCGGCGCGAGTTCTGGCAGTTGATCTACGATATGGCCGGGACGGGTGTTACGGTACTGGCCACCACCCACTACATGGATGAAGCTGAATACTGCAATCAGATCGGGATGATGTATCAATCCCACCTGATCGCCCTGAATGATCCTGACAGCCTTCGCGATACCATCCACGGAGCCATGTATGAAGTGGAAACCATGGAGTTGGAACAGACGGAACAAGTATTACTGTCTGTTGAAGGGGTGGTGAGCATTAGCCAGCATGGAAGTTTGCTGCATGTCATCACAGATCGGGGAAAAATGCGTAAGATCATCCAACAAAATTTGAAAGATGCGGGAGTGATCTATCAAAAGGTACAAAAAACCATCCCATCGCTGGAAGATGCCTTTGTGCGGATGGTGGAACTACAGGAAGAGAAACAAATAATGGAAATACAAGATAAGCTGGAGGTGGAAGCATGATGAAACGATGGGGAGTGTTATTTTCAGTTTGTATGATCATGGTCCTGGTTACTGCTTGCGCAGGAAATGCCAGGACGGTATCCGGTCCGATTAAAGCCTCCGGCACCATCACTGCCGTGGAAGTGAAAATTTCACCTGAGATGGCCGGGCTTGTCCACCTTGTTGAAGTAAATGAGAGCGACCCGGTAAGCGAAGGAATGTTATTGGTTCAAATTGACCAGGATGTCATACGCGCCCAGTTGGGAAATGCCGAGATGGCGATTGCCAACACTGAGGCGGCCGTCCAATCTTCCAAGGCTGCCCTCGAAACAGCCCGAATTCAGATGGAGAGGATCAGCCAGGCAGTCCATCTGGCTGATACCCGCAAGATCAAGGAACTCTGGGAAGAATCGGATGATTCGAATATTAAATCACCAGAATGGTATTTCACCCATGAAGAACGCCTGAAAGCGATGGAATTGGAAGTGGAAACCGCCCGAAACGAGTTTAACTCTGAGAAGGGCAAGTTTGATGAATTGATCAAATCGATTGGGATACCAGAATTAGCCGCCGCGGAAATCCGCCTGGCTAACGCGGAAGAAGCATTCCGGAATGCCAAGCAATTACGGGAGGATAAGGACGACGCCTCCAGCCGTACCAACCTGGATACAGCCGTTGATGATCTATACGATGCCGCCAAAGAAGAATTGGATGACGCCCAATCTGATTATGATGATCTGCTCAATAGCGACGACCTGGATGATCTCAAAGACGCCCGCGCCAGGGTTGCCGCGTATCAATTACGGTACTATGAGGCAATAGACCGATATAACAATTTCTTAATGGGCTCAGACACCCTGGAAATCAGGACAGCGCAGGCGGCTGTCACCCAGGCTGAGGCGGCGGTCAAGCAGGCGGAAGCTGCCCGCGACCAGGCATTCTCCGCGAGAAACATTCTTGAAGTTCAGTTGATGAAGACGGAAATCCTTTCGCCCATAGATGGGATCGTCTTGACCCGTAATATCGAACCGGGTGAAATGGCAGCTTTGGGAAGCGGATTGTTGGTGCTGGGAAAATTGGACACGTTACAGGTGACAGTCTATATTCCGGAAGACCGTTACGGTCAAATCACTCTGGGGCAAGCTGCCAGTGTGAGCGTGGAATCCTTCCCCGGGGAAACATTCGCAGGCAAGGTGACCCATATCGCCGATCAGGCCGAGTACACTCCCCGCAATGTCCAAACCGCGGATGGAAGGAAAACGACCGTGTTCGCCGTTGAGATCGAGATCCCCAACCCGGACCTGAATTTGAAACCCGGTATGCCGGTGGATGTGGTGCTGGGAGAGTAATAGGACGCAGACTACCCGTCGTGAATAAGTATTGACCACAAGTCATTGTCCTTCCGCCTTCGTGCGCCGCATCTCATCGCGAACGCGCAGAATGTCATTGCGATTGCGAAGCATCCCCTTGGGGAACGAGTGAAGCGAGTGTGGCAATCTCATCCCTTCCCGGTGGTAACCAATGACCACATGTCTTTGTCCCTCCTTTGTAAGGAGGGTGTCCCGAACCGTATTTGTTCGGGACGGGTGGATCTCTTTCGGTTTTCCAAGTGCATTTCATGCATAAGATCCCTCCGGCGCTGCGCACCACCTCCCTTCGGAAGGGAGGACAATGCTCCTTCGTGTCATTGCGAGGCAGGCGTAAGCCTGCCGTGGCAATCTCATCCCTTCCCGGTTACTACCAATTTCCGGTTTGGTGATCCCTCCGGCGCTGCGCGCCACCTCCCTTAGGAAGGGAGGACAATCAGGCTCGCTTCACCTCCGTATACAAGGGATGACAATATCCTCCAACCTCAAGTGTTAATACCTTTTTGACAGTCCGATTTACCTGGGCTATACTGAAGAAGCCCTGCTTAACGGGCGATCTTTTCACCAATATCCAGGAGGTGTGTGTTTATGGCTGAAAGCAGCTTCAAACTGACTTATTCCACCATGTTCAATCCACCGGAAGAATTGCATACCCGGTATGATCAGGCGTTGATCCAGGTAAAAGCCAATCTCGGCAAGGAACATGGCATGTTGATCAACGGCAAAGATCATTTCTCTGCCGAGAAATTCGAAGACCGATCTCCTGCAGATACCGATCTGGTTCTGGGGATATTTCAAAAAGGCACAGCAGCCGATGCCCAGCTTGCCCTGGATGCGGCCAGGAACGCGTTCCCGATGTGGAGTAATACACCCTGGCAGGAACGGTTCAGACTGGTGCGCAAAGCGGCTGAGATCATGGACGAACGTACCTTCGAAATGGGTGTGGTCGTCGCACTGGAAGTTGGAAAGAACCGCATGGAAGCCTTGGGTGATGTGGCCGAGACGGCCGATCTGATCCGTTATTCCTGCGACCGGATGGAAGCCAATGACGGCTTCATCCATGAATTGGGACGCGATCCACTGACCGGATTTGTCTCCACCAATATGTCAGTCTTGAGACCATACGGAGTATGGCTGGTGATCTCCCCCTTCAATTTCCCGGCGCTCTGACCGGCGGACCTGCCGGTGCGGCACTGGTGACCGGTAATACCATCGTGATGAAACCCGCCACCGATACCCCCTGGACTGCCCGGCTGATCGCGGAATGTTTCCGCGATGCGGGCATTCCGGATGGCGTGTTCAATTATGTGTCCGGCCCGGGCAGCACAATGGGCCAGTACCTGATCGACAGCCCGCTGGTGGATGGCATCACATTTACCGGTTCCTATGATGTGGGGATGAAGATCGGGCGCGATTTCAGCAGCGGAAAATGGGTTCGTCCGTCCATCCTCGAACTGGGCGGAAAAAATCCGACCATCGTATCCAAATCACGCCAACCTGGATGACGCTGCGCTGGGTATTGTACGTTCGGCATTTCGGTCTGCAAGGCCAGAAATGTTCCGCCTGCTCCAGAGTATTTGTGGACAAATCGGTCCATGATGCGCTGGTGCAGAAAATGGTCGATGCTGGCCGGTAAACTCCAGATCGGCGATCCAACTGACCGCGTCGGTCTACAACGGCCCGGTGATCAACAAAGGCAGATATGCGTGATTATCAGACATTCTGCGAACAACTTGCACACCGCAGGAAAGGTCCTGACCGGCGGCAAAATTCTCACCGATGGCGCATTTCGCCAAAGGGATATTTCTGCCCGAATACCATCGTCACCGGCGTCGCAGCCGATCATCCGCTCTGGCAAGACCGAGATGTTCCTGCCCATCTCGATGGTTACCGCAGTAGACAGCTGGACGAAGGCGATGCAGCGGGCCAATAATGTCCTCTACGGCCTGACCGCGGGTTTCTACGGCACACCGGATGAAGTCGGACTGGTTCTTTGACCAGATCGAAGCGGGCGTAACCTACGCGAATCGTCCGCAGGGGGCGACCACCGGCGCATGGCCGGGTTTCCAACCTTTCGGAGGTTGGAAAGGCTCCGGTTCCAGCGGCAAGAACGCCGGAGGATTGTACTATCTACCCTTGTATATGCACGAGCAGATCCGCACATACGTCCGGCGGGTGTAGCACACCATTTCAATATCAACCCATTCTCATCTTTTCATCCTGATAGACAATGAGCCTATGAGCAAACTTACCTCCTTAACTGACGCCATCACAATTATGTCCATGACGGCGACACGGTATACGCCGCCGGTTTTACCCATCTGATCCCCTTTGCGGCCGGTCATGAGATCATCCGCCAGGGACGAAAAGACCTGACCCTGGCACGCGCTACCCCCGACCTCATCTACGATATGATGGTGGCGGCCGGGTGCGCCCGAAAGCTGATCTTCTCCTACATTGGCAATCCCGGGGTGGGTTCGCTGCGAATCATCAAAGCGGAACTGGAAGCGGGACACCTGGAATGGGAAGAGTACTCCCATTATTCGATGATCAGCCGGTTACAGGCGGGCGCCTGCGGACTGCCCTTCATCCCCATGAACCAGACGGCCGCACCTGATCTGGAGAAAGCCAATCCGCAATACCGGCGGGTGAAAGATCCCTACACCGGAAGGGAGGTGATCGTCGTTCCGCCGTTGCACCCGGATGTCGCCATCGTCCATGTGCAGCGCTGTGATGTCAACGGTAATGCCCAGATCTGGGGCATCCTAGGTGAGCAGAAGGAATCAGCCTTCGCGGCGGAACATGTCATCCTCACCGCGGAAGAGATCGTGGATAAATCCGTCATCCGATCTGACCCCAACCGGACGGTCATCCCCGATTTCATTGTGGACGCGGTCTGCCATGTGCCATTCGCCAGCCATCCCTCCTACACCCAGGGCTATTATGACCGTGATAATGTCTTCTACCTGGAGTGGGATAAGATCACCGAGGACCCCGCCAAAGTGAAACAATACCTGGATGAGTGGGTATTCGGGGTGAAAGACCGGGCGGAATACTGGGAGAAGCTCGGCGAAGAGACCCACAAGCGTCTCGCAGTCGAGCCGCTGTTCGCGGCGCCTGTCAATTACGGAAAGTATTAGGAGGACATCGTGGAATACACATCAACTGAACTCCTGATCATCAACGCCTCCCGCTTATTACGAGATTATGACCGGGTCTTTGTCGGGGTCGGCATCCCCAATTTGGCGTGCAACCTGGCCATGCGAACCCACGCCCCCCATCTGCTGATGATCTACGAAGCGGGTGTGATCGGGGCACGACCATCCCGGCTGCCGCTTATCCATCGGGGATCCCGACCTGGTAAGCGGCGCCTCCGCGGTTTGCAGTATGTATGATATCTTCTCGTTCTACCTGCAGCGCGGCAATGTGGATGTAGGTTTCCTGGGCGGCGCGCAGATCGACCGCTTCGGCAATATCAACGCCACCATCATCGGGCAGGATTATGCCCATCCCAAAGTGCGTCTGCCCGGTTCGGGCGGCTCGATGGAGATCGCCGGATGGGCAAACCGCTGCTACATCATGACCCCGCACCAGAAGCGGCGATTCCCCGAGAAATGCGACTTCATCACATCAGCCGGATTTCTGAATGGCAAGAAACAACGGGATGCCGCCGGAGTCCGCGGGGGCGGTACGCAATGTGTGGTCACCGACCTGGGATTGATGGAACCGGATGACAACGGTGAGATGGTCCTCACCGCGTTGCACACCTGCTGTACTGAAGAGCAGGTGAAGGCGAATACCGGCTGGGATCTGAAGGTGGCGCAGACACTGCGCTACACCGATCCGCCCAGCTCGGAAGAGATCCGCATTCTGCGCGAAGAATTGGATCCACAGGGGATATATCGGTAACCAGAGATCAGTAAATCAGTGACCAGTGACCTGAAAAACAAAATTCATTAATCGGAAATTGAACATTAATGGCGCAGAATATTTTTCTGCGCCATTTTTATATCTGGGCAAATGGTTTTATGCTGTAACAGGGAAATATCTGAAATTCCTATACACTGAGCTGGCAGAGTAAAAGTTAGTCCTACCTGCATGTAACCACAATGATCGAATCACAATCTAGATTGTCTCCCGTCAGAGTATTTCTGTACCAATTGCTTTCTAAATCTTGTCATCAGAATTATGCCAGAAAAGCCGTCATAATTAACGAGAGGCCATTGTCTAAAATATGGCGATTTGATTCTATTTGGGTTAAACCATCCCTTTTTCTGTCACAAATGCTTCAAGTCCCTGGTCATATTTACATAACCTTAGTGCGATTTACGCTTCCTTAACACTGGCTTAACACGCTTGCTGCTATAAATCCATAGAAAGATTTACTTTTTATTGAGGCGTTTATGACTGACATCTATGTGATTGTATTCTTGATTATTCTATTAGTTTTGAGTTTCGGCTTAATTCTTGGCTTAGATCGACTTATGGGCAGGTAAATTATGTTCTATCTTTGGCTCGGCCTTATTGCTTTTGGTTTGCTTGTTTATTTGTTTATTGCATTACTTAAACCGGAGATTTTTGGATGACACTCATCGGCATTATCCAGATCCTATTATTCTTTCTTGTGCTGACACTTCTCGTGAAGCCATTGGGAAGCTATATGGCGCGGGTATATCAAGGAGATCGGACCTTTTTAACTCCAATTATCGGCAGGTTTGAACAATGGCTATATAAAACTGCTGGTATTCGCGATAGCGATGAGATGGACTGGAAATCTTATGGCATTTCCATCCTCCTATTTAGCGGAGTGGGAATTGTTTTCTTATTTCTCCTGTTGCGTTTTCAGAACATTCTCCCGCTAAACCCGCAAGGATTTAGCGCCGTTGCACCAGACCTGGCTCTGAATACCGCCGTAAGCTTCGTTACAAATACGAATTGGCAAAACTATGGTGGCGAGACAACCCTGAGTTTGCTTTCGCAAATGGTTGGATTAACTGTTCAGAACTTTCTCTCGGCTGCGACAGGCATGGCTGTAGCGATTGCATTTATCCGAGGTCTTGCCAGACGGCAGTCCCAATTTCTTGGGAATTTCTGGGTAGACCTTACCCGATCTGTCCTTTATATCTTATTGCCTCTATCCCTAATTTTGGCTTTGTTTCTCGTTGCCAGCGGCTCGGTGCAAACTCTTTCTTCCAGTGTAACGGTCACAACTCTGGATGCTCACCAATCACAAGAGATTGCACTTGGTCCGGTAGCTTCCCAGGTGGCGATTAAACACCTTGGAACAAATGGGGGCGGGTTCTTTCAATGCTAATTCCTCCCACCCGTTTGAAAATCCAAATCCGTTTACAAATCTACTATTAATGCTGGCTGAAACTAGTGATCCCAGCCGCATTGACATATTCATTTGGAAAGATGGTCGGTGATACGCGCCAGGGGTGGGTAATTTACATAGCAATGATGATTTTATTAATCGGCTTTACCTTCCTGACATATAGCGCTGAAGCCGCAGGTAACCCGAATTTACATGCATTGGGGGTGGATTCTTCTTCCGGCCTACTTCAGCCGGGTGGGAATATGGAGGGAAAAGAATTGCGTTTTGGAATTGCTCCCTCCGCTTTATTCGCATCCATATCTACTGCAACTTCAACAGGTGCGGTAAATAGCATGCATGATTCATACATGCCTCTGGGTGGAATGTCACTATTGGTATTGATGCAATTGGGAGAAGTAGTCTTAGGTGGGGTTGGATCCGGCCTTTATGGGATTCTTGTTTTTGTACTGGTTGGTGTTTTCGTCGCTGGATTGATGGTTGGAAGAACCCCGGAATACCTGGGAAAGAAAATTGAGCCATTTGAGATGAAAATGGCAGCCATCCTGATCCTGATCATGCCGATTATTGTCCTTGGGATGACAGCAGTTGCTGTGTCACTGGATACCGGTACAGCAGCAATTACCAATCCCGGTCCGCATGGGTTCAGCCAGATATTATACGCGTTCACCTCTCAGGGAAACAATAACGGTTCTGCTTTCGCTGGCCTTCTGGGAAATAGCATTTTTTACAACTACATGGGAGCTCTGGCGATGTTTATTTCGCGTTTTTGGATGATCATACCAACCTTGGCATTGGCTGGCTCGCTTGCCGGGAAAAAAAGAATTCCTACCGGAGGAGGAACCCTCCCTACAACATCTCCCCTGTTTATCATGTGGCTGATCGTAGTGATAGTCCTGGTCGGAGCGTTGAATTTCTTGCCGGCATTAGGATTGGGTCCGGTAATTGAACATTTGATAATGGTGGGTGGATGATGTCTACAAAATCAATACTGAAGACTGATACCAAAGGCTAAAAGCATGCTTTATCGTCGTGCAGCTCTGGATGCTTTCCTGAAACTCGATCCACGCCGAATAGTGCGTAATCCGGTGATGTTTGTGGTGGAAGTCGGCAGTGTGCTTACTACCGGTCCTTTGGGTACAAGTCTTTGACTGGCCATGGTGAAGCTTCCGCAAGTTTTGTAGGGGCAATCGCAATGTGGTTATGGTTCACCGTCCTGTTTGCTAATTTTTCAGAAGCGATTGCTGAAGGCCGGGGCAAAGCCCAGGCTGATGCATTACGGAAGACAAGGAAAGATACCCAGGCAAGAAAGATCCTTAGCTTACCTGAAAATGGGGGTAAACCGGATAAATTTGAGTTAATAGCATCTTCCCAATTAAGACAGGATGATCTGTTTTATGTGGAAAGTGGTGAGATCATTCCAGCGGATGGAGAAGTCGTTGAAGGGATTGCATCCGTTGATGAGAGCGCGGTTACAGGTGAATCCGCCCCGGTGATTAGAGAATCGGGTGGAGATCGTTCAGCGAGTGACGGGGGGAACCCGATTGCTTTCCGATTGGATGGTTGTAAAAGTTACCTCAAACCCCGGCGAGGGCTTTTTAGATCGAATGATCAGCCTCGTGGAAGGGGCAAAACGGGTGAAAACCCCTAACGAAATTGCATTAAATATCTTGCTAGCTTCCTTTACGATCATATTCCTCGTCGTTTGTGTCACCTTGCTTCCTTTTTCGCTGTTTAGCTGTAAAGACGGCAGGCCAAGGTACGCCAATTTCAGTCGCCGTTTTGGTAGCATTACTGGTTTGCTTAATTCCGACTACGATTGGTGGTCTTGCTTTCGGCGATTGGGATAGCAGGAATGGATCGATTGATCCAACGAAATGTGATCGCTATGTCTGGAAGAGCTGTAGAGGCTGCTGGAGATGTCGATGTATTGTTATTGGACAAGACAGGCACGATCACATTGGGAGACAGGCATGCTGTCGAGTTTTTACCTGTAAGGGGAGTATCCGCTTCCGAGTTGGCTGAAGCCGCACAACTAGCGTCCCTGGCTGATGAAACTCCCGAAGGACGTAGTGTAGTTATCTTAGCCAAAGAGAAATTCAACCTTCCGGGGTCACACACTATCTGCCAGCGACACCTATCCCGAGGGAATGCACTTTATTCCATTTACAGCACAAACGCGGATGAGCGGTGTAGATCTGGATCACACTTTTATCAGAAAAGGGGCTCCTGATACCATGCTGGCGTTGATTGAAAATAATGGTCATTCAGTCTCACCTGAGTTGCGGGGATTGATTGATCAGATCGCTAGATCGGGTGGCACACCTCTTGTCGTCACAAAAAATGGAATGGCACTGGGCGTCATCCATCTGAAGGATATCGTAAAGGGTGGATTAACTGAGCAATTTGGGCATCTAAGACGTATGGGCATTAAAACAATCATGATCACCGGAGATAATGCATTGACAGCTGCTGCAATCGCAGCTGAAGCAGGTGTGGATGATTTTCTGGCCCAAGCCACCCCGGAAAACAAGCTCAAACTCATTCGCCAATACCAGTCTGAAGGCCGACTTGTGGCGATGACTGGCGATGGGACAAATGACGCGCCTGCGTTAGCCCAGGCAGATGTGGCGGTAGCAATGAACACCGGTACACAGCCCGCTCGCGAAGCAGCGAACATGATCGACCTTGAATCTAATCCGACGAAACTAATTGAAATTGTTGAAATTGGGAAACAATTATTGATGACAAGAGGTTCACTGACAACCTTCAGCATCGCGAATGATGTGGCAAAATATTTCGCTATCATCCCCGCAGCTTTTGTTGGAACCTACCCACAATTAGGTTCATTAAATTTCATGCATCTGGCGACACCAGAAAGCGCAATTCTTTCAGCGGTGATATTCAATGCATTGATCATCGTTGCGCTTATTCCACTGGCTTTGAAAGGCGTGCCCTATCGTGCGGTGGGAGCTTCGGTTTTGTTAAGGGACAACTTATTGATCTACGGTCTGGGCAGATTAATAGCACCATTCTTGGGCATCAAACTCATCGATATAACTTTGACACTACTAGGTTTATCGTAAGAAGAGACGAAAGGGAAACTAATGAAAACCATTCGATTGTCTTTGATAGCCGATATCCTCTTATGGGGTACGATTCCGTTGTTAGGGGTATTGGCTTATTGGGAACAACACATACACGTGCCTGCTTCAGGGCGTGAATTGTTACAATTGATTTTATTGGGAATCAGTTTCAGCTGGGCATATTTCTGGTTCGCAATTGGAGAAAAAGACCGACTTGCCAATTTCTTATCTATCGCATTCTCAAGATAAGCGAATTCACTATATTACAATTGAGGAACGAGGATCAAGGCAATTCTTCCTCTTTTACGAAGAACACCACCAAAGTTGAGATAGCGGAGAGACTCCATGTTTCAAAGAATTAAATCCGCCCTGGTCATTTTTTCTGTTTTCGTAATTCTTACCGGATTAGGATATCCGCTTATAATTACGGGAACCGCCCAGGTATTGTTTCCGACGGCAATCCAATGGAAGCCTGTTATTTACCAAGAATTCCATTCCCATTGGATCTGCGCTGATAGGACAATCGTTTACAGGACCAAATTATTTCTGGGGTCGACCTTCTGCTACGAGCGGGGAACCATATAACGCTGGAATGTCGGGTGGGAGTAACTTTAGTGTTTTAAGTGAAAACTTAATTGATCAGGTTCAATCACGCTTGTTGAATTTAGAACAGAACGATCCGATGAATTCTCTACAGGTTCCAATTGATTTGGTAACATCATCGGCAAGTGGACTTGACCCGCATATTAGTCCTGCTTCAGCTTATTATCAAGTTCCACGAATAGCTCGTGAACGTTCTATTCCAGAAGAGAAATTCCGTTTTATTGGTTCAAGAACATATCGAATCGCCATTATTTGGGATATTTGGGGAACCAAGAGTGAACATATTATTACTCAATTTGGCACTAGATTCGTTACAATTAGATAAATGAAAGAATTGCGCCGACCTAATCCAGACGAACTATTATCAAATATCCGGACCGAGGAAGAGCATAAGCTGCGGGGAAAGCTAAAAATATTCCTTGGTTATGCCGCTGGGGTAGGAAAAACCTTCGCTATGCTGAAGCAGCACATCAACGAAAAGAACAGGGAGTTGATGTAATCATCGGATATATCGAAACCCACGGGCGTAAAGATACAGATGAAAAATTAACAGGATTGGAAATTACACCACGAAAGTCGGCCAAATACCACAACGTTGAACTGAATGATATGGATTTAGATGGATTGCTCGCGAGGCATCCGCAATTGGTTCTGGTTGATGAGCTTGCCCATACCAATATTCCTGGGTTACGTCACCCTGAACAGTTACCAGGACGATGAAGAATTGCTTGCATCTGGAATTGATGTCTATACAACCGTTAAGATTCAACACTTTGAGAGTATGAATGATGTGGTCCAACAAATAACGGGGGTAACGGTTCATGAAACGATACCGGATCGATTATTAGACGAAGCCAGTGAAATTGAGGTAATTGATCTTCCACCAGATGAATTAATCCAACGTATCAAAGATGGGAAAATTTATATCCCGGATCAAGCGTCACGGGCAATCGAAAAGTTTTTTAGAAAAGGTAATTTGACTGCCCTGAGGGAAATAAGTTTACGTCGGGCTGCTGAACGAGTGGATAATCAAATGCGTTCCTATATGCAGGCTGAGTTGATTCCAGGACCCTGGCCTGCCCGTGACAGCATACTCGTTTGTATCAGTTCACATCCACTGGAGAAAGACTAATTCGAACGGGTAGACGATTGTCTGACGATCTTGGGGCTGAATGGATCGTCGTTTTTGTAGAAACACCAGGTCATACCCACATGCCGGTTCCTAATCAAGACCGTGTTGTCCAAAATTTGCATCTGGCAGAACAATTGGGCGCGCGAATAGTAAACTTATCTGGCGCCTCTGTGGCTGATACTGTTTTGGAATTTGCCCGCCAAAATAATGTAACAAAGATCATCGCAGGGAAGCCATTACGCCCACGTTGGTTTGAGTTACTGCGAGGAGGTTGAGTAGTCGATCAAATCATTCCGGCAGAGTGGAACGATCGATATTTATGTCATCAGCGAGACCTACGCCTGAATCTCTGCTCCTATGCCACGGACCACCAGCTTGTTTAATTGGAGATGGGGGGAGATATTTAAAAAGCATCCTATTAGTCGCCATTGTTACTGGTCTCAATTCAATTATCTTTGTAAACCTGGAACCCACTAACCTTGTGATGTTCTTTCTGGCTGCAGTCGTTTTTGCGGCGATGTTTTGGGGTCGTGGACCATCTATTCTGGCTTCTTTCTTGAGCGTTCTAGCCTTTGATTTTTTCTTTGTGTATTCTTATTATAGCTTTGCCGTGAGTGATACAGAATATATCGTAACTTTTATCGGTTTATTAATTGTAGGGTTAGTTATTAGTTCGTTGGCATCTCTATTACGGGATCAATTGGACCAAATTAGAAAAAGGGAAATTAGCAGCCCAGATTGTGAATTTACTCGGGCGAGAGCTTACAGCAGCAGTGAATCTCGAAGCTGTTTTCAGGGTGGTCATTGAGAAATTAGGTGAAACCTATGAAAGTGATGTAGCAATTCTACTGCCTGCAATTGAGGGAATAGAGGGTGCAGGGCTTCAACCAATGGGTTTGTTCTAGACTCCAATGAGATCGCCGTCGCTTTATGGTCCTTTCAGAATGCACAGGCAGCCGGGGCTGGAACGGATACTCTACCAGCAGCGTCAATCCGGACCTTACCTTTGAAGACATCTCACGGGATGATTGGCGTTCTCGGGTTGAAAGAACATGACCAATCACGTCGATTAGCACAAGATGACCGATTGGTTTTAGAGAACTTTACCAATCTTTCTGCATTGGCGATAGAGCGTTCTCTCTTTGGAGAACAAGTAAATCAGGCTAAGTCTCTCCGGACAACTGAACGGCTTCAGTCTGCCCTACTTAATTCAATCTCTCACGAATTACGAACCCCCCTTGCCTCAATTATGGGTGCGCTTACCAGTTTGGAAGAAGATGAATGCGCTTCCGGATCAGAAACTGCGCTGAATCATGAAACGAGGGTGGAGTTAATCAAGTCTGCGGCTGAATAGACCAGGCAATTAATAAATCATCTCGTTGGGAATTTGTTGGATATGACTCGTCTCCAATCGGGGACTGTTCAATTAAAACGGTCTCAAGTGGATATCCAGGATCTTTTTGGTGCTGTACTGACCCAGATAGAAGATCGTTTACATGGTCATCATGTGGAAGTTATTATTGCTGACGGTATTCCTGCGATATCGATGGATGCCGTATTGATCGGCCAGGCACTTATAAATATGCTTGATAATGCGATAAAGTTTTCTCCACCCAGTGCAAGGATTCTCTTTCAAGCATCGATGCGTAAAGAAGTAATATTGCTTTCCGTTCAGGATGAAGGCCCGGGGGTTGCCCCCGAAGAGTTATCAAAAATTTTCGAAAAGTTCTATCGCGGTAGTTCGTCATCCGGATCAAGCGGAACTGGCCTCGGTCTATCGATATGCCGGGGAATTGTGGAAGCTCACGGAGGGCGAATTTGGGCAGAGAATACCTCAAAAGGTGGGTTGACTGTATTAATATCCCTCCCATGTAGAGATTTTGAAGATAAAATTGAATAATCATGGTCGATAATCTCAGAATATTGGTGGTCGACGACGAGCTCGAAATTCGACGTTTCTTGCGGCTGAGTCTCAGCGCGCATGGAAATACAGTATTTGAAGCATCCAATGCAAAAGAAGGCCTTCGGATGGCTGTCGACCATCGACCCGACTTGATCATACTGGACTTGGGGTTACCTGATCTGGATGGAGTTGAAGTCACACGACAGGTCCGAGGACGGAGTTGGATTTCAATTATTATCTTATCGGTCCGAGACCAGGAACAGATAAAGATAGAAGAATTAGATGCTGGTGCAGATGATTATCTGACCAAACCGTTCGGGGTGGGGGAGTTATTAGCTCGAATCCGGGTAGTGATGCGTCGCATTGTCACTTCCGATGGAGATCCAGTTTACAAGGTCGGTGATCTGGTGGTAGATCTGGCGCATCATAGAGTAAGTATTTCGTCAGCAGAGGTAATACTCACTCCGACTGAATTTGACCTGTTGAAGACTCTCGCGCAGAATGCAGGCAAGGTAATCACCCACCGGCAACTGATTCACCAGGTATGGGGTGTAACCTATGAAGACGAAGATCGATTGTTACGAGTAAATATCGCCAACCTGCGGAAGAAAATCGAAGCAAACCCCTCAAAACCGATTTATCTATTGACTGAATTAGGTGTTGGGTACAGGCTTCGAAGCGAATAATAAAAGACAGAACATCCAATATTAGAATCGCTTCTCAAAAATACTATAACAACTGATCCAGCAGGTCAATCATTTCCTGGTCCCCTCCGGCAGGAGGGCGCCAATCCACCCGGACAACCTCCACGTTCTGATCTTCGAGGTTCTTCGCGAAACTCTCCAACCCCAGGTTGACCACAACCAGGGGAGTATTCAACAGCAGGTCGGTTTGTTCAGGCATGAATCACCTCACTCAAATATCGGACGCAATAACTGGTCGCCCGGGCATTACTCTGGAATACTTTTACACCACAATCCTTCAACATTTTGACCTGCAACGCCATCTCCTGCAGAATCACCGTCCGTCCCACAGACGGAAGCAACCACCTCGAGATGGTTCCCCCAATTCAGGACGATTTGCTGCGCTTCCTGGATCGCATCGACCAACTCCCCAACGGGATCCATTGATGAGTTATAACCGAGGATAAAATCCAAGAACAAGATAGCCACATCCGGGTCTTTTGCTTCTTTAACGATCCTTATGGCTCGCTGGCTGCCATCGATCATCGGATGGGGCCTGCCGACCATGTAGAATTCATCGCCCATGTCGACGATTGTGTTTTCCCGGCTCTGATCCGGACGGCTTAACCCTAGTTTTTTATCCAGGGGCGCATTGGAATAGACGCGGATACCAGCTTCCTGCAGGATCTGTTGAGACTGATAACAGAAAGTGCCGCCCGCAAACACACCGCGCAGATACTTCCCCTTGACCGTATTCTGCCTGTATCAGCCGGTGTTAGTTCTTCATCCCTTCTGCGGATTGGGCGAAGTCTCCACCAATCGCCTGAATTGCCAGTTGAACCGCGTCATCGATGATATTGGCCTGTTTGAACAAACCGGTTGTCCCCGTGATCTTCTGTTGGCTGCCCAAAAAACAACCGATGATGGGTTTTTTGCATTGGTTGATCCGCTCGATCAACCTGGTGAGCGACTTTCCGCCCACCGGTTTGGACAGGATGGCGATCACTTCCGTCTGGGAATCCTTTTCCAGGGATTCCAGCGCCATCAGCGTGGTGATTCCACCCACTTCGTCAGATAGGTCTCTTCCGCCTGTACCGATGGCATGCGATATTCCATAGCCTGCATTGTGAACCATACAGGTGAATTCCTGGAGACCGGTTCCCGCGCCGGCGATCACACCGATACTACCTCTCCGTACCGCGTTCGCAAATCCAATCCCCACGCCGCCAATGATGCTTGTGCCGCAATCGGGTCCCATCACGAGCAGACCTTGTTCGCGGGCGAATTGTTTAAGCGCAACCTCATCGGCAACGCTGACATTATCGCTGAACAGGAAAACATGCTTTCCTGCTTCCAGAGATTTCCTTGTTTCGCGGGCGGCAAATTCACCGGGCACTGAAATGACCACCAGATTGGTCGCCAGATTGGCCGCGAATGCCTGGTCAAGTGTATGAATTTCCGAGGTTTTCTTACTCTGCCGGACCTCTGTCAACCACTCATCCAGGTGTCCCAATACCGCATCCAGAGCGGTCTGGGTTTCCGCGATCACCCCAACAACCAGATCATTTGCCGTGGCAGATCGAATCTCCGGATTGTTGAATCCCAGATCAGCGAGTACCTCTTTATTGGCGTCGGATCCCATGAGGACCGCGGTCTGAACGATGCCATCCATCTTGGATAGGCGGTTGTTGATTCCCATCAGATAAGCCGAATCATAATATTGGTTTTTGCGAATGGCTGTACCAGTGATCATATTTTCCTTCAATCTTACCCAGCCTGATACTTGCGGCTGAAGGCGATGAGCGCCTTTTTAAAACAATCGATGGGTGCTCGAACCAAACCGGCTCCAATTTTCGGGTATCCCGGTTCTTTATGGGCGATGGCCGTGTCGATGATGGGCGCGGTATTGGTTTGTACCACTTTTCGAATATCAATCCCTATCGGAGCGCCCTCGAACCCGAACACGGGCATCTTATAGGTTGGATGTGAGCCAATGGTGATCGTGCGCATCTCACGGGTGTACCCCAGCGCTTCTTCCGGGGTTCCGCCTACCAGGCTGAGGATGCCCGCTGCGCCACCAAGGACAAAACCGCCCCAGCCAACCGTCTCTGTGATCGCTGAATCGCCCATGTCGAATCCGGCATCTTTCTCTGAAAAACCGGGGACGTACAAACCGTTCACAAATGGAGCGGGAGCGGTGAACCACTCGTCACCCAATCCACTCACCCGGATTCCAAACTCCGTGCCATTCCTGCACATGGCTGTGACCATCGTGCTGTAATCTACATTTCTTGCGGGGTCTGCAATGGCTTTACCGGCGGCCATGGCCAGACCCAGGAAGATCAAATTGTGATTCTTCAGGAGATACAAGGTTGGAAGATGCTTATCCATCGGCAGACCGGCTTTGGCCAGGCCGACAGCCATCGCATTCCCGAACAAGGCAGAGGAAGCGCTGTGCCGGTTATGCAACTCATCTCCCATTTGAAGCGCCTGGGTGATGATCGGTTTCAGGGGTAATTCGCCATCGGCTTTTAGGGCAGCCCGCAGCGACGGCGCGAACAGATCACGCCAGGATCGCAAACCGTCCAACGCTTTCTCTGAATAATCTCCGAACTGCTGCATCCCTTCCACCTGGCGGCAATAGGCCTTATTGCCGAAGGTTTTGTTCTCCACCACGTATACCCAGGAATTGGCTGAGATCGTTCCTGCCATCGGGCCAACCGTCTGGTGATGGTGATTGGGTTCCAGGGTTATCTTCCCTTTTGAAAGCAGGGCGACAGCGTCATCCACGGTTTTTGCCCACCCGGCAAACAATACTTCACCGATAATGGCCCCCCGCTGCGCGCCGCACATTTTATCCCACTCAATGGGTGGACCAGAGTGGGTGATCATTTTGTCCTTCATGCCAGGAATAACCTCGATCGCCGGGGCGATATCCACCAGGACGGGATCCGCATCGATCATTCTCTTCACCGCGGTCTGATTGGCTTCTTCAATTTTCTGTTTGATATCCATTTTCAAATTCTCCCTAACTCGTTTGATTTATTAGGTTCCAATCCCGGCCGCCTTTGATCATAAATCAAAGGCAGGCAGCATTGTTCTAATTGTGCCTGCCCGAATTGGGGGCAACATCCGCTACCCCCAATTCGGGAAAAATCTTAGTTCAAATTGGTAATGCTATTTCGGGTTGCCTACGACACCCTTTACGAACCAATCTACATTGCCCATATCCTGATCACCCAGGGTCGCCCCTTCGGCAATTCGGACGGCGCCATCCTGATCCACGATCGGTCCCTTGAAGACTACCAGGGTTCCCGCATTCAGAGCATCAGAAAGTTCCTTGACCTTATCTTGCGCATTCTGTGGAACTTTTGGCCCGAACGGGGCGATGGCCATACATCCATCCGCCAGTCCGCAGCGCAGGAAGATCGGTTCCCAGGTCTCATCCATCACCGAGGAAGCGAACCAGGTCATCTTGCCACCGAGGGTAAATCCTACCCCGGAGAGCCAGTATTCTGGCGCAAATTGCTGGGCAGCCAGAGATTGATAGCCGATGGAATAGACGCCGCGAGATTCCGCGGTTTGGATGATCGTTCCGGGAGCGTCGACATGCATCGTGATGACATCCACACCCTGGTTGATCAGGGCATCCGCAGCGGCGGCTTCCTTGGCAGAGTCAGACCAACTGAAGGTCCAGTTTACGATCGTCTCTGCAGCAGGATTGGTGGATTGCGCGCCGAGTTCAAAAGCGTTGATAAAGGTGATCGACCAACCCATCGGGAAGGCAGCGACAAAACCAAGTTTATTGGATTTGGTCACCAGTCCGGCCGCGGCGCCCATGATATAGAAGGTCTCTGGTGGTTTTCCGAAGAAGTTGGCAAAGTTGTCGCTCATCATGTAGCCGCCAACATGCTCGAAAACAACATCCGGGTTGGTTTTGGACAGATTGAATGCAAATTCCTGGTGTCCGAAACTGGTCGGGAAGATCAACCTGGCGCCTTCATCGATCATGGTTTGCATCGTCTTTTCGGCGTCTGCGGTTTCAGGCACGTTTTCCGCTTCGAGGATCTTCACACAGGGAATGTTCTTCTGAACTTCCATGGCGGAGTCATGCATGGCCTGGTTGAATCCGGCATCTGTAATGGAACCCACATAGGTGACGCCGATGATCAAGCAGGGACCTTCCGCAACAGGGGCTTCGGTGGCTACAACGGGCGCTTCCGTGGCCACTACGGGTGCTTCTGTGGCTACAACAGGCGCTTCGGTTGGGACAACCGGGGCTTCAGTGGCAGCAGGAGCGCAGGCTGCGAGTAACATCGTAAGGACAATCAGTGAGGCGAATACGGTAAAAATCGACTTTTTCATTTTTTCCCTTCCTTGAATGATCAAAATTGAATTGGATTTGAATATACCGATAGGATTGGTTTGCACCTCCTCCTCAAAGATCGTACTATTCCGAGCCGTAATATACCCGGCCTAAACTCGCCGGAGCGGATTGTTTTCTGGTTCCACCCCAGATGATGAGCACGACGATGGTCAGCACATAGGGGATCATATCCAGGAGGAACGGGGATACATTAATGCCGGTGGATTGAAGCAATAATTGGAAAGCCACCGCAGCGCTGAAAAGAAAAGCCCCGGCAATGGCCCGAATAGGATGCCACTTGGAGAAGATGACCAGAGCCACCGCGATGAACCCTCTCCCGGCCGTCATGAATTCTTTCCAGGTGCGGGCATACGCGATGCACAAATGGGCAGCTCCCAACCCGGCCAACATGCCGGAGAGGAACAATGCTTGAAACCGCATTAGGTTCGGGTTACGCCCGGCAGCAAATGCCGTATCCGTATTTTCACCGATGGCCCGCAATCCAAGTCCCCATCTCGTTCGGAAGAGTAAGAACCACACTGCCAGGGCGACCGGGACCACCAGGTACACCAGGATGTCAAATTGGAGTTGCGATGTAAGCTGCGGTGATTGTCCGGACATCCCGGGAAGAAGGATGCGTGGGAGGCTGGTGATCCGTCCGCCCACGTACGGCTTTCCGATGAGCGCGCTGAGACCAAAACCAAGGAACATGGTCGCCAATCCGCTGGCCAATTGATTTGCTTTTCGAGAGACAACCATATACCCGAAGATCAGGTTCACCAGACCGCCAGTCAATGTGGAAGCCAGAATTCCCAAATACGGATTCCCGGTTACGGAGCCAACCGCAAAACCGACCGATGCGCTGATCAGCATGACCCCTTCCAACCCCAGATTCACAATCCCTGCCCGTTCGCTGATGACCTCACCGAGCGTGACATACAGCAGTGAGGTACCTGTAAAGAGTGCGCTGGAGAGTAATCCAACCAGAGGAAGCAGGTTCATTTTGATTTCCCTTTCGAGAGGGTCGGTTTGGCAAGGACAACAAAGAGGGTGATCGCAAGGAGAATATTCACAACCGCATAGGGCAATCCTTGCTTGATCTGTAGAATATCCCCACCGGTGGTAATGATCGCCACCACAAAGGACATAAAGAAGATGCCAACCGGATTTCCGAAGGATAACCAACTGATCAAGAAACCCATGAAGCCAAATCCGGAGCTAAAGTTCGGACGCAGCCTGCCATGGATCCCCGAGATCTCAGACATCCCCGCCAGACCTGCGATGGCGCCGCCGATACACATCGCCACAACCAGATATAACGCCCAGCGGATGCCGTTCCGCCTGGCTGCCTGGGGATTGCCGCCGATTGCCCTTATCTCAAGACCCCACCGTGAATACTTCATCACATACCAATAGGCAACAAGGACAACCAGGGCAAGGATCAACCCCAGGTGGATACGGGTATCAAAGAAGGTGGGAAGCCTCGCCGCGAGGGAGAAATCATCCGTTTGCGGATACATGGCGTTGGTCTGGGTGCGCCAGGGACCATAGACCAGCAGAGAAACGATGATCGGCGCCACGTAATTCATCAACAATGTGGTGATGGTTTCATTTACCAATCCGCGCACCCGTAGGTAGACGGGTATGAACGCCCAGATCGTTCCGCCAACTGCTCCGGCCAGCATCATCAACGGGATGACGCCCCATGCTGCCAACCCGGGAAACTTTAATGCAATCCCGGTGGCGAATAAAGCACCCATATATAATTGACCTTCCGCGCCGACATTGATCAGCCCGACCCTGGAAGGCAAAGCCACAGCCACCGCGGTGAGGATCAGGGGGATCATCTTTACGATCACCTCGGAAAATCCTGAAGCAGTTCCCAGGGTGTAAGCCAGGGTGTCTGTGATCGCCTCGATCGGATCTTTACCCGCCATCACCAAAATCAAACCGAAAAGGATGAATGCGACGGCAAAGATGACCAAATATCGGATCACAGTCCGAAAGGTGTTTTTTACGGCAGCAAGTGCCGGCGAGTTCTTATCCAGTGTGAGTGCCATTGTTTGCCTTTGAACCTGTCATGAGATAGCCAACTTCCAGGAGATCCATATTCTCAGGTGTGAATTCACCAACGATTCGCCCTTCATAGAGAACGATCAACCGATCACTCAGAGAGCTAAGTTCATCCAAATCTTCGGAGATCAATAAGACTGCAGCGCCAGAATTCCTGGCCTGCAGCAAAGCATCCCTGGCAATCATGGCGCTTTGTACATCCAATCCGCTGGTCGGATAGGAGGCAATGATCAATTTCGGATCGTTAGCCATCTCGCGGGCGATGATCAATCTTTGCAGATTCCCCCCGGATAGTGATTTTGCCAGAGTGTATGGGGAAAAATTGAAACCAAACTTTGCCAGAGCCGATCGCAGGTCTATCTGAACTTTATTCCAATCGACTACCAGACCGCCTGCTCGACAATAGCGGCCCACATTGGTCAAAGCCATATTTTCCAAAACGGTCATAAATGGAACCGTCGCCATGGTTAGTGGATTTTCTGGAATAAATCCGACCCCGTTCGCTCTTGTTTCTGATATGGATCGGGATGAAAAATCCTTTTCGAACATGATCTTTTTCCCAGCGCTGATTTGTTCCATTCCCAGAACGACATCCCCCAATTCCTTCTGACCATTGCCTGAGACGCCAGCCACACCGACAATCTCACCACCATGGATGGAGAGTGTTATGTTTTTCAGGCTGGTTGCCGCTCCGACACCTTTTGTGGAGATCATTTCGAGCTTCACAACAGATGCGCCCTCCATCTTGGTTGCTCCCTGTGTTCGGGTGGACGGGCTGGCAATTTCTTTCTCAAACATCAAGCGGATCAGTTTCGGCTCATCCACTTCAGACCTGAGGTAGCTCCCCGACAGTTTGCCCTGCCGCAAGACGGTGATCCGATCGGCGCATTCAAGCACTTCCTTTAGCTTATGGGTGATCAGGATGATGGCATACCCATCCTTGCGAAGTGAATCCAACACAGAAAACAAAGCATCCACTTCATGAGGGGCCAGGACCCGGGTCGGTTCATCCAGGATCAATAATCTGGAGTCTGAGAGCAGCAGCTTTAATATCTCCACTTTTTGCTGTTCGCCGATGGATAATTGCGATACCTGGTCGTCTGGATTAACCTCAAGCCCGTATTGTTTAGAGAATTTGATGATCCGATCCCGGATCACGGACGGGTTATAAATCGAAGGCAGGTCTTTAAGGAATAAGGCGATATTTTCCAGAACGGACATGGCCGGAATGAGATTGAGTACTTGAAAGACCATCCCAATATTGATGGCGCGCGCATCGAATGGAGAACGGATTTGAACCACATTTCCCTGGTAAATGATCTCCCCTTCATCTGATCGATAAAACCCATAAAGGATCTTCATCAGGGTGCTCTTACCGGCGCCATTCTCACCCAGCAACGCGTGAATTTCAGAGGGATAGATATCTAGATCGATATGGTCGTTGGCAACCACACCCGGGAAACGTTTACAGATCCCCGTCATCTTTATTAGAGCCGATTGTGTGAGGTGATCGGTATTGGCAGTGTTCATACTATCCAATCTATTCAATTAATATTAGGAGTGCAGGTTGATTAATCTTAGAAGATAGGTGGGGGTAATGTAAGCGGAATAATTTGGGGTATAATTATTTCGATTTGACCGGGTACTTACTTCTTGTTCCGGGTAAAAAACCGACCCCGTAGTTTTTACGGGGTCGGTCAATGGGATCAATGAATTAGATCAATTGGTGGTCACGAGCATAGCGTAACAGGTCCACCCGGCTTCGTATCCCCAACTTTTCGGTCAGGTTTGCCCGATGACCTTCAACGGTTCGAGTGCTAATACTCAATTCTTCGGCAACTTGCTTATTGGTGTATCCCTGCACGAGTAATTTAAGCACATCCTCTTCCCGGCTGGTGAGAGGCTCTCCAATCGCTCTATCTCGATGTATACTCTTATCTTCCGTTTGAAGCAGGGACCTGATCATCTTTGGATGGACGTACATATCGCCGCGAAACACAGACCGGATGGCTGCGATAAGCTCCGATTCCGCCGCATGTTTGATGATGTAACCCGCTGCGCCTAATTTGATCGCTTCGCGCAGCAAGGCTTCGTCTTCATGGACAGACAGGATGAGAATGGCGCAGGTGGAATTAGCCTTCTTCAGCGCCCGGATGACCTCAATGCCATCGAGATCAGGCATGCTGATATCCAGAACCAGTACATCCGGAACCAGTTCCTGGACTTTCTCCATCGCTTCCAATCCACCGGTTGCCTCACCGATGAGTTGAAGGTCTGTCTCAGATGTGATCAGGGTGCGCAACCCTGCTCTTACAATGGCATGATCATCCGCGATCAGAACTCTAATCGTCACAGGGAACCTCCACCTGAATGGTCGTACCTTTCCCAATGCTGCTTTCGATGGTGAAATTTCCGCCCAGCATTTCAACCCTCTCTCTCATCCCGAATAATCCCAGGTGGGGATGACCGGCCACATGTTCAGGGATGAATCCCACACCATTATCTTCCACAATCACATTGAGAGAATTCTTTCGCTGGCTTAACAGTACATCCACATGGGTCGCCCGGGCGTGCAGCAACACATTCGTGAGTGATTCCTGGACGATCCTGAATAACGCGGTCTCCACCTCAAGCGGATGCCGTTTTCCGGGGGAAACCACAAATTCGAACTGGACATCGATATTGTGCTGTCGGCCAAAATCGGTAATATATTGATCCAATGAAGTGACCAGTCCCAGATGATCCAGGCTTGCCGGGCGCAATCTCACGGCCATCTGGTGTAGATTGCTCAAAACATCTGCCGCAATATGTTTCAGCTCATTCGCATGTTTGATGATCAGTTCCGGGTTTTCCGCATCACGTTCCAGCAAACCCAATTGAACCATCATCGCTGAGATCACCTGACCCGATTCGTCGTGAAGCTCCCGAGAAAGATGCAGTCGTTCAGATTCCTGGACTTCCATCAACCGGTGTGAGAGCGCGTGGAGGCGTTCGTTCCCACTCTTGACCTGATCCAGCAGCCAGGTGTTTTGAATGGCCACCGCCGCCAGATTGGCGTATGAATCCAATAGAATTTCCCGATCGTTACTAAAGAACGATAGGCTATTGCTCATCAACGCCAGTTGCCCTAATTGTTTTCCCGCGAATTTTAACGGCAGGAATGTCACCGATCCGCTCAATTCGGTTGTATTTATTTTAAAGCATTTTCTCCCATCCGATGCGTCTGGGATGCTTCCGCTGGGCGCGTTAGCATGGATCAAATTGATCTGATGTTCAGTAATCTTATAGGGAGCAATAATATTCCGCTTCTTTTCTTCGCCATTATCCAATTCGATCCAGGCTGCGCTTAACCCAAATTTATCGACCGCAAACCGGCATACCGTCGCATAGATGGTGTGGGTGTCAAAGATCCCCAGAAAGGTTTGAGAGGAATCGTTCAATTTTGCCAGGTCTTTTACTCTTTGTTGTAATGCTTCTTCGGCATTCTGGCGTTGATTGGTCGTCGCGGCGAGGGTCAGTGCGGTGAGTGAGACAACTCCCATAAACGTTTGCAAAAGGATCAACGATTCATTTAACGAATTCCTAACCAGCGGCCCCGACCCAACTGCCGTGCCATAAATGGCAATCCCCGAAACCAGAGCGACGGCGCTCACCGCACCAAGCTGGGTAAAACGCAGGGCAGAATAGATCACGAAGGGGAAAATCACATAGATCATCGCTTCATGCGTGACTCTGCCAATCGTCTGGTTGGTAAAAACATAGCCGGTGACCAATAGCAGCAGGATGAGGACGATCAATACCTCCAGCGTTTTTTTGGGATTCCAGAGGATCGGCCAATTCGTGATCCAGACGAGCAGTAAGGGGGTAATGACCAATGCCCCCATGAAGTCGCCAATCCACCAGGTATACCAGACGGTCCAAACCACATTTTGGATTCCGGTCCCGGCCAGCAGTAGAGTGATCACACCGATGGAAGCAGAGATCGTTGTTGCGAGCGCCCCCCAAACAGCCAGACCGATCACATCTTGAATTCGATCCAATGAATTATGGAACTTCGCGATCTTCTTAAGCAGGAATGCCGCAGCAATGGCTTCGAGCGAATTTCCAACAGCCAGGCCAACCGAGATATTGAGGGCGTTATTGTTGAATAGATATCCAAATATTACCCCTAATGCGATCCCGGGCCAATAACGAATTCCGAACAATAAGAGCGCGGCGATTGCAATCCCGGTTGGAGGCCACACCGGGGAAGTGTTTGGTTGAACATTGGCCATTTGCAAACCAAGACGCGCTGCCAGGTGGTAGATGATCCCCAGGATCACCACGCCCAGGAGGTAGGTACCTATTGATCGAAATGAATTGCCCGGTTTTATCATCTTCATCGCATTTATGGTTTTCCATCTTGATTATATATGATACAGGCAGCCTTCAATCAATTGGAAATGGAAGTGGTTAATTCATCACAACATATCGCCGGGGATCTACCTCCCGGTGTAAAGCAAGATCGGAAGCATGGCTGGCTTCCGATCCTGAGTTTGAAAAAATGTATGAATTGATAAAGAAGCTAGGCTTTATACTCCGCGCCTCTCCGAAGGGCTTTGTAATTCGCTTGCAGCATTTTCGAGAGCTTGGCAGGCATATGGGCTTGCAAAGATTTCTCCATATCATCCAGCTTGATCACAGGTAGATTGGCTAATAACCCACCCAATAACACCATATTCATCATTCGGCGGTCGCCCAGTTCTTCCGCGATCTCGTTAGCAGGGATACTGACCACCTTTATATCAGTCCGGGTCGGAACGCGATTGACCATGGATGTGTTGACCACTAAAACTCCCCCCGGTTGGATCATTGGTTCATATTTATCGAGGGATGGCAAATTCATCACCAGAGCTGCCTGTGGGTCTTTAACAAATGGCGAACCGATCTCTTCATCCGCGATCACGACGGTGCAATTCGCCGTCCCACCGCGCATTTCAGGACCATAGGATGGAATCCAGGTTACATTTTTTCCCTGATCCATTGCGGCGTATGATAGCAATTGACCTGCGAACAAAACACCCTGTCCACCAAAACCTGAGATAATCACTTCAGTCTGCATACATGCCTCCCTAAGCCTTAAAGTCCGCAATGCCATCTGAAACTTTGTAATCACCCAGTGCGTAATATGGGACCATATGGTCCTGGATCCAGGTGAGCGAATCAGACGGGGTCATGCCCCAATTGGTTGGGCAGACGGAGAGCAGTTCGACCATCGAAAAACCCAGTCCGCGCACTTGTGTTTCAAACGCAGTCCGGATCGCTTTCTTGGAAAGGCGGATATTTTTGGGGTCATGCAGGCTGCGCCGAACCACATAACTTGCTCCAGTCAAAGTTGAAAGAAGTTCAGAAGCTCTGATCGGGTAACCCATGGTCTCGACATCCCGTCCTTGCGGGGAGCTGGTGGTTTTCTGGCCTGGCAGGGTCGTGGGCGCCATCTGACCGCCGGTCATGCCATAGTTGGCATTATTGATAAAGATGACGGTGATATTTTCACCGCGGGCGGCGGCTGCTACAATTTCTCCCATTCCGATGGAAGCCAGGTCGCCATCGCCCTGATAGGTCATGACGATCTTATCGGGATAAACTCGTTTGATGCCGGTTGCCATGGCGGGAGCGCGACCATGCGGCGCCTGGACAAAATCAAAATTGAAATAGTTATAGGCGAAAACCGAACAGCCCACTGAGGCAACGCCTATCGTATTCTCCCGCAGGCCCATCTCATCCAACACTTCCGCCACCAGGCGGTGGGCAACACCATGGGTGCAACCGGGACAATAATGTGTTTGAGCCGGAGTAAAGGATTCCGGTCGAGCGTAAACTAAAGTCTCTGTGGTATCCATATGATCTCCTTAATTCACCGGCATTGGCATTCGAGACAACCAGCGGTCTCGTGGGTGGCCGTCCAATTTTAAGTCCGATGAGGCCATCCGGCGGATTTCATTGAGTATTTCATCCGGGTAAGGAACAACACCACCGAGGCGGCCGTAAAATTCTACCGGAACACGACCTCGCACCTGTTGTGTGACATCATCCAACATCTGACCGGAATTCATTTCCGTTACAAGGATTCCCTTCGCGCTACCAACTAATTCTTCCAACTGCGGGAAAGGAAACGGACTGACGGTTATCGGTCGGAAGAGACCGACCTTAATTCCTTCGGCACGGGCTGCCCTGACCGCAGAGAGGGCGATCCGCCCGGTCGAGCCAAAGCCTACTACGACAAAATCCGCGTCGTCAAGAAAATATTCTTTATATCGAATTTCATTCTTCTGGATATCCTGCCACCGCCGTAACAATCGCAGATTGGTCACTTCTTCAGCAGGTGGATTCAGGTAAATGGAGGACAAGATTCGCCGGTCACGACCTTTAGCGCCAGAGACTGCCCAATCCGGTACTTTGTGCACTACTGGGCGCATCTCAGGCAATTCTGCCGGCTCCATCATCTGACCCAGCGCCCCATCGGTTAGAACAACCCCAATGGCGCGATATTTTTCAGCCAGGTCGAATGCCAGGACGGTCATATCGATCGATTCCTGTACACTGGATGGCGCCAGGACGATGGCGTGAAAATCTCCGTGACCGCCGCCATGGACGATCTGATTGTAATCCGCCTGGGCTGGTGCAATATTGCCAAGACCAGGTCCACCACGCATCACGTCGACCAGTACCATTGGTACTTCGGTGCCGGCGATGTAAGAAAGCCCTTCCATCATGAGGCTGATACCGGGGCTGGATGACGAGGTCATCACCCGCGCTCCCGTGCAAGCCGCACCATAAACCATGTTGATCGCACCCAATTCGCTTTCCGCCTGGACGAATGCGCGTCCAAGTTCCGGCATACGAGCAGATAAATGTTCCAGCAATTCTGTCTGCGGTGTGATCGGGTAACCGTAATACGCTTCCAATCCTACCCGGACTGCTGCTTCAGCAACTGCGACATTGCCTTTGAGTAGTTCCCTGCTCATGCGTTCCCCTCCGATGAAACTGGTTTTGGATTCGTCTCACGATAGACTGTGATCGCAGCATCCGGGCAAACGATCGCACAGATACCACAACCAGTACAACCAATCGCTTTGAGTTCTGCGGGGTGGTAGCCCTTGGCTGTCATCCGGTCTACGGCCAGTTCCAGCACGTCCTGCGGGCAAGATTCCACGCACAGTTCGCAGCCTTTACAATAACGTTCATCGACTACGATCCGACCCTTTGGGGGCATTCATTCCTCCATTATCGAAATTGGATAAAATTAGGTGACATTCCGATTATACCATTACGAAATTAAAGATTTGAGACCAGAAACCTGATACCGGAGATCGGATCTTGATCCAAAGACCAACGGCTCTCTAAGGATTAAAACCCGTAACATCAGGATAGAGGCGGGTATAATTTGCTTATTAAATTCACTCTGCATTCGCCAGATTATCCATAATACACACATAAATCATTTGACTGGTCTTCTACTTGGTCTCACTGTCATAGCCGGGATATGGTCTGGCCATATTTTGGTCAGACGGATTGAGTTTTCAACCGTCCAGATGAAGATTCCAATTGTGGCGTTTTTCATCATCGGGATCCTTCTTGCCATCCTCTCCCTATTCAGCCAGTCCAATTTGCTTTCCGGCGTATTTGGAATTCTCGGTATCATCTTCTTCTGGAACGGCATCGAAACGCGCCACCAGGAGAATCGGGTGAAGAAAGGCCATGCGCCCACGAATCCGCACAACCCGCGTCACCGGCAGATTTTGCTGGAATACCCATCCGCCACCACCAAAAACCTGCTCAAGCATGACCATTCCTTGCATGGGGAAGGCAAACCATGAACCTATTCGGATGGGGATGGGAATCAGCGCCTTTCTTCTGATAGGTATCGGGTTTTCCTGGGTGATCTACCTGGAAAGGTACGGCGGACTCACCTGGGCACCAGCCGTATTCATCCTGGGGGTTCTGATCATCCTTGCCAGTGTTTTTGTTGAAAATACCCATCTTGCCGGATTGCTGGGTATATTTGGGGGAACGATCATCTGGGGAGCCGGCGAGTTGAAAGAACAAGCGCAACGCTGCGAATTGGGGTGGTTTAAGAAACACTACCATAAATTTCTGCCTCCCTGGGCCAGGTAAGACATCTTCATTCAGGATCCCATCATGCTTCCAACCCAAATTGTCGGTTCCCTGTTCGCCATCGCATCTGCGCTCTCCTGGGGCGGCGGTGATTTTACAGGCGGATTAGCCATGCAGCGCGGCAGGCAATTTCACACCCTGGTTGTCTCCATGATCGCCGGTTTGGTGGTGTTGATTGGGGTGATCCTCATCGGACGGGAAGTATTCCCGCCGCTGGATGTGGTCAAATGGCCGATCCTGGCAGGCGCAGTGGGATGCATCGGCATCGGCTCGTTGTATATCGCCCTTTCCAGCAATCACTCCGCCATCGTAGCCCCTGCTTCAGCCGTGATCGGGGTGGCAGTCCCGGTGTTATTTAATAGCCTGACGGCAGGGTTGCCTCCCATCAGCGCGTTGGTCGGCTTTGTTTTAGCCCTGGCAGGTATCTGGCTGGTCTCGCGGACGAAGGCAGATGCTACTCCGCTAACCACAAAGGGCATCATTCTGACCATCGTATCCGGGCTGGGGTTTGGCGGATTTTATATTTTTATGGCCCAGGTTCCCAGGGGGTTTGTCTTTTCTCCACTCGTGATCTCCCGCTCCACGGCGCTGCTTGTCGCGTTGATGCTGCTTTTATTCTCGAGGGAACCGCGTTCCTCCTTTTTTACCGATCCGATCTCATTCCTGGCCGGGGTATTGGATGCCGGCGGGAATGCACTCTATATGCTGGCGCGGCAATTCACCCGCGAGGATGTGGCCGTTGTTCTATCCTCGGTCTATCCCGCGATCAATGTGTTGTTGGCCGCGATGATTATGAAAGAGCCTGTTTCCAAATGGCAATGGTTGGGTGTAGGGATGTGTGTGGTGGCGGTTGCGTTGATTTCGGTGTGAAGGGTTTTATTCCCAAAAATATTTTATATTTAACAAAGTAGGGGCGGGTTTTCGTAGGGGAGGGTCTGAGACCCTCCCCTACGATATGTAAACAACCCGTTATTTCTTTACGGTGATATCCACGCCATTTTTGACGACATGCAATGGGGCCTCATGCGACCAGATCGCTTCCCAGACGTTCTCGGCATCCAGAACCACCAGGTCAGCCGTGCAACCTTCCTTAGGCCGTAATTGGTGATATTGAAGGCTTTGGCAGCGTTGGTGGTGATCAGATCGTACAGGATCTCCATCTCATCGCGTCCAATCATGTTCATAATATGGGACTGGCCAGGAAAGCGACTTCGAGCATATTGTTGCGGCCATACGGATAGTAGGCATCCGCAATATCATCCTGTCCGAGAGCAACACTGACACCGGCTTTGTACAGGGATTTCACACGGGCATACAGCGGACCGGTTTGCGGGTCGGAGACCACGCCGATCTTCGCCTGTTTCAACAAATATTCGATCTTGCGATAGTACGGTTCGGGATACAGCGCCATGGCACGGCAGTGCTGGGCGGTAACACGTCCCTGCCAGCCTTCTTTGATGGTCTTCACAGCCATCATCTCGAGGGTCTTCAAGGTGGGATCGCCAGCATCATCGATCAGCATGGAAACATCTTTGTTGTATTTCTTCGCCAGAGCGAACATCGGTCGATGTGTTCCTGTTCGTCGGCTTCTCGGTATATTCGATCCAGGGGATACCACCAACAACATCCGCGCCTAATTTCAAAGCTTCTTCGATGTATTCTTCAGCGCCCGGGTCGCGGACGACGCCATCCTGAGGGAAGGCAACCACCTGGATCTCAACTTTGCCCTTGAATTCTTCTCGAGCTTTCAGGAGGGCTTTCACACCTTCCAATTTGCCTGTGGTGTCGGTATCCGCAAACGCGCGGATATGGGTGTTGCCGAAGCGGACTGCCAGATCAACAGCCTTACGAACATTCTCGATGATCCACTTCTCATCATATTTTTCTTTCACCTTGGACGCCAGTTCAATGGCTGTCATCGCGCCGCCCATCGATTCGCCGGTGTAGGCGCCGATGGCTTCATCGTCCATCATCTTCAGGGTGTACACTTTGCAGAGATGCAGATGACCATTCACGAAAGATTCGGTGACCAGATTGCCCTTTGCGTCGATCACCTGTTTCGCATCACCATCCACTTTTTCGGCGATCTTTGCGATCTTGCCGCCCTGAATGGCGATCTGGACCAGGTTACTTTTGGAAGCGCGGGTCTTTGCATTTTTGATCAGAATATCGAATGCCATAGTATGCCTCTTTTTGTCAGATGGTATGTGATGAAAATCTACTCCGCTGAAAAATTCAACGGAGTAGTTAATCGGTGGGCTATTTTCTTTCTTTCACGAGTTTCTGCGCGATCAATGCTCCATCCCGGATCGGTTCGTATCCGGTGCAGCGGCAGAGATGCTTGGTTAGAGCATTGGTCATTTCCGTCTCGCTGCGTCCGGGTTCGACTCTAACATCCGTACAACTCCATCACAATACCGGGGGTGCAGAATCCACATTGAACCGCGCCTGATTCGGAAATGGCTTTCTGAACAGGATGAACTCGGTGCCTTTGGCAAGACCTTCGACGGTCAGAATATCTGCTCCGGCAGCTTTGCTGACTGGTGTATTGCAGCTTTTGATCGCTTTGCCGTTCATCACAACAACACAGGTGCCGCATGTGGCATTATCGCAGCCATGTTTGGTGCCGGTGAGATTAAGCACATCCCGGATCACATCGATCAGCATCATATCCGGTTCGACTTCGACCGTTCGACCAATGCCATTCACTGTAAACGTAATTTTTTCAGGCATGATCTTTACTCCTTCTTCGCTTCCAGGGCTTTTTTGATTTTTTCAGGTGTGACCGGGATTTCAAAGAAATCCACACCGATGGCATCATAAACCGCATTCAGGATGGACGGGCCCGGGCCGATCACAGAGTGTTCGCCAATTCCGCGCGCGCCAAATGGACCAATCGCGTCGGGCGTCTCAACAAAATTGACCACCTGGGTTGGCACTTCTTTGTAGGTTGGCAGATGATACTTGAAGTAATGGGGATTGACGATCTGCCCCAGTTCATTGAATTGCAGCTCTTCATACAGTGCGGCCCCGATTGCCATGGTCACACCGCCCATCACCGATCCGCGGATCTGCAGCGGGTTGATGACCTGACCGACATCGAAAGTGGACACAAAACGGTCGACGATGATCTTTCCGCTTTTCTTCTCGATGCGGATTTCAGCCGCTTGAGCGCCAAAGGTGTAGCTGACGCCCATGCTTCCCTGGCCATTCTGGTCAGGATTGGAGTAGCGCGGCAGCCTGGCATCGGATACAGCCTGGACCAATTCCCCGATGGTGATCCCATCACTGGTGATATATCCGCGTGCAAGATCGCCAACGCCCACCCGGATGCTCGGATCGTTGCGAAGGTAGACAAATTCTCCATCATATTCCAGGAAATCTTCATCGGTCTTGAGAACCTGGGCAGCCGTCGCCTTCAACTGGGCGATCAATTTGGTCGCAGCGCGGATGATGGCGCGTCCGCCCTGGGTGGTGAACATCGAACCGATGGTCTGCCATTCGTACGGCGAAAACTGGGTGTCGATCTCGGTGTAAACCCGGATCTTCTCAGGCGCGATCTGCAACGCTTCGGCAGCAACCTGTCGAATGACGGTCCGCAATCCCTGACCGACTTCCGCGCCGCCCATATTGATGGACACGCTGCCATCAATATTCATTTTCATATAGCAGCCTTTGGTGGAGAATGGTGCGCCCTTGGGCGATTTCATCACCGCGGCGAAACCTCGACCGTAATAGTATTCAGCGTCCTCTTTCGGTTTTGCCTTGCCAAAGACTTCCTTCTGGACCTGATCGGCGCATTTGTCGATATCGCCATGTGATTTCCACATGGTTTCTCCGACCGCATTCACTTTCCCTTCGCGGAGGTAGTTCTTACGGCGAAGTTCAAATGGATCCATCTTCAGTTTGCGGGCCAGCAGATCCATCATGCGTTCTGCACCCAATTGCGATTCCTGGTGCCCGTATCCACGATAAGCGCCTACCGCCGGGGTGTTCGTATACACGGTGTACCCGGTTAGATCGCAGTGTTTAAATTCATACGGACCACTGGAGTTATGCGTGGAGGCGATGGTGACATTCACAGCGGTATCGGCATAGGCGCCGCCGGTGTGATAGACGGTGGTTTTGAGGGCCACGAGGGTGCCATCTTTCTTGGCTCCCACTTATGAACCGGGTGCGGATACCGTGAGCGATCAGCGTGCTGGTGAAATCCTCTTCACGGGTGGCCACCCATTTGACCGGGCGGCCTGGAACGAAGCTGGCTATCCAGGCGATGGTCTGCTCCACGGTGATATCCGATTTGTAGCCGAAGCATCCGCCTATATCTGGGATATGCACCCGCACATCTGAGATGGGCATGCCATAGGAGTGAGCCAGATCTTCACGAATGATGAATGGGCAAATGGAGGATGACCAGGCTTCAATGGTATGGTCTTCCTTGAACCAGACGATAGAGCCGTGTGGTTCAAGTGCAGCGCACGATCCGAGTGGGTAATTGAATTCCTGCTCGATGATGACGTCCGCCTCATCGAAACCTTCTTCCCCACGGCCTTTTTTAAGGTGATACATATTCGCAATATTGGTGCCTGGTTGCCCCTTCAGGGTTGGCAGACGCCAGTAATCGCCCATATCCTCATGGATCAAAACGGCGTCTTTTTCCATGGCTTTTAGCGCGTCGGTATACACCGGCAGCGGTTCATATTCGACTTTGATCAATTCTTTGGCAGCTTTTGCGTGTGCAGGAGTATCGGCGATGACTGCGGCAACGGGTTCGCCAATATAACGAACCTTCTCGATGGCCATGGGTTGCAAATCCTTGATGTTATCGCCGTAGCGGAATTTGCATCCTTTGCCGGTGACGACTTTCACAACACCGGGCGCTTTCTCGGCTGCGCTGGTGTCGATGCTTTTGATTTTGGCGTGAGCAATGGGCGGTCGGACAATGGATGTGTACAGCATGTCCGGCAAGCGGACATCATCCAAAAATATCGCTTTGCCTGTGACCTTGCTGATCGCATCGGGACGAATATATGATTTGCCTACATATTTCATACGAAAACCTCCTGAAAACTGGGGTTGATGATTCGGCCTTTACTCACGCCGGTAAGGTTTAAGAATGGCAGAAGGGCCAGATATGCTTCGTCCGGCCAGAGCCAGCGCAAAGATGGTAACCAGGTAAGGCAGGGAAAGGAATAACTCGTAAGGCAGCTTGAATCCCAGCGTTTGCAGGCGCAGTTGCAGTGCCTGTACTCCGCCAAAAATCAGGGCGCCCCATAAGACCTGGAACGCATTCCAGTTCGCGAAGATGATCAGCGCAATGCAGACCCATCCGCGGCCGGCAACGATTCCGAAGGTGAAAGCACCCAACTGCGCCAGGGACAGGAACGCTCCACCCACAGCCATGAACCCGCCTCCGATCATCAGAGCCCAGGTTCGGATGGCGTAGACATTCAGACCGGCCGCATCGGCTGCTTCTGGGTTTTCGCCCACAGCGCGAATCTGCAATCCAAAGCGGGTGCGGCTGATGATCCACCACACAACTGGGATCAACAAGATCCCGATGTAGGTCAACAAATACTGTGAGAAGATCGGTCCGAGGATGGGATTATCGCCAAAAATGGAAAGCTGTGGAAAGGTATCGATGGATGGTTGGACTTTGGATTCTCCAAATACCAGACGAAATGCGAACAGCGAAACCCCGGTCCACAGCATGGTGATACCGAGTCCGGAGACATGCTGGTTCACGCCCAATCGGACGGTGAGCAAAGACATCAGAAGGCCGGAGATCATGCCGGCCAGAATGGCTGCCAGGATGCCCAGCCAGAGTGATTCGGAGTAAAAGGCAACGGCGAAACCAACGAACGCGCCCAGGAACATGGTCCCTTCGATCCCCAGGTTCAGCACGCCAGACCGCTCGGCGAATAGTTCACCCAGCGTGCCAAAGATCAACGGTGTCGCCACACGAAGAGTGGCTGCGATCAAACCGACCAGGAAGAGTGCAAAGGATGTATTCATGCTTTAACCCTTCGGATGCGGTAGTTCTGCACCACGAAGAGGGCCAGGGTAACCAGCAATAATGTGGATTGGACGACATCGCCCAGGTAAACCGGCACCCCCAATGTCCGGCTGACGGTTTGCGCGCCGGTATCGATCAGACCCATAAAGAGGGCGGCAATACCGACGCCAAAGGGGTTTAATGCGCCAAGGGTGGCGATCACGATGCCGCTGTACCCAAGTCCATCTGAGATGGCATCGATCAAATGGAAATGGATGCCGGCCACTTCACCGGCGCCGGCCAGACCGGCGATCCCACCGCTGACCAATGCAACAGTGAGCACGGTCTTGTTGACTTTGATTCCGGCAAAGCGGGCGCCTTCTTTACTTGCTCCGATGGCGCGCATCTTCAATCCGAAGGAAGTCTTGGTCAGGACGATCCATTCCAGGATGATCACGACCACGGCGATCAGAAAACCGAGGTGAAGCCTGGAGCGGGCGATCAATTTGAAAAAAACCGTACCCGAGGCGATATCCGGTGATTGCGGCCACATGGAGATCGGATCGCGCCAGGGACCATTCAGGACAAATGAAGTGACAAACAATATCACGGAGTTTAATAATAGGGTGGTAACCACTTCATCGACGTTGAGTTTCACTTTCAGCAGGGCCGGGCCGAGCGCCCAGAGCATGCCCGCGGCGAAACCCCCGACCACCATGGCAGGAATTCCCAGAATAGGGGAGACATCTTTTAAAATGATACCCAACCAGGCTGCCATGATGGCGCCTGCGTAAAGCTGTCCTTCGGCGCCAATATTGTAATATCCTGCATTGAAGGCGAACGCAACAGCGGCGCCTGTCAGCAAGAGTGGCGTTGATTTAACCAGTACTTCTATCGCGCTCACCTTGGTGCTTAAGGGCAAAACCAGAAAGTTGAAGTACGCCTGGAATGGATTTGCGCCCGCGGCCATGATGAGCACGGAGGTAATGATGAATGTGATGGGTATGGCGATGACCGGTATGAGGGGTCTCAACCACATGGGGGCTGGAGCCCGCTCTATCTTCAATATTGACACGTTTGTCCTCCTCGCACTCGTTTCAGGCCGTTGTCCCAGCCATGAGCAGTCCCAATTTCTCAGCAGTTGCCTCGTGGGCGGGGAAGATGCCCATGATCGTGCCTTCGTAGATGACTGCGATCCTGTCTGACAAGGCCATAATTTCATCCAGATCTTCTGAGATAAGCAGCACAGCGGCGCCACGGTCGCGTTGTTCAAGCAAACGTGAGCGGACATAATCTGTCGCGCCTACATCAAGACCTCTGGTCGGCTGTGAGACGATCACCACGTCCGGCTGTCTGGAGAGCGTGCGAGCCAGCATAACTTTTTGCATGTTCCCGCCCGAGAGAGTGCGCAGCCGATCATTTGGTGATGCCTTAATCTGATAATCTTCGATCAATTGTTCAGCATTCGCCTGGATTTTTTTGGTATCCAGCATGCCGTTGTTTTCAAAACCGTTTAGCTGGTCGAGCATCAAATTCTCTGCGACCGATAGATCTCCCACCAGGTTGGCGTGTCGATCTTCCGGTATGCGTCCAATACCGGCAGCGCAAACCGCAGAAGGTTCTGCCCCGGTCAGATCTTTTTCGCCAAAGACAATTTTCCCACCGCTGGGTTTGAGCATTCCGCACAAAACCGAGGAGAGCTCCGCCTGGCCATTGCCAGATACACCGGCTATGCCCAGTATCTCGCCTTCATGGATTTTGAGGGAGACATCCCGCAGAGCGGGTAACCCCTTTTTATCCGTTGCACTGAGATGATCAATTTCAAGTTGGACTTTGCCGGTTTCTCTTTCACTTTGTCGGCTTACGCCAAAATTCTCACGCCCAACCATCATGGTGGCCAGTTGACGCGTGTCGGTATCGCATTTTTGCACGGTCCCGACCGATCGGCCATCCCGGAGGACGGTGATGCGGTTGCAAATATGCATGACTTCATTTAACTTGTGGGAAATAAAAACGACAGACAAACCATCATTTTGAAGCCTTTGCAAGGCTTCAAAGAGGACATCCACTTCTTGTGGCACCAGGACCGCGGTAGGTTCATCCAGAATCAGAACTTTAGCACCATGGTAAAGGGCTTTCAGAATTTCTACGCGCTGTCTCTCTCCAACCGATAGATGGCGAATAAGTGCCCGAGGTTTAACCGGAATACCAAATCGTTCCGAAGCCTCAGCCACGCTCTTTTCAATTTCATCCAGTTTTAACAGAAAACCTTTTTGTTCACCCAGTGCCAGATTTTCTGCAACGGTCAGTGTGGGCACCAGGGTAAAATGCTGCGTTACCATTCCAATCCCTGCCTGGATGGCATCTTTGGGCGAGTGGATCGTAACGGGAGAACCATTAATCAAGATTTCGCCGCTATCGGCAGTATAGAGGCCATACAATATACGCATCAGGGTGGTCTTGCCGGCCCCGTTTTCCCCCAATAGTGCATGGATTTCGCCTTTTTCAAGGTCGAAATCGACGTGATCACTCGCGGTCAGATCGCCAAATCGCTTGACGATCCCTTTCATTTCAACAGCTAACATAAGCACCTCGACAAAAGGGCAGCAGGTTATCCCTGCTGCCCTTGACTACAAAGCGGTGTATTAGTTGGTCGCGGCGGGTTGAGCTTCGTCAATGTCCACGCGGAAGGTACCTGCGAGGATCTCAGCTTCTTTCGCTTTGACTGCGGCAACGAGGTCGGCCGGAAGTTTGCTCTCGGTATTGTGGAAAGGAGCCAGTGTAGCGCCACCCTTGCCCATCATCGAGAAGTCTTTCAGATCCTGACCGGTGAAGGTACCGGCGGCGACCTGTTTGACCAGGTAGCTGACGGTCGGATCCATGTTCCAGACAGTGCTGGAGACTACGAGATCAGGAGCCAGTTCGTTCTGATCGCTCATCGCGCCGAAAGCCCACAGGCCTTTTTCGGAAGCGGCTTCGATGACGCCAAAGCGTTCGGCGAACAGGACGTCTGCGCCACCATCGATCTGAGCGATCGCGGCTTCCTTGGCAGCAGCAGGATCAAACCAGCTGTTGATGAAGGAGACCATGACGACGGCATTGGGATTCTGTGCTTTCGCACCGGCGATGAAAGCGTTTACGATACGGTTCACTTCTGGAACTGGCAGACCACCGACCACACCAATCTTGTTGGATTTGGTCAGGCCACCGGCCAGCATACCCATCAGGTAAGCGGGTTCGTGAATCCAGTTATCGAAGACAGCCATGTTTGGCTCGGCAGGACCGGAACCGGAACCGAAGGCAAATGCTACTTCGGGATAGTCTTTGGCTACACGGCGGACAGCTTCTTCGTTACCGAAGGCATCACCCAGAATGAGGTCAGGTTTCTGCTGGTCGCAAACTTCGCGCAGGATGCGTTCCATATCGCCAGAGTAACCAATGTTTTCGGTGTAGGTGTATTCAATCTGGCCAGCTTCGTGCGCTTTGGTCAGAGCGGCGTGAATCACACCATCCCAGGGTTCTTCGATGGGGGTTGCGAAAGCGCCGAAGACTTTCAATTTTCCGACGGCTTCGGGTACTGCGGTAACAAGAACTTCCACAGGTTTTTCAACGACAGTGGTGACCTGAACTTCAATCACTTCTGGGGTGGGGGCAGGCGCGGGCGCGCAGGCGGACAGGGCTACCATCAGGATGGCAACGACAGCGATAACACTAAACAACTTTTTAGACATATTACTCCTCCTATTAATTGTTGGACAACCTTGATCAAAATTGGTTATGAATAAACAGGCTCGTATCTTCGATACCACCTCCCTTCGGAGATCCGGTTGGGATAAAAAACCTCATCCCTCTGCGAAAAAACCGGGGTGATGAGGCGCAAATTGTTTGACAGGTGGGATACACGTTATCAATCGAATTAACCAAATAAGAAAGAATGGTGAGGCCAAACTTTTGCTGTTACAGTGTCACTATTATAACGATAATTATTCGCATCTGAAAGTGACAAATAGCAGCGATTTTTATGCCTTTTCGAGAAATCTGACGGAAACCGCTGTCTGATGACCCGTCATCCTTCGATGCGGGAATTTCGCTTTCTTATCAAGTGGGCAAATCAGCCGCGTCTTCTCCGCCGTTTTCCCAGTAATGCCATAAGTAACAATATCGGCCAGATCCAAACCAGATCGCCTGGACCGGAACGACCGGTGCGGGGAGCGGTTCGTTTGAGATGAATCAACCGGTAATCACGGCAGGCTTCCATCAGGTCTTCGTCGGAGATCGTCTTTGCATTTAACCCCATCCATTTGGCAACGAAGCCGCTGTTCCTCATGATATTACGCAGGATAGGCAGAGTCTCTTCTGTGACCTGAACTTCCTCCGCCGCTCCGACATACCAGCCATCCGGATGCCAGATCTCCACCTGGGGATTCTCCTGAAGGTTGCGATACCAGTCACTTTCGCTACCGAATCCAGCCACGCAATAAATTTCACCATTGACCTTGGCGAAGTTGAGCGGTGTGCGGTATCGTTTTCCGCTCTTTCTCCCATAGTGGGTGATAACCATGTACGTTCCCAGGCAGGTTGGCCAGGATGACATCCAGCGGCCCAGGCCAAGTCTCCAGAAGAGGACCTGGAAACGATTGATGAACCGAAAAACGCGGCGGATAGATGGGTAATTATCATACATAAGCTTGCTCCTCGAATTGGTAACTTGATTCTAGCCTAAGTCAACGGCAAGTCAAACGACCTTACGGTTTATTACCAAATCAAACCGTTATGTAGACGAAGGCTGTCAAACATGCCATAATAAAATTATGAGGTGGGAGGAATGACCCAACGCGTCAAATTCCACAATCCATCCAATTCCAATAATCGGATGGATCAATTAGTCAGCCATTTTTCAAAAATCAACCAGAAGCTATCTACCCTTGCAACGGAAAACACCGAAAAATCGATCTGCTGGATACTGGATGAATTAGTCCAGCTGACGGCGACGGACCGGATCGCTGTATGGATCTGGGATCATAAAAACGCCACTCATCAAACCCTTTACCAATCTACCAAGGAGGGTAACGGAACCTCAGATGGCGATGATAACTCGCGGGCGATATTTAATTGGTTAAGTCAAAAAACCAGGAATGTGAAGATCATCCGGATTGAAGACCTGCAAAGCCTCGATGGATTTGATCTTTCTCTGAAGGATGGATTGATCCAACACGATTTTCGTTCCCTCGTATCCATCCCGTCTCACATTTCACCTGATCTATTTTGCGTCAATCATTTTTTATCCATTGGAAGAGCAATCCAATGGTCAGATCAAGATATTCAGATTTTCCAGTTTTTGTCCGAATTGCTCACACCGATCCTTTCCAAAATCCTAATGGGGGAAGAAAATAGAAAACTGATCCAGCGTTATCAAATACTTTATGACCATTCACCCATAGCAATCTGGGAGGAAGATTTTTCGAAGGTAAAACGCTTTATCGATCGAAAACATTTTAAGTCCAGCGAACAGTGCCAGGATTATTTCCAGCATCATCAAACAAAGGTGGTTGAACTGTTGTCTTCCATCCAGATACTGGATGTGAACGACACCACCATCCAACTTTGGAACCACTCCAGCAAAACCAGCCTGGTAGGTTCACTGAAGTTATCCAACATCCCTGGAAATATCGACAAATACATCGGAGAATTGGTCGCAATTTCAGAGGGCAAGCTGTATCACAAGATCGAAAACCTGATCATCACCGGCGCATCCGGGAGGGATAACTATGTGAACCTCTACTGGAATGTGATGCCCGGTCACGAGAAGGATTGGGAACAGGTTTTGGTCTCCGCTGTGGATAACACAGGCCAGCTTGCTTCCGAGATGTCGCTCCGGGTGAGTGAAGAACGTCTGAGAATGCTGGTCGACAATGCTGAAGACATCATCTTCTTACAGGATGTTCAGGGCAGGATGCTCTTCTTTTACAGTCCTCCCATTTACAGCATCGATGAGGAACCGATTGCCGGCAATTTTCCCCGGGAAATTCTGCCAGTTGAATACGCAAACCATATTGATGAGACGTTTTCAAGGGTACTGGAAACCCGCGAACCGATCCATTACGAAACGCAGGTGTCTTCATCCCGGGGATTACAGTGGATCTCATTCCTGGCGTATCCGGTCTATGATCAAGCAAACCACCTCAAAGCTGTGGGTACGATTGGACGAAATATCACCCGCCAAAAAGATGCAGAAGTGGCTTTAGCAGAAGCGCAGAAAGCGCTCTCCGATCGGATATCGGCGTTGGAAAAACGGAATGTGGAGATCAGTCTGCTTTCTGAGATACTCACTGTTCTACAGTTCAGCCCGGAACTGGATGAGGCTTACAAACTGGTGGGAAATGTGATTCGGCAGCTCTTCTCAGGGCTGAACGGCTCGGTTCTGGCAGTGGATCCTGATCGAGCTGAATTATCCACCCGGGTTTCATGGGGAAGGGAAAGTGACCTTAAAGGTCCTTTTCGGGTCGACGACTGCCTGGCAATCCAAACCGGGAAACCGTATCTCAATTCGGATACAACTCAAGAAAAGGTGTGCGCGCATATCGAACCGCCCTTCCCGCGGAGTACGTATTGTGTGCCGATCAGGATTGATAATTTGCCGGCCGGCTGTCTGAGCATTCAACCCGAATCAAAGGATGGAGTCTTTCAAGATGGTGAAATTCGCCTGGCAAATTCAGCTTGCGAACAATTGGGATTGGCATTAACCAATATCAAGTTGCGTCAGGGCTTACGGGAACAGGCCATCCAGGATGGCTTGACCGGTCTTTATAACCGCCTCTACATGGATGAATCGCTTTCACGGGAGATCTATCGCCAGGAACGTAAGGGATTACCCCTCAGCGTGATCATGATCGATTTTGACAACCTGAAAGAAATCAATGACCTGTACGGCCATGCCGCTGGTGACGCGGTGCTGCGCGCACTGGGACATCTGCTCAAACAATCTGTCCGGGTATCCGATTTACCATGCCGGTATGGCGGGGATGAGTTCGTCCTGGTGATGCCGGAAACGTCACATGAGATTGCCCGGAAAAGAGCGGAGAAAATTGCTTATTCTTTCCGCGGATTATCCATTCCATTCGGGACTCAAACGATCGGGGGATATACACTCTCCATCGGGGTGGCCACTTCTCCAGTCCATGGTCATACCAGCCAGGATCTCTTGTCCGCAGCCGACGCGGCGTTATATAAAGCCAAACGAACCGGAAGAGACCGCATCGTCAGCGCCGGAGAGGAATCTGAATAAGACACGAACCCTTGATCCCTTAACCTGATCATCCAGTTTGACAGGCCATTCTTCGAATACATCAAAGCTGATTATCACTACTCTGTTCCCCTACATATATAATGATGGATAGAAATTTATGTCATTTGCTCAGGAGTCATTGAATGAATGCCCAATTGGATCGAAAACGAATCATTATTTTTCTTTTGTTCGCCTACGGAATTGCCTGGATCACTGCCCTCGTTGTCTACCTGACCGGAGGCTTGAGCAATTCTCCTGAATTGATCCCCGGCACTGGTATATCGCTAGCTTTGGTATTGATCGCCGGTGTCTATATGTTCGCCCCGGCTCTGGCGAATATCTTTACCCGCTTATTAACCCGCGAAGGGTGGAAAGACACCAATCTCAGACCAAGGTTCAGAAGCGGTTGGAAATACTGGCTAGCCGCGTGGTGGTTTCCGCCCATTTTTGCAATCATCGGCGCCGTAGTGTTCTTCTTGATCTGGCCGGAATATTATGATGCATCGCTTTCCACCCTGGCAGCGATGATGCCAGCCAATTCCGCGGTCAGTCTCCCATTGATGACGATCTTCGCCATCCAGGTCGTCCAGGGGATTCTCCTCAGCCCGATCATGAATGGTCTGTTCACTTTTGGAGAGGAATTTGGCTGGCGCGGATATCTTATGCAGAAATTGCTTCCCCTGGGACAATCCAAGGCAATTATTGCTTTGGGTGTGATCTGGGGATATCTGGCATGCGCCGGTCATCGCGATGGGCCATAATTATGGCCTGTCCTACCCAGGCGTTCCCTGGCTTGGTATCCTGGCGATGATCTGGTTCTGCATCATCACCGGGACTTTGTTATCCTGGGCAACACTCCGGGCAGGCTCAGTCTGGCCGGCGGTGATCGGCCATGCATCCTTGAACGGCACCGCTGGGATCGCCATTTTTCTGAGCCGGGGAACCCCAAGCACTCTCATTGGTCCGATGCCAACCGGCCTGTTGGGGGGGATCGCGTTTTCCGCATTCGCGGTCTGGATTTTATTTGGCATGTGGAAAGACCGTTCTGCGGCTGCCGTAGATCAACCGCCTGCTGAAATCGCATAAAGCACAGTCTGGAAGAACAAAGACTGTCGAGGAGTGTGGCATGAACGTCCTACATTCAATCATTGCCGGGTTGACGGTCCTCACAGGGATCGCCGCCATTATTTGGCCCAATATGATGAGTCGCTTCACCGGTTTAAATATGGCACATCCACGCGGGCTGGTCGAAATGCGTGCGGGAATCGGAGCTTTGTTCATCGGCATGGGTGCTGCGCCATGGATTTTGGGTCATCCGATTGCCTATCAAATGTTGGGCATCGCCTACATCTGCATAGCCGTCGCCCGATTTCCCGCGATGATCATTCATCATTCCTACGAAAAAAGCAATTGGATCAGCCTGGTCATTGAAGTGGTTTTTGGCGTGGCGTTACTCTTCCCCCTCTACCCCGGCCTGTGAGGTTATTATTCTATTTTTTGCTTGAATGACCACCATGCTATCGGCAAATCTATAAAATGACCTAAGAGTGGGTGCAATCGAGTATAATTGGATAATTCTTATCCAATTTAAGAGGCTCTATGACTGATCAAAAACCGAACTGCCTGGTATGTGAACGAAGTATTGATGATATTCCATTGGTCCCATTGGAATACCGAACCACCCGGTTGCACATCTGCCCGGAACACCTGCCTATTCTCATCCATCATCCCGAACAGCTTATCGGCAAGCTGCCCGGAGCGGAAAACCTTCAACCGCACGAGCATTAATTTAGATTATTCTCGGGTAAGAAAACAATCCTCAAGTTTGTCTGAGGATTGTTTTCTATTAGCTTTCATATAGATATTACAGGATTATTACAGCTTCTCGTTCAGCCGTTTTTGGAAATAATCCTCGATATAATGACTTCATGCGGGGATATCACCTATTATTCGTACGATTTTGTTGGTTATTATTGGTCATTGGGTGCCTGATTATCCTCGTTGCCTGTGCTCAGGGCAATGTTCGTTCCGATAACCAGCCTTCAGGTTACAACACAATCCAGACCTCCTCGCCAGCCGCAATCAATCTAAGCACACCCCATTCGCCTGGCACGCCGGAACCTACATCCACCCCGGAAGCGACCACGACGCTCTCCCCAACAACTCTGCCTCCTGTTGACGAAATGCTCGCCCTGGGAGACTATCATACCTGCCACCTGCACTCAGATGGAACTGTGAGCTGTTGGGGATGGAATGCGTACGGTCAAACCGGTAATACCACCCTGGGAGATGCAGAGGAGTCTGTCATTCCCAACCTGACAGGGATCACCCAGATCTCCGCAGGAGCCTATCACACCTGCGCGCTGAACTGGAGGGGTCAGGTATTTTGCTGGGGCAGGAACAATGTAGGCCAATTGGGCAATGATAAAGTAGGCGACTCGATCCAACCTGTTCAGGTTGTAGGTCTAACGGATCAGACGATCCGGCAAATCAACGCGGGATCCACCCACACCTGTGCGCTCAGTCAGATCGGGGCGGCCTTTTGCTGGGGTTCCAACAAAGACGAAAAATTAGGCGCCGGGAGTGTGAATACCTATTCTCGGCAGGCTTTACCCGTCGCTGGATTGAATTCTCCCGTCATTCAATTATCCGCAGGTGGTAACCACACTTGCGCAATGGATGTCCTGGGAAGAGCCTGGTGCTGGGGTGATGGCAAGGATGGCATACCCGGACAGGCTGACTTTGTAAGTCAACCCCAGCCTGTCATGGTCAAAGGAATGACCGTTCCACTAATCCGAATCACGTCCGGCTGGTACCATGTTTGCGTACAAACCACTGAAGCCAAAGTGAATTGTTGGGGCGGAAACGAGAAAGGACAGCTCGGGAATGCCTCCACAGTTGCCCCGGGAAGAATTGTTCCGGCAGTTGGACTGTATGGGGGGGTTACTCACCTGTCAGCAGGCGGGCAGCAAACTTGCGCGCTAAAGGATGGGGAAATTTATTGCTGGGGCGATGATTACCTGCATGAAGGCTCTTCAGCCATCGTGTATTCCCACCTGACGCCTTATCGAATTCCCATCAAAGAACCGATCAAGTCACTGCAATTGGGGGGAAGTCATAGCTGCGTCATCACCACCAACGGTGAGATCAAATGCTGGGGCGCGAACGATCACAATCAGTTGGGTGATTACCAGATCATATTCCCGAAGCCCATCATCCCCGTAGAATAATCTCTTTTATCGATCTTTCCTCCAATCCCATTTTTGCTGTATAGTTAATCCACATCTATCTGGAGAGTATCTTATGCTACAGAAACAGCGTTACGCCATCATAGGTTATGGTGTCATGGGTGAAGCAATCCTGTCGGGATTGATTTCCAAAGGGAAAATTAACCCCAAACAAATCACTGCGTGCGGTCCGCGCGAGGAACGCCGGACTTCGCTGCAAGAAAAGTATGGGATCAACACCAGCAAGGATAATTTTGTCTCCGCGTCAGGCGCTGATGTCGTCATCCTGGCGGTCAAACCACAAAAAATCTCGACCGTGTTAAAGACATTAAACGGGAGCATCACACCGGGATCGTTGGTCATTTCCATCATCGCCGGCGTACCCATGCAACAGATCATCGATTCCCTGAAACATACGGCGATCATCCGGGTGATGCCGAACACACCCGCACGGATAGGTGAGGGCATCTCTGTCTGGACCAATTCGCCAGAGGTTACCGACGATCAGAAGGAAGTCGCCCGGCAAACCCTCAATTGCCTGGGCACTGAATTGTATGTGGAAGAGGAATATTACCTGGATATGGCAACCGCTCTATCCGGTACCGGACCGGCTTATGTCTTCCTGTTTATGGAGGCGTTGATCGACGCGGGAGTTCACATGGGATTTCCACGGAGGATAGCGGAAGAATTGGTTCTGGGCACCCTGCGCGGATCCGTCCTCTATTATCAATCCATCCGTGACCATCCGGCATCGATGCGCAACCAGGTCACATCTCCCGGCGGGACATCCGCCGAAGCGTTGTATTATCTCGAAAAGGCGGGATTCCGAACCGCCCTGTCACGGGCAATCTGGGCCGCTTACCAGCGTTCGAAAGAACTCGGCGCGGAGATCAGCCACAGTCTGCAGCCGGATTAATTCCATCCATGATCAAAGTCGTTCACTTTGCCGACGCGCATATCGATATGGCCAATTACGGGCGCCATAATCCGCAGACCGGTCTGCCAATGCGGGTGGAAGATTTCCTCAAATCCCTCGATACCATTGTGGATACTGCCATTAATGAAAAGGCCGACCTGGTCCTCTTTGCCGGGGACGCCTATAAAGACCGGACTCCCGCGCCGACCTATCAGCGAGAATGGGGTATGCGCATGATGAGGTTATCGCGGGCAGGCATTCCCACCCTGTTACTGGTTGGTAATCATGATGTGTCACCCGCGGCCGGAAGGGCATTCTCCATCCAGGAATTTGATACATTGGCCGTCCCCCATATCCGGGTGATCGCCAAACCTTGCCTGCTCAAGCCGGATGACCTGGAAGGACTGCCGGTGCAGGTCATCGCTCTCCCGTGGGTGACCCGATCCACCGTCGCGGCGGGGATTTTGAACAGCGAAACTGACCCCGTCACCGATCCGATCAAACATCTGCAGGTAGTTTTCGGCCAGATGGTTGAGCTATTCCTGCAAGACGCTGACCCCGCGATCCCCGTCATTCTGATGGCGCACGCATCTGTGGAGGGAGCGGTTTATGGCGGCGAGCGTTCGGTCATGCTGGGCGCCGATTTCACCCTATCCCCTTCCCTGGTGAAGGATCAGCGCATTGATTACACGGCGCTTGGACACATCCACAAGAAACAGGATCTAAATCAGGGGAAACAACCGCCTGTGGTATATCCCGGTTCGATCGAGCGGGTGGACTTTGGCGAGGCCGCGGATGATAAATATTTTGTGATCGCCCTGGTGGATAAGAAGAACACCCGGGTCGAGTTCCGTCCATTAACTGGTATCCGCCCATTTATTGATCGGAAGATCACATTAACTGACAGCCAGGAAGTGACCGAAACCTGTATCCGCGTTCTGCCTGGGAGGGAAAAACTGGTTGGGGCGGTCGTGCGTCTGGTGATCGATTATCCGCGCGAGTTGGAACCCTTGATTGACGAGGCAGCTCTCCGCGAATATGCCCGGGACGCCTTTGAGTTTCACTTGATCCGGCGGCCGTCTATGGATAGCCATGTGCGCCTGGATACCAATCGAGCCCATCGCTTCCTTATCGCCACTGGTATTGACTGGAATGTACTGGAGCACGATCCACACACCCGAGGATGATCAGAAAGAATTGCAGAAACTGGCCGGAGAGATCATGGCCGAAGTGCAGATCGGACCGGATGAGAGTTTGGATGGAGCAAACGAGCCGATATGATCCCGCTGCGTTTACTACTGACCAACTTCCTTTCATACCGTGAGACAGCGGAGATCGATTTTTCCGGCATTCACCTGGCGTGCATCTCAGGCAATAACGGGGCCGGGAAATCATCCTTATTGGATGCGATGACCTGGGCGCTATTCAATAAAGCGCGTAAAACCGATGATTTCATCATCCACGGCAAGGCGGATACTTGCGAGGTGGTGTTCGATTTCCAATACGAAAATGCCACCTACCGCATCCAACGCCAGAAAACCCGCGCGAAAACCAGCACCGTGGATTTTTATATCTTCGATCTGCAAAGCAGCGAATGGAAGACGATCTCAGAAAAAGGGGTGCGGGATACCGATCGCGTCATCCTGGATGTGCTGCGGATGGATTACGAGACATTTATCAACGCATCCTTCTTTTTGCAGGGCAAGGCGGATCAATTCGCCACCCAGAAACCAGGAGACCGTAAACGGATACTGAGCAGCATCCTGGGGTTGGATATCTGGGAAGAATACAAAGACCGCGCGGTGGCAAAACGGAAAAGGTTCGAAGCGGAAGTGGTAGCCATCGATGCCCGGATGGCGGAGATCAACCAGGAACTCGCAGAGGAAGATACCCGGCGTGAACGGATGAAGGAGCTGGAAGGGCTGCATTCCTCCATCCGCAAGGAACGGGTCAACCTCGAAACTGAAATGGCCCGGCTTCGCCGCCTGGAAGAGAATGTGAAAAACCAGAAGAAGACCCTGGATCAATTACAAGTTCAACTGGATGCCGGGCAGGAAAAAACATCAGGGATTGATCGCACGACTCCAGTTACGCCAGACAGAATTGGAAACCATCCAGAACCTGCTCACGCAGGCAAGCGATCTACAAAAACAATACACTGAATGGCAGAAGGTACGGAAAGAATCAGACCGCATGAGCGCACTGGCAATTCGGGCGGCGGACCTGGAAAAGAAGCGGGCGCTTCAGGTATCCATCCTGGAAAAGAACCGTGGGGCTCTGGAACAGGAACGGACCAATCTGCATGTGAACCAAAACAAAGCCGCTGAACTGGAGTTGGTGTATCCCAACCAACTGGCGAATGCGAAACGCACCAGCGAATCCATCGAAACCATTCGTGGAGAGATCTCACAGAAGACCGCGCTCGAATCCACATTGAAAGAGAAGCAGCAAGCCGCGGTGGAGAAAAAAACCGAGAATAACCGGCTGCGGTCAGATATGGCTGACCTGGATATTCGCCGCAAGGAATTGGAGCATGTCCATTCGCCACTCTGTCCCTTATGCGGACAGGACTTGAGCGAGGATCATCGCACGCAGCTTGTGGAGTCCATTACGCATGATGGGAAAGTCATGGCAGACCTTTTCAGGGCAAACCTGAAACTCATTCAGGGATTGGAAGAGGAATGCCTGAACCTGGAATCCAAATTGGAAAAGGTCAAATCCCGCGAGAATGAGCTCCACCAATTCGAAAGACAATGGACACAAATACAGGCGCAGGTCGAACAATCTGAAATTTTCTTGAACGAGTGGAACACGGTGGGAAAAGTCCGCCTAACAAAGATCGAAACGGAGTTGGATCAAGAATCTTTTGCCGTGGATACGCGTAAAGCTCTGGATGATATCGACCGGGAAATCAAGTCGCTGGGATACGATTCCGCAGCCCACGAACAGCTTCAACAAAAAGAGAATCAATTGCGAGAGGTGGAGGTTAAATTCCAGGAGCTGGAATCCGCCCGGGCAAAGATGCAGCCACTCGAACGGGAAATTCAAGAACTCCTCCAGCAGAAGATCGAATCCGAGCAGGAGATCCGGATCACCCAGGAAACGGCCAATCAGGCGCAGACCACCTATGCCGAAATGGCAGCCCAGATTCCGGATCTTTCTGCGAAAGACGCAGAGCTTCAGGCTATCATTGAGCAGGAAAGCCGGATCAACCAGGAATTGGGCGCAGCAAAGCAAAAAGTGGACGTTCTCGCCGCGGACAAAAAGAAACTGGCCGCCTTATCTTCGGAGCGTGAAACCATTTCACGGCAAATAATGCGCTACAAAAGCCTGGAACGGGCTTTCGGTAAGGACGGCGTCCCAGCACTGTTGATCGAGCAGGCGCTGCCAGAGATCGAAAACCAGGCCAATGACCTGCTGGATCGTTTGAGCGCCGGGTCCATGAATATTCGTTTCCTCACCCGCCGTGAGCTGAAAACGAAAGATGAAAAACGCGAAACGCTCGAGATCCAGATCAGCGATTCGAATGGGATGAGAGATTATGAGCTTTATTCTGGCGGGGAAGCCTTTCGGGTGAATTTTGCCATCCGTTTAGCCTTATCGAAAGTGTTGGCCCAAAGGGCGGGCGCACGGTTACAAACGTTGGTGATCGATGAGGGATTCGGCAGCCAGGATACCAGCGGCAGGCAGCGGCTGATCGAAGCGATCAACCAGGTTAAGGATGATTTCGCGGTGGTGTTGGTCATCACCCACCTGGAAGAATTGAAAGATGCTTTTCCAAACCGGATCGAAGTGGAAAAGACGCCCACTGGTTCCATCGTATCCATCTTATAAGGAATGGAAAATCCTGTTCCGGAAACCCATCGTTTTGATGGGTTTCTTTTAGTTATGTAACATTTACACTCACCTGGCGATCCAATCAAGGAAATTGATCAAACAAAAGGAGAATAGTGATAGACGGAAAATGTTTCGAACACAGACCGGATGATCAGGGTTATTCTCAGACCATTCGCTACATCATTCGGATTTTGTGAAAGTCGTAGACAATTGGCGTTTTTATCCTCGCCACATTCGCCGATTTTTATCCGTTCCTGCTGGTACCCGTCGGTCTGATTTTCTTATCGTCTGTGTATGATCGTTGTCCAACCCTAATGTCTATACAAACATTTTGGGTTGATTGGCAACAACCCAAATAACCTCGATAATCAAAGTAATTCAAAGCCATACGAACGATTCAAATTCCACCTGTTTACCCGGGTAAACCGGGTAAAAAATATCACTTCAAATTGCTCCAATTGGTTGGGAACTTTTAAGTGGAATCGGCGTTATATCATTTAAGAAATCGCAACCTGATGGGGTTCCATCCGTATATGTGTTAAGAGGGCAGGGTGTTGTAACTGATTTCTCATTAATACCGGTAGCGATCATTTTATGGAGGTGGAGTATGGGAATAGTTTGGTTTGTTGTGGTCGTAATGGCGATACTTTTCGCCGGACTATCTTTTTCCAGTTTGCTGCCCGAACCGGAATAATGGATATGTCAACTCATCTTATTCAGGAGAGACTCATTTGAATAGTCGCTCAATCACCAAATGAAACCCGTCCGCTCACAGGCGAACGGGTTTCTGATTTAATGTGGGAAATACATGAATGTGCATTCCGGCCATTACGGTCGGATTTTTTATTCCCACCATCCCGGAAGAATGTCATGGACAACTAGTGCAAGTATTCACTTACATTCATAAGCGCGTCAGGTAAAATATGCAAGCAACTACTTGCATATGGAGATGAATATGGAACAAAAGAATACTTCCGGACATCAGACGGAAGATACCCGGCAACGGATCATACGGACAGCAATAAACCTTTTTGGCAAGATCGGATACAGCTCCACCTCCACCCGCGCAATCGCGGAAGCGGCGGAGGTCAATGAAGTGACCCTCTTTCGCCATTTTGGCAGCAAGAAGAACCTTCTCATGGCCTGTATGCAATCTTTCAATGCAGGCAGTTTCACCTCGCGGTTCGAATCTGATCTGACAGGAGATTACCACCAGGATATTCTACGAATGGCGAAGATGCAGATCGAAGACACATCGGAAAACCTGGACCTCCTTCGGTTACTGGTCTGCGACGCCCGTAATGTACCGGATCTACGCGAAGCAATGGCCATGGGCAGCAGGGACAACTCATCCAAACTGGCTGCCTATTTTCAAAGACAATTGGATGCGGGGATCGTTCGCCCTGACCTGTCCGCGGATGAACTGGCCAACCTGTTCGATCTCCTGTTTTCGATGAAATTATTTTTTGAAAATATTTTCCAGGATAAAGACACTCTTCGCCTGCCTGATGAAGCAGAATTGTCACGAATGGTGGACATCTTTATTCGCGGAACACAATCGGAAAGGTAATAAACCATGCTCAAAGTAGTAACCATCGTCTTTTCAGTATTAACCATCATCCACGGGCTCATCCACCTGATGGGTTTCGTCGCCTATTTTCCATTGGGCACACTAGCCGAGTTACCCTACAAAACCGCCATCCTCAATGGCCGTTGGGATCTGGGGCCGATGGGTATTCGGGTTTTTAGTCTTTTCTGGTTGATCAGCGCGATCGGGTTTGCCGCATCAGGAATTGCGCTCCTGTTTGGATGGCGTTGGGGCGCGCCGGTCATGGTCGTCGCTGCTATTTTATCCATCGTAGTTTGCATTTTGGATTGGAAGGCGGCTTTCCGCGGCGCCATGATCGACCTTGTCATCCTCACGATATTGTTCGTCATGTTGGGACTTCGATACAAACCGGCTCCCTTCGGTGAGGTGCCACAGCCTGCCGGTCAGGTTCAGACCATCCCGATGCCTGATGGTTTACCCGCTCCCGTGGAGAGGTATTATCGACAGCTTTATGGCTCGGAGATTCCTGTGTATCACTCCGCGGTGATCACTTCCGTTGGGACCCTCCGATTCAAGGGCGTCACCTTCCCGGCTAGAATCCGTTTCTCGCACATATCAGGGCAGGGATACCGGCATTATTTCGAAGCCATGGTATGGAAATTTCCCTTCCTCCGGGTAAACGAATACTTTCTCGATGGACACTCGCGAATGGAGCTGCCGTTTGGCACCCTGATTGATGCCCCATTCACCCAGGAAGCGGCCAATCAGGGTTTATGGGCCGAGATGATGGCTTATCCTGCCTCTATTTTGACCGACCCCCGAACCCGCTGGGAAGTGGTGGATGACGACACCGCCCGACTGTATATCCCACTGGGTGAATCGGAACAGATGTTTACCTGCGAGTTCGATCCTGAGACCGGTAACTTGGTCTCCATGGAAACACTACGCCACCGCGATGAGAAATCCGGGCTGCTTAATTGGCGGGTTGATTTTGTCGGGGAAGACGGGCGTCCGATCATGAAAGCGACCTGGGGAGATGAAACGAGTCCCTGGCTGATCGCGGAACCGGAAGACATCGTTTTCAATGCGGATCTGACCGAATACATCCACCAGCGAGGACAATGATCCTCTGACCGGTTGAATCTAAAAACAGGCTGCTGATTGCAGCCTGTTTTTCATTTCTCGTCGATCACGCCAGGAATTGGCTTACCGGAACCAGGTATTGGTAATTGAAATCGTTCATCATATCTTTGATCGGAGCCATGAATAGGGTTGATGCGAGAACGGCGACAACGACCACACAGCAGCAGATAACCAAAACTACGATAAGGGCGATAAGCCATCCGCTCATTTTTTTCTTTGGCGGTAATTCTGGGATGGTGTAATCTGGCATGGGCGGCATTTCGGGGTTGCTTCCAGTAACAGGCTGATTTGGTTGGTCCATTCTATCCTCCATAAATGATTATTCCAATGAGCAAGTTTCATTATAGAACGAAACGGCGATTAAAGCCACAACCACAATTTTCAAAATTTAAACCCTGCCCAGGTTCCCGTTAGCCAGTATCGCAACAAATCCACTCCGCCAATCTGAACGAACGCAGTGATCAACCCTGCGCAGAGGGGAATGAAAAGCTGACGGGGATGATCCAGTGTATTTTCTTTCCGAAAGACCATCAACCAGACCAGAGTATAGACCATCGTGAGTATCACGATCACTCCGCTGGCGCTGATGAGTGCGAACGGATACAAGATCATGGGATTACCGGTCAGGGTGAGGATACCCACAACGACCGCCACAAGTATCACTTCCACGTACGGCCGGATGGATTCGAATACCGGTCGGGGATCAAATCTCCGCCAGACAGTTTGTTGGAAAGCCGGATACAGGATGGCAGCCATCGACAATCCCATTCCCAATCCGGTGACCAATCGGAGCAGGTTGCTCGGTTGGTATAACCCTATCCCTGTGGGGAGGAGATGCAAGAAAGAATTGGCGCCATCGAATGCCCAGGCGCCCGCGAAGACGAGGAAAGGTATACCCGTTTTCCAGTTCAACATTCCGCCCCGGCGGGGAAATTTAATGAATTGATAGAGTAATCCTGCTACCGCGCCCAGATACATCCCGGTACATCGGGCGCAGAGGGGAAGAGGCCGGTCATCCAGGAAGAAGGACCTGAACTGAAATTCGGTGACAGACGGCGTACCCCACCGCATCCGCTTTTCCGAGCAGACCAGACGGGGTTTCCAGCATCCAAATGATCAGCACAGCCAGGCAGATGATCGGCACCAGCCATTTGATTCGAGGGGATTTCCATATCTGTGCCATTATCGCTCGATTATAGGTTCCATCAGACGAACCCGCAAGTACCGGATCGTTAACCCAACCATAACCTCTTATTGAACTGCAATTAATCACCCCGAGGTATACATAAGATATGAAAACACAATTTCTTACCCGTACAATGTATCTAGGCTATGCCATCATGGAAAAATCGAATATCCTTTTCTTATGCACAGGGAATTCCGCCCGCAGTCAAATGGCGGAAGCGCTATTGAGGTTTCACGCAGGTGATTACTTCGAGGTCTCCTCTGCCGGACTTGAGCCGAAAGGCATCCACCCACTCACGATTCAGGTGATGGAAGAAATCGGCATCGCCATGGACCAGCACTATTCAAAGAGTCTGAACGAATTTGTGGGGAAACAGGACTTCGCTTACCTCATCACCGTTTGCGGAAATGCAGAAGAAAAATGCCCGATCTTCCCTGGGATGGGGACTCGGCTGCATTGGGGATTTGATGATCCGGCTGCCTTCCAGGGCACTGACGACCAAAAACTTGACCAATTCCGTCAAATTCGAAACCAGATCGAATCCAGGATCTTGATATGGCTAACCGAGATGGGAATCCAGGCAGCTCGCTAGGAAATGAGCAAGATAAATCCTGTACAATGGGGGTATGAAGCAGGAATCATGGAAGGCGCGGGTCGAATTTGACGGAAGAATCCAACTGCCTGAACAGGTATTAAGCGACCACGGCATCCACCCGGGAGATACGGTTCGACTCACACGTACAGGGCAAAATCTGCGGGTGGATTACTCACCCCATTTTCTCAGGCGAATATACCTGGAGCCGACCAATGCCTGTAATTTGTCCTGTGCAACCTGCATGCGCAACCAATGGGATGAACCATCCGGCTATATGGAGCCGGAGATCTTCGACAAGATCATCCACGATCTGGATGGGTTTTCGCCGGCGCCCGAGTTGTTCTTGGGCGGATTGGGCGAACCGCTGGTCCATCCGAATATAAAAGAATACATTTTTACTGCGAGGGTCAGGGGCATACCCGTATCACTCATTACCAATGGAATGCTGCTCACACCTGACCTGGGTGATTTTCTTATCCAGCAGAAAGTGGAATGGATCTGGGTGTCGATCGATGGCGCGTCTCCCGAAAGTTATTCCGATATCCGGCTTGGCGCGGAATTATCCAGGGTGATCTGCAACCTGGAGACCTTAAGCCAACGCAAGAAAAGAGCATCCTCCCCGTACCCGCGCCTCGGAATCGCTTTTGTCGCCATCAAGAAGAACATCCATGATCTGCCAAAAGTGGTCGAGATGGGAAAACGGCTTGGCGCGGAGAAATTTTCCGTGAGCAATGTGATCGCCTACACGGACGAGATGGGAAGCCAAACTTTGTATGACCAGTTTGGGAGGGTAAACACTCTACCGGGATCAATCCAGCCTGTGGTGGATTTGCCGGTGATGGATGTGGAGCCCTCTACCTGGCAAGCGGTTTTTGAGATCATGAAGCAGGGATCGCAAGTTCGTTTTGGTGAAAATGAGCTGCATTCGACGGCGAATCGTTGCCCGTTTGTGGAAAAAGGCAGCGCCTCCATCCGATGGGATGGAACGGTGTCACCCTGCCTCCCATTGATGCATCAGCATTCCGGGAATCTGTTCGATCATGCGCGTGTCTCGGAACCTTATCCGGTTGGCGATTTGCGCCATCAAAGCCTGAAAGAAATCTGGGAGGATGATGCATATCGTTCGTTACGCCAAAAATTACAGGATTTCGACTTTTCGCCCTGCGTGTACTGCAATAGCTGTGAAAATGCGGAGAACAATCGCGAGGACTGTTTCGGCAATACCGCTCCCGCGTGCGGCGGTTGTCTGTGGGCGCAGGGATTGATCCGCTGCCCCTGATAGGAGGAATCAGATGATTAGAACCGGGTTGAGTCTGGTTGGTTTGTGTATTCTGGGTTTACTTGCCGGATGTTCTGCTGGAGGAAATGTGATCGCTCTGACAAAATCAGATCATGGCAGCACCATCAGCGTACAAAAAGGCGATACCATCCAGGTATCGCTGGAAGGAAATCCCACGACCGGGTACACCTGGGAGTGGGTGCCGGTTGGGGCGGATTTTCTGAGAATGTCCGGTGAGCCGGAATATCGCTCTGATGGTAATTTGGTGGGAGCGGCCGGCAAGTATACATTTACCTTCGATGTGACAGAGACCGGAAGTGGTGAATTACATCTGATCTATCATCGGACATTCGAGCCAGATGTTCCGCCATTGGAGGATTTTTCGGTAAGCATCACAGCGGAATGATCGGCAGGCTTGTAAGCTGCCCGCTTTTTTGATAGAATTACGTCCGCTAACGCCCCCATCGTCTAGTGGCCCAGGACGTGGCCCTCTCAAGGCCAAAACGAGGATTCGAATTCCTCTGGGGGCACTATTTATTTAATATCTTCCATTTTGGTAGACTGTCGAATTCCTCAGCACGGTGTGTAGGCTGCGCCTTAGGGGCACTTTCCTTTTAATACCATGTAATTCTTTACTTTTCGAATACCTCTGCACTGTGTGTAGGCTGCGCCTTGGGGGCACCTTCTATTTAACAGCTGTCCCTCTCATACCATCGAGGTACGCGAGGCCAAAACGAGGATTCGAAAAGCACCCTCCAGGGTGTTCCTCTGCACGGTGTGTAGGCTGCGCCTTAGGGGCACTTTCCTTTTAATACTTTGTAATTCTTTACTTTTCGAATTCCTCTGCACGGTGTGAACGTTGCGTCTGCATTTTGTTCATGGACCCATCCCCCTACCCCTTCCCGCGGTCATAAGTCTGGATCATCGTTGGATTCTTGCGGGAAGGGGTGGATATTTTCTGGGAGTAGGAGGCTTCACCTCCTACTCCCAGACGCCCTCATCTCTTTAATACCTGTTGCGCGACCGAAACGATCATCATATGCTTGCATATGCGTAGGGGCGACCGGCTGGTCGCCCCTACCTGCGTCCGGATCAACCCGGCCATTTGTATTTCCCGGGGGTGGTTGTATTTCCATACGAGGAGGGGTTTCCTTATACTCCCAGATGCCCACATCTCTTTAATACCTGTTGCGTGGCCGTTACGATCATCCTATGTTTGCACATGCGTAGGGGCGACCGGCTGGCCGCCCCTACCTGCGTCTGGATCAACCCGGCCATTTATATTTCCCGGGGGTGGTTGTATTTTCATACTTGGAGGCTTCGCCTCCTCCTTCCAGAGGGCAACATTTCAAAGAGCCTTGGCCGGTGTGTTTTCGAAAAATCGGGATGTTGGCATCTGGAAGAAGGGCGTCTTTGACGCCCTTCTTCCAGAATAGTAATTCTCCCCTTCCAGCGAATGGATCAAAATGATGAGATACTCACGTCGCTGGAAGGGGTCGGGGGATGGCACCCGGACACAATCTCTCAACACTCAAATGTGGGGAACAGCCCGGGTTTTTTCTTTCTGGGAGTAGGAGGTTTAACCTCCTACTCCCAGATGCCCACGTCTCGGAGGATGATTTCGAACCTTAGGTAGCGCCAAGCAAAATCGAAGGGGGAAGGCCAGGGACGCATATTTGTAGATGCCTACGTCTCGGAGGATGATTTCGCATCTACGGTCGCAGGAGTCTCAGTAAACAAGAGTTTGGTAAAGCTGACCGCCATGATGAGGAAGACCACATCTCGGGGGGAAATTCTGGTGATCCTTCATATCTTGCCGTATCCAGCCTATCCCTTGGATGTATAATCGTAAAACACACATATTTTTCGGAGGCATATGAGAAAATCCATTGCGTTCGTTTTTTCCATCCTGTTCATCTTAAGCCTGACCCTGTCTGCCTGCGCACCCAAACCGGTTGCTCCAGCAGAGATAACCACGATCAAACTGGCCCTTCTGCCGATCATCGACGCGCTGCCCATCTATGTTGCCCAGCAGGAAGGACTATTCGCCAAGTACAACCTGAACGTCGAAGTCACTCCGGTCGCATCTGCGCCAGAGCGGGATCAGTTGATCAGCGCCGGTCAAGCGGACGGGATGATCAATGAAACCCTGTCCACTTTCTTCTTCAACCGGGAAAAGACCCAGGTACAGATCGTCCGCTACGCCCTGACACCCACCGCCCAGGCCGGGCACTTCTTCATCCTCGCCTCGGCAAAATCCGGCATTACCAGCCCGGATCAATTGAAAGGGGTTGAGATCGGGGTCTCGCAGGGGACGGTGATCGAATATGTCACCTATCGCCTGCTGGAAAGCGCGGGACTGAAAACCGATGAGATCAAAACCATCGCCGTTCCCCGCATGCCGGACCGGATGGCCTTGCTGGCCTCAGGGGATATCCAGGCGGCGGTCATGCCTGATCCACTTGCAGCGTTATCGATTTCCCAGGGCGCTGTCGCGGTGCTGGATGATTCCGCCAACCCGGAGTACGGCTTCAGCGTGATCAGTTTCCGCAAAGATGTGATCGATCAGAAACCGGAAGCCATCCGCGCATTCCTGTCCGCCGTGGAAGAAGCCTCCAGAATGGTGAACGAGGAACCTCAAAAATTCAACGGGATCCTGAGCGAGCAGAAGTTGGTGCCGCAGCCGTTACTGGCGTCTTATAAAGCCCCGCCTTATCCGATGGCTGGCGTCCCATCCGAGACGGAATGGAAAGACGCGTTGGATTGGGCAAAAAGTAAGGGTTTGATCGACGTGGACGTGTCTTACGCCAAATCGGTCAATCCATCCTTCCTGCCGGGTAAATGACCGACCACAAATATCCATGATCCAGGTTCAATCGATCCGCTTTGGCTACCCCCACCTGCCGCTCCTCTTCCAGGATTTCACCTGGAAGGTAGAGCGGGGTCAGACCTGGACGATCCTTGGACCATCAGGCTGTGGAAAAACCACCCTGCTTTATCTGTTGGCCGGATTGCAACGACCGCTGGAGGGAGTGATCACGATCATGGGGGAGACACTCACCCGTCCGCGCCCGTCCACCGGATTGATTCTGCAGGATTATGGGCTGCTTCCCTGGGCGACCGTCCGGGAAAACGCCAACCTGGGAATCAAAGTCAGAACTTTCTACGGACCCGATGGAACACACGCACCGGCGGAGGTTCCCCCTCTGCCTACCGCTGATGCCTGGTTGACACGCCTGGGTTTGGACGATGTGGCCGACAAGTACCCGGCACATATCTCAGGCGGCCAGCGGCAACGGACCGCTATTGCCCGAACCCTCGCGCTCCAGCCGGATCTATTGCTGATGGATGAGCCGTTTTCTTCATTGGACGCGGTCACCCGTTCGGATTTGCAGAAATTGACTGCGGAACTCTGCGAGGAGCAGGGAATCACCATGGTCATGGTCACCCACTCCATCGAAGAAGCCGCGTCGATGGGCAGGCACATCCTACTGCTTGGTATGCCACCGAATCGGGAACCTCCCGTATTCGACAATCCATCCGCCGACAGCCCGACACCGGATAAATCGGATGACTATCAGGCGATGTGTGATCTCCTCCGGGCGAGGATGGAACATCCATGAGAAAGCGCGACGTGATCATCGCTCTCCTGGCCTTGCTTCTCATCTGGCAGATCGCCGCCATGCTGATCGATTCGTCCATCCTTCCCACACCAATCGTGGTGATCGGGGTATTGCTCAAAGAGATGCGGGGAGAATTACCCGGTCATTTTCTTGCCAGCCTGTGGCGGGTGACGGCCAGCATGCTTCTTTCCGTCGCCCTGGCCGCGCCGGCCGGGTTGGTGATCGGACAATCCAAACGGTTGAGCCAGATCTTCGCGCCCGTCATTTATCTTCTGTATCCGATTCCCAAGGTGGTCTTTGTCACCATCCTGCTTCTTTTCCTGGGTGTGGGTGACGCATCGAAGATCGCTCTGATCTTCCTGATCCTATTCTTCCAGATATTGGTCCTGGTGAGAGATCAAGCGGCCGGGATCCCGCCTCAATTGATCCACAGCCTGCGCAGTTTGGGTGCAGGGCGGCGTGCGTTATTCCGCTTTGTATACCTCCCCGCCAGCCTGCCCGCCATCCTCACAGCGCTGCGCCAATCCGTCGGGACAGCCGTGGCAGTCCTCTACATCGCCGAATTATTTGCCACGCGCAAGGGATTGGGCTACTACATCTATTACAACGGCAGCACACTGTTGGACTATCCGGCCATGTACGCCGGCGTCCTGGCGATGAGCCTGTTGGGATTAGGTTTGTATTTTGGCGTGGATTGGCTGGAGCGAGTGCTATGCCCCTGGCAGCAGGCTCGTTAAGGCAGGAACCGGAAAACTAAAACCCCCGTCAAGAATAGCAGGGCGAAAATGAGCGCCAGCCTACTGGTTCCGGCCAGGATCGGATTCAACGCCTTACCAGAACGGGTAAAAACACCCCGGGTGAGTTGAACGGCATAAGGGATCGAAAGCCAGGTCAATATCGTCCAGACGGGGATCAGGCGCAGCCAGATCAGGGCGGGGATGATCAGATAAGCCAGGATCTGCAGGACCAGATACTCGATTCGCGTCCAGCGGACGCCAATCAGGACGGCCAGGGTGCGTTTGCCGCCTTTTCGGTCGGTCGGGATATCCCGTAGATTATTCACCACCAGCAGATTCACCACCAAAAGACCGATGGCAATCGCCATCCATCCGACTGCCGGGAGCAAGGTTAGCGCCTGCACATAGTAGGTTCCCATCACCGCAGCCAGGCCAAAAAAGAGGAAGACGAACAGATCGCCCAACCCATGGTAACCCAATGGGTAAGGACCGCCGGTGTAGAGAATGGCGGACACTATCGCGGCCAGACCAATCAAGATCACCGGCCAACCGGCTATGGTGGTGAGATAGACGCCCAAAATTACTGCCAGAAAGATCACCACCGCCAGACCGGTTTTTACCTGTCTGGCCGTCAGGATACCTGCCTGAGTCACCCGGGTGGGTCCCAATCGTTCAGGTGTATCCGTGCCATGCTCAAAATCAAACACGTCATTTGCCAGATTGCTGGAAATTTGGAGTAATAATCCGACAGCCAGAGCTGCCAGGGCCGGCCAGATCTGGAAGGAGCCATCCAAGATCGCCAGCGCCACCCCGGTGACGACGCCGGCGGCGGATGCAGGTAGCGTCCGCGGACGGATGGCCAGCATCCATGATTGGATCAGGGTAAGCGGTCTTTCCTGGTTGAGGTTGGATTGAATCAGTCATATTGTTCCGGTGCTACCGAAAGGGTGTGGTTTTTCACTTCGGGGTCTGGCCAATGCCGCAGGATCTGGTTTTCCCGATCCAATTCAAACCGACCGTCAGAAACGGTCACCTTGCAGCCGTGGGGATACTGGTACTCCGGGATGTATACCTCGGTCGGCGCATCGATACCCGGAATATCCCGGTATGAGAATTGGAATATCTTTTTGAAAGGATCAAAGCTCATTTGGATAGGATCGCCCGCGATCTTTTGCGGGTATGGCCGGATTGCCGCTTTCAGAGCTCGCCCCCGTCGTGGATGTCACCCGTTCCCTTCATCTGGTCGCGCGAGAAGAGGGACAGGTCTTCGTCATTCCACTGATCACCCCGCTCGTTGGTATTGTCTGAAGTGTAGTTCCAAATGGTGAAACTGGCGAAATTACTTTCCAGCGCATACATGGTGGCGTCCAGCGCGTTAACCAATTTCGATTCGTTCCCGGTTCGATATGCTTTCTTGTTATATAGATCGAAGGGAATGCCGACCTCGCCGACCACGAGCGGGGCATGGTTCATTTTGGTATCGGCATGGCGCTTCAGATCGGCGATCTGGGATACAAAATTGGCTCGAACCCGCTTCTTCCCGAAGACCACTTTCATCGTTCGGACATCGATCGTAAACCAGGGCCGAAAGCGCTTCGTCACCAGGGTCACGTTGTCATACCAGTGGGCGGCGAGCACGATTTGATCCGGGTCCCGGTCGGACCAGACCAGGTTTGTCTCATCGGGAATTTCTTCCACAAAGATCAATGCCTGTGGATCAATGGCGCGGATCGCGTCAGTGAACCGGTGAACGAATGGCTTGAAATAATCCTCGCTGAAATTGACCGGTCGGTTATCCCTCTCGCTAAAATAATGCGGCTGCAGGAGAATTGGTTTTCCACTCGCATCCAGATCCCACACCTGATGCTGTCTCCAGATATCCTCCCGCCCGGGTGACCAGATGGAAATTCCCTCCGGATTTAACGGTCTGTTGCCGGTCTTCACAAATCCGGTCAATCCTACCTTATAGAATTCCACATCCTGGGGGATGCCGGAAGCGATCAACATGGATTGAAAAAGGGAAGGCGTTGCCCCCAGCTTCAACTGGTTGATGGTCTGCGTGTGCAGATCAGACTGGCCGACAAATCCCGAGGATGGTTCGTTGAGCGTATCATAGCCGACCACATTCGGCAGGTCCTTGATCCGTTCAGCTAACTGCTGAATGGATCGAATGTAATGGTCTTGTAAATAATCCTGGATGGATACGCCATCCACCTGACACTGGGGGGCGAAATCGCGGCCGGCAAAAAACAGGGTGAACATGGTGGCTGCCGCGAATTTATTGTAGTTGGTCGGCCAGATCATCCTCGGGATAGGGATCTCCGCTCTCCTGATGGACGAAAGCCGCCCCGGCCCGATGCAACTGGGCGATATCCATGCCGGCGGCTTCCAGTGTCCAACCTGGTGCGCCATCCCCGCCGGTGAACCGGCTCCAGACATCCTGGTGTGGATCAATGAAAACGTTGATCCCATATTCGGCTGCTTTGGCGATGATCTGGCGGGTGTAATCGAGATATGCCTCATCGTAGATACCTGGTCCAGCGTGTTCGATCGCTTCCCAGGTGACCAGGTAACGCAGAAACGTCAACCCCCAGGTCTGCAATCGCCGAAAATGCTCGTCCGCTTCGGCCAGCGGAAAGGGTCGTCCGACAAAAGAGACGTCGCGGTGTTGATAAAACCCTTCCATATTCCAACTGGCGCCATTCGGTCGATAAGGAACCTTGGAACTGCCGCCCAGGTTTACTCCGCGCAGAATCAGGATGCGGCCAAACTCATCTTCAAAATGTCCGTTAATCACCTTGATCATGGTATGAATTATACGCAGTCCCCGCAGAATCAGGGATGATTGGATGAGACTGCCTAAACCTTAAGCCGGGTGGTTATCACCGCAACGCGGTACTTTTACGCGGATGGCTCACATCCTGCCGATTTGGATATAATGAAAGAAAAATGAATCGGAGTGTGACATGGAATACAGACATCTGGGCAAGGCGGGATTACGGGTAAGCGAGTTATCGTTGGGCGCCTGGGTCACCTACGGTGGACAGGTGGGCGAGGATGCGGCCTATCCCTGCATGGTGGCGGCATACGATGCCGGTGTCAATTTTTTTGATAATGCTGAAGCGTACGCCGACGGAAATGCAGAACTGGTAATGGGTCAAATTCTAAAGAAGACCGCCTGGAAGCGTGAATCGTATGTGGTGTCGACCAAGATCTTCTGGGGCGGAGACGGTCCCAATGATACCGGCTTGAATTACAAGCACATCGTGGAAGGCGTTAATGGCGCGCTCAAACGGCTGCAACTCGACTATGTTGACCTGGTATTCTGCCATCGATCTGATCCGAATACACCGATTGAAGAGACTGTCCGGGCGATGGACCAGGTCATCCGGCAGGGTAAAGCATTTTACTGGGGAACCTCGGAATGGACCGCCGCGGACATCATGCGGGCCGACGCGATAGCCAGAGAGCATCATCTGACCCCGCCCAGCATGGAACAGCCTCAATACAATATGCTCTGGCGCCAGCGTATGGAATTGGAATACCTTCCGCTTTTCAAGGAACTGGGCTATGGCACAACCATCTGGTCCCCGCTGGCTTCCGGTTTTCTGACCGGGAAATATAATAACGGCATTCCCGAAGGGAGCCGCTTATCCCTGAAGGGTTACGAGTGGCTGATCAAGCGATTAACGCCCAGAAAATTGAGATCATCCGCAAATTGGATAAGGTATCCAAAGACCTGGGTTGCAGCATGGCTCAATTGGCCCTGGCGTGGTGTCTCAAGAATCCGAATGTATCCACCGTCATCACCGGCGCCAGCCGCGTGGAACAGGTCCACCAGAATATGAAGGCTCTGGATGTGGTACCCAAATTGACCGAGGACGTCATGATGGATATTGAAAAGATCCTCGATAACAAGCCATACCTGGATATTATGTAATTAGATGAGAAGATCAATCCACCGGCGACGCATTTGTTTGCGTTGCCGGTTTTTTTATGTCCACGACCGGGAGCACATAAGGCAAATTCAAGTTCATGCCCAGCAGCCAGAATTTCTCTTTGTGATAGGACAGGATGGTTAGCGATGCCGGGTCGATCATCAAACGATTGTAGCTGGAGAATGGCAATCCGATGGCTCTCGATACGATCATCTTGATGCAATCTGAATGGGAGAAAATGGCAATCCGCGAGCCAGTCGCATGCTTCTGGCGGATCAACTCCAGCGTCTGCCAGAGCCGATCCCAGGCATGCGGAAATTCCTCACCACCCGGAAAGCTGTTCAACTCAGGGGAAAGTCGGATCTTATTCCAGAATTCGTTTTCTTTTAATTCGGTAAACGTCATTCCTGTCAGACTTCCGGTATCCATTTCCATCAATCCTGGTTCGGGGATCACCGGCAAATGGATCGCCTGCGCGAGCGGTTGTGCCGTTTCGACCGTGCGCTCCAAAGGACTGGCGTAGATCGCTTCCAATCCTTCGTGGCGCAGGCACTCGGCGACCCGATTAGCTTGCTTCTCGCCATCTGTGTTTAGGTGAATACCGGGCAGGGTGCCGGGAAGGAACTTACTCAAAGAGGGATTATCCCCGTGTCGAATGAGATAAATGATCATTATTTTTGAAACTCCACTGTGATCGCATCCAGGCCAAAATTATATCCGGTTGACAAATCATTCTTCTTGGCCACTTTAAACAACATTTGATGCGTGCCTTTCGTCAGGAAGTATGGGCCCATACCTATCTGCCCGGAAGCGTAGATGAATGGCGCATACAGATCCACATAATCATTCACCAGGATGTCATCGACTTCCACTTCCAGCACGCCATAATCGGGCGCATGCGTCGCGAATAAATTGAGCAGATATACCCCGTCTTTATCCACCGCAAATTCCACCAGCAGACCAGATCCATAGCCCGGCGAGAACCGATAGCTGTTTCCCGCCGCTCCAATTCCGAGAGCTGTATGGCGTCATATCCATCACCGAGGAACTACTCCAACGATGTTCGAGAATGGTAATGTTTTCCAATTCGAATCCATGCTGCAAGTCACGATTATGCGGAACAACCATATCATTGCTGTGCCGCTTCGCCAGCATATAACGCATCCGGGCGATCTGCAAAGGGGTCAGGGCGGACCTGGGTATATAACTTGACATCAGATTTCCACGGGAAATCGGAATTTCGGCACCGGTGAGCGTGATCGTTCCTGTTGTTCCGCATTGATAATCCGGAGAATCAATGTAGATATCTGCCGGAGTATCGCTGAATGTGTCCCCATCGAACCAGGTGATATTGTATCCACTGCGTGTGTATGCCTCGTCGGCCATTTCCAGGTTGTAAAATCTTTCGGTGTATGTGTTCCCCAGAGCCAGGTAATGACCGATCGCATGCGCAAGGCGGGTGTCATCCAGGCTGCCGCAAATTTTCTCTCCCGCAATTGGAACTATCGCGAAATTGTAGTCCCACCAATAGAAATTCCCCTTCCCGCCAGGTTCATCCACCGGTTTCTGACGGAAGAATACCACCAGTTTTCCGGGGTACTTCGCGGCGATCTGGTCTGCCATATCCATTTCGCTTGCCCAGCGTAAATCATTTGTGCCGAGCATATTCGCGATCACACTCGACTGGATCAGGTCCACATCCTTTTGGGGATCAAATTGGATTCGAATTCCAGCCGGAGCGAAGATCTCATTCGCCTTATCGACCAGTTGGATGATCTCGTCAGGCGTAATATTCGCCATGTTCTGGCCATCATCGTCCGCAACCCGGATAGCCTGAATTCGGGTGGAAAAGAGGAGCAGGTCAGGGTTTGCAATTGGGAATGTCTGCACATAAGGGGTGGCAGTTGGAATGGGTTCGGGGGTGCTGGTAGCCAGATCCAGAGTCGGCACAGGGGAAGGGGTAACGCCGATGGAACGCGAACAGCCCACCATTGTTAGGGCGATCAGTAATAAGAAGAATCTACGCATTTGGATATCCTCCCCGGAATATCATCATCATTGAATTTCAACCAGGCGGTACTACAATAGAGTTGCGGAACCTGTTGCATTTTTTATGCAAGAAATAAACCACCCGGATTAGTGATGTGTGATGGAGGAAAAGAATGGACCAGTATCGAGTTCAAACCTAAAAGCCGGATACATTTGAACGAGTTCGATGCCAACGGAACGACTGCGTTTAATGGAAGTAAAAAGGAAGGTTTACAACGACTTTTGGATTTGAATAAGACTTTGGGGGAATTGCAAGAGATCCTGTACGCGGGGCACAAGGAGCGTCTGCTGATCGTCCTCCAGGCAATGGATAGTGGTGGAAAAGATGGCACAATCCGAAGTGTGTTCGATGGGGTGAATCCGCAGGGAGTGAGAGTGGCCAGTTTTAAAGTGCCCACACCTGAAGAAATGGACCATGATTATCTTTGGAGGATCCACAAGCAAACGCCTGGGAAGGGTGAAATTGTCATCTTTAATCGCAGCCATTACGAAGATGTACTGGTCGTCCGGGTGCATGAACTCGTCCCACCGAAAATCTGGGGAAAAAGATTCCACCAGATCAACGAGTTCGAGCGGACTCTCGCGGAAGAAGGGACAACCATCTTAAAGTTTTTCCTGATGATCGATCAGGAAGAGCAGAGGCTCCGCATGTTGGAGCGGATCAAAAACTCGTCCAAACAATGGAAATTCAATCCCAATGACCTTGAAGAACGAAAACTCTGGAATCAGTATATGAAAGCGTACGAGGATGTGCTGGAGAAAACAAGCACTTCTTTGGCACCCTGGTATATCATTCCAGCCAACCGAAACTGGTATCGGAACCTGGTGATCTCTGACATCCTGGTCGAAACGTTGAAAAAGCTGAAATTGAAGTACCCGGCCGTGGTTGAGAATATTGATTCCTATGCTGCCGCGCTAGAGAAGGATGGACCCGCAACAGGGGGATGAAGCAGGCTGTCTCATCGGTAAAGTGGAGTAGAGATGGATTGTTCCATCAATCGGGGTGGGTTCCTACCGGGATGATTGTATAGAATATTTGTGCTATAATTTTTACAGGAATCAACAACCATGGATCTTTTCGATCATTCATTGGAAGACCGGCTAAAAAGCGAAGCCCCCCTGGCTGCCAGGATGCGTCCCCGCACCCTGGACGAGATCATCGGGCAGGAACACATCGTTGGCGAAGGGAAATTGCTCAGGCGCGCCATCGAAGCCGACCATATGTTTTCTTCCATCATCCTCTGGGGACCGCCCGGGACCGGAAAGACCACCCTGGCAGCCGTCATCGCTCAATCCACGAACAGCCATTTTGAAACCATCTCCGCGGTCCTCGCCGGAGTAGGGGAATTACGGCGGGTCATCGATGAAGCTGTCCAACGCCGCAAACTGTATAACCACCGCACGATCCTGTTTGTGGATGAGGTCCATCGCTGGAATCGGGCTCAACAGGATGCGCTCCTGCCCCACGTGGAGAGCGGGATCCTCACATTGATCGGCGCGACCACGGAGAACCCATATTTTGAAGTCATCAAAGCGCTGGTGTCCCGCAGCCGGGTCTTCCAACTGCAATCGCTAACCGAAGAACAGATCGGTCAATTATTGGATAGAGCCATTCAAGACGCCGAACGCGGGTACGGTACCATATCGGTCCATCTACATGAGGACGCGCGAGCTCATCTCATTCACATGGCCGGGGGAGACGCGCGCAATGCTCTGAACGCGCTGGAATTGGCTGTCGAAACCACCCCGACAGATGCTCTGGGTAAAATTCAAATCACCCTGGATGTCGCCCAGGAATCGATTCAACAGCGCGCCGTCCTTTACGACAAGAATGGGGATGCGCATTACGACACCATCTCCGCATTCATCAAATCCGTTCGCGGGTCGGATCCAGACGCAGCCTTGTTCTGGCTCGCGAAGATGATCCATGCCGGGGAGGATCCGCGCTTTATTCTGCGCCGGTTGATCGTGCTCGCGGGAGAAGATATCGGCCTGGCCGATCCGATGGGGTTGGTGGTCGCCAATTCTGCCGCAAATGCCTTCGATTATATTGGTCTGCCGGAAGGCATCTATCCCATCGTGGAAGCCACCCTCTACCTGGCGACTGCCCCGAAATCGAATTCTGCCGGAGCCTACTTCAAAGCCCTGGAACTGCTGCAACAAGATGGCGTTGGAGAAGTGCCCACCCATTTAATGGATGCCAACCGGGATGCGAAAGCGCTCGGGCACGGGAAAGGCTATCAATATCCGCATTCCTACCCCGGCCATTTTATTCCCCAGCAATATCTGCCTGACCTCTACAAGGGAAAGCGGTTTTACGAACCTTCCGAGGAAGGGTACGAAAAGGAAATTTCCAGGCGCTTGGAAGAATGGCGAAAGAATGCCGAACCTGCCAGTGGGTCGGATTGACACTTGAAAGCAATTCGACCTGATCCATCCAAACCCATGATCATAATCGTTCTGCTTTGTATACAAAACAGAACGATTATGGTTTAATGACGGAATGACCGGCAGATGGAAGGGGATGATGAAGCAGATTCAAATGGCCTGGAAAAGGCTCGCCGTCATTGGATTGTTCTCCTTCCTCATCGCAATTAATCTAGTAGCTCCGGTCACAACCATCCTGACCGGTGGAAAGACCTTTGCAGGACGAAGTATTCCGGTTCAGACCTTCCTGTTCGGTTCCGTCTTCCTCTTGATCGCTGCAATCTTGTGGTTGGGAACCAATATTCTGTCCGCCTGGCTCCTCCATCAGGGTCGTAGCGCGCGTCTGCTTGGATGGATCGAGCGTTCCCTATATACGCTATCCCGTTGGGTCTGGATCAGGCGCATCAGTCTATGTATTGTCCTGGCCGGATTGATTTTCCTGTTAGCGATCAACCTTAGGATCGTTTTCTTTCCCTATCAGATGGAATTTCGTGAAGGTGCAATCGTCCTCACCAACACCGCTTTCCTGAAAGGGATCAATCCCTGGGCATTGGAGAACAACCTTCAATACATCAATGTCTATGGGATCGTTTACAACGCTCTCATCCTGCCTTTCACCTGGTTGATGGGCAACCAGCTTTGGATCTATCGGCTGGTGAGCATGCTGGCCATCCTCGGGCAAATGTTAGTGGTCGGGATGGTGATGCGCCGGAAAGGGTTCGCCTGGCTGTACATCGGCATGGCCGCGCTCTTCCTCTGGCTGGGACAGATCTACTACACCACCCCGATGGCACGACCGGACACACTGGGACAGTTGTTCTTTCTGCTAACATTATTTCTACCGGCGTTCTGGAATTATTCCACGAAATCCTTGATCTGGAGCGGCGCCTTCGCTGTTTTGGGATTTTACACAAAGACCTATTTTGTGCTCGGGTTGCCATTGCTGGCCATGTATCTCTTCCTCTTCCGGTCGAAGAGTCAGGCCATCTGGTACGCGGCCGCATCAACGGCCGTCATCATGGTTGCGGCTCTCGTCATCAATCATTTCTTTGAAGCCTACTTCTTGAACGTGGTCTTTTCGCATATCGCCGATACCAACCAAATCTTCTCTTACATGATCGAGCAAAGTATCCAATTCGCCCGGGATTATTGGGCATATCTATTCTTTGGTCTACTCGCTGTTATTTCAGCTATGCGCAAACTGCGATGGTCGCGGTCATCTCTGCCTGACCTGCAAATCGCCTTCCGCCAGCCATTACTGACCAAATCCATCGATCCAAATCTCTTCTACTTGCTGGTCTGTGCGCTCCTGATCTACTTCAGCCTGGGCCGTCACAATGGGACCAGGATGGCGTATTACTATCAGCTTCTCAGTCCATTCTTTCTGCTGCTCGTGTTTGGCTTTCTGCATAAAACCCCGCGCTTATCTGGTCTGGCTGCCATCTTACTCACAATCAATCTGCTGACCCACGGATACGAAAACCTGAAACCGGATCTGCAGCCTTATCCAATCGAGGAATGGCGCAAGATTGGCACCCTCCTGGATGAACACGAGGATGTCCCGAACTCGCCTGCCATCACCTATGAATTGATCAGGCGGGACTTGCCGGTTGTCAATTCAGGCCAGACAAGCTATTATTACCCCTACCCTGAATTTTCGTTCTTCCTTTATCCGGATCCAAATCGAATCCGGCTCATCGGAGAACAGTTCCTCGAGGATTTCCAGGCGAATCTAACCAATAAAAAGTATGATCTGATGGTTGTGGATTATCCATATCCCGCCTTCGCGAAAGGATCCGTTTACCGGGAGAATTATCTACCCGGCGAAATCATCACCATTTCCATGCCGCATACCATGCAAACCTGGCAAGTCCAGGTGATGATCCCCAAACCGGAATAATGATCGATATGATTGAACAACAACCATCCAAAGAAGCCCAATACCAGCAAACCCGCATTGCCCACTGGAATAAGGTAGCCGAGAAAAAGTCCCATTGGCGCGGCGGTGGTGGAAGGTATCATGCCCGTTTGGAACAGCTCTACCGGCTCGTGATCCCGGCTGGAATGCGGGTGCTCGAAATCGGTTGCGGATATGGCGATCTGTTGGCTTCAGTGAAACCGGGCGTCGGGGTCGGCGTCGATTTTTCTCCGCAGATGATTCAGCAAGCCAGAACAAAATACCCTGCTCTTCGCTTTGAAGAAATGGATGCCCACTTTGCCGAATCGCTGGGTGAGACATTTGACTTCATCATCCTCTCCGACCTGGTGAACGATCTCTGGGATGTACAGAAAGTCTTTAAATCGATGAGAACCCTCTGCCATCCAGGCACTCGCATCATCCTGAATGTGTACAGCCGGATGTGGCAGCTTCCGCTCGCGCTGGCGGAAATGACCAGCCTGGCAACACCCAATCTCTCCCAAAACTGGTTGACCGTTCCGGATATCAAAGGGCTCCTTTCGCTGGCCGGTTTCGAAACGATCAGCAGCGACCATGAGATCCTCTTCCCCCTACCGATCCCGTTACTAAACGATCTCTTCGATCGGTTTCTGGTCAAGATCTGGCCGTTCTTCCTGTTCGGACTGACCAATCTGGTCATCGCCCGACCAGAAGCGGACATGAAGCCGAAGGTCAAAGCGCCATCGGTGACCGTCGTTGTGCCTGCGCGGAATGAGGAAGGGAATGTGCCCGCCATCTTCAATCGAATTCCGGAGATGGGCGCTGGTACCGAGATCATCTTCGTAGAGGGCAACTCGCACGACCAAACTTACGAAGCGATCGAGCGGGAGATTCCCCTTCATCCACAGAAAAACGTCCGGCTATTCAAGCAACCCGGTAAAGGGAAAGCGGATGCTGTCCGGGTGGGATTCGATCAAGCCCGGGGCGATATCCTGATGATCCTGGATGCAGATCTGACCGTTCCTCCTGAGGATCTGCCCCGCTTTTATGAAGCCATCGCTTCAGGAAAAGGGGAATTTATCAACGGAGTGCGTCTGGTCTATCCCATGGAAGAGGAAGCGATGCGGTTCCTCAACTTTCTGGGCAATAAATTCTTCAGCCTGGCATTCTCATGGCTGCTGAATCAAAACATCAAAGATACCCTGTGTGGCACAAAGGTCCTCTGGAAAAAGGATTACCAAAAGATCGTGGCGAACCGGGCTTACTTTGGGGATTTTGATCCGTTCGGTGATTTTGATCTGCTTTTTGGCGCGGCCAAGATGCGATTGAAGATCGTCGACCTGCCGGTGCGCTACCGTGAACGGACCTACGGAAGCACGAATATTTCGCGCTGGAGCCATGGAATGTTACTGCTGAAAATGGTGGCGTACGCCGCGTTGAAACTGAAGTTTATCTAACCCGGTCAATACTGGAGGACTATGCGAATCCTCCGCAAACTTATTTCGCTCCCAGAAAACTGGCGCTGTCCAGCCGGAAGTAGTTGAAACCCCACCAGGCTGGATCATCCACGTACGTTCCGCAGCCGCCATAATACCCTTTTCCGGTCTTGTAGATTCCCGCATCCCCCACCACCCAGGCTGAGCGGTTATCCAGATAATTCACCGATTGCGAGAACACCACCTCCCGATTGAACTCATCGAAGAGGAGGATACCTTTATATAACAGGTCATGTTTCAATCGATCTGCCTGGCGGATGGTCATCCAGTTCTTCCCGGTCCATTCCACCTCCGTGAGGATATTGGTGGCATTGTTCGGCTTGTGGTACCAAACAAACGGACTCTGACCCGCGGGACAAGTCACAGACGCGGATGTCTTGGTGACCGGATATTTATGGAGAAATATGGGGATGAACAACAGCGCCACCAGTACCAGACCAGAGAATAACCCCGGGAGAGGGGAACCGGGCAACGATTTAGTTCCATGTAAGGTTCCGTCCAACGGCAGCGAGGTCGTTTTTCGGAGGCGCATCAAGCGGGCGACCAACCATTCCAGCGAGATGGCAGGAAGAATATTCAATATGGGAACGACCACCGCGTAAGGGCGCATATCCAATTCATCCTGGGGCGGAACAAGAGGAATGGATAGCAGCACACCCACAAACACAGCCAGCATGATCAGGTTGGTGGATGACCGGTGATTCTTGATTAAAAGAATAATGCTCAGGATGGACAGGGTGTAGAGCACGATCAGGATCGCGGTGTTATACCAGTCAATTTGCGTGAAGAGGTAAGAGAAGACGCTGGTATTCAGCTTGGCGACAAAGAAATAATACTGCGAAAGCATGCTGCGGATCAGGTCCCAGGGATTGGATTTGATCAGCTCCCAGGTAAGGTTGATGATCGTCTGAGTTCGTTCGGGCTCAGCCATCCCGAAGAAGACATCCGGATGGGTCAGTTTGATGTATCCCCAGCTCTTGCCGCCGGCTGCCATGCCATACAGGGAATAGATATAGCTGGTGAAAGCCACGCTTTTCCCCTGCGAGTAGATATTCAATATTAGCGAGTTGATCCCAAATCCGGCTATGATGGTTGCGATTGTGGTCGCCGCATATTTGAGCCAATGCTGCCTCTGCTTAAAGAGGAAGAAGCCCGCCACAACGATCGCAGGCAGCACAACAAATGGTCCAGCCCGGGCGATCAGCGCAAGGGTGACCAGGGCCAGTCCGGCACAAAAGCGGGACAGCGATTTATGCGACGCAGCCCAGAACAGGACAATCCACCCGCCCATCCCGAGGATCAACCCCAGGCTTTCAGAGGTGATCGCGCCGAGGTAATTGCGGTAGAACATGAAGGTCAACCCGGTTGTCATGGCCGCGGTAATTGGGCCAAAAAATGACCGGAGTGACTCTCCAAACAGATAGTAGGCAACGGCAACACAGAACACCAACAAGGTGATGGCTTCCACCATATCCAGGCTTGTGATCCATAGCAATATGGAGAAGAATGCGGAAAATAATGGGCGGGCGTTGGTCGTTCCCTGGGAGGCGAATCCCATCAATAACCGTTGGGTATTTGCGTAATACTCAGTCGCGTCCACCCAGGGTTGGATGCCGTAAAGTTGAAAGTAACCGGTCCGGCGTATCAGCCATTCACCCTGCAGATAAACAGCGAAGATCACGATCACCCACAGCCAGCGCAATGATTTACCAGCTTTTCCGGGAACCAGGTACAGCAAGAACAGGCTGACCGTGATGGTGGCAAGCAAAATACTGTTCTCGCGCACAAAAAACCGATAGATATCAGCAATCCCACGGGTGGGGATGGTATGAGTGATGCGATAGAATGCCCAGCCGCCTATCAGAAAAAGGAGGAGGGATAAGGCGTATCCGAATACCTTTTGGTTGTCATTGATCCAGATGCGAATGTTGGGTTGACGCGTCGAATCCATGTGGTTGATATCCAATCAGGTCAATTCTACCCGAAAATGACCCGGATACCGCCACTACAAAACATCCTCCATTTTGAATGGAGGATGTCAGAATATATCTGGTCAATGTCAGGGTAAAACGGTGATGGCGTCCAGGTCTACATACGTTCCGCTGGCATGCCGCAGGGAGAGGTGGTGAGCGCCAGGCGCAAATCCTTGGATCGTGGTCTGCACCTGCTTTACTTCCACTGCTGAGTACTGGCTGATCGTTCCTACCAGAACCTCATCCAGCCAGACTTCCAGGTCGCCAAAGGTGGATTTCGTCCGGTAGGTTATGGTCAGACCGCTGCCCTGGAAATAAAGGGTTGCGGTATTGCCAATTTTCGGTGAGTAATGGGTCGTCCCGTTGATGGTCCCGGATAAGGTTTTGTACACCCAACCGGAATACCGTATCCGGATGTTATTATCATCATAACGTCCCTGGCTGACAGGCGTTGGGGTGATGGTTGGAGTCCTCGTTTTTGTCGCGGTGGGTGTCGCGGTCGGCGGAGCCAGAACGGTGACCGCGTCGAGTGAGACAAAAACGCCAGTCGCATGGGTGATGGTCAAATCATGGAGGGTGTTTTCCAACCCGGTAATGCTCCATTTTTGCTTGGTTTTATAGGTTGCGGAGTATTCGTCTAGCGTCCCGACATCCACGCCATCGATATTGATCGTGAGCGTCCCGAAGGTGGTATTTTTGCGGGTAAGGATCGTCAGGCCAACACCGGTGAAGCGCATCCGGGCTGTGCTTCCCACCAGCTTTGAATAATGATCCGTGCTCGCATAGTTCGATCTCATATATTGGTAATTCCATCCGATGTATTGGATCCGCGGGCTTCTGTCATCAAATGTGCCTGGATTGACAGGAACGATGGTCGGTGTATTGGTCGCCGTCCGGGTCGGTGTCAATGTTCTGGTTGCCGTTTTCGTGGCCGTGGAGGTGAATGTATTCGTCGGCGTCCGGGTGGGGAGTCAAGGTTTGGGTCGCGGTGGGTGTAATCGACGGGGTGGGGGTAACGGTCGCATTTTCGGATTGATGGAAATTGAGCTGCATAAAGCCGGAAGAATAGGTGTAATAACCCGCAACCTCGATCAGATAGGTTTGACCGGCAGACAGCGCCAACGAAACCCTGGAGGTCGTTCCGGAATAATCATCGTTGCAGGCCAGGTTGGTCAGATTCCCGCGGGTGCCCTGCCAGATCCCCAATACCGTATCGAAGGCGCTTCCCAGTGTTGTGATGGTGACCACGCCATCGGTTGCAGGCGTGTAGGCGTACCAGACAGATTTGAATCCCTTGCTGACTGTGCAGGGATAATACGGATCATCCAGAGCACCGGTAGCGCTGCTGGTATTCATCGAGATTGGCTGAAGAATATCTCCTGCGAGAATCTCGATGGGAGTTGGAAACATCATCATTCAGAGGCGCCGCGGAGGTTGGAGTCGGGGTGGGTGATGGTCCGGCAGTTGGAACGGGATTCGATCCACCGGTGTACACCACGTAATTCGAGGCATACCCAACATTGGATGTGCCCCATTTGATCCGCATATACCCGGATTCGCCCCAACCGGTCCCCCAGGAATTTCGCAGCACCCACGATTGGGTCGCATCATCCCAGCCGGTAAGGACGACGGCGTGATTTACACCACCATTGCAGGAGGCGATTTCGTTGGTCGAAAAGACTCCGCTCCGGTAAGAGCTGAAACCATTTCCGACGCAGACGGCGGATGCTACCGGACCAAAGGATGTGATCGCATTCTTGATGGCATCGACACTGGGGACCGTATTACCGGCAACGGAGTACCAGTTCGATAATTTGTAGGGATGATTCGGGACGAGTTGGCAGGTACCATTGGTGGCGGTATATGGCATATCACTTTCCAGAACAGCGCCAACCAGCGACTGGCTGTTGGCCAAACGGTTGGTGTGATAGTCATTCGCCCACCATCCGCCGTTACAAGACCAATTGTCATTGTTACAGCTCACCAGGAATTGTTCTGATAGGTCGACATCCAATCCAGATTGGATCTTAATGGCTGCTTCCATCACGCCAACAGTGCCAAATGCCCAGCATGAACCGCAAGCGCCCTGATTACGGACAGAGGTCACCTTACCCTGGGATGCCCAATCAAAAGTAGCGGGTAAGCTCAAAGATGGATCGTCGCTGGTCAGACTGCCGATATCTGTTCCCATCACCGGCGAGGATGGACCCCGCATGGATTCGCTGAATGGGCTGGTCAGGTTGACCTCAGCCGGAAAATCACCGGATTGGATCGTGATCCAGCGGGTTGGATTTTCCGCCCGGTCAAATGGCTGACGATAACGGATGGTGATCGTCGTCTCCCCTTCGGCCAGACCTCGCAGATGGATCAATTCGCGGGAAGGCATTCCAATTCCACCTGCTTTGGGCTCAAAGACCGGATTACCCTCTTTTGCCAGGAGGGTCGGATCGTACGAAACCAATTCCCAGAGGTAACCGGTCGATAAATTTGATTCCAGAATCAGAGGGATGACTTGACCTTTGGAGATGTGACCTGAAACGGTGAGGACAATGGCCCCACCCAGGAGATTGAATTGATTTTGGAGGTCTTCGAAAATGGTTTTACGGAATTGATCCAATCCGCCGCTGCCTGACAGGACAACCCGGTATGTTGCCGAAGAGCCAGTCACATTCAGGGGATCTACATCGGCAGAAACCGAAGAGTCTTCAATTTCCGTGGTTAATGTATCTTCCAGATGAAGCTCGCCTCCAATCACACCCCCCTGATTCCGTAATTCCTGGGCGGAAATTGGGATATCCATCACGATCGTCCAATTGATTTCGCCGGGTAAGAGACCCGGGGTGATGGTCACCGTTGGCGAAGGGGAAGGTGTCTCGGTGGCAGTCGGTGTCAGTTCGGTAGCCACAGGTTCGAGAGTCGGGGTTTCTGTGACGGTGGGGATTGGTAAAGGTTCCGCTGTATCTGCAACCGGATCCGGGTTCGGAATGGTCTCCACCGGAGCGGGAGGAGTAGGCGTAGGAAATTGGTCTTCCGTCACCGATAAGGTGGGAGTTGATGTAACGGGATCGAGTGATTGAGCGTTAACCAGGGAAGGGAAACCGGTGATGACAGGCAGAATCAAAAACGATCCGATCATTAACAGGTTAAACAATTTTATCAATTTGAATTTATTAATTATCATCATCACAATACCAATAGGGAAACATTAAGAGGAATATGCAATCAGTTATTCTATGGGTTCTCATCGTACCTGACAATGATCAATAAACAAAGATATCTGACTCCCACTGTAAGTACACTGTAAGCTTATATTTTAAGGGGTCATTTCCACCATCTCTGCATTTACTACGATAGAATCCAACTGTGATGTTGCGGTGAAACCCGAGGTACACAATCGAAACGGGGCAACCGAGCAGATCCTGTAGAATCTGAACGGTATTGTGTTGGATAAACAGATCAATCCTGATATTCCTCCAGACAGGCTTACTCATCCACCCCCACCAGTTGAAGCTATATCCTTATACCCATCTTTGCCTGAGGCTTTCCCATCGATGACAATAATAAAGGAGACTGATTATGAATGTGACCATCTGGTGGATTCGTCGGGATATTCGACTACAACAAAATACAACCTTACAAGAGGCGATCATCAATTCTGCCAGCATCCTCCCGCTGTATATTCTGGATCCGCGTCTTCTTGCAAAAAAAGCCGAGAAGAGATTATCTTTTTTATTTGACGCCCTGCATCATCTGGATCTGGAATTAAAACACGCGGGCAGCCGCCTGTGGATCAGGTCTGGTGATCCCCTGGTTGTGTTGAAGACGGTGATGGCGGAGACCAACGCAGAGGCCATCTTTGCCGAAGCAGATTACACCCCTTATTCCAGGCAGCGTGACCTCAGGATCGGACGTGAATTGCCGATCTGGCTTATCCATGGATCGACGGTGTATCCACCCGGAGTCGTCGTTAAAAACACCGGCTATCCTTACACCATATACACCCCATTCAATCGGGCCTGGAAAGCTCTACCTTTATCTACCATATCGGATCACCTTCCGAAAGCGCAGAGTATCCCGGTGCCGCCAGTCACTCAGCTTACCAGCGAAACCATCCCACCTTTCCAGGTTGAACCAGATTTCCCGGCTGACGAGAAGGAAGCATTGGCGCGCCTGGATGATTTCATATCGAACAAGGTATATCAATACGCCGCGACACGCGACCGGCTCGACCTGGATGGCACATCCAGGTTGTCGCCATACATCCGGTTCGGGTTGGTGTCCCCACAGTATGTCGCCAGGAAAGCCCAGACCGCCATCGAACACGCTCCGGATGAAGAGGCTCGAAGGAGTGCAGAAATCTGGCTCAACGAATTGATCTGGCGGGAATTTTATATCTCCATCCTGCATTATTTTCCGGAAGTCCTGAAAGCCAGCTTTCGGAAGGATCTGCGAAATATCTGCTGGAGGGATGCACCGGAAGACCTGCGAACCTGGCAGAATGGAATGACCGGCTACCCTGTGGTGGATGCAGGGATGCGCCAGCTTAAGCAAACCGGTTGGATGCACAACCGCGCCCGCATGATCACAGCCTCTTTCCTTGTTAAAGACCTGTTGATCAACTGGCAGGACGGGGAAGCCTGGTTTATGAGAAACCTGATCGATGGCGATCCCGCGACCAACAATGGCGGCTGGCAATGGACCAGCGGTGTGGGGACAGACGCAGCCCCATACTTCCGCATTTTCAATCCGGTTTTACAGGGTGAAAAATTCGATCCAAAAGGCGATTATGTCCGAAAATGGATTCCCGAGCTCAGCGGTGTCCCCGATGAATACATACACAAACCCTGGCAATTGTCTGAAGCCCAACAACGGGAAATTGGCATTCGAATAGGTGAGCATTATCCCCTCCCGATGGTGGATCACGCCACCGTCAAATCTCGTACCCTTGCCGCCTTTTCCAGCGGTGTCCAGCGACCTGTTCCCGAGGGCTGCTCGTAACCTAAAAAACGCATTCCTCTCCTTGAAACAGCTATAATATGACAGGCTATCCTGTCATATTTTGTTGTCTGGATCAAATTACCTCATTAGATTGGACGAAAGATCATGAAACTTTGGCTGGAAAAAAATCATCCACTTTCCATCAGCATTGTCATCTTGATCGCCGCCGTCATGGCTTTCACCATTTTCAATTTTCGAATATTGAATCCAGTCAATGGCGATTTCAGCCGGCATAACCAGTACGCCGTCCGATTACTACAGGGTGAAAATATCCCACCCCATATCCTCGCCCACCCCCTCTATCAATTGATGGTCGGATTCTCCATCTGGATATCGCGTAGCGCTCTTGACGCAGATCACGGCAGCATTGTACTGGTCACCCTCAGCCAGGCTGCTTGCGCGGTCATCATTTATCTCTGGTTGGGAAAACGCCAAACGCGTTTCGGGGAGGTGTTGCGGGTACTCTTATCCGTAACGATTCCGCTGGTTGCCCCGATCATGCTGCTCCAACCGGTGGATGGATTGTATTATTTTGGTTACATCGGATTAGCCAATTACCATAATCCGACGGTCATCCTATTAAAACCATTTGCACTGCTCATGTTGATTTACGCTATCGGCGGATTTAAGAATGAATTCCGATCTCCAATTCACATTGGTTTGGCTTGTTTGTTGACCATCACCGCGACACTTCTTAAACCAAGTTTTACGCTCTCTTTCCTTCCGGCACTGGGATTCTTCATCTTCTGGCAAATGTATAAGAAAGTGAAGTGGAACACCCCATTGTTGCTGATCGGATTTATTATTCCCGGAATTCTGGTGTTGGCTGCCCAATATTTGTTCACCTACCTGCAGGGTGACGCGAGTGCCGGAATTACCTTCCTGCCGTTCGGAGTCGAATCCCAGTTTTCGGGATTCCTGGGATGGAAATTTCTGCTCTCCATCTTTTTCCCATTGATCGTCCTGCTCACATCCGGAAGGAAGGCAATTGGACCAGTGGAAAATCGCCTGGTCTGGTTCGCATTTTTCCTGGGCGCGGTACAGATGTATTTCTTCGCAGAGACTGGGAATCGGTTTAATGATGGAAATTTTCGCTGGAGTGCGCAGATCACTCTGTTTGTTTTGTTTGCCACACTGCTTCGTGATCTGTGGAGAAGACCGGGGTGGACCTGGCGCGAATGGGTTGCTTTGACCCTGGGGTATGTGCCGCACGTCGTCGCGGGATTGGTTTACTACATCCATTGCCTGTCAGCAAAGAGTTACGGATAAGCACAACGGTTTGGAATCACAATACTGGCTGAGTGTTTTGTTGGATAACCAATCACAACCAGCCGACCTGAAAGAGCCTATGGGATGTGAGATTCATTTTTTGCTACGGCGATTAGAATGAATTGGTTTCGAGCAGGTTCTCGAGTTTACGAACCATCTGATCGGGAGAATCGGTCAGGATGGGGTAAGGTAAATTTGGATTAGCCTTATAACCGAGAAAACCTTTCCCGCCCAGAACAATATGAGGTAGCGGCGGCATCAGCTTTTGAAGCAAACCTGGGATGTCTTCGATATGGATCGCCGATTCGGTTGTCGTGGAACTGAATAAGATCAGCCTTGGCCGGAGATCTGCCAACAGCTCATCCAATCGTTCAAAGCTGAGGTCAGCACCCAGGTAGATCACGTTCCAACCGCGCATCCGAAGGAGCACGGTGATCATCAATAATCCCAATTGATGATACTCACCCGGCATACAACCGGCTACGATCACGCCGTTTCGGAACGGCGCGGGCGTCACCGCCTGCATACCCATGATCTGCTCCAGGAAAAAATGGGTGGCGAAATGCTCCACACCCACTGGAAGATCCTTTTTATGCCAGGCTTCACCGATTTCCACCATGACCGGTTCCACCAATTCTGCGAAGACCTGATCGACTGGGTAGACTGAAAATGCCTGACGAAGCGTATCCGCGGCGGTTTTCTCATTCAAGCGCTTGAGGGATTGGCTGACATTATCCCTGAGGTTTTCCATGGAAAAAGTCTTTTCGGTGTGCCCCATCTCATTCGAAGCCGGGTCGATGCCCGCTTCTCGCAATTGGGTTAGCTTGCGGGCTGCCTGCCCGATGTTCATGCCGGAGTCAATCTGAGATTTCAACCAACGTAAGGTCTGCACATCGTGTTCAGAATACAACCGATATCCCTGTCCACCCCTGGTTGGCACTGGCAAGCCATAACGGCGTTCCCACGCGCGCAGGGTTACTGGCAACAGGCCAACCATCTGCGCGACCGCCTTGATATTATAGGAAGGACGTTCGTAATCGGAGTAGGTATTTCTTTCCATATAACCATGGTAGCATTTGTTTATTATGTCTGTCGATGATTTGTATAACAAATCTGCGGTAAAAACCTTACACAATCACGATCGAGCATTATTTCGCGTGGTGACCATCCATGGGATTGGCAGCAGATTGCCTGCCTACAAAGGGTCGCGTCACCTTACCCGCCTGAGCGAAGCATTCTATAATAGTATCAAGGGAATTAATCAGGCTTCTAGCATTTTATGCAAACAGAGTGATCATCCACCCGAAAGGCTTTTATGCATCCAATAGCTGTCATTATCACCATTCTGGCGCTACTTGTCCCGAATGTACAAACCAGCCCATCAATCTGGCTGAACTACCAGCAGGTTATGCCATCCTTCCCGGAATCTCTGACCTTCAAAGCCGGTTTTGGCGGAGTGGAGCCGATCACAGAAGTGACCCTGATCTATGGGGTTGATCAGGATACCTGCGGAAGCGTGGATGCCATATCCTATCCCCGATTTACGACCGCCAACCAGGTGGATGTTGAATGGACCTGGGATATGCGCCAGAGCGGATCTCTACCACCCGGTGCCCGTCTCTGGTGGCAATGGGAAGTCACCGACCAACTGGGGACGGTTTTTACAACCGAAAAGCAGGAAATGATCTGGCTTGATTCGGTCCACAACTGGCAGGTGGTCCAATCCGGACCGATATCCCTGCACTACTATTACCTGGACTATTCAGCCGCGCTCGGATTGTTGGATCATGCGGTTTTTTCGCTCGATGAATTAACCAAACAAACCGGCATTTCCACTGCCCAACCCATTGATCTATATATCTATGGCAGCACAGAAGATATGCAGCAGGCCATTCTGTACGAACCAGGCTGGACTGGCGGCCTGGCTTATCCCGAGCATAATATTGTCTTGATCGGCATCAGCCCTTCCGAGATTGAGTGGGGGAAAAGCACTATCGCTCACGAATTGACCCATCTACTGGTTGGGGATTACTCATTCTCCTGCCTGGCATCACTACCCACCTGGCTTCAGGAAGGTCTGGCTGTTCTGGGTGAAGGTGGTCCACTTTCAAGATCCATCGTTCTTTTTGAAGAGGCCAAAAGTAATCATACCTTGATTAGCTTTAAGATCCTCTCGGGGGGATTCTCAGAGGATGAAGACAAGGCCAATCTGTCTTACAGCCAATCGTACTATATGGTGAAATATCTGGTGGATACCTTCGGCCAGGCAAAGATCAGTCGATTATTGAAAGAGATCTCCACGGGGATGGAAATCACGGATGCGCTTCAAACCGTGTATGGATTCTCGCTGGATGGATTTGAAGAGCAGTGGCGATCTTCCATTGGCGTTCCGCTGGATGAGACGTCCTCCGCCGCTTCGATCCCTACGAGCACCAGTACTGTGATCGCCACCATTATTCCAATTCAGGGGATCATGCCTGATCGATCGACGACTCCAGTACCTTCGGGCTCAGCCATGGCAGAGGTCACCCCTTCCCCAACTTCCTCCGCGAAACCCCTGCCATTGGATGTTCGATCCCTACGGTTTATATTTATTGGCTGCATCTGCCTGATCGGTATTGTGATCGTCGCTCTCCTCGTGGTACTGCTTGCAAGGAAAAGGCGGAAAAGTCAGATAGTCACCGTATTGATCCTGTTCCTGATGGCATCCGGCATTCCCTGGTTGAGCGCACAGGGGGACCAATCCAGCCCCACTCCGATCCCTCCCATGCCGACCGCCACCGCGTTCACACCTGCTGATCCGGAACCGGGAACATTTTACGACCCACAAGAAGGGATCTTCCTTGTTCTGCCGGAAGGTGTGAAATTGGTACCGCCCGAAGAAGGAACTGGGGAATTGGTTGGCTTCGATATCGACGATTCCAGTGTTTTCGGTTTCTTATTTCAATCCCAAATTGACACATCCGCCAGCCTTGAAAAGAATGCCTCTTCGATTGCCGCTTATTTACTATCAGGTCTGACTGATATTCAGACGGTAACATCCAGGGAATATGAGTTACCCTCTGGTATTGATGGATGGTATTCCGAGGCATATGCTACGAATCCCAACGATTCTGCTCAATTATTCTTCGAATTTCTTACCGTCGAAGGAAATATTAGCGCAATCACTTTAGTAACCTATTCCCTTCCGGAAATCTACAACCAGTATCGACCTCTCGTGAAAGCACTCCAAGATTCAGTGGATATCCGCGCGGGAGACATTTTGGGGTTTGACCGTTCGGAGGTCTTGATCCTTGAGGGTGGCGAAACCGGCAATCCGCGCGAGAATGATCCTGCCACCAGCCACAGTGGGTCAGACAACCTGATTTTCTCCGGTCTGGTCACCTACAATACCCGTATGGAATTGATCCCCGATCTGGCTGAGCGTTGGGAAGTGAGCCAGGACCGGATGGTGTACACGTTCCATCTGCATCCCGATGCCACCTTCCACAACGGCAGACCGGTCACCGCGCAGGATGTCATCTTCTCCTGGGAGCGGGCAGCCAACCCGGAGATGGGATCTGATACCGTGCTGACATACCTGGGTGATATTGTGGGTGTCCGTGAGATGAGGGCCGGGCAGGCTGGGCAAATCAGCGGCTTGAAAGCTCTGGACGATCATACGTTGCAGGTGACCATCGATCAACCCAAACCTTATTTCCTGCAAAAGCTCACCTACCCAACCACCTATATTGTGGATAGAGAAAATGTGGCGCTTGGAGAAGAGTGGTATCGCACGCCCAACGGGACAGGCCCATACATGTTGAGTCGTTGGGAATCAATGAAGCAGAAGATATACGAACGCTACGACGGGTTTTATGGTGAAAAACCACGGATCAAAGCCATCCTGGTCAATCTGTACAGCGGGGATAGTACACGATTGTACGAGATGGGCGCCATCGATCTAACCGGAATCGGAGCCTATGACCTGGAACGATTTAGCGATCCGGCAGAACCGATGCATCTGGAATTGCACAGTACACCCGACCTGTGCACCAGTTACGTCACCCTGGATGTGACAAAACCACCCTTTGACAATCTCAAGGTCAGGCAGGCATTCGCAATGGCCATTGACCGGGATCTCTACGTCCAATTGGTATTGAAGAATGGCGCCATACCTGCCCGAGGCCTTTATCCGCCCGCGTTACCCGGGCATGACCTATCTCTCAAGGGTTGGGGGTATGATCCCGAGAAGGCGAAGCTCCTATTGGAGGAAGCAGGAATGGACCCGGAAAAGATGCCTGAGATTATCTTTTCGAGCGCCGGTTATGGCAGCAACATCTCCAACGGGGACGCCGCACTGATACAGATGTGGGAGCAAAATCTGGGCGTCGCTATCCATGTGCGGAATATCGAACCGGAGTATTATCTGGATCATGTTTTGGAGGGAAATGCAGGTCAGATTTCACGGGAAGGCTGGTGTGCGGATTACCCGGACCCTGAAAACTTCGCAGATGTGCTGTATCATTCGGGCGCTGAGATGAATACCGGCGGTTACAGCAATCCTGCTGTGGATGCGTTACTGGAACAGGCCCGAATTGAAGTGAATACTGCTTCACGAATGGCGCTTTACCAAAAAGCGGAGAAGATGATCGTGGAGGATGTGCCTGCTATTTTCCTGAGTCACAGCATTTCCTATGCATTGGTCAAACCCTACATCCAGGGTTACATGCTCGCTCCGATGGTCATTCCTTACGAGCGGTACCTGTGGATCGACCCATCCAGACTTCCCAATCCGTGAAAGGCTCGAAATAATGCCGAACCATTTTCCTATTCTCCTTTTGCTCGCCAGGCCTGGCGCCGGGAAGAGTGAGGTCATCCGCTTCCTCAAGTCCATACCAGATGCACAGCGGGTCGAGCAATTCCATATCGGTCCATTTGAAGAGCTGGATGATTTTCCCATGCTCTGGACCTGGTTTGAAGAAGATGACATACTCGAAAAGATGGGACATCCCCGTCTGCACACCGATTCGGACGGATACTTTCTGTGGAATTATCTCTGGGATTTGCTGATCAGTAGGATCTCGTTCGATTACCAGAAGATCTTGAGAGATGACCCCGATTTTCATCGATCCAGGAGTATGCTGGTGGAATTTTCCCGGGGCAGCGAGCATGGCGGTTATGCCAGCGCCTTCCGCCACATCAGCCGGGAGATGGCGGAACAAATGGCCATTCTCTACGTCAATGTCTCATGGCAGGAATCACTGCGAAAGAACCGGAAACGGTTCAATCCGGCAAAACCGGACAGCATCCTGGAGCATTCCTTACCGGATGAGAAGTTGGAACGGTTATACCGCAATGTGGATTGGGAAGAAATCACGGTCGCAAGCCCAACCCATATCAGCATCCAGGGAGTGCAAGTTCCGTTTGTGGTGATGGATAACGAAGACGATGTGACCACTCTGGGAGGAGACGCTCTCAGCGAACGACTGGCAGGTTCCTTGCATTCATTGTGGACACATTTCAAGCCTTAATCCAAAATGAGACCAGCTCAGGGTAAAATACAACTCAGAGTATGAAATTTTATCAAGAAATCATTATGTCAACCGTCTCGAAGGATAACGAAAACATGGAAGAACTTCCAATTGTACCGGATTTAATATGGTTGGATCGAGGTCAAAATCCGTACAATGTTCGCTGCCTGGACGTCCGCAGTTTCACCACCACAATGGTTTCTACGGCGGCTGACCTGAACCTTGCCTCCAAATTCCGTGAACTCCGAAGCTCGCGGGGTACACATCTGATTGGCGTAGCCCCTGAAGAAGCGGTACACATGGACTGTCAATTGCGATACCCACATCAGGGAGCCACTCGTGATGGCCCATTATTCATGGCAAAAGGGATGGAAGACAAGTGGGATATTTTCTTATTGGAAGGCAAGTTGTACTTCACCCGCAGTTGGAGCGGAGTCCTTGTCTATCGGGCAACCATCGAATTCATGGAGACCCAGGCAATCATCTCGGATATCGATTCGATGCCGATCGGGGTTCAAGGTGGAACGTGGCTGGCCATTTGCGCGGTGGATTTCCTGGTAAAAAGCCATCTATATAAGCGAGAACCACCCCATACCATCCCCCCATGCGTTCCGGATGACGATATGGGCATTGCCGCTTACTCCTTCCGGGAGTATGGGCGCTGGGCATCCTATGCCACCTTTGAAGACACCACCCGGATCAATACCACGAATTGCCCATTCCGCAGATGAATTAGGAATCAATAAAAATATCCCCATTGAAGGGGATATTTTTATGCAACGGATACGCATACAAAGGAACTGGCGTTTGCGCTATTCGGCACAGAAATCAAGCGTGAAAGATCTGTATCAGATTGCCGCAAGTATCATCGAAAATAGCATAGGAGTAGGTACCGGTTATCACCGGTTCCACCGTAAAACGGACTCCCAACAATAACAAACGTTCATATTCCTTCTGAACATCATCCACAAAAAAAGCGGTGTATGGGATTCCCTGTTCCACCAATGCTTTTTTGAATGGCCCGACCGCCGGATTATCACTGGGTTCAAGCACCAATTCCACCGTATCCGGTTCTTCCGGCGAGACAACCGTCAACCAGCGGGCGGAACCTGTGTTGAAGTCGGTCTTCTTGATGAAACCCAGGATTTCGGTATAAAACCGAAGTGCTTTGGCCTGATCATCCACCAAGACACTGGTAAGTTTGATCTTCATGTTTCTATTTTAGAAAAGAGGGCAATCCAAAACCAGCGGCTGTATCAACTTGCCATTGTAAATTATGAGTCAGGGTTGATATATATAGAAAATTCAAGATTTCGGTTTGAACAATCCGTCCCAATTGGCAGTGCTCAAAGCATTTTTGAGCGCCACCTCGTCTGTGGGATGCAGTCGTTCAACCATTTTCGGAGTCAGAATGGGGATAGCCCGGTAGTGATATAGACGCTTTTCCAATTTGTCCACACCCTCATCGGAGGTCAGCCAGTTCAAATGATCAAAACCGGCCAGCTTGATTGGCCGGGTATATCCCCGTAAGGTTTTTTGCCCCTCTGTATTGAAGTAATCATTAAAGTAAGACATGACCAGTTCACGCAGGTTGCGATGGATGGGTTCACGAAACTTCAGTCCCACAAAATTGGATTTTGCCACTGCACCCCAGTGACCGTCCACCCGGTAGATGGCCAGGATATGATCGTCATCGGTGTTGGGCTCGGGAAGCAGATCCACTATCAGCGCTGGATAACCCAACCAGCGCAAGGCCGCCGCGCCGAATAATCCACCATCCAGGCAGTGCGCCTTCCGTTCGCGCAGGACATTCAACACTGACCGGTTTCGATCATCCGATGGGTATTGCACAGTATCCAGGAATTGCTGAATAATAAACGGGGTGGTCAGCCCGTCGAGTAATGTGCGTTCATCCGGGGTCAGGAGGGAATTGAATGATTGTTCGCGATTTATATTTGATCCAATCCAGTAGAAATAAGAGGGGATACGGCCTCAGGTTGACGGGCAAGCCATTTTACAGTCACCAATCCGATCGCCAACCAGACAGCGATCCCGATCAATCCGGTCAGACCGCCCAGCAGCGGATTGTACACAGGGAATAATTGCCTCCAGATCCCATACCCCTGGCTGTTGAATACACCATGAATCCATGCCGCGAGGATGGAACTATTCGCTTTCAGGCTGAACTCATTGATAAATATCCCGAGTGTGAAGGTGACACCGCAGAAAAAGATGATCCCGAGCAGGTTATACGATCCGTAATTAAATCCAACCGCGATGAGCGGAGCGTGCCATAAACCCCAGATGATTCCCATTAAAGTGTAGGCTTTCCATTTGCCAAGTGGCATCAGTCTGGGTAAGAGATAGCCGCGCCAGCCCCATTCCTCCCCGAATGCGACCAGTGAATTAAACCAGACCGCGGCAAAGATGGAGCCTGCGGATAAACCAACGATGATCAGGGTAGGTGAAGGGGCAGTATCCATGGACGCGCCATAACCTGCGGCCATGTTGAATAGCTCGGTTAGTTGCCAATCGGGTTGGGATAAACCAAATAACCAGGTCAGGCCATAGATGACGGCGAAGGCAGCCGGTACCACCAACCACGCGATCAGATAATACTTCCAGGGGCCGAACCGCAGACCTGTGGTGTGACGCAGCGATTCCCCGGTCACCAGTTTACAGGTGAGCACAGTCGCCAGGCTGGGCACCCACATCATGGCCAGGACGATAAACTGCCAGGCGGCGCTTGGAATTGCCTCGATCCGGAACCCCAGCGCGATGGCGGTCCCTTCGACCAGGTAGGTTATTCCAAATGTGATGATCAGAAAGGAGAATACACCCTTGCGTTGAAACATGGCGTTTTCCTCACAAGAAATTTTATATAAGTCTATTCCAGATTATATAACTCTTTGTGAACAGCGCTCAACGCCCGGACCTGATCGACCGCATGGTAGGAACTGCGCACCAATGGCGCGCTCTCGACCCAGCGGAATCCGATCTCGAGTCCAAATTGTTTCAGCTCTTCAAATTCTTCAGGGGTGTAATAGCGGATGATGGGCAGGTGCTGCCGGCTGGGCTGCAGATATTGACCGATGGTCAGGATATCCACGCCCCAACAGCGCAGATCGCGCATCACATCCTTCACTTCGTCCATCTCTTCCCCCAGACCCACCATGATGCCTGATTTCGATCAGCACTTCCGGATTCATGATCTTGGCATTGGTCAGAACCGCGGCGGACCAATCGTAATGATCCTGCGGCTGGACACGCTTGAACAGCCGTGGAACTGTTTCGATATTATGATTGAGGATCTCCGGGCGGGCATCCATGACAATGGAGAGCGCTTCGATGCGACGCTTTGAAATCGGGGATGAGCACTTCCACTGAGCAGCCGGGTGCAACTGGCGGATGCGCCGGATGACCTGGGCGAAGATGGGCGCGCCACCATCCCGGCGTTCATCCCGGTTGACGCTGGTGATGACGGCATGCTTCAATTTCATGGCTTTGACAGCCTGGGCGACCCGGTCGGGCTCCATCCAATCCAGGAACTCGGGACGGCCGTGCTTGATATCGCAAAATCCACATGAACGGGTACAGACATCCCCCAGCATCAGGAATGTCGCGGTCCCGCTGCCCCAGCATTCACCCATATTCGGGCAGCTGGCTTCTTCACAAACGGTATGCAGCGATTTCTGGCGCATCAGATTATCGAGCCATTCGTAGGTCTCGCCTGCCGGCGCGCGAACCTTGATCCAGCTGGTCTGCGGAGGGGGGTGGTATTCTGTTCGGTGGGATCAACCCGATCCCGGGTGGGGATTGCTGCCATGATGGGGTCTCCGCTGAGATTATAACAGGAGTGGGGTGGTTGAAAATAGACAGTGTACAGAGAAAGACTCACCACGGAGAACACGGTGATCACTGTAGGGTGGGCTTAAGCCCACCCTACAGAAGGCGCACCACGGAGCTTACCCTGAAAGGATGATTTATGTTTGAATATGGTTAAGTGAGGGAGGATAAGGGCTGGATCTTCTTTAGGATAGTCTTTTCATCTTGATGCGCATGGTAAAGATCCCATCGCAGTTGAAGGTTCATCCAGAAATCCTCAGATACATTGAAATACTTCGCAAGACGTAATGCGGTGCTGGGAGTGATTCCTCTGCGCCCATTCACGATATCATTGACACGCTGGTATGGGACATGGATCGCATCGGCAAGTATACGCTGCGTTAAACTCAGGGGAATGAGGAACTCCTCGAGAAGCATCTCCCCAGGATGTGTGGGTGGGCGGTGAGTAGGAATACGAACCATGTTTGCTCTCCAAGATATTTACGATTTGTAGTAGGGTGGCTAGCCACCCTACTACAAGACATGCAAAGAAACTCACGCTGCAATTATCTTCCCGGCCGCCTGGATGGACTTCACGTGGTCAGTTAGCGTCTTATTACCCAACCCAATCGTATTCACGCAGATGTGGCTGGCGCCTTCCTGCGTCCAGTCAGCCACATTCTTCTTGAAATCGTCCGCCCGTTCGACTGAGAACGGCAGGCGCGGCTCAATGCCAAAGGCCGCCGCATTCCGGCCGTTCGCGACCAATTCCGACCGCAGCAGATCCAGCTTCGGACGGGCATCTTCCACCTTGCGGGCGGACGGAAACCAGCCATCCCCCAGCCTGGCCATCCGCCGCATCGCCTTATCGTGGCTTCCCCCAAACCAGATCGGGATCGGCTGCTGCACCGGCATGGGTTTCAATCCTGCGTCTGGGATCTGATGCCATCTTCCTGAATACGTGACCAGGGGTTTTGTCCACAATTGGCGAAGCACATCCACCTGTTCCTCCACCCGCACACCCCGGTTATGGAAATCCTCCCCCTGGGCGACATACTCCACCTCGTTCCATCCCAGACCCGATTCCCATCCGAAATTTGCCGTGACACAACACATCCAGGCAGGCTGCCTGTTTGGCCACTAATGCCGTCTGCCGCTGCGGTAGGATCAATATCCCGGTCACAAATTCCAGTTGAATCCCACAGCCTGCCAGATAGCTGAACATGGTGAACGGGATCCCAGAACGCATCTTGATGCGTGTATGGTCCGGTCCAACCGCCGGGACGATCCGGGTTGGCGCCGAGGACATGTTCATAGGTCAACAGATGATCGAAGCCAGAATCTTCCACAGCTTGCGCGAAGGTTTTCAGCGTCTCAGGATCGGCTGGCAATTCATTTTGAGGATAGACCACACCATATTTCATATCACTCCGATCGTTGTCTCAGATGCTCATTTGGGAACTTTTTTGACGATCAATTTCAACCCTGCCACTCGAACGGCGATCACATGTTCCCCGGCTTTGATGGACGCGCCTTCTTCAGATTCGGCCGTCCAGAGTTCACCCTCCAGTTGGACATTGCCTTCCGGCGAGAGGGCATCCTTCACTACACCCACCTTACCCACCAGTGATTCTTTACCCATCCGGATGGGAGTCCGTTGGGCGCGGATGGCATAACCTACGATGATCAGGAAGGTTAGCGCCGTAAAGATGGCGGTCCCGATCACCAGCGGGACATTCACCCGCAGGAACGAGGGAACGGTGGCCGAATTGAACAGAACCAATGCGCCGACGATGAAACTGGCGGTCCCGGCCGCTGTCAAGGCGCCATGCGTGGGCGCTTTGACCTCTACGATAAATAAAATAAACGCCATCAGGATGAAGAGGATGCCAAACCAGTTGACCGGCAGGATTCCGAGCCCATAGACAGCCAATGCCAGGCTGACCGCGCCGACAAATCCGGCCACCCATCCGCCCGGGCTGGAAAGTTCGATCAGGATAGCCTGCACACCAATGGTGAGCAAGAGAAAGACGATATTAGGGTTGGTGAGCGTCCCCAACAATTGTTCAATAAAGGAAGTCGGCAGCGTCCGGGTGGATATCCCGGCGGTATGGAGCACTACCGGCGAATCCAGCACGGAGACCGTGAAACCATCCAGTTGTTGAAGCAAGTTCCTCAGTCGAACTGGCCGTAAAATCCACCAGGCCTACTTCGACGGCTTCATCCACGGAGAGAGCGCGGGCATTATCGACCATCTCCTGAGCGACCTTGATCGCCTCAGGTGGACGGTTGGCTGTGATGGATCGAACCGTGGCCATGAGTGCTTCCTTGGCTTTGGCTTCCATCGTTGTACCAATATCCTCGCCCTGTGATCCGACCGGGGATGCCGCCCCGATGATCGTCTCAGGCGCCATCGCGGAGGCATGTCCGGCGAGGGTGATCAATGCGCCGGCGCTGGCAGCCATCGATCCGCGTGGCGAGACATACACCACCACTGGTATGCGGCTGCCGCGAATCACCTGGACGATGCGGTTCATCAGTTCGATCTGCCCGCCCGGGGTGTTCAGTTGAAAGATCAACACCTCGGCATCCGATTGTTCCGCCAGCGCAATTCCCCGCACCAGGTACTGTTCCATCGATGGAGTCAACGCGCCGGACGCAGTGAGGATCAGGGCGGTTTTGGTTTCATTCTGTGCGGAAGCAGGCAACCATGAAAAAAGGAGCGCCAATAACCAGAACAATCCAATGGATGAACGGAGAATGGTTTTTATTCGCATTTTCACCTTCCAATTCATTATAGGACAAACTGGAGGCGATACCAGAAGGTGTCTAGTTGAGATAATCTATCAAGACTTTGAATCTAACACTGCTCTGGGGATGGTCTCACCTGGCTTTACTGGACGCACTGGTTTTCGATGATCGTGAAATCCGAAAAATTCCGGTTGTCCGAGTAGTAGCTCACATCATCCAGCATGGGGTAGTCGGCTCCGAAGTATTGGTTAAGGATCAGCCGGAATGAGTTGACCGGTGATATACCCGGATAGAGGCGGCTGTAATCCTGACCAGGCAAGTAATACGCATTCAAGATATCAAAGAGATGGTCAGGCGTATTGCTGAGGAATGGCCCATGATCAGCCTGCATGATGATGATCGGAGGAATTCTGGATTTTTCAAGAAGGCTGTTGATGATGGCGACCATTTTCTGGTCGGAATAAGAGATCGATTCCCGGTAGAGTCTGGTCTGCGCGCCCATCTCCGCGAGGGAAGGTGTGACTTTCTCTTCGCGAGCCCGTTGTTCTTCAGAGAAGGAATAAATAAAGGGCGGATGAGTGGTGTTGATATGAGCATAGACCAACTTTGGACCGTCGATATCCGGGACACTTGGCAGGGTGGAATAGATGTATTCCACCATATCTTTCTTCACAGCCAGCTCGATCTCATTTTCTGAAATGCCATTCAATTCGAGGATCGCAGACAGCAGGGTGGTTCTCAGGTACATCAGTTCGAAGGCGTTGACCGGCGCGGTGAACATGGATTGGATATCCCAGCTTCGTCCGCCGTGGAGATAGTATTCGGCATCAGTGATGTCGGTGAAATCATAGCCAGTCTCAAAAGCCACCATCTGATAGCCGAATTGCGCCAGCGAATCCCTCAATAAGCTGTGCTTGATCAGAGGAACCGGTCGGGCAGGTTTGCCATCTCTGGTCAGGTTTTCCAGGTAATCCAGATTGAATGCAGTCGAGATCGAAAACCAGGTGTGGTTGTAATTGCTCTGACTGCAACGGGCGACATAAAATCCCTTTGACTCCAGAAATTGGATGAAATCAGAATTGTCATACTGATACAGATCGGTCAGCAGGTCACTACGGGCGTAGGAATCCAATACCAGGTAATAGATATCCGGGAGGCTGGCCGTTTCCACGGCAGACTGCGTCTTCTGAGAAGAGGGCTGCGCTTTTGGTGTGACTGGCGTCTGATTGAACAGGTAAATGGCTCCCTGCACTATGGGCAGAATGACGAGGATGACTGAAACCTGATTCAAGATCACGGTTGCCCGCTCTATCCGAACCGGAAATTTTTTAATGATCCACACGCCAAGCAGGGCAAGTAAAACCCATAGGATCAGCAGATAGCGGTGGCGGCCGATCACCCATCCGCCCAGAGACCAGTATTCAATTTTCAGGTAGAGATGACCATAGGAGGTAAACAATATCGCCCACCAGGCTGTCAGGATGGCTGCCTGGTGCGAAGACTTCATCCAGACCCGGTTAATCCCAAGGACGACCGCTCCCAGTGCCAGGGATACCAACAACGGACGGATGATCGCGTACGGATTCGCCTGTCCGAGGTTGGCGACGCCGATGGCTAAGACCGGGAAGATCCAGAAGAGGAGTGAGAAAAATGGAAAGGCGGATTTCGAAGGCGTGGGCTGCATATGATGGTATGTTAACATACTTTCCCTGATGGAAAGGTATGTTTCCACCTGCTTTCGGATGGATGCTTGGGATCGGTTCTGGGGCCAATGCCCGAGGGTCAGAGCCCGGGCAGTTGCGCTCATTAGGAAGAAATGGGGAACAGCCCGGGCTAATCTATTCTCTGGGTGGAAGCGACTGCGTCTCTTCCACCCAGATGCCCGTTTCTCCCTGATAAAAGCCAAGCAGTCTTCGAGTTGCAGGTTATATCCGATACAATAATAGGGATGAACGAATTGGAGGTTTTTTTCCAGGGCTATCCAGCGTCGAGGGTGATCTTCGAAGCGCTAAAATCCATCTGCGACTTACTGGGACCTTTTGAAATGCGGGTGTCGAAAAGTCAGGTTGCTTTCCGCCTGCAGACGAATATCGTAGTCATCTGGATCCCGGCATTCTACTTGAAGGGGAAGACCGCTCCCCTCGTCATGACCGTGTCCTTTCATTCTCCCGATCCATCACCGCGCTGGAAGGAGATCATTCAGACCTCGCCAAACAGGTACACCCATCATCTGGAACTTTTCTCCCAGAAGAGGTGGATGATGAAGTGAAGAACTGGATTCAAAAGGCATGGCATGAGACTGGAAGGGTGTAGCCGTCTACCTATACCTGGCTTCGTAGAAACGGCGAAATGGAAGATTCTGATGGGGCGGCCTGGCAGAAAGACAAAATCTGAGACTCACCTTGCAGCGCATCAGACTCTATGATATACTCTTCCTTCGCGCCCAATGGCGTACATTGCTAGTATCGTAAGGATGATAAAATGGCCGATTTAATGACCGCTGTACAAGCACCCGCAAATGAAAATATCCCGGCGCTTCGCCCCGGCGATACGGTTAGTGTCCATGTCAAAATCAAAGAAGGTACCCGCGAACGTATTCAGGAATTCAAGGGCACCATCCTTTACACTTCCAAAAGCGGCAACAACGCCACCTTCACTGTTCGGCGTGTCGCCAGCAACGGTATTGGTGTGGAACGGACCTTCCTGTTGCACTCCCCCCGGATCGACAAGGTCGTGGTGGAACGACACAATGTAGTACGGCGCGCGCGGATGTATTTCCTGCGCAACCGGACCGGCAAGAGCGCGCGGCTCAAACAAAAATTCAACGTCTAGTCTCTTCTTGAAACTCGCAGGGTGCAGCCAACATTGGTTGCACCCTTTTTATTTACCAGTTACAATTCGCAGATATGAAAAAACCGCTGATCGGCATCACCGCTCCCCCCGGAACCCTGGAGATTCTTCTCCAAAAATCGTATATGCGGGCATACATCGCCGCAGTGGAAAATGCAGGGGGAGAGGCAAAACTGATCCCGATCGGGGAATACCCACCCGATCCTTCTGCGCTGATGAAGGGGATGGATGGTCTCCTTTTAAGCGGTGGTGGTGACGTGGACCCGGCCCGCTACGGTGGTGAACCGTATCCGCATCTACAAAATGTCTCCGCCGAGCGAGACAACCTTGAATTTAGCTTGTTAGCCAACGCGATCGAGAAAGACATCCCATTCCTTGGAATCTGCCGTGGTTGTCAGGTCGTCAATGTAGCCCACGGTGGTACTCTCTATACCGACCTCCCAGAACAGTTCGGCCTTGCCGTGAATCATAGTGCCCCGGATTCTTTCCCCAAGGATCATCTCATGCATCCGATCCGCAGCATGCCAGATTTCTTCCCGACACAGCAACTTTCGCAAACAGAGGAGCGGGTCAACTCACGCCATCATCAGGGGATCAAAGTATTGGGAAAAGGATTGGAGGTCATGGCAGTCGCATCAGACGGATTGATTGAGGCGGTTCGGCTACCTGGGCATTCCTTTGGGTATGCTGTCCAATGGCACCCGGAAAACCTGCCGTATGATCCATTTTCCATTCAGCTTTTCCATTCCTTTATCCAATCCGCTGCGCAAGGATGCAGGCATGGATAGACCAAACATACCGGTACCCATCGGTGTGTTCAACTCAGGCGTTGGCGGTCTGTCTGTTCTGCGCGAAATTCACCGCCAGCTTCCAGGCGTTCCGGTGGTTTACCTGGCAGATCAAGCCCATGTGCCGTACGGTCCGCGCCCGCTCGAGGAAGTGCGTCAGTTCTCAGCCGGAATCACCCGTTTTCTGTTGTCCCAGGGCTGCCGTTTGATCGTTGTCGCCTGCAACGCCGCATCCGCTGCTGCCCTGCAATACCTCAGGGAGACGTTCCTGGAAACACCCTTTGTGGGGATGGAGCCTGCCGTTAAACCGGCCGCCGAAACCACCCATACCGGCGTGGTCGGGGTCCTGGCTACCCCGGCGACATTTCAAGGCGCGTTGTATGCGTCTGTGATCGAACAATTCGCGCACGGGGTAAAGGTCCTGCAGGATACCTGCCCTGGTCTGGTCGGACAGATCGAAGCCGGCAAGCTGGATGATCCGAAAACTGAGCGGATTTTACGCGATGCGCTGGAACCGATGCTGGCCGAAGGCATCGATACGGTAGTATTGGGATGCACCCACTATCCATTCGTCATCCCCCAAATTCAGCGGATTGTCGGCGCGAGCGTCCGTGTGATAGACCCGGCTCCAGCCATTGCCCGCCAGACTGGCAAGCTGCTCAAAGAAAATGACTGGCTCCCTGATAATGAAGTGAAGGCGGAAACCACCTATTACACCACGGGGAATTCCGACCGATTACAGGATGCCATCAGGCATCTGTTAGATCAAGATGCAGCCGTTCATACTTTAACCTGGCTGGACCAAAAAGAATTACGGAAGTCATCCTGACTCCCGTAATGATCGAACTACTAACAATTCCCATTAAGTCTTAGATGCTTACTCATCCGCCGGATGGATATTGATCCACGCCAGATCATGCGCGTTGACCGGAATCTCTTTCATATCCCGATAGGTCAAATTGACAGGCGGCCATCCCAGCGCATTTTTCAGTTGTCCAAAGATGCTGAGATAGCTGTCGGTGATGCGTCGCTCCCAATTTAACTCCAGCTTGTTCACCACCGCCAGGATCTGGTTCAGATCTTCACCCTCGATCTCACAAAACACACCCATGGGAAGCTCATCCAACACCACTTCGGTACCGTCAACCTGCCAGGTGGTGCGGAATTTTTCGTAGATCATCATCACTTCATAGCCGAGCGAATCCATGATGCGGCGGGTGGTTTCGAAATCACTCACCTCCACCTCCAATTCGGTTCGGGAGGTGATCTGTTGGCTTAAATCCGCCGGACCCTTATAGGTCAGCCGGACGCGTTCATCTTTTCGTAACCGCAATGCCTGCCCGGCGTGCAGATAAAGATTTTTGCGGGGTATCAAAACGTAAATTCCACTCGTTCACCCTGGGATGGGTCAGCACCCCATTTGAATTATTCATCTTCTCCAGAAACGCTTCCGGATTGGACAGGTAAAACTTAATTTCTCTTTCCTGGTCACCCATGTTGATCCCTCCGGAAATAAGCTGAACTGCCTGGAGACAAAACTGATGCAATGATCATCGATCCAAGGACAATATTGGCCAGAATGAAAAACGGCCAGCCCACCTTGTTCGCTGGATTGACCATCACAATCTGGCGGTCGATCCAGAAACCGGCGCTTAACAGAACCGCCCAGATGATGGCCGCGCTTGCAGTAATCCGATTGCCTGTCCAGATCAGCCAGGCGAGTAATAGCGAACCAAGCCCCCAGATCAGGCTGGTGTTGACTTCATACCAGAGGACAGCCGGTCCGGTGAGAACCCAACTATTTTGCCAGTGGACGATGAGCCATCCGAACCGGTAAAAACCTGCCAGGCTGTGGAGCACAAAGAGGACACCGATCAGCGTCAATCTGCGGGGACGTTTCATTCGTAGGATCGAGGCTTCAGCCCGGGCGGATAGTCAGAATTTGGTTCATACGGCTTGATTATACCGGACACCAGCCACCGCAGGAGACTCCATCATGTCAGACAGGCTGCTCGCAAATCGAATAATTGTAATTAATCAGGATTTCAAATGGATATCAGTGCGCTTAAAACCCACTTTAACAATTCGCCGGGGATCAGCCCGATCACCAGTAAGGCTATAGCCATTACAAATGGAATCAAGTTCACCCAAAATTCCCGGGATGCTTCAGGCGAACCATCCTGCATATACATCACCACCACGACCCGCAGATAATACCATCCGGATACTAACGAGGTTAATAAACCAACAATGGCCAGCCACAGGTAACCGCTCTCGATTGCAGTCCGGAATAAGTAGAGTTTTCCCCAGAAACCAAGCATAGGAGGCATTCCCGTAAAGGAAAGCATAAAGACCGCCATCGCCGCAGCTAAAGTGGTTTCTTTCTCCCCAATCCGGCGAAATCGGCAATCTTTAATCCCTTGCCTTCCTCTCTCTCCACTGCCGTAACCACCGCCCATGCCCCCAGGGAAGTGATGGCATACGTAAACAGGTAGAAGAAGATACTGGCGATCCCATTCTTTCCCGCACCGCCTGACCATAAGAGATGAAAGCCATGAACAGGTAACCCGCGTGAGCGATGCTGGAATACGCCAGCATGCGCTTGATATTGCTCTGGGTTGACAGCGGCAATATTACCCACAATCATGGTCAAAGCCGCGATAACAGCCATGACCGGAACGAGATCGCCTGCCAGGTAAGGAAATAATAATGGGAAAACCCTCAGCAGAGCGGCAAAACCAGCCGCTTTGGCGCCAACAGACATGAAAGCCGTAACAGGAGAAGGTGCGCCTTGATAGACATCAGGAGTCCACATATGGAATGGAACAATGGCCGCTTTAAAACCAAAGCCGACCATCAGAAGACCGGCTCCAGCGATCGAATAATCCCGGGAATGGTTGTACCGGCCACCGTCATCGATGATGCTTTTCAAATCGGTAAAGCCAGTCGCGCCATAGATCAACGCGGTGCCGTACAAAATAAATCCGGATGCAAAGGTTCCCAACAGGAAATATTTCATGGCGGCTTCCTCAGAATCGGACCGTGGGACCGCGAACCCAGCCAGGATGTACAACGGGATGGATAATAATTCCAATGCCAGGAAGACGATGATCAGGTCTGCCGCTGAAGCCATCAGCATCATACCGGTAACGGAAAACAGGAGCAAACAAAAATATTCCCCCCGCATCATATTCATCCGCCGCAGATAATCCGGAGCGATCGCCACCGCAACCAGGCCGCTGACCAGGAAGAGGACATTCAGGAAGATGGAAAACCCATCCACGACCGCCATACTGTTGAAGACCAGTTGATGCTGACCGATCTGAGTCAATACCAGTCCCAATGAAATCGCCAGTCCGAGGGCGGCAAGCGCGGCCGTGATCCCCTTCCTTTCCTTGGGAATCGCCAGATCCACCAGGAGGAGCAGGGTAGCCCACACCAGCAGGACGGTATGTGGCAGCAGGGTGAGAAAATCAGATCCGGTCATAACATCCCTTTCTAATGCAGGATGGCCAGCAGTTTTTCCACTGCTGGAGTGATCAATGCGAAAAATGGTTTCGGATAAATCCCGATCCAAAAAATGACGATCAGGAATGGAGCCAGGGTTAGTATTTCGCGGAGATTCAGATCCACCAGCGATTTGTTTTCCTCCCTGGTCATCTGGCCCAGGAACACCTTTTGGAACATATGGAGAAGGTAAACTGCCGCGAAGATCACCCCAATGGCTGCAATGATTGCCACCAGAGCGAATCCGATCGCAGTGGAAGTAAATGCGCCCATCAGGATGGAAAATTCGCCCACGAACCCATTCAACCCAGGCAAGCCAACCGAGGAGAGCATGACCACCAGACTCAAGGCGCCAAACACCGGCATCACTTTCCAGATCCCGCCAAAATTGGTCCAATCTGGCGGGTATGCCGTCGTCTCATAGATCATCCCGACGATCAGGAACAACGCCCCGTGCTAAGGCCGTGGTTGACCATCTGCAGGATACTGCCCTGCACGCCCTGCGGTTCAGGGCGAAAAGTCCAAGCATGACAAAACCCAGATGACTGACGGAGGAATACGCGACCAGCTTCTTCACATCTTTCTGGGCAAATGCGACCATCGCACCGTAGATGATCCCAATCACCGCCAGGAGAGCCATCCAGGGAGCAGCCTGTACAGCCACCTGCGGGAACATGGGCAGATTGAAGCGCAGAAAGCCATAAGTTCCCATTTTCAGCAGGACGCCCGCCAGGATGACGGAACCTGCCGTGGGCGCTTCCACATGCGCGTCTGGCAGCCAGGTATGCAGTGGGAACATGGGGACTTTGATCGCGAAAGCCAGCGCGAAAGCCAGGAAAAACCAATTGGGTGTAGTAGGGTAGTCCGCCTCCGCCAGTCAGATTCGGGTGCCGAGAAGGTTCCCTGGTTCAACCCCAGCCAGAGGATCGCGGCCAGCATCAACAGGGAGCCAAACATGGTGAACAGGAAGAATTTGACCGCTGCATAAATCCGGCGTTCTCCACCCCAGATACCGATCAGGAAGTACATCGGAATGAGGGTGAATTCCCAGAAGATATAGAACAATACCAGATCCTGCGCCAGGAAGACGCCCAGCATGCCCGTCTCCAGCAGCAGGAAGAAAGCCATAAAGCCTTTGACCTTTTCCTTTACCGCAGTCCAGGTGGAGAGGATCGAGATGGGCGTCAGGAAGGTGGTGAGTAACACCAACAAGATGCTCAACCCATCGATCCCCAATGAATAGGAGATGGTATTCTTGCCAATGGTGAACCAGGGGAGGTTGACTACAAGCTGAAGATCCGGGTTGGCAGAGTTGAAGAGGATAAGCACCCATAGTGAGAACCAAAGGTCACCAGGCTGAAGGCCAGTGTTACCAGCCGGATGGTTTCTTTCCGTTCTTCCGGCAGGAGCAGAATCAGAACCGCCTGCCAGCGGCAGGAAAGTAAGGAGCGTGAGCGGATTGATCGGATAAGTCCATGTCCCGTCCCTTATCTCAGGATCAAATAACCCAGTATGGCTGCCACACCCAAAAGCATATATAGAGCGTATGTACGGACCATTCCGCTTTGCAGCTTCCGAAACCCGCGCGAAAATCCGGCGGTCAATTTACCCGAACCATTCACCATCCCATCCACCAAACCCGCATCGACCGGTTTCGCCATCACCTCGGATATATCCTTATATGGCGTCAGGAAGAGCAATCGTAGATCTCATCGACCCACCATTTCTTTTCAAATGCGGTAAAAAGTGGACCAGAGTATCTTGCGCAGCGGATCAATTTGACGGGCACGAATTGCTTTGCGTCCATAAAAGAACCAGGCGATGAGGATGCCTGCCAGCGCAACCGCAACCGAGAAGCCGGCTATCAGGGGTGAAAATTCCACCACCTTTGCTTCATTGAATGGTATGTTCCAGCCAATGAGCCAGCGTTTCGAACGTCGGCAGGTTGAGGGCGCCGCCAACAATGGAGAGACCGGCCAGGACGATCAGGGGGACCGTCATCACTGCCGGGCTTTCTTTTGCTCCTTCCGCCGCGTCGCTGCGCGGATGACCGAAGAAGACCATCCACACCTGCCTGCCCATATAAAAGCCGTCAGGAATGCAGCCGCAACCAGCAGGACCAGTATGAATGGGTTGTACTCGCTGGCAAAAGCCAGAATCTCGTCTTTCGAGAAGAATCCGGCCAGGGGTGGAATACCGGCCAGCGCCAGAGCACCGATCAGGTAAACCCAGAAAGTGGTTTTCATGCGGATGCGCAGGCCGCCCATGTTTCGCATATCCTGTGGATCAAATTCCTCGCCATGAGCATTGTGCGGGGCGTGATGGTGTCCAAATTCCACACCCTGAATCACCGACCCGGAAGAGAGGAACAACAATGCTTTGAAGAAGGCGTGGGTCACCAGGTGGAACATACCGGCGACATAAGCGCCCATCCCAACGGCGGCAACCATGAAACCAAGCTGGCTGATGGTGGAATATGCCAAGACTTTCTTAATATCATTCTGCCCCACCGCGATGGTGGCAGCGAATATGGCGGTAACAGCACCCACCCCGGCTACGATCTGTGGCGCGATCGGTTCGAGCGCGTACAAGCGGCGCGGAACGGGCCACCAGATACACACCTGCCGTGACCATGGTTGCCGCATGGATCAATGCAGACACCGGGGTTGGACCGGCCATCGCGTCCGGCAGCCAGACATACAGAGGCACCTGAGCGGATTTGCCGGTGACTGCCAGCAACAGGAATAAGTTCAACGCCAAGAATCAACCAGGGTGCAGCCGTCACCTCACCCGCACGGGCAGCAGCAAACACATCGCTGAAATTCAATGTCCCGAAAACGGTGAAGAGGATGAACATGGCGATCAGAAAGCCAAAGTCGCCGATCCGATTGGTGAGGAACGCTTTTTTGGCGGCGATGGCATTCCCAATCCCATCTTTGCCTTTTTCAAACCAGAAGCCGATCAGCAGGTAGGAGCACAGACCCCACCCCTTCCCATCCGACAAAGGTCATCAAATAACTTTCCGCGCTGACCAGTACCATCATCATGACGATGAACAGATTCAGGTAGATAAAGAAGCGGCTGTAGCGGCCTGGATCGCCCTGAAAACGCACATCCTCGTGCATATAGCCGATGGAATAGACATGGATCAGCGTCCCCACGCCCGCGACCACCAGCATCATGGTGACAGATAGGGTATCCACCCGGAATGCCCAATCGACTGACAGCGTTCCTATGCTGAATCCATTCCGCCAGGGGGATCACAACCGCTTCGGGATGTTTTTGCAGAGAAGCCAGTAAAAGACAGGCCACCACAAAGGATGCCCCGGAAGCCAGACTGGCGATAGTACCGGATGCTTTCTCACTCAACCGCCTGCCCACCAGGAGATTGATGACCAACCCGATCAAGGGAAGGAATACCACCCAGGGAACCAGGTGGAAGAAAGTGCCGGAAGGAAGGCTTGATAATTCCATACGCTATTTGCCCCTATTCCTTTAGGCTGCTCATTTGATCAACATCAATGGAGTGCTTGGTGCGGAAGATGGCCACGATCAAGGCCAGTCCGACAGCGGCCTCGGCCGCGGCAACCACCATCACAAAGAAGACAAAGATCTGCCCGTTCAACGAACCATACAAACGGGCGAAGGTGACAAAAGCCAGATTAGCCGCATTGAACATCAGCTCCAGAGACATGAAGATCACGATCGGATTTCGACGGCTGACAATCCCGAAAGCGCCCAGTGTAAACATGATCGCGGAAAGAGCCAGATAATAGCTGAGAGAGGAACCATTCTATTTCACCTCTCCGCCCGCTCCGGGCAATGGTGATTTTTTTCTTTTCAGTTTTGGTCAACACGATCGCGCCGATCACAGCCACCAGCAAGAATAAATGAGGTGACTTCAAACGGAAGCAGATATTGTTCGAATAAAACGGATCCAATCGCCTGAGCGGTGGCGGTGTCTGTTTCGGGGGTGGAGATTGTCAGGGTGGATGGATTTTGGACAAAGATCATAAACACAGCTTCGGCTAGAACCACCAACGTGACCAGGCCTCCAAATACACGGGTGAAGCCAACCGGTTCGCCCGGTTTTCCTTTTTCCGATCCCAGAAGCATGATCACGAAGAGGAACAGCACCATGATCGCACCGGCGTAAACCGTGATCTGGGCGAAGGCAATGAAGGGGGCGCCGAGCACAAAATACAGAAAAGCGACCGATGAGAAGTTGAGCACAAGGAAAAGCGCCGAATAGACTGTAGCTGCGGCTGAGCAGCATCCCCAAAGCGGTGGCGATGGTGAGACCGGCGATGGTGAAAAATATCAGTATGGGTGGTGTCAGGTCAGGCATCATCCCTCCCTAATCCGACAGGGTCTTTCATCTCGGGTACCGAGCGGTTGTATTTACCAGGAGCCACCTTTTGGGGCGTTGGTTTACCGGGTGCAGCTATCGGCTCCAGCAGCATCTCTTTGGGATAGATGGCTGTCCGCCTATCCAGATAAGAAAGTTCGTAGTTGTCTTCCAATACGATCGCTTCCGTCGGGCAGGCGTCTTCGCAGAAGCCGCAGAAGATGCAGCGCAGCATATTGATCTCGTATGTACTGGCATATCGTTCTCCGGGAGAGTATCGCTCGTCATCTGTTTGTTCGGATGACTCGACAAATATCGCGTCTGCCGGGCAGGCTGCCGCGCATAACGAACAGCCAATACATTTCTCCAGACCATTTTCATATCGTTTGAGGACATGGCGACCGCGGAAACGATGGCTGACAGGTCGTTTTTCCTCGGGATATTGAATGGTGACGGGTTTTGTCCAGGCTGACCGGAAGGTCTGCCACAAACCGCGCAGGATTTCAAAAGCGCCTCGCAGCATAATTTATTTGCCTCCAAACAATACAATACCGCCGGCAGTGAGGATGACGTTCAACAGCGCCACAGGGAATAGCACCTTCCAACCGAACGCCATCAACCGATCATAGCGGATGCGTGGGAGCGTAGCCCGGATCCAGATCAGCCCGTACAGCAGGAGAGCCACCTTAAGGATCAGGTAGATCGGACCCAACCAGGGTAATTGCTCCACAAAAGGTCCCCAGTATCCGCCCAGGAAAAGCGATGCGCCCGATGGTGGACACGGCAATCATCTTGATATATTCAGCCATAAAGAACAGGGCGAATTTCATCCCCGAATATTCGGTATGGTAACCGGCTGTCAATTCCTGCTCGGCTTCCGGCATATCAAACGGCGCGCGATTGACCTCTGCGATGGTCGCAATCATGTAAATGAGCGCACCCAATGGCTGAAGGAATATAAAAGCCAGATTTTTTTGCGCCAAGACGATATCGCGGATACTCATGGATGAAGTAAGTAAGATCGGGCCGATGAAAGCCAAACCGAGAGCGAGTTCATAACTGATCATCTGGGAGGTCGCCCGCAGTCCGCCCAATGTGGCGTATTTATTGTTGGATGACCAGCCCGCCAGGGTGATGCCATAGACCGAGATGGATGTGATCGACATGATATACAGCACAGCCACATTAATGTCTGCCAGGTATAGCTTGATCGTCCGGCCGAACAAGACCATCTCATCACCCCAGGGTACAACCCCGGTGATGATCAACGCCGGGATGACTGTGATGATCGGAGCGACGATAAAGATCAGCTTATCGGCTTTGGCCGGTATCAGCTCTTCCTTGAAGATCAGTTTGATGCCATCCGCGACCGGTTGTAATAATGCCAGCGGACCAGCCCGGTTAGGTCCCCAGCGAACCTGCATGCGGGCAAGCACTTTCCGCTCATACAGGGTGGTGTAAGAAAAACCCGCCGTACAGAAGAGCAGGATGGCGATCGCCTTGAGTACCGATTCGATGATCGTGGCTGTATCCATACTCATCACCCTTTTTGAGATTTCATCACAGAAACCGGAACAGGTTTCAGAGCAGGCAAACCCAGGCTGCGTGGGGTTAATACTGAATTGACTGGGATGGAATCATCCGACCGTAAATCCACCGGATAGGTCTTACCCTTCATCTGGATCACCACCCGATCCCCAACCGTCAGGTTGAGCTGCTTGATCATTTCCGGGTGAAGCGTGACGAAAGGTTCCGGCAAGCGATTCGCCAGAAGTTCAGATGGCGTAATGGTCGTTCCACGGTCAAAACAAAGGGTGACCGGGTATCCAACCAAGGCATCCTCGCCAGGAAGCAACTCATGGGGTCCGACTTCCGGAAGATCCAGCTTTTGACCACGCTCAGCGGCAGAGGACAATTTCAGGCCCAACCCCTGGGAATTATCATAGGACGTTCCGCCGTAATACAGATCCTGCCGGCCAATAATGGGCCATTGATCCACACTTTGGCTCAATTTCTGATAGGTCAATCCGTCATAATCGGGTGTATGCGCGGATAACGCCAGGAAAACCTGCGATGCTGCATTGATATCCAGGTTCATCCGGCCAATCTTTTGTTTCACCCGAGCGGCAATCGCGAAATCTGGCAAGGTTCCTTCAGGCGGATCGATCACCGGGTAATAGCGTTGGACCCGGCGTTCGCCGCTGGTGAGCGATCCTTCCCGTTCAGTGGAGGCTTGGGCCGGAAAAACCACATCGGCAAGTTTGGCTGTTTCTGTCAGGAAGAGTTCCTGGACCACCAGGAAATTCGATTTCTTCATTGCTTTCTGGCAATCAGGACAATCACCCGCCGGGTCTGCACCGGCGATATAGATCACGCCGTCATGTTCGAGGGTGGAGTCGAGATCAGGCTCCGGCCGAAATCCTATATCCCAGGCTCCCTGATCGTTGGCATGCTGCCAGACTGCCACCAGGCCACTATTCGGTTTCCCGGCATGTCCGGTTTGCTGGATCAGTTGGGCGCACGCGGCCGCCAGCCGGAGGGATGAATCGTAGCCGGTGCCATCCGAACCATAAAAGACGACCAGCTCTTCCGCTCCGGCAATGAGTTGATTCAGTTCATCCGCATCAGGAGCATCCGGTAATAATGAAAGCACCGCTTCAGCCTCTTTGCCAAAGGGGTAGCGGATGGTGAAATGTGCGTCCTGATCAAGGCGGGTGTCTCGAGCATTGGCAACCACCAATTTCGCGCCGCGTTTGATGGCATTTCTGACGCGCAGCCACCAGATCGGCGCTTCTTCATGCAGGTCACTTGCTGCGACCACGATCACACTGCCAGCGCCCAGCAAGCCCAAATTCGCCTGGCTTCCCGGTCCTAATTTAGCCACCAGATCTCCACCTGCCATGGTCGAATACAGCAGGCTTCGGCCGTGAACCGTATCAGCCAGGTCTTTCAGGCTGTATAGATCTTCGTTTGATAGCCGCCCACCCGCCAGGACTGTGAAATTGAAACTGTATGACCGGATCTTGTCGCTGACCGCTTCCAGCGCTTCTTCCCAGCTTACAGGCACCAATTCGCCTTCTTTTCTAAGTAGCGGCGTGGTCAGGCGTTCTTTGCTTTCAGTATATTGGTAGGCGAAACGGCCCTTATCGCAGATCCAGATCTCGTTGACGGCTTCGTTCTGACGGGGCAAGGCGCGTTTGATCACTACATTTCCGCTCGATTTAGCTTCCCGCCGGGTATTGTAGGTCAGATTGCATCCGACCGGACAATGGGTGCAGATGGACGCAGCCGATTTTAACTCCCAGGGACGGGCGCCGAAGCGAAAATCCGCGGTTGTGAGAGCGCCCACAGGGCAGATGTCGGTTGTGTTCCCGGAGAAGATCGAATCGAAACCGGGTTCGGAGTTGGTCGAGATCTGGAGAGCGCGGCCCCGGTTATAAAACCCGATCACCGGTTCGTTGACGATGTCTTTCTGGAACCTGACACACCGGCCGCATTGGATACAGCGTTCCCGATCCAGGTAGATCAGTTCGCCGAGAGGGACATGCTTTGCCAGGTGTTGCTTGTCGGTATAGATAAACCGGCTTTCTCCGGGTCCAAACCCCATGGTCAGATTCTGCAGGGGGCATTCGCCGCCTTTGTCACAGACAGGACAATCCAACGGATGGGAGGTGAGCAGGAACTCAAGCACATCCTTGCGGGCTGCCTTCACTTTTGCACTCATCCCAACCACCACCATGCCTTCTGAGACCGGAGTGGTACAGGCTGTTTCCAATTTTGGGCCATACTGGATCTTGGGTTGGCCGGTATCATCCAAAACTAGCTGCCCCGTGGCGCGATCGATCGCCGGACGGCCAATCTCAACCAGGCACATCCGACACATCCCCACCGGTTCCATCTTCGGGTGATAGCAAAACACCGGGATATCGATCCCGATCTTTTTGGCGGCGTCCACCACCAGCGTCCCCGCTGGGACGACAACCGGCGCACCGTCGATGGTCAGTTTCACGTCATTGGCCATGCTCATCTCCCTGGGTGGGCTTTGAAATCTTGCGGGAATTTTTCCATCGCCGATAGGACGGCCATGATGGAAAATTCGCCCAGCGCGCACAAACATTTATTCTGAATTTGGGTCGCCACGGTTTGGAGCAGTTCCACATCTTCTGCGGTGCGGTGTTTGGAATGGATCCGCTGGGCGAGATGATTCATCCAGTAGGTTCCCTCGCGGCAGGGGGTGCATTTGCCGCAAGATTCATGTTTGAAGAACTCCACGGTTTTATGGATCAACCAGTCCATTGACACGCTATCATCCACCACGATCACCGAAGCTGAACCCAATTGTGCGCCCACTTTGGGCACCGATTCGTAATCCATGGGCGTATCCAGAGCTTCGTCATTAGCCAGGATCAAACTGGACGAAGCTCCTGCCGGCATGATGGCTTTGATCTTCCGACCGTTGGGGATACCGCCTCCGTGGGTGTAGATCAGCTCGCGGAAAGTGGTCCCCAACGGCAATTCATAATTGCCAGGTTGATTGACGTTCCCGCTCAGTGAAAATATTTTCATCCCCGGGCTTTTTTCGGTGCCTATTCCACGGAACCAGTTCGCACCTTTGGAAATAATAATGGGAAGGTTTGCCAGCGTTTCCACATTGTTAATGACGGTTGGTTTGGCGTACAGCCCTTCCACTGCCGGGAAAGGCGGCCGCAATCGAGGCTGACCCAACTTTCCTTCGATGGATTCGAGCAGGGCAGTTTCCTCCCCGCAGATATACGCTCCCGCTCCGAGATGGGTGAAGATCCGGAGGGAGTACTCACTGCCGAAGAGCTTATCGCCCAGAAATCCTTCCTTCTCCATCTGTGCGATGCACTCATCGAGGAATTTCGTCTGCTCATAAAATTCACCGCGCAGATACACATAGGCAGTATTCGCTTGAACCGCATAAGAAGCGATAGCCAGGCCTTCCAGGAATTGGTAGGGATTGCTTTCGATGAGTTCCCGGTCTTTGAATGTGCCAGGTTCGGACTCATCCGCGTTGGCGACCACATAATGCGGCCAGAGATTGTTGGGCAGGAAGGACCATTTCGTGCCGGTGGGGAATCCAGCTCCACCACGGCCGCGTAATCCAGACGCTTTTACCTCATCGATCACCTGGGCAGGCTGCATTCCAACGGCTTTCTCGAAGGCGTTGAAGCCGCCATGCTTGCGGTAGACTTTGATTTGAACTAAATCCGGAATATCCAGGTGTCGAAGGAGAATTCGCTCACTCATCGAACGCTCTCCTTCCTGCGCAATTCGTCCACCACAGCCAGGGTCGAATTCGACGGTTTGGTTCTCATAGGTCAGGATCTCATCCTCGTGCTGCACCTGGTACATGGGCGCCCGATGGCAGGCAGCCAGGCATTTCACTTCTTCCACCGTGATGAAACCGTCTTTGGTGGTTTCACCGGGTTTGATCTGCAGGGCTTTGCAGAGGTCCTGCACAAATTGATCTGCGCCGCGCAGAGCGCAAGGCAGATCCGTGCAAATCTGGAAGCGGTATTTTCCTTCAGGGTGGTCATGATAGAGGGTGTAGAAACCAATGATGGATGCGACCTCAGTGGTGGTGATGTCCAGAATCTGGGCGATATCCAGAATAGACTGCTTATTGACATATCCGAGGTCATGTTGAGCCAGGTGCAATAATGGCATCACCGCACTCTGTTTTCGGTCCGGCGGATATTTCGCCAGTATCTTTTCAATTTCCTGCGCATGATGAAGGGCGAAAGCGTTCATCGATCGGTGTCTCCCAGGACAATGTCAATGCTGCCGATGATTCCTACCAGGTCTGCCACAAAATGACCTTTCGATAATAATTGCATGATCTGCAAATTGGCGAAAGATGGGGTCTTGAAATGCACCCGGTACGGCTTCGGGCCACCGTCTGATTCGAGGTAGCAGCCCAATTCGCCACGCGGAGATTCTGCGGCCGCATAGACGGAGCCCACCGGGGGGTTGAATCCTTCGGTCCACAATTTGAAATGATGGATGAGAGCTTCCATGCTGACGCCGATCTCCGACCGCGGTGGTGGAACATACTTACGGTTGTTCGACCGGACAGGTCCAAATGGCATCTTATCCAGCGCCTGGCGGACGATCTTCACCGATTCACGAACCTCACGCATCCTGACCGTGTAGCGGGCATTGATATCACCGCCCTGCTCGGTGGGTATTTCAAAGTCGTACTGATCGTACCCCATATATGGATGCTGCTTGCGTAAATCAAATGCCATCCCGGAACCGCGCAATACCGGTCCGGTGATTCCCCAGCGAATACATTCATCGGCGCTGATGCGGCCGATGCCAATGGTCCGTTCTTTGAAAAGCGGATTATTCGTCAACAGGCTTTCATATTCATCCACCCGTCCGGGCAGAATATCCACGAAATGGCGGACAGCCGCTTCAAATTCCACCGGCACATCCCGCCACAGTCCTCCGGGGCGGATGTAGGTGGTCATCATCCGTTGACCGCTGACCAACTCGTAAATATCCATGATCATTTCCCGCTCACGCATTGCATACAGGAAAACAGACATGGCGGCCAGATCGAGCGCGGATGTGCCCAACCAGAGCAAATGACTGGCAATTCGCTGTAATTCCACCAGGATGACCCGAATAGCCTGCGCCCGGACAGGCACATCCAAATCGCAGAGTTTCTCAACGGCCATGCAGTACACCAGATTGTTGCCCACCGTATTCATGTAATCCAGGCGGTCGGTCATGACCTCCGCTTTTTGGTAGGTCTTGCCTTCCATGTTCTTTTCCACGCCGGTGTGCAAGAAACCGATGTCTGGTACGCAAGCCTGAACGATCTCCCCATCCAATTCCAGAATAAGGCGCAACACGCCATGCGTGGATGGATGCTGAGGTCCCATATTCAGAACCATGGTCTCCCCGCGCAAGGCGCGCTCAGAGAAGAGGTGGTCCATTCCGCCCATTTCAATTGATTGATATTCAGACATATCGCTGACCTATTCCCTGGGAGCGGGTTTCTTCAGACTGATTTGATCGAAATTGAAGGTAAATTGGACTTCCTCATATCCCAATGGATAGTCTTTGCGCTGGGGATGTCCCTGCCAGTCCGCGGGCATCAATATCCGCCGCAAATCGCTATGCCCATCGAAACGGATACCGAACATATCCCAGATCTCCCGCTCATGCCAGTTGGCGTTGGGGTAGATTTTTTCAAGGGTCGGCACGACGGGGGCATTGCCATCCACCGGCACTCTCAAGCAGATGGAATGGTTTTGTGTCATGGAATAGAAATGATAGATGAGGTGAAAGCGGGGATTTTGCTCCGGCCAGTAATCGACCGCTGTCGCACCCTGCAGCATGGGAAAGCCGAATTCATCCCGCAGGGCGGTGACTGCATCGATCAGATGCGAAGGCTCCAAAATCAGGGATGCTTCATCACGGAATTCTTTCACCTGCGCGTTGAATTTGCGCTGGATGGCGTCGACAACCGGTTTCAGGTTTTCATTCATTGGTTGATTCCCCCATCATTTCCAGGTATTCAACTTTTCCCCGCGCACTTTCTCATGCAGGGTGATGATTCCATGGATCAAAGCTTCGGGGCGGGGAGGGCACCCGGCGACATACACGTCCACCGGTACCAATTCATCCACTCCCTGCATGATGGCGTAATTGTTGAACACACCACCGCATGCGGCGCAATCACCCATCGCGATCACCCATTTGGGATCCGGCATCTGGTCATACAGGTTTCGCAGGACGGGCGCCATCTTGCGGCTGACCCGACCGGCGACGATCATCAGATCGGATTGGCGCGGACTTGGACGCATCAATTCCATGCCAAAGCGGCTCATATCATATGTGGCAGCCTGAGCAGCCATCATCTCGATCGCGCAGCAGGCCAGTCCGAAGAGCATTGGCCACATGGAATTTGTGCGAGACCAATTGATCGCCTGCTCGAGGGTGGTGGTGACCATACCCAGGTTGCCCGCTTTTTGTTCTATTCCCATTCCAACGCTCCCTTCTTCCAGGCATAGATGTAACCTACCAATAAAATGGAGATGAACACCAGCATCTCAATCAAACCGAATAAACCCAGTTTCTTGAATACCACAGCCCAGGGTAGAAAAAAAACCACCTCCACATCGAACAGGATGAAGAGGACCGCAACCAGATAATAGCGGACAGACATACGTCTGGTCCCCGGGCCGTATGGGGTCATTCCTGATTCGTAGGGCGCCGATTTCCGTGCAGTCGGACGTCTGGGTCCGAAGGTATGGCCAAGAATCACAACCAGGACAGCCAAACCGGCAGCCAAAGCGATGAGGATCAGTAGTGGAAGGTATTCAAGAAGCATAGCTCTTCCTTGTGTAACCTAATGGGTTTTATTGATTATACACACAAAGAATGTTTTCGACAATTTGCATAATATAAGGCGAAATTGTATGGATACGACTTCTCACACTGTTTTCCGTATATGAGTTGAAATCATTCGTTATTAGGAGAACATTATGTCTGCAAAAACCAGATGGATCCGCTTTGGAGTTGGCGTTGTCGTGGTTCTGGTCGTCCTCGACAATCACTTTTATATTTCATTGACCAATGGATCCCAACATGGGGCTCCACCACCGAAGAACAACAGGCAGTCTATCCGGGTGATGAACTGGCTCCGGACCCGCTCGTCAACTGGACACACGGGTACACCTATCGCTATCCGGTGGATACGGTCTGGCCGTGGTTGGCTCAACTGGGAGATACACGTGGCGCCTTTTACAGTTACACATTCATCGAGAACATGATCGGCGATACCGTTTACAAGAACGCGAATCGGATCATTCCTGAGTATCAGGATCCCCAACCTGGCGAGATGATCGTTCGCCCTTTGCTGGCATGGAAAGAAATTAAAACCGGCGAATACCTGCTGGCAGCAGACAACACCCCGGATATGACCTGGACCTGGTTGTTTACCGTGAAACCGGAAGGAGATTTCACCAGAATGGTAATTCGGATGCGAATCCAACTACCGGATGGTCTCGCCGGAAGTGAACCGGTTCGCTTTATCATGAATGTGGGCGGATTTATCATGGAGAAGGGGTTCATCTACGGTTTGCGCGATCGGTTGAATGGCATCTATGAACCTGCCTGGATCGAGTATGTGGAGATCGCGATCTGGTTCATCGCGCTGATCTGTGGCGTGCTCTGCGCGGTTTATTTCATAAAAAGAAATGATTACCGCCTGCCTATCGTTCTCGGGATGGTATCCATCTTCACATTGATGTATTTCACGTTCGGTCAGCCGGCTGTCTGGATCCGCGGAGTGATGGATGTCGTTCTTGTCGGTCTGACAGCATACATGATCCGGCAAACCAGGTAACCCAACTCCACTGCAACTCCAATTTTGATATATCGTATATGAAATAGAATGGAGAACAGAATGAATACAGTTACGATTGATACGAAAAAGAATCCTGGATGTCTGATCCAGATACTCTGGTTCGCTTTTATCGGTATCTGGCTGGGCCAAATTTGGATGATTGCCGCCTGGATCTTCATGGTCACGATCATCGGTATACCCGTCGGGGTGATGATGCTGAACAAGCTGCCCTGGATCATCGCGTTGAGGAATGAACCCGTCCGGATGCAGGTCACCCGCCGCGAGGATGGTACGGTCATCCAACGAGAAGTCGGCCGTCCGCAGGTCAATATTCTCCTGCGCGCGATCTACTTCCTCTTGATCGGATGGTGGTTCAGCGCCCTGTGGATGGAAGCAGCGTATGTGTTGTGCTGCTCTGTGATCGGACTGCCGCTTGGTTTCTGGATGTTCGATTATGTACCGGCCATCGTCAGCTTAAAACAATAACTCCTCCTCTTCCTTGGAAAACGCCCCTGGTGACAATCGCCAGGGGCGTATTGTTTTCCTCTGCATCGATAATGGCTCACTCAGGTTGAGTAGAGAAAATACCCATTGTTGTAATTATTGGAAGAATGTGCTTCAAGGATCAGTGATACACCTCACAAGTTTTCTTGCCCGGCGGGAATAATTTGGCTATACTGAAACTAATTCCCACGAGAGAGGAGTCATGTATGCATACAGTTAAAGACTGGATGGTAGACCTGCTGGTATTTGTCGACCCGGATGCGAGCGTAAAAGAGGCCTTGAATTTGATGCGCCGAAGGTATATTCACAGCATTCTGGTCAATAAATCAGCCGATAATCCGGAATACGGAATCGTGACGTCCACAGATATTTGCGATAAGATCATCGCCGAACAGCGCAATCCAGCCGTTACCAAGGTGCGTGAGATCATGCATTCCCCGATCATCACCATAAAAGAGAGTGAAAGCCTGATCGATTGCGTTCGGACCATGAAAAAGCATAATATCCATCACATGCCGGTGGTGAATGCCACGAATGATCTGGTCGGATTCATTTCCGCGACCGATTTTATGGTTGCCGCTGAACAACTAACCCAAGAATAGCTGTAAACCTTATCGATTTTCCTATTAATCACCTCGCGACGGGAGCCAACCATGACTAACCCGACCATTATCCATGACGAGACACCCATCCGGTTGTTTAAATCAGACTTCCTGGAATTCTTTTCCCATATCAGCCCCATCACCATTACGGTGATCTGGCTGCCAATCAGCGTTTATCTATTTGTGCAGCCCATTCTGAATGACCAACCCTGGCGATGGTCGATCCTGGTTGCCTTCCTGGCGGGATTGGCATTCTGGACCCTGGCCGAATATACCCTGCACCGTTTTGTATTTCATTTTCATGCCAAAACTCCCCGAATGGAAAGGGTGACCTTCCTTTTCCACGGTGTACATCACGCCCAACCGCAGTGCAAAACCCGGCTCGTCATGCCCCCTGTGGTGAGTTTTCCGCTGGCGGCGTTGTTTTATGGATTATTCTGGTTGGTGTTGGGAGTTTGTTTAAGGCGCCTGGCTCGGTCAACCCGATGATGTCTGGATTTCTGATCGGATATCTCATCTACGATCTCACACATTACGCCACCCATCATTGGCCCATGCGCTCCCGGTTTGCCAAGTTCCTAAAACGCTACCACATGCAGCATCACTACAAAACCCCCAACGCCCGTTTTGGTGTGAGTTCGCCCATCTGGGATTACGTATTCAAAACGATGCCCGCCGACGCCTAACGACGATTTCCCTTCATTATCAGGACGCCATCGGTCCTTTTCGAAAGATTGCCAGATAGAGATTGATCAGAAGTCTGGTCAATCCGAGCGAGCCGATGATGGCGATCAGCTTATTGCCAAATCCGGGCACATAGATCCCACTTCCGCGCTGAATCGCGTGCAATGATCCCCTGACAACCTGATCCGCGCGCATCCACATGATTTTTGGGATGCGCTGTTTGATTTTAAATTTTTCATATTCCGGTAAATCATGAAATTCGGTATGCGTAAATCCGGGGCATAATGCCTGCACATGCACTCCCGATCCATATAATTCAGTGACCAATCCATCCGTAAATGAGTTGATATAGGCTTTCGTCGCGCCATAGGTTGGGCTGCCTGTTGAAGATGAGAACGCGCTGGTTGATGAAACCTGGATTATAAATCCTTTGCCTCGCAAAATCATCCCGGGCAGCGCTGATCTGGTCAAGCGGACAGTCGCGATCACGTGAACGTTCACCATGGTCAGAATGGCATCGATATCCGTTTCAACAAAAGCACCCGGCACTCCAAAGCCGGCATTGTTTACCAGGACTTCCAGGTTTTCCAATTCAGAAATTCGTCGTTCCAGCAATTCAATGTCTGTTTGAACCGAAAGATCAGTCGGAAACACTTCCACGTTGATCGGGTACTGAACAGTCAGACTTTCGGCTGTTTTTTCCAGGCGATCCCGTCTGCGCGCGACCAATATCAGATCGTAGCCTTTCGCGGCCAATTGGCGTGCGAATTCTGCGCCTATCCCCGATGATGCTCCTGTGATCAATGCCTGTGCTTTTCCATTGCCCATGTAAAGATCCTTTATGCGCTGTAGTGTACGCTGATTATACACAGGGCAGCCGAATTCGACCCGCGAGCGTAAGACCCTCATTTGGTATAATCGATCATACATCCCATCCAAGTTGGAGTAAAACATGGCTCAATCCACCAATTTTCAATCGATCATCATGAACCTGCAGGAATTCTGGTCCCATCAGGGTTGCCTGATCTGGCAGCCATATTACTCCCAGGTCGGCGCGGGGACGATGAATCCCGCCACATTTTTGCGGGTCCTGGGTCCTGAGCCATGGAATGTGGCGTATGTGGAGCCATCCGTCCGGCCGGATGATGGACGCTATGGCGAAAATCCGAACCGGCTTCAGCAGCATTATCAATTCCAGGTCATCCTCAAACCAGATCCAGGGAATCCGCAGGAACTGTACCTGCAATCCCTTCAGGCGATCGGAATTGATCCCGCCCAGCACGATATCCGCTTTGTGGAAGACAACTGGGAAAGCCCCGCTCTGGGCGCCTGGGGACTTGGGCTGGGAAGTCTGGATGGATGGGCAGGAGATCACCCAATTCACCTACTTCCAGCAGGCAGGCGGACAATTATTGGAGCCTGTCTCCGTCGAAATCACCTATGGCCTGGATCGAATCGCGATGGCATTGCAAAAGGTCAGCAATTTCCGCGACATCCGCTGGAGCGATACCCGGACCGCCGGGGATGTGAACCTGAGGGCTGAGTACGAACATTCCAAATATTATTTTGAACTCGCCGATGTCGACCGTCTCCGGCAGATGTTTACCCTGTTTGAACAAGAAGCCGACGCTGCTCTGGCCGCCGGGTTGGTCTTACCCGCCCATGATTACATACTGAAATGTTCGCACACCTTTAATATCCTGGATACCCGCGGGGCTATCGGTGTCACCGAGCGTCAGGCGTTTTTCGGCCGTATGCGCGATCTGGCTCGCAAGTCAGCCGATCTGTACACCGCCCAACGGGAGGGCATGGAATTCCCCTGGCTGGTTGACAAAAAGGGAGTGCCCGGAAGCGTGGTTCAAACCCCAGTTGTTCCAAATCCAGCCGTCACCACACCCCAGGCTTTCTTGCTGGAGATCGGCACCGAAGAATTGCCGGTAGCTGACCTGGATTCCGGCATCGAACAATTGAGAGACCTGATTAACTGCGCTTTTGAAAGACCAGCGACTGGAATTCGCCAAACTGGAAGTATGGGGAACCCCGCGCCGGTTGGTAGCGCTGGTGGAAGCCCTGCAACCCCGTCAACCGGATCGAGAGATGGTCGTCAAAGGCCCACCTGCCAATCGAGCGTTCGATTCGGATGGCAAGCTTACTCCGGCGGGAGAGGGATTTGCGCGCAGCAAAGGCATTGATCCCACCCAACTCAAGACCATGGACATCGATGGCGGGCAGTACGCGGCGGTGGTCGTTCAGGAGGCCGGTAAAGAAACCGTGCTCATCCTGACGGAAGAACTGCCAAAACTACTCGCGAAGATCCGGTTCGATAAGACCATGCGGTGGAATAGCAGCAAGATCCCATTTTCCCGTCCGATCCGCTGGCTGCTGGCACTCTTCGGTGAGCAGATACTGTCATTCAATTACGCGGGCATTACCTCAGGCGAGATCACCCGCGGATTACGGTTTCACCAACCGGAAGAAATACCGGTCAAAAAACCATCCGATTACTTCCTCGCATTGGAAATGCAGGGAATCGTTCTCAACCAGGAGGACCGCAAACGGATCATCCGTGAACAGGTTACCCGGATCATGCAGGAAACGGGAGCGGATGTCATTATTCCAGACGATCTGCTGGATGAAGTGAACAATCTGGTGGAAGCGCCCACTGCCTTGCGCGGAGAATTCGAAAAAGAACACCTGAACCTGCCTAAAGAAGTCCTGGTCTCGGTGATGAAAAAACATCAGCGCTATTTCCCAGTCCAAAAGGGGGATGATCTTCTGCCTTACTTCGTGGTCGTCCGCAATGGCGACAGTCAACACAAGGAAATCGTTGCCGATGGCAACGCCCAGGTGATCCGAGCCCGGTTCGCAGACGCAGCCTTCTTCATCCAGGAAGACCTGCAGAAACCGCTGGAAGAATTCCTTCCGCGGTTGGATACGCTTACCTTCCAGATCAAACTTGGCTCCATGCTTGATAAGACCCATCGGATCGAGCAAATCGTCCCAGCCCTTTTGGCTCAAATGCAGATGACCGACACTGAAAAAACAACCGCCCTGCGAGCAGCCCATCTCTGCAAAGCGGATCTGGTCACCCACATGGTCGTTGAGATGACCTCCCTGCAGGGAACGATCGGCAAATTTTACGCCCTGAAATCCGGTGAAACCGCGGAAGTAGCTCAAGCCATCCTCGAACATTATCTCCCCCGGTTTGCCGGCGACCGCATCCCCGCCGGAAAGCCTGCCTTAGTGGTTGGCATTGCAGATCGGTTGGATTCTCTGTCAGGATTGTTTGCCGCCGGACTCGCGCCCACGGGCACCAAAGATCCCTTCGCCCAACGGCGTGCCGCTCTCGGATTGGTGATCGCCCTTATGGAGTGGAACCAGGATATCGACCTGCGACAGGTTTTGGGTATCGCAGCCCAATATCTGCCGATCAAAGCCACTCCGGAGAGTCAATCAGCCTGTTTCGAGTTTATTATGGGACGGTTGCGTAGTTACTTGCTCGACCAGGGATACCGGTACGATATCGTGGACGCGGTGATCTCCGCGCAGGGAAGTAACCCGGCCGGTGTGCTGCGTACCATCAAGAGCCTGACGACCTGGATCACCTCTCCAGATTGGGCCACCATTCTGCCTGCCTATGGACGCTGCGTTCGTATTACCCGCGACCAAAAAGAAATCTTCGATGTAAATCCAGATTTCCTGCTGGAAGCGGACGAGAAAGATCTATGGAAAGCGATCCAGTCCATTACAATGAAAGCGCCTTTCCAATCTTTCGATGCATTTCTCCAGGATTTTGAGCCGATCATCCCGGTCATCAACCAATTTTTCGATCATATCATGGTGATGGCGGACGATCCGGCTGTGCGGCAAAATCGGTTGGGGATGCTCCAGAGAATAGCTGCCTTACCAGCTAATCTGGCGGACCTGTCTCAGTTGGAAGGTTTTTAAGCGTTATTCTGATCAAAGCCATTCAAAAAGTGCTCGGAGAAATCTCCGAGCACTTTGCTTATTCGATCGCGGTTTCTTCCCCCTCTTTTGGGGTTAATCCCAGTTGGTTCGCCTCCTCAAAGGAAAGCAATCCTGGTTCTTTGGAATCGCTGAAGGATGGGCTGGCGGTCGCCAACTCCCAGAATGAATCCGCTTCTTCCACCTTCACTTTCTTTTTGACCACCGTTGTAAAGATGGATTCGAGATCCTGACCGGGCGGTTCCGGTTCCGGTTTTTCGCTATTAACTCCGGTCTTGATAGGCTCCGGCAGGACGAGGGGTCCTGTTTTTGCGAAAGCCTGCTCCATCTCCGGAGTGGTCATGGCAGGATACTCCTGATTGATCTCCCCGATCTTTTGCATCAGCTCCGTGACAGCGGTGGTCACCGCGTCGAAGGCCACTGCCATGCGGACCGTCGAACGGGCATGTTTCATGAACACGATCAACAGGTAGCCGGGCATTGGCGAGGCGACCAGATCATACTGGCTGCCGCGGACAGACACGATGTTCTGAGGGGTTTCCGGCATCATCACGGTGTTGATCCGCTGGAGGGCGTTCGCGGTCGAGAGCAAGTATGGCAGGATCTTGCTGCTCAGCGCGTCTTCCATCGGGTCACCGGCAGAAGCCAAAATCTTGCCCCGTTCATCGGCCAGCAAAACCGCCGCGGCTGATAATTCCTGTCGTAAATTGATCAGCACATCCCCCAACAGGTCGGTCCGAAGGTCGATCACCTGGCGGGAGGACATACGGGCAGGTTGTGAAGATAACCCCAGCAACCGGGAGGATGTTTCAAGAAAGTCACGCATCTCCACCGGTTTTGGAAAGAATGCATCCGCGCCCGCTGCTGCCGCTTTTTCTTTGAGCTGCGGGTCGTTTAATCCGGAAACGAGGATGATGTTGATCTTGGGTGAAGTCTTTTTGGTCTGTTTGGTAAATTCGAGGCCGGAAATCCCGGGAAGCTTCACGTCGCTGACGATCAGGTGAATTTCAGCCTTGTCGATTTGCAGTATGGCATCTTCCGCGGATGGTACCACCGTGACTTCAATATGCCCGCTCAAAGTGGCAAAAGCAGCTTGAAGGAGTTGGCCCAGGACCATCTCGTCATCAATAATGACTACACGTTTGGCATCCATGACTTAAAAATTATATCATTATTAAAAATGCGACGAGTAAATCCGGAATCGGTCGTCTCTCATAAAATATGGTCGGCAGGTTTCCGTTTTTTCGAAAGCTATGTTACAATCCGAGCACATTGGGGCATGGTGCAATGGCAGCACACCAGACTTTGGATCTGTGGATCTTGGTTCGAATCCAGGTGCCCCAGCCTGTTCAGGAAAAGCATGCAGCCATAAAGATCCGGTCAGAACACTCGAGCTAAGGCAGATAAGCCTTAGCTTTTTGTGTGCTAAAATGGATAAGCCAAACCTTCACATTTGCAGGAGAGCAACATGGATACCGTAGCGATCATTCTGGCGGCGGGCCAGGGAACTCGCATGAAATCTCGTTTGCCAAAAGTGCTGCACACGGTACTTGGCAAACCGCTGGTTCACTTTTCCCTTGAAGCCGCGAAATCTGTTTCCAATCGAAAACCGGTCGTCATCATTGGGCATGGCGCGGATCAGGTCAAAGATGTGCTGGGCGATTCTGTCGATTTCGCCCAACAGCCAGAACAACTGGGGACCGGACACGCCGTCCGCCAGGCCGAAGAGGTTTTGAAAGACTTCGAAGGGTTGATCCTGGTTATCAGCGCAGACATGCCACTATTCCGTAAAGAAACGCTGGCTTCCCTGGTGCAGACACAGGTGGGAAATTCCGGACCAATGAGTTTATTGACCGTCAAGGGTGATGACTTCGCGCGGATTTGGAAGGATCATCCGTGGTGTTGACAATTCGGTCAGCGCAATCGTCGAAGAAGCCGATGCTTCCCTGGAAGAATTATCCATCCGCGAATACAATGTTGGCGCGTATTGTTTTCAATCCGCCTGGCTCTGGCAGGCTCTTAAAGAGATCAAGAAATCCGCCAAAGGAGAATATTACCTCACGGATGTGGTTGAAATCGCCCGAAACCAGCGAAAGATGGTCAGGGCGGTTCCTATCAGTGATTCCAGCGAGGCGATGGGCATCAATAATCGCGTTCACCTGACCGAAGCAATTACCCTTCTTCGTCAGCGCATCAACGAAAAGTGGATGAATGAGGGTGTCACGATCATTGATCCAACCACAACCTATATCGAACCGGATGTGTTGATCGGCAAGGATACCACCATCTGGCCAAATACCTTTGTCAAAGGTCGGGCGTGGATCGGCGATAATTGCCAGATCGGGCCGAATACCATCATTCAGGACAGTGTGGTCGGGCACCGCAGCACCGTCTTATGCTCGGTCATGGAATTCGCCATCGTTGAAAATGATGTCGAAATGGGCCCCTATTGCCACCTCCGCAAGGGCGCTCATCTGGCAACCCAGGTGCATCTGGGTAATTTTGCCGAAGTGAAGGATTCCTATCTCGGCCAGGGTACCCGTATGGGACACTTCTCGTATATCGGGAATGCCAAGATCGGTTCGAATGTAAATATTGGCGCTGGAACCATCACCTGCAATTTTGACGGGGTAAATAAAAATCCAACCGAGATCGGCTCGGATGTATTTATCGGCAGTGATACGATGCTGGTCGCGCCGATCAAGATTGGCAATGGCGCCAAGACAGGCGCAGGAGCCGTTGTCACCCATGATGTGCCGGCTGGAGAACTTGTCGCAGGGGTTCCTGCCCGCGCCTTGAAGAAGAAGGGGGAATGAACACTGAGTATCTGATACCCACTTTAGTAAGCCTGGTTGTTCTGGATATGCTGCTCACAATTGCCCGCAGCAGCATGGTAAACGCGCACCTTCCACGGTTACTAAATTTACGGGAAGAACATGAACGTGCGGTGGACCTGACCATCCAGCGGATGGAAAAACCCCGCCTGCGGGTCAGCTTACGTCTCGCGCACAGCCTGCTTCTATTCCTGCTCGCGGTCCTGTTCATGGATTGGCTTCTTCAATCACCCTGGTTTGAACTGAACCAACCACTCACAGTGCTTTATTTGGCCGGCATTGCTTTATTAGCCGGTATTGTTCTATTCTCTTTGGAATCGCTGATCGATGGACTGGTGCTGAAGGCGCCGGAAGAATGGGCGTTACGATTCAGCGGGATGGCGGCGCTGGTCGATACCCTGGTTTCGCCTATCTCATCCATCGCCATCCGCTTGATGGGGCAAACCGAACGGAGCTTGCAGCAGATATCCGCTCCAACCGACGATGAGTTGAAAACGTGGGTACAACAAGGACAGACTGACGGCGCACTCGAAAAAGAAGAGCGCCAGATGATCTATTCCATCTTTCAATTTGGTGACACACTGGCCCGCGAGATCATGGTTCCGCGCATCGATATGCTCGCCCTGGATGTAACGACATTGGTGGATGATGCCACCGAAGCGCTCGTAAAATCCGGTCATTCGCGTGTTCCGATCTTTGAAGAGACGGTGGATAACGTGATCGGATTGTTGTACGCGAAGGATTTATTAAGTCATTTGAGCGAACACAAAAAGATCAATAGTTTACGCGAAGTTCTGCGCCCTGCTTATTTTGTACCGGAAGCGAAAAAATTGGATGAATTGCTGACCGAGATGCAAACCAAGCGGGTCCACATGGCCATTGTGGTGGATGAGTATGGCGGCGTCGCCGGGTTGGTCACGCTCGAAAACCTGCTGGAAGAGATCATCGGCGAGATCCAGGATGAATACGACCAATTCGAAGAACTGCCGTTTCAAAAGATCAGCGACACTGAGTACATTTTCCTGGGAAGCATCGACCTCGATGATTTCAACGAAGTCATGGGAACCCAGATCACCAAAGACACCGCGGATACCCTCGGCGGATTGATGTACGGTGAGATCGGAAAAGTGCCCGGCGGCGGTGAACATGTGTACGTGGATGGTGTGGAACTGATCGTGGAGCAAGTGCTGGGGAGACGAATTCGCAAGGTCAGGGCAAAACAATTGGAAGGCTCAGACCCGGCACAGAAGGAGCAGCAGGATGCTGACACAGAATCAGAAGAATGAATTGATCCAGCGAGCCTGTGAGATTCGTCAAAACGCGTACGCACCCTACTCAAAGTATCCGGTTGGAGCGGCGCTGCTCACCAAATCCGGAAAAATATACACTGGCGTGAACGTGGAAAACGCGGTTTTTCCCCTCACAAATTGCGCAGAACGGTCAGCGATCTACACAGCAATTACTGATGGCGAGAAAGATTTTCTTGCCATTGCGGTTGTAACTGAGAATGCCGGTACGCCATGCGGATCCTGCAGACAGGTTATGGCGGAATTTGGTCTGGATATGCTGGTCCTCATCGCCAACACGGATGGGCATATCGCCCATGAATTGACCGTATCTGAATTACTTCCCAAAGCTTTCATACCGGCGGACCTCGTCCGGTAATCCAATCGTAGTACAGGCGATCAATGACAGATCTACCGCGCACCTTTCGCGTTGAGGCGGTTGTATTGCGTCACACCAACTTCGGTGAAGCAGACCGATATCTGGTGCTTTTCACCCGCCAATACGGAAAACTGAAGTGCGTTGCCAGAGGTATCCGCAAGATAAAAAGTCGTAAGGCCGGGCATCTCGAACCATTCACCCTGTCATCCATTCAACTCTCGCGCGGCCATGATGCACCCATCATCACCCAGGCGGAGACCATCCTGCCTTTCCAGGAGATCCATGCCAGCCTTGATCTGCTGGCACAATCTTCCATCATCATGGAATTGCTGGACAGATTCACATTCGAAGAAGAAGAAAACCAGGAATTATTTCAACTCCTGGTCGATACACTCAAACGGATCTGTGCAGGAGATGACACCTTCCTGGCTGTCCATTATTACGAAATGAGTTTGCTCAAAACCGTGGGGTTCCGGCCAGAGTTGTTCCACTGCGTTGTCTGCCGGAAGGAGATCTTAGCGGAAGACCAGTACTTCTCGGCAGCTCTGGGTGGGGTGGTCTGCCCGACCTGCGCCAATTCAACCGCAGAATCACGGCCGGTATCCATGGAGGCGCTGAAATATCTACGCCACCTACAACGCAGCACCTATACGGAAGCCCGTAAAGCCCATCCTGTATTGCTGGTTCAGCGGGAAATGGACGATCTGCTGCAATATTACCTGTCTTACCTGCTGGAGCGTGGGCTAAATTCGCCCAAATTCCTGCGGGAAATTCAGGAAGAGCGGTACCAGACAGAAAAAAAGACGGACGCATAAAAACGTCCGTCTTTTTGGCTGAAGCCGTATCAGTTATCCAAAATCATGCGAGATACTGACAGTGATCTTATGATTGGCCCGTTCGTGCATCAGGTAGAAGCCAATGGCCGCAACGACGGCCAGGATGCCGCATCCCCACCAGACCCAATTCGCATTTCCGAAATCCATTACCAGTCCGGCTGCCAGAGGTCCGATCGCGGATGGCACGATCCAGCATAAACCGTAAACAGCGCTATAACGTCCGCGCATGTCTGCGGGGGCGAAACTGGCGACCAAAGCCTGTGAGGTCGGCACCGTCATCATCTCGCCGATGGTGATGATGAACATCGCCACCAGGAACAGCGGGAACGTGTAAACAAATCCGTACATCGCGAATCCGATGGCATAAAGCACCGTCCCGATGGCCATGACCAGGAGCGGCCGCTTGGCATCCAACCGGCGGCTGATCCAGAACTGGAAGAACACCACCATGGCCGCATTCATCGACAGGATGTAGCCAAATCCCTGCGGGGGTGTTGCCCGGAAGTCACGCAGGAACACTGAGAGGGTGCTGTTCATCTGGATGTAGACGATCACCATCAGGGTGGAGATCAACAGGAAAGCGATGAAGATCTTATCCTTGAAAACGATCCCATACCCCTTGATGGTTTCCAGCAGGCTGGGTTCTTTAGCCTTTTCCGCATGGGTGGTTTCCGGCTTGGTCTCCGGGAGGAAGAAGAACACCAGAGCTGCCGTGATGGTGCTCATGATGGCGTCGATGATGAACAGGTACAGGTAGTTGATACCGGCCAGCAAGTCCGCCGATCATGGGGCCGATGGTGACGGCCAGGTTGGCTGTCACGCGTAGAACCGCAAACCCGGCGCTGCGTTTTTCTTCCGGCAGCATATCGGCCACCATCGCCTGGTGAGCGGGTCCGCCGGTATCGGCCAGGATGCCAACCAGGATGGCGACGAGATAAAAGACCTTGATGTCATCGACCAGTCCCATAATGACTGTGGAACCAGCCGACATGATGAGTGAGAAGATGATCAGCGACTTGCGGCCATATTTATCGGCCAGCGCACCGCCGATCGCCCCCCCGATGATGGATGAGATAGAGAAGAACGCGAATAACGTCCCCACCTCCGTCATACCCACACCGAAATGTTGGGTGATGTACAGGGCGAAGAAGGGGAAGATTAAAGCTCCTCCGAGCCGGTCTATGAAACTGGCGCCAACAAGCGTCCAGAATTTATCCGGCAATTCACGGTAAATCCGTTTAGCTGACGAAAACATATTAACTTTGCCTTGATGGAATGGTGAATAATACGATGAGGACAAAAGTCCCGGAACAATACAAAAACCCCGCCTGCCCGCGCATAATAGTATACGACAGACTCGCGTAAAAGTTGCAGCCAATTTTCAGAATTTGGAATTGGCCAATCTCCCGCTTCTCACCTTTACCTAGACAGTCAAAAATGAAAGTGTTAGAATGGGTGACATTAAGAATTGGGGGCTCGTCCAATGGTAGGACTGCAGACTCTGGATCTGCCTATAGAGGTTCGAATCCTTTGCCCTCAGCCTGCTGATAAAGCACCCCACTTCCAACGCGGGTGCTTTATCTGTTATAAGAAGGAGTAATTTGATGACCAGCGATTCCACTGCCAACTCAACCAATTTCATCCGTGAAGCGATCGAGGAAGACCTGCGGACCGGGCGATTTAAAACTGTGCAGACCCGCTTCCCGCCCGAGCCCAACGGCTATCTCCACATCGGCCATGCCAAAGCGTTATGCATCGATTTTGGCCTGGCGGAGATCTTCGGCGGAAAATGCAATCTGCGCTTCGATGACACCAATCCCGTCAAAGAAGACGTGGAATACGTCGATTCGATCAAAGAAGACATCCATTGGCTGGGTTTTGACTGGCAGGATCGCGAATTCTACGCATCTGATTACTTCGAAACCATTTACCAGTATGCGGTTAAGCTGATCCAAAAAGGGAAAGCCTACGTGGACGACCTGTCTGCGAATCAGATCCGCGAATACCGCGGCACGCTGACGGAGCCGGGCAAAGAAAGCCCATTCCGGAATCGAACGGTTGAAGAGAATCTCGACCTCTTCGAGCGCATGCGCAAAGGGGAATTTGAAGATGGTTCCCGGGTTCTGCGGGCGAAGATCGATATGGCATCCAGGAATATCAATATGCGCGACCCGGTGATGTATCGCATTTTGCACGCGCCTCATCATCGAACCGGCGATCAATGGTGCATCTATCCGATGTATGACTTCGCCCACGGGCAGAGCGATTCTCTCGAAGGCGTGACCCACTCCCTGTGCGACCTGGCGTATGAAGATCACCGCCCCTTGTATGACTGGTTCATCGAAGAGTTGGGCATCTTCCACACCCGGCAGATCGAATTCGCCCGGCTGAGCATGACCTACACCATTCTGAGCAAACGTTATCTCAAGCAGTTTGTGGATGCCGGAACAGTGCGAGGCTGGGATGACCCGCGCATGCCCACCCTGAGTGGCATGCGCCGGCGAGGTTATACCGCGCAATCCATACGCAATTTTATCGATCAGATCGGCGTGGCAAAAAACGAAAACCTGATCGAGTTTTCCATGCTCGAATTCAACGTCCGGGAAGATTTGAATAAATCTGCCCTACGCGTGATGGGGGTGATCGATCCGGTAAAAGTGGTGATCACCAACTACCCGGAAGGGCAGACCGAAGAACTGGAAGCGGTAAACAATCCGGAGGATCCCACCGCCGGGACGCGCAAGCTTCCATTCAGCCGCGAGATCTACATCGACCGGGAAGACTTCCGGGATGTGCCCCCACCCAAGTATTTTCGCCTGGCGCCCGAACGGGAAGTGCGTCTGCGCTATGGTTACATCATCAAGTGCACAGGCTTCCGCAGCAACGAACAGACCGGTGTCGTGGAAGAGGTCTACTGCACGTATGACCCGGAGACTCGCGGAGGTTACGCTCCCGATGGACGCAAAGTGCAGGGCACCATCCACTGGGTATCGGTAGCGCATGCCGTCGATGCCGAAGTCCGCATGTACGATCGCTTGCTCACACTCGAAAATCCAACCAAGATGGAAGAGGGTAAAACCCTGTCCGATTACGTCAATCCTGATTCGCTGATCGTGCTGACCGGATGCAAATTGGAGCCGGGTCTGCTCAATCCGGTCATCGGCGCGCACTATCAATTCGAGCGGAAGGGTTTCTTCGCAGTCGATCCTGACAGCAAACCGGGCAAGCCGGTCTTTAATCTCACCGCCACCCTGCGGGATTCCTGGGCCAAGATCGAAAAGAAGAACTAATTTCAATCTATGACAAAAGACTTCAACTGTTGTTGAAGTCTTTTTGATTTAAGATTCAATGGAATAGATCATTTGATCAGGGAGATCAAGCCGAATCCGCCGTAGGCAAATAGTGCAGCACCCACAAATGAGGTGAGAGCGTTCGTCCAGAGGGCGCGCCAGACCGGCACCTTATAGATTCCGCTGATCAGGCTGACCAGCTTTGGCCCATAACCCGGTATCATCCTGCCGAAAATGAGAAACAGAGGCGAATCGACCGGTGCTTTTCCCAACCCAAAGGGTAAACGGGATTTCTGCTGCTCAAAATCAGCCACATGCCCGATGTGAGTACCAAAGTAATATTCGATCAAGCCGGAGAGGGTGTTACCCACGCTGGCAACCAGTATCGCTTCCCGCGGTCCGACCGCCGTCGTGATCAGCAGGGTGAAAGGCTCCGATGGGATCGGTGACGCGCCGATCAGCGCATAAAAAATCACCCCAACCACCAGGCCTATCCATCCGCTGCGACGGATGAATTCACTCGCCTGCTGCATATCATTGGAAAGCAGGAATACCGGTATCATCACCAGGATCACGATCACAACCAGGATCGTGATCGTCTTCTTTTTGTTCATCTTCTTGGGTTCATCCATAGGGCGTAATTGTACTAGATAATAAAATCCACGTTTTTCTGGAAGCGGCAAGGGTTTGTTTTTCGTGAGTTTGGATTTATACTCTGTTGTGGCAATATAAAATCATTATTGGAGGGGCTATCATGGAAATCACTCCGGGCATCCGCAGATATATCATAAAGCAGGTCTTGTACCTCGTGCTCGTGATGGTGGCGTTATTTCTCGGGGCGGGAACTCTGGGCTGGGTGGATGGATGGGTGCTGGCGATCATCGTTTTCATGGTTCAATCCGTCACCGGCTTATTGCTTTACCAGAAGTCGCCTGAACTACTGGAAGAGAGAAGCAAGCTGCAAACCGGCACAAAGACCTGGGATATCATCCTCTCGGGGGTTATGGCATTCAGCACATTGATCATGTCCATCTTCGCAGGTTTGACCTATCGCTGGCTGGGTGGAGGCTTTTTCCCGGCCGGTTTCCAAATCTTTGGCTGCGTCATTGGTCTGGCCGGTTGCGCTTTGACGACCTGGGCAATGTATACCAATCCGTTCTTTTCGGGAACTGTCCGGATCCAGACCGATCGGGATCACCAGGTCATTTCGCAAGGTCCCTATAAGTATGTACGCCATCCGGGATATTTGGGGGTCATCGCATTTTTCTTCGCGATGCCATTTATCCTCCGGTTACCGATGCTCATCCTGATATCCGGTTTGCTGATCTTTGTGGCCTTCCTTCGCACCAAGAAAGAAGACCAGACCCTCATCGAGGAACTACCAGGTTATTACTCGTATTCCGGTCAGACCCATTACCGCTTGATTCCACGCTGGTGGTGAGGGGACCAGCGACCGCTTGATCCTTTTGGAAAACCAAAAATCCAACGCTTCCTAGTTATGGGCGGCGTTGGATTTTTTATACCGCTTTCCGGGTAATAATTCTATATTTCAGGCTACTTGTCCTTCGAAAAAATGGCGTCCCGTTTCAACTCCAGCTCTTTGCGGGCATCTTTCACCACCCATTGGACGGAGCGGGATGGGTGGTCTGCCAGTTTCAGGCATAGATCCATGGACGCCTGCCAACAGCCCGGGCTGCGCTTGCCGATCTGGCGCAGCGCCCAGTTCACCGCTTTCTTCACAAAATTCCGGTCGTCTTCCGCGCCTTTTGCGATCAACGGCAGGAAATCCAGGAAATAGTCGTCGGAAGCTTGTTTCTGATGAACAGCCAGCCAGGCGATCATGGCAAACCCGGCCCGCCTGACAAATTCCTCCTCGCGGGAGCACCACGCGATGGCTTTTTCGCGGGCGTATGGAGTCTTGCTAAACAAATTTCCACAGACTCCGTCGCAAATATCCCAGGAATCGAAATCGGACACCCAGGATTCCATTTGGTCAGGGGTAACCTGTTTGTGATCATCCACCATCGAGGCGATCATCTGCGCTTCGTGGATACCGGTATTCCACAACTGGATAGCCAGTTCATGGCTTTTGATCCCTCTCGCCAGCTCGCGCAGTGTGGTAACGGAAATACCAAGCGCGTTCTCCGTTTCGATCCCATAATGCGCCATCCCCGCCGTATGGGCGGGGTTGGCGAGTGCATTCAATCGATCCAGAAGGGGTTGAAAACGGGGATCCATGACCCAGGGTCAAAGGCTAGAAAAGCTGAAAAACGTATCTTCCGACCACCAATAGGGTCAACAGGAGGCCTAGCAATAACAAGATAATGATGATCAACCAGTTGGTTCTTCGGCGGGGGCGCCGGCGGGGAGATTTGGGAATCGTCTCGCTGACCACTGGTTGGGGTGGAGCCACCACAGGCACAGGCACGCTGGGCGCAATCGGTGGAAGGTCATCGGTGGTGGGAAAACCAAAATCTTCCAACATCATCGCTTTATTGGGCGAGTAATCTGTTGGCGGTTCGATGGGTTCCGGTTCAGGAAGGCGATCCTCGATGATGGCGGAAGGCTCAAATCCCTGGGTATCTCCAAAGGTCTCAGGTTCCAACCGGGCGATCTCATCAAATGTGAAGGTCGGCTCGGCCGACTCAGTTTCCACGGGTTCCGATACAGAGGGGCTGGCTGTCTGTTCCGGCTCGCGTTCCTTATTCACCGGCGCGCGTTCACCCAACGCATCGGTGAGATCACGATAGCTGAAATTGGCATTATCGATGGACGGCATGGAGCCTGGTTCTTCCATCTCTTCCGAGATGAGCGGTTCCACCTGAATCCCAAGCGATTCCAGGCCTTTCTTGGCGGCCGGATTAAACGGATTGAGTTGGTATACCTTCTGGAGACAATAAGATCTTCTTCTCTTGATCCGGCACACAGGCAGACATCCAAAGCCAGGCAAGTTCATTGTCGGGTTGATTTTTCAAGACCACCGAAAGGATTTTCGCACCCTCGGCAATATTGCCTTGCTTAATGAGTTCGATTGCTTGATTGGTTTCCAAATCTGACATGGATACCCTCCTCGAATGAGTAATCTCAGTATCAACAAGTGTGCATGTTATGTACCAGGTAGATTATCGCAGATATGCGTTCAACTTGCTATTCCACGCTCCATTCGATCCCTTCTACACCCTGAAATCGGGTTTTCATCACGTCCACAGCCTGGGGGTTGCAATCCACCAGGATAAACTGGCGGCCCAATTCCAGGCAGGCTGCCCCGGTTGTGCCAGACCCGGCAAAGTAATCGAGAACGGTATCGCCGGGGTTACTGCTGGCGAGGATGACGCGGCGCAAGATCCCCATCGGTTTCTGGGTCGGGTATCCGGTTTTTTCTTTGCTGTTAGTTGGGACGATCGTATGCCACCAGGTATCGGTTGGCAATTTACCCCGGCTGGCTTTTTCTTTTCCGACCAGGGTGGGCGCCATATACGGGATACGGTCAACTGCCTCCCGGTTAAATGTGTATGCGTCCGGATTTTTGGCATACCAGAGGATATTGTCATGCTTGGGCGGCCATTTCCTGCGGGTACGGCCGCCATAATCGTATGCCCAGATGATCTCATTGAGGAAACACTCCCGACCGAAGATCGCATCCAACAACACTTTGCAGTAGTGGACTTCGCGGTAGTCGATATGGAAGTAAATGCTGCCGGTGGATTTTAATACCCGATGGGTCTCTGTCAACCGGGGTTCGAGAAACGCAAGATAATCGTCGAATAGATCCAGGTATCCCCGGGAGCCAAGCTTGATGGTCTCATACCGGCGCCCTGCGAAACCGGTCCGATCGCCATCCTCGCTGAGGTGGGTTCTGATTTGGGTGCGGGTCTGCGTCTTGCCGGTATTGAAGGGCGGATCGATGTAGACCAGGTCGATGGATTCGTCCGGCAGGGATTGCAAGATCGGGAGGTTATCTCCCAGGTGGATGCGGTTTGGCATGAATCCATTTTAACATAGGGGGAAAATGGGGTACTGCTTTCAGGATGACTAATTCACCAATAGGAAATGGCAAGTGCCAACCTGTACAAACGACAGAGCAAGCTACGACCCTACCTGTATTTATTGGGCAGCTAATCGGTATACGCCCCCATTCAGATCAAGCAGATAGATCTCGCCATCAGGATCTTCCCCAAAGGACGCGATCTGGTAATTGGTTTGGAAGAGCACTTTCGCTACCCAATTAGCATCCTGTTGAACCAGACCCCAGATGGTGCCGGAGCAATAATCACCGAACAGATAGACACCCGCATATTGGGGCAGCGCTTTGCCGCGATACACCATCCCACCGGTGATTGAGCAGCCTTCGGCATGCCCGTATTCGAAGACCGGATCGATCAAGCCGACCGCACCCATACTCTCACTATACGGATGCGCGCCCTCACGGACATTCCAGCCGAAATTGACCGGGGCAGATGGCGATCCTGCCGAAAGGTAGTTTACCTCTTCCCATTCCTGCTGGCCTACATCCGCGATATATAGGCCTCCCGTGACGCGATCAAAGGTAAACCGCCAGGGATTGCGCAGCCCGATGGCCCATATTTCCGGTAGACCACCGCCCGCCGCGTATGGATTATCACCCGGGATGGCGTAGGGATCGCCGCCATCCACATCGATTCGAAGCAGCTTCCCCAGCAGTGAGTTGGGATTCTGTCCATTGCGCTCTGGGTCACCACCCCCACCGCCATCGCCCAGACCGATCCACAGGTAGCCATCCGGGCCAAACAGCACCTGTCCGCCATTGTGATTGGATCTGGGTTGATCAACCCACAGTAAAATCCTCTCGCTGGCAGGGTCGGCCACCGGATGATCGGCATTCTCTCCGGCAGGAGCGTTGTACCTGGCGATCACGGTATCACCGGATTTGTCGGTGTAATTGATGTAAAAATAGCCGTTCTCTTGAAATTTCGGATGAAAAGCGATGCCCAATAATCCCTGCTCGTTTCCGCCGCTGCCGACCCGGTCTCGAATATCCAGGAAAGGTTCGGATTGCAGCGTCTGGTCGCGGATCACGCGGACGACCCCCTCCTGCTCGAGGATGAACAGACGGCCTGAGCCATCACCCGCATGAGTCAGATCCACGGGATTGGATAATCCATTCACGACCAATGTCCATCCGGTTCCGACTGGGTCAGGGATCGTTGCTGGGGCGGGTTCCTCCGGTGTGGGTGTATCTGCCAGGGGAGTGGGGATGGGGGCTTGTGTTGCAGTTGGATCGGATACGATAGCCTGCTTTGTGGGCTGGGTAAGGGTTGGCATGTCTGTAACCAGCGTAGCAGGTTGTGGGGTTTCCACACAACTGGTCAACACGATCAGGCCGACAAGCAAAATTCCAATTTGTAAAAGTGGTTTCATTTTCTTTCGGTACCTTTAAGAGATTGAGATCGGTCAAAGTATTGACCATGTTATCGTTAGTGTATCGCCTTCAGGTTGGCCAGACCGCTGAATTGTAGAATGTGAAGATCACCAAGACGTAAGGGCGACCGGCTCGGTAATGGCTCCCATACACCGGTGATTAAGAGACGTGGGCATCTGGGAGTAGGAGGCGTTGCCTCCTACTCCCAGAAAGAATGTAGCCCGGGCTGTTCAGGCTGTTTGAACATTGAGCGATCATGCCCGGGCGCCATCCCCCGTCCCCTTCCAGCGACGTCCGAATCTAATAATATTGATCCTTTCGCCGGAAGGGGAGAATACTTTTCTGGAAGAAGGGCGTCATAGACGCCCTTCTTCCAGATGCCAACATCCCGATCAAATAATGGCCTTTGCTTTTATAGAATTTGGTAGAGGCGACCGGCCGGTCGCCCCTACGGGATTTTGTATATTGCGGGTAACCATTTTTATTGGAGGTTGGCATCGGGAGGAAGAGGTAACCGGTTTCCCTATCCCAATAGATCAACGATCTATCAAAACATCTTTTCTACTCCATCCAATGGATCTTTCCCCTGGATCAACCCGCTGAACTCGTGGCCGACCGTCCATTTCATGCTGTCCAGCAGCGCGCACATCGCCGCCGAGATGAGCAGATCATCGTGGACGGGTTTACCACTCGCCGGGTCGCTCGTCCCATCCGGCACACCCCAGCGCATCACCCGCCCGGGTGACGGTTGGACCGTCATCTGGCAGAATAAGACCTGCTGCCAGAACGTCGTCTGGTCGGCATCCCCATCCACCGGCAGATGGTCGAGGAATCTGCCGGTATCCACCACACTCAGGAAATCCCAGCCCAGACGGCTTTTGGTTGCGCTGTTGAATAAGAAGGGTTTTATCCGGCCGGGGAAGGATTTCTGCAGGAACGAAGCCAATCCGGCGCCAATACCGGTTGCATCGATCATCAAAGGTCTGGGTTTCCAGATCTGAACGAGACGCTTCAACTCTTCGAATAAAACCGTCTGCGCCACCCCCTGCCAGGTCTTTCGTTTCACCACCCGATAGGTGGGCGCTTTCTTCTGCTCATCCGCCAGGGTGGCCAGATCGATCTCCACGATGGTGAGGGCGGTGGCATCCTGCTCACTTCGCGTGGCCGGTTCGCCATCACCGCCCAAATCCCGTTCGAGATTGCGCTCGCCGCCCACATCGACCAGGAAGGCATAGATTCGGCCAGGCAAGGGTTCTTCCCGGTGTGGATGCTCGCCGCGCATCATCGCCTGCCGTTCCCGGTGGAACATTCCGGCTTCCTCGTCGATCTCCTCCGAGAAAAATTGGGTGCGGATGATGGGATGATACCTGCCCATTCGCTGCACCTGTTCCCTGAGAAAGGCATCATAAGATGGGACGATCCGCGCTACCTCATCCCCGGAGATATGGAATACCCGCCGGATCCCATCCTGTTCCTGCAGCAGACGGGCAGCCCGAAGTTCGCGGGCGAGCAGGGTCTGGCTCGTCCAGGCGGTCCCCCAGAAGACACGGGTGGCGTTCGTGCTGGCAGCCATGGGCGCAATTTCCTTGTCGTATTTCGCGATCTGGACATCCTGCGCTTCATCCACTTCCAACAAGGTGGAGGCGGTGGCACCCACGATGTGCGCTTGCGGTTCGCCCGAAAAGAAACTGATCCGCGCCTTACCGATCCGGTAGATGTACCCGCTCTCTTTCTCCCAGAGTGTCTGGGTGATCACGCCGTGCTTCAGCAGCCGTTCAAGCCGGTGCATCGCGTTCACGCTTTGCGGTTTCCAGGTTGGGCTGACCTTCACCATATCCGCGGATTGGTGACAGAAGATCGTCAGGAGATAGGCTTCCAGATTCGCCTGCAATTCATTCTTCCCGCTCTGGCGAGGGAACATCACCACGAAGCTGAGTCCACGTTGATGGATGACCGAATCCACGATCGCTTTCGCCGGTTCGATCTGATAAGGTCGCAGTGTGATCTCACTATTGCAAGCGGAGAAGGTCAGCGGATCTTTTATGGCGTCGGTGATGAAGCGGGTCAATTCCTCCTGTTTATCCAGTCTCATTTTGCCCCGATATACGCCGCGATGGCAGCCAGAATCAAAGATAGGATGCTCTGCCCGACAGCCGCCAGCGATCCCTGGGTGTTCAAGCGAATGACGCCATCCGCCACCGTGCGCAGGCGGGCTTCCTGATCCGCCTGGCTGCGTTCCAATGCTTCCACCCGCTGGATCAGCATTTCCATCCGGTGAGCCTGATCTTTTTCCAGGCGGCCGATGCGATGATCGAACAGGTCCAACGCGTGATGGATCTTCTCCGTCCAGTAGAGGACTTCCGCTTCCGTCATTCCGTTTTTCCCGAAAAGGTGTATACACTGTTGGTGGAATGGGCCAGAATTTTTGAAGATCATCGCCCGGCTCTCTTCATTCCCATCCAAAAACTTTTGCGTACGAAGTAAATTCGAAATCTGCAGGCATGTCTGACCAATAATCTTATAGAAGTCGAGCACGTCCTGACTGGTCGCGCCGGTTGCCATCAATTCCAGGACTCGGCGGGTGATCACCCGCAGCATGTCAATTTCATCCTTGACGCTGCCATCTGGAATCTCGAGCAGATCCAACAATTCGCCGGAATTGAAACGCTGGCTGTAAAAGCCATGCTTCAATGCGTTAATATTTCCGGGTGGCGCGCCGCGTTTCCGGGAGGGAGTCGCTTCTTCTGGGAGGGGAATGGGGGTTGTGTCTGTCATAGATAATTTGTTCTAATTTAGTTTAACGATTTTCCACCCCCGTTTGCAACCTGTCATTTGTGACAAAAAAAGCCCATCCTTTCGGATGAGCCTGGTCATTTTGAATTTGCTTAGGGAATCAGGTTTTCGAATACGCGGCCAGAAAATCCTGCTTGGAGATCCCGGCCCGGCTGAGGATCGCGCGCAGGGTGGATCCGTTATACGCGATTTGATCGGGTATGGTCAGCGGGAATTGAACGCCACTGGCGGTGTAATAAGACAGGGCGATGTGCGAGCCCTGCCTGACAATGCGATAGCCGAGCTCTTCCAGAGCCTTGATCACGCGCTCTTTCGGGGAGATATCCGGAAAGGTGGCGATCATACACTGATCCCGGTTTCCGCCAGCATGGCATCCAGCACCAACGGTCCGGTGCCAAATACTTCAGGTCCGAAGGTCTCGACGTGGAAAAGGATGGCGGAGCGCACATCCGAGAGGGCTTCCTTCTCCGATTCGCCGCATCCAATCACAACGCCTTTTAAACCCAATGGGTAAGCGACAAAACCATCGGTGTGCTTTTCAATTAATATCTTTACAGATTTTTCCATCCAACCCTCCAGACAATATCATTATATACAGCTTTTGCAGGATGCAACCATCCAGTTTAACGATTCCTCGTTTCACATCCAGTGCATGGTTGATGCCTGTTCCGATTGAGCGCAAATGGAGATCTGTCAGATGTGTTTATTCCAATGGGAGGTTATGCACTACCTTAAAAATTGCCATCTCTGCAACCGATTCAAGTTATAATTCTCGCGAAATGCGAAATTATCGGATCATCCTCGTCTTCTCACTGTTGTCTTTGTTGCTCGCCGGCTGCGCGAATCAGACTGCATCCGAGGCGGAAGCCGCGGTGTACATTGAGAATAAAGGCTCCGATACGATGGTGAACCTGGCCCTCTCGTGGGCGGAAGCGTACCAGAAGATCCATCCGGATGTGCGGATATCCGTTTCCGGCGGTGGATCAGGTACTGGTATCGCCGCACTTATCAACGGCACTGTATCCATCGCGAACGCATCCAGGGCAATCAAAGCAGATGAGATCGAGACTGCACAAAAAGGGGATGTGAACCCGAAGGAATTTGTGGTCGCCAAGGATGCCATCGCCGTGATCGTCAATCCCAACAATCCCGTCTCCGAACTCACCCTGCAACAGATCAGCGATATTTATAGCGGTAAGATCAGCAACTGGAACGAAGTTGGTGGAGAAGATCGGCCGATAGTCCGATTATCTCGTGAGACCAATTCTGGCACCCATGTGTATTTCCTTGAAACGGTTTTACGCCTGGGAGAGAAAGAGAATAAAACCCTTTTCAGTACTGACACCCTGCTCCTGCCTTCGTCCGAAGGCATCACCGCCGAGGTGAGTGATAACCCGAACGCGATCGGTTACGACGGACTGGGCTATATCATCCCTGCGGTCAAGATGGTCGCTGTCAGTAGAGCCGATGGAGAACCGTACGTCCTGCCCTCCGCCGATAGTGTGAATAATGACACCTATCCCATCGCGCGCGATCTTTACATGTATACCAACGGAGATCCGGTGGGAATCGTGAAAGACTATCTTACCTGGATCATTTCCCTTGAAGCCCAACAGATCGTTACTGATCTGGGATTTGTGCCTATCAAGCAAGCTGGAACATCACTGCCATGAAGGATCAAACTCCATTTTTCGAGCGGATCATCACCCGTGGAATTCAGATATCTGGATACTCCTCCATTTTGTTTGTGGGGTTGATCCTGTATTTCCTGGTGAGCGAAGGGATACCCACATTTTCCGAAGTAGATCTCTCCAATTTGTTAAGTATTCGTTGGTACCCGATTGAAAATTACTTCGGTATACTGCCGTTGTTGCTCGGGACGATCCTGGTCACCCTGGGGGCAGCACTGGTTGCCATTCCATTCGGCGTGGGTACCGCCATTTATATCTCTGAAATCGCGCCGGCCTGGCTGAAAGAATTGCTCAAACCAATTGTTGAAATCCTCGCCGGTCTGCCTTCAGTGATGCTCGGCTTCCTTGGAATTCTGGTGGTGTCGCCCTTCTTGCGCCGGTTCCTTGACCTGCCAACAGGATTAACTGCATTTACCGGCGCGCTTCTTCTGGCGGGGATCGCGCTGCCGACCATCGTGTCTGTCGCTGAGGATGCGTTGAACACCGTCCCGCGCGCGTACCGTGAGGCGGCTCTGGCGGTTGGCGCCACCCGCTGGCAAACCATCTGGGGAGTGACCCTTCCCGCCGCCCGGTCTGGTGTGCTCACCGCGGTGATCCTGGGCGTTGGACGCGCGATCGGCGAGACGATGACCGTGATGATGGTCACCGGCAACGCGCCGGTATTACCCATCAAATGGTTCTCCCTATTCGCGCCAGTTCGGACGATGACCGCCACAGTCGCCTCTGAGATGGGCGAGGTGGCCACCGGATCCACCCACTATCATGTCCTCTTCCTGATCGGCATCATCCTATTCCTAATCTCGTTAGCGGTGAATATTACCGCATCTGCGATTGTCTTCCGTCAACCCAAACGGTCGGAGCGGATACTCTCATGAGAAACCTGACCCATACCCCAAGAGGAAAGCGAATCACCGAGCGGGTCGGATTTGTTGGCTATGACGATCATGACCACATTGACGATCATTCCGATCATCGCGGTGGTGGTTTATATCCTGAAGCAGGGGCTTCCCGCCATCAATTGGACCTTCCTCACCCAGATGCCCGAAGACGGGATGCGTCAGGGTGGCATCCTGCCGGCGATTGTTGGCACGCTCTATCTCACCCTCGGCACTGCCCTCTTTTCCGTTCCATTGGGTATCGGCGCGGCCATTTACCTGGCCGAGTATGCCAGCGAAAACAAATGGACCCGCGCGATTCGAATCGCCATCACCAACCTGGCGGGAATCCCATCGGTCGTTTATGGTCTCTTCGGATTGGGGATCTTTGTCCTGTTCCTAAACCTGGGCACCAGCATTCTGGCTGCCAGTCTGACACTCTCGATCATGACCCTGCCGGTCATCATCTCCACGAGCGAAGAAGCATTGCGGTCAGTTCCAACCAGCTTCCGGGTGGTCAGCACTTCCCTGGGCGCCACCCGCTGGCAGACCATCCGGCGGATCGTGCTTCCGCAATCCCTGCCGGGTATCCTGACCGGCGTCATTCTAGGTCTGGAACGCGCTGCCGGCGAAACCGCACCCATTTTGTTCACCGGCGCGACCTTCTTCCTGCCGCGCCTGCCCCATTCCCCCCTCGACGCCACCATGGCGCTGCCCTACCATCTGTTCGTGATATCCACCCAGGTGCCGGGCATGCCGGTCAAGATCCAATATGGCACCGCTCTCGTATTATTGGTGTTCGTCGTTGGAATGAATTTGATCGCATCCGTGATCCGTTCGCGGGCACGCTCCAGGAGACAATGGTAAACCACGATGGGCATCATTGAGATCGACCACTTTTCCCTGCAATATTCCGACGGAACCGAAAGTCTGAAGGATATCACCCTGTCGATTCCAGCCCATCAGATCACGATTATGTTCGGACCCGCCGGTGGTGGGAAATCCACGCTGCTGCGAGCGCTTAACCGTCTGAATGACCTGGCCGATGTCACCAGCATCACCGGAACGATCACGGTGGACGGGATCAATGTACTGGATCCTGCCACCAACCTGGTTCAGCTCCGCCGTAAGGTGGGGATGGTCTTCGCCCGCCCTGTTCCACTGCCCATGTCCATCCGGCAGAACATCACCTATGGCCTGGAAGTGGCCGGAGTGACCGACAAAACTCGATTGGATGCCGTTGTGGAACAAACCCTTAAAGACGCTGTCCTTTGGGATGAGGTTCATGACCGGTTGGATTCGTCCGGGTTCGCCTTATCTGGCGGGCAGCAACAACGCTTATGCCTGGCCAGGGTGCTGGCGTTAGATCCCACGGTGATCCTGTTGGATGAACCGACCAGTGGGCTGGATCCGATCTCCACCGCGAAGATCGAAGATTCGCTGCAGCATCTCAAGCAAAGATACACCATCATCCTCGCACCCCATTCTGTCCAGCAGGCTTCCCGGGTGGCTGATTTTGCAGCGTTCTTCCTGCAGGGCGAACTGGTGGAGACCGCTCCCGGCAAGGACATCTTCACCAAGCCGAAAGATACCCGGACGCAAGATTACGTCGAAGGACGATTCGGGTAAACCACTACCATCCCCGGTGCGATTTCCCTATTTCGTTTTATCTTCCCAAGTGGATAGCCAGAGACCTGTACCGTGTTGTACATCGGCAGGTTGCATTTGCAAAATTACCGGCTGGAACTTAATCCGGCCGGTAATCCCAAAACCTGAAACGATAACTGAAACCTTTAAGCGCTTTCCACGGTGGAGATCAAGTCCCGGAATTTTGAGGCGTCTTCTTTTGAACGGAAGTGCAACGCATAGACCGTCAGGCCGGGTAGAATACCATCAGGCGCACTAAAACTGACAGCCATATCTTTCGCCATCTGGTTTATGCCGGGGACATACGGGGCGATGATCCAGGCGATACTTCCCCTTGCCCAACCCTTCCCAACCTTGATATCCTGAATGGAAGACTTTTCGAAAGTCACCTTACTCCCCTGCTGGCCTTCCCCAAATTGAATCAGTTTCTCCATTTCCCATAAGCAACCCGCCCCCACACCGCCAATCCCACCGTGGATCACCAATAACCCCAATGCTATCAGCAGCCAAATCCAGACCAGGTGACAATGCTCGTAAGCAGCGCGAGGATAAAAGCCAACCCGGCGACAGCCTGAGAGTAGAGCCAAATGTTGTATAGACCGGGTGTTAAGCGCGGTCCGATAATGGAGAGATCAGTCTCGCCGACTTCGATATCCACCACACTACCAAACCGACCTTGAACCCGGTACGAGTACGCCTGCATATTTTCAAGCATGAAATATCCCTCCGCATGAATCAAAGGTTGCGATTTTGTACTCCGACGCTTTATCGGAATCAAGAAATTCGATTTGTGTTTCGAATGAATAAACCGGTTATCGCCAGATGAACCATGCGATAAGGCTGATCAACAATCCTAAGAATATTCCGCCACCCACTTCCAGAGGAGTGTGGCCTAATACTTCTTTCAATTGTTTCTCATTGATGGGATGCCCTTGCAGCAGTTCATTGATCAGAATATTGATCTTCCGCGCCTGCATACCTGCCTGGCGCCGGACACCGGTGGCGTCATAAATGACGATCATGCTGACGCCAACTGCCAGCCCAAAAAGTGGATTGTCAAATCCATGGAACAATCCAATGGCCAGAGTCGCGGCTGTCATCATAGCCGAGTGTGAACTGGGCATTCCACCAGCAGTAAACCATAAGCCCCAATGAACCTTCTTGGTCCGGTAATAATCAATCGGGATTTTCAGGCTCTGCGCGATCAACCATGCTGCCAGGCAGCATAAAAGTACCTTATTGCTAAGAAGGGCTCCCATTGCGGTGAATTAATCCTCGTTATCTTGATGGTTCGGTGTGATGGCCTGCCCGAGCGTTTTGATCTTTAATTCCGCTTCATCCAATAATTGATTACAGCGATTTGCCAATGCCTGGCCACGCTCATACAGTTTCATCGATTCTTCCAGAGATAATTTCCCTGTCTCCAGGCTTGCGGTAATCATCTCCAATTCCGATAAGGCTTTTTCATATTCCATCTCTGGGACGGGTGTGGCTGTTTTTGTCATTCAATCACCTGTTTATAAAGCTTTCACCTGGAAGGAGCCGTCACTGACGCGGACGTTGAGCTGCTCTCCCGTGCTGACTTGATGCACACTGCGTACCACTTCCCCGGTGGACGGGTCCATCACGAGCGAATACCCCCGCTCCAGAATGCCAAGAGGATTGACCGCCTGCAGCTTCGCCATCAACCCGTTCAAGATATTGTGGTTGTGATCGGCCTGATACCTTATTGCCTGATCGAGCTGGTGAGTATAGTTTTCGATTGTCATTCTACCCGATTGGATCTGATTCTGGGGCGATCGTCTATCCAATTGATGGCGAAGGAACAGATACTCCTGTTTGTACGACTGCACCGTCTCCTGAAATTCCTTCTCCATTCGAAGCCGGAGACCGGCAGTGTATGCTCGCAGATCCCATTGGTCCGGTGTGGCCAATTCAGCCGCGGCGGTCGGAGTGGGCGCCCTGAGATCAGACGCAAAATCCACCAGGGTAAAATCGGTTTCATGCCCCACGCCTGTGACCACCGGTATGGGACTCGCCGCCACTTGTCTGACCACGGCGATATCATTGAATGCCCACAAGTCTTCGAGCGAACCGCCGCCGCGAGCCAGAAGAATGACTTGCGGAGGTTGCGCGAGGCGAAACAGGCGTTCAAACGCTGACAGGATGGATTTCGGAGCATCGTCTCCCTGGACAGGCGGTGGGAGAAATGATCAACTCGGCTAGCGGAAACCGGCGCGAGATGGTATGGATGATATCCTGGAGTGCCGCGCCACTCGGGGAAGTGATGACACCAATCCGGGTGGGACGGGGCGGGAGCATGCGTTTGCGATCAGCGGAGAAAAGCCCCTCCGCTTCGAGCATTGCTTTCCGGCGCAGGAACTCCTGATAGAGCAATCCTTCACCGGCTATGCGCAAAACATCGGCGATCAGTTGATATTGCCCACCGGCTTCGTACACCGTCAAAGAACCATGCACTTCGATCTGCTGTCCATCGAGGAGGGTCACTCGCTGGCGCGATGCCTGAGTCCGCCACATGACACAGCGCAATTGAGCAGATGCGTCTTTGATGGTGAAATAAATATGCCCCGACGCAGGCCGGGACAGATTCGAAACCTCGCCCTGCACCCAGCAATCCTGCAAATCAGGATCATTCTCGACGCGTTCCTTGACATGCCGGGTGATCCCGGTGACTGTCCAAAATTGGGTTTGTAGATCAAATATACTGGGCTGCACTACTCAAGGATACCCTTGCCCATTCAGCCTGTCAATAAATCCAACAGAGATCACACCGCCTGGAGTAAATTTGCCTTATCCAGCCCTTTTCTATATAATGTACAAATATGGATCACCTATTCACTCCCTGGCGAAGAGATTATGTGGAGAGCTCGAAAGTCCCCGGCTGCATCTTCTGTACGGTCCTGGATGGCACAGATAAGGATGGGCTGATCGTCTTCCGGGGACAGTTGGCGTATATCATTCTGAACCGGTATCCATACACCAACGGGCATTTGATGGCGGTTCCTTATCAGCATGTGGAATCACTGGAAATGCTGGATGCCCCCACCCGGGCAGAGATGATGGAACTGATCTCACAGAGTATTCATGTTCTGCGGACTGTCTATCAACCGCAAGGTTTTAATCTGGGTGGAAATATTGGCCAGGCTGCCGGCGCAGGGGTGACAGATCATGTCCATTTGCATGTGCTGCCACGCTGGACTGGCGATACGAATTTTATGACCTCTGTCGGCGGTACCCGGATCTTACCGGAGACCGTGCAAGACTCGTGGGACAGAATTCAAAAAGGCTGGAAATAAAATCTCCCCACTTTTCAGGTCAGGGAGATAGTGGTTTCACACGACAAAATGGTCTCAAACCATTTTTTTATGCCAGCAATTCTTCGAGGATCTTGCGCGCCAGGGTAGGGTCTGCTTTACCCTTCATTTTCTTCATCACCTGACCCACAAACCAGCCGATCAAACTGACCTTCCCCCCCTTATAGGAGCCAACCTCTGCGGGACTCTCTGCGATCACTTCTTCGCATATCAGGCGGATGGCGCTGTCATCGCTGACTTTGGCGAGACCTTCGGATTCCACCAATTCGCGGGGGGATTTTCCGGTGCTTTCCACCTTTTCCAACAGGGTCTTCCCGGTGGTGGTGTTGATCAGACCCTGATCGACCATTCGGATGATCTCAGCCAGGTAGGCAGGACTCAATTTCAGGTCATTCGGGGAGGTATTCTGATCGTTGATCATGCGCAAAACATCATTCATCAACCAGTTGGATATCCGCTTCGGATCTCCACCGTACGCTTTGACGGCAGCCTCATAATAATCAGACAATTCCGTTCGGAAGTGAGAATGTCGGCATCGTATTCCGGCAAGCCGTATTGGTCGGTAAACCGTTCCCTTCGTTCCAGGGGTAACTCGGGAAAACCCGAGAGGATCTTGTCCCTCCACGAGTCGTCCAGATACAGCGGAAGCAGGTCAGGGTCGCGGAAGTAGCGGTAGTCCGCTTCGGTCTCTTTGGATCGCATCTTCTTGAGTGTGCCGGTATCTTCATCCCACTCCAACGTCCAGGCCTGGATGCGGTGTCCCGCTTCCACCTCGCGAATCTGCCGTTCCACTTCCTTTTCAATGGCGTCTTTGACGGCTTCGATGGAGTTGACATTCTTGATCTCTGTCTTCGGGTTGAGAATGGTCTCGCCCTTGAGCCGGATGGAGACATTGGCATCGCAGCGCAGATGGGCTTTTTCCATGTCCGCTTCCGAAATGCCCAGCCAGCGAAGTATCTGGCGCAATCGGATCAGGTATTGGGCGGCTTCATCCGCGCCCCGCAGGTCAGGTTCGGTCACCATCTCGATGAGAGGGACACCGCAGCGGTTGAAATCCACCCAGCGCTCGCTGCCCTGATTTTTGGTCTTCCCGGCATCTTCCTCGATATGGAGTTTGTGGATGCGGACTTTGCGGATGCTGCCATCCTGGAGTGGCAAATCCAGATAGCCGCCTTTGGCGAGTGACTCGTCGAATTGGGAGATCTGATAACCCTTTGGCAGGTCGGGATAAAAATAATTTTTCCGGTCGAAGTAAGAAACCTTTGGAATCTCCGCGTGCATGGCCCGGGCGAGCAGTACGGCTTTTTCGACCACCTTTTCGTTCAGGACCGGCAAGGTTCCCGGTAGTCCACAGCAGACCGGGCAAATATTGGTGTTGGGCGGCTGGTTCCAGCTATCCGCTTTGCACGAGCAGAATATCTTGGTTTCGGTATTCAACTGGATGTGAGTTTCCAGTCCAATCACGGTTTCATAATCAGGCATCCTATCTCCTTACCATTCAATAACCTGTTCAGGTTGTAGACGTGAGGTGGAGCTTATCCAACCATTTCCCGAGGATCGGGTACCGATAATCCTGGTGTTTCAGGATCTTTAATCCAGCGACCAGCGCCAGGGTTTGAAAACCGGCCATGACCAGCATTGAAATGAAGATCATCACTAAGAGCAGCAACAGGGAGAAGCCGATGACAAGGAACCCCGCATCGGATGAACCAAGACCCGTCCCCTGATCCATCAGGGATGTGATCGGAATCATGGCTACAACAAAAAATATATACGCGGCTCCAACCAATCCGTATGATGCCAGAGCTTGAAGTGATTGGAAGGCCGCTGCTTGTATTGCCTGAAACCAGAGTTTTGTCCCCGCAGAGAGATGGGAGATCCAGATCGCCAGCGGCACGAAGATACCCGACAATGGATTCAAAGCCGCAAAATGGCATAACGCCTGGATCAGTTCCGATTCCGCATCCTCGATCGCTGGGTTGGGGGAGGACAAACCTTCCTGATCCGGGGCGACATTCCGGGCTTCAGCCGTTCGACGGTGGATCCAGCCGCCCAGCCATGGATATTCAAACTCAGTGCCGAGCAGGCAGGCAACGCCTCCGATCAGAGCAAGGACCAGATAGGTCATGGATCCAAGGATAGTCAAACCCAAAGCAATGAGCCCTCCGATGATGAGCAGCATTCTGGAGGTGGGCGTATCTGAGACGAAGATGGCGCCAGTCACAGACAGTATCAAGAAGATGATCATCCCCACCAGAGCAAGGAGCGTCAAACCGACCGGCTGCGATATCTGGAATGCCAACGCCTGCAATGCCTGAAACCTGACATACGGGGAATTCTTACGGTGATTGGACCAGAAAATGGCTGGCATGACCATCCCCAGACCAAATAGAAGGATGCTGAAATGACTTAACGCCGCCAGCATTTTGTGTTCTTTGGTCAGGGTGGATGGGGTGGACATGGATTACTTGAGAACCTGCGGTTTGATCTTACGCCAGGCGGCATCTTCTGTTGCCTCTTCATAGGCTCGACCGATGCGAAACAGGACCAACTCAGAAAAATCCGGTCCGAGCAATTGAATACCCAGCGGTAAACCGGTTTGACTTAATCCTCCCGGGATGGAGATACCCGGGACACCGGCATGATTAGCCGGCACTGTAAGCTGATCGGCGTATTGCATCAACACCAAATCGCCATAGACTGCATCGATCGGGAAGGCGGGTGTGGGTGTGGTCGGGGAGAGGATGGCATCCAGATGGTATTTGCCATTCGGGTTGAACGCATCATCAAAATCCCGCCGAATTAAGGAACGGACCTTCAAAGCCCGATTGTAATATTGTTCGCTGTACTGCGCCGCGCTGACATACATTCCCATCAGGATGCGCAATTTTGGCTGGAGACCAAATCCTTCCGCCCGGCTCTTGCGATACAAGGAGTTCAGATCCTCCACATCACCCGGTGTGCGATACCCGTATTTGACCCCATCAAAGCGGTGAAGATTCGAGGCAGCTTCCACCCGGGAAATCACAAAGTAGGCCGGAATACCATAGCGGGTGTGTGGCATCGGAATGTCTTCCACAATCTCCGCGCCCATCGCTTTCAATAATTCAGCGGCCTGGCGCACCGGCGCAGCGATTTCTTCCGGCAGCGCTTGTTCAAGCAATTCGCCGGTCTGTGGGTCGGGATAAATGAGACGGAAATAATCGGGGGAGAGTCCGATCCGGAGGCCTTTGACACCCTTTTTGATTTCAGCCAGATAATCGGGGACTGGAACGAGGGCCGCAGTGCTGTCCCGGCGGTCCGCGCCGGCGATCACCTGCAGCATCAGCGCGGCATCGGTCACATCTCTTGCCACAGGTCCCGGACAATCCAATGACGAACCAAATGCGATCAAACCATAGCGCGAAACCCGGCCGTAGGTGGGTTTGACACCGACAACCCCGCAGAAAGCGGCTGGTTGACGAATGGAACCCGCGGTGTCTGTGCCGAGGGACAGCGCGCCTTCTCCCGCGGCGACCGCGGCGGTACTCCCGCCGGATGATCCGCCGGGGACGGTGCCGGTATCCCATGGGTTGCGGGTGGTGGGTTTGAATGCCGATGACTCGCTGGATGAACCGTAGGTAAATTCATCGAGGTTCACTTTTCCCAGCATCAACCCACCCGCGGCTTCCATTTTTTCCACCGGGGTGGCCGTGTAGGGCGCGGTAAAATTTGCCAGGATGCGGGAGGCCGCCGATGAGACTGTTCCCTGCACACAGAAGATATCCTTCACCGTGAATGGAACGCCGGCCAACAATCCGGGATCTTCCCCGAGTGCGATCTTCCGATCCACCTGACGAGCCTGGTCCAATGCCCGTTCTGAGCTGTAAGAAATAAAGGCATGCACTTTGCTGCGGTCTTCCGCAGTGATTTCGCCGGGGTCCAGTGAACCGGGCCGCCCATCCACTTCCCCAATCCGCTCCAAAGCGCTCTCCAACACTTCCACGGCAGAGGCTTTACGAGATTTAATTAATTGGGTCAGGTCAAATGCTGAAAGGTCGCAAAGCTCCATAGGTCTCCAACACTGTGCAAAATGAAGGGGTGAGCAGGAATTTGGTTTCCACTCACCCCAAACGAACAGTCCGTTACTTGATCAATCCAATTTCGTGTGTGGAATTTCCGGTACCACATAATAGCGTTGCTCGGTTTGCGGAGCTTGCGCCAGAATATCATCCGGGTTCGGGTATGGATTCCATTCATCTGCACGGGGTATTGCGGAAATCTCCCGCGGAAAAGGCACCCCATGGCTGGCCGGTGGAATTGAATCATCCACAGGGATCGCGAGTAATTCATGGACCGCTTTCAATTGGTTATTCAATTGTATCCGCAAATATTCCGCTTCGGCAGGATCCAACTCCAGTGCAGCCAATTTGACCAGGTGCTGGAACACCTCCGGTGTCATTTCTTCAGACATACATCCTCTAAGGTGGGGGTGTCGTGGGAGTCTGGGTCGGTGTGGGAACGATGACGTTGAAGCTAAAGACCTTTTCATCGTATAGGGAGCCAGAATCAGTTGCTCTGACCGCGAAGGTTACCAGCCCGCTTACTCCACCAGGGATATCCCCTGAGATCGTGGTTGTTTTATCTGGATTGGTGAGACAAGTGAGCCAGACCGGCGCGTCGGGACAGGAGAAAGACAGCGTGTCACCAGAATCAGGATCGATCGCTCTCACGGTCCCCAAGTATGGATAGCCAGCTTTTCCCTGTGGGGCTGTGATGGTGGTGATGGTGGGCGCTTCATTAACGCTGGTTACCGTGATCAGGAATTTCTTATCCAGGAACATCCCGGTCGAATCCGTAGAGCGAATTCTAATGCTCAGAATGGGTGTACTTTCTGCGTTAAATGTCGAAGCGGTTTTCAGTATACCGGTGGTGGTCAGGGTAAAGAGATTATTATTGGTATCACCTGTACCGGCAATCTTTTTGTATGTGAAAGGCAAATCAGGGTCACTGGTGCTGAAGGTGCCAACAACTGTACCAGCCGGTTGATTCTCTGCGATCGTGTCATTATCCAGTGTGATATCACTCGGCCAGGTGAGGACGCCGACTGAAATATATACCATGCCGAAGTCAACCGAACCAGGATTATCGGTCATCTTGTATTCAAAGCTATCCAGACCTACAAAACCTGCATCGGGTCTGTAGATGATATCGGTAGATGAATTATTCACCTTCTCTACGTTCCCATGTTTCGGGAAGATCGTAAAATTGACAAGCCGAATGGGTAATCCATCAAAATGGAAGTCGTTTGCCAGAATATTCGCCTGTACTGAAGATGGAGCAGGTCCCACGGTCAAATAATCATCGATGGCTGCGAAAAGTGGATCTCCACCCGGGGTGATGGTCGGTTTCTTGGTGGGAGTTTTAGTGGGTTTGGCCACCTTGGTCGCGGTTCGAGCGGTCCCATTGACGATGATCACTACGCCAGATTTTGTGCTGGTTGCAGTGGGAGTCAATGTTTTAGTGACTGCCGCAGTCGCCGATTTACTCGGTAGAACGAAAATGGTATTGGTCTGAGACGGGGTTACTGTCATAGTCGCCGTAACCGACGTACTCGTTGGGAGCGGTGATTTTGTCCAGGTGGGGGGGAAGACGGGGGGTGTTTCCGTGGCAGTAGGTAAAACCAGAGCGTTTGGCACCAGGACGGGGCGGAACGCTTCAGGTAAAACCTGGTTGGGAACCAGGAAAATCACGCCGAAGAAGACTATCATCAGCACGACCCCGGCAAGTAGTATTAGGGATAACATATTCCAAATGGATGGTTTCATCTCATTAGCCTTTTTTAAATGAATAACGCCTCTCTTTGAGAGATTAATGACAGTATATACTAGATTCAATGCCTGTCAAGAACAGTCTGTTTACAGATAGTCGACAGTTTTAACAAGGTTGATACATATTGACAGCGCGGTGTGTGTTAAAATAAGCGGGGTGGTGTATATGAACAAGGTATCAACAATCATTCCGGCCTTTAATGAAGCTGACCGGATCCATCATGTTTTACAATCATTATCTGGTATTGATTATATCGAAGATATTGTCGTTGTGGATGATGGTTCCACCGATGATACGACCAGGTTGGTGAATGAGTTTCGCAGTCGCGATCCACAAATCGTATTGATCACGAATCCCTCCAATCTCGGCAAGGGACAGTCCGTTTTCGCAGGAGTACGGGCTGCCAGGAATTCGATCATCCTCATGCTGGATGCGGATTTGCAGCATCTCACTCCCGGGCAGATCGATGAACTTTGCCAACCGGTAATGGATGGCGTTATTGATATGACCATCGGCGTTTTCAAGCAGGGTCAGTGGGCATCCGATTTTTCCCACTGGATCACCCCCTGGCTTTCCGGCCAACGTTGTCTGAAGGCGGACTTGTTCTCCAGGCTGAATCCTGAGGCTGCCGGCGGATATGGGCTTGAGACCGCGCTCACCATCGCTACGCATCAATATCAATGGAAGGTGAAGCGGATTGCGTTGATTGGGGTCAGCCATCCACCGAGTGAGATCCACCGCGGTTCGTTTGTAGGTTTCCTCAACCGGATGAAGATGTATTTGCAGATCATCCGCGCCTGGTATATATCCACCACCAAGAAGATCTTGAAATCCGAACCATCCCAGAAATGACATCTGCCCGAAATCAGTAAAGACAGCCTGACATTAGGCTGTCTTTTATCTTGCTTTCGGTCTTTCTAAACGGATCAATTCGCCAAACCCATATCAGCCAGCATCTGCTCTGCCGGCGCGAAGCCTTCATGATATTTCAATGCCAGACGCAAGTCCTTCTGCGCTCCGGCTGTGTCACCCAACGCGAATTCCGCCCTTGCCCGCCAGTAATAGCTCTCTTCCAAAATCGGTTCCGACATGGCATCCAGGGTGGTCGTCGCCAGATTGATCACATCCCAATAGCGGCCGGTGAAATAATAGGCGTAATAGGGTCCGGTCTGGTACCAGGCCGCCCGGTAGGGCCTATCCTCTTCCGGAATGGTGGGGTAAATCTCATAGGCCTCATCGTACATTGCCGCCGCGGTGGCATAATCCTGGAGGGCAACCAGGTTCGTCCCGCGATTAAAATAGGCAAAGAACTGGTCTCTGCCGGATAAGCCCATCACTTCATTGGCGGCAATCAGACCGGCGTACTCATAATTCGCTTTCTCGTCGAGCTGGTCGCCCAATAATTTGAACACGATCTCTTCCTTCTCTGCAGGATAAACGACCAAATAAAGGTAATTGAAACCGCGCCAGTCATTCTCCAGTTGAGCGTAGGGGAACTCTGCATCCGGTCCGGTCAGTGAATCCTGCCCGATCAGGATCTGTTTTGCATCATCGTAGCCATTAAAGACCATGTAATGGCCCATCCAGCCAGTCGAACCGGGACCGTATTCGCCATGAAGCACTTCACTTTTCTCGATCAGGATCGGGAAACCATTGGCGATGAAGTCTTTGATGAGGGTCAGATCACCGCCCACCCGAACCACCGATTTCAAACCCGCGACCTCTTCGGTGTAGGCTTGCATCTCGTAAGGCATCACGTTCTTGTCTTTTCCATACGGCTTCATCCAGCGTCCGGTATCCAGCCGATCCCCTTCCCAACCCCAATAGGATAATGCCATAGCCAGGTTGGCGGGCGCACAATAATTCCACATGGATCGCTGCGATTGGAATCGGATTCCATCCAGCAGGACTGTTGATGGAAGAGGTGTGGGGGTGATGGTGGGTGTCTGGGTTGATTGGGGGGTGGACAGATCTGGAGTTGGGGTGGTGGTTGTCGTAGGAGCGAGTGCCGTCATGGTCTGACGTACGATGTTCGCGACCGCCTGTTCTTGCGGTTCAAATACCACCTTCTCAGGCGGGTTGATGGCATACTTGATCTGCGCGCGAACTTCATCCCATTTATTTGATACCCGTTCACGCAAAGAGGGAATCAGGAGTACGCTGGCGGCAAGGATGACAAGCATGAGAGCGACTCCCGCCAAGAAGGATTTCAACTTCGGTTTCATCGGGTCATTATACTACCTTGATAAGTGAGCATAGATCCGCTCGCTATCTTCATCCAGTTGCGCTCATTCTTGACTGATCCTTTTTTTGTAGATCAACCCATCGATGATGGCTCCAAGCACCAATCCGATACCGGCGCCCAATTCAAAATTCTTGAAGATAAAATACCCTATCCCGGCTCCAAATGCCACTCCCAATCCGGTAAACATGTAACGTTTGACCAGCTGACCGGGGTCTTGCTTTGGTTTCGATTCACTCATTGACCTACCTCTATCGTGTTCTATGATGAGAGTATTGTATTCTGAGTGGCGCAATCCCGTAAGGGCACTCAAGAGATTGTCAGCTGTGCAATATAACAAATCCCCGAGAGATTGATCTCTCCCGGGGATATTCTTGTTACACCGACTTGAATTCGCCTTCGACCACGTCGCCTTTGTCCCCATCCGGAGGTTGCTGGCTGCCAGGCTCGCCACTCTCAGGCGTACCAGGCTGTTGATAAGCCTGCGCGCCAATGGCGCTCATCGCCTGTTGAAGTTCGTCAGTCTGGCGCTTGATCTCGACGGTATTTTCGCCTTCAGCGGTTTCCTTCAAGGTCTTGACCAATCCCTCGATCCGCTCCTTGTCCTCCGAGCTGACTTTCTCGCCCAGATCCCGGATCGTCTTTTCGGCCTGGTAGGTGGCGCTATCGGCGAAGTTGCGGGCTTCCACCAACTCTTTACGCCGCAGATCATCAGCCTTGTTCACATTCGCCTGTTCCACCATCCGTTCGATATCTTTTTTGTCCAGATTTGTGCTCGCAGTGATGGTCACTTTTTGTTCTTTCCCGGTCGCTTTGTCCCGGGCGGCAACATTGATGATGCCGTTCGCATCGATATCGAAGGTCACTTCCACTTGCGGTAAACCGCGGGGAGCTGGCGGCAATCCCTCCAATCGGAAACGGCCCAGGGTCATATTATCCGGCGCCATCGGGCGTTCACCCTGCAGTACGTGGATATCGACAGCGGTCTGATTATCTTCAGCCGTTGAGAATACTTCCGATTTCTTCACCGGAATGGTGGTGTTTCGTTCAATGAGAGGAGTCATGACCCCGCCCAACGTTTCCAATCCCAGGGTGAGGGGAGTGACGTCGAGAAGCAACACATCTTTCACTTCGCCGCCGAGCACACCGCCTTGAATGGCGGCACCGATGGCCACCACTTCGTCTGGGTTGACGCCCTTGTTGGGTTCCTTATTCACCAGGGAGCGGACCAGGTTCTGCACCATTGGCATACGGGTTGCCCCGCCGACCAGGACAACTTCATCGATCTGCGCGGAGGATACATCGGCATCCTTCAACGCGTTTTCGAAGGGTTTCCGGCAGCGGTTCAACAGATCTTCCGACATCTGCTCGAAACTGGCACGGGTCAGCTTCAGTTGAAGATGCTTCGGCCCATTGCTATCCGCTGTGATGTAAGGCAGATTGATCTCAGCTTCCATCAGGGTGGACAATTCGATCTTGGTTTTTTCGGATACTTCGCGCAAACGCTGCAAAGCCTGTCGATCCTTGCGAAGATCGATGCCCTGTTCTTTCTTGAATTCATCCGCCGCCCAGTTGACAATGCACTCATCCCAATCATCGCCGCCCAGGTGGGTGTCGCCGTTGGTCGCCTTCACTTCCACTACGCCTTCGCCCACATCCAGAATGGAGACATCAAACGTTCCGCCACCCAGGTCAAAGACAAGGATGCGTTCATTCGTTTTCTTATCCAGCCCATACGCCAGGGCAGAGGAGGTCGGTTCGTTGATGATGCGCAGCACATCCAATCCGGCGATCTTGCCGGCATCTTTGGTGGCCTGACGCTGGCTATCGTTGAAATACGCAGGCACGGTGATGACCGCTTGCGTGACCGGTTCGCCCAGATAGGACTTCTGCGTCCGTTTTGAGCTTGCTCAAGATCATCGCAGAGACTTCCTGCGGGGTATATTCCTTCCCATTGATGGGAATTTTCACGCGTGCATCGCCCTGCGGACCTTTGACGATGGTGAATGGGACCATCTTGCGTTCATTATCCACCTCGTCAAATCGGCGGCCCATGAATCGTTTAATGGAAGAAATGGTGTTCTCCGGGTTCACGACCGCTTGTCGCTTGGCCTGCTGCCCCACCAATCGTTCATTGTTCTTAGTGAAGGCAACCACGGATGGCAGCAACCGGGATCCTTCCGCGGTCGAGATAACCGTGGGGTTGCCAGCTTCCATCACTGCGATCACACTGTTGGTCGTACCTAAATCAATACCTACAATCTTAGCCATAGGGTTTTCTCCTTACAGTTGAATATCACCCTAAGCTTAAGTCTCCAGTGCAAGAATCGTATTAACGTTTGGTTGGATATTTGTAAAATAGCCCCCACCTTCCCAAACCAAACAACAAAATATCTCCCCAAATCTCGTGAGAAATTGGGGAGATGGCCACGAAGTGGTCAGAGGGGCAAGTTTTGCGAAATGATATTCGATTACCGCGATTAGTATCGTGTACCACTCTCACAAGTCCAGAAGCGAATTGCACTGCGGCATAATATGACACCTGCTGGAAAAGATGGTATGGCCAAAACTCCGAAATGATCGACTCGGTGTCAAGTATCCAGAAGCAACCTGCGATTGGAGCATTTATCGACTGATTTCTGTTGAATCAGCAAAAGTCTAATTATCGAATGGATGGTGACATCGCATGTTGATCTAGTCGAAATGACACAGAGATGACAATTACCGCAGTCACGCGGACCATAAGTTTCGATTCTGCTGGAGTCGGGATTATGGCGAATTAACAAAAATTGGTTAAGTTAATTATTTCGAAGTTGGATTGAATACTATAGCAATTACTCAATTATTGCTAGAAAGCGATCTGGGCGAGGCAGAATCCCACAAATTATCGGAATATTGGGGGAGAATTGACTGAGGGGCTACGTTTTCTTAAACCATTTTCCAGCCTGCCAGGGTGTACCCAACGCAGGCAGAAGCCAGCGGTCCAAACCCCACCAGCCAGCCGTCTTCCAGGCCAGGATGAGGAACATCGAGATCACAAATAAGACCGGATTAGCAGACGCGGTTCCCGCCATCATAAAATTCCAATTCATAAAGCCGCCAAAGAAAGCGGCTATACCCGTGAACATCCCTAATATCAGGGCTGCCCCGATCAGCAATTCACCAACCATCACCAGCTTGGCGAACCAGGTATACGCACCGGCATCCAGCATAGCCTGCAGGAAAGCACGGTACCACTCAAATGTAATGGCGGGTCGAGCGGGGGCATCGGGAATTAGCACCGCCCTCTCCCAGAATCCTCGCAGGGCATCGCCTGAAATCCAGACTGGATTTTGGGTCTTGCCGATCCCTGAATTCAACCAGACATAGCCCAGGTATAACCTGCCGATGAGCCACAGCCAGGACCAGCGGACGTCGCTGAATAAAGACCGCGCAAATGGCGGATCAGAGAACACGGATGTGTTTCTGTTTACTGTCGAATCATTCATCTTTCCTCCTAATTGATCATGATTTATTTGATAAATTCTTTCGTATTATTCCAAACCCATTCAAGCAGATCGCCAGATTAGCTCTCTGGCGAGATGCTTGATCATCCTTAGCTTAGCACGCGGATTCAACTAACCGCAATGTTTGTATATGTATTGCTATCAGATGGGGATTGAAAGAGAGGAAGACGAGTACATTCTTTTGAATGGTTATTCTTTAAAAGGTGAGTATCTCCCCATCGGCAGGGATGAGTAATCGTTCGGGCAGGATGCCTTGATCGATCGCGTACCGGCGTAGTTCCGCGCGCGAAACGGTCGCATGATCGAGAGCCTCCATGTGGATGGCAACCACAGTGCTTTCCGGCGCTGACCGGCACACTTCCACAGTCTGCGCGGCATCCATGATGATGAGGACATTCTCACCCCACACCGCCCCGCAGGAATGCGTCAGGATGATCTGCGGCTGATACCGGGCAATGGTTGCTGAAACGGTATCGGTCCAGATCGTGTCGCCTGCCCAATAAACGGTCGGCTCGGATTCCGCCTGCAGGACGAAACCGGACGCCGCACCCATATCATCGAGGACACGATCCACTCCCGTGCTGGCCGGGGATGCGGGTGATCGTGATCCCGCGCCAGGTCAAGGCTCGCAATAATGGGCGTCACCTGCAGAAATCCCATGGCAGACAGTTGGATCTCATCACCCCGCCTGGCACAGGATCGGAATGTCTTTGGGAAGCAGATCCCGGGCGGCGGGGTCGAAATGGTCCGAGTGCAGATGTGAGACGAGGACACCGTCCACACCCGCGATGACCTCTTCCGGTGGGATGGGCAGTTCCACCAGTGGATTGGGTGATTTGCCAGTGAAGGATGGACGGGAGTGTTTGGCGGCCAGGTATGGATCGGTGAGGAGTTGCAAGCCTGCGTATTGCAGGCGTAAGGTGGCATTGCGGATCAATTGAATTTGCATGATCTGCCTTTCATGGAGCGGGCTGAAGATGAGGTTGGAATCAACTATACTGCAAAATGGATGAGGTGTGGGAAGTCGGTGTGTCTTTCTGAGCACGAATTACTTTGTGTCATTCTGAGCCCCGCAGGGGCGAAGAATCTCTACCGCCCTCTATGTAACTGACATTGGTAGCATAGGCTCCAAGGGGATGCTCCGCGATCACTAGTTCTGCAGAAGGAACTGATAATCCTCGTTATACAACTGCGGATTACCAACATTTTGGATGTCTACTCAAACCATTCTTCCGATAAATCTTGCCAGGCTGGGATTCACGGATTCTATCAACTGAATTTTCTTGTTTCGTATCCACCCTTTTATTTCTTTTTCCCGGCTGATCGCATCGTTTATATTCAAATATTCTTCATAAAAGACTAATTGATTGACGTTATACCGTTTTGTGAACCCGTCAGTCAAATGATTCTTGTGCTCATACATTCGGCGTTCAAGATTGTTTGTCACACCAGTATAAAGAACCCGTGAAAGGCTCGCCAAAATATATACATAATAGGATTTATTATGGTTTTGCATATTTGGTCACTTTGACAATAAGGTTACATACATGAGAATTTTGACATTGTAATTATAGATGAACAACAGAATGAATAATTCGAGGCCAATCATCTACCTAAGGGATTGTCATTCTGAGCCCGGAAGGGCGAAGAATCTCTACCACCCGCTATGTAACTTAAACATTGGTAGAGATGCTTCACTTCGTTCAGCATGACAGCAACAATTCTAGTCATTCTGAGCCGGTAGACGAAGAATCTCTACTTCCCAACGTAAGATAAATACTTTCGTAGAGATCCTTCCCCAAGGGAATCGCTCCGCATCCCTCAGGATGACAGCAGAACGCATACCATTCTGTGGTATGATGCTCACCGGAAGAACCTCAAACGACTGGAAGATGCTGACATCATGATGAATGACCATAATAGAAAAATCACCGGTGATCGTGTTCGATTTCGGAGGAGTCCTGCTCGACTGGAATCCCTATCACCTGTACCGCAAATTGATGGGGGATGACCGCCAGGTGGTGGATCGCTTCTTAAAGGAAGTGGATTTTTTCACCTGGAACCTGGAGAACGACCGCGGGCGTCCGTACGCCGAAGGGGCTGCGGAAATGATCGCGCGTTTTCCGCAACACGCGGATTTGATCTGGGCGTACCACGAACGTTTCATGGAGACGGTCGCCGGTCCCATCCAGCCGGTGGTGGACATGCTGAACGAACTGAAGGCAGACGGCTTCACCCTTTGGGGATTGAGTAACTGGCCGGCGGATAAGTTCGCCCAGGTGCGTCCCACCTACGATTTCTTTAAGACATTTGATGGGATGGTGATCTCAGGCGAAGTTGGGCTGGCGAAACCGGAACCGTATATTTATCACTACCTGCTGGAGCAGGTCAAACGCCCGGCAGGGGACTGTCTGTTTATTGACGACAGTAAACCCAATATCAGAACGGCCAGCGAGCTGGGCTTCCAGACCATCCTGTTCCAGTCACCGGATCAATTGAAAGAGGAACTGCATCAGCGGGGAATTCTGAACGGTCGCACGCAAGGGTAGATCAGATCCCCCGGCGCTGCACGCTCCCCCTTGGTAAGGGGGACAATGCCTGCGCTCAACCACCGGTCTCAGGTTTCCGGTCTCTGGTACTGGTCTAGGTTGATTTCTCTGCGGTCTCTGCGTCCTCTGCGGTGAATAATGACTAAGACTTCTCAACAGGACGAGACGAAAAGCTCTTCGGTGAGATACCCATCCAGACGGCCAGGCCGATCATCAGCGCGATCCACAGGTACGTGGATATGGCAGACAGCGGAATGAATAAGGGCGCCGTGTTGATGGACGCGTGCAGTACCATCACGATGGGCAGACTTCCCTCGAACCGGTTGAACACGGCCGTGAACAGGATCGCCATCGGGGTGATCTCCATTAGCAAGAAGACGATAACTCCCATCACACCGCCTGGCCAGCCAGCCGACCAGAAGAACGGCAGATGCCATAACCCCCAGATGACCGCCAGGATCAGGCTGGCAAGCAGCGGGCTACGCTTCTTTTGTAATTGGGGCAGGAGAAAACCGCGCCAACCCGGCTCTTCCAATCCACCCGCGCACAGCAAATGAAACAGGAAGATCAGCAGCGCATCCAGCACCAGCAGATACCACACGCCGCCCGGTCTTGCGGCTGCCACCGGTTGACCCAGAATCGCAGATAGGTCATTGCCGAGCAGGAGGGTGAGTGGATAGATGGCCAATGCGATCACCCATCCAACCCAGCGGACCGGGTGGGTACGTACATCTAGCGAACGCAGCAGGTTGCTCACACCGAGCCTGGGTGACCAGGCTCCCGAGAGTACATATGCCACTGCCACCGCTCCCAGCACATCCACCAGGATGGCCAGCAGGGATGGGTAGACATCCGTCGATGAGATGCTGCCGGCCACCGACAACCATTCCGGTGTGATCCAGAACCGGCGAACTGTCATGACCGCCAGAACCAGGATGGCGATCACGCCGAACAACCACCAGCGTTTGCCCGCCGGAAGTCCGGATGGCTCTGGTTTGAGACATGCCGACACGATCAATGCAGCCAACGCCGGGCTTAACGAGTAGAGGACGCCAAATCCGTTGACCACACCTTGATCGGTCATACTCAACAGGTAGGCGATCCAAGAGATCGCGAACGTCAAGATCAGGAAAGTGATTAATGGATGGCGGTGAATCCAGCCCCGGAAGTTGTCCTGGCGGATTGGTAAAGGTGTGTCCATGGATGTATCCTCTTATTAAAATAGTGTTGATAGTATACGCACAATTATAAATACGAATTTCTTGGAAAATAGTTACATATTTCGGGGATAGTCCCTCCCGGGAATTGAAACGATTTCACGGAATTGATTGTGCCTGAACTGAGTTGCCTGTATACTTACGAGCATTCCAGTCCTCATAATGCAACAAGGAGTCCATCATGGATACACTGATATCTGACGCATCATCCTGTTATTTTTGCGGCAAACAGGCGGAATCCACCAAATCCATCCTCAAAGGATATTATCTGCTATCAAGTGGGAGCGTCTGGACTGAACGGGTGGGTAACAACCTGGTTTATCATTCCAACCACTCCAACGAGACGGTGGTCATTCCGCGCTGCGCAGAATGTGCCGGCCATCATACGATCGAGCAGCGTGTGATCAATCCGATCATCATGGTTTGCGGGTTTGGCGGTATTGTGGGCGGAATCATCACTCTGATCAATGCGGGGTTTTGGAAAGGTCTGGGAGTGTTTGCTTTATGCTTCATGGTGGGTGTGGGAATCTACCTTGCCGGAGGGGCCATATTGTATAAAGGTTTGAAGAACAGCAAGAACCTGGAGTACGACAAATTCAAAACCTTCCCGCGGGTGAAGAGTTTGCTGGAGAGCGGTTGGAAGGAAGGCAAGGCTCCCAGCAAAGGCGACATGGACGACGTGATCCGTAAGCGCAGGGGGCATTAACGGAGCAGGCGCAACGGACTCTGGTAGCATCTGAGTGATACTGAGTTTTCCAAATTGATCTTGAACCACCCCCACCCTACCCTCCCCCCTCCAGGGGAGGATTTGATTTGTCTGACCGTATGTCATCGCTAGCGCGCAGCATCCCCAAGGCCGCGCGTCATTGCGATCACGTAGATCCCCCAAGGCCTCATGTCATTGCGAGGAGCGGTTTTTACGACGCGGCAATCTCCGACAACATCCGTACTCAACTGCCGATCCAGGATCCCCCCTACCGCTGCGCGGCACCTCCTTTATAAGGGGGGCTTTTGACCGTTGTCCTCCCCTCTTAGGGGAGGTGGTTGCGAAGCAGACGGAGGGATCCAATCACCCCTACCCTCCCCCTGAGGGGGAGGACTTGAAAGAGCACCAGACAGATCCCCCCCTACCGCTGCGCGGCGTCCCCTTGATAATGGGGGCTCCCAGTACATGTCATTGCGAGCGAGTGGAACGAGCGTGGCAATCTCAGACAGTGTCATTATTGGCGACCGGTCTCGGAGATTGCTCAGGCCTGGAGGTTTCGCAATGACACCCCCTCCCTACCCTCCCCCCTCCAGGGGAGGATTTATGGCAATGTACCAATTTATATACAATATGTATGTTTTACTTGACATTATGTAAATCTTGTTGTACTATATGTACATCAAACCTAACGATAGAAAGTAAGGAGATTTACGAAATGTCATATTCAGAAAAAAGAACCATCGCAAGCATACTCGGCACCATCCTGGTGCTGGCTGCCTACTGCATCTACGCCTTCGGCAAGTACCAGGCCGGTCTGCTCCCCGCGGACGATCTGCGGGCATGGGCCATCACCATGCTGATCTTCATCGGGGCGGGGATCGTGGCCATGATCATTATCCAGATCGTGTTCCACATCCTCCTCTCCATCGGAATCGCCATCCGCGATAGGGATTATGGCGAGGCCGGGGTCGAGAATTCCATCAAAGAAGAGATGGTCGAAGACGAGCGCGACAAACTGATCGAGTTGAAATCATCCAAAGTGGGCTTTGCCTTTGCAGGGTTCGGATTTGTGCTGGCGTTGCTGGCGCTGGTGTTCAAGTTCTCGCCCATGGTCATGCTGAACATTATGTTCTTCTCGTTCAGCGCCGGCTCGATGATCGAAGGCATCACGTCGATCGTCTATTATCGGAATGGGTTCCGCCATGTCTAAGAAACTGTTGGTGACGAACAACATCCGCAAGCTGCGCTTCTTTGCGGGCGAGATGACCCAGCAGGAATTGGCTACAAAAACCGGCGCATCCCGGCAGACGATCATGGCGATCGAAGCCGGCAAGTATTCCCCCTCGCTCGAACTGGCTTTCCGTATCGCCGATGCGTTCGGGGTAAACATCAACGAAGTATTTAGTTACGAAACAATTGAGGAAAAATCGAAATGAACACTTTACAAAAAGCAGGCGGCTTTTCCGCCATCATCGCAGCCGCAACCTATCTCTTTGCCATCGCACTCGTCTCCACCATTCTGGCGCCCATGGCAGATCTGACCCTCGGTTTCGAGGAGTACATGACCTTCCTGACCGCGAATCAGACGCTCATCTTCATCTGGCACTTCAGCATGTACATCATCAATGGGATCTGCCTGGTGGTTCTCGCCCTGGCCCTCTATGAACGGCTGAAGGACGGCGCCCCGGTATTGGCGAAGGTCGCAACCGCATTCGGCTTCCTCTGGATCGCGCTGGTCTTTGCCAGCGGACTCATCACCAATTTGGGGTTGGATACACTGGTGACCCTGTACGGCAAGGATCCCGCCCAGGCGGAGTCGCTCAAGCTGGCTCTGGAGACCATCACCCTCGGGTTGGACAGCTCCGACAAGCTGCTGGGCTGCCTGTGGGTGGGTCTGATCAGCCTGGCAGCCATCCGGACCGGAGCCCTGCCGAAAGCCGTCGCCATCCTGGGGATGGTCATCAGCGTGATCGGTCTGATCGGCGCGACCATCCCGGCGTTGATCGCCATCAGCTATGCTTTCGGCGTGGGGGTCATCTTCTGGTGGTTGTTCACGGGGATCGCCCTGCTGAGGAGCAAATCCGTTTCTGCTTGAGTACCACATTGTTTATCCTATCAGCCCCGGGCAGAATTTGCCTGGGGCTGTTTTGTTCTGGCGGGACTCCCCCTGATCTGTCATTCTGAGCCTCGAAGAGGCGAAAATCTCTGCGAAAAATAATCGCTGACAGACTTTGTTAGAGATGCTTCCCCAAGGGGATGCTCCGCGATCACTCCGTTCAGCATGACAGATAGGACAAGCAGCAGGCCAAGTCCTCCCCTCTTAGGGGAGGTGGCTGCGAAGCAGACGGAGAGGTCTACCCACCCTCTCCCTACCCTCCCCCCTCCAGGGGAGGATTTGATTCGTCTGACCGTATGTCATTGCGAGCGAGTGGAACGAGCGTGGCAATCTCCGACAACATCCATATGATGCTCAACCAGACATCGCAACATTGTCATTCTGAGCCTCAAAGAGGCGAAGAATCTCTGCGAAAAATAATCGCTGTCAGACTTTCTTAGAGATGCTTCACTCCGTTCAGCATGACAAACATTTGTCATTGCAATCACGCAGCTTTCCCCAAGCGCATGCATTGCGCGAGCGTTCGACGTGGCAACTCCGACAGCACCCGTAGGATCAACAGCAGCGCAACATTGTCCTCTGAGCCTCGAAGAGGCGAATTCTGCGAAAAATAATCGATGACAGACTTTCTTGATGTTCACCCAGTGAAACTGCGTTGCGACAGCAGACGGATAGCAGGCAGTGGCATCTTTGCGCAGGCGTCCAAAACGTCTCCATAAACGATCCCCCACCGCTGCGCGGCGCCCCCCTTTATATGGGGGGACTATGCCTTACAAAGTCGCATTTGCGAAAACGGACAAGGTTTACTATACTTCAGGCAGACGGTTTTTCACCCAGGGGAAATTGAACACGCAACCAACAGTCAGGAAATCCATATGCCCAAAGCCATCACCCGCAACACCCTGTTCTACGGGGATAACCTCGAGATACTCCGGGAATACATCCCGGATGAGTCGGTCGACCTGATCTACCTGGATCCGCCCTTCAACAGCAACCGCTCGTATTCGGTGTTGTTCAAGGACGAAAAGGGCATGGACAGCGAAGCGCAGATCAACGCCTTCGACGACACCTGGCATTGGAACGAGCGGGTTTTTCGGACGCTGATCTCATCCGCGCCGCTGCATGTGGCCTCGATGCTGGACGCGATGCACGGATTCATCGGCGAGAACCAGATGATGGCTTACCTGGTGATGATGGCCGCCCGCCTGGTGGAATTGCACCGGGTGTTGAAACCGACCGGCAGCCTGTACCTGCACTGCGACCCGACCGCCAGCCATTATCTGAAAATGTGCTGGATACGATTTTTGGGGTACAGAATTTTAGAAATGAGATTACTTGGAAGAGAACAAGTGCTCATAGTGATGCAACATAAATCAAATCGGTATGGAAATTCACGATATAATTCTTTTATACGCAAAAACAAAGGACAATATTTTACTTTCCGAATTTAACTGTTATACTGAAGAGCATACTCAGATTATGTTGAAAGTTCTTATCGAGCACACGATGAAGACGGCAGAAGATTTCGAATAGATAATTAACAAGCCCTGCACTAGCGACCAAATCTACATTTATGAATATAAAGGGTTATCAAATCACCCGTCCAATGGCATTGGGCATATCTATAAGAAACATGAAAGAGTTGGATGAACAAGGCAAGTTATATTCCTTCCAATCCAAACGGAAGAATTCCAAGATTAAAAGATATTTGGACGAAATCAAGGCGTACCGGTGCAAGATATCTGGGATGATATTCAACCGATTAAGCTCACAAGCTGCCGAACGCTTGGCTATCCCACCCAAAAACCCCTTGCCCTCCTTGAGCGCATCATCCAGGCCATCCAGCAATCCGGGCGATATCGTGCTCGACCCGTTCAGCGGCTGCGGCACGGCCATCGCCGCCGCGCAGAAACTGGGGCGCAAGTGGATCGGCATCGACATCACCAACCTGGCGATTGCCATGCACAAGAGCCGTCTGAAAGACATGTACGGACTGCTGCCGGAAAAGGATTATGATGTCGTCGGCGAGCCGGTGGATCTGAACGGCGCCAAAGCGTTGTTCAAGCAGAACGCCTACCAGTTCCAATGGTGGGCCATCTCGCTCATCGGCGCCCGTCCGCAGGGTGGCAGCGAGGGCAGCAAGGTCGGCAAGCACGGCAGCGACCGCGGCATCGATGGGGTGATCCTGTTCACCGAAGATCTGAAAGGCAAGACCGGCAAGATCATCGTGCAGGTGAAGGGCGGGGGCGTGAAATCCGGCGATGTGCGCGATCTGCGCGGGGTGGTGGAACGGGAGAATGCCGCCATGGGCATCTTCCTGACGCTCGAACCGCCCACCTCCGAGATGAAGCGTGAAGCCGACAAAGCCGGCGATTACCATTCCGACCTGTGGCAGAAGGATTATCCGCGCCTGCAGATCGTCACGGTGGAAGACCTGCTGGGTGGGCGCAGACCCGATCTGCCCCGCTGGCTGGATGATCCACACAAGAAAGCGGAGCGGGTCAAGGGCAAAGAGGGGGATGGGCAGATGGGGTTGGGGATGTAAAGGGGTTGTCATTCTGAGGGCTACAAAGTAGCCCGAAAATCTCTACGAAATAGCATTGCTCACCGACTTTCTTAGAGATGCTTCCTTTCGGTCAGCATGACAAGCACTATGCTGCGGTGGCTGGTCCGCGCGAGAAAGCGGAGCGGGTCAAGGGCAAAGATGGGGACGGGCAGATGGGGTTGGGGATGTAGTCTGTCATTCTGAGCCTCGAAGAGGCGAAGATATCTTACAATGGCGGACAGCAGCGAGGTATATCGGAGAGATCCTTCACTTCGTTCAGGATGACGGAGAAAGTCTGTCATATTGGATGGAGATATAAAGAAAAGATAAATATCTCAAAATAATTTCCAAATCAAATAGACAATTTTTGGGGAGGGTTATTATGAACGATCCTATTTGTGGTTTTACAATCATAATCATCTGTGTAATAGCTATCCTAATTGTTATTTATAAAGGTTATGTCAATCCTTCCAAATCTAAACAAGAAAAGAATAATAATTCTCAGATAACGGACCAAAAGTACCAACCAAGTCAACAAATATCTGTTCAAACTCAGATCGAAAAACCAATAATCATCATGGAAGGTGTACAAGATAGATTGGTAATTTATGATGACCGGGTGACAATTACACCTCAGGGAGTCCTGGGTTTAATTAATAAGGGTGCGAAAGGAACAAAAGAAATTCCTTTTCATTCAATAATTGCAGTCCAAATTAAACAATTAGGTATGCTAAGTGGATATTTACAATTCACAATTTCTGGTGGTAACGAAAGTCGTGGTGGCATTCTTGACGCTACGAAAGATGAAAACACATTCATGTTTAGAGGATCTGAAAACAATGAGTTGGCAATCAAAGTTAAAAATTACATAACATCAGTAGTGAAAGAAATGAGAGCTCCCAAAGTCATTTCAACACAGGCAAATTTAGCAGATGAGATTGAAAAATTAGCGAAACTTCGTGAACAGGGTATCTTATCAGAACAAGAGTTTCAAGCTGCAAAAGCTAAACTAATCAATGGATGGTACCAATGATACCATGTTCCATCCCACGAATAGAATGCCAACAGTCGGTTAGGGTCGGCGTTATGATATGTCATTCAAACCCTCACAGGGACGAAATTCTCAGCCTGAGAACGATATTCTGTTCGATGATTAAATCTAATCCTACTATGAATTAAATCGGTATGATTACTAATTGAATATGACATCACTCCTGTTGGAGAAATCACTTAATAAAGAGAAGATCGGAATTAATAAAACTTTTGATCGAAAGGTGAAAATGAACTATGAATGTAAATTAGCCTGGGTATTGGTAGCTGGCGAAAATCATCTTGTTAGTGAATATAAAGATTTACCACCTTGGCAACGCCCTGACGCGTTCTGTCCGGTATGTAAAGATCGCGTGATACTTCGACTAGGTCCCATCAAAGTCCATCATGCTGCGCATAAACCAAAAGTAATTTGTGCAGTAACCCAGCCTGAAACAGCCTTACACCTGAATGTAAAACTTTATATTGCACATCAGTTGAAGGACGCAAGTGAGCTATATTTTAGAAAACCATGCTCAGGTGATAGCGATGGAATCTGTTATAAGTCAAAGAATAAACTAGCTATATTCTGCTCAAACTGGGATGAAGTACAAGTTGAGTATTGAGTTAATGGATCTCGACCTGATATTGTTCTTCTGCGTAACGGTCAAGCAATCGCTGCCATTGAGGTTTTTGTTACCCATGCTATAGAGCCCAATAAGCAAAGCTTCTTACAGCACCAGTCATTACCTTGGATAGAAGTGGATGCCAAAGATTTTGTGATGGATGCCGAAATTAATTGGACTATAGAAAAACCACTTCCTTATAGGGAGATAATAAAAGATCACTTTTCAAGATGGGTATGTTCAGATTGCCAGAATATTATTGAAGAGAACAAACTGGAAAAAAAGGGTAGAAATCGAAAGACAGTATACTGTAACTGGAACAAGGGTTGTTGATTTCTACTATCCAAATATGAAACATTATAGAGCTGTTTTCTATGCAAGAAAGCGAACAATAGATCAGAAAATTGTAGAAATCCAAATTATCGATAATTCTAAAAAAGTGATCGGTGTAATAAAATCCCCAAAACTACCTGAAGGTACACAAGCTCTTCAGAAGATATTCGAAGACTTATCTGTCTCGGTTCACCAGAAAGAACTACCTTATCGACAAACACATGAAATGGCAGAGACCACATGAGAAAATACCAGAATCAATCCTAATTGATCATATGCTTTAAATGTACCACTACCTAAAAGATATTACTGGTCCAAAAAAACGGGTAAGTGGGTGTTGTTTTCGATGTTCAAGAATTTGGACTGGAATTTATGCTTTAAAGACCCAATTTCATATGAACTGGATTTACGTAGACGCCGTGATGAAATGAATAATCTCAGAATAAAACGTATGAAGGCAATGTATCAAGATACATTGAAACCAAATAATAAAGGTATCATTGAGAAGTTATCGCATATTTATGAGAAAACTGATAGCAAGATTCCTTCTCATGGAAATGATGTACACGAGGAGAGCAATATCGAACAGAATAGGCAGAAGATACTCAAATGCGAGATTTGTCACGAGGTTACGGATAATTGGTGGTATCTGGATAATAAAACCAAATTATGCCGATGCCGTGATTGTTATTTAGAAGAAATTCAAAAGGATAAAGAAGTTTAACTGTTGCTATTCGAATATTTCATCAGACATTTATTATTGCAATCATTTTGTCTCAGAAATCTCCCAAATAAGAATCTCACAATATTAACCTGTTCACAAAAGTGGAAGTGTCAGAGATTCCACAATACGAGAGGTGATCCCCCCCCACCGCATCGCGGCACCCCCTTTTATAAGGGGGGCTCCATATCCATTTCATTGCGATCGCGCAGCATCCCCTCGGGGGAGCGAATACAGTGAGCATGGCAATCTGCATTGGCAAAGCGGAGATTGCCGCGTCGGGCTGACGCCCTCCTCGCAATGACACACGAATAGCGATCCCCCCTGATCCCCCTTTTATAAGGGCAACCACGAGGGTTTGGGCGATCACGAAGATCTCCCCTACGGGTCTCTAATATCTGTCTCCCCGACCTCAGGCGGGGAGGACTGTCACATCTGACAGGTTGACTCGCGCTCGGGTTCGGACTATAACCATATATAGAACATATATTCTATGTATGGAGCCGCATGAACCTGTTGCAGAAGTTCTTCCCCCCACCAACCTCTCCCACCCGGTCCAGCCTGGCCGTCTCCCTCAGCGACGGATTCTTCGAACGGCCGGCCGGGCTGCCATCCACCAAGCTGGAACGCTACCCCACGACCGGCTCGAGATCCTGGCAGGCGTTCGAAGCCTGGCAGAGCAATCCCCTCGCCCGCCGCATCGTCGGACTGACCAGCCAGTACGTGGTCGGCGGCGGGATCCGCGTTGGCAGCAGCCACGCCGGCTACCGACCGCTTTCTGCGGGAATGGTGGAACCATCCCCTCAACCGGATGGACATCCGCTGCACCGAGTGGTGCGAGGAACTGGTCCGCGCGGGCGAACTGTTCATCGTCATCTCCACCGACGCGGCCGGCATGAGCTATTGCGCGCGCAGTCCCCGCCGCCAGATCCAATCCATCCGCTCCGCGCGAGAACGACCTGGAACAGGAACTGGATTTCCATGAATATCCGCCAGCCGGTGAAATCGGAAGGGCGATACTGGGTCCGCCTGGCAGGAATCTGCTTGCCGGGTGCGAAGGGCTGCCCTTCCAGCCGGTCATGCGCCATTACGCCATCAACCGGCCGGTCGGCACACTGCACGGCGAACCGCGACCTGGCGCCGCTGCTGCAAGTGGCTGTCGCGCTACTCCGCCTGGCTGGAAGACCGCGTCCGGCTGAACCGCTACCGGCAGGCATTCATGTATCAGGTCAAGGCTGCTGTTCACCAACGAGCAGGAACGGCGCGAACCGGCAGACCGCGTTGAACAGCGTCACCGCGCCAACCCCGGCTCCATCCTGGTGACGGATGACATGCGAAACCTGGAGCGTGATCCAGCCCAACCTGGCATCCCAGGAAGCCGGGGAAGACGGACTGGCGATCAAACGCATGATCGCCGCCGGAGCGGGTCTGCCGCTGCATTTTCTGGCTGAACCGGAGAGCGCCACCCGCACCACCGCCGAAAGCGCCGGCGGACCGACCTTCCGCCATTTCGAACAGCGCCAGCGCCATTTCCTGTGGATGCTGAGCGACCTGGCGCGCATCCGTCATTCGGCGCCGGGCGCAGGTGGATCGGCGCATCGGTCTCCAACGCCGAACGTTCACCGTTCAGCGGCGCCGACATCAGCGCGCGCGACAACGCCGAACTGGCCAGACCGCCTCCCGAGCATCATCCTCCGCCTTCGCTGCTCCTGCACGACCGCGGCCTGATCGACGACGCCGAATTACTGCGCATCGCCTACCGTTTTGCCGGGAGAAGTGACCGATCCTCGGAAGACATGCTCCAGCGCGGCAAAACCAATATCCAAACTGAAAGGAGACCCTTGACTGACAGACTCATCACCCACCGAATCACCCTGCATGGATTGCGCGCCACCTGCGCGGAGGCATCCCCGCAGGGGGACCCGACCTTCCGACGTGCTGGCGATCACCGCCGGGACGGGCAACGGCTGGAATTTTCAGCCGGACGTGTCTGGAGCCATCGCTGCCGCTCTGGCAGGGCATTGACTGCTACATCGACCATGCCGCGCGAGCCGTTAGCCATCAGCGAGTGTGCGCGATCTGGCCGGTGTATGCGCCAACCCGGTCTGGCTCACGCAGGAGCAGCGGCATCTCGCTTCAGACTCCGCCCGGGCGGACCGGCCGCCGGACGTGCTTGCGTCAGACGGGCAGAGACTGGCTGAGCCTGCCGGAGCCGCGGCCGTGACTGGGCTTTTCCGCCGACCTGCTGTTCACCGCCCTGGACCGGAAGTGCGGGAGATCATCAAGATCTTCTCGCTCGACCTGGTCACCAACCCGGCCCGCGGCGGTCGTTTTATTCCTGACCCAACCCATGTACGAATAGAAGGAGAGAACCTATCCATGACAGACCCTGTCACAACATCCAACCCGGATAATCCACCCACCCGCGCCAATCTGCAAATCCACACCGGAAAGCGAACCGGCGGAAGCAGGCACAGCGCTGCAACAGCAGATGTGCGCGATGCTGTTGGAAACGTCCCTGGCATCCGCCCATCTGCCCCATCCGGTCAGTGAGCGCATCCGCCGCCAATTTGGCAGCCGCATCTTTGACCCGGCCGAATTGACCCATGCCATCGAAGATGGGCGCGCGCTGGCCGGTGAATTGATCGGAGCCCGTTTCGTCCAGGGACCGGGCAGCATCAGCCAGATGTATGACACCCGCGACCAGCTTCAGGCTGCCTGCGACGACCTGCTGGGCGCGCCCCGCCAGCCCGGCTTGGAGAGGCTGCAACCCCGCCCGGCTGAGCGGCATCCGCGAGCTGTACCTGACCCTGACCGGCGACGACAACGCTGCACGGCGGGTACCACCCCGAACGCATCCGCCTGGCGACCACCGCCGATTTCAGCGGACTGGTCAAGAATTCGCTCAACAAGGTGGTCGCCAACCGCTGGGATGAGCTGGGCAAAGCCGGCTACAACTGGTGGGAGCGGATCGTGAGCGTGGAGCATTTCAACTCGCTCCAGCAGATCACCGGTACGCTGGTCGGCACGGTCGGCAGCCTGCCCGAAGTGGCGGAAGGCGCAGCCTATACCGAACTCTCGGTCGGCGACAGCCCCGAGACCGCCGACTGGAAGAAATACGGCGGATACATTCCCCTGACCCTGGAGCTGATCGACCGGGACGAGACCCGCAAGCTGCGCGCTTATCCGCGTGAACTGGCCGCGGCCGGTCTGCGCAAGATCAGCGCCCTGGTGGCGAACCTGTTCACCCTGAACGGCGGGATGGGTCCGACCATGGCGGATACCGGCGCGCTGTTCAACAACACCGCGGTCACCACAGCCGGCGGGCACAAGAATCTGCTCACCGGGGCGCTTTCGGCTGCGGAATGGGAGACCGTCAGCACGGCAGTCTACAACCAGCCGATGCTGGTCAAGAACGCCGCGGGACTGTACGGTTCGGGTCCGCGCATGGCGGTCAATCCGCGCTTCGCGCTGGTCCCCCGCAACCTGCAGTTGGCAGCCATGAAGATCCTGTATCCCACCCTGGAGAACGCCGCCAACATCTACAGCGAGAACATGCAGCGCGGTCAGCCGGGTGATGTGATCACGGTGCCCGAATGGACGGATGCCAACGATTGGGCGGCGGTGTGCGATCCGCGCATCGCGCCGGCCATCTTCATGGCGAACGGTTTGGGGTGATGCCCGAGATCTTCATCGCCGGTGACGAGCTCAGCCAGGCCGTGTTCACCAATGACGAGCATCGCTTGAAGGTGCGGCATTTCCTGGCGGTGTGGGTGAATGATTTCCGCCCGCTGCACAAGAGCAATGTGGCGTAGTGGTTTTGTCCTCCCCTTCTAGGGGAGGTGGCAGCGAAGCTGACGGAGGGATCTAGTCCACCCCCACCAAAGAGATCCCCCCTAACCCCCCTTAGTAAGGGGGGGTCGCTACCCGGATTGTCATTCTGAGTGCTGCGTATGCAGCACGAAGAATCTCTACTAAAGCCTGCCGCCACCATGACCAAAGTAGAGATCCTTCGCCCTTCAGGGCTCAGGATGACAGATGGGAACATCAACGAGCCAAGTCCTCCCCTCTTAGGGGAGGTGGCTGCGAAGCAGACGGAGGGATCTGTACCCCCACCAAAGAGATCCCCCCTACCCCCCTTTGTAAGGGGGGCTCGCTACCCGGATTGTCATTCTGAGTGCTGCGTATGCAGCACGAAGAATCTCTACTAAAGCCTGCCGCCACCATGACCAAAGTAGAGATCCTTCGCCCTTCAGGGCTCAGGATGACAGATGGGAACAGCATCGAGCCCAAGTCCTCCCCTCTTAGGGGAGGTGGCTGCGAAGCAGACGGAGGGATCTTACCACCACCAAGGAGATCCCCCCACCGCTATGCGGCGCCCCCTTAGGAAGGGGGGACAAGAAGCAACGACACCACCACGCAGCAACAAAAGGAGACAAATGGAATCGATAGTCACATCCCGTAAATTTTGGGCAGCCGCCATCAGCCTGGTGCTGATCTGCACCGGCGCATTCATCCCGCGCCTGCCCGACCTCAGCCAACCCCTGACCGATCTGGCTGTCCTGGTGTCCGCCTACATCTGCGGCACCGCCATGGAAGGGAATCTGATCATCCCGCCCGGCGACGCCCTCGGCAACCTGCTGCATTCCCGAAAGTTCTGGGCAGCCTTCGCCGGATTGGGAGTCCTTCTGCTTCGGGCGTTCAGCCCGTCCTTTCCCATCCCGGATGACCAACTGACCGCGATCATCATCACCCTTTCCGCCTACATCTTCGGCACCGGTTTGCAGGATGGCTTGTCAGGAAAACAGCATGGCGCGTAAACCGGTCAGCGAGGTAACGGTCAAGCCTGATCCGCCAGAAGTGGCCGGGCTGGTGACCGCCGCGGAGCGGATCGGCTGCCACGTGTCCGATCTTCTGAAATGGAGACAATTGCCCGATGGAAGTCTGGTCGTGATCGGGCCAAACGGGCGCAAGCACCTGTTCACACCGGCCATGCTGGATGGTAACGAATAGACGGATTGGTTGGGAGCATTACGCTCCAAAGGAGTACTGAACCATGAATACAACCCTGGAAACGATCGAACAACGGGTGTCCGTCCTCTTGCAGGACCTGACTCAGCTCACCTTCACCTCCCAATTGGTGGTGGAAGGGATCCGGATGGCGATCAAAGAATACAGCCTGGCCAGCGGACAGGTGGAAAGCCTGGCGGGACTCGATGATGCTGTGCTCACCTCCGTGCCCGAGCATGACTGCGGAATCCTGGTCCTCGGGGCAGCCGGGTATATCGCCGCTGCGAAGACGATGGATCGCAAAGAGTCCTTCAACCTGGTGGATCAGCTTCCCGAGGCGGTGACCAATCTGGGCACCCGACTGCTGCTCCGCTTCGACCGTCTCCTGGGGACCGTCCGCTCGGCCCGGATGCGGGCATCCGATGTCGCCCCCTGGGGTGACGGCTGGTCATTGGTATAGGCAGGGGAGGGATGGAATGATCCTGGGAATTGATGTCTCACACTACGACGAAACGATAGATTGGGCACTCCTCAAACGATGCGGGGTCGAGTTCGCCATGGTCAAGATCAGCCAGGGTGATTACCAGCGTGATCCGGCTGCGCAGAAGCATCTGTACGGTGCGAATAACGCCGGTCTGATCTGCGGGGTCTACCACTGGTGCGATCCCATCCGCCCGGATGAAGCCCAGACCAGCTTCTTCCTCGAGTCGCTGCACCAGTTACCCTTCCATTTTGTCTGCCTGGATGTGGAACAATACTGGGCAGACTGGTCAAACTGGCCGACGCCATCAAACCGGGTCCGGTCAAAGAAAACCGGGAAGAAGTCCGCTCGGCAGACCTATCGTCTCAATCCGTTTCGGATCAGCCAGAATGCCCGGACAGTCGCCAGCCTGATCCAGAAGGAACTGCCCGAAAAGCCGTTGGTCATCTACACCCGCACATCCTTTATTGAAGAGTATGCCCGTCCGATGACGGGTTGGGTCTCCGATTATCCACTCTGGCTGGCGCAGTATCCGTACTGGAAGGAACTACCCGCGCAGACCAACTGGTCCGATCTGTTACAGCGCGCCAGTCTGCCGTATCGTCTTCGCCTGCCGAAAGGATGTACTTCGTGGCAATTCTGGCAGTGTAGTGGCGATCGTTTCCTGTTACCGGGCGTCTCTTCCCGGCCGGATGTGAATGTATTCAATGGCTCGCTGGCGGACCTGCAAACCTGGGTGAGAACCGGACAGGAGGCAGCCGATGGCGCTGCTGGGTAAGGATTGTGACATCCTGCTCTACCACCAGAATCTGGCGGCGGGAGAACCGCAGGGATTCCTGCTGGACAGGTCGCGCCTGTCGCGCGGCACCGTGAGTGTGTTTCGATCAGCCTACAAGCAGGCCGACGGCTCCTTCCGCGACCATCAGACCATCACCTTCACGATCCTGATGGGCGACGCACTGGTCCAGCCGGATGGTACCACCCAGGCAGAGCCGGGCAGCGCGGTCTATACCCGGCTGTTCGATCTGCTGCAGGAACGGAGTGAGATCGGCATCATCACCCCCGAGGGAGTCTTCAGCGGCTTGTTCTCCTCCGGGAGCTACGCCCTCGAAGAGCGTGCCCGGGGAGTGAATCGGGTCACCGTTCAGCTCAGCTCCGATGGGAATATTTTCGCACCCGCAGACCGGGATCTGTTCGAACAATCTGTCTGGTCTTCGGAAGGCTATTCAGGTTCAATGACCTGGGAAAACAGCTATTGGAGGGCATGACATGAGCAATCCCACTTATCCATCCTCGCTGGATGTCTCCGCCGGACAACCGACCAGCTATACGCAATATAACCGCCTGCGGGCAGACGCGCTCCGGCTGGGCGCCAACATGTACGATGCCGTCCCTGTCGGGCAATTCCTGGCTTCCTACATGTCGGGAATCCAGATCAGCTACCTGCCCACCAACCGTCTGCGGATATACTGCGATCCCCAATTCCCGCCCACCCTGATGATCCATGGCTATATGTGCCAGGCGACCGAGCAAATGGATCTGCCGGCCAATTCGTTTTCTGGCCCGGCTGCCGATTGGTATATCTTCGCCAACCGGATGAGCGGCTCTTCCTCTTTTACCATCAGCGTCAATACTTCCTCTGCCGAAGGTCCCGACCAGCGCCTGATCGGGTCCTGTCACTGGGATGGTACCATCCTGGACGCCACCTCCATCCAAACGTTCATCTTCTCGGGCGGCGGCAGTAAATTGATCGTGGTGACATTGCACGCTTATCCTGCCTATACATCTTCGTCGTCCTATAATGCCGTCGTGGTTTGCCGCCAGCGTCTGGATCTGGTCAAGCTCAAGCAGGGGGCTAAGACCGCTTATCTCGTGACCAATCTGTTTGCCTCCAGCGGAACTGCATACGCCCGATTCTATGACACCACCAATACCCTGACGATCATTGAAGTCTCGACCACGTCGACGGCCACCTCCACCATCTTGAAGAGTGGTGACCTGCTAAGCTCGCTTCCGGGAGCGGACATCGAAACCAGGTTCGAGATCAAGACCACCGGCAGCCGGGTGGATTGCAGTTGGGCTGCCCTGATTTTCGAGTATTAGGAGGAGCCATGTCATCACAAATCCATTTTGAACAACTCGTTGAAGAGGTGAGAGCATCATACCCTCAAGCGCAAACCATCTGGGCGACCGAACAACCGCTGGCATTCTCCAGTGATGGTGTCGCGGTCCCGCTCGAGTCGCTGATGGCAGCCCATCAACCGCTCTGGATAACGGTTACCCCATCCGAAATTCCCGCGGATGGCGTCACTGCGGCAATCCTGCGGATCGTCCATCCTGCCCGGGCCAACCTGGCGGTGACGATCCGTCTGACCCAGGCAAATATCGAGCGGCTGGAGGAGATCACACTCGATTCGTCTGGCATGGCAGAGATGGAGATCGCGGCAGACAGCCCTGGCGATATCCTGATCGAGACACCTCACGCGCCGGTCCGCGAAATCATTCAGGTTATGGCCATCTAAGGAGAGCCTATGAGAAAGAAGATCATCATCCAGAATGCGGAGCTCAAGCAGAAAAGCGAGAAACGATCTGCCCTTGCTTCGAACCTCAACGGCAAAACCATCTCAGCACTGGAGTTGTCCGAGCTTCAATTGCTGGTCGAATATCTGGCCAGAAGGCAGGATCTGCTCGATTCCGCAGACCGATTAACGTTAGATTGATCCGTATTACGTGCTTGAACGCAGTTGTATAATGAGAATATACATCCTGGTATCATGTTTTGACATGTAAAGGAGGACAGGATGAAGCGACTGGTTTGGTTTCTCGCCCTTATTAGCCTGATTTTCAGTTCCGGATGCGGCATCTTGAACCCGGGTGACAGCACTCCCCCACCTGCAGAAGTGCAAGTAAGCACGGAACAACCCGCACCTGCCATCCCGGCGACTGAAGCAGCCCCCACCGAAACGCCCGCACCCACCAATACGCCTGCACCGCTCACCATTGAAGCGGATGTGCTGGCAGCTACCTTGAACATGCGGAGCGGTCCCAGCATGCTGCATGACATCTTGTATCAATATCCGCAGGGAACAGTGGTCACCCTGATCGGAACCGTCCCCGGGCGGCAATGGGTGAAAGTCCTGGATAAGGATGGGAAGACCGGTTGGATGAGCATCCAACATCTCACCCCGAAAGGTGAGGTCTCTTCCCTGCCGCTGCTTGCCATCACGGAAAGCTTGATCATCCAGGGGAAGGTCGTAGATGCCAGCGGGAAGGGTGTGCCGGGGATCGATATCGGCACGACCCGCATCGGCGGCGCGCAGCGCGTCCGTGTGGATGGGATGACCGATGCCAGTGGAGTGTTTTATGCTTACGCTCCCCCGGAATATCAGGGCACCTGGTTGTCTGCGCTGATCGGTGTGGCCTGTGACAGCCCCATCGTAGATGCCAACTGCCGGTACGCTGGTGTCTTCACTCCGGGAGAAGGCGTGCAGGTGACGCTCCCGCAGACCACTGAGATACTCTTCACCTATAAGTAAACCATCAGGGTAAAGCATATACAGAGCACAGATCGAGGTTTACCTGAATCCATTCGCTCTGTATACTGATTGATATCGTAATCAGGAGGATATCTATGAAAAAAGCCATATTGATTGGGATCTTGGTCGTTGTTATTGCATTGGTTATCGCAGCGTGTGCTCCGGCGGCAAACCAGACGCCCGCGGCAGGCGCTACCACAACCGGTGGTTCCACTGAAGATGGGAAAGCAATCGTTGAAGCCAAATGCATTCAATGCCATACCCTTGATCGCGTAACTTCGGCAACCAAATCTGAAGCCGATTGGACAAAGTCAGTCGACAGAATGATCGGAAAAGGCTTAAAGCTGGATGCCGCGGAAAAACAGGCTGTCATCGCTTACCTGTCTGAGACATATAAATAAAATGTTTAAAAATAAGATTGTGTTTTTTCTACTTGTTTCACTGCTCATTCTGGTAGCCTGCGCGATTGCGCCAACCGCTGTTCCGACGCCGCTCCCGCAAACCGCAGTGCCGGTGAATCAACAGCCACACCGACGCCACAGTCTACCGCGACGCCGATAGTACCTACCGAGACGATCGCCCCAACGGATATCCCACCTACTGCGGAGCCACCGGTCGGATTATCTGAGGAGCTGAAATTGCAGGCTAAGATTTTAATCAATACCAATTGCACGGTCTGTCATTCCACCAGCCGGATTTCCGCCGCAGAGAAAGATCTGGCGGGCTGGACCACCACGGTCAATCGGATGCTCTCCAAGGGAGCCGCACTTACAAACGATGAAGCAAATCTGGTGATTCAGTATCTGGCTGAAGGGAACGAACCGTAATCCAACACTCCCTGGATGAAAAATGGCAGCCGATTGGCTGCCATTTTGATTTAGATCAGGTGTTGGTCCTGTAATTCGCGGTATAACTTCAAGAACTTCTCCTGGGCTGCTGCGTTGATCTTTTCCTGTTCGGCAGGAGTGGAGTTTTCCGGATAGACGACAGGTTCATCCAACGCCGGCAGCTTCTCCTCGGTTCCATTTTCATGAAAGCGGATATGACGGTCATTGGTCATTCGAAGTTGCGCGTAAAACTCCAGCCAGCGCCCGTTTGCATCCCGGCCAAAACGATAGGTGATCCACCAGCCCGAAGTGGTGACCTGTCCGGTCTCCTGGTCGGCCACATCCTTCAATTCCGGAAATTTAAGGTTCCATTTTTGAAAATACTCATCAAAACGAGCCATTAAAGCTGCTTCTGCGCGGTTCATAGTCTTTACATACCTGCCATATAAGCAATACTGACGGTGCCTGGCCCCACATGGGCGCCAACCACCGGACTGACCTCACTCAAGATCATCTCCACCGGTGAAAAACGATTCGCACAGACCTCTTCCAGGTGTTTTGCAGTAGGCAGGTCCAGCGCGTGGAACACGGATATTCGGACAGGCGACCGTCCAGCGATACCTTCTTCTACCAGGTTGACCAGCTTTTCGAGGGCTTTCTTCCGGGTTACCGCAGAGCCCGCGGCTTCGATCTTCCCTCCCCGAATTTCCAGGATCGGTTTGATGCTCAAAGCCGAGCCAAGCAATCTCTTGGCTCCACCAATACGACCACCTTTGTGCAGGTATTTGAGGTTATCCACGGTGAAATAGACCCCGATATGTGAGTAGGCTTTTTCCGCTTCCTGCTTCACTTCCGTTAAAGACGCGCCGGTTTCCGCCTTTCGGGCGGCGGCCAGGACCATAAAGACAGATGCCATCGAGACGAGTTGGGTATCCATTACCTCGACCGGTTGACCGGGGAAGGATTCCCGGGCGATCACTGCATTATTGTAAGAGGCGGATATCGCCGAGGATAAGGGTAAAATGAGCGGCTGAAAACCGCCATCGAGGGATTGTTGAATCGCCTCCTGGTATTGGTGAACGGACACGGCGTTGGTGGTTGGCAGCGAGTGAGCGGTCTTTAATCGGGTATAAAATTCATCCGCCTGGATATCCACCCCGTCCAGGTAACTTTTCTCTTCCCAGTTCAGCGTCAGTGGCAGGATGGGAATCGCATATTGTTGGACAAATTTCTGTGGTAGGTAAGCGGTTAAATCAGTAATAATTTTAACGGGTGACATAAATACTCCTGAGGATGATTTCTATTTCAGTATACCGTCGAATAGCCCGGTCAGGTAGAAGGCACTGAAGGGTGTAAAAGGCTTTCAGGCAAACGCCATCATACCAATGACTATCAGGAAGATGATCACCAGGAGGGATAGAACCACGCCCAGAATGGCTGCCACGAAGAATGGTACCCGGTAGGGATCAGACGGTGATTTTGGGCTTGGTGTTTTGGCGTGCTCGTATGTAAATTGCTCTTCCGGAGCCACACTCATCTCAGGTAGAAACGGAGCTGCCTCTTCTGATTCCAGGCCAACGTCCTGACCATTCCAAGAGATGTTTCGCGCTTGAGGGATGGATGGAAGAGGGTCGGGATTATAAAAAGGCGCAGGCTCAGGTTCTGTCTCATAGGACAGGTCTTGCTGTGAGTCCATGAACTCTCGCTGCCATTGCTCCGTCCGCTGGACGGGATTGGGTGGTACCGGTGGAGTTTGTTTGACGGACTCTTTTTCGAAATCATCCGATACCGCTGCAGAACGTAGCAAATCGATCCAATCGGCTTCGGATGGCTCCTCGGGCGGGAAAGCTGGTGTGAACGTCTGCGCTGGAATAGCTGATCCTGCCTGCGAATTGGATAAGATGGATTCACTACCAGAGGAAGGATTCTTACCTCTCAATACCGGCAGGAATCGTTCCACGTCAACGGGTTCGATCTCTTCCCCCCGGCTTCGTTTATCATCCAATTCGAGGTCCAACCGTAGTATCCCCCGGGTAATTGGCTGCGAGACCGGGCAAAACTGGATGGCGTATCGTAACACCTCCAATTGTTCAGCGCTGCGTAAGAATGTACTGGAGAACCAGATCCAGGCTGCTTCGTTCTCGGGGTTCACCTCCAAAACCGGACGCAACAATTTGCGGGCGTCGGTCAAGCGGTTTGCCTTGATCAAATCAATCGCCTGCCTGATCGTATATTCATCCATCGTAGATCACCAGCCTATTCTTCACTCGTTAGGTTCATCTCCCTGGGCTAACCCCGATAAGGTTTCCATTATGGTGCCGGAGTGCCATCCGTGGGTGTGCCCTCTTCTAAAGGGATTCCCGGTTCAGGTGTGGGTGTATCCGGTACGGGGGCGATCACGACCATCAATTCGTGTTCCTGTTTTGCATGATCAGTATATAGGATCACCCGTCCATAGATGGCTTGCATTTTTTTTGCGCGGAAGGTGATGGATATGTTTCGTGTTTCAGATGGCTCTATCCGCAGATCCACCAGATAACCTGCGCCTGTATCTACCGCGAATTGCTCCCCTAACGGTGGGTCCGACCGTACTATGCTGGAATTATCAAGCAAGTCAAAGGGCAGGATGATCTGTTTGACCGTCACCGGTTCGATGTCTGGATTGTGAAGGAGAAACTCCAACGTGTAATCGGTATTGGGAATGACATTGTCTGGACCCTGGATGATGATGTCCAATGGTTGGTATATCCTCATGGTCGGAGTCGGTTCGATCGCGATTGCCGAAGCAACCGGGTTCAGCATCCGTGACACCACCCAACCAAGAAAGACGACTACGATCAATAGTGTCGCATCCACCAGTACCGCAATCCAGAATGCCTTTTTCGTCGTCACCTTCATCTCACCACCCTTGTTTACTCGGGGCGAATCTGGTCTCACTGTATGGAATTCCATTCGATTCCATTATGCCATTAACTAAGGTATTCTTTCAAATTCTTGCTTCGAGTCGGGTGGCGCAGTTTTCGTAACGCCTTCGCTTCGATCTGCCTGATCCGCTCACGGGTGACATTGAAATATCGGCTGACCTCTTCAAGGGTGTGATCCTTGCCATCGGTCAAGCCAAAGCGAAGTTCCAACACCTGTCTCTCCCGCTCGGAAAGGATCGCCAGTGCGCTTTGTACCTGTTCGCGCAACATCTCACGCGCCGCGGCGTCCATCGGCTCGAGTGCTTCGTCATCTTCAATGAAATCGCCCAACTGACTGCTCTCTTCATCTCCGACCGGACGCTCCAGAGATACCGGTTCTTCCGCTGATTGCAGGATCTTCTGTACTTTTTGTGCGCTCCACTGCCAGCGGCGTAACAGCGCGGGGTCGAGCGGCTTTCCTTCGGCCTGTGCCAGGCGGATCGCGATCACATCTTCCGCAGCCATAAAGTCGCCTTCGAGGGCGAGCTCATCATTGGTTGGTTCCCTACCCAGTCCCTGTACCAGTTTGCGCTGTACACGCAGTAAACGGGTGATCGATTCAAATAGGTGGACCGGTATGCGGATCGTGCGGGCCTGTTCGGCGATATAGCGGCTGATGGATTGCCGAATCCACCAGGTGGCGTAGGTGCTGAATTTGAAGCCGCGGGTGGGATCGAATTTGGTGACCGCGCGCAGCAACCCAAGGTTGCCCTCCTGGATCAAATCCAGGAAAGAGATGCCTCTCCCAAGGTAGCGTTTGGCAATGCTGACCACCAATCTTAAATTAGCACGGATGAGGGTCTGATTGGAATCGTCCGACCGCCTTTGAATGCCTTCGAGTTCCGCTTTCAGCGCATCCAGGGAGGGCAGGTGCTTAACGATGAATGCTGCTTTCGGAAATTCGTGGGATTTTTGTAATTGTCCCAGAATGGCTTCAGCGGTCTCAGGTGGCATCAGGTACATGCATAAAAACACGTTGAAAGCATTTCTTACCAGACCATCCCAAAGGGGATTCTTACCCCACTCGCCGTTATCCAGATAATCTCTCAAGTAGGACGGATCATCAGCCTGCCACTGTTTGCGAAGGAATTGGGCTTCCGTAAGTACCAGCGAAGCATCCGGCGGTTCGTACTTCATACGAACAGCATCCTCTTCCAGTCGTTTCCAATATGTGATCAATTCCTGACAGAGGCTATCAAACACAAATGTAGCCTGGTCTTCACCCTTGCAATCGGAAGCCAGCTTTTCCTGAATCGCATGTATGAATCGAATCGCTTCGATTCTGGCTGCCAATCTAAATTCGCTGTCGGCATCCAGTAAATGTATCTGACCAATTTCCTTCAGATACAATCGAACCGGATCCTCCGATAGTTCCACTACCAGGCTGGAAGGATCGGGTTCTTCCACAATATCAGCAGCCAAAATATCGCCCATTTCCGCCAGATTCTGATTGAGTAGCTGCTCGTCAGGTTCTTCCACCGCAATCATGTCTTCAGGCAGGAACATGTCTGGAGATACACCGCCCTCCTCATCGAGCAGCGTCCTGATGGGCGATTCTCCTTCTTAAGTCTTGCCCGTCCGTCTTCGGACAGGTTTGGCGCTGCCGCTTTCTCTGGGTAATCTCACTTGTTTGGGCATGATCTCTTCCACCTATCTCCACTATGATTTAAGCCTGGAAAGGGATCCCAGGGCGACGTTTAGTCCTCGTAACTGTTGAGTATACTTTAATACCATATCCTGATATGGAACAACGACTTCGTTCACATCCACATTCTTTTCTTCCTGCAGATATTTCAACTCCCGCAGGTTCTGGTTGATCACCAGGGTACGAATCCGAATGACCGTCCGGAACAGATCGTCCAACCACGAATCCGTCTTTCTCTCTGAGGATAAATGGTGTGTTTTCGCTTCCTCCAGATACTCATCCAGTCCATCCGGTTTTTGTTCCTGGAGATATTCAGCCGGTTCCAACTCATCCTGAGATAAAGACTGGGTGATCAATTGAAAGAATAACTGATTTTGCGTGGCAGAAAAATCCTGGGCAGATAAGTGCTCCAATGAATTTTGTTGCAACAACCGATCCAGTCGATGCAGCAGGTCCGGCTGGTGTAGCAGTGTGGCAAGCAGGTAGCGTTCCATCGGAATGACCGGATCAAGTAAACCTGCTTCCGTCATTGCGCGGGAGGGAACCTGGTCCTCTTTCCCGGCTGGGCGACGCCGGCTGCGGAAAGCTGCCGATCGCCCACCCCTTGAATGCATCCCGGCCAGTGTATTTTCATCCACTTTGAGCAGACGGGCGAGTCGCTGGCGATAGGTATCCCGTTCCACCAGGCTGGGGACATCTTCAATCAGGGGAATGACGGAATCCGCGATCTCGCGTTTTACCTTCGGATCATGCAAATCCTGTCCCTCAGCTAACGCATCCATCACATGGATGACCAGCGGTTTGGCGGTATCCAAGATCGTCTTCCATTCAGCCGGGTCGCGCAATACGACCTCATCGGGATCCATCCCTTCCGGGATGGTGGTCACCCGAATATCCGCCTGCAGGCGTGATTCCTGCCGCAAAAGCCCATGAACATCCAACACCAGGTCGGTCTCTTTATCCATTGCATCCCTGGCGATTTGTAACCCGCGCAGGGTGGCTTTTTGTCCGGCCGCATCCGCGTCCAGCGCGAGGATGATGCGATGGGTGTATTTTTTCAGCATCCTCAGTTGGTCTTCAGTCAGGGCAGTGCCCATGGGAGAGATCGTATTGGTGTAACCAGCCTGATGCAGCATGATCACATCCAAATACCCTTCAACCAGGACCGCCTGATCCTGCGCGCGGATGGATTTTCGCGCGGCATCCAATCCGTAAAGCAGTCGTCCCTTATCGAATAAGGCCGTCTGCGGTGAGTTCAGAAATTTGGGTACATCGTTTGGGTCCAGAATTCGCGCACCAAAACCGGCCATGTGACCGTTCGCATCCCGGATGGGAATCATGATCCGGTTGCGAAACTTGTCGTAAATTCCACCATCGTCCCGTTCCGAGACAAGGCCAGCCTCCAGCATCCGACCCTTGTCCACACCCTTCCCTGACAGGTACTGGACCAGGTTGTCCCAGCCGTCGGGTGCGTACCCGAGCATGAAACCGTCCAGGGTGGCCTGGTTTAATCCACGCTTCTGCAGGTATTCCGAAGCTTGTTTCCCCGCCGGGTGGTTGGCCAGTTGATTGCGGTAATAGATCACCACCTCTTCAAGCAACTGGCTGATCCGGTTATTCGATTCGTCCCGTTGAATCCGTTGCGGAGTAAGAGGCTCCAGTTGGACGCCGGCTTTCTCGGCCAGGAATTTGAGCGTGGTCGGAAAATCCCAGCCTTCCCGTTTCATCACATACTTGAAAATATCCCCACCCTCATTGCATTGACCAAAACAGCGCCAGGTACCGGAATCTTGAAACACCACAAAAGCAGGCGTATGAACGTTCGTGTGGAATGGACAAAACCCGGTAAAGTTTTTACCGGTTTTTCTCAGTTTAACCGTCTCAGATACGATGTCTACCAGGTCCAGACGGTTCTTGATCTCATCAGTTGCGGTCATATCGTATGGGAATTATAGACGCGCCTGAATGGAATCGCAACCTGTTTGAAAAGCCTCCTGTTTTCAGGAGGCTTTTAAGGGTTGTTATTCGTTGACACATCCGGGGTTTGGATCGATATTTTCCAGGTTCCAGAGACTGCTGCGCGAGGTCGCGTCCATTTTATATCCGCAGATATCCGGTCCGGTCAAACCAACCCGTGCGAATTGGTAGAGAGGCAGAACAGGCAATTCTTTATTGAATATTTCCTGGGTGGTCTTCTGCAATGAGTCGTAATCAGATTGGCCGGGCAAGGTGTTACTGGCTGTCTGGCAGGCGGAGTCAAATTCGCCTGATGAGAATCCGGCGACATTGACCCCGAACCAAAAACTTTTGGCAGAATTGATCTCGCTTGTGGTATAAAACCGACAGGGTGATTTAGTGCTGGGAACTCCAAGAGAACTGAGCCAGGTCAAATTTTCGACCGAAAACAGCTCCCTCTGGACCTTCTTTGAACAATTCTTCTGACGAAGAGATCTTAATATCCACCGGCACGCCGCAGACTGCCAGATCAGCGGCAATTTGCGCGCTTACTTTCTTGCGCATCTCGGCGTTGGTCGTGTAATAGGTAAGTTGCAGGGGAGCCCCCAGGAATACCTTGGACATATTCACGGCGACTCGCGGTGTGATTGGATTTTTGTCCATATCCTTCCAACCAATTTCATCCAGAAGCGCACTGCCCCTGTCAGGGTCAAACGGGATAGCTAAATCACTACCAAGCGCCACCGGATTCCCCTGGCCGAGATAGCTGGTTGGGATCTGGGAAGCGCCTCCCCATAGATCATCCACAATCTTCGGACGATTGATACACATTGCCAGCGCGATTCGGGTTCTTGGATCGCCGAAGATGTCTTGCCGGTCTCCATAATTGGGAGCATATCCATCATCATAGGAGGATGGGGTGATCCCAAAGTTAAGTCCCTCCCACACAGGAGATGGAGAGATCGCCGCTTTCAGCTTTCCAGTCTGTTGCAGTTCGAGGATGGTGGATATTTGTTCATCCAACAAAGTCGATTCATCCAGAATATCGCACGCGCCGGTCAGCAGCGCTTCCAGGCTTTTCTCGGGAGTTGTCTCGAGGAATTTAAACTGAATGAAATCCGCTTTTGGTAGACCTTCCGCAGCGCGGAAGTAGGCTGGATTCTTCACCAGCGTGATGTGATCTCCGGCCACCCATTCCTGAACCATGAACGGACCCCAACTCAACGGTTTTTCTTTCGCCAGGGGATCCGCCGCGATGGATGCGAAATCCTTCCCGCTGAAGACGTGCTCTGGTTGTGGAATCCAGAAATGGGTCATGTACTGCTGGTCGCGGAAACCTGGCACGCCGCGCCATTCAGTGGTTGTCGCATCGACGGCCGTGTATTGCGCGGTCTTCTTCAACAAATCCTTGCTGCCGGAGTAAGCCGGGTCGCCTGCCAACCGAAACGAGAAGACCGAATCGGACGCTTTCAATGGTGTCCCATCCGACCAGGTCAAAGCCGGTTTGAGTTTATAAGTCACCACCAATTGATCCATCTGTACTTCACCGGTGCCGGTATAGGGAACTGCACATTCGCTGGAAGAACAACCGGCAGGCAGGAAGGTCACCCCTTTTTGCAGGGTTTGCAGGTTTCCATCGACATCGACGATTTCCATTCCTTCTTTTACGGTGACTGGCGAAAGGATCGCATCGCCATCGTTCAGATTCGGAATTTTTTCCAGTATCACGGGGAGATACTCATATTGAACATAATCCATCGGCCCGTCATAGATTCCTTCCAGGACAGACCAGGTTGACTGGTTGCGCGACCCCGAATAGAGGAACAGGCTGTCTGGTTCTGAGCCAATGCAGATACTCATCCCGGTCGGGACCGGAGTCGGTGTCGGAGGCAAAGGTGTTGGTTGCGGTGTCTCAACAGGTAAAGTGGATATCGGGACAGCGGGCGCTTTGGGCGTACAACCACTGAGCGTTATCAGTATGAAAGTGAGAACTATCCAAAGAATTCGTGTGATGTGTTTGGGCATATTTTTTCCATCATTTATTTTGTATTGATCAGGATGAATGGCGCGGTCAAATCACTGAGTATCCACTCGTTCAGGGAAACGCCATTGGCTTCCAGTAAAAAGGCTGTTACCTGCCAGTATTCTTCAGGCGTAAGATAGCCCGGATTCCACCAGGGCATGGTTTCCACCAGGTCATCGTGAAGAGATTTGGCGTCGCCATAATGATCCAATACCCCTGGTCCCATGACGACAGGCGCGTAATCCGGTATGACAAATCCTTCTGGCGGATGTTTCGGACCATGGCACCTGGATTGAAAACAATTGTTATCTGGTGGGTCCAATTCTTTCCGCCACTCATCCAAACCTTGCCCGACGTCTCCGTGACAGGTCATACACACCTGGCAATAGACAAAGGCTCCCTGTTCAGATTGGCTGGGTTGTGCGGGAACAGTCGGACATGTGAGTGGATCATCCCTTTTCATCTGGCCGGGGACCGCCGTTCTGGGTACGATCGGCATGGTCACCTTTTGGGGAACGCACGACACAGCCACTGTCAGCAGGGTGAGGGCGGCGAGGCCTGTTCCAAAAAGGATTTGATTTATTCTCTTACGATGCATAAGTTGGGTTAATTATACTTGTATATAGGCTAGATTTTTCTGGTCCGTTCTCGCCGGATGTGCGTCATTCCGCCCATAATGAGTCCGACAGATTTCCGAGTTGGGATCTGGTATTGGGATAGGGTGTGTTAAAAAACATCCGGGCGGCCATTGGGCTACCCGGATATGTTCATTCAGAAATGTCTTTGCTTATGCGCCCCTACCACGCATACGGGGGTCCATGATGTCGCGCAGTGCGTCGCCAACCAGGTTCCATCCAAGCACGAATAGGATCAGCGTGACACCGGGATACACGACGATATACCAATAGCGGATCAATTGCGGGATCCAGTTTCTGGCAAAACTGATCAATTGACCCCAGTCAGCGTATCCGGCTTCGGTGCCGATGCCCAGGAAGCTCAACGCGGCAAATGAGATGACGATGGTATCCAATATCGAGCGAAGCCACCACCAGTGTCGGGTAAATGGCGTTGGGGATGATATGGCGCAGCAGGATGCGGCTGTCTGTTCGCACCAGTGACCCTGGCAGCCATCACATAATCCCTTTCACGCATGGATAGAATATCACCCCGGATCAAACGGGCATAACCCATCCATCCGAATGCGACCAACGCAATGGTGGCTGGCCACAACCCTTTCCCGATAATCGGTGTCAAGATGGCGGAGAGGGTAAGGCTGCCATCAAAAAGGGAAACGCCATGAAAATTTCTGTGATCCTCTGTAAGATCGTATCGAGCCAGCCTCCATAAAATGCGGAAGGCTGAGCCGACCAGAGATTCCCGATGAAGAGATGTAATCATTCAATGATCACACCCACTTTCAAGGCTGTTCGGGCACCCCAGATCACACCATAGAAGATATCCCATTGACCGCTGGCAGTTCCGAAAATATGAACCCATTGTGTCTTTTCCAGTCAGGGCTGTATACCAGAATGGAATTTCAGGCGCATTGGCTTTCCATACTGTTCCTGGTGCTTTTGGAACAGGTGAAAACCATCCCGTGGGATCATATAAGGATCGCGTTTATTCACCGCCGGCACGATAGCCGGGGCAAGAACAGCGCACCAGAATGAACAACAAAATCAGCGCTGGTACCAATCACAGACAGTGGATTCCGAATAACCCCGATGAGTATCCGATAGAATTCTGGGCCGATGAGTTTGTTCAAGTTTGGTGATTTTCCGCTGTGGAAGATCGTCAATATCAATTTTTTGAATTTCAGTAGCAGCTGTCATATCTTATTCTCCTGATCAGGCTAAGCGGACTCGTGGATCAAGGAACGCGTACAGTGACATCAACAATCAGATTGGCAATTACCAAGATCGCGGAAGTCATCAGTGTAAAAGCCAATACCGTGATGACATCCAGGGTGGCGGCCGCCTGTCCTGCTGCGGATCCAATACCGGGATATTCGAAAATGGTTTCGGTGATGACAACACCACCCAACAATCCGGCGACCATTAATCCACCGAGTGTTGCCACAGGGATCAGAGCATTCGGACGGGCGTGTTTGTTGACCACATCATTCTCACGAACACCTTTTGCGCGGGCAGTGATCACATAATCCTGCCGCAAGAGTCTCGAGCATGGATGATCGTGTAACACGCAAGAAGGATGCCCAGTTGACATAAGACAATGTCAGAATGGGAAGAACCATATGCCTAAGCGCATCCAGGAAGACATCAAAACGTCCATTCAGCAGAGCATCGATGGTGAGTAAGCGATGTGAAATGTTTGAAAGTGGGCAGATCGAACGATTGCGGTTGCCCAATCCGATAGCCTGCCAGGCGGGAACCATCCTAATTGGACATACAGGAACATCAATGCCAGCAACCCAAAAACAAAAGTCGGGAAAGAATACCCAATAATACTAAAAATGCGTGCAAACTGGTCAATCGGTTTATTGTGATTGACAGCAGCCTAATATTCCAAGCCAAATACCAACACCCAATGATTGGAATGATGGAATAAAGAGTCAGTTCAATTGTCGCCGGGAACGCGGCGTTTGATCAGATCGATGACCATTTGGTTACCAGTTCTGGAATACCCAAAATCGCCACGGAGGATGCCACCAACTGTGCTTACCGGTATCAGGATCAGATTCTACCAACCATCCAGTGCCAGTATTGCACTGGAATAGGATCATTCAATCCGTAACGTTTGATAACGCCATCCATCGTCCTTTCATTTCTTGGGAATATCCCGGATATACAGAGCGGCACGTTCAGCCGGGCTTAGAAATGGATGAACATCGCAAAGATCATCATGGTCACACCAACAATGATGACTGGAAGCAGTAACAAACGTCTGATTATATATTGGGTCATGGATTAACTCCATCTATGAAACGTAATTTTTGCAATAGGTATGGCTAGGAGAATCCTGTAACCAGGTTCCTCCTAGCCATAACTGCATTGATCTAGAGATATTACTTCTTTGGACAGAGCGTAGAACCAGTTGTCAGCGTACATCGGGTTGTTGTACCAACCATGAACGTAGCGTGGTTCGTAGTGGTGGCCACCAGCGGTGAAGAGCAGGAGACCGGAACGGTATCATAGAAGAGCTGGTTGAATTCACTGTAGATCGCTGGCGCGTTTTACAGGATCAACTTCCGATACACCACGGGTGTTGATTTCAGCGAATTTCGCCTTGACATCTGCGGGCAGGTTCTGGCGTCCACCATAGGTACCGGTGGTGTAGGGAACGACCCAGTTGTGGGGATCGAAGATATCAGACTGCCAACCAACGTGAACAGCGGGCAGTTTCTTGGCGCGCTGATTCTGCAGGAAGGTAGCCCAGGGTAGGCCGGTGACTTCCACGACGAATTTTTCATTGACTGCGTGAGTTCAGCCTGAAGAATCTGAGCGATGGTCTGGCGGGCGGTGTTGCCAGTGTTGTAGGTGGCGGTCATGCGGAAGCCTACATCCATGAGTTTGATATCGCCAGCTGGATCAGGAACATAATCCGTCTGCGGTCTTTTTCCAGGTGGAGAGTGCGAATTCTTCTTTGCATTTCTCGGGATCGTATTCGTAGAATCGGGAAGTTCTCGTCATATCCGAGCATACCGGGGAAGATGACTGATTTGGAACGGGTACCTTCACCCTGAAGAACATCGTCAGCGTAAATATCATAGTTGAAGCAGTAAGAGAAAGCGCGGCGGACATGGACATCAGAGAAGAAGTTGGCGGGAATACCATTGCCATCTAATTCACCGGAACCGATGAAGTTATTTCCACCTTCGGTGTTGACTTGGAAGGCGAAATAAGCATCGGTTCGGCTGCTGATACCAGGATTGCGGATCAGGCGGAAAGCGCTTATCGCTGGTGGCCTTGCAGTCTACATAATCCACACCGCATTCTTCACCAACCAGGCTCATCCATCGATGGCCAGTCAGCCTGTGAGCCGAGAACGATCTGATCAGCATCACCAGCCTGGAGCATGGCCAAGCGGGTATTGAATTCTTCAACGATTTGATGATGACTTTCTTGAGAGCGGGAACGCCAGAAGGTCCACCTTCCCAGATGGGTTCAGTGCGCCAGTAAGCTTCGTTGGCGACCATGACGATTTCCTCGCCAGGGGTCCATTTTTCGAGTTTGTAGGGGCCAGTACCCATGGCGGTGGTGCCGAGAGCGGTTTTATTCAGGTCTTCGGCAACCTTGCCATAGAAGTTCTGCCAGGTATCGCAGGAACCATCCCAACCACCATTGGCGATAACCCAGGCTTTGCTCTGAACGGAACCCCAGCTACCGGTGAAGGAGGCAATGAAAGGAGCCCATGGCCTGAGCAAGGTTGAAGGTAACGGTCATGGCAGCATCATCAGGAACGATGGCGTTCGCAACGGTCTTTTCGCAGGCGGCTTTGAGGGCAGCGGGATCAGCGGCGCAACGCCTTCAGCATCGTCATCCAATGCGCCAGTGGGATCCACAACTTCGGCGATGTCATAGATGCCAGCGCCGTAGACTGGCTCGGTGAACAGCCACTGCGGGGAGGCGGTTCCACCCTGAAGCAAACCACGCTGGAAGGAATAGGCTACATCAGTCGCGGTCAGGTCAGTGCCGTCATGGAATTTGACACCGGGGCGAATCTTGAAGACGACAGTTTTGCCGTCAGCAGAGATGCCACCATTTTCCAGGGAAGGAACTTCGGTTGCCAATTGTGGAACGAATTTGGCTGCATCATCTTTGTCGTACCAGACAAGGGTGTCATAGACTTGCATCAGAACACCACCACCACCGGTTTCATAATCGAAGGCGGGATCTAGAGTCTCGGGATCACCAAAAGTAGCTTCAACCCAGATCGTCGGATCTTTGGATTCTTTGCAACATCTGGTTCTGTGCAGCCATCGGCGTCCTTCGACAGTATTGTCTGGACGGCGCCGGGCTAGGACTGGCATGCTGCAAGAGCATGGAGACGCAGCTAACAATGATAGAGAACTAAAGTTTTATTACGCATTTATCTCCTCCAAAAAGATGTAATGTTGTGAGAAAATCTCAAGCGGACTTCGAATTACCTAGAGCACAGAATGGATATCTTCTCTAAATCACCTCCTTGCATCGGGGATGGCTATACACTGTTACCATGTGGCATGCGACAAAGTGCCCGGGTAATACTTCCCTAAATTCCGGTTTTTCTTCAGCGCAAATCGTACCCGCGAGAGGGCAGCGAGTCCGGAACCGGCAACCGGAAGGCGGGTTTACCGGTGATGGAACATCGCCCTCAAGAATGATTCGTTGACGTCTTTCTTCGATGATCGGATCTGGAATCGGTACTGCTGAAATTAAAGCCTGTGTGTAGGGATGTAATGGATTTGTGTATAAGCTCATTCCGGTTCGCAAGTTCCACAATAATCCCCAGGTACATTACCGCAACCCGGTTGGATATATGGCGAACCATGGATAGATCATGGGCAATGAACAAATAGGTCAGACCCAGTTTTTCTTGCAGATCTTCAAGCAGATTGACCACCTGCGCTTGAATGGAAACATCCAGCGCGGAAATGGGTTCGTCGCAAACGATCAGGGCAGGTTCAAGCGCGATGGCGCGTGCGATGCCAATTCGTTGACGCTGACCGCCAGAAAATTCATGCGGATATCGATCTACCAACCTGGAGGATAACCCAACCAAGCCGAGCAGATCTTTCACCCTTTCGCGCAATTTATTTTTGGGGATCACACTGTGAACAATCAGGGGTTCACCGATGATCTCTTCAACGGTCATACGCGGATTCAGGCTCGCATACGGATCCTGGAAGATCATCTGCATGCGTTCTGCGCATGCGGCGTAATTCTTCGCCCTGCATCTGAACCAGATCGTGTCCTTCAAAAAATACATGGCCGGAGGTCGGATTATAAAGCTGCAATAATGGTTCTACCGGTGGTGGATTTTCCACAACCAGACTCGCCTACCAGACCAAGTGTTTCACCTTTGAATATATCAAAAGAGACGTCGTCTACGGCGTGAACGGCTCCTACCTGTTTCTGAAAAATAATGCCACGAGTAATGGGAAATGTTTAACAAGATGGTCAACTTTGACCAGAGCGTTCTCCTGGGTCATGTTCAACATTAGCGCGCCCTCCCGGTTTGCGGATCCACCCAACAGGCTGCCCGATGATTATAGCCCCACATCCAATAGACCGGGATTCTCCACTCGACAGCGATCGATGGCGTAACGGCAGCGGCAAACAAATGGACAATAATTGGGTTTTTCAACCAAAACCGGTGGTAAGCCGCCGATGGAGGTGAGCCGGGTATGACGGTTTTCGTTCAATCGGGGAAGACTTCCCAACAGACCGAGCGTATATGGGTGTTGGGGATTGGTATAAAGGGTCTTCACATCCGATTCTTCAATAATATAGCCCGCATACATCACATTCACTCGTTTGGCCAGACCAGCTACGATTCCCAGGTCATGGGTGATCCAAATGATGGCCATGCCAATTTCATCTCGAAGACGTTTGATCAATTCCACGATCTGCGCCTGGATGGTTACATCCAGCGCTGTAGTCGGTTCATCTGCGACCAGGATTTGGGGGTTGCAGGCCAGCGCCATCGCAATCATCACTCTTTGGCGCATGCCGCCCGAGAATTGATGGGGATAATCCTCGAGATGCATCTTCGCTTCGGGAAGCCCAACCAGTTGCAGCAATTCCACAACCCTGTTCATGGCTTCATCTTTGCTCATGCCAAGGTGAAGCATGAGCGGTTCAGCGATCTGTTTACCGATCATGATGACCGGATTGAGGGATGTCATGGGGTCCTGGAATACCATGGCGATTTTCGCGCCGCGAACCTGGCGGATCTCTTCATTCGACATGGCCAACAAGTCCTGGCCCTGGAAGATCGCTTTTCCACCGGTGATCTTTCCAGGCGGCTGCGGGATCAACCGCAGTATCGACAACATCGACACACTTTTACCGCACCCGCTCTCTCCAACTATTCCGAGAACTTCGCCTTCCTTTAATGTGAAGGAAACTCCATTAACCGCATGGATTACTCCTTCAGGTGTCAGGAATTGCGTCTCGAGACCTTGCACGTTTAGCAATTCTGTCATGCAATTCTGTCCTTTGTTACTGTGTTGTGATTACCTCAAGGTAGACCACTTCATTCAGGCAATCGGCGCATCATCTCCGAATAGAAGCAAAAACAAGTATACCTAACTGTAATCTTACTGTCAACAACAGCCCTGTTTGGCAATTAGTCTGTTCGTAATGATGCGATGGTAGTCTCCGTAGGTTAATGATACATTAGTTTTTGATTAGAATTATCGGATTACTGACCAATCTTGGTGTAAACGTTAAATTGAGGTGGGTTCTCCAAATGCTTTTTCACTGCACATTGTTCAGCCGATCGAATAAGCGCTTCGAAATACTTTTCGGGAAAAGTATCCGGTACCCGAATTTCAATATCCACTTTTTCCACCAACCCATTATCCGGATTTTTTGTCATCCGCTGAATGATCGATATTCCTTCTGTGGATAGTCCCCGTTGATTGCAAAAGCCAAGTACATAGATGCCGGCGCATGTTCCGATGGAAGCTAAAAAATAGGCGAAAGGAGTGGGGAACTCACCTTTCCCTCCTCCGGCAGGTGGTTGATCTGTCGAGATAGTATAAGGACCAAAATGCGCATCCACCCGTGCGCCGCCTGGAAAATCAATGACGTATTCCATGTTTTATCTCCTCAATTATGGATAAATTTTCTATAAATGGATGCTGTCATAACCTGGAAGTTACAAAAGGCTCATTTCTAATTAAACACCGAATTCCAAAAAGGAGGAATGCCACTAGTCAGCGATTAGGTCATCCGGTATGATAGGGGCACTATGATCAAGGATAAACTGGCAAACACCGACTTGCTCAAAGGGATTACCCCCCAACAACTGGATGAGATCAGCCGTCTGGCTTTTCCATGCAATTTCAGTGCAGATGAAGTGGTCTTTGAACAAGACCAGTACGCGGAATATCTCTATATACTCTTGAGCGGTGAGGTTTGCATACGATTTAAACCCTATGATGGCGAGCTGATCAATGTGGCCAGGCTTGGCGAAGGTCAGGTTTTTGGCTGGTCATCTGTGCTTGGACGCGCCATCTACACCTCTGCTGCCGTATGCGTCACTCCGTCTGAATGCGCCAAGATACGCGGACGAGACCTGCAGACACTGTGTCAAAACCATCCTGATACCGGTATAATCATTATGGAACGTCTGGCTGCGGTCATTGCCGAGCGCCTGTCGGAAACCAATGAACAGATCTTCAATCTGCTATCCAAAAACCTGGATCGAAAAGGCGAGTGTCAGCGTAGGAGGATGGATGACAATAACTAATCCGGATTTTTCTGCTCAGGAACGGATGGAAGCTCTGATCCAGCAATTGAATGCCTACATCGAACACTTTCATGGCGGTTCTGTGGAACTGGTATCCTTCGATGGGGAAAACGTAAAGGTACATCTGGGCGGAGCTTGCCTGGGCTGCCCCTTATCCCCGAACACTCTGCATGGCTGGGTGGAAGGAACGATCCGCCAATTTTTCCCGGAGGTTAAGACCGTCGAAGCGTCGATACCTTTAGGTTGAGAGAACCAGAGACTGAGAAACTGGAAACTGGAAACTGGAAACTGGAAACTGGAAACTGGAAACTGGAAACTGGAAACTGATTATATTCGCTTTATAATGCTTTTTTATTGAAGAAATCTAAATAGCTTTTTGAGTTGTTGGTAACCAGAAAAAAATAAAGTCGACAAGGATATATCCTTGTCGACTTTTTGCTTAACCCATTTGCTAACCAGAACCTATCTCATTCCACTTACCTATTACCAATTTCCAATTACTAATTACTAATTTCTGGTCTCTGGTCACTGGTCACCGATCTCTGATCTCTGATATCCAATCTTCACTCCACATAGACTTCCACATGCTCGTCGTCATGTTCATCATAAATATCGACAACCTTGCCAATTGCTCCACTCTGTATGAATTCTGTGAGCTTTTTCTGATCCAGTCCTTCCACTTGCGGAGAGAATTTCGCCCCCATCTTTATCCCGGCGTTGACCAGGCTGATGGGCAGTCTCACGTTGACTTGAGTTTTCCCTGTCACGGTATCTGTCACCACCACCCGGAACCATTGGGCATTGCTCCTTGCTGGAGCAGGATCCTCAACGACCTCACCCTTGCTTTTGCTGCCCTTCTCACCCAGCATATCCAACAGCTCGATACCCTCTTCCGCTGTGATCTTGCCGTCCTGGATCATCTTAAGAATTTTCAATCGTTCGGGTGATGTGACCATATTTGCCTGCTTCTCCTGCAATAATTATAAACGAACTGCAATCATTTGATCAGATTCATCTCCTGCCGGACGGTGTGGTATAAGCTTTCCGCCTTTAATTCGGTCAGGGAATAGCAGGGCGATTCCAGGTTATCTGCCAGAGACTGCGCCAATCCCTGGTCGAACGCGGCGTGTTCCATATTGATCACCACACTTCGAAAGCCGGTCTGAGCCAGTTGCTGGGCATATCGATACGATTCTTCCTGTGGAGGAAGACTTCCGATCGATACATTACCCGCGCCATCCGTGAGGACGATCAACAGCGGCTGAATATCGGGGTGAAGGGATTTTTCCCGTTTCAACACCTCGTAAGCCAATCTCAACCCTGCCGAGAGCGGAGTTTTTCCGCCCACCGGAATTTCGATCAGCGCCTTCTGCGCCAGGAAAATGGAATTGGTGGGCGGAAGCACCAAAGTGGCGCGATCCTTCTGGAACACGATCAAACCAACCCGATCGCGTCGTTGATAGGCATCCGTCAACAGCGATAAGATGGCGCCTTTGGTCGCCGCCATTCGTTCCGCAACTGCCATCGACCAGGATGCATCCACCAGGAACAGGACCAGGTTGGCTGCCCGGCGGACGCGGACTTTCTTCTGAAAATCGGCTTTCTTGACCGAGAAGGCAACTTTGGATCGTTCAGCTTTTCGTTCGCGCTGGAAGGGCGCGGCCGCCCGGATGGTGGCATCGAAAGCCAGGTCTTTGGCGGCATCTTCCGCCGGCCGGGCCTGGATATAGCGTCCGCGCTTCCGGTCTGTCCGGGTGCGGGACCGCCTGCCTCCCTGCTGGCGGACCATTTTATCGAGCGGGGTATCCAACCGGCGTGGTTGGAACGTTTCGCCCGTGGCGGTCGGTTTTCCACCTTCCCACCAACGGGCGTTATGATCATCGAATACATTCTGGACGGCCCGCATATCGCCGGCTTCGCTAGTCTCTTCCCCCTCTTGCTCGTCACTTATTTCGTTTTTTTTTGAGCCGATTCCGACTTCGGCATGTCCATTTCCTGGGGTTGTTCCTGTGGATTGTCACCGGTCTGGCTTTCGAGCTGGCTGATGCGTTCCTGAAGATCTTCCAGGCTGATCTCCAATTGCTGGAACGGACCGCGTTTGATGCGGTGCGGAAGCGCCAATTCAGCCGCCAGGGCGATATCGTGTTCAGTAATGGCGAGCCGGCCGTCGAAAGCGGCTTGAGCTCTGGCCGCTTTGAGGATTACCAGGTCTGACCGGTGACCGTCTACATTTAAGGATGTGGTTAACGCCGCGATGGAAAGCAAATCGCGCTTGGTAAAGGTCACCCGATCCACCAATGTCCGGGCGACATCGATCTGATGGGAGAGGTCTTCTTCCTTCAAATTGAAATGAGATCGGAATTCTTCCGGGTTGGCTTCAAAAGCCAGGTTACGCTCCATGATCTGAACACGTTCCCGGGCGTCGCGGATGCCGTGGATATCCACCGAAAGCGCGAAACGGTCCAATAACTGTGGGCGCAGATCGCCTTCCTCAGGGTTCATCGTACCTACCAGGATAAATCGGGCGGGATGGCTGAACGAGATGCCTTCGCGTTCCACGATGTTCATTCCCATCGCGGCTGAGTTCGAGCAGCACATCCACCACGTGGTCGTCCAACAGGTTGACCTCGTCGATGTAGAGCATGCCGCGGTTGGCCGCCGCCAGGACGCCTGGCTCAAAATGCCGTTCACCCTGCTGGATGGCGCGTTCGATATCGAGCGTACCCACCACCCGATCTTCTGTAGCAGAAACGGGCAGGTTGACGAATGGCGTCAACTTGTAATCTGTCGGAAGCGGACCACCCTTCTCGGTTCTTTCCTTGCATTCGGTGCACCATGCCATGGGCTGGTCTGGATCGCAGCCAAAGCGGCATCCGCTGACCACCTTTACGCGGGGCAGTAAAGCCGCCAATGCGCGCGCGGCAGTCGATTTTGCCGTTCCTCGTTCACCACGAATCAATACTCCGCCAATGCGGGGATTGACGGCGTTTAAGACCAGCGCTCGGCGCATTCGGTCTTGTCCTACGATGGCGGTGAATGGAAAAATGGTCGGCATATCCTATCCCTCAGTTTGATATTGACTACCCGAGAAAGTGTACCACTATCAACAAAGTAAATCAACACAAAGGATGGACAAGGGGTGGGGGAGCGATCAGAGATTGGAGATTGGAGATTGGAGATTGGAGATCAGAGATCAGAGATCAGAGACCAGAGACCAGAGACCAGAGACCAGAGACCAGAAAATTATCACCGCTGTCATTCTGAGCGCGTTTTTGGCGCGCGAAGAATCTCTACCAAGGCAGTAGCACAGCAGGTTGGGCTTTCCTGAGGACGTACAGCGAAGCCCACTTTACCTGGTCCTCCCTTCCTAAGGGAGGTGGTGGACGAAGTCCACCGGAGGGATCATGAATATTTGTAGGGTTGGGCTTTCCTGAGGACGCACCGCAAAGGCACCATAAATAAACTAAATATCCAAATATTCTCCGTGGTCTCTGTGTCCTCTGTGGTGGAATCCCAATTACTGACGGCAGTAGGGTGGGCTTTCCTGAGGACACATAACGAAGTCACTATAGATTTGCTGAATATCTGAATCGAATATTCTCTGTGCTCTCTGCGGTGAAAAGAATTACCACCGCCCGGTCAAAATCCTGCCCATGCAGACGCCATTCATGCTGGCCTGCATCAATCCACGGGTTAGACCAGCCCCATCACCCAGCGCATACAGATGTTGCACGCTGGTCTGGAAATGCTTATCCACCACCAGCCGATTGGAGTAGAACTTCACTTCGATCCCATATAAAAGCGTACTGCCGTTGGACATACCCGGCATCAGTTGATCCAACACCTGCAGCATCTCGTCAATATCCAGCATGATGCGGTATGGCAGCACCAGGCTCAAATCGCCCGGTACCGCGTCCCGCAAGGTTGGCCGGACGGTGTTCTTCGCCAATCGTTCAGACGTCGTTCGGCGGCCACGCTTGAAATCGCCATAGCGCTGGACGATCACCTTGTTCCCTGAGAGCATATTCCCCATCTCGGCGATGTATCGCCCGTATTCAATCGGCGTCTTGAAAGGCTGGGTAAAATTCTTCGACACCAATAATGCGAAATTGGTATTGGTCGTCTTGAGCTTCTCATCCTTGTAGGAATGTCCATTAACCACAGACAGATGCTCACCGTATTTTTCTTCCACCACTTCCCCGCGTGGATTCCAGCAGAACGTCCGAACCTTGTCTTCAAAGGTGGGGGTGTAGTACACCAGCTTGGCTTCGTATAAAATATCATCGATCGCCGAGGTGATGGATGCGTCGGTCTCAATCCGGCAGCCGATATCCACCGGCCCGGGCTTGGACGAGATACCGTACTTGTGGCAAAGTTGATTCAGCCATTCGCTGCCCTCGCGCCCGATGGCCGCCACAATGTGATCCGCGTGGATGATGCTCTGGTCGGGCATGACCACGCCGACGGCTCGTTTCTCACCGGAAGGTGTCTCTTCGATCACCAGATCCTGAACAGCCGTCTCGAATCGCATTTCCACACCCAGGTCTTCCAGCACGTGTTGGATGTGGGAATAAATATCGTACGCCTTCTCGGTCCCCATGTGCCGGACGTGCGAATCGATCAATTTCAAGTGGGCCTGAGCCGCCTGCCTGCGGATCACAGCCACTTCCGTGGAATGGTCATCGCCATAAACTCGCGTGTCGGCGCCGAAGCCTACATATAGATCATCCACATAGCGAAGTGTCTCGCGGAATTTCTCGAGCCCGATATAATGCGCCAGATCGCCGCCAATCTCCCCGTCCTGATTGATGGACAGCTTGCCATCGCTGAAGCTCCCACCTCCGGAAAAACCGGTTGTGATGGCACAGGGCTGGCAATTGAGACAGACTCCTGTCTTGCGCTTGGGGCATTTCCGCTTTTCGATGGATTTCCCCTTTTCGATCATCAGCACCCGGGCGGATGGATTCGTCTTGCGGACTTCATAAGCGGTGAATATTCCGCTCGGTCCGGCGCCGATAATAATGACATCGTAAGAATGGCTGGGTGAATTGGTCATGCGATCCTCGTTGCAAAGGGGTTGGAGACGGTTAATTATAAAGCGAAAAACCCTTCCAATTGTCCAGACATTGTCACCATTATTTACTTACAGAATAACCTTTCAAAACAGGATGCGTCCGTTGTATTAAGAATGGATATTCCAAATATGTATAAAACCAGTCAGGGTTGTCAACTTTCCATTATCGCTTTATAATGAGAAGACAAATCGCCGAAGTGGAGAATTAGATAACGTATGGATCAGCATGAAGCCCATCTCGAGCAGGGTGACGCGCCCGAGAACAACATGAGCATGGAAGAATTGCTCGCAAACAAGACATTGGGGATTACGATTTTCCCAAAAAGGGCGAAACCCGCAAAGGTACAGTAGCCAGCATCAGCGCCGGACAGATACTTGTCAGCATTGGCACCAAGTCAGAAGGTGTCATCACTGGTAAGGAATATGAAGGCATCCCACAGGATGTGTTCGAAAAGTTGGAAGTCGGTCAGGAAATTGATGTGTTCGTCATTGACCCGGAAGATCCTTCCGGAAATGTCGTTCTATCTTACCGCAATGCGCTTGAAGCCAACAGTTGGAAACAAGCCGAAGACTTCGATGATTCCAGGGGAAGCTATTCCAGTCCGAGATCATTAAGTTCAACAAAGGCGGTTTGATCGTTCCCGTTGGTACCTTGATGGGTTTCGTCCCGGCTTCTCAGATCAGCCTTTCCCGCCGCGCCAGATATGAGCGGCGATACACCTGAAGCCCGTTGGGCAAAGATGGTCGGCGAACCGATTTCGTCCGTGTGATTGAAGTGGACCGCGAACGCCGCCGCCTCATCTTATCTGAGCGTGCCGCCATCAACCGAGACCCGCGAACAGGTCAAGGAACGTATCCTTGAAGAACTCAAGGAAGGCGATATCCGCACCGGTAAAGTTACCAGCCTGGCCGATTTTGGCGCTTTCGTCAATATCAACGGCGCCGATGGTCTGGTTCACCTTTCCGAAATCTCATGGGATCGCATCAATAAACCCGATGAGGTATTGAAAGTTGGTCAGGAAGTAAAAGTCAAAGTCATTTCCATTGATCGTGAAAAGAAACGCATCGGTCTTTCCATCCGCACCCTGCTGGACGATCCCTGGGCCAACCAGGTAGCCAATTTCCAGGTTGGACAACTGGTGGAAGGCAAGATCACCAAACTTGGCTCCGTTCGGCGCTTTTGCCCGACTCGAAGGCGAAGTCGAAGGTCTGATCCACATCTCTGAGATCAGCGAAAAACGGATCGAGCACCCCAAAGAAGTCCTCAAAGTTGGTGATGCCCTCACCTTACGCGTGATCAAGATCGATACCGATAACCATCGAATCGGTCTTAGCCTGCGTCGGGTTGATTCACCCGCTTATGCTGAAATTGATTGGCAAACGCTGACCGGCGAAGTCAAGGAAGAAGTCGCCGAAACCAAGGCGGAAGTAGTGGAAGCCGAAGCCAAACCAGCGGAAGTCAAAGCGAAAACCAAAGCCGCCAAGGTCAAAGACGAAACTGTCGAAGCTGAAGCAGAGACTGCCGAGGTAAAGGACGAAGAGGTCAAAGTCAAAGCGAAAACTACCAAGTCCAAAGCCAAAGTCGTTGATACGCCTGAAGCACCGGCTGAAGCAGACGAGACCACAGAACCTAAACAGGGTTAATTTCCGAATAAATCAAAAGCGCACCACCTTGTGGTGCGCTTTTTTATCGCCATGAATCAGAAAAACCAAACCCCAATTCCCTTATTCGTTGACGCGCATGAAGATCTGGCATGGAATATGCTTACCTTTGGAAGAGACTATACGCTTTCATCGCAGCAAATCCGGTCCAGAGAAAAGGATGCGATCGCGCCCCTCGTCAATGGTGACACGATGCTGGGGTTGGCTGACTACCAATCAGCCAATGTAGGTTTGATCTTTTCCACCCTTTTCGCCGCTCCCATTGCAACCAAAGAAGGTGACTGGGATATTCAGACTTACCGCAACCAACAGGAAGCACACGACCAATATCTGCAGCAATTGGATGTCTACAATAGATTGGTTGGTCAGCACCATGAACAATTCCGCTCGATACGCAGCAAAGCAGACCTGCGGAATTTATTGGCAGATCGATCAACCACTTCTGACACATCCGATTTGAATGGTTCCAATCTGCCTATCGGTCTGGTGACCCTCATGGAAGGGGCGGATGCCATCCGCCGGCCGGAGGAACTGCCCGAATGGGTGGAGCGAGGTGTCTATCTCATCGGACCCGCCTGGCATTCCACTGCTTATTCTGGCGGTACGACAGAGCCGGGACCACTGACAAAAGCGGGCTTTCAATTGTTGGAAGAGATGGAAGCCTGTGGTTGTACGCTCGATCTGAGCCATATGGATGAGAAAGCCGTCTGGCAGGCATTGGATGCCTTCTCTGGTCGGGTGATGGTCAGCCATGCGAGCCCGGAAGCGTTGTTGAGAGAACGCCGGTCGAACCGCTTCCTTTCTGACGACGTCATCCGCGCGCTGGCCGAACGGGATGGCGTGATGGGATTGGTCCCCTACAATCTCTTCCTGGATGCCTCCTGGCAAAAGAGGAGATGAGAAGAACCTGGTGACCATCCACCGTTTCGTTGAACAGATCGATTATGTTTGCCAGTTGCTGGGAAGCGCGCGTTTTACTGGTATAGGAACGGATTTTGATGGAGGATTTGGCTGGCAGTCTACGCCTAAAGAATTGAACTCGATCGCTGATATGCCCATGATCCTGCCATTATTGGAAGAAAAAGGGTATTCGGAACAAGATTTGCATCTACTATTTGGTATGAATTGGATTCGCTTTTTACAGGAGGCTTTGCCTTAGAAATGAAGCCGGTATCGAACCCACCCACCATCCCCAGACAGGCCAACCCGGTCTGGCGTATCCGAGTTGGTCTGGCAATCAGCCTGATCGGTCTGTTGGTGTTTATCCTTGGCGCCCGCCCAGCCTTGTTCGGACTCGACCGCAGCCCCATCGTCGGATTTGTTCAAATCGCCACATTCGAAGTCGGTCTGGGTCTGATCTGCGTTGGCGGTTATATCGCCCTGGTCAGTCTGTGGGGTAAAGTCCAACGCAGTATTCGTGCAGATTTCGGGCTGCGTCTGGTGGCTACCGGTTATGTGCTGGCTGTCTTTACAGGTATGGCGGATGTATTCGGTTTTGGCAGCCATCCCTTACCGGGGGTGCCTTACTTCGGCCACTGGCAGGCGAAGGGAGTCGAAGTTGGCGAATTTATCATCGGGATTGGTTTCCTCCTCTTATTACCAGCCATCAGCCGGATTAGAAGGCAGCCCCGAAGAAAAGGATGATCTTTCAAAAGGCTCGAGCGATGCTCGAGCCTTTTTTTTCATCGGACGAGTTTACCCATCCTCTTTAGCATTTCGTGGTTTGTGCTGAATTTAAAGCCTTCGATGCCAAGTTGATTGGCTTTATTTTTTTCAGCCACCTCCAGGCAAATGATGTCGTCATATTCCACTGCCTGAGCTAGCTTCCCCTTGAGTTCCCGGCTGATATCATCAATCGACACTGATTTCAATTTGATACCCGAATGGAGGAATGCCCTTACGGCGAGAGCGGCATTAACGCCATCCTTACGGGCGATCCCAACGACACCCGAACTCGCTTTGCGTGCCCATCCCGCCACAAATACCCCACAGGGATCTTGATCGACCCGCGTGGCGCAAAATTCATACGATTCCCCTTCGATCTTAAAAGTTCGAGTCAGGATTTTTCACAAACTGGTTCCCGATGACGGGAAGACCCAAACGGGTGTCAACCGCATCGCCAATGGCGAAGATGACGGTATCCACATCCAGCACTTCGAACACACCTGTTCCAACCGCTTTCACTTCCCCATTTACCATCCGCAGGGTGGTCTCTTCCAGTTCCAATCCCCGCACCCGGCCATTGGCATCCCCCAGAATTTGTTTTGGCGAGGATAAAAAACGCATCCGCAGACTGGAAGGATACTCATGGGGCAGCGCTTTCTCGAGCGCTTCATGGTACAGGGTGAAAGCTGATTGTGGCATCTGACCAACCGCGATCATCTTTGCCGCCACCCGCTCCACTTCCTCATTGAGGAGTTTTAGATCGATCCGCTCAACGACGGTTTCCAATTCTTTCCGGTCAAATTTAACCTCCGCCGGACCCCGGCGGGCAATTGCGATCACTTCGTCCACATGCTTCTCATCGATCAACCAACGGGAGAGATCCAGCATGACATTGCCCACGCCTACAATGGCAACTTTTTTTCCGATCTCCATCGACCTTTCGCTGAAGGGAGGCAACTGGTTGTAATGGTAGACCACTTCCTTGGCGTGATGAACACCAGCCAGAGATTCGCCGGGGATTCCCAACGATTTTTCTGCTTGCGCACCTACCGTTGCCAGGAGGGCGTGAAAACCCAATTCGTGAATTTGCTGGATGGTGATGTCACATTCCTCGCCTACGCGCACATTCCCGAAGTAGCGAACCATCGGCGAAGAGAGTATCGACCTGAATTGCGTCCTCAATCCCTCTTTCATCTTTAGTTTATCCGGATAGATGCCGTACTCGGCCAACCCGCCGGGCTTTATGTCCCGATTAAACAACACAACCTGACATCCATCCAGAGTCAGTTGTTTCGCTGCGTATAACCCCGCCGGTCCCGCTCCAATAACTGCCACGATCGGAGTGATCTCATCGCTCAATTCTTCATCCTCCTAACAATAATGTCCGCTCGAATGCAGTATTATACAGTGTTCCATTATTAGATTATCTCGCATTATGATATAGTCAAAGGATTGGGACTGGTAGGATATAAGGTTATACGGAAGAGGTTTTATGCCCGAGCAATCAAATGTGGTCAAAACAGTCTTATCCAATGGGCTGACGATCCAACTCAAAGAAATCCATACGGCGCCCATCATCAGCAGCTGGATGTGGTATCGCGTTGGGTCACGGAACGAAATCGCCTGGTATCACCGGGGTGTCGCATTGGGTGGAGCATATGCAATTCAAGGGCACTCCCAAATTTCCACCGGGCATTTTGGACAAGATGATCTCGCGTGAAGGTGGTTTTTGGAACGCGATGACCTATATCGATTGGACCACCTATTTTGAAACCATGCCGGCCGATAAGATCGATATCGCTTACCAGTTGGAAGCGGATCGGATGGTGAACAGTAGTTTTGACCCCAAAGAGGTCGCTTCAGAACGTACGGTGATCATCTCTGAACGGGAAGGCAACGAAAACGAACCGCTTTTTCTCCTGGGTGAAGCCGTGCAAAGCACCGCTTACCAACGCCATCCCTATCACCATGAGGTAATCGGAGACCTCAAAGACCTTCGCAGTATGACCCGCGACGATCTATACCAGCATTATCAGAAGTACTATCACCCTGGAAACGCCATCATGACCGTTGCGGGTGATTTCGATAGCCAGAAATTATTGCCGTACCTGACCGACCTGTTCGGGAGTATTCCGTCCAAACCGAAGCCTGTGATTGAAATCCCGGTCGAACCGCCCCTGGATGGGGAAAAACGGGTGGAGGTGAAAGGCTCTGGTGAGACAACCTATATTCAGGTGGCATACCGCGCACCGAACGCGATCCATGATGATTTCTTCCCCTTACTGGTACTGGATTCGTTATTAACCGGCCCATCCAGTTTGAACATTCTCGGCGGCGGCGGCATCTCAAACAAAACCAGCCGGCTCTACCAGCAATTGGTGGAAAAGGAACTGGTGGTGGGCGTCCACGGCAGCCTGCAAACTACCATCGATCCTTTCATGTACGATATCACCCTGACCCTTCATCCCAAACGAAAAGTGGACGAGGTGTTGGCAGCCCTGGATCGGGAAATCGATCTGGTTCTCTCCGGTTCTGTCACCCAGAAAGAAATCGAGCGGGCCATCAAACAAACGAAAGCCTTGTTCGTGTACAGCGCTGAAAACATCACCAATCAAGCTTTTTGGATGGGTTACTCGGAAATATTTGCCACTTATGACTGGTTCCTCACCTATTTGGACCGGATTTCTGCCGTCAAACCGGCGGATATTTTACGGATTGCGCAGCGTTATATCCAACCGTCCAATCGGGTGGTGGGCGTCTATCTTCCCTCCAAAAGTAAGGGGAGGAAAACCAAATGAATACGATGGGACAACTCGCATATAAATCCCTGCCGGGACCGGAAGACATTACCCGGGTGGAACTTGCCAATGGGATTACGATCCTAACCCGTCCAAATTTCTCCAGCCCATCGGTTGTGGTAAATGGCTATCTGAATACAGGTAGTATCTTCGACCCGGAAGACAAATTGGGATTGAATGTCTTTACCGCCAGTATGCTAACCCGTGGAACGGAAAGATACAGCTTTAATCAATTCTTTGATCTATTGGAATCGGCTGCCGCTTCACTGAATTTTGGCGGAAACGTCCACACAACCAGTTTCAACGGCAAATCGTTGGTGGAAGATTTCCCCATGCTCATCGACCTGCTGCGCGAATCTGCGTCAAAGCCGTCTTTCCCGTCAGACCAGGTGGAGAAATTTCGGACCCAATTGCTCACCGGCCTGGCCATCCGCAACCAGGATACAGCCGAGATGGCATCCCTCGCGTTCGACCGGATCCTCTTTGCCGGTCACCCTTATCGATTCCCTGAAGAGGGCAATCCCGAAACAATCCAGCGCATCACCCGCCAGGACTTGATCGATTTTCACCGGAAACATTACGGCCCCCAGGGGATGGTCATCGTGGTGGTCGGAGCGATGGATCCCGCGCAGGTGGTGGACCAGATCACCAGCCGCTTGGGAGACTGGGTAAATCCAGATCAACCCGCCCAGCCTGAATTACCTCCCCTGGCGCCTCTATTGGAGACCAAGCGGGATCAGATCCAGATCGCGGGCAAGAGTCAGGCGGATATCGTTCTGGGCTGCACCTCTCCCCTTCGAAAATCGGATGATTACATGCCCGCTTCGCTCGGCAATAATATCCTGGGCGTATTCGGTATGATGGGCAGGATCGGCGATATCGTCCGGGTGCAATCCGGACTGGCCTATTACGCCTATACCAGCTTGAATTCAGGCACCGGCCCCGGTTCGTGGGAAGTCTCTGCCGGGGTTAATCCAGAAAATATCGAAAAAGCCATCCAATTAATTCAGACTGAGATCGAACGGTTTGTCACCCATCCTGTGACAGATGAAGAATTGCAGGATAGCAAAGCCAACTATATTGGCCGGCTGCCGCTGTCGATGGAATCCAATGCCGGAGTCGCGGGCGCGCTCCTCAGCATGGAGCGGTACCAACTGGGTCTAGACTATTACCAGCGTTATCCTGGCCTGGTTCAATCCGTGACGAGTAACGATATCCTGACAGTCGTTCAAAAGTATCTTCATCCTGACCGAATGGCCATTGCCGTTGCGGGTCCTTAGTAGGGAGGCTCAAGTGGGATCGATCCTTGTCACCGGGGTGGACCTGGAAGAAATTGACCGTCTACGCAGAATTCCTGAGCCGATCCGCGGACGATTTATCGCGCGCATCCTGACTCGCAACGAATTAAAAAAAGCCTACCTCTCTGAGGAACATATCATCGGATTGTTCTGTGCCAAGGAAGCCGTTGCGAAAGCACTCGGCTGCGGGATTGGCGTCCTCTCCTGGCAGGATATTGACATCCAAAATCAGGGATCGGGTCTTCCTCAAGTTCATTTGACGGGTAATGCCAAACAAAAAGCCGACGAGCTGGGTGTGACCCACTGGTCTCTCAGCATCAGCCATACCCGCGCATACGCTGTCGCTTTTGTTGTGGGAACCAATTCTTGATGAAGATCCTGGCTGTCAGCGATATTGAACTCAGCCAATTGTATAGCCCGTCTGTGAAGGAACGTTTTCGCACCGCTGATCTGATCATCTCCTGTGGAGATCTAAGCTACTCCTACCTCGAGTACTTGATCAGCATGCTTAATATCCCGCTGTTTTTTGTCCACGGAAATCATGCCAACCAGGTGCAGGATACAGAAGCCGGTCCCAAACGCTTCCCGGAGGGTGGTATCAATATGGATAGGCGTGTCACTCACCACGGCAATCTCTTACTGGCAGGACTCGAAGGCTGCCTTCAATACAATTTCGGTCCTTTCCAGTATTCACAGGCTGAGATGTGGATGCGCGCCTTCTCGCTGATTCCCGGATTGCTGTTGAATCGTATCCGGTTTGGCCGCTACCTGGACGTGTTCATCACTCATGCACCCGCCTGGAAAATTCACGACCAGGATGACCGTCCACATCAGGGGATCAAAGCATTCCGCTGGATCATTCAATCCTTCCAACCCCGGTATCATTTGCACGGGCATATCCACGTCTATCGAAACGACACCATCACCGAAACCCGGGTTGGGAAGACAACGGTCATGAACGTTTATGGTTATAAACAAATAAACATCGATCCGGACGCGCCTACGGCATCCGCTGGAACAGGTAAAGGATAATGGTATGAATTGGGCAGATCAGGCTGCGAAATCTGATTTTGAACGGGCGCACCTCAAATCTTTCTGGAATGAAATTCTCAGCAAGATGAGAAGAACCAACAATCATCTGCTGCCTTTTGATGAAGTCCGTAATGTTCTTCCCATGCAGGGCCAGTACGACCTCGGAATGAAAGTGATCCCGATCGATCATATCGTCGGCTCTGTAAACCGTTCCAATGATTTTGACCGCGCCTTCTTACCCATTGACCAACACAATCGCGATCGATGGATCAATATCGACCGGGCTCGGCTGCAGGATATTGAACTGCCGGCAATCGAAGTCTATAAACTGGATGAGGTCTATTTTGTCATCGACGGCAATCACCGTGTCTCAGTAGCGCGTGAGAAGGGACAGGCTTTCATCGATGCCCACGTGACTGAATTGGAGGTGTCAGAACAGATCACGCCCGAAATGGATTGGAACGATATCATCCTCGAAAAGGAACGGACCCAGTTCATCCAGGTTACCCATGCCGGTGAATTGATCCCGGATAGTGACATCCGGCTCACTCAGGTCGGTCAATACCAGACCCTGATAGAACATATCAGTGTTCATCGGTGGTTCATGGGGGAGAGACACCGGCATCCGATATCCATGGAAAGGGCAGTTGTCTCCTGGTATACAAAAGTGTACCTGCCTATTATCAAGATCATCCGAAAAAGAAAGATCCTGCAGGATTTTCCCGGAAAAACTGAAGCGGATCTGTATTTATGGATCAGTACCCACCAATATTTCCTGGCTGAAGAAGCCGGGCAAAAAGTTCCACTCGAGCAGGCTGCCATCCATTTCGTGAACAAATACTCCCACAAGCCAGTTCGTAGGATTCGTTACTGGTTCCGCAAGGTTCGGAGGTATCTGCTCCACCTTTGGAACGAATTCAATCACACCTCATGATTCGATTTCCCATTTTGGCGACTCGTATATACAATAGAAGGTAAGTCATGGGGACAAAAAATGAATAGTGATGAAATTCTGCTCATCGAGGATGAGCCCAGCGTAGGCGAAGTGGTAAGCCTTTACCTGAGGCGGGCAGGATATGATGTCGTGGTTGCCCGAGATGGCAGAGATGCCCTGGACATACTGGATCGATCCTTTCCGCAACTGGTGATCTTGGATTTAATGCTTCCCAACGTCGATGGATGGGAGATCCTTCAATGGGTTCGCGTCAGAAGTAACGTGCCGATCATTGTGCTCACCGCCCGGCGGGAAGAGACCGACCGGATCGCCGGCCTGGAGATGGGAGCAGACGATTACATCACAAAACCTTTCAGTCCGCAGGAGCTGGTCAGCCGGGTTAAAGCGGTCCTCCGTCGAGGACGCACCGATCTTCCCGCCAATCAGATGCTCCCGCTTGCATTTGGGGATCTCAATATCGATATTGGCCGGCGGATCGTGACGATCAAATCCGAGGAGATCGACCTGACCCAGAAAGAATTTGATCTGCTTCTGCTGCTCACCCGGCATCCCAAACAGGTATTCAGCCGTAATCAACTCCTCGAAAGGGTGTGGGGAATCTCCGATTTTATCGACCCGGGTACGGTGACCGTTCACATGCGCCGCTTGCGCGAAAAAATAGAGCCGGACCCATCCAATCCAATCCATATCCTCACGATCTGGGGTGTGGGGTATAAGTTTGAGCCATGATTAATCTGCCCCGAAATTATATTGGTCGAACCACTCTCCGATTTTTACGATTTACGATAGCCATCCTTCTGGCTCTTGAAATCTCCCTCTCCCTCTTCTATTTCCTGCTTCATCCGCCCATCTCTTCATTCGCCTTCATGACCATCCTGATGAGCATCACCTGTATCATTTCCCTGGTGGTGGCTTACCTGGCATATCGGCTGGGATGGATGTACCGCTCATCCAAGCTGCAATGGACGATGCTGGCAGGATACGGGATCGCCATCATTTTTGTCCTCTTCAATATGGGATTGATTGCCCGGGTAATGTTCACCAGCATCCAGGATGTGATCCTCACCGGAATCCTGCTTCTATTTACCAGTGGAATTGTCATGTCATTTGGATTTTTCCTCTCCCAGACTCTGACAGACCGGATGGAGGAGTTGGCCAAGGCAGCCGAAGAGATCGCCCAGGGAAATTTGGCTATGCGTGTTCCCGTGATCGGGAACGATGAGTTGGCCCGCCTGGGGAATACATTCAATGATATGGCCATTCAGTTGGACCAGATGGATTTGCGCCAGCGTGATATGCGCAACATGCGCAATGAGCATCTGGCCTGGATCGGTCACGACCTGCGCACGCCGCTCACTTCCATTCGTGCCATTCTCGAAGCGTTGGCAGATGAATTGGTGGATGATCCCGCCACGATCCAACGCTACCTGGCGACCGCCCAAAAAGAGACCCGCTATCTATCCCGATTGATCGATGACCTGTTCGATATGTCGCAGATGGAAGCGGGTGGATTGCAATTGGATTATCAGGAAAACTCACTCACCGACCTGATCTCAGATACAATTGAGAGCTTCACCGAACAGGCGTTTAAACAGGGGATCATTCTGGAAGGCAGCGTTCAGAAAGAGATCGATCCGGTATATATGGACGCGCAGCTCATTGGACGGGTTCTGACCAATCTCACCAGCAATGCCTTGCGGTTTACACCCTCCGGTGGGACGGTCAATATTGTGGCAAAACGGATCAATAAACGCATCCAGGTGGAAGTCGTGGATAACGGCGATGGTATCAAGCCAGAGGATATTCCGTTCGTATTTGAGCGATTCTATCGGGGGGAAAAATCACGCAGCCGGCGGACGGGCGGAACCGGTCTTGGATTGGCCATCGCCCGCGGCATTGTGGAAGCGCATGGGGGTCAGATCAGAGTGGAGAGTACGGTTGACATCGGAACCCGGATGATCTTCACGATACCCGGGAAAAACAAGGACACTTAATCCCCTTTCCATTCCCGCATCGTAGCTTCCCCTTCTTGTGAGATCCCTTCGCGTTTGATCACCTTCCAGATGGTGAGCAGGATGATCTTCAGATCCAACCAGAATGAGTGGTGATCCACATACCATACATCCAGCGCAAAGCGTTCCTCCCAGGTGATGGCGTTTCGTCCATTGATCTGCGCCCAGCCGGTCAAGCCGGGAAGCACGTCATGCCGGCGGTTCTGTTCTTCCGAGTAGTGCGGCAGATATTGCATTAATAAAGGACGCGGACCGACCAGACTCATCTCTCCGCGCAGGATATTCCAAAGCTCAGGAAGCTCATCCAGACTGTACGAGCGCAAAAACCGTCCGATCCCGGTCAATCGCTGCCTGTCATGCAAGGTTCCTTCCTCCCCGACCCGCGCTGGACGCATCGTTCTGAATTTCAACAGGTTAAATGGAATCCCCTTATACCCCGGGCGGCGTTGCATATACAAGATAGGCCATCCCTGGGATAGAACCAATAGGATGGCGATAAGCAATAGGAAAGGCGAAAGGACGATCAACGCGAGGAGGCTGGCAGCCAGATCAAAGAGTCGTTTCGCAAAGGACACTCCCCGGGGGAAATTGGAATATCCCATATCATCCTTATTGAACCGTCAGTGGTTCGATTACCCCATCCACCAGATCATCGATCACGCTGTTTAATAACGCCAGTTTTCCCTCGGTCAGGAGGCCTGAACCGCCGGGAATGATTTGCGGGCGTGTGCCATATTCACCGGGTGGATTTCCGGCAGCCAGGTCAGTCCATGCTTTTTGCATGGGATCCAAGAGATCCGTCTGGATGGTGGCGATCCAGATCGATTGCAGTTCATTGGGAGGCGGAACGCTGCCCAGTAGAGTCACCCCTTTTTGGGCGAGATATAACAGGACTTCGGGGGTTGCCAGAGTCGGGAAAACATACGCCGTCCGAACCCCGCTGGAAATAAACTGATCTGCGCTGCTCTGCCAATCAGCTTGAGATGATCCGGCATTCATCTCCATACGGTATGGATAGTCAGTAAATGGAGGGTACTGGGTCAGGCACAAACCGCAATACAGGACGCCTCCATTGATGAAGCCATCCGCGGCATTGGCGCCTTCTTGCGAACCGGATTGGGTCAGAATACCGATCCGCCATTCCGGCGCGAGGATGGCGGCGATGTATCCGGCCAAAAAACCATCCCATTCAGGTTTATTACCATCCGGCGCCGCCCGATACAGGTTTGGCAATTCCGGCAATCCGGAAATCCCAACCGTGAGGAAAGAGATCGCGGGGTATTTCTGCGCCATTTCCGCAACACCGGGGTCCGGCGGTAATATCACGACTGCCTTCAATTGAGCTGCGGACGCATCGAGGTCAGCCATGCTGATCGCGGATTTTTGTTCCATCTCCCAACCGGATTGCTGAATCAGTCCTTGCAAACTCTGGCCCAGGCTGACCAATTGTTCCTGACTCAACCCTCCTCCCAGGGTTACCCACACCTTCGTCGCCGGCACGGGAATCTCCGTTGGAGGGATGGGCGTGGACGGAACCAACGAAGGCGCAAGAGTTGCAGAGGGAGTACTTACCGGGCTGCAGGCACTCAACAGGATGATCAGAATAAGTGTGATGATTACGGCGTGTTTAGTCATAATGCTTTCTGCCAAATATGGAAGATTTCACTGTATTATAATAGCCTAATGATCAAGATGGAAATTCCCGGGCACCCCGGTTACCAGATCTCAAATCTGGTTTGTGATGTGAATGGTACGCTGGCTCTCGATGGCGAACTGCTTCCCGAAGTGCTCCCGGCGATCCTTCAGCTCAAACAGCAGGTGACGATCCATCTGCTCACCGCGGACACGCACGGCCGGCAGGCGGAGCATGCCCGAACGTTGGGGGTTTCTTCCACGATACTCTCGCCCGGTCATGAGGCGGAACAAAAGGCAGCGTTCGTCCGATCTCTCGGTAGAGAGTCCACCGCAGCCATCGGACAAGGCGCCAATGACTCTGCCATGTTGAAAGAAGCTTCGCTCGGAATCTGCGTCCTATCCGTGGAAGGCGCTGCCATTCAGACCTTGCTTGCAGCGGATATTGTCGTCCCGGATATTCTTTCCGCGTTCGAGTTACTGCTCAAACCCCTTCGGCTGATCGCATCTCTGCGGCGCTGAGGTCCAGGATCCTATCCCACCTCAATCCATGATCCCGTATTGTTGCTTATCCAATTAATACCTTTTCATCCTGCCAAATCCGCTTTCCGGATCGAATTTGAAATGGGTGTAGAGTCAAAACCAATAATGGTACAATATTCTGGATGGTGGAAAACGTATTGGTAATCACGCCGATCCGCCACCCCCGAAAAGATTTTGTAATTCAGGAGAGCTAGGTTTATGACGATCCACTTTGGAACAGATGGATGGCGTGCGGTCATCTCTGACACCTTTACTTTTTCCAATCTGCGCCAGGTTACCCAGGCGATAGCTGACGCAGTGGCCTCTGATCATTGGATCAATGGCTGCTGTCCGGAAATTCCACCTGACCCAAAGAAAATGGTGGTCGGATTCGACACTCGCTTTTTATCTGACCGCTATGCAGCGGAAGTTTCTCGCGTGCTTGCGGCCAATGGATTTACCGTGTATCTCGCCCAAGCGGATGCACCCACACCGGCCATCTCTTATGCGGTGGAGAATTTGCATGCCATTGGCGGTGTGATGATCACCGCCAGCCACAATGCACCCCGTTATAACGGGGTGAAACTCAAGGCGTCTTACGGTGGATCTGCCTTGCCCGAGCAGTGCCGTCGGGTGGAAGTGTATCTGACAGAAAACGAATCGCAGGCCCGCGGTCCAAACCTGATGGATTACGATAATGCCCGCAGAGAAGGCCTCATCCAACGTTTCAACCCGATTCTGGCGTATAACGAACAACTGCGCCGCCTGATCGATTTTGATATCATCGCCGAAAATCCGCAGCGGTTCATCGTTGATTCGATGTACGGTTCCGGCCGGGGAGTCATCAAGGGCATCCTGCAGGGAACCGGCTGTGAAGTTCAAGAGATCCGCGGCGAAATGAACCCTGGTTTTGGCGGTATCCATCCCGAACCCATTTCCTGTTATCTGGGCGCTTTGGCCGGTGCGATAGCCATGGGCGCCGGTTCTTTTGGTCTGGCCACCGATGGTGACGCTGACCGCATTGGCGCGATGGACGAACGCGGCAATTTTGTCGACCCACATAAGATCATGGCGCTCGCCTTACGCTATTTGTACAATAAGCGCGGCTGGAGAGGCTCTGTCGTCCGCACAGTCTCCACCACCCGTATGATCGACCGTCTGGCAGAGAAATATGGCTTAGCCTGCCATGAAACTCCGGTCGGATTCAACTACATCGCCGATTACATTATGAAACAAGATGTCTTGATCGGGGGTGAGGAATCCGGCGGGATATCATTCAAGGGTCATATCCCCGAAGGTGATGGGGTTTTGATGGGACTCTTATTGCTGGAAATCATAGCGGAATCAAAGACAACCTTGTCTGAATTGGTGGATGATCTGCTCAAGGAAGTGGGACCCGCCTTCTACGAACGGACCGATATACGATTGAAGCATCCGGTGGCCAAAGAACCTATGGTCAAACGCCTCACCGATCAAGCGCCAGCCAGTATCGGCGGGCAAACTTTGGCCCAGGTGGTAACCACCGATGGGGTCAAATATATCTTCGCCGATGATTCCTGGCTGCTCGTGCGTCCCTCTGGTACAGAAGCGGTTCTGCGGGTCTATGCCGAAGGACGGAACTCAGGATATGGTCAAAGAACTGCTCGGCTACGGCCAAAAATTCGCGTCGGAAATTGTATAATCAATCACAACCAACCCCAACCCTCTCCCATCCAGGAGAGGGTTGTTTTTATATTTGAAACCAAATAAATCTCTGTTCTTAAACTCTGTGGGCTCTGCGTTCTCTGCGGTGAAATGATTTTTCTTATGGCCATTAAACCAAAAGGACGGCTGCTCAAGACCGTCCTCTGGTTTGGGAGAATAAAAAGGATAATGGATCAGTGAGATCGAGCCGTACGGGCTCGCCGGGTGACAACAATCAGTAGGATGAAGAGGAAGCCCAATCCGACTATGGATGGAATACCCATCTCATCTGCGAAACCGGTATCCGGAAGGGCTGTCGCGATCACTGATGGATCCCCCAGAGGAATCGCTGCCTGAGTACCTAAATCGGGCTTCAACTCAGCCGCCTGCGTCAATAAGGCAGAGACGGTCGCGGTCATCGCCATATCTTCCGTTAATCCACCGCCGATTGCCATCTCGGTCACCTGGGGCTCAGGGGTTGCGGAGGGTTCAGGTGTGGATGTGGGTTCCGGTGTAGATGTGGGTTCCAGTGTATCCGTTGGGGCCATTTCGGTGAGCGCCGCTGAGGTGGCGGCAATGACCGTGGCTGTATTTTGCGCATTCACCTGGATCGCTTTTTGTGCGTTGTTGGCATTCTGTCCCGGCAATACAAGCATGGCGTAAGCCGCTGCAGCAAGTAAAGCCACCAGGATCACAGCGCCCAACACCCCGGCTATAACCAGAAAAGACCGGTTACCCTGGGGTGGTTTTTGTGGCTGTTGTTCGTAATTATTAAAGTCAAGGTCAGACATAGTCACCTCTCATTCATCCATTCGTTATACGATTACATCCAGATTGACCAACGGCACAATAGTTTGATCACCATTTTCCAGTGATATCACCGCGGAAGGCACTCGCAATCCATTGGCCAGGGGTGTCTGTTCTGTTCTTAATGCAATAAGCTTGCCAACTTCTCCGGCCAGGGGATTCTTGATAATTCGGACAGACTGCCCGGGAGAGAACACCGCGGATGTCTTTGGTACGTCTATCACATCGGTCGAAGGCAGGGGAATAATGACCTCAGGGCGGGAATCACTATAACGATCCCAGTTGCTGGCATTGACTGCCACTTCCCGGTTGGCGTTGCTCGCCAAAATCCGGAACGCGTATGAATTTAACGTGATCTTGCCAAATCCATCCAGAATCAAAATCGGGAATCCAGCCTGTGAAGCGATTGGAACCAGGTTCGAGGTAATGCTGGCCGTGATCACTCCCCGGACAGCTCCCCGTTGGATAGCCTTCAGGGTCTCAGGCTGGGAGATATGTCCTGCCAGCAGGATCATTCCGCGCATATTTACTTCCACCATTTCCGGCAGTAATTCATCCTTCGGACCGGATGTTGCGATCATAAGCGGCCCCTGATCGACCTCGTCGTTCCCCCAAACCCCCTGGATGAGGGCCCCGGTGGTCTCCAATAAGGCGCCGCGTTCCGCGATCAGCCCTTTTACTACCCCTTCCATTCCGGCTCTCAGTTGGAAAGGCAGGCTTTCTGCTTCAAATAAGATCTGCCCTCTACCGCATTGGATGATCCTGCCAGGCTGGGGCGCCCGGACCACCCGAGGGATGATCCCGACCGGACCGGCCAGAATATCTCCCTCGCCGACCACCTGGTTGGGACTGACCTTCAGCACTTTATCTGCCTGGTCAGCCGAGATTCCCAGCATACCGGATACATCCAATAACTGATGCTTCTGAGTCAGATGGGCTTCAGCAATGACATCCGTGGCACACACATGCTGCCCGGTGTGGACGAGGACTTTACCCGGAATAGGTAGAAGCCGTTCGCGGTGAATCTTTGTGAGTGGTAAGAAATGGGTGACGGGTGCGAACATAATTTATCTCTGTGACCCATTGATGCAAGAAATATACCGCCAATTCCCTCGTTCCTTTCGCTATGCGGGTTGTATAATGGCTTCATCTGTTATCTTGCAGGGTACATTTATGGAAAAACTCCCAAAAATCGATCTGCATCGTCATCTGGAAGGCGCCATTCGGATCTCCAGCGTTCTCGACATATCCAGGCAGAATCATCTCCCGATCCCAGCCTGGGAGGAAGAGACTTTCCGCCCGCATATCTGGATCACCGAGCCCACCAATGACATCGTAAAGCTCTTTCCAAAATTCGATTTGCTGCGCCAGGTGTTTGTGGATGTAGACGCCTGCCGTCGGATCACGATGGAATGCGTGGAAGACGCGGCTGCAGAAAAACTGGATTACCTTGAATTGCAATTCAGCCCGCTCTTCATGTCAGAATTGCATCACCTCGACCCATTCTCGGTCACGGCGGCGGTATGTGAGGGATGGCAGGAAGCTTCGCGTAAGTTTGGCATCCGTTCAGGGCTGATCGTGATCCTCTCCCGCACGTACGGACCGCAAGCGTGTGAAGTGGAAATGCAATGCGGATTGCGGTTCAAGAACCGCGGAGTCGTCGGGGTTGACCTGGCCGGCGATGAAGCCCGTCAACCTGCCAGCCTTTTTCGATCCTTATTTGATACCGCCAGGGATGCCGGTTTGAAGATCACCGCTCATGCGGGCGAATTCGCCGGGGCGACTTCGGTGCGGGAGACCATCCTATCGCTCTGCCCTAACCGTCTGGGACACGCCGTTCATGCAATCGACGATCCATCGTTGATGGATATGATTTTGGAAAGGCAGATAGGTGTGGAATGCTGCCCGACCAGTAATGTGCTAACAACCTCAGTCAGTTCAATGAAGGATCATCCTCTGCCGATATTCCTCCGGCACGGCATCCTGGCGACCATCAATACCGATGACCCGGCTCTGATGGGTGACCTCACCCTCGAAGATGAATACAGTCATGCCCGGATAGAGATGGGATGCTCCGAAACAGAAGTTGCTCAAGCCCGCTTAAATGCTGAAAAGGTGGCTTTTCAATAATACGAGCCTTACTAAAATAAACAACGCGCTGGATCAGCGCGTTGTTTTAATCAGTTCGTTCTACTGATTTACTTGACTGGAAAGAGGGCGCGTTTCGCGTCGCCGATCCAACCGGTGATCACCATCCACGCCGCACCGAACAGGCTGATCTTCAACCCTTTCATGGGTGTCTCCAATTCACGTTTATCGCACACCGTGGATTCATTGGATGCGTGGACGCGGTGCTTCAATTCGAGGATCTTCACCCGGCGGATACTCTCATCTTCGATCTTCATCAACTCGTCAATTTCTGCGATCAATTGCAATGCCTGCAAGATGCGCTCTTCCGTTGCATCCGCTTTTTCCTGGGAGATGACCCCAAATTCCGCTTTCATGGCGTTCATTCGCCTTCCGGCTTCGTAGGTGGCCGCCACGATCTGGTCGCGATTCATCCATTGGGTTTCGTAATTGAGGACATACTTCCAGCTTGGTTCCAGTAATCGCTGGCGATGCTCTTCCAGGGTATGAGCGAATAATTTGTATCCATATTTCTCAGGGTCTTCAAACGCGCGCGATACCCGGATCAAGGAATGGGGCCATGGGTGAGATGAACGGCACCACATGATGGACGCCATCCTTGGAATACTTCTCCAGCATCTGCCGGGAGTATTCCACGGTTTCCATCACACTCTCATAGGTTTGTTCACGGATACCCACCATGAAAAACACATCCAATCTCTGGCAGCCCGCTTCAATGGCATCTGAGATGGTGCGTTCGATGTCTTCGTTCGAATACGGCCGGCCAAACGCCCTGCGAATCCGCTCGTCGTGAGATTCCATCGAAATTTCGATCACGAAATTTGGAACGGTCTTCGCCAATCGGAAAATGAACTCCCGCGGCCAGGCGTCAAATAATTCAAAGTAAAGGGGTTTCTTATATCCCTTGATCGCTTCCAGGAAGCGGTCGGCATACTCTTCACCCGGCTGACGAATATCGCCCAGGATCATCACCGGGCCTTTGCTGAACGTGCCGATCCGCCGGATGTCATTGGCCAGGTCTTCCGGTTTTCGATAGGCAGGCGCCTTCCGATTATGGACGTTTCGATACACGCCGCATCCACCGCCACAGGTCGCGCAATTATAGCGGCAGCCGCGTACCGTTAAGGCCGCAGTGATGGGATAACTCGTCCAACGCAGAAATGGGATGTAATTGGCCAGATCGCGGTAGCGCACAACCGATTTCACCACACCGGAATAATCCAACAGGATTCCGTCCAGGGTGTCCGGGCTGTAGGTGATCGGGTTGATATGCGCCTGACCATCCGCGTCCTTCCAGACCAGGTTGGGAATGGATTCCAAGATCTCCGCGTCGGCTGACCCAGTTTTGGGGTGATAGGCTCCCCCGCCCTTGATATAACGAACCAGTTCCAGGTTTGGTACTTCGGTCGAAATCCCCTCGGATGATGAAATCCACGACGGGATATTCGATCAACTCTTGATGGAAATAAGTGGCGCTGATCCCGCCAAAGAGGATCGGCCGGTTTGGATGCAATTCCTTAACGATCCTGGCGATCTCGATCGATCCGTGGGCGTGAGGCAGCCAGTGCAGATCGATCCCGTAGACCAGGGAATCATTTTTTTGAATGGTTTTCTCTACGTCGAAATGGACATCTTCGAGCATTCTGACGGCCAGGTTGATGATCCGGCATCGGAACCCCGACCGCTCGAGGAATTCAGAGATGGTCGTGAACCCAATCGGATACATTTCGAAGACCGGGGTGGAAGGAACCAGGTCTGAAACGGGACCGTATAGGATGGATTCTCGACGAAAATCATACACCGATGGTGCGTGCAAAAATGTTAGATCGGGGATTGCCATGTGTTTTCCAGTAAGCGTAAAGTGTTGTATTGTAATTAGACAGATTATATCCGATTTTGACCGTAGATTAGATTATAGCATTTTAAGGTTTACTCATTTTTATATTTTGGGCTGCGTGTGACGAATCGCCAGAGATTCACGACATTTATTTGACAGAAAGTATTTAATCAGAGTTCGAATGATTGACATAGGCGTCATCACTCTGGCATTATTGACTTCTATATAATCCTGTTATTGATTCTGTCTTTTATATCCTCTCTGTGCTCTCTGTGATCTTCGTGGTTTATACGACCCACGGGCGAAGCGAGTGGGCTGCGGTGAAAATTCTTTTCCGGTCTTTGATCACCAAATCCCCCGCAAACCGCACTAGTTCGGTATAATTTGGTGGAATTCATTCTGCACCACAGGACAAACCCTTGCCCGGATTTACCCCCGGCCGGCGCTGGCAGCCGGCATACTATCCTTTTCACCACGAACCTGCCCTCGACCGATTTGTTGCCCTGATCGAGCGCGGTCTTAAAGGCACGCTGTTCGGCTGCCGGATGTGCGGAAACTGCCTGCTGCAGGAGACCGCCTTTATCTGCCCGATGGAATGCGCCAAAGGCCTGCGCAATGGTCCCTGCGGCGGCTCCAGTGCGGATGGCTGCTATGTCGACCCGACCCGTCCATGCATCTGGTACAAGATCTACGAACGCGCCGAAAAACTCAACCGTCTCGACAAATTAATGGAAGTCCTTCCCCCGTTGGATTGGTCCAAAGTCGGGACCGATACCTGGCTGGATGGCTATCGCCATTGGAAGAAAACCATCGGTGTGCGGGAAACACTCAAAGCTAATCTCACTTCCCAAAGAAGAAAAAGCAACGATGGTGGATCGTTTCTTCACCGAGATCCGCCAGCCCGTCTGGTGGAGCGGCGACGATCAACCGCACCCCGCGCCCGATCACGAGCCTGTCTCCCTGCTTGAAAAGAAGCTAGTCTCTGGCGAGTTCGCCATCACTGTTGAAGTGTCCCCGCCCCTTTCCAACTCCCCGGACGAAGTGATCAAGAAAGTGGATATGCTGCGCCCATATGTGGACGCGGCCAACTTCACCGATAATCCCTCCGCTACCCCGCGCATGTCCTCCCTGGCCTGCAGCCTGATCTGCCTGCAGCACGGCCTCGAGCCGGTCCTGCAGGTGGCAGCCCGCGACCGGACCCGCATGAGCGTCCAGGCCGAAGTGCTCGGCGCCAGCGCGCTTGGCATCAAGAATATTCTTTGCCTGACCGGCGACCACTCCCGCATGGGCCCATCCCCGCACGGACGGATGGATATCTGGGACATTGATTCGATCCAGATGCTGTGGATCCTGCGCAAGATGCGGGACGAAGGTCGTTTCCTTGACAGCCGAGAGTTGAAATCCAGCCCTGAGCTATTCCTGGGTGCAGCCGGCTCACCCTTCGCATCCGAGATCCGCTTCCAGGCGATCCGCGAACAGAAGAAGGCGAACGCCGGAGCGCAATTCTTCCAGACCAACCTGATCTACGATGTGGATCATTTCCGACGCTACATGGAAGCCCTTCAGGCCCACGGCGTTCCTGACCGGGCATACATTCTGGCCGGAGTCGCACCCATCCGCAGCGCCAAGGCTGCCTGCTACATGAAGCAGATCCCCGGCATCCACATTCCGCAAGCCATCATCGACCGGCTGGAAAATGCCGCCGACCCGAAAGAGGAGGGCGTCCAGATCGCGCTCGAGATCATCGATGGCGTACGCAAGATTCCCGGCGTGAGCGGGATCCACTTCATGTCGGTCACCTGGGAGTCCATCGTCCCGCGCCTGATCCAGGAAAGCGGATTGCGATAAATCGGAGAGAACGACAACCAACCATGTCTTTGTAATCGAGCAACATCTTTCACCATGTCATTGCGAGCCCACGAAGTGGGCGTGGCAATCTCCAACAACTTTTTATGTTACCCCTGACCAAATACGATGAGATGGGCTTCCCCTGAGAGCACACCATGAAGCCCATCCTACTTCTTCGCGGATATCACGGATATGGAATGGTGCGTTCTCTCCTTCGGATCGAACACACCCTACTCATTGTGACCCTCTGTGCTCTCTGTGTTCTCTGTGGTAAATCTTTCCTCTTCCCACCAAATTCCGTGTTATAATCACCTCCGCCTTGTGGTTCGCCACAAGAGTACTTTATTTCACACGGTTCCCGACCTGACTGTGCGTGCCCTCCAACGTGAGGGTGACAGCCGGGGATGACAGAGCCGGAGGCCAAACGCCAAGGAGCAACCATGTCCGTTATTTCCATGAAAGCATTACTGGAAAGCGGCGTCCATTTCGGACACCGCACAAACAAGTGGGATCCCCACATGCGCCCATTCATTTTCACCGAGCGCAATGGGATCCACATCATTGATCTGCAACAAACCGTAAAATCCCTCACCACCGCCTACAACCTGGTTCGCGACACCGTCCTCAACGGTGGAGCATCCTCTTCGTCGGTACCAAGCGCCAGGCGCAGGAAACCGTCAAAGAAGAAGCCGATGCGCTGCGGTATGCCCTATCGTTACCGAACGCTGGCTGGGCGGTATGCTCACCAACTGGTCGACCATGTATCTCCGTATCAGCGAACTGGACAGACTCTCCAAAATGCGCGATTCCGGTGATTACGGCCGACTGACCAAGAAAGAAATCCTGCTCATCAACCGCGAAATCACCCGCCTCGAGACCCATCTCTCCGGTGTGCGCAACATGAAGCGCGTGCCCGAATTGCTCTTCGTGGTGGATGTCTCCCGTGAAGATACCGCGATCCATGAAGCCAACCTGGTTGGCGTCCCCGTCATCGCCATGGTGGACACAAACTGCGATCCTCGCGGCGTGGATTATGTCATCCCCTCCAATGATGATGCCATCCGCGCCATCAAACTGATGGTCAGCAAGATCGCAGATGCGGTGATCGAAGGAAAAGCCTCCCGGAAAGACGAAGATGCCGGCGAATTTGAATTATCCACCCCGATCCTCTCGGAACCTCACCGTACTGAGATGGAAAATGAAATCGAACTTGAAGATAAAGATCTGCTCGGCGCGGCCACCTTGGCCAAGCTCGGTCCGGTTGTGGAAGAGGTTGTCGTAGCCGAAGAGGTTACTGCAGTCGAAGAAGTTGTAAAACCTAAAAAAGCGGCCAAAACCGAAGAAGCTGTTGTTGTTGAAGAAGCAGTTAAACCGAAGAAGGTTGTCAAAGCCGTGAAGGCTGTTGCAGCCGAAGAAGAAGTAAAACCAGAAGATGTGGTTGAGTCTAAAGAATAATTCCAATTGCAGCCAGTAGATAGGGACGATACTAATGGAAATTACGACCGAAATGGTAAAACAACTCCGTGAAGCTACCCGTGCGGGAGTCCTCGATTGCCGTAAAGCGCTCGAGTATGCCGGTGGCGATTATCAAAAAGCCGTGGATTATCTCCGCGAAAAAGGTCTTGCCACCGCTGCCAAACGCGCGGATCGCACTGCCTCAGACGGCGTCATTGAGCTTTATTCACACGGCAATGGACGTGTGGGCGTCATGCTCGAACTGAACAGCGAAACTGACTTCGTCGGCCGTTCGGAACCATTCCGCAAACTGGCTCACGAACTGGCCCTCCAGATCGCCGCCGCCGCTCCGCGTTACGTTAAGGAAGAAGATATTCCCGCGGAAGTGCTCGAACACGAACGCCAGATCGCAACCGCCAAGGTACGGGAAGAAGGCAAGCCCGAAAATATCATCCCGAAGATCGTCGAAGGCTACCTGGAAAAATTCAAGAATGAGACCGTCCTGCTTCGCCAGGCCTACATCCGCGATGATTCGATGACCGTGCAGCAACTGGTCAATGATGCAGTCGTCAGCCTCGGCGAAAACACCGTTATTCGACGGTTTGTCCGCTGGGAATTGGGTGAAAGCACCCAGGACTGAGCAATCCAAAGCCAACCTTACGGTTGGCTTTTTTTTACGCATTGTGATCACCATCCGAGACACTAATACATAGGCCAGATAATGTTTCCATCGAATACTCTCTGTGATCTCTGTGTCCTCTGTGGTGAATCGCATTTCTTAGCAACCCCTATCGAATATCTGTATAATACTCTAAGGAGGTGACCAGATGGAAAGTCTGAAATACCACCGAATATTATTGAAACTCAGCGGAGAAGCACTCTCGGGCATGAATGGATCAGGGATCGACCCTGAACGTGCGCGCGATATTGCCAGTCGCGTCAAAGAAGTCCGCGAGCTGGGTGTGGATGTGGCTATCGTGATCGGCGCTGGAAACCTCTGGCGGGGCAAGGTTGGTCTTGACAGCGGCATGGACCGCGCCACCGCGGATTACATGGGCATGCTCGCCACGGTGATGAACGCGCTGGCATTGATGGACGCCCTCGAAATCAATGGGGGTCATGACCAGGGTTCAATCGGCCATCGAAATGCGCTCAGTCGCCGAGCCGTACATTCGCCGGCGCGCGATCCGCCATCTGGAAAAAGGCCGAGTGGTCATCTTCGGCGGAGGCACCGGTAACCCCTATTTCTCCACCGATACCGCCGCGGCACTGCGCGCCATGGAGATCGACGCGGATGTGGTCATCAAGGCAACCAAAGTGGATGGCGTCTATGACAGCGATCCGCATACCAACCCGCAGGCCAAAAGATTCGATCATCTCACCTATATCGAGGCGCTCAACCTCCGGCTCGAAGTGATGGACAGCACCGCGGTCTCACTCTGCATGGAAAACAAGCTGCCGATCCTCGTTTTGAATCTTTGGGATCAGGAAACACTCAAAGCTGCTCTCCTTGGTCAGTCTGTGGGTACGCTGGTCACTGCGTAATATCTCATCTAATGATCGCGGCCAAATTGGCCGCGATCTTGTTTTATCCACCAGAAAGCCACAATGAAGATCCTCATCCCTACCATCGGAAGCCGTGGAGATCTCCAGCCGTATATTTCTCTCGGATATGGATTGATCCAGGCCGGTCATCAAGTCACCGTCGCCAGTCATCCCTCTTCAGCCAGCCTCGCCGAAGCGTATGGCATCCCATATTATCCGATCGGACCGGATATCGACCTCGGACTGGAGATCGCAAAAATGCGCGGAAACTCCCATTCGATTGACGGCGCTTTTCTGAAGGTGATGAAATTCAGCTTTGATATGCTGGAAAAAGCGCACCCGGATATCATGGCTGCCGCTTCTGACGTGGACTTGATCATCGTATCTCATACCGCGGCCGGATCCATTGAAGCGGATCTGCTTCGAAAACCAACCATTAGTGTCACACTACACCCACAAGCCATACCAAATCCTGATCCGCACCAATCCATTCTTATAAAAGGGATTGGTAAACTTGCCGGGGCAGCCATGGGTTTGGTGATCACTCGTCCCCTGAACCAGATCCGTAAACGACTGGGAATGGCTTCAATGGGCCTGACCGGAATCACTTCGCCGGTACTCAACCTCATCCCCTGTTCGCCAGTCATTAATCCTCCTCTTCCCTATTGGGAGAAACGCCATCAGATGACCGGTTACTGGCTGCCGGTCACTCCTGAAGGCTGGCTGGCCGATCCACGACTGGAAGATTTCCTCTGCTCAGGTGAAAAGCCTGTCGTCATCACCCTGGGTGCCATGAGTCTCGCTCCTGATGATGCCGCCCATACCGCGGAGCTTGTCCTGGCCGCATTACGAAAATCCGGCATCCGAGCTGTCATTCAGGGGTGGAATGAGTATCTGAACGGGAAAGATCTCGGACGTAATATTCTGCATGTGGGTTCTGTTCCGCACACCTGGCTATTTTCCCGGGCAGTTGCTGTAGTTCATCATGGCGGTTTCGGTACTACTGCCAGTGCGTTCGCAGCCGGCCTGCCTCAACTCATCATCCCCCATATTATTGACCAATTTGTGTGGGGCAACCTTGTCCACGAAAAATCTGCCGGACCGAAACCGATTGCCCGATCGAAACTGACCTCCGAAAACCTCGCACAATCCATTCTGGCGTGTGTTCAGGATCCTACATTTGCCGCAACTGCTTCCGATCTGGGAGTCCAGATCAGGCAGGAGAATGGAGTTGCACGGGCAATTCAATTGATCGAATCAGTCAATTTATAAGGGATACCGTAGCTTCGTTACCTGCCTGATGTTTTCTACCCATTTTCCCGTATAATAAGGATATTGATAATCGCCGATCCCTGCACCTTCTGGAGGAGAATATGGTAAAGGAGACTTTACGCGAAGCCGAAACCCGTATGAAGGGCGCCATCGATTCGCTCGCTGAGACTTTATCCAGCATTCGGACCGGCCGGGCTTCACCGGCGCTGGTCGAACGGCTGCATGTGGAATACTATGGCAGTCCCACCCCGCTGATGCAATTAGCCAGCATCAGCGTGCCGGAACCCCGCCAGTTATTGATCAAACCATTTGACCCAGCCTCATTAAAGAACATCGAACGGGCCATCATGACCTCAGAACTGGGAATCACACCCAACAATGATGGCAAGGTGATCCGGCTGAACATCCCTGTCCTGACGGAAGACCGCCGCCGGGAATTGGTAAAGTATGTTCACGGGCATCTGGAAGAGAGCCGTGTTTCCATTCGCAACGTCCGCCGCGATCTGATCAAAGACCTGCGCGAATTCGAAAAAGAGAAGATGATCTCAGAAGATGATCTGGAGTACGCCCAGGACGAACTGCAAAAGCTGACCGATAAATTCATCGAACAAGTGGAAGCGGTGGGCGTAAAAAAAGAAAAAGAAATCATGGAGGTCTGAAGGCTTCCATTATGCCAAAACGAAGCGAGTCTGCGAAAAACACGGTCGTTCCCAATCATGTGGCCATCATTATGGATGGCAATGGCCGCTGGGCAAAATCACGTGGATTGCCGCGCCTGGCAGGTCATCAGGCCGGGACAGAGAACCTGCGGCGAATCATTCGGGCTTGCGTCGAATTTGGCATCCATTACCTGACCATCTATGCATTCTCCACTGAAAATTGGGGCCGTCCAAAGGAAGAAGTGGAAGGTCTACTTAAGATCCTTGAAACCGTCATCGAAAAAGAGCTGGCCGAGTTAAATCAGGAGGGCGTCCAGTTGCGCCATATTGGACGATTGGAAAAACTGCCCGAAGCGTTGCGCGCGAAAGTGGAATCAGCGATCGAGTTGACGAAAAACAACAACCGTCTGACGGTGGTGGTTGCCTTTAATTACGGCGGCCGGGATGAAATTGTCCACGCGGTCGAGACCATACTTCGCGAAGGCACTCCGCCCGAAGCCGTGACCGATCAACTCATCAGCAATCATCTCTTCACCAAAGACATACCCGATCCTGACCTGATCATCCGGACATCCGGCGAGATGCGGTTGAGTAATTTCTTGATCTGGCAGGCAGCCTATTCTGAACTTTATATCACCCCGGTTTACTGGCCTGATTTCAGCAAGGAAGAATTGCGTAAGGCGCTCGATTCTTACTACCAGCGGAACCGTCGTTTTGGCGGTCTCTCCCCGGAAGACAATCAAGAGTACCCCAAAGCAGAGAGTTGAGCATGCTCACACAACGATTACTGGTTATCATCGTCCTACTTCCCCTCGGCATATTATTGGTGGCATTCGGGGGTATTCCTTTTTACTTGTTCCTGACCATCATTCTGGCATTGGCCTCCTGGGAGTATTCCCAGCTCTTTCACAAGGGCGGTTGGAAACCAGCAGGACCGCTCATCATCACCGGGGTATCCGTCATTGCCCTCAGCCGGGCTTTTTTTCAATTTCAATATGGCGAGACGTTGATCAGCGTATTTGTTCTGATTGCGATGGGATACCACCTGTACAAATATGAAAAAGGCCGTGACGAAGCCCCCATCGACTTTTGCATCACCGTGGGCGGTATTCTCTATATTGGGTGGCTCGGCTCATACATGATCTCATTGCGCAACCTTCCGAATGGGTTGTGGTGGTTTATGCTGGTGCTACCCGCCGCATGGCTGGCCGACTCAGGCGCCTATCTGGTTGGAACCCGTTTCGGAAAACACAAGATGGCCCCCCGCTTAAGCCCCAGAAAGACATGGGAAGGTTATTTCGGCGGAGCGATCTGCGGTGTGTTGGGTGGGATGCTGCTGGCAGCCTTGTGGGGTATGCGCTTTCCTGGTCTGACCCTCGAGAAGGGTGCCGTCATCGGTCTGGTGATGGGAGTCCTCCCTCCTCTGGGTGACCTGGGTGAGAGCATGTTTAAACGGATGGTCGGTTCCAAGGATTCCAGCAACCTCCTGCCGGGGCATGGCGGGATCTTCGACCGAATCGATTCATGGATCTGGGCCGGTGTTCTGGGTGTGATCATCATCACAGGTTTTTGGCTGTAAATCTTTTCGTCCAATTTTCTCCCGTAAGCAACCACTAGGAGTCTCATGAAACAGGAACCTACCCGCAATCTGGCTCTCGAACTCGTCCGAGTGACCGAATCGGCTGCCCTCGCGGCCGCCCGGTTCATGGGACGGGGTGAAAAGGAAGCGGCGGATGGCGCCGCGGTGGACGCGATGCGCTGGGTCCTCAATACGGTCGATATGGACGGCGTGATCGTGATCGGCGAGGGGGAAAAAGACAAAGCCCCGATGCTGTTCAACGGCGAAAAACTGGGGAATGGGAATGGCCCGGCGGTGGATATCGCGGTCGATCCCATCGAAGGAACCCGACCCCTGGCAAAAGGCGATCTCAATTCCATCGCCACGGTGGCGTTAGCTCCGCGCGGAACCATGTTCAATCCCGGCCCCATCGTCTACATGCACAAACTGGCAGTCGGACCGGAAGCGGCAGATGTGATCGATATCGAAGCTCCCGTCAAGGATAACTTGAAGAAAATTGCACGCGCACTGGGCGAAGAAGTGGAAGACCTGACGGTGGTCATTCTCGAGAGACCGCGCCATGACGATCTGATCCGCGAGGTTCGGCAGGCTGGCGCCCGGATTCGCTTACTGCCCGACGGTGATGTCGCCGGGGCGCTGATGACCGCCTGGCCGGATTCAGCCATCGATGTGCTGATGGGAATTGGCGGAACACCGGAAGGTGTGCTGGCAGCCTGCGCGCTTAAATGCATGGGCGGCAATATCCAGGGCAAACTGTTTGCCCGCAATGAGGAAGAAGCCAAAAAGGCCAGGGATATGGGCTGCGACATGAACCAGGTGCTGTCCATTAATGACCTGGTTTCCTCCGATGACATTTTCTTCGCAGCTACCGGTATCACCAACGGAGATCTACTGCGCGGGGTTGATTACTCGCAGCATGGTGCAAGAACGCATAGCCTGGTCATGCGCGGCCTGACCGGTACGGTGCGTGAGATCATCGCCACCCACCGCCTGGATCGGCTGGAAAAGATCAGCCGGGTCAAGTATTAACAGGTTTATACATCGACCGGCTATACACCGGGGAACTTGCGTGATTACATCCCATCTGCTATAATCACGGTAGTGAATGGGATTTGCGTTCAGATATATTTCCCCTTTTGACATTTGAATCGAATTACTCCTGTATGTATCTTCATCCAACTCTCTTATATTGATTTATTTTGTCCTGCGAACTCCCGCGGGGTAATTTCCATTAACATCATTCCACAAAGGTTAGAAAACAACAAAGATGAAAATTCTAGAACTTGAAAACTCGCCCCTGGCTTCCCTGCGTCAAATGGCCGCGACCATGAACATTCCGAAGGCCGAACGGCTGAAGAAAGAAAACCTGATCCTCAAGATCCGTCAGGCGGAAGCTGAAAGGGAAGGACTTGAGGTCCGTGGGGGGATTCTCGAAATTATGAGCGAAGGTGTGGGTTTCCTGCGCCAGAACTATCAGGTCGGTCCGGATGATGTGTATGTCTCCCAGGCACAGTTGCGCCGGTATGACCTCCGCTCCGGTGACCTGGTCATCGGGCATGTCCGTCCTCCCAGAGAGTCAGAAAAACATTGGGGATTGCTCAAAGTAGAAAGCATCAACGCCGTTCCCGCGGAAGAAGCCCGCAGCCGCCCCGAATTTGACAAGCTGACCCCCATCTTTCCAAACATCCGCTATGACCTGGAAGTGGATCGTGGCGCGCTATCCAACCGCCTGATCAACCTGGTCGCGCCGATAGGACGCGGTCAGCGTGGTATGATCGTCTCTCCGCCAAAAGCCGGCAAGACCACCATCCTCAAACAGATCGCCAACGCCATCTCTTCCCAATACCCCGATGTCCACCTCATTATGGCGCTCATCGGCGAACGCCCGGAAGAAGTGACGGATGTGGATCGCACGGTGGACGCCGAAGTCGTTGCTTCCACATTTGACGAACCCGTCTCCTCCCACGTCCGCACTGCCGAGATCGCACTGGAACGCGCCAAACGATTGGTGGAGATCGGCCGGGATGTGGTCATCCTCATGGATTCGCTCACCCGTCTGGCACGCGCTTATAACCTGGTGGTCAATCCTTCCGGTCGAACCCTCTCCGGTGGTATGGATCCGTCCGCCCTGTATCCGCCCAAACGATTCTTTGGCGCTGCCCGTAATCTGGAAGAAGGCGGATCACTCACCATCATCGCCACCGCCCTCATCGACACCGGCAGCCGGCTGGATGATGTGGTCTACGAAGAGTTCAAAGGTACCGGCAATATGGAAATGCATCTCAACCGCCGCTTGCAGGAACGCCGCATCTTCCCCGCCATCGATATCGAACGCTCCTCCACCCGCCGCGAAGACCTGCTCATGAGCCCGGAAGAATTACAGCGGGTCTGGATCATGCGCCGCATGTATATCCAGATGATCAGCCAGCAGCCCCAGGGCGCCGGTATGGATCCCGCGGTGGCTACCGAGGCGATCCTGCAACGTATGATAAAATTCAAAACCAATAAGGAATTTCTGGAAACCCTAGCCGAGGATATGTGAGTCAACCCAAACCTTCCAGCGGGGCACAATCGCCCCGCGGCCAGGCTTCCGAGCGTGACCGGATAGTTTCTATCGTATTGTGGGTCGCAGCGGGAGTCATGGTCCTTTTACTGGTAGCCCTGTTCATCCGCACTCAACCTGATCTGCCGTTTCTACAAAAGGCAACCGCCACGGTTGCCCCTGTGGAGATTAAACCCACCCAATCATCAGACAGTCAGGCACAAGCTGTGCCTGCCGCGTCCCTCTCTCAGAAAGCGGTGGTACGGGCGCTCAATCCCCATACCGTTCTGCCGGCAGCCACCCGGAAAGAAGCCATCGAATACAAAGTAGGCGATGGAGATTCACTCTTCGCGCTCTCAAAGCAATTCGACCTGGAGCCCGAAACCATTTTCTGGGCTAATTTCGATACACTCGGCGGCAGCCCGGATATGATCTCTCCGGGCATCGATCTGATCATTCCACCTGAAGATGGCGTCTACTACCAGTGGAAAGAAGGCGATACCCTTCAATCGGTGGCAGATGAATTCAAGGCTGACCCGGATGCGATTCTGGAGTCTCCATCAATAAATTCGATCTCACCGACCCGGTCATAGACGTAGACAGCTATGTGATGATACCGGGCGGAAAAATGGAAGCGGTTACCTGGTTCCAGGGCGAGATCCCGCGCGGATCTGCCGGCACACTCTCCCGTCTGTTTGGAGAAGGCGGCTGTGACACCGGTGCGGGCGGCGCGTTTGGAGACGGCTCCTTCGGTATGCCGGTCCCTGGCGGTGTGTTGATCGGGAATGACTACATCGGCGGGGTTCACCAGGGTATCGACCTGGGATCAGCCGGTAGTGCCACCATCGTGGCCGCGGATGATGGCCTGGTGGTCTATTCCGGTTGGGCGAACGGCGGCTACGGTAATACCGTCATGATCGATCATGGCAACGGCTTCCAGACCCTGTACGCCCACATGCAATACACCACCGTCTCTTGCGGCTCTTCTGTGTATCAGGGCTCACAGATCGGGGTGGTTGGTTCCACCGGTAACTCCACCGGTCCCCATCTGCACTTTGAGATTCGCTATATGGGTTTGAACGACAACCCGCACAACTATTTATAAATTATCAAAAAATCTCCTCCCTCGGAGATTTTTTGATTCAAAATACCTGCGTCAAACAAAGGATGAAATCTCAAAAGGTAATCATGTTTTGTAACAGGTACAATCGAATATGCACACGATTACAATTCGGTGAAAAAATCTGTTGTAGAATTGCAAGAATCAATTTATCATATGATTACAACTAAGCAGAATCCCCTGTCCTCTAAAGAATAAGACGATATTATCTCTTAAGGCTTTTTATTCATGGAAGATTTCATCCTAGAGATGATCAATATCAATAAGAGCTTCTCCAAGGTGAAGGTGTTGAATGATGTCACCTTCCGCGTGAAGCCAGGTGAAGTCCATGCCCTCGTCGGAGAGAACGGGGCCGGTAAATCCACCTTGATGAAAATATTAATGGGAATCCATTCCGCCGATGAGGGTGAGATCCGGGTCTACGGGAAAACCGTAAATATTCGTAACCCTAAAGAAGCCATCGGATATGGCATATCCATGATCCACCAGGAATTGAATCCTGTCCTGGATATGGAAGTGTCGGAAAATATATTTATGGGGAGAGAGATCCTTTTCAATGGTCTGGGGAAGATGGGCCTGGTGGACCTGAGGGAACAACGCCGCCAGACCGAACGGTTATTCAGCGAGATCGGTATTCAGATCAATCCGCGGGCTTTGATGCGTCACCTCAGCGTGGCGCAGATGCAATTGGTTGAGATTGTCAAAGCGATCTCCCTTTCTTCCAAGGTGATTGTAATGGATGAGCCCACCTCAGCGATCACCCAAAAAGAAGTCAAGACCCTCTTCGAACAGATCAATCGACTGCGCAAACAAAATGTGGCCGTCATCTATATTTCTCATAAGATGGATGAGATCTTCCAGATAGCCGATCGGATCAGCGTCCTTCGGGATGGCGATTTTATTGGGACGTATCCTGTGACAGAGATCGATCACGATCACCTGATCAAGCTGATGGTCGGCCGCGAGATCAAAGAGTTCATCCCAAAAACGGAGGCTCACATCGGCGATGTGGTGATGGATGTCCGCGACTTATCCCGGGGAAGTCATTTCACCAACATCAATTTCCAGCTGCACTCAGGTGAGATATTGGGGATTGCCGGTCTGGTCGGTGCCGGAAGGAGTGAGCTGGCAGAATGTATTTTCGGTATCACCCAACCCACCTCCGGGGAAATTTGGATCAACAACAAGCGGGTGATGCATCGCCATCCACAGGATGCGATTCGGAATAAAGTGGCTTTGATCACTGAGGACCGTAAACTAACCGGACTTAATCTGAAATTCTCCGTTAAGAACAATATCACCATTGTCAGCCTGAAAGACCTTGCCCGAATGGGAATCATCCGCGATTTTCAAGAACGACGTGTTTCTGATGAATACATCAATAGCTTGAAAATCAAGACGACTTCCCGCAATACTCTCCTGTCGAACCTCAGCGGGGGAAATCAACAAAAAGTGGTTCTATCAAAGTGGTTGCTCACCGCTCCCGATATCATCATCCTGGATGAACCCACCCGGGGAATCGATGTTGGCGCGAAACGGGATATTTACTTATTGATCGGCGAAATGGTCAAAGCGGGCAAGGCTGTTTTAATGATCTCATCTGAAATCCCCGAGATCATGGGGTTATCAGATCGGATCATCGTCCTGGCTGCCGGGAAGAAAACCGGAGAAATACCCCGATCTGAATTCTCTCAGGAAACAATCATGCGGTACGCATCTGCTTTTAATAACGGTGGAGTTTTATGAACAAATCATTACGCTCGCGAATTGAGACTTCTTCTCTTCAGGGAAATCGGTATCATCATCGCATTTTTCGTCATATTGATCATATTGATGATCCTGTCTCCAAATGCATTCGCCAAACCCGCCAACCTGGTGAACATCCTTAAGCAGGCTTCCATCAATGGGATCCTGGCCATGGGAATGATGTTCGTCATCGTATCCGGGGGGATCGACCTGTCGGTCGGATCGATCGTCGCGCTTACCGGGGTGATCGCGGCAACCTTCGCACATCCGGGCGAATATCCATTGATCGTCCCGATCATCCTCTCGGCGGTGATTGGCGCATTGGTTGGATGTTTCAATGGGGCCAGCGTTGCGTACGGGAATATCCCGCCATTCATCGTCACCCTTGGCACAATGACGATCATACGCGGGGTGGCTCTGATCGCAGCGAACGGACAACCGGTATTCAATGTAACCAAGTCATTTGAATCCATTGCAGGTGGATTTCGTTTGGAATGCGATTCCCCACCTGGTCGTGTATTTCCTGGTGGTTGCGGCCATCTGTGCTTTTGTGCTTACCCGAACTGTTTTTGGAAGAAGAGTGTACGCCATCGGCGGAAACGAAACCGCCGCGAGAGTCTCTGGTATCAATACAAATCAAATCAAGGTGGCGGTGTATACCATCTCTGGATTTTTGGCTGGCCTGGCGGGTTTGTTGCTGGCGTCCCGGCTCGTCTCCGGAAATCCAACATCAGGGCAGGCGTATGAATTGGATGCCATCGCCGCAGTGATTATCGGCGGCGTGAGTATGTCGGGAGGCGCCGGCAAGTGGTACGGCACTGTAATCGGCGCGTTATTGATCGCAGTCATCGGGAATGGTCTCGATATCCTCAATGTGTCATCCCATTTTCAGCTCATCATCAAAGGCAGCATTATCATCGTGGCCGTTTTGTTGGATATGAAAAGTAAAGCGAAAGCCTGATCGATCGTCATTATCCGCTAATAGCCGGTTATTTCTGCACCATCTTATCTATAAGGAGAGAAACATGAAATCGCAAAAGTGGATCGCCAGAATTATTGTTGCTTTGGTCATCGTCGCCCTGGTTGCAGGTTGTACTGCCGCCCCCGCCCCGAAAGCCAAAAAGTATGGCCTGTTCATGAGCCATATGACCAATGCCTTCACCATTGAATTGTCAGATGCCGTCAAAGCGAAAGCTGCGGAATTAGGCGTCGAGCTGACAGTCTATGATGGTGGCCAGGATGCCGCAAAACAGGTTGGCCAATTGGAAACCGCGGTCACCCAGGGCATCACCGGTGTGATCATCGAACCCGTTTCTGTGGATGGCATCGTCCCAGCCATCGAAGCCGCGACCAAAGCCGGTATTCCCGTGGTCGTTGTGAACCAGAAGATCAGCAAGCCCGAAGCTGCCAGCGCATTTGTTGGTGTGAGCAATGTCGAGGGCGGTATCATGGAAATGAAGACCGCTGCCGAAGCGATCGGTGGAACGGGTAATGTGGCCTTCCTGCTTGGACCCATGGGCTCAGATGCGCAACTCGGCCGTACCGAAGGGTATTACGAAGTCCTGAAAGATTACCCCGACATTAAAGTTGCGTTCGAACAGTCCGCGAACTGGAAGACCGATGAAGCCCTCAAACTGGTCGAGAACTGGCTTCAGACCGGCACCGAACTCAGCGCGATTGTCGCGAATAACGACGGTATGGCACTTGGCGCCCTCAAAGCCGTGGAAGATGCCAAGATGCTCGATAAGATCAAGATCTATGGTTTGGATGCGACCCCCGATGCTTTAGCCGCAGTGAAAGATGGCCGCCTGGCTGCAACAGTATCCCAGAGCACAACTGCTCAGGGTACTGCGGCAATGGAAACTGTCGTGAAGATTGCGAATGGGGAAAAAGTGGAACCTGAAATCCTGGTCTCCTTCACCCTGATTGACTCAACCAACATCGGTGAATACCTTAAATAATAGCGGTACAACATCCTCATCCAGGCAGAAGTAGACTATTAGCATAAACAGGCTGCGGACAAATAAGCAGCCTGTTTATTATATGCCATCATCGGGAGCAATCTTTCCGCCCGTAACACTGTCGAGATGGATCAGATTATTCGCAAGGTTCTAGAGTAGGCAAACCACTTTCCCCACCTTTGCTATAATGACTGTATCCAACAGAACTTTCTGAGGAGTGTGTAATGGGAACAGATAACGAATTCTTCCTGGGACGGAAAGTCGATCCCGCTACCGGTAAAGCCACCGATGAAGTCATCACCTATGATCCCGCCGACCTGACCACCCACGCGGTCGTTACCGGTATGACCGGCTCCGGCAAGACCGGCCTGTGCGTTGGCTTGCTTGAAGAAGCCGCCCTGCAAAACATCCCCGCCATCATCATCGACCCGAAGGGCGACCTGACCAATCTGATCCTGCATTTCCCCGACCAACTTCCGTCTGATTTTGAACCGTGGATGGATGCCGACGCCGCCCGCAAGCTGGGAGTCACCACAGCACAGTTGGCTGCTGAGACCGCCGCCAGTTGGAAGAAGGGTCTCGACGGCTGGGGCATCACCCGCGAGCGGATCGCTGCGCTCAACCAGCACGCTGATTTCGCCATCTACACCCCCGGCTCAGACGCCGGCATCCCGGTCAGCATCATCGCCTCGCTCAAAGCGCCCGAAATCCCCTGGGAAGGCAACCGTGAAGTGCTGATGGAACGGATCTCGAGCACCGTCGCCGCGCTGTTGGGATTGATCGGGCTGACCAATATCGACCCGATCCGTTCCCGTGAACACATCCTGCTTTCCAACATCTTCCAGAACGCCTGGAGCAAGGGCAAAGACCTGGACCTGTCTGAGTTGATCCTGCAGACCCAGAATCCGCCCTTCGATAAGCTGGGCGTCTTTCCATTGGACAAATTCTACCCAGAGGTTGACCGGACCGACCTGGCGATGACCCTCAATAACTTCCTGGCTTCGCCCTCCTTCGAGGCCTGGATGACCGGTGAACCGCTCGATATTGGCAAAATGCTCTACACCCCGGCCGGTAAACCCCGGCATGCCATTTTTTATGTCGCTCACCTGCCAGACACCGAGCGGATGTTCTTCATCACCCTGCTCTACGCTTCCATCGAAACCTGGATGCGTTCCCAGACGGGCACGACCGGTCTGCGGGCGCTGGTCTATTTTGATGAGATCGTCGGCTACCTGCCGCCGATTGCCAACCCGCCTTCCAAGATGATCATCCTGCGCCTGCTGAAGCAAGCCCGCGCCTTTGGGGTAGGCTTATTGCTGGCGACCCAAAATCCGGTTGATGTGGATTACAAGGCGCTTTCCAATGCCGGTACCTGGTTCATTGGCAAGCTCCAGACTGACCAGGACAAGCAGCGCCTGCTCGATGGGTTGGAAAGCCTTACGGGCGGGGTGGATCGCGGTCAATTCGACAGGATCATCTCCGGATTGGGGAAACGCGTCTTCTTGCTGCACAATGTTCATTCATCCGGTCCCGTACAAATGACCACCCGCTGGGCCATGAACTACCTGGCTGGCCCACTCACCCGGGTGCAGATCCCCAGGTTGAATCAACTGGCGGGCGCGAAAATGGCGTCCTCAGGCGGAGGTGTGGAAACCCGGGCAGGCGCATCCTCCCGTCCGACCGGTTCCCCATCAGCGGCATCGGTGATGGGCTCGGCCGCCCAAAGCCTGACCAAACCATCCGTCCCGCGTGGGATCACGGAAGTGTTCCTGCCGAATAATCAGACCTTCAGCGAAGCGGCGGGAAGCGCTGCCGCAGCCCAGTCTGCCCGATTATTGTATAAACCTGTCCTGCTCGGGCAGGTACAGATCCGCTATCTCGACCGCCGCTATGGCGTGGACCAACTCATTCGCCGCATGGTGGTGGTGGAGCGCCCTGATCCGCGCGGGCTCATTCAATGGGAAGATCATGTTTCAGGGGAAATGGATCCCCGCTTATTCGGATCTCAACCTGTCAGTGGCGCCCAATTCACCAGCCTGGAAAGCCCTCTTTCGGATGTGAAGATGGTATCCGCTCTTCAAAAAGACTTTCAGGATTGGGTTTTCCAGACCGGCGAGATGCGTTTGAAAGCCAATCTGGCGCTCAAACAGTTTGCCGGTCCGGGTGTATCCAGCGCGGAATTCAAACTAAAATGCAGCGAGATCGCCCGCAGAGGGCGCGATGACGAAGTGGCCAAGATCACCTCGGCAGGAAACAAGAAAGCATCCCTTCTCCAGCAGAAACTGCAACGGGAAGAAGCTGAACTATCCGCGGATAAAGCGGATCTCGGTACCCGCACAATGGAAGAGGTTGGCAGCGGCCTGGATACTGTTCTCGGGTTGTTCGGTGGAAGGAAACGCAGCGTCAGCAAGAATCTGACGAAGCGCCGGATGACCGCCAACGCCAAGGCTGATGTGGACGAATCCGTGAGGATGGTCGCCCTGCTCAAATCACAATTGGCAGATCTGGAGAAGGAAACCAGCCTGTTAATACAGGAAGCTCACGAGCGCTGGGTGGGGGTTGTGGAGGATGTGACCGAGCTGCCCATCCTGCCCACCCGGACGAACATCTACCTGGAAATGTTCGGGGTCGCCTGGGCGCCGTATTATGCTGTGGAACAAGGCGGCAGCGAGAAGTTCTTCCCCGCCTGGAAAGCGTAACGGGCTTTCAACCGATTTATTGTAGGGTGGGCTTTCCCTGAGGACGCAACGCGAAGCCCACCCTACATATCTGTCCATGTATAATCAAGGGGGTAAGGGAAATTGGGAGGGCAGATGCCGGGAAAAATCCGCGAAGATCATAGCAGATTCACCATCTTTTTTATGGCCATCCTGGCATTGGAAAGCCTGGCCGTAGCCGTCTATCTGGCCAACCTGCCAGGTGATCCAAAGAACAGCGTGCTGCTCGGCTTCTCCGCCCAACGTTTGGCGCTCATGGCCGGGATGATCGCGGCGGCAGGTCTGTTCGGTTTCCTCGCCCTTGGTAAAAAGACCATCTGGGTGGAAAAACTGGCCGGCGGACGTGTCTACCTGACGGCGACAGTCATCCTGTCTACCCTCTTCCTGGTTGGATTCTGCATCACCCAGCTTCCCCGCAGTCTGATCGATCCTGCGTTGCTGGCTTATTATGAAAGGCTCTACCCGCTCCTGCTCTGGTTGTGGATCGTCTCACTCGAGGCAGTCCTCTATCTGACCTGGCTGCGTTTCGGATGGAGCCTGAAGCCAGACGGTTCCCGTAAACGCATCCTGCAAATCTCCCTCATCGCTGCGGGGGTATTTCTGATAGTGGCGATCTTCATCCTCGTCACGCGCTTTGGGTTGAACGCCGATTCAGAAGGTTGGCGCAAGATGGGTTCGCCTCTCCTCGCCTGGCAGATCGGACTGGCCGTCGCATCCGGGTTGATCCTGCTGCTACTTGATCGCCATATCGCAAGTCTGTCCAATCGGTGGGCGCGTTTCAGCCTGGATACCGGCCTGATGCTGGCACTCTACGTCCTGGCGCTGGCGCTCTGGCTGCCCCAACCGCTGCAAAACAGCTACTTCTCACCGGAACCCCGCCTGCCCAACCAGGAGGTCTATCCATACTCAGATGCGCTTTACTACGGGCTGGCCTCGGAAAGTGTCACCATCGGGACCGGGTTATATGGGGGTGAGGTCACACCCCGCCCATTCTATCTCACCGTTTTGAGTTATCTCACCGCCGCCGCGCAGGGCGATTACGGTCGTATCATCACCTTGCAGACCTTCCTGCTGGCGTTGGTGCCGGTCTTCCTCTACCTGGTCGGCAAACAATTGATGGGCCGACCCCTCGGTTTCGCGATAGGACTATTGGGCGTATTCCGCGAGTTGAACGCGATCCTATCCACCCACTATATTGAACTCTCCCATTCCAAGCTGATCATGGCGGACATGCCTACTCTGCTGGCGATCCTGGTTTTAACCTGGCTCATGATCCTTTGGTGGAAGGGGAATCAGACCAATCCACTCTGGGCGATGGGAGTTGGTGGCGCGTTGGGATGGGTGATGCTCTTCCGAACCCAGGCTGTTTTGCTGCTGCCATTCATCCTGATCCTGATACTGGTTCAAACCCCGCGTAAATGGAAGACATGGCTCGCACGCATGGGCCTTTTCTGCGCCGGGCTCTTGTTGATGATCGCTCCCTGGCTGATCCGCAATTACGCCCTCACCGGGCAGATCGTGTTTGATGATCCCACCACCCAGACCCAATTCTTGCAAGGCCGGCTTGGAATGGATGAGAGTGCAGTCGAGGAAGATAAATCCTTTATCGAGATTGCCCTGCAAAATCCGGGCGCGATCCTGTCCTTCACCGCCAACCATTTCATGCGCAACGAGATCGGAACCTTATTTGTCACCCCGCCGCAGCGATTCGTCGAAACGGTGGATACGGTCATGACCGAATACCCATTCTGGCGCGACGACCGGATCGACCTGACCTTTGGACAAGGCGTCCTGCTCATTGTCACGCTCGGGTTGATGGCGATCGGGATTGGCTCGCTATATTCCCGTCTCGGTTGGGTGGGATTGATTCCGCTGGCCGTCAATGGGATTTATACCCTGAGCAACGCCCTGGCCCGCAACTCGAGTGGACGCTATAATCTGCCTGCCGATTGGGTGGGATATGTCTACCTCGCCGCCGGTCTGTTGCAGGTCGGAGGCTGGATATTGCTTGGATTGAACCGCCTCTCCCCGGAAACGCAAATCACATCACCTTCGCCGGTGGAGGCAACTCCCGATAAAATATCTATGCGCAAATGGGTGACCCTGGTGATCACACTCATCCTGGTCGGAAGCCTCATCCCGATCACGGAGATGGTCTTCCCGAAGCGATATGAAGCCCTCACGAGGGCAGACATCCCCACCCTGTTGAAAGACTGGGGTGTGGACCCGGCTGCAGCAAAAACCTTATTGGCTGAACCGGATGTGACGTTCATTTACGGGCGGGAACTGTATCCGCGCTATTACCGTCCCGGTGACGGTGAGATGGGCTCCAATTGGGTCGCTTATGCGCCTCTCGACTTCTGCCGGATGGGTTTCGTGATCACCGGTCCTGCCGGTATCGACCAGGCGGTGGTGATGCTAGACCGTCCACCGCGCTCGTTCCCCAACCGGTCCGACACTCTCGTCCTCGGGCGGATATCATCCGCAGAGGTGCGCGGCAAGCCGGTGGAATATCTGCAAGCGGATCTGATCATCCTGCGCGGAAATCCCCCGGTAGTGGTGGAAGGATTGCGTGAAGCGCCCGCTCGCTGCCGCCTCCAATAGTATCTATGTAAAGAGCAGTCAGATGTGGTAAAATTTCTCGACTCACTGACGAGTGTGAAGAGGAGGGGTGGCCGAGCGGCCGATGGCGCCTGTCTTGAAAACAGGTTTGGGGCAACCCAACGTGGGTTCGAATCCCACCTCCTCCGCCACAACTTCGTATCCGGGGAGGTGCCAGAGTGGCCGATTGGGCTCGCCTGCTAAGTGAGTGCTGGGGTTAAACTCAGCCGTGGGTTCGAATCCCACCCTCCCCGCCTGAAAATCGAACCTGTCTTAATGGCAGGTTTTTATCTTAAGCGGGTTCGAATCCCACTCCCTACGGGAGCGCAGGCGGCCACTCCCCGCCTTGAAAATTTACCTGTCATAATGGCAGGTTTTTTATTTAAGTGGGTTCGAATCCCACTCCCTTCGGGAGCGCAGGCAGCCACTCCCCGCCTGAAAATCGAACCTGTCTTAATGGCAGGTTTTTATCTTAAGTGGGTTCGAATCCCACTCCCTTCGGGAGCGCAGGCGGCCACTCCCCGCCTTGAAAATTTACCTGTCATAATGGCAGGTTTTTATCTTAAGTGGGTTCGAATCCCACTCCCTACGGGAGCGCAGGCAGCCACTTAATACATAGTTACCTGACCCGATCCATGAACCGGGGCAGGCAGCTTTGATATTGTCCTTGAAAAGCTACTCCGTTACCGGAAAGTGGATCTCACGCCCAACCTGAATATCCTGATAGGCATCCGCAAAAGCGTTGCGGAACAAATCAATGGCGGATGGATCGCTATCATGTGGGGACAGCGCCACCAGAGACGGATCGAGGGATTGGATGAAATCCAGGTGCGGTTGGACCTGCTCGGTGCTCATGCCCATATAATGCAATCCACCCACCACGCCTATGACCGGCATACCGAACAGACCTTCGGCGCGGGTAACGATCCGTTCGACACTTGGATGTCCGCAGCCGGTGATCACCACCAACCCCTTCCCTTCCAGATTGACCACCAAGGATTGCTCCTGTCCCACGAGATTCCCGGTCCAGATGGGAAATGGCTGAACAAAGGATTGGCGGCCAATGGATGCGATTCCTTCCGCAATCTTGACGGGTTCGTCAGCGATCAAAGGCATCGATCCGGGATACGTGAGGCTGACCGGGACATAGATGGGCATATCCGAGAGATCAGTCCTACCGCCTGGAGCGGAAAAAGTACCAGCCTGCCAGACCTTCATCCCGCCAACATGATCCGGGTGGTTGTGCGAGATCACCAGTGCATCCACAACCTCCGCAGACACACCCAGTTTACGCAGATTCTCGTCCAAAGGATTTGGAAATGTATTCTCCATATTATTTCCCACATCCATCAGCAGCGTTTGCTGGTCGGTTTGAATTAGATAAGATACACCATGTTCGCTGTGCAGATCCGGTTTGGAAACAGCCTCTTCAAATAATGGGAGGATGGTCAATGAGTTCGTGCTTCCCAGTTCAAATTGGACGGGGCTGACCGCAGTACGACCCTCGCGTGCGACCTGGGAGGATGCCATTCCAAAACGGACACTCATCCACACGACGGCGATGAGGACGATGACGAATGCTATGGAGATTATTTTGATGGATTTTTTCATTGAGCTCTCTTTTTATGCTTCATTTGGTTGTTCAGGTTAACCTGTCCTATCTTATACGTGCGAGAAAGGAAAAGGTTGTTGACCCAGGTCAAGTATGAGATTCTTCTTGAATCCGCACCGATTCTCGCACGAATAGACTGCACATTCGCATTGGGATACAATTACCTGATATTCAGCTTACCTAACCCATGAGACAACCGCTCCGCTCCTATCCTGTTCTGCTTTTTAGTCTGATCCTCATCCTGGGAATCCTGCCCCGAGTGTGGAACTTCGCCGTGTTTCCCGCGGACCTCCACCAGGATGAAGTAGGCAATGGGATCGATGCTTACTATCTATCAGAGTATGGGTATGATAGAACCGGAATTTCCTTACCTGTCCATTTTGTGTCCTGGGGAGATGGTTCCTCTGCATTTTATTCATATATGGCTGTTCCATTTGTTAAACTGCTTGGTCTTACTGCCTTCTCCATCCGCCTGCCGAACCTGATCGCTGGAATACTTCTTCTTCCCATCGCATTCCTGACCGGCAAGAAACTGAAAAATGCCTCCTTCGGGTTGATCGCGATGTTCCTGGTCGCGATCAGTCCCTGGACCATCATGGGCTCCCGCTATGCCCTGGAGCCGTATTTTGTGCCATTTCTCTTCTCAATCGGTTTCCTTCTGCTGATGTATTCCGAGAAGTCTCCCTGCTATTTCCCGGCCTCCATGATTTTCTTTTCGTTCTGCCTTTACACGTACAGCACCTCGTTCTCAGTCATACCGCTCTTCCTGGGTGTTGTTTTTATTACGAAATGGGTTACCAGATCGGTACCTCGAAAAACACTCCTGATGGGGTTTCTTGCCTTCCTGGTCGCATCTCTGCCCATCCTGTTGTATGTGATCGTCAATACGTTCAAACTGGAATCAATTCATATCTGGCGAATGACCATCCCCAGACTGCCGATTGAAGCCCGGTACGAAACTCTGGTGGCGATCTTTCAACAAAACGCCCTGGGTGAACTGGCTGCGAATTTTTGGATCATGCTGAAATTGTTATGGGTTCAAACGGACGGCTGGTACCGTAATGCGATTCCACCGTTTGGCTATCTATACCCTCTGGCGCCAATCCTGGCTGTGATCGGGATCGTCCTACTCATCCGCCAATCGCGGCTTAAGGAAACACCCTGGCTGTTCCTGATCGCCTGGCTGGCGGCCTGTTTATCCATTGGCATTCTGCAAAGTACCAACTTCAACCGGATGACGCTGATCTACATCCCGATCACTTTCTGCGTGGCTTACTTCTGGGATTGGATCGCAACCCAAAGGCGGATCTTCCTGCTGCCGGGTGGGTTGCTCTACCTGGGCGCGTTCGCCTGGTTTTGCGTATCCTATTTCAGCCCCTCTTATCAGGCGAAAGTGGATCACGATTTCAACCGCGGCCTACTGGATGCCATCCGCAGCACAGAGACCAGCGCAACACCGGTCTGTTTCTCCGACAATATCAATACCGCTTACATGTATGTCTTGTATTTGAATAAACCTGACCCAAAGGATTTCCTACGGACCATCGGGAAGATCAATTCCGGAAACCCATTTCGGGATGGCCACCCGCTTCGACGCTACCAATTCGGTTTCAACCGCTGCGATAATCCAAGCCAGAGCATCCTGATTCACCGCAATACCGAAACATGGCCGGGTCGGATTGTCCGGCCATTCGGCAGAGGATTATGGGGTATTCGCAGTGGAAATTCCGCCTGAAGGATAGAGATATCCACCTCAGGGTAATTCCTGATCAAAGGAAAGCATTCCCTGATGGACGAATACCGCACCCGGTCTGAATTCAAAACAGTTGGATGGAGTTTATCCACCCGCCGGAATGCTGGATCTACGCTTTTTCTCATATCTGGCAGCCAGCCAGATGATCACTCCCATCGCGATCAGCACTTCTATAAACCCAAGCGATGCAAGGAGTGGTAAGGACAATCCATCTTTAATTAAGGTGACCAGTTGACCCATCGGCTGGAAAATTGGCCAGAGGATGAAGATGGATTTGGTTAGGCGGAACACAACGGCGAACATCACCCCGATAAAGAAGAGGAAGATCATTTCGCTGGTCAGCATTCCGTACCCGAGATGATACGCCGCGTAAAGGACGGATCCGAGCAGGATCGCCGGAATCACCCCAAAGGCTTCTTCAAGCCGGAGCAGCACCCATCCCCGCCAGAAGATCGCCTCAAAAAAACCGATCGCGAGTGCCAGTGCGATCAATGGGATCAGGACTTCAATGGCAGGCATTTCTGTTCTGGCCAGGGTGCCCATAGTACTGCAATCCGGCGAAAACCAATTGCAGGATCAGACTTAGCCCAAGGTACTTTTTGGTAATTCCCAGATCCGCCAGAGATCGCTTGCGGACCACGACCATCCAGAAGACGGGGATGCCGACCCCGAAGATGGTTGCTCCCAAAACAGCATACAGCAGGAAATAACCCATCCCGCCCCAAACCGATTGCCCGACAATGACGGTCGCCGTGTAAAGCGCGGCGACAACCAGTACCCAGGAGAGGGCAACTATTGCCAAATCTTTGCCTGGATTCCAGCGGACTTTGAAGATCGTGGATAATGCCTGCCTGACGGATGAATTCATCACTACCTCCTAATCAATAATGAGAGAATATTGTGAAGCCTACCTTTCGGTATACTATGAAAAGTGGGGAAAGTCCAAATAAAACTATGGGGGAATATGAAGCAATACTGTTATGAACCATGGCAGTGTATCCGTTGGATTGGATTGCTTGCAGTGTTGAGGATACATGGATCATGAGACAGGGGAAGGTCAAAGAGTGAAACTCAGATCGAGGAGGGAAAAGGACAAAGATCTCCCGACAGGAATACGGAAGTTATGCCTTTGTCCGCTTTTTGTATTGAT